>CAKPRG010000016.1 GCA_934182465.1 uncultured Clostridia bacterium | reverse complement strand
GATACAACCTTATCTCCAAAAGAAAGAACAGATGAGATATTATCATTCTATGGAAATAATCCCAATGTTATAGTGATTTCTAATCACTTAAATGCTGGGGGTGCGAATGGTAAGAATGTAGGCAAAGTGTAATAGTGTCTTGTTTACCATTGAAGTAAAAGAATTTTGGTTTAATGTTGAATTTTATTATATAGAAATGTGCTACACTAATTGTAATTATTAAAACAAAATAAGATTAAAAATAATAGAAAATTATTGACTTTCTGAGAAAATTGTTTATAATATATACTGCCACGGTAAGTTGTACTCGTGGGTGTTAAATGTTAATTGTCAATACTATATTGATAATTATTAGGTTAAAGTTTAAGTTCATAACAGAACCACCTCGCTTTGACTGAATTGTTGATATTAGTGATGTGAAGAATTGAACTAATGTATTCAATACTTTATCTACTATTATTATACAATAATTAATGTTAGGGGTGCAGCATTAAAAGGACTTAGTAAATTTTGTATTGTGAAGAATAAAAATTGAAAGGTTTTGTTGAACACATCCAATAATGGTGGCTGCGACCAGGATGTGTTTCTTCAATTTTAGGAGGAAAATGAGAAAGACAAAAGAAATATTTAAACCAAGATATTACAAACACATTGATAAGATAGTAAATATAAAAGATGTTGAATCAAAAATTAAAAATAAAGAATTTATAATTAATCATGGCTTTTATCCCTTTTTGAGTTATACTATTAAATTTAAAAAATTTTCTAAAGAAATAAACGAGGATACTAACCATCATTGGAAAGTAAAGGATAGGCCAATAAAATATGCTGCCCATATTGATAGGTGTATATATCAATGGTATTCTTATAACTTAAACAATTATTACAATAAATATTGTGAAAAAAATGATTTAAATAATTCAGCTATAGCCTACAGAACTTGTTTAAAAGGAAAAACTAATATTGATTTTGCTGCTATAGCAATCAAATTTATAAAGAAATGTAACTCATGCTATATATTAGTTAGTGATTTTTCTAGTTTCTTTGATTTCATAAGTCACGATAAATTGAAATATAACATGTGTAAAGTTATGAATATCGAAAAGTTAGAAGACGATTGGTATAAAGTTTTTAAAAGTATGACAAAATATTCATATATTGAAAGATATGATATTGAAGAATTTTTGATTAATAATGGAATAGAAACAAAAGAAAGCATAAAAACTAGAAATAGTCTCTTTGATAATATTTGTTGGAAAGACGCAAAGAAAAAACTTAGAGATAAAATAAATGTAAATAAGGATGGATTTGGAATACCACAAGGTTCACCTCTAAGTGGAGTATTAGCAAATGTTTATATGGTTGATTTTGACATTAAGGCTAATAATTATGCTAAGAGTAAAAATGGATTATATATGAGATATTCTGATGATTTAATAATGATAATACCTAAAAGTAAAGTTTTATCAATTAATGAATTGTGGAATGAACTTAGTAATATAAAAATGGAATACCAAACTTTAAAAATGAATATCAATAAAACTTCTGGCTATCTGTATGAAAATAATCAAGTTACTTCTTTGCATGAACAAATTGATGGAATGCAAAATGGTGGAAATTTTATTAGTTATTTAGGGTTTTCTTTTGATGGAAAATATATTAAATTTAGAGATAAAACTTTGACTAAATTCTTTTATAAACTTTACAGAAAAATAGATTCGATGGTATTAAGAGAAAAGTATAGAATTCAAAAAAGAAAAAAAAGACATACAAAAATAGATAAGCATAGAATTTTAAAATCATTAAAATCTAGTCAAGGAGAAAGTAGAAAATTTATAGATTATGTTAATAGGGCAAGAAAGATATTTCCTAATGAAAAATATATAGTTAATTTTAGAAAAAATATTAAGAGAAAAGTTTTTGAAAGGTTTGAAAAAGAAAACAAAAGAATTAATGATATTAAATAGTGCACACATTTTATTATATAACTAAATTTACATTTTACAATTAAGAATAATAATTAAAAATGATTGTTTTTTTGATTTAAAAGATTTTGGCTCAATGTTGAAATTCTTTTTTTGTATATCGTTAAAAGGTTTGTTTCGTAGTTAATATATGAAGAACAATCGTAATAATTTGACATTTTTATAAAAAAATTACTCTGTATCGTAATAAATTGACAAAAATTAAATATAGTATTATAATGTATATATAAGAAAGGAAGATGGATTATGGTTATTCGTGAAAGATATTTAAAATTAATAAGACCATTTTATGATCAAGAGTTAATTAAAGTGTTAATTGGTATTAGACGTTCTGGAAAATCAGTTATTTTAAAACAAATAATAGATGAGCTAAAAGAAAATGATGTTGATGATAATCATATTATCTATATTAACTTTGAAGATTACGATTGTGAGGAATATACTGATCCTAAAAAGTTAAACAATTATGTTAAAGAAAGAATAATTGATGATAAAAAATATTATATATTCTTTGATGAAATTCAAAATGTTGATAAGTGGGAAAAAGTTGTTAATTCATTAAGAGCAACAAAGAACACATCTATTTTTATAACTGGTTCTAATAGTGATTTATTATCCAGTGATTTAGCAACTCACATAGCAGGAAGATATGTAAGTTTTAAAATTACTCCATTTACATTTGATGAAGTTTGTAAATTATTAAATATTACAGATAATAGAGATATTGAAAATGCATTTAATGATTATATTAAATGGGGTGGAATGCCACAAAGATTTATGCAAAAAGATGATATTTCAAGAAAAACTTATTTAAATGATATTTATGATTCAATAATAATAAAAGATATCGTAAAAAGATTTAATATTAAAGATATAGATTTATTAAATAGAATAGTTACTTATATTTTAACTACTCCATCTCAAGTATTTTCACCTGATAGTTTAAAAAAATATATGCAAAGTGATTCTAGAAATGTATCATTAGAAACATTATATAATTATCTTGATTACATAACTCGTGCAAATCTTATTTCAAAAGCCGAAAGATATGATGTTAGAGGTAAAAGAATTCTGACAGGCAAATATAAATATTATCTAACTGATTTAGGCTTTACTAATATTTTAAGTGAAGGTAAAAAAGAACAAATTGGTGCGTATCTAGAAAATATTGTTTATAAT
>CAKPRG010000015.1 GCA_934182465.1 uncultured Clostridia bacterium | reverse complement strand
TTCGCTTGTTTGCCATACAAAAAGATAATATAATAAATTTATAAAAAAGTACTTGACAAAGATTAGATAGTCAATTTTAAGAGTAGATAGAAATATCTACTTTTTTTATTATAAATCGTAAAAGCATTGAAACAAAAAGTTTTTTTAATATATACCCCCTTATTTACAAAATACCCTTATGGGTATATAATGATATGGGTGGTGATGGACAATGAATGAGTGTTGTAAAAAGAAAACTGTTAGAAATGAAGAAGAAAAGAAAATTATAACTAACAGAATAAATAGAATAGAGGGACAACTTACAGGAATAAAAAAGATGATCCAAAATGATAGTTATTGTAATGAGGTTTTAGTACAATTATCTGCTGTTGAAAATTCAGTAAAAAGTTTATCAAATCATATATTAGAAAAACATTTGTATTCTTGTGTAACAAGAGATTTAGAAAATGGCAACTTAGAGATAATAGATGAGCTAATAGGATTATTCAAAAAATTTAATAAATAATACGAAAAGAGGAAGAATATGGATTTTACATTTGAAAGAAAAATTAATTATTATGAAACAGATAAAATGGGAGTAGTACATCATTCTAATTATATAAGATTTTTAGAAGAAGCTAGATGCTATTGGCTACAAAGTATAGAAATGCCATTTGATTTATTAGAAGATAATGGAATAACAATACCAGTATTAGGAGTAAACTGTACTTATAAATATCATGTTACATTTGGAGATACAATTATTATAAAGCCTTATGTGAAAGAATATTCAGGAGTAAGAATGACAGTTGGATATGAGATAGCAGATAAAAAAAATGGTAAAATTGTATTGACAGGAGAAACAAAACATTGTTTTACAGATAAGAGTTTAAAACCAATTAATTTAAAAAAGTATAATAAAGAATTTAATGATAAATTTGAAAGTTTATTAAAAAAATAGAAAGAGGGTAAAAAATATGGAAGAGATAAAATTAAATGTTAATGGAATGGTTTGTGGAGGTTGTGAAAAAAGAGTAGTAAATTCTTTAAGCACAATAGATGGCGTCAAAGAAGTAATTGCAAATCATAATGAAGGAACAGTTGTAATTAAGTCAGATGAAAAAATTGATAGAAATATCATTAAGGAAAAAATTGAAGATCTTGGTTTTGAAGTAAAGGAAGATTAAAAGTATGAAAAAAATTATTTTAGGAATAGATGGAATGACTTGTAGTGCTTGTTCAAATGGATTAGAAAAATACCTAAATAAGCAAAATGGAATTATAAATGCTTCCGTTAATCTAGTAATGTCAAATGCTAGTATAGATTATGATGAAACAATATTAAATCAAGAAAAACTAGAAAAATATATAAAACAAGCAGGTTTTACAAGTTTAGGAATATTTAAGAAATTTAAAATACAAAAGCAAACTAAAAAAGAAAAAATTAAATTTATAATATTTACTATACTAGCAATTATATTAATGTATATTTCAATGGGGCACATGATAAATCTGCCCATACCAAAAATATTTAATCCACATTATAATCCAATCATATATACTATAACATTATTAGGATTAACAATATTATTTTTTATATATGGTTTTGATATTTTAAAGAATGGATACAAAAATTTAATTCATAGAATACCAAATATGGATACATTAGTTACAATAGGGGTAATTAGTAGTTTTTTATATAGTGTATATGGAATGTATATGATACTGAAAGGAAATCACAACTACACAATGGATTTATACTTTGAATCATCAGCTATTGTAATTTATTTCATAAAGCTAGGAAGATATTTAGATGGAATAAGTAAAGACAAGACAAAAGAGGCAATACAAAAATTAGTAGAAATAACACCAAATCAAGCAACTATTGAAATAAATGGAGTAGAAAAAATTGTTACATTAGATGAAATTAAAAAGGAAAATATAATTATAGCAAAACCAGGAGAGAAAATTGCAGTAGATGGAGAAATAATAGAACGGAAAAGCACATTTAGATGAATCTTTTATAACTGGAGAAAGTAAGCCATCTTCAAAGACAATAGGTGAAAAAGTAGTTGCTGGTAGTTTAAATTATGACGGATTTATAAAATATAAAGCAGAGAAAATAGGAAAAGAATCAACAGTATCAGAAATAGTAAGACTAGTAATAGAAGCAAGCAACACAAAAGCACCAATAGCAAAAATCGTAGATAAAATATCAGGTGTTTTTGTGCCAGTTGTTATAATCATTGCAATTATCACATTGATAATATATTTACTATTAGGATTTTCAATAGGAAAAGCAATAATTACATTTGTTACAATACTTGTTGTTGCTTGTCCTTGTAGTTTGGGACTCGCAACACCACTTGCAATGGTAATTAGTGAAGGATTATGTGCAAGTAACGGAATATTAGTAAAAAAAAGTGAGATATTAGAAAATGCTTCGAAAATAAATACTATCGTTTTTGATAAAACAGGAACATTAACTTATGGAAAATTAAAGATTTCTAAAATATATAATTATAGTAATCTAAAAGACAATGATATTTTGCAATTAGCAGGAAGCATAGAAACAAAATCTACACATCCAATAGGAAAAGCATTTACAGATTATATGAAAGAAAATAAAATTGCAAAACTACAAGTAAATAATTTTGAAGATGTATCTGGATTTGGAATTATTGGAGAAATTCAAAAACAAAAAATAATATTAGGAAATGGGAAAATACTTGCAAAATACAATATTGAAAATAAATACGAAGAAGATGAAAAAGAACTTTCAAAACAAGGGAATAGTATAATATATGTAATAAAAGATAGTAAAATAATGGCTCTTATTGGTGTAAATGATATTATAAGAGAAAATGCAAAACAAGTTATAGAAAAGATAAATGAAAAGAATATTGAAACAATTATGCTCACCGGAGATAATAAAGATACAGCAGAAAAAATAGGAAAAGAATTAGGAATAACAAAAGTAATAGCAAATGTTCTTCCAAAAGAAAAAGCAGAAATGATAAAAAATCTAACATTACAAAATAAAAATGTTATGATGTGCGGGGATGGCATTAATGATAGTCCAGCTTTAGCAAATGCCAATATTGGAGTAAGTGTAAAAAGTGGAACAGATATAGCAATGGATTCATCAGATGTTATTTTAACTAAAAATGATTTAGAATCTATTTTAAAATTAATAAATATTAGTGAAAAAACTATAAAAAATATAAAACAAAATTTGTTTTGGGCATTTTTCTATAATTCTTTAATGATACCTATTGCAATAGGTATATTAAATCCAATAGGAATAACTATAAATCCTATGTGGGCAAGTTTATCGATGGTTTGTAGTAGTTTAACGGTTATACTAAATGCTTTAAGATTAAAAAATATAAAGTGTAAATAGACTTAGATAATCAATAAATGTAGTAGTAATTAAGGTTAAATATTGATTATTTTGATGTTATAATCATAACAAAAAATTACAATTCGTGGAGAAGAATAATAAATTGAAATTATCTGTCTTTTATTATATAATCGTAACATGAATAGTAATTTATGTTTTTGTATTTAATATTCTATTAGCATTTAAAATTTGTCAATTATATATGTGGGCATAGATACATAGAAAAAAATACAAGTTATAGAGGTATTTTAAGAGTGATATTTCTATCACTCTTTTTTTCTGTCAAATAGGATCATCCTTTATCACAATATAACAAGTTATATGTTTATGATTAGATATGCTAATTTATAAATCTAGTGTTTATTATATAAATTTTAGTAAAATGCCGATTTTTAGGCATTTATTAAAAGGCTCGAAAAAGGCTAAAAAAGCGACGCACGAGAATCGACTTTAAAGCGTTTTTATTTTTTTTAGGTATATTAAACTTGTTGTTTGAATAATTGAGCAAAATACTGAAATATTGGGAGTAGCAAGAAATTCTAATTATGAAGTAAAAAATACTTTATCGCATACTAAAGCAAAGATCCTCGTAATAGTTGGAAGTAAAGAAAGACCAATTATGAAAAAATCAGCAACTAAAATTGTTCATTTAATACCAAATAGTGAACTTGAAGTATTACAAGGATATTATCACGGAGATATTAGCATAAATCATGCAGATGATTATGTTGAAAGAGTAAAGAGGTTAGTTCGTTAAATTACAATTTCAAGAGATGAAGAAATAAAATAATATTTTAAATTTAAAATCGCACATTATACAAAAATATATATTTAATTTATAATTAATAAAACATTAAAATGAAAAGATTTAAAAATTTAATAAAATTTTAAATCTTTTTTATATTTTTTTAGGTTATATTATATGTAAGCTAGT
>CAKPRG010000014.1 GCA_934182465.1 uncultured Clostridia bacterium | reverse complement strand
TCTCAAATGGTATCATATAAGTTAGGAAATATTGTTATTGATTTACCTATGATGACTATAATTACTTATATTTTTATTATGGTTATAGCATTAATTTGTGCAAAGAAAACATATAGTAAACATCAGGTAGAATAAGTAATAAAATAATTTTAATTTAAAATTCAAAATTAAAGATTTTAAAATTTTGTTTGGTAAAAAATCTTAAAACGAACATTTGATTATTACAAATTGATTTATAAATTTTAATTATAATTAATTTAAATTATTAACTAATTAAATTATCTGTTTATGATTTTAGAAATTAATTTTGATGCTTTAAACTTATAGTATGCAATTTAAATTTGCAGATTTTAATTAAACTTATGGAATTATAATTATATGTAAGATCTTTTGAAATTATTTAAAATAATGGCTTGCGAGAATCGATTTTAAGCCATTTTTATTTTTAAGACTTATAGTTTGTTGTTGAAAAAATACGGCAAATATAGAGAAATAAGCATTTTGAAGATTTTAGATAAAATTTAGATAGAAGAACAATCACTCGCCATATTCAAAATATTTATAAAGATGAAGAATTATCTGAAAGTTCAGTATGCTCATTTTTTGAGCATACTGCTGAAGATGGTAAAAAATATAATGTACAATATTACAATCTTGATATGATAATTTCTGTTGGGTATCGTGTAAAATCACAAAATGGTATTTTGTTTAGAAAGTGGACTACTAGTGTATTAAAAGATTATATGCTAAAAGGTTACGCAGTAAATCAAAAAAGATTAGAATACTTGGAAAAAACTATAAAATTAATAGATATTGCAAACCACATTGATGAAAAACTAGAATGAAATGATGCAAAAGAAATATTGAAGGTAATTGGAGGATATTCAAAAGCATTAGACTTATTAGATGATTATGATCATAGAACTTTAAAGAAAATTGAAGGAAATATAGACGATAGGAAAATTGAATACCAAGAATGCATAAATATAATTAATAAGTTAAGATTTAATGAAAGAATTGGCTTGTGAATTATAGAAAAATTATAAATATTTAAGCATTAAATGCTTTTCAAAAAATTGAAAAAATAAATAATCCTCAAGTAAATCATATAAATAGGATTTACTTGAGGTAAGAAATTTAATATATTAACATATAAAGAGTATCATCAGCAAATATTATTTGTTCTTCAGAAAATTCTTTGTAATCTATATTTTTAAATTTTTCTATTATCTTTTCAGGCGTTCCAACTTGTTTTAAGTTCTTATTGCAATAATAATCTACCGCTTGTCTAATGCACCATGAACAGGCGAATTTCCTTTCTGTTAATGATTGCATTGGCCTTATTCCAACGGCATACTGCTGTGGATTTTTATCATATATAAATGAAAATTTTGTAATTGTTTTTCCAGTTTCTGATTCATATTTGTTTAATAAGTAACTTATGGTCTTTCCAGTATTTTCATCTACTTTATTGGCGGCTATATGCTCCGTTATATTTTGCATAATAAAAATGCTATTTATTATGCAAGAGATAATCGTAAAAGCATAAATTATATTATGTATTTTTCCTTTTGGAGAAATACTTATCTGTGCCAATAATATAATAATAGAACTACCCCATAACATCATTAATGGAGTATTTACTCTTCCACATACTCCAGTATTAAATATAAACATTGGTACTATACATATTAAAAAAGTTATAAATACAATTAATAAATATTGCATAATATATTCTTTCTTCGTTTTTGATATTATTAGTAATACAAAACTTAAAATCAATACTATTGTGTTTGTGTATTTTGGCAACATTGCCATACATTCATTCCAAAGTTCATTTAAATATGCACCAACTGTTTTACCCCTTAGTAGTACTGCTTCAAAGTTTATTAAATGCATTCTTCTATCTTGTTTACTGTTTAACAATGTTGTTCCTATTTTTACTATTCCCATACAAATTAGTAACACCAAAATTACTATTGCAGCAAGCTTTATCATCTCCACAAAGAAAGCTTTTTCTTTTTCTTTATATGGTTTGTCTTCAGTTATTTCTTTTACTAAATAAGTAATCATTGCAAGCAATGGAAATATATTTATTAACCCCTGATAAGATATTCCCGCTAAAAAAAGCAATATGAATATTTTTATGTATTTATGGCGTGGACTATCTATCATTATTTTTACTGCTAATACATCTAAAAATAGTCCGAAACACATTACTGCTGATTCAGGGAATAATAAGTATTCAAGAGTGAATTGATTTAATATTAAAATAAAACTTGCTAAAACTATTGATACTTTTAATATAGGGCTTTTTGGATTTATTAATTTTTGGAAAATTTTTGATATTGTAAATATTGTTGTTCCTACAAATATAATTCCGATAAAATCCATTCCTATTATATATGCGTTTATTGGAATATTAAGTATTCCGGCAATAAAACTTACTACTGTAGATATAAGTCGTCCGTCTAGCAAAAAGTATTTTTGAGGATATGCCATATATCCAATGTCATAGAGTACATAAGTATCAGATGAAAAATGCATTTGTAGAAAGTTTTGACATAGCAACAAAGTTGCTACAAGTATTATAAAATATTCTATTAAATCTTTCTTAGATATGTTTATTATCTTTTTAATAATTTCACCCCCTTTTATTTGTATATACTATCATAAAAAAATATATATAACAATAGATAAAAAATAAAGTTTTGATTAAAAATATGTACACTTTATTTTATATTGTAAAAAGCCTTGAAATAAAAATAATGTTATGCTAATATAAGACTGTAAACAAAAGTATTGGAAACGCAAAAGAAGAGAAAAAAGGGGTGAAACTAAAAAATGAAAACAAAATTAAAAATCAAACAAGAAGAAGGAATTACGCTTATTGCTTTAGTTGTAACAATAGTAGTTCTGCTAATATTAGCAGGAGTAAGTATAAGTTTAGTACTAAACAATAATGGAGTAATAAGTAAAGCAAAAGATGCTAAAGATTCAACTGAAAAAGGACAAGCACAAGATGAAGTTAATCTGGCAATAAATTATTTACAAATAGAAGATGCAACTTCTACACTAACTAGGGAAGATAAAAGAAAAATATTGGAAGATGAATTAAGAAAAATTTCGGCAGATTCTTCAGTTTCAATTAGTGGATTAGGATATAAAATAACTCACAAAAAATATGATTTTTTTGTAGATAAAGATTTAAAAATATCTAGCTCAGGAAAAACTTTTGATGCTGTTGAATGGGATAAAAAAGCGGCACCAGAAGATGTATTTATATGGAAAAGTGATGATCCAAATAATGCCGATTATGGAGTAATTATTGGATATAAAAAAAATGTTGATAATTACACAATATTAAGATTTCCAAGTAGATGCACAAAACTTGATCCAAGATATAGTTCGGACATTTACAAGGACACTGGTGATGACGAACCAACAGTAAGAAGCTATACTAAAAATATTTTAAAGGTAGAAATGCCTGATACCATTAAGGAATTAGGCTATGGGGCATTTTCGGGAAGTTCGAAAAATAGCTTGCACCAATATGGATTTTATTTTTCAAGTTTAGAGAGAGTTGAGTTATCCAAAAGTTTAAGTAAGATTGAAGATTGGGCATTTGATTATTGTAGAAAATTAAACTACATTGATATACCAGATAATATAATAGAAATTGGTGAATGTGCGTTTTATTATTGTGATGCAATAGAAAGCATAGAGATTCCAGATAGTGTTTCTAAAATAGGAAAGAATGCTTTTTGTGAGGTAAAAACAGTAAAAATAGGGAAAATAGTTGAATCATCAGATGGTCTTGATGATGGTGCATTAACATGTGAAACTCTAATAATTCGTGATGGAGTAAAAAAATTAATAAAGTGTAGAGGTAACTTTCTTAATGTTGAAATTCCAAAATCAGTTAATGAAATAGGAAATAGCTGTTTTAAGGATAATAAGGAAATAAAAAGTATAACAATTCCAGAAGGAGTTAAGAAAATTGGAAATAGCTGTTTTTGGGACTGCAGCTTACAACAGGTAAATTTACCAGAAAGTATTAAGGAAATTGGGGACAGCTGCTTTTGTAACTGCAGAAACTTACAACAGATAAATTTACCAGAAGGACTTGAAAAAATTGGCGCTAGTGCTTTTACACTTTGTACAAGATTGAAACAGATAATAATACCAGAAAGTGTAAAAACAATAGGCTCAATGGCTTTCGATGACTGGAATTCAAGTCAAACAATAAAGTGTAAGGCAACTAAAGCAGGAGAAAATTGGAGTGAATATTGGAATTATAGTTTTGATGGCTTCCGAGGTGGTTATATTAGACCATCATGCAATATAATATTTGGATATCAGGAGGATAACACATAAAAATGTGATATTTAAACGAAAAAATATATAAAAATAACTATAAGTCTTATTTTAAATATTAAAGTAAGGCTTATTTTTTATGTGGGGAAGTAGTAGAGCTACAATAAGACAAATTAAAGATTTTAAAATTTTGTTTGGTAAAAAATCTTAAAACGAACATTTGATTATTACAAATTGATTTATAA
>CAKPRG010000013.1 GCA_934182465.1 uncultured Clostridia bacterium | reverse complement strand
TTGTAAGTCTTTTGTTCCGTATGAAATATTACCTACTGAGTTATCATACGTAACAAAATTCACACCACTTGCAGAAGACGCAGTCTTAATCAATTTAAAATCTTTGTCTAAAGAAGTTCTTTTGTAGATATCAATGTTATTGTCATCATTAATTAATTTCCAGTTTTGTACAGTACCGTCTTTAATCTCTAATTCTTTTAGGCTGAAATTACCTTTTGCTGAAGAATCAGTAACATTTAGAGTAAGACCATCTTTCATTTTTAAATTTAAGGTATCATTCTCCGCTAAAATTAAATTATCCGGAGAAAATTGTTGTCCTACAGGTATCGTGCTTTCTCTAAGGTTTAAAGTTGAACCGTTTTCAAAGTTTACATTACCACTAGTAGTGAAAATTTTTGATGTTTCTGAACCTGCAACTTGTAATTCACCACCATTTTTAACGAAGGTTTTGCCGTCGAAGTTATCAAGACGTACTAATGATTTTACAGTACCTAGAATATTTATGATACCGCCACTTTTATCTGGATAATTTTGTATTTTTTTTGAATTATTAATTGTTCCGCCTGTGATATTGAAAATTGAATCATTGTTACCATCACCTTGTTGGTAGATTAAACCTGCAATATTATCAAGACTTGATGTCAATTCACCATAATAATATGGAGCCCAATGAGTTTCTTGGTCAAAATTTTGGATATTAGCAGTAATTAGCCCTTCATTTATCAATTTTCCAGTGTTTTTAACATATTTAGTCTCCATAGGTGTAGCAACTATTAAATTTCCAGTGGAATTATTTTTAAATGTTGAGTTTTGGGAAATATACCATGATGCACCACTATTTAGTTCAATAGTACCATCATTAACAACATTTGATGACATATTATCATACATTGCAAAAGTAATTTTAATATTACCTTTGTTATTTAAATTTGTATTAAATAACTTTAGATTATTTACATCAATATTACCAAAGTTATTTAAAGTTACAGGCGTTTGTCCATTATTATCTCCAAGATTGAGAGTTTCTAAATATACATTAAATCCGTTGTTTATAGTTGTTGCTCCAGAGGTTAATCTAATAGCACCGTTCTTTGATGATGCTTCGTTAATTGAACCGCTATTAAATGTGTTTTCGCCATATAAGTAAATGCTATTATCATAGCCGTAACCTTGGTGGTTAATTTTTGTGTTGTTTAAAATAGACGAGTCAATGTTCAATCTTCCTTTATCAGCATTGTCAATTGTTACACCATCTAATGCAGAAGAGATTAAATTAAGTGTCCCTATATTTTTGGCATTTGCATTGTTCAAACTTGTTGAAAACATTTCTACTGTTCCGGCATTATCAACAATATATGAGTTTGTGAAATTATTTAAAGTAATTTTATTAAAGTCTAGTGTTTGTCCAGATTTTACAGTAACTCCATCATGTCCATTTCCATCAATAGCAAAACCGTTACCATAAATTGTTGCATTTCTGTTATTACCTGCAAGTTCGCCTAAATCATTAGTCAAAGTAATATTATCAGAAAGGGCAATACTTGTACTATTTTGTTGATTTTGAATAAAATCTTGTAGCAGAGAATAATTATTAATGTTGTTTGTTTTTGCAACAGTATATGCACCTATTTCGTTAGCAATAGGGTTAAAGATATAAGTTTCATTATCTTTTATGGCAGTAACAGTGTCCTTTGAAACCTCAATAACAGTTTTACCTAAACCGTCAAGGTATTTTGTACTTGTTGCATTACCAGATACAAGAACCTTAATTTCATCAACAATAATACTCGGAGTACTTGCACCTACAGCACTATCACTTACGACAATCAAGTCCATTTTACCCGTTTGTGCGTTATAATCTAATTTCAAATGTAAAGGTGCATCTTCTGAACCTGAAAATCTGCTCATTGTTAGATTGTCGACATTATTATTTTGCATATCTAATGTCGCTTCACCGCCTACAGACAATCTAAAGTCTTTTGAATTTGCTGGAGTTACACCTAATTTCAAAGTACCATTTTTATAAGCTGATTTTGCACCCAACGAAATCGTTCCGTTTGAACTTGCAAAATCAACATTTTTATTCAAAATAACAGTACCGTTCAAATCAGTACCCGCCTTATACGAGTTATTGATAACCAAATTACCGTCAAAATTGTTATCAATACTAATTGCATCATCAAGAGTTATTGTTTTGCCGTCATAAGCGTTCAAATACACATTACTATTAGATTTGATACCGTAAGTTGTATTGTTTTTGAAGTTTACATCACTATTTTTTGCATTAATAACTAAGCCGTTATAGCCCTCATTATTAATTGCCATTCCTTTATTATTAACAAAAGACACATCAGTCAATTCAATACGGGGATTTGCTCCTTTTATAATTCCGTTTTCTGTATTAAAACCTGTGAATGTCGCTTTTATAATCTCAAGTTTTGTTTCAGAAGCACCAGCCCCTAAAAAAGCTAATGGCGATTCATCTGAATATGAACCACCATTTATTTTATAATTTCCAAAATCTAATTTTAAAACTTTTTGCAAAAAGCCAATCGACGAACCGTCTGCCGTAATGTCATTAATAATATTTACTGTAGCACCTTCCGAAGCATTGTTCGCCGCATCATTTAAATCACTCCACGTAGAAACGCTTGCCCATACTGGCATTTGCAACATCATTACACATATAATAATCCCTAGTATAGAATAAAATCTTTTTTTCATGTCTTTCTTCCGTTTTTATGCTCTTATAACTGTAAACTTCTTGTTTTGTCAATTATAAAATAAACATTCTTAAAATTAAGTATTTATGATTATTTGTTTACATTTTACAACATTATCTCTGAAAGGGTTGGTGTAAGGAGTTTCTTGGGTTATACATCTGTCTAAATTTATGGGTTTAGTTTTTGGATTGGAAAGTTTATAAGATTCTGTCACACAGGGGACAGGCTCACAAAACTTATTCTTCGTTTGTTCGCTTTGTCAAACGATTTCAGAATGACATAAAATTTGATACTCAATCTAGGAAGGAACGACAAAAAAGGCTTCACTTGATGTGAAGCCTTTTAAATGGCGGGACTGACGAGCGGATTTGCGGACGGACGCTAGTCCGGATAGCGAACAGATTGAGCGAACTTGCACGAAGTGCTTAAAGCGAAACTCTGTGAGCGTGGAGCAAATTGTAATTTATCTATTAAAACAAGATTAATATATCTTTGAGATTGAATCTACATTATTTATAAAAACTATTTGTATTAATAATAGGTTCCTTAAATTTTATATTGCGTAATATTTTACCAATAAAATATTTATAAATTTCTGTCTCTACTTTATTGATATCCTTTTCAGTAATACCTAATTCTTCAAAGACCTCTTTCTCTGTAGGAATCTCAAAAAAGAATGTCGTACAGAATGGATATGCATCTTCAATTTCTGCACCCTCTCCTATACAAAGTTCTCTATTTGAACCTTATAATAACTTTACATATACTTTGCCTGATATTGTACCGGAGATAAGACTATTTTTTATATTTATAGAACTAATATTTTCAACATCCCAATATTCTACTTCTGTATTTGTTGATAGTATATCTAAATCACTATATGCTTCATTTAAAAATGCTTGTTGAACTGAATCATATAAAAAATCTAATAATTTATTAGATATTTCCTTTTTCAAATCGTCAATAATTACTATAAAATTGTTAATCGTATTTTCTGAATCTAAAATGAAACTTTCTATTTGTTCATTGCTGTAATTAAGTGCTTCTTCAGTAATATGTGTATGTTTAGATAAAGTTCCACTTATAAATTTATTTAAGTTCGATATTCTATCTTCAATATCCAAATTTAGTAGAGTAGTAAAATAAAAATCATTATAAATACCTTGAATTATATATTTAAGTCTTTGTTTTCTTGTAACTTTACGATCATTTTCTTTTTTATACCATTGTGCATTTAAAACGAAATCATCCTTTGCTAAACGATATAATACGGTATCCAAAAGTTCTCTCATAACATAAGAAAAATTAGAAAAGCGTATTCTTGAATTACTATTTAAATTGTTTATAGCTTCATTGAACAATTCCTTTTCAAAATTTGTTATTAAATGTTTTTGTAAAGTTTCAAACATGTTAGGCCTCACTATTTTTTTCAAAATCTGGTGGAATTAATGCATTTTTTTGACCATCAAATTCCTCCACTAAATGAATATGTTTTGTATCTTTCCAAGCATTTTTTGATACATGTTCTAACAATATTATTTGAAAATGTTTTTTGTTTTCAAGTATTTTATTCATGAACATATCTAATAGTTCAAAAATGTTTAAAACTTTACTCCAGTCGTTCTTTTTATCAATTTGTTGTTCACTTGTTTTATATTCAAAGTTATTTTCTGTATTTACAAAATAAGGTCTTGTCGGTTGGTCAATAATTATAAATGGAGGTACATAAGGTAACTCTTTATCTAATAACATTTCATGTAGTCCAAAAAACAAGCATAAATGAAGAAACATATGATCAGAGCTACTAGAGACTTGTTCATTATATGTAGTTTTTGGTTCTCTTAATTTAAGCATTTTGTTTGCATAATCAAAATTTGGCAAATATTCTCTATACTCATCTAGAGACGCTTTTTCTATGTATGGTTTTATATAATCATTTAATGCATTAATTACATTTTTTCAGACTCTATAAAAAATAATGCAAAAGCGATAGATAAGGCATTGGAAGATATTAAAATATGCGACCCTGCGATAGGTTCAGGTGCTTTCCCTATTGGAATGTTGAATGAAATTGTGAGAGCAAGAATTGCTCTTGTAGAATCAGGATTTTTGCCGGAAGCAAAGAAAAGAACCACTTATGAATATAAACGTCAAGCAATCCAAAATTCTATTTATGGCGTAGATATAGAATCCGGTGCCGTAGAAATTGCTAAATTAAGACTTTGGTTATCACTTGTTGTAGATGAAGAAGATATTGAAAATATTAAGGCACTTCCAAACTTAGATTATAAAATTGTTTGTGGCAATTCTTTGCTAGGTGTTGAACGCAACTTGTTTAATGATACATTATTCAAACAGTTGGAAGAGTTAAAACCACAATTCTTTAATGAAACAAGAAAATCAGAAAAAAGACGTTTGAAAAAACAAATTGATGCGACAATAAAAGAACTAACAAAAGACGGAACTTTTGATTTTGAAATCTATTTTTCAGAAGTATTCCACGAAAAAGGCGGATTTGATGTTGTAATAGGAAATCCTCCATACATACCTTACAAAAAAATATCAAAATTATACAATTTAACAAATTATATTTCTTTTAATAATAATCAAGTTAATAAACCAAATTTATATATTTATTTTATAGAAAATGCACTAAAAAAATTATTAAAAGATAATGGCGTTTTATCTTTTATAAACCCTATTGCATTTTTAGTTCAATCTGACTGTATCGCACTGAGGAAATATATCTTAAATAAACAAATAATTGAGCTTTTAGATTTAAGTTATATAAACGTATTTAAAGAGGCTGACACATATACGGTTATTTTAAGTATCAAAAATAATAACAATATAAAAGATTTTAAATATCAAAGATACTACAACACATCAGATATTTATATATTACCAAAACATATATTTTCTATTGACTTAGCCATATCTGATAATGAAAATAAAATAGTCTTAAGTGAAGAATTAAAACTAATTTCAAAAATTACAAATCAAAAAAACATACTTTCAAAATATGTTGATATTATTTGTGGAACTTCAAAAGAAGGGTTTGGAAAATGTATTTCTCAAGTAGAAACTAGTGACAATGCTCCGGTACTACAATCATCAGATATTTTATCTTATAAAATAAAATGGCTAGGAAAGTAT
>CAKPRG010000012.1 GCA_934182465.1 uncultured Clostridia bacterium | reverse complement strand
TTATGGAGGATACTTCTTAGTAACTTATATTTGCAGTAAAAATATAATTAAGGAAAAATAATATATCTGATAAAACGATAAAAGATAAGAAGTTAAATATATTAAATCTATTTAATGATAGACCACCACGCATTATATATAAAGTTGAAAAGAAAGATGATTAAATCTGATATAAAAAAAGGAGATATTTATTATGCTTCATTGAATCCTGTTGTTGGAAGTGAACAGAAAGGAGAAAGACCAGTGGTGGTTATACAAAACAATTTAGGAAACAAATATAGTCCTACTGTTATTATTGCACCTCTAACAGAAGTGGTAAGAAATATAAGAATTGCTGTGGTAAAAATCAGTAATATCAATGATTACAGAGGTTTTGCTGCTTAGCATAATTTATATAAATTATCAATAAGAGTTAACATTTTATGATGTTAGCTCTTTTGTTTGCCAAAAAATATTTTTATCGGAGGCAAATATAATGGAATTGTTAGTACAAGAAAAGCGAATAATTGCTTAGAAAATTTTCGGAAAAGATTGAATTATAGATAAATATATGATAGAATACAAATGTTCGTAATATAAAAGAAATTTTTAAAAATAATGTAAAAAATATATTATATATTTAAAGAAATATTTATTAAACTAATGTTATAAAGAGGGAAAGAATGACTGATAAATTAATTGGAAATGAGAAAAACATTTTATTTTATAGTGATGAAGAAGGTAATACAAAAGTAGAAGTATTATTAGAAAATGAAGATGTATGGTTAAATACTGAAGCTTTAGCATCACTTTTTAATGTTAAAAGACCTGCAATAACAAAGCATATTAATAATATATATAATGACCAAGAACTTGAAGAAAATAGCACATGTTCCAAAATGGAACATGTGGGAAATGATGGTAAACAAGTATCAAAATGGTAATAGATGAAAGAGTTTCAGAAAGAGATTTTGGAGAATTTGAAGGAATGATTAATACAGAATTTGATTTTAATGTTTTTTGGAGTTATAAACAAAATTTAAAATATAATAAAGCAGAAAATATAAGAGATTTTTTCAAAAGAATATATAGTTTTTTAGATAGTGTAAAAAATGAGTATGCAGGAAAAAGAATATTGATAGTATCACATGGTGGAGTTAGTATTCCAGTAAAATGCTATTTTGATGGAGTACCAGATTTAGAAACATTATTACCTTTGTCTTTAAAAAATTGTGAGGTTGTAAAATATTCATATAATATAGGAGAGTGAATTATGATGAACAAAGTTGCTTTAATAACAGGTGGTTCAAGAGGAATAGGAAAAGCTATTTCAGAAAGATTTGCAAAAGAAGGTTACTCTATTATAATAAATTATAAAGAAAATACATCAAGAGCAGAACAATTAAAAACAGAATTAGAAAACAAATATCATGTTGAAGTATTTACTATAAAAGCAGATTTATATGATGAAAAATCCATTATAGATATGGTCAAAACAATAGAAAATAAATATTCGAAAATAGATGTATTGGTGAATAATGCAGGAATAGTAATAGATAAAGAATTTAATGATAAAACTGTAGAAGATTGGACTAAGACTTTAAAAGTTAATTTAATAGCTCCTTTTTTATTAACAAAATTGATAGGAAATAAAATGTATGATAATAAGAATGGAACAATAATAAATATTTCAAGCACAAATGGAATTAATACTTATTATCCACCAAGTACAGATTATGATGCTTCAAAATCTGGATTAATAAGCTTAACTTATAACTCAGCTGTTCAATATGCGCCTTATGTAAGAGTGAATTGTGTAGCACCAGGTTGGGTAAATACAGAAATGAATAAAGAATTGGAAGAAGATTTTATAAAAACTGAATCAGAGAAAATTTTGGTAAAGAGATTTGGAAAACCAGAAGAAATAGCAAATGTTGTTTATTTTTTAGCAAGTGATGAAGCAACTTTTATTAATTCAGAGGTTATAAAAGTTGATGGCGGTTGGTATTAAATTATAACAATTAAAATTAATTGTTATTCAAATAAGCAATGCTCTATTTATGTACAAGAATAAAAAAAGTTAAGATGAAATAATTAATAAATATAATATAGACCAAATGAACATTCAAGACTATTAAGATTTATTAAAAAACAATCTATAGAAAGAAGGAATAAAATGAAATATTTTAAGAAAATAGTAGGAGATAGAATATATTTATCTCCAAGAAATAGCGAAGATTATGAAATATTTACAGAATGGTTAAATGATTTTGAAACAACTGATTATTTAGGAAGAAGTGCTCAATTATATACATTGGCAGGTGAAAAAAAGTATTTAGAGGATAATAATTCACCAGAGGCAATTTTTTCAATTATTACTTTAGATGAGGATAAGATAATTGGTAGTGTCAGTTTAGAAAAAATTAATCATTTAAAAAGAAAAGCAACATTAGGAATTTTTATAGGAGATAAAAATTACAGAAATAATGGTTATGGTACTGAAGCAATAAAATTAATATTAGAATATGGCTTTAAATACTTAAATCTTAATAACATTAAACTTGATTTAATTGAGTTTAATGAAAGAGCATTAAAGTGTTATAAAAAATGTGGTTTTAAAGAATATGGGAGAAGAAGAAAAAGCGAATTTGTAAATGGAAAATATTACGATACAATTGAAATGGATATTTTAGCAGAAGAATTTTTAGAGGATTGCATCAGAAATAAAAATATATAAAATTAAAATTAGGAGGATTTTATGGCATAAAAAGAATGTTTATAAAGAAGAGGATAAAAATATAAAGGAGTTTATTTTAAAATGAAAATAGGAATAGATTTAGATGGAGTTGTAATAGATAGTGAAACAACTTTTAGAACATATGAAGAATTATATGATTTAGCAATTTTAAAAGAAAATAATTTAATAGACAGAGAAGAACCAAAATTTCAAGCAAGATATAATTGGACAAAAGAACAACAAAAAGATTTTACAGATAAATTCTTTTTACAAATATCGAAAGAAAGTAACTTAATGTCAGGTTTTATAGGAGCATATAATTATTTAAAAGAACAAGGACATGAATTTGTAGTTATAACTGCTAGAGGATTAAGAACAGATGGCACATTTATAAAAGAAATGGAAGATGATGCAAAACGAGTATTAAATGAAAGCAATATTATATTTGATAAATATTATTGGGGACAAGCTGATAAATTAAATGTATGTAAAAAAGAAAATGTAGATGTTATGATTGATGATGATTGGAAAATTATAGAAAAGCTTTCAGCTAACAATATTAGAACTTTATATTTTAGAGATACAAATTTAAAAAAATTAGAAGAAAATAAATATATAAAAGAAGTTAATAATTGGGGAGATATATGTAGATATATTTCTGAAATAAGAGAAGGTTAAGTTGAATATTTATATAAGAAAATAATTTAAAAGGAGAGTATTATGGAAATTGATAAAATTATAAAAGAGCGTTTTTCAGTTAGAAAATTTTCAAGTAAAGAAATTGAACAAGAAAAAATTGATGAAATAATGGAAATGGCAAGATTAGCACCAACTGCATGCAATTTACAACCACAGAAAATTTATGTAATAAAAAGCAAAGAAGCTAAAGAAAAGATTAAATCAGTTTGTAGAATGACTTTTGATGCTCCAATCATTTTGCTATTTTGCTGTGATATGGATATTGTTTGGAAAAACAGAAGAGAAGACAATTATAGTACAGCTGAAATGGATTTAAGCATTGTCGGAACTTATGCAATGCTTAAAGCATGGGATCTAGGAATAGGTTCATGTTGGGTAAGAGCTTTTAAAACAAATGATATTAAGAATGTATTAGAATTACCAGAAAATATAAATCCAATTTTTATGATGCCAATTGGATATATTGCAGATGATTGTGAACCAAATAAGGAGCTACATTTTTCAAGAAAAAGTGTAGAAGAGGTAGTAAAGTATTTGTAAATAGGAGTTTAGTAATATGAGATATAAAACAATAACGAATAGATTTGGCAAAAAAATAGATATGCATTTATGCCAAACAAAAGATGGCTCATACATTATAGGCATACCAGACGGCATGAAAGATAATTCAGAAATGTTTGTACAAACATATAATGCTGGTGGCAGAGAAAAGAATAGTTATTCAGAAAATGTTAAAGATGCTGTAGATGATTGTGAAAATCCTATTGAAAAAGATTATCAAGATTTTATGACAGATTTCCCAATAGTAGTTCCAATTGTACCATGTTTGAAAGGATTACCAGATTTTCAGCAAATGTCAGTTGAATCTGTAATTGATTTTCAAATACATGAAAAAGTTAAAGCTTGCATTGATAGTGCTAGATTAGAAATTGAACAAATAACAGGAAAAAATGTGCAAGATAGAATATTTTTAAGTGGCTATTCTGCATCTGGATTATTTGCACAAAGATTTTCATTAGCATATCCTGAAATGATAAATAGAGCTTTAATAGGTGGTGCAGCAGGAACTATACCAGTACCTACAAAAAAATTAAAATATCCAATTGGAATTCAAGATTATGAAACAGTATTTGGAAAAGAATTTGATTCAGAAGCATATAAAAGAATTCAATTTGCATATTATGTAGGAGAAAAAGAAGCAGCAAAAGCTGGCGGATATGATATAAATGGAGATAGGATAAAAAGTGATAAACAAATACCAGCACCTATGCATGATATGTCTTTTAGAAGCGTAACTACACCACAAGATGTTGGTAAAGAACAAAGAAGATTACTAGGACAAACTTTAGATGAGAGATATAAAAATGCAATAAAAGCTAACCAAATATATGGAATCGATATAGAAGGTATTGTGGTTAGCAATTCAACTCACAGAGATATTTTTAATACAATAAAAACGCCAGCATCAGTATTTTTAAAAGATCAAATAATAGCTTTTTATGGAAAACATAAGCAATTTAATCCTAATGCACAAGGATGTTGCTCAAATATAGATGAATCATATCAAAAGGCAAGAGAGACAATAAAAGAAGATAATGGACGCTAAAATCGTAGAATTGAAAATTATATATTTGTAGAAAGTATAAAGCGATGAGTTTAATATATTGTTTAGAAAAGTATATCAAAAACATACAATAGAAACACAAAATAATATAAATAAAAATGGAGGTATATAAAATGGATTACAGAAAATTTAATAATCAAATAATAGTTAGAATTGACAAAGGAGAGGAAATTCTTGAAAAAATAAAAGAAGTTGCAATAAAAGAGAATATAAAATTAGCAAATGTAAATGCCTTAGGAGCAACAAACAATTTTGTAGTAGGTGTGTATAATGTTAATGAAAAGAAATACTATTCAAATGAATTTAAAGGGAATTTTGAAATAGTTTCTCTAACTGGAACAATAAACACAATGAATGGAGAATTTTATACTCATATTCATATGAGTGCTGGAAACGATAAAGGAGAAGTTTTTGGTGGCCATCTAAATAAAGCAATAGTAAGTGCAACTTGCGAAATGGTAATAAATATTATTGATGGAACAGTCGATAGATATTTTGATGAAGAAATTGGATTGAATTTATTTAAGTTTTAATTATCTTATAAAAGGAAAAACTAAAGACATAATCTGAAAATTGACTAATTGTAAATATTGAAGTATAATAAAAAATAGTGTTTTCAATTTTATTATTGAAAAACATCTCAAATTTTAATTGAAAGGAGATGGTCTGTTTTAGTAATATGCAGATGTAACTCGTAAACCCTAAGATTTTAATTACAAAAACGGAGGAATGTTATGAAACAAAGTATTAAGCGGAAAGTTGTATTTTTAGTTGCTATATTGTTTACAATTGCTATGGTAATTACTGGCTGTGAAGAAGAGGATAGTAATAAATCTATCTATGATACTTCAAAAATAAAAGTAGAACAGCCTACATCAGATTTTTATGTAAATGATTTTGCGGATATTATTTCTGATGAAAACGAAACGAAAATGCAAGATCGAGCAGTAGAATTAGACAAAGACTATGATGGGATACAGGTTGTTGTCACAACTGTTAAGTCTTTAAATAACTACAACGTAGATGAGTATGCACATGCTATGTACAACCAATATGGAATTGGCAAAGATGACATGGGAGTTTTAATACTCTTATCAACTGGTGAAAGACAAATCAAGATAGAAACTGGCGGAAAAATGGATGCATATATACCAGGATCTGTGTCAGGTAGACTTATTGATGAAAACGCTTTAAGCTATTTGAAAGAGGATAAATTTGATGAAGGACTTGAAAGTTTGCAAAATGCGGTTATAGAGTACATTAAAGAAAAAGTACCAAATGAGCAAACAAATGCCTCTTCTACAAATAATGCAGAAAACAATGCAGTAGTTACACAGGCTAAAAAAGATACTACTAGTCAGAGTGAAAAGTCAGATAATAATAAATCGACAAAAACTGATAATAGTAGTGTTGTAAAGAAAGCTAATACTTCTGATAAAATTAGTGAATCTGATGAATCAGAAACTTCTAATCAAAGTTCATTATATTTAATTTTGATTGGAATCTTTGCAATCGTTTTAATAACATTGATATATCAAATTGTAAGACTTACAAAAAAGATAGAATCTTACAAAAACCAAGATACACAGAGAGTAAATAAAATTGATTCTCAGCAAAACGAGATATATCAATTAAAAAATGAAAGAGACAAAGAAATAAAAGATATGAGGAAAGATTATGAAGAGCAAATTTTAAGTCAACGGACGAGAAATATCGAAGAAATTGCTCAAAAAGATCAAAAAATATCTGAAATTAAAAAGCAAAATAATGAACTGACAACAAAGCTATCTGCGTGCACAGAAAAAATCGGAAGAGCAATTACATTACATCCTAATTTGGATTCGGAAATTTTGGAAATGATTGAGTCTGAATATAAAGCTTCAGCTCAAGAAATTGACAAAAAGATTGCAGAAATTCTGAGTAAAAATGCAGATAAAGACTCTATTGCAGAATTCGAATCTGCTATAGCATTATATAAATACGCTAGTCCAGATGTACAAAAATACATTACAGGTGATATCAATAGGCTAACTTCTTTATATACTCAATCTGTTGAATTAAAAAAAGAGTTTGACAGAAAAGAAAAAGAGAAAAAAGATAAAAAGAAGGCTGATGAAGCTTACCATGTAATGCAATCATTAGTAAGACTGGAAACAGATGTATTCTATGAAGATTATGAAAAATTTTCTAGAGCAAAAGCAGTATACGATAATTTGACTTCTGATCAAAGAAAATATTTCCCAGATCCTATATGGCTTGCCTCTTTTAACAAAAGTTTTGCTTTAGCAGAAAAAGATTATGAGATTTATACTTCTGCTAAACAGAAGGAAAAAGAAATAAATAAAATTATTTCTAGAGCTTCTAGAGCAGAAGAAGATGACCTTGATCGAATCGATTCAGCTTTAATGATTTATAAAAGTTTAAATGAAGAAGAAAAAAGATTCGTACCAGAAAATCTTTTTGCAAAACTTAAAAAAATGAAACATGCTGCTGAAGATGACCATGAAGATAAAGAAAGAGAAAGAGAGAGAAAAAGACGTAAGCAAAGAGAAGAGGAGGAAGAACGTCGAAGGAGAGCGTCTTACAGTAGTAGTTCTTATTCTCATCATAGTAGTAGCAGTTTTGGAAGTAGTCATCATAGTGGACATGGAGGAATCTCTCATGGCGGAGGAGCACATAGAGGATTTTAATTTGTTAAGTAATTGTAAGATACTTGTTAACTGATATAAGTAGAAAGGAACATTATATGAAAGACAATAATTATAGTTATGACAATATCATGCGGAAAGGCATAATAATTACAGTATGTTCAATTTTTGTTGGAGTAATTATCTTTGTAGGTGCTATAAGACTTTGGGTTATAAGCCCATATGATTCAATTGTAAATGCAAAACAGAACGTAAAACTTGCAGAGGCAAATGTCGAGAATATGTTGCAGAATCGATTAACTTTAATACCAGACTTAGTAAAAGTGGTTGAAAAATATAGTGACCATGAAGAACAAGTTTTTGCAGATATTGCAGATGCTCGGCAGAATCTTATGAACAGTATAGATAGTGGTGATCTAGCTAAAATGAGCGAGGCTGATCAAAACTTGTCTGTTGCTATTAATAATCTGTTAGCGTATGCTGAACAGTATCCGACATTAACAGCAGGTACACAGTATACAGCTTTAATGGATTCAATAGCAGAATCAGTAAACAGAATTACTATTGCAAGAACTGAGTATAATGAGGCTGTAGCAACTTACAACAAGAAGATTACAACATTTCGGGGGGCAATATTGGCTAAAATTTTCGGATTTGAAGAATTTGATGAATACAAGGCCGATGAAGCAGCTAACAATTCAAATATGGTAAATTTTAGTAAATAACAAAATAACAAAAGTTTCATAATTAGATAAAAACGCTTAGAATTTAACAATTGTTAGATTTTAGGCGTTTTTTCTATTGGAAAATATCATAAATTCAGAATTTTAGAAAAAAACTTGCTAAATGAATTCCTTTATAGTAAAATATTAAAGAAATAAGGGAGTAATTAGCATATAAAATATAGAATATGTAATAAAGTCAACATACTGATATAAAATATCTGGCTTTATTTTAAATAATGAGACTTGTTTGCAAAATAAAAATGCAAGCATAGTCTCTTTTTTGCTCATTTTATATATAATTATTGAATCTTGTTTATATAATTAAAAAGAGGTGAAAATAAAATGCTTTTATTAATATTTTTAATCATTGTAGGTTTTGCATTTTTGATTGTAGGTGCAGATTTATTAGTTGATGGTGCAAGTGGTATTGCTAAAAAATTTCATATACCAGAAATAATAATAGGATTAACAATAGTTTCAATTGGTACATCTATGCCAGAACTTTTTGTTAGTATAACTTCTGCAATAGATGGATATTCAGATATGGCTATTGGAAATGTAATTGGTAGTAATTTAAGTAATTTATTACTCATTTTAGGTTTATCTGCTATATTAAGACCAGTAGTATTTCAAAAAGAAACAAGGAAATATGAAATCCCAATGTGCTTAATATTTACAGTTATTTTAATGTTCTTTTGTAATACATCACATACAATATCAAGAATAGAATCGATAATTTTAATAGTTTTATTTTGTTTGTTTATCGCATATACAATATATATGGGCAAAAAAGAAAGTGCAAACGAAATAGTAGAAATCACAGAAGAGGAAAAAGAAAATTCTATATTAAAAAATATTATATTAATAGTTTTAGGTATAATAGGATTAAAAATTGGAGGAGATTTTGTAGTAAACAATGCTGTAAAAGTAGCAGAATATTTTAATTTAAGTGAAAAAATAATTAGTTTAACAATACTTGCTATTGGAACTAGCTTGCCAGAATTAGTAACAAGTGTAACTGCTGCTATAAAAGGTAATAGCGATATAGCAATAGGAAATATAATTGGTTCAAATATATTTAATATGTTATTGATAATAGGAGTAGCATCTTTCATTCATCCTATAAGTTATAATTTGAGCTATAATTTTGATATGTCTATATTATTTATATCAACTGTTATATTAGCTTTATTTCCTATTATACCACCCAAAAATGAAATGAGTAGAGCAAATGGTATAGTATACATATTGCTATATATATCATATTTAGGCGTTTTATTTTGTATATAGGAGAAAAAGAAAATGGGAACAATTGAATTATTATTTTTAAGTATTGGTTTAGCTATGGACGCTTTTACAGTTTCAATTTGCAAAGGTATTTCAATGCAAAAAATGGATTGGAAAAAAGCATGCATTATAGGTTTATGGTTTGGAGGATTTCAAGCATTAATGCCATTGATAGGATACTTTTTAGGAACAACATTTGAAAATTTAATAATAAGTGTGGACCATTGGATTGCTTTTCTATTATTGGGATATATTGGTGGAAAAATGATTAAAGATGCTTTTAGTAAAAAAGAAGAAAAAGATGATGATGTTAGTTTTAAAACAATGTTTGTATTAGCAGTAGCAACTAGCATAGATGCTTTAGCAGTAGGTATAACATTCGCATTTTTGGATGTTAATATGTTTGTTGCAATACCAATGATAGGAATTACATCATTTATATTACCTCTATTTGGAACTAAAATTGGAAACAAATTTGGTGATAAATATGAAAGAAAAGCAGAACTAGCTGGTGGGATTATACTAATACTATTAGGCTTGAAGATTTTATTAGAACACTTAGGTATAATAGGATAAGCTAAAAAAACTTATTCTATTTTACAATTATGGAATATGTTTTAACATTTGTTGTATGTAACTTTGTAAAAGTTTTAACTATCGTAGTACCAACATCAATTAAATATTGACTAAAAGTTTAAAAGATAGTATAATATTTATGTAAACAAAAATAAAATTCATTAAGAATTATTAAGAAAGGAGAGTTTTACACTAAAAACTCTAATACTAAAGAAAAATATTAATTGAAATGGTATTAGAAAATGTAACATTTAATTAGCAACAATCAACCAAAATCAGTTAATTAGGAGGAAAAATTATGTTACAGGAAGAACAGCAGAAGCAAAGGGAAAAACAAATGGCAGAATTTTTTGAAAGAATAAAATCAGAATTCGAAGTACCTGAGTTTTTTGAACACAAAATTCGGTATGTAGAAAACAAAAATGATGCTGATATAATGATATCTTGTGGGCACACCTTAGGTGATTACCTTATTTTGGGAGCAGTAGCTCTTGAAAAAAGCATTTTTTTGAAACAGGCCTGTATAATAAAGGTGTACAATCAGAAAGCACGAGAGGCCAGAAATGAAATAGTTACAGTGCATTATGAGAATAACTTGGTAGAAGAAGTAACAATAAATTCGGAGCTATATTTGCAGATATACAAAATGATTGATCGTATTTATACAAAAACTTACAAAGGAAACAGACCTGTCGGTTTACTGGGACTTTCAATCACAACTATCTTGCCTATGAACTTGATTGGCAAAGGAAACATGGATCCAAATTTTTTTGAAACAATGAAATTTGAAAACTTTGATGATCTGGTTCCAGCTCAGAAGAATATGCTAAATTTAATTACCGAAGTTGTAGCTGGCTCACTTACAGCTATGCTTTTTGGAGGATTTGATTGACAACTATATGGGGTAACAAAGTGTAACATTGTTTTATATATCTAAAAGTAATTGCTAAAATTTGCTTTTGACCTGGTAAGTTAAAACTTGCCAGGTTTTTTCATATAATATGGTTGAATTATAACTCAATTTCTATTATAATAATCTATGAATATAATAGAAATTAAATATAGGAGGAAATGAACAATGATAGATATGCATATACACACTAATCATTCAGATAGTTCTTTTTCAGTTCAACAAGTTTTAGAAGAAGCAGAAAAATTAAAACTTTCATGTATTTCAATAACAGACCATGATAGATGTTCAGCTTATGATGAATTAAAAACAATGGATATAAAAAAATATTATTCAGGAAGAATTGTACCAGGAATAGAAATAAAATGCTTTTACAATGGTAGACTAATGGATTTATTAGGATACAATTACGATATAGAAAAAATGCAAAAATGGTTAGATGAATATTATAAAGACAAACAAAGAGCAGATGTACAAACAAAATATTTTAATCATTTTTATGAAGCTTGTCAAAAGCTAGGATTAAAAGTTACACCAAAGGAAGAAATAATTTGGAATCCAGATAAAGATTGGGCTAGTTTTACAATATATAATGATTTCAAAAAATATGAAGAAAATAAAGAAAAATTACCAGAAGATTTATGGGAAGATTTTACTACTTTTACAAAAAAATATTGTGCTGATGAAAACAATATTTTCCATGTTGATAAATCAAAAGATTATCCAACAATAGATGTGGCTGTAAAAGCTATAAAAGATTGTGGCGGAGTTGCTATAATGGCTCATATATTTATTTATAAATGGGCTAAAGACAAAAAACAACTTATTCAAGATATAATGGATAATTTTGATATAGATGGTTTTGAATGCTATTACAGTAAATTCTCAGAAGAAGAGACAAATTATATTGTGGATGTTTGCAAGAAAAATCATTTATACATGAGTGGTGGAAGTGATAGCCATGGTGTAAACAAACCAGATATAAGCATTGGAACAGGAAGAGGAAATTTACATATAGAAGAAAAAGTTATAGAAGATTGGGTGAACAAATAAATGAATGATTTTGATAGAGAAATAGCTTTATATAAAATTCAAAATATAATTGCAGAGAAAATAAAAAATAATACAGAAAGAAATTATGAAATATTTAAAAAGAAAATAAAGCCATTACTTGAAGAAAGAAATAAAATACTTCTAGGTGATGAAGTTTTAATTAAAAAATATTTAGAAATGAGAGAAGAGTAATTATGAAACCAATAGAAGATTATGATATGACAGAAGAAGAAATTGATAGATACACAGATATAGCTTTAATAGATTTTTTGATGGATGGAAATACTTCTAAATCACCAGAAGTAACTTTTGTTGTTGGACAACCTGGTGCAGGCAAAACTTTACTTGCTGCTTTCGCAACAAGAGAAATACAATCAAGAGATTCTAATGATAATTTACCAATTAACTTAAATGCAGATAAAGTTGCTACTTATCATAAATATTACAAAGAATTATTGAAATATGCACCAGAAGAAAGATATAATGCAAGTAGAAAATTTGTTAATCCTGCAATAAAAGAAATTCAAGAAAAACTTATAGACAAAGACATAAGTATGGTAATGGAGTGTACTTTAAATAGTAATAAAAAGTTAGCTTTAATGGATAGAATAAGAAAAAGAGGATACAAATCAAATGTTAAAGTTATGGTTGTAAATGAATTCGAAAGTAGAATGTCAACAATGGAAAGAGAAGCACAAATGCTAAAATACGGTGAGAGACCAAGAGGAATAGACAAGAAAACTCATGATGAACCTTATTATGCAATGCTTGGAAATTTATCTGCTATAATGGAAAAATCTTGTTGGGATTCTGTTAGCTTATATAGAAGAGGACCAAATAATAGTGATCCAGAAGAATTTTTTTCAGCTACTAAAGCTACTACTGGTTATGAATTAGTTAGTAAAATAAAAGCAGAAAGACAAAATCAAATGGAAGAACTTAGAAAGAAACCTGAAGAATATTATTCTAGAGTTCAAAATGTTAGAGAAATTTTTGAAAAATTATATATGTCAAATACATCAAAAGAAGATGCAATTGCAAGATTAAATGAATTAGAAAAAGATTATACTGAATTTTTAACAAAAAGAAATTTAGAAGACAAAGCAGATAAAGGTCTAGAGGAAAAATAGAAAATTAAACTGTTTAAAGAAAGGAATATCAAATGCTAGATTTAGAAGAAAATTTAAGAAATTTAGAAATGCTGTTAGAGAAAATTAATAAATTAGAAGAAACAGCAAACTTAGATAGCTTAAGCAAAGAATTAGAAGAACTAAAAAAAGAAAGCTCTGCAGAAAATTTTTGGCAAGATACAAAAAAATCTAGCATAGTATATGGCAGAATAAAAACAATCGAGAAAAAAATCGAGAGTTTTAAAACAATAAAAAATGAAATAGCAGATTTAAAAGAATTAAATAAATTATTACAAGATGAAAAAGATGAAACATTAGAAAAAGAATTGGAAAATTCTACTAAAAATTTAGAAAATAAAATTGAAAAATTACAAATAACTACTTTGTTTTCTGGGAAATATGATGGTAATAATGCTATAATAACATTACATCCAGGAGCTGGTGGAACAGAATCACAAGATTGGGCTGAAATGTTATATAGAATGTATACTAGATGGGCCAATAACAATGGATTTGCTGTAAAAGAACTAGATTATCTAGATGGAGATGAAGCAGGAATAAAAAGTGTTACAGCTCTTATCTCTGGTGAAAATGCTTATGGCTATTTAAAAGGAGAAATGGGTGTTCATAGATTAGTTAGAATATCACCTTTTGATAGTGGTGGTAGAAGACACACATCATTTGCATCATTAGAAGTATTACCAGAAATAGATGATAATGTTGAAGTAAATATAAATCCAGACGATTTGCGAATAGATACTTATAGAGCATCTGGTGCAGGTGGTCAACATATAAATAAAACAGATTCAGCAGTTAGAATAACACATATTCCAACTAATATTGTTGTCTCTTGTCAATCAGAACGTTCACAACAAATGAATAAGGAAACAGCAATGACAATGTTAAAATCTAAATTAATTAATTTAAAAGAAAAAGAAAACAAGCAAACAATAGAGGAATTAAAAGGCGTGCAAAAAGATATTGCTTGGGGAAGTCAAATTCGATCTTATGTTTTTTGTCCATATACACTTGTTAAAGACCATAGAACAAATTACGAAGTAGGAAATGTTCAAGCTGTTATGGATGGAGATTTAAACGAATTTATGATTTCTTATTTAAAAATGATTCATAAAAATAATAATTTATAATGAAAACTAATAATAAAGGTGGTGAGTAGAATGTCTGCAAAATGTAAATGGTGTAATTACAACGAAGGTGGAGACTGTAGAAATCCAAAAAGTGATTATTACAAAACTGATGTAAGAGACATAAGAGAAGGCGGATGTGAAGATGGAGTAGAATAAAGCAAAGACTACATAATCACATAAAAATAAAAAAAGAATAAACTAATAGAAAGTAAGATTTAGACTTAAATCTTATTTAAAAATACAATAAATCATTACAGAAGAATTATTGATGCTTATTTAGATAATTATTTATGCAATGATTATAAAATGAGGTACAACTATGGGAATCATTGTACAAAAATTTGGAGGAAGTTCAGTAGCAACTGTTGAAAAATTAGAAAAAGTTGCAGAACATATTATAGACGAAGTTAATAACAACAACCAAGTAGTAGTTGTTGTTTCAGCACAAGGTAAAACAACAGATAGATTAATTGCAGAAGAAAAAGAAATTACTAAAAAAGTTTTTCCAAGAGAACATGATGTTTTAGTTTCTGTTGGAGAACAAATTACAATAGCAAAACTTGCAATGCTATTAAAAACAAAAAATCAGAAAGCTGTATCTTTATGTGGCTGGCAAATACCTATTTTAACAAATAGCAATCATACAAATAGCAGAATAAGATATATTCATAATGAAACTATACAAGATTATTTGCGTTCAGGAAATATTGTTATTGTCGCTGGTTTTCAAGGAATTGATGAAAATGGAAATATAACAACATTAGGTAGAGGAGGTTCAGACACAACAGCAGTAGCACTAGCTGCAAGTTTAAAAGCAGAAAGATGTGACATTTTTACAGATGTTGATGGCGTATATTCTGCTGATCCTAGAATTGTAGAAGAAGTAAAAAAACTAAGAACAATATCTTATGAGGAAATGCTAGAATTATCTAGTATGGGAGCAAAAGTACTTCACAATAGATGTGTTGAAATTGGAAAGAAATATGCAGTTCCAATATATGTTAAATCTACATTTGAAAGAAACAGCTTGGGAACACTTGTTACAAATAAAGAATCTTTGTTAGAAGATTTGATTATAAATGGTGTTGCAAAAGATGATTATATATCAAGAATAACGATAGTAGGATTAGAAAACAAAATTGGAAAAACATACAAGTTATTTAAGCTATTATCTGAAAATCAAATAAATGTTGATATTATAGTTCAATCTTTTGGTGAACATATAACAAAAGACATTGCCTTTACAGTAAAAATGAATGATTTACAAAGAACTTTAGATGTATTAGAAGAAAATAAAGAAATGCTACATGCAGAAGCAATTTTACATTCAGAAAATTTATCAAAAGTTTCTATTATAGGTGTTGGAATTGCTAATAAACCTGGCGTAGCAGCAAATATGTTTGAAGCTTTGTATGAAAATAATATAAATATGCACATGGTTACTACTTCAGAAATAAAAATCTCTGTTTTAGTAGATGCAAGTGAATCTGACTTAGCAGTAAAAGCAATTCACAAAAAGTTTTTTGGAACAGAAAAATGCTCAATTTAAACATTTAACAAACCCAGTAATTATTAAAATTACTGGGAATTTTTTTATTTTATGAAGCTATTGATTGTTGAATTCAATTAACAAATTTAGCTCTATAATAGTAAAATGCATTTTCTATTATATAAAGGATTGTGATCAATTTGGTATGAGTGGACAAAGAAATAAACATTTGCATGAAATTTTGTTTTTTACAATTATTATATAAATATTTTACAAATTAAATAGAATATATCAAAATGAAATTTACAGTATAAGTTCTAAAAAACTCCAAAAGCGAATATATATAAATTGAAATATATAAGAAAACGGAGGTTGCTAATATGGAAAATGGTGGAATAATCTCAAATGAAATTCAAAATATAGTACTTGAAAATAGAGAAAAATTAAATGTTTCTGGTGTAAAAGATGTGTTAAGTTTTGATGATCAAATGATTATAGTTCAAACAACTTTAGGATTGCTTACAATAAAAGGAGAAAATTTAAGAGTAAACAAATTAAATATTGATACATCAGATTTTAGTGTAGATGGCACAATTTCGAATTTGGCATATTCAAATAGTGAGAGTTTTAAAGAACATACAAGTATATTAGGAAAAATATTTAAGTAAAATTTCATAGGAAGCAGGGAAGAAATATGTTATCCTATACACAAGGGCAATTATTTATATTCTTTTTTATTATAGGAATGTGCATTGGCATAATTTATGATATTTTTCGAGTAATTAGAAAAAACTTTAAAACAAAAGACTTTGTAACACAAATTGAAGATGTGATATTTTTAATTTTTTGTGGAGCACTTACATTAATTAGCATAATTGAATTAAATAATGGGGAAGTAAGATTCTATTTATTTATTGCAATTTTTTTAGGAATTTTGTTATATTTTTTGACTTTCAGTAAAGTGTGTGTTATAATAATAAATGTAATTGTAAAATTTTGTAAAAATCTTTTTAAATTTATACTAAAAATTATAAAAATACCATATAATATTGTCAAAAATATTATTAAAAAACATAAATAAAAAGGAATTTACAAAATTTTGTAGTATATTACAATAGAGAAATTAAAATGTATTTGGAGTGTTACATAAGATGAAATTTTTTAAATCACATAAAATTTACAAATTATTTATAACAATGTTTATTATATATGCTATATACACATTCGTAAATCAAAATGTAAAATTAAATTCATACAAAACAGAAAAAAGTTATTACGAATCACAAATAGCATCATTAAACGATAAAAAAGCATCTTTAGAAGAAACAAAAGCAAATATGAATACTCCAGAATATATCGAAAAAATAGCTAGAGAAAAATTAGATATGTATATGCCAAATGAAAGAGTATATATAGACGTAAGTAAATAGTAGGATTTTTAATGTTCTATAATGCTAAATCATTAAAATTAAATATTTGTATGTTTTATTAAACATTTAACTTTTTATAATGTTAACATTACAATTAATATTACTTGAAATTTATAGTTGAACAAGGTAATATGCATATTATTTTCAAATAAACAATTTTATTTATTTCTTAAAATTTCTATATAAAAAATTTCCAAAATAAAATAAAAATTAAATATTAGGGGGCATTTATGGATTTAGAAAAACATTCACTTGCTGAATTAAAACAAATTGCAGAAGAAAAAGGAGTAGAAAATATCAGTAAATTAAAAAGAAAAGCAGACTTAATTAATGCAATAGAAGAATTAGACTCTGCAAAAGAAAACGTGTCAGAAGAAGGATCTGATAATTTAATAGAAAATGAAAATGTAAAAGAAGTAAAAAATAAAAATCAAACAGAATATACTTTAACTAGCGATACAGATGAGTATGTAGAAGGAATTTTAGAATTATTGCCAGATGGATATGGATTTTTAAGAGGCGATAACTATCTTTCTACAAATCGTGATGTATATGTTTCTCCAATTCAAATAAAAAGATTTAGACTAGATACTGGAGATAAAATCAAAGGAATAAAAAGACAAGCTAAAGAAGGCGAAAAATTTCCTGCTTTAATATATGTTGGTGAAGTAAACGGAGAACATCCGGAAAAAGCTATGAGAAGAAAAAATTTTGATGATTTAACACCAATATATCCAAATAAAAAATTGAAATTAGAAACATATTCAAAAGATTATACAATGAGATTTATGGATTTACTATGTCCAATTGGTAAAGGACAAAGAGGTATGATTGTTGCTCCACCAAAAGCTGGAAAAACAACTATATTAAAGAAAATAGCTAATAGTATTACAACTAATAATCCAGATGTAGAACTAATAGTATTACTTATAGATGAAAGACCAGAAGAAGTTACAGATATGAAACGTTCTGTAAAAGGTGATGTAATATATTCAACATTTGATGAACAACCAGAACATCATGTAAAAGTTGCAGAAATGGTATTAGAAAGAGCAAAAAGACTTACAGAACAAAAGAAAGATGTTGTTATATTATTAGACAGCATTACAAGACTTGCAAGAGCATATAACCTTGTAATACCTTCATCAGGAAAAACTTTATCTGGTGGTTTTGATCCAAGTGCATTATATAAACCAAAAAGATTTTTTGGAGCAGCTAGAAATACTGAAGATGCAGGAAGCTTAACTATTTTAGCAAGTGCATTAGTTGAAACAGGAAGTAGAATGGATGAAGTTATATTTGAAGAATTTAAAGGAACAGGAAATATGGAAGTTAGATTAGACAGAAGCTTAGCTGAAAAACGTATTTTCCCTGCAATAGACATAAATCAATCAGGAACTCGTAGAGAAGATTTATTATTAACACCACGTGAACTAGCAGTAGCATATTCTATTCGTAGAACTATGTCTAATGTTGGAACAGCTGAAATGACAGAACAATTAATAAAACAAATGGTTAACACAAAAGACAATGAAGAATTTGTTTCTGTTATGGAAAAATATTTAAATAATAAGTAATTAATAATACAATTTAAATTTTAAAGAAAGTACATAATATAACTAGATGTAAAATTTGATAAATTGTAAAATTAAAAAAATATAAAATTATAGCAATAAACCCCACCAAAAGACTTTAGGTGAGGTTTATTTTGTTTTTTGCAAAATTTTTATGTGAAAATAATTTATAGACAAATAGTAAAGGAATAAAGTATAATAAATATATGAATTTTATAAAAGGAGATTAATTATGAAAAAATACAAAATTATATATGTTATATTATTTATATTATTATTAAGTTTAATATGCACTAAAGGAATCACAAGTGGAATTGAAACAAGTTCATACGGTGGTGAACAATTAATAATGGATGGATTTTATGGTAGTACTATACTTTTGATTTACAATTTAATTTTGCTTATATGCATATTAAGTGTTTCAATTGTCATTACTTTTAAAAAAAGTAATAGTACTAAATATAAAATACCTATTTTAATATTAATAATTTTGTTAGTATTATTAATCCCTATTACGCAAGAAAATCGATCAGGTGGATTTGCAGGTATTCATGAAGAAAAATATTTTAATGTATTAAATATAAAAATTTATACAGAAAAGTAAAATTCATAATGATGTAGAGGTGATATATGAAAGAAAAAATAAAAGATTTTATTATCAAAAACTTAAGATGGATTTTGTTGTTCATCTGCTTAATAGGATTTTTTGCGATAGCAGAAGATGTATTTAATAAAGAAATAATGCAAGGTGATATAATAGGATATAAATTAATTTCAACATTCTTAATATCAGATTTTGCAACACCAATAGCAAAATTTATTACAAATTTTGGAGGCGCAATATTTATAATTACATTAATGATTACTTTATTTATATTAATAAAAGATAAAAAAATAGGATTATCAATATTTTTGAATTTGGTAATAGCTACAACCTTAAATCAGTTATTAAAAAGAATATTGCAAAGACCAAGACCAACAGAATATAGAATTATTGAAGAAACGGGATATAGTTTTCCATCAGGACATTCAATGGTAAGTATGGCGTTTTATGGATATTTAATATATTTAATTTATAAATATGTGGAAAATAAATATATTAAATGGACTCTAATAGTACTATTAAGTATTTTAATATGTTCTATTGGAATAAGTAGAATTTATTTAGGAGTACATTATACAAGTGATGTTTTAGGAGGATTTTTGGCATCAATATCATACTTAGTTATATACATAAGTGCTGTAAACAAATTTTTGTTTGTAGAAGGAGATAAAGCATAACTTGTATAATAGTAAAAAATATGTTATGCTACAAATATGAGTAATAAAAACTTATTCTCATAAAGTAACTCGTAAATTAATTTATTAAGAATGTATTATCTAGTGTTCTATTATTTCTTTATTTAAGGTAAAAATCAAGAACCTCATAATTTATATATTCTATGAGTATTATATAAACAAAAAAAATCTGTACTCCAGTAAAATAGAGTACAGATTCTTTTTTATTTAGGTCGAACTAAGCCACCAGAATATGGCTGGCTTATATTTGAATACTTATATGGCGTGTATTTAGACGGTGCCGATTCTTTAGATTTACTAGACATCATTTTGGAAAATGCGGCAGCATTTCTGAGTTTTGCATTTGTTGCACGTCTTGAAGCCGGAATATAGAATTTTGGCATAAGCTTGATAGAACCAGTATATTGCTCTGAATTGAATTTTTCTACAGACGGTTTTTTCCTGATATACCCATATTTTGCAAAATTATATCCTTTACTGTACTTGATAATCAAATCTTCAGACATGTTTCTAATTTCATTAGAAATGCATAAATTAATTGCAAAGTTAGATGTCTCGATATGTATCTCATTAGTGATTGATTTTTTAGGAATTTTTACTATTACCTCATACCGGTCGAATCCTCTATAAACACTGATAGATATACCTGTACCTTTGTGTCCTGTATACTTTACGTCTTTTTGCATTCATTTACCTCCTAGTAATTACTATTTAGCTAATCCATTAAAGTGACATTAAAAGTATACCATATTTTAGGTTTTATGTCAATTTATCAACAGACACACCAAATAAAAGCAAACATACCAAATAAAAGACAAGAAAAAATTAAAAATTATAAAAAATAATAAAATAAAGAAAAAATATATATTATTTAGAAAAAATACGATATAATTATAAAAAAACAAGGAGGATCATATAAAATGAAAGAATTAAAAATTAAGATAAATGGAATGGTTTGTGAAGGATGTGAAAATAGAGTTAAAATAGCTCTATCAGAAATTAATGGTATAGAAAGTGTAGATGCAGATCATAATACTGGAATGGTAACAATAAAATCAGAAAATGATTTAGATGTTGCGCAAATTAAAGAAAGAATTACAGATATTGGATTTGAAATTATAGAGGAATAATAAATGATAGTCCAGCACTAACAAATGCTGATATTGGTGTGAGTGTAAAAAGTGGAACTGATATTGCTATGGATTCAAGTGATGTTATTTTAAATGCTTTAAGATTAAGAAAAAATAAATATCAATGAAACCTTTTTTTATTTCATCTGTTTGTATATATAAAAACAGGGGGAAGATATGGAAAAAAATTTAGATATAAAATTATATAATGAATATTTAGACGGAAAAAAAGATGCTTTTGAATTACTATATAACAAGTATAAAAATAAAATACAATACTTTGTTTATAATATAGTAAAAGACTACCAAAAAGCAGAAGACATTACTCAAGATGTATTTGTTTATATTATGCAAAACAAAATTAAAGATGGTTATAGTTTTAAATATTATATATATTTAGTTGCTAAAAGTAGAGCATATAATCAAATAAATATGGAGAAAAGAAGAACTGAAATAAATGAAAAATATATTGTGAATGAAAGTATTAAAATAGAACAAGATGTAGCAGATATTATAACAAAAAATGAAAAAAGACAAGCAATAATTACGGCAATAAATATGTTAGACGATAGATATAAAAATGCAATGTATTTAGTCAAAATTGAAGAATTAACATATCAAGAAACAGCACAAATACTAGGCGAGTCAATTCAAAATGTAAAAAATCTTATCCATAGAGGCAAAAAAGAACTACGAAAAATTTTAATAAGGAAAGGATTTGATGAAATGAATAAGGTTTCAAAAGTAATTATAATAATGTTATGCATAAGTGTTTTACTTGCAGGTGGAGTATATGCTACAATGAAAATTATTGAAAGTTTTACAGGAAAAGCACAAATAACACCGACATATACAAGTAAATTATCAACAATAGATAGTAACAAGGTGTGGGTAGGTACTTTTAATTTGGTATGGAATGATTTTATGAATGATGTTGTAAAAGGAAAAGTTGAATTTGAAGATGGAGAATCAGAACTTGCAAATGAATTAAACAAACAAAATTTTACAGCTGATCAATTATCAGAGAACTCATATTTTAAGATACAAGGACAGGCAAATGGTGAAGACTTAAAAAATAAAATTCAAAATGGAATAAAACAAAAATTTAATGAGAATAGCCAATTAATAGATAGAATTGATTGGAACGATTCAAATGGATATGTATTATATGCAATATTGAAAAAAGAATTTAATTTTTTAGAACCATTTTCAACAGCAATGGGAAGTATGAAATTTAATAATTCAGAAACAAGAGTAAAATGCTTTGGAGTGGATAGCAGTAATAATCCTATTGCAAGTAAAAATGTAGAGATATTGTTTTATAATTCTGAAGATGATTTTGCTATTAAATTAAAAACAAAAGAAGGAGACGAGGTTATTTTATATAAAACAACAGGGGATAACAAATCATTTGAGGAAAATTATGAAGAAATAAAAAAGAAACAAAGTAGTTATTCTGGAAAAACAACATTTGGAGAAAAAGATATGTTAAGAGTACCATTTATAAAAGTCAATGATGAAATTAACTATGATGAATTATGTGGAAGAGAAATTAAAAATAGTAAATATTATATAAAACAAGCATTACAAACAATAGATTTTGAATTAAATAATGTTGGTGGAAGTGTTAAGAGTGAAGCAGTAATTGATTCTACACAAAAAGTTTGGACAGAAAAGCAAAGAAAAATGATATTCGATAGTGATTTTATATTATATTTAAAAGAAGAAAACAAAGAACAACCATATTTTGCTTTAAAAGTAGATAGTACAGATGTATTAGTACCTTAGCCAAATTATTAAATAGTGATTTTTAGAAAGAATTAAATTTTATATAATAAAGGGTAGTGATTTTATGGAAAAAACAAATGTTATGAGAATATTAGATCAGAAGAAAATAAAATATAATGAATATTTTTATGGAGATACAGATGCAATAAGTGGTGTTGAAGTTGCAAAGACTTTAAATGAAGATGCAAACAAAGTATTTAAAACACTAGTAACTATTGCAAAATCTAAACAAAATTATGTATTTATGATACCAGTTGATAAAGAATTAGATTTGAAGAAGTGTGCTCGAAGCGTAAATGAAAAAAGTATAGAAATGATTCCTCAAAGAGATTTATTACCATTAACAGGGTATGTTCATGGTGGATGTTCTCCGATTGGATTAAAAAAGCCATTTAAAGTAGTAATAGAAAATTCTGCTAAAAATTTTAATAAAATAATATTTAGTGGTGGAAAAATAGGATATCAAGTTGAAGTAGAATTAAAAGATTTAGAAAAGGTTATAAACTGTAAATTTGCTGATATAGTAAAGGAATAATAAACACAAATAGTAATTTGTAGAGAGGATTAAATAAATGAATGAATATATAAATTTGACATTGAAAAACATTGATGAGGAGCATATATGTTGTGCAATAGGAGACAAAAAACATCAAGCAGGTGTTGATAGTAAAAAGGAATGGATAAAAATTAAATTAAAAGATGGTCATATTTTTAGAAAATTAAATGCAAGAGGAAAAATATTTATTGAATATGAGCCAATAGAAACAGCATGGGTTCCTATTAATGGTGAAAATTATGAATATATTTATTGCTTATGGGTAGCAGGAAGTTTTAAAGGCAAAGGAATTGGAAAAGAATTACTAGAATATGCAATAAACGATTCAAAAGAAAAAGGTAAAAGTGGTATATGTACTCTAGTTTCTAAAAAGAAGAAACCTTTTATTGGAGAGAAAAAATTTTTTGAACATTATGGATTTAAAGTTGTAGATACTATTGGAGATTATGAACTATTAGCATTACAATTTGATGATAGCGAAACTCCTAGATTTAATGATAATGCAAGAACTATGCAAATAGATAATCAAGATTTTACTATTTATTATAGCAATGAATGTCCTTATGTAAAATATGAAGTAAATGAATTAACTGAATATGCAAAGGAAAATAATGTAAAAATTAATTTTATAAAAATAGATTCGTTAGAAAAAGCAAAGAATGCACCTTGTATTTTTAATAACTGGGCTAATTTCTATAAAGGAGAATTTATATCTAATACTATATTAAATGCTAATTCATTTGAAAAGTTAATTAAATAATAAATTACAAAATGATAAAACGAGGTACTGTATTATGATAAGGTGTAAATGGTGTAATTTAAAAAATGAAAAATATATAGAATATCACGATAAAGAATGGTGTAAACCTAACTTTGATGATAAATACTTATTTGAAATGTTAATACTAGAATCTTTTCAAGCAGGGCTTTCTTGGGAATGTATTTTAAATAAAAGGGAAGATTTTAGAAAAGCATTTGATAATTTTGAAGTAGAGAAGATATGTAATTACAATGATGAAAAAGTTCAAGAATTATTAAAAAATGAAAAAATTATAAGAAATAAACTGAAAATAAATGCTACTATAAATAATAGCAAAATTTTTAAGAAAATACAAAACGAATATGGTACATTCCATAACTATTTAAAGACTTTTACCAATGATGTAATTATTTATGAAATAGATAAAACGACAAATCAATTATCAGACAATTTGTCAAAAGATTTACAAAAAAGAGGAATGAAATTTGTGGGAAGTACAATTATATATTCTTATTTACAAGCAATAGGAATTATTTACTCTCACGATAAAGAATGCTTTATGTATAAGAATAAATAGAGCAAAAAATTACTTTAACAACATTACAAAAATTAAATAATATCAAAGATGCCACGACAATTTTGGATAAAAATAATTAATAATTCTGCTGTTAAGTATAGACAAATATTTGTTCTTGCTATAAAATATGTATAATAGTTTAAAAACATAAATTGGAAAAGCTCGCTATATTCAAAATATGAAAAATTATCTTCAGTAGTATGCTCGTTTTTTGAGCGTACTGCTGAAGATGGTAAAAAATACCTTTATTAATAAGTTACAAATTACATGTATACTGTTAGATGTAAATAAATGAGTTTACATCTAATTTTTTTGGTTGTAAAATTATTTACAAA
>CAKPRG010000011.1 GCA_934182465.1 uncultured Clostridia bacterium | reverse complement strand
AATTGTATTGATTTTTTCTACAAAATTCTGTGTTTTCAATGTTCTGTTTCGCTTCGTTTACCTTAGCGGAACTGTTTTATATTTTAGCACTTTCAATTTACATTGTCAACACTTTTTTAAAACTTTTTTAATTTTTTTTAGTTTTATTTTTTAGTCTTAAATTCAGACTATTTTGTGCTTAATTTTTGTAAATTTATTAGCTAAATTTGTTGTTTGTTTTTCAGCAACTGTTTAGTATTTTAGCACTTTCAATTTATATTGTCAACACATTTTCAAAACTTTTTTATTTTTTTCTAAAATATCGCTTAAAACTTGCTTTTTCTCATATGAATTGCATTTACTTTACAGAATTGCATTTAACTTTTCACTTGAAGTTTTTGAAAATTCTTATTCTATTTAAAACTTTGAAAATCAAATTTAATAGATTTTTATTTTTAACAATATAATTTTGCATTATTAACTTAAAATTATATTATTTTTCATTTTGGAATATTTTATTACCATTTTTTTACTTAATTGCAGTTTCTAATGCTATTTCTATCATATTATTTAATGATAATTCTCTTTCTTCAGAAGTTAATTTTTTATTTTCTGCATCTTTTACATTTGAATCAACAACCGTCAATAAACATGCTGCTTTTTTACCTAATTGTTTTGCTGTATAAAATAAAGCAAAGCTTTCCATTTCTGATCCAACTATATTATATTCTTTAGGTAATCTTTCAACATAATCTTGTGGATTTTCTGTATATGCGTCAAAACATTCTGTACAAGCAATATTCACTTTTTTGCAATCTATTTGCAATTCATCTGCAACTTTTAATATTGTATCATTTAATAATTCATTACTTTTTACAAAATTACATTTTTCGTTTGACATATTATAAGCAAAATTTCCTTCTGTATAGCTTCCATCTACTAATAAAGTATCTAATAGATTCAATTCTGGAACATAAGCTCCACAAGAACCTATTCTAATTATTTTTTCTACTCCATAAAATTTATATAATTCATAACAGTATATTCCCATACTTGGCATTCCCATACCAGAAGCCATAATTGAAATTTCTTTTCCTTTATATTTTCCTGTATATGCATATATATTACGAACATCACTAACTAATCTATAACTATTTAAAAATTTTTCTGCTATATATTTTGCTCTCAATGGATCTCCTGGCATCAAAACTACTTTTGCGATTTCTCCATCTTTAGCTGAATTATGTATTGCCATATTTTCTTTCCTCCTATTATATTTTATTATCTTAAAATATAAAAATTACTTTTTTTGTTGATATGTATAAGTTTTATTATACATATTATCTTATTTTTCTTATATTATCACAAAGAATTTTTCTTATCAATATATTTTATTATATAACATTCGCAATATTATATAATAATTTCATAAAAAATAGTTTAGTTACTCTTATATATTTACAAAAAAATTACAATAATCTAAAATTCAGATCACTTTCATATTATATAAAATAAAAGGCCTACTATAAAGTAAGCCTTTTATTTTATTTATTACCTATATTAATCATCTATTGGTATATATTTAACTTCTGGTAATTCTTTCTTGTTTTCTTTTTTAGGAATTTCAATTTTTAGAGTACCATTTTTGAATGAAGCTTTAATATCTTCGTTTTCTACTGCATCTCCTACATAAAAACTTCTTGAACAAGATCCCATATATCTTTCTTTACGAACAAATTTGCCTTCTTCTTTATCTTCTTTTTCTGTATTTGTTGAAGCATTTACTGTTAAATATCCATCTTCGATTGACATTTTAATGTTTTCTTTTTCATATCCTGGTAAATCAATATCTATTATATATTTGTCTTTTTTCTCTTTTATATCTGTTTTCATTATTTTGCTTTCTTCATTTGTAAAGAATGGATCTCTAAACATATCCTCTATTAAATCAAAATCATTATGTCTTCTTGGTATCATCATCATATAAATCAACTTCCTTTCATTTCTTTTTATGTGTTGACACCTTTTTGGTAGCACATATTAACTTTTAAAAGATATCTTTTACTTTTTACATTTTTAATTATAGCACTATTTTTAGCAATGTCAATAGTTGATTGCTAATTTTTAAAAAATTTTTTTCACTCTATCTATATTCATTGTTCTAAGCGTTTTGTGTCGTTATTGTTGATTTTTTATGTAAATTAATGTATAATAATTTTATATGTACTTTTTATATAGTGGTACATTATACAGTAGCTTTATAATACTTTTTACAAACAGGAGGAAAAATAACATGAAAATTCAGACAATTGCAGCTACACAGTTAGGTGACCAGAGGATTTTAGGTTGTGCAATCGATGCCAAAGACTATACCTTTGCAGAAGATTACTGCAACTTTTATCTTGACATGATAAACGCAGACCGGCGAAGTTTAGAGCAGGTTTCTAAATTTCATATTAAGAAACTCATTTCAGAAATGGATAGAGTCTTGAACAGAAAAGAAAAAGAGAAACTTGAGCGTTTTTATGGTTTGAAAGGTGGTATAAAACACTACCTTAAGGTTGTAAAGCCTAACGACAAAGCATATCAGCGTATGCTTACTGATGCAGTTACTGCAGCTGAAAAACTCTGCAGTTTCGAAAGCCTTTACAACTGGCAAGTGGAAACAAGAGAAACAATTGACAAAATTGCAACCAAGATTTACGATCCAGAAAAAAAGTATGGCAATCTAGAAAAAGCAAAGTTGGCACATCTTTACTACCGTTACATTTCCGGTATGGTTTTGATGCCTTTTGACTACAAGAAGAATGGTAATATTGTGCTTCCTGTAGAAGAAAAGCAAACAGAGGCAAGCGTTTTTGCTGTGCCGGATCTGCTCTTGCAGGAATGGGAATGCTTCTTTAATCTTTTACCTGATGGAGATATTATTCCAGAAATGGTTAAAAAATTTTTAGAAGTAATACCAGAAAACTGTAAGACTTTTATTGAAAAAGATTGCCAGCTCTCAGAGAACAAGTATCAGCGAACTGTGCTGGGAAAAGTTCGAAGTATTAAAGAAGAGATCTTTAGTACAGGCAACTGGTTCACATGCAGCTTCTGTACATTCAGTGAAATCAAAAAAGTTCGATTGAATCATTTTACTGATCTAATTGATGTAGCGAATGCTGCAAATGATCAGTGGGTTGGAAATCATAGCAGAAAACGTACTGTGATTTTTCCAGCACAGGGAATTAAAAAAGTTAGCATCCAGGAATTCGTTGGTAAGCGAACTTTTGCAAGCAAAGCTGAATGTGAAATGTTTAAAGCATCCATTCCATTTTTGGAAAAAACACTTTTTATGTTTCATAGTCATTTATTTAGAATTTACAATTTCTCTAAAAAGCTGAAATAACCTACACATTAATAAAAATCAATTGTAGCAATGTAATTCTAATAAAAGTTCTACTCAAACAATACAACAATTCTATCGTAATAGATCTATGTCACCATGTCCCACTCCCCAGCGAAATGCAACTTATTTTGCTGGGGCATTTCTTTTTTTACATATATCAAAATAAATTTATTAAGTTATAATCGTAATTTATTTTTACTATTATATTTTTTATTTTTAAAGTTCAAATATCTAATTAAATTCAAATATAATTATTTTATATACAAAATTACATCACAGATTCTCTATACATTATTAAGAAAAGCTTTTTATATAGCTTTCAAGGAAATTTTATATTATATATTTTGATATTATACCTAAAAAAACAAGGAAGTATTTTTCTCCCTTGCTTTTCATTTTATTATTTTACAGAATTTCTTAAACTTAATTCAATTTAAAAATAGAATTTTTACATTAATAAAATTCACTTCTATTTTTATTAATTTAATCTATTTCAAAATCAAAACCTAATTTATACTTATGCACTCTTCATTTCTAATCTTAATTTATCAGCAATCATTGCAATAAATTCGCTGTTTGTAGGTTTCCCTTTAGTTGCTGAAACCGTATATCCAAAAATATTTTCAACAGATTCAAGTTGACCTCTTCCCCACGCTACTTCTATAGCATGTCTTATTGCTCTTTCTACTCTTGATGGAGTTGTATGATATTTTTTAGCAAGTTCAGGATAAAGTTGTTTAGTAATTTGATTTATTACTTCAATATCTTGAACAACCATCATTATTCCATCTCTTAAATATTGATAGCCTTTAATATGTGCTGGTACACCTACTTCATGGATTATATTTGTTACCATTGCTTCTAAATTTTGTTCTTTATTTTCTTTATTTTCAATTTCTATGTATGATGGTTTTATCTCTCTTGCCAAATAGCTTTGCATTTGATTTGGTTGGTATTTTTTTAAATCCCTTATTCTTTTTATTAGTACATCCATTTCGAAGGGTTTTACTATGTAATACTGTGCACCAGTCATTATTGCTTGTGATGTTATTTTATCTTGTCCTACTGCTGAAAGCATTATGCATAATGGTAATTTTTCCATTGTTGAATTTAATTTTTCTAGTACTCCTATTCCATCTAATTGTGGCATTATTACATCTAATAGACATACATCGGGATTTGATGATGCTATTTTTTCTGTTGCCTCCAATCCATCTTTCGCTGTTCCTATTATTTCCATATCTTCTTGACTTCCAATGCAATTTACCAAAGTGGAAACAAATTCTAAATTATCGTCTGCAATAAAAACTTTTATTTTTTCTTTCAAAATAATCCCTCCTAATTTTTTCAATTGTATTTACAGTTTGAATTATATGTTTTCTTTTTTCTGTGTGCAATGTTTTTCGTTGAATTTGTGCCACTTTCGTATTACAAGCTTAGACAAATTTCGACATCTAAATAATTATTTTTTTATTTTTAAACAATATTATCTATAGTTATATATTTTTCTTCTATTTTCTTAATATTGTTTATTTCGAAATTTAACTCATTCTTTGTTTTTATAAGTTGACAATACTTTTTTTCTGTTAGTTCTAATTGGATTTGTATGTTTTGTAAATATTCAACATTACATATACTAATTTGTTGATTTTTACAATAATATTTTAATTTTTCTAAATCAGAATAAGAAGTTTCTAATTCAATTCTTATGCCCATATCTTTTGTAACAAATTCTGCTTTTCCTATAGCTTCTTGAACAGCTGAAGTATAAGCCCTAATTAAACCACCTGTGCCTAATAAAATTCCTCCAAAATATCTTGTTACTATTACTAATACATTTGCTATATTTTGTCCACTTAATATTGTAAGCATTGGTCCACCTGCAGTTCCAGATGGTTCTCCATCATCACTAAATCTTTCTGTTATTCCATCTTTTGTTGCAACTCTATAAGCAAAACAATTATGTCTAGCATCAAAATATTTTTTCTTAATTTCTTTTATTTTTTCTTCTGCCTCTTCTATGCTTTCTACATAAAACAAATTGGCTATAAATTTTGACTTTTTTTCAACTATTTCTGCACTATAATTTGCTTTAATAGTTTTAAACATTTTTTCTCCTATATTTCATTTTTTCCTGCTAAAAATCCTGTTGAATAAGCTATTTGCAAATTAAATCCTCCTGTATATGCATCTACATCTATAACTTCACCTGCAAAAGCTAAATTTTTAACTATTTTTGATTCCATTGTTTTTGGATTTATTTCTTTTGTTGATATTCCACCTGCTGTTACAATTGCCTCTTCTATTGGTCTAAATCCTTCTATTGTAACCTCTAAATTTTTCAATAACTTAACAATTTTCCTTCTTTCTTCTTTTGTTATTTCATTTACTTTTTTATCTGGTAATATTTTAGATTCTTTTACAACATAAGGTATTAATTTTTGTGGTAATAATTTATCTAAACTATTTTTAAAATCTTTATTTTTAAATTCTTCAAAATCTCTTAATATTCTAGAATCTAATGTTTCTTCATTTAGTGCTGGTTTTAAATCAATAGATAAGACTATTTTTCTTTCTTTTAATAGTTTATCTATATTTTTATATCTTAATAAATGTGCTGAACTACTTAATATTGTAGGTCCACTTACTCCAAAATGTGTAAACATCATTTCTCCAAAATCTTCATAGATTTTTTTATTTTTTTCTATATCTTTTATATTAATCTTTACATTTCTAAGAGAAAGTCCTTGCAAAGCTTGACAAACTTTTCTGTCTGCTTCCAATGGTACTATTGAAGCATGTATCTCTGTAATTGTGTGTCCTAGAGCATTTGCTAACTTATATCCATCTCCAGTAGATCCTGTTAATGGATAACTTTTTCCACCTGTTGCTAAAATTACTTTATCTGCCATTATTCTTTTTTTATTTTCTAATTCAACACCTATTACTTTTTTAGAAAATTTTTCTTCTTCAATGTCTTGAGTTAGTATTTTCTTTACTTTACTTCCAAATAAGACATGTACTTTTAATTTTTTTAATTCATTTTCAAAACAATCTAATACACTTTGTGCTTTATCTGTTGTTGGAAATATTCTATTTCCTCGTTCTTCTTTTACTGATAATCCTTTTTGTTTTAAAAATTCAATTATATCTTTATTTGTATAACTTTGAAAAGCACTATATAAAAATCTACCATTTCCAGGTATATTTTTTATAAAATCATCCATTTCCAAAGAACTTGTTATATTGCATCTTCCTTTTCCAGTTATAAGTAATTTTTTTCCTAAAGTATTATTTTTTTCAAGTACATATACTTCATTTCCTTCTTTTGCAGATGTTATAGCAGACATCATACCTGCTGGTCCACCACCTATTACAATTACTTTCATTTTTATTTCCTTTTCTATATTTTTTCAAATTTTACATTTATAATTTCTTTACAAAATCATATATTACTTTCTGACATTCTGTTGCTATTTTTCTATCATATTCCTCTTCTAATATTTCGTTGTTGGATATTATTCTTATTGATATTGCGGGTACTCCAAAACTATTTGCTATTTTATAAACAGCAGATGCTTCCATTTCTTCACACAAAGTATTGTAATTTTTATTCAAATACATTATTCTATCAGTTTCTCTGTTCCAAACATCTCCACTTCCGATTACACCTGTATGAATTTTCATATTTGTTATTTTTGGTAATTCTTTTTTTGCAATATCTACTAATTTTTGATTAGCAAAATTAGTTTTACTTTTTCCTTTATCTTCATCTGATATAAATTCTCTAATATCCCAATTTTCTATATTATAACCTTCATTAGATAACATTTTAGGTGTTTTATAAGAATTCATTTGTACACAACTTTCTCCAATTACTAAATCACCTTTATGCAAATTTATTCCATGTCCACCAGCTGTTCCTTGATTTATAATAATTTCTGGAGAAAATTTTAATATTGCAATTGTTGTTGCTGATGCAGCATTTATTTCTCCAACTTTAGTTCTTGAAATAACAATATTTTTTTCATCAAATTTTCCTTTAGTAAATTCGAATCCACCTATTACTATTTTTTCTGGTTCTAATAATTTACTTTCTAAATAATCTATTTCTGTAATTGCTGCTCCTTGAATAATAATATTTCCCATATTTTCTCCAATCTAATTATTGTTTTATTTAATTAATAATTTATATTACTCTAAATATTACTTATTACTTTCCATATTTTGAATTGCTCTTAATACACCTAATTTTCCATATTCATAAGTTAATCCACCTTGTTGAAAAGCTATAAAAGGTGGTCTAATTGGTGCATCACAAGAAAGTTCTATTGATGATCCCATTGTAAAAGCTCCTGCTGCCATTATTACTTTGTCTGTATATCCAGGCATTTCCCATGGCATTGGTACAGAGTTTGAATCTATTGCAGAACCTGCTTGTATACCTTGTACATATTTTACTAAATCTACTTCATTTCCAAATTCTATAGTTTGAACTATATCTGATCTTTTCTCGTTAGAAGCTGGTACTGCTTTGTATCCTAATTTTTCCATCATTTTAGCAGTAAATATAGCTGTTTTCAAACTACTTGCTACTACAGATGGAGCCATATATAAACCTTGTAAAAAGTATTTATTTACACCTAATGATGGTCCAACTTCTTTGCCTTGTCCTGGTACTGTTAATCTTTCACTACATAATTCTACTAAATCTGCTCTACCTGCTATATAAGCTCCATTTGGTGCTATTCCACCACCCAAATTTTTTATTAAAGATCCAACCATTATATCTGCTCCTAATTCTAATGGTTCTTTTTCATCTACAAATTCTCCATAGCAATTATCTACCATTACAATTACATCTTTATCAGTTTCTTTAATCGCTTTTATTACTTTTTCTATTTTGTCTATAGTTAAACTTCTTCTTGTTGCATATCCTCTAGATCTTTGAATTTCTACCAATTTGATTTTTTCATTTTTTAATTTTTCGATTATTGCTGGTATATCAAAATCTTCTTCTACTAAATCTATTTGTTCATATTTTACCCCAAAAGATTTTAATGAACTTTTATTTTCTTCTATTCCTATTATGCTATCTAATGTATCGTAAGGTTTGCCATTAATGCTAAGCATTGTATCTCCTGGTCTAAGTAATCCAAATAAACAAACTGTAAGTGCATGTGTTCCAGAAATAAATTGATTTCTAACTAAACTATCTTCTGCACCTAATACTTTCGCAAATATTTTTTCTATTATATCTCTTCCAACATCTCCATATCCATATCCTGTTGTACTATTAAAATGCATATCTGATACATTGTTTTCTTGAAAAGCTTTTAATACTTTTATAGAATTTTTTGTGCAATTTTCATCTATTTTTTTATATTCTTCTTTTAATTCTTCTTCAGTTTCTATTGCTAATTTTTCTATTTTTTCATTTATTCCAAATTCTTGGTACATCTTAAATTATATTCCTTTCTCTTTATTCAATTTTTAATATATTGACTTTCAAGACTTTAATTTTATTAATTTATTTCAATCTACTTTTGTTTTATAATTTACGCATTTAATTTGATATTTAATAAATATAATTATTTTTATGAAATTTTATTATTCTTCATTTAAATCAACACAATGTATTGTTTCTGTTTGTTCATACATATATTTTCCTATAAATTTAGGAAAATAATAACTATCTATTTGATATTTTGGTTCTGATATTATTTTTCCGGTATTATCTACAATTCCCCATTTACCATCTTTGTTTATGCCAGCAAATCCGTATTCATCAACTTCTGTAACCATATCGTATGTAGGTTCAATTATCATTTTTCCTGATTTATCACAAAATCCCCATTTGCCATCTTTACTTATAGAATACATTGGCAAATTAGAATATACTTGTGTATTTTCTACTGCATTTCCATTTTTATCTAAATAAATTCTCTCTGTTTGATTGTATACAACTGCAAATTCTTTATTTACATTTTCCACAATTGCACCACTCATTGTGCATACTTCTTTCATATCACTTGAATATATTGTCGCAACACCATTTGTATCTCTTGCTTCTATTGCATTTACTCCATCTACTTTTAAAATTAATTCATACTTTGCTTCAACAATTTCACCTTTTGTTGCATCTATAATTCCACTTTTCCCATCTTGATTTGTAAACGCAAAAAGATTATTAAATAAATATGCTATATTTTTGTAATTATTTTTTATATTTGTATCTTTACTTATAATACTATATGTACCATCTTGACCATCTATTGCTATAAAATATGATGAATTTTCAACTTCTACAATTGAACTATAATTTTTTTGATCTATATAATTTCCATTTATATCATATAGCACATTTTTTCCATCTTCTGTTACAGATATATATTCTCCTGCAATTTGATATGATTCATACTTTGGTGCTAATATTTCTCTACCATTTTTTGCAAAAAAACCATATTTTCCATTTTTATTTACTATAAATATTTTTGATAATCTAGAATAAATAACATCTTGATAATCTAAATCTATTAATTTTTTACCATTTCTTAAAACACCTTTTTTACCATTTGACATTACTATCAAATAATTGGCTTCGTCTTCATACTCTAATACTCTTGTTATAGATTCATATTTTGCATCTAGAACTTTTTTTCCTATTGAATTGTAATATCCATACATAATTCCATTATTAGTTTTTACTGATACAATGTATCCGGTATTAGAATAAGCTTTTTCATCTTCGCAATATTCATCTCCTACAATAGAATAATATGAAACTGGAACTACTACTTTTCCATTTGAATCTAAGACTCCATATTTATCGTCTTTTTTTACTAATATTCTTCCTGGTCTATTTTTCAAACTAGAAATTTCTTCATATATTGGATCTGCCACAACTTCCCCATCTAAATTGATTAATCCATATAATCCATCTTTTTTATATCTTAAAACATTTTTTTCTAAATCTAACAAACTACTTTCTGATGTTACAAGTGCAGAAATATCTTTGTAATCTTCAAAAATTTTCTCACCTTTAGAATTTACAACACTACTACTATCTCCATCAAAACATATAAAAACATCTTTTAATGGATTTGGTATATATACATCTGTATATGTAGAATCTAATATTGTATTTCCATTTCTATCTATAACACCAACTTTATCATTTTCACTATATAAAACAAAATATTTATAATCTGCTATAGATATATTTGTATCTTGAAATATTTTTTTATTAATTATAAAAAATCCAATTATTGCAATTATTATTAATATTGTAATTGCAACTACTAAATATATTAATTTTCTAGATTTACTCAAAATACCAGCTCCTTATATTTACATTTTTACTAGAATATTATAACACATTTTTATTATTTTGAATAGATATACAAAAAAATAAAAACTTTACAAACTAATACAAAAGTACTATTTATAAAGTTTTTAATTAAAATAAATTTTCAATTTTTTATTTTTTTATAGATTAATAATTTTACAAAATTCTTGATAAATAATTAAATCTTTGCAATCTATTTAACTTTTCATTTCCTATGCATTTTCTGTCATTATAGGAACTATTTGTTTTTTACGAGAAACAACACCTTTTAATAAAGCTGTATTGTTTTCTAGTTTAACACCATAAGCTTTTTCTACTAAGCTTGCGTTTTTTCCTAATGCAATTACTTGTGAATTACTATTTACTATATCTGTTATTACTAACATAAATAAATCTAAGTTTTCTTTTTCAATAATTTCTTTGATTCCCTCTTCTAATTCTTTTTGCATTTTCATAACTTCAGGTATACTTGCTGTATTTACTTGATCTATTATTGTTTTAACTTCTTTAAAATCTATTTTTTTAGCATCAGCACTTAAAATTTCTTCTATTGTGCAAGAACTTAAATCTGTTCCGGCTTTAAGCATATCTAATCCATAAACTTCTGGATCTAATTCTGCAATTTTTGAAAGTTCTGCAACAGCTTTTTTATCTTCTTCTGTAGTTGTTGGAGATTTTAATAATAAAGTATCTGAAATAATAGCAGACATCATTAATGTAGCAATTTTTTTATCTACTTCTATATTATTTTCTTTGTACATTTTGTATAAAATTGTTTCTGTACAACCTACTGGTTCAGCTCTATAAAATAATGGATATGATGTTTCAATTGCAACTTTGTGATGATCAACAATTTTTAAAATATTTACTTTATCTAAATTTTCAATAGATTCAAGTGGGCTATTATGATCTACTAAAATTACATTTGCACCATCTTCAACTTTTTCTATAAGTTTTGGTGCTTCTATTCCTAAATAATTTAAAACATATTCTGTTTCTTTGTTTATTTTTCCTAATCTACAAGCTTCTACATTGTTTCCCATTTTTTCTTCAAAATTAGCCATTACTAAACTTGAAGTTATAGAATCTGTATCTGGATTTTTGTGTCCAAAAATAAATGTTTTTTCCATATTATCATTTCCTTGTTATTTGTATTTAGATTTTTAAAGGTAAAATCTATAAACCTTAAACATTGCAATATTACTTATATTGACAGAAATATAATATAATAATTTCAGCAAAAAAGCAATATTTTGCTCTAAAATATTGCTTTTTTTATAAATATATCAAATTTTAAATAATTACAGATTTATAACTCTACATCTATCTCCAAACCTCAGCAATTGCTTCTGAAATTGCATAAGCTATATCTTCCTCTTCTTCAATAACTTTTTGTAAATCAGAATTCATGTATCCCATCTCTATTTGATAACATTCAATTCCTTGATTTGAATTATAATATTCGTTTTTTCCATAAGCTGTATTTCTTCCGTCTACATAAGCCCCTGTAGCAATTCCACCAACTTCTCTAATTGTATATAAATAAGGTGTATCTTCTGTTACGTTATACATATCAAATTTTTTCTTTTTAGCTGTTTCTTCTAAATCTTTTATCATAGATTTTGTATAATTTTTTACATATACTCCATCTGTTTCTTTAAAACTAGTATTATTTGAATATTCCATAAAAGTTTGATCTATTATTGTATTTGCCATTTTTCTTGCAAGTGTTAGATCACTTTTGCATGGTGCATATATTTCTAAACCAGATAATTTACTAGAACCATCATTCATGTGCAAAGATATCATAAGTTTAGCTTTTGAACTACAAGCAATATCTATTCTACCATTTTTATCATACATATTAGTTGCAGTAAAACTAGCTGTATTTTCATCATCTCTTGTTAATTTTACTTTATATCCTCTTTGTTCTAGTTCTGTTTTTAAAAGTTTACTACAATCTAAATTTATATTTTTTTCTTCATATCCACCTGCTTTTGCACCAACATCTTTTCCACCTTTACCAGCATCAATAACAATATCATATACATCATCTGGTAAAGAACTTTCTTCAATTTTAAAATTTAAACAACTTAATTTTTTATTGTCAATCGTTTCATATTCAGAAAAATTTATATTTACTTTATTGTTTTTTCCATTTCTTGTAGCAGTATAATATTCTATATTTGGATATGTACTATTATTTGAAAATGTATAATATTTAGCTGATGTACTATTATTTGCTTTTACTCTTAATTTTAAATAATAATTTCCAGTTGATAAATCATCTAATCCTATGCCACTATTAATATTTCCAACTGATGAAAATACTAATTTATTATCTTCAATGCTTCCTGAAATTGAAAATTCTTGTTCTGATGAATCACTTACAAGCACCAATTTTGCATTTTCAAAATTATCTTTTTCAATTGAATCAACTGTTCCAGAAATTTGAAAATGTGTACCGTATGTATAAAATTCAGTAACTTGCGCTGTTTTTTCCTGTAATTCTCCAAATATTTTAGTTTCATATTCTCTTCTTTGATTTTCTATCTTCATTTTATTTGCAAATTTTATTGAAGAATCAATGACTAAAATTAATATTATTACAAAAATAACTATAAAACAAAGTCTTCTTCTAAAATATCTATTTTTTAATTTACTTAATACATTTATTTTTCCATTCATTTGTTTCTTCGGCATCTTCATCAGCCTTTCCTAATTAATTTTTTCACCAATTAAATCATATTGAGCTACATCTGTAATTTTACAATTTATCCAATTACCAATTTCTATATTTTCTTTAGATTTTACAAAAATCACACCATCTTCATCTGGAATATCCATATAGCTTCTACCTATATAATACTCTCCATCTTCTGTTTTTCCTTCAATTAAAGCTTCATATATATTCCCAATTTTTTCTTCTAATTTTATTGTTGCTATTTTGTTTTCTAATTCCATTAGTTTATTGTATCTTGCTTGCTTTGTCTTTGGATGTATTTGTTCTTTTATTCTACTTGCAGGAGTTCCATCTTCTTTTGAATATTTAAAAGCTCCTAATTTTTCAAACTTAGCTCTATTTACAAATTCATATAGTTCGATAAAATCTTCTTCTGTTTCTCCTGGAAATCCTACTATCATTGTTGTTCTTAAAATAACATTTGGTATTTCTTTTCTAATTTTATTAATTAAATTTTCTATACTTTTACTATCACTTTTTCTATTCATTCTTTTTAATACAGAATCTGAAAAGTGTTGCAATGGTATATCAAAATATTTACAAATTTTTTCATTTTCTTTTACAACTTTTATTAATTCATCTGTTATACTTTCTGGATAAGCATATAAAAATCTAATCCATTTAAAACCTTCTATTTTGCATAATTCTTGTAATAATTCTGCAAGTCTAGGTTTTCCATACAAATCAATTCCATATTTTGTTGTATCTTGTGCAATAACTATTATTTCTTTTATTCCTGAATCTGCCAGCTTTTTTGCCTCTTCTATTATGTCTTCAAATTTTCTACTTATGTAAGGTCCTCTAATAGCTGGAATTGCACAATATGTACATCTATTATCACATCCTTCTGCTATTTTTAAATATGCAGTTGTATTTCCTGTTGAAACAACTCTATCCATATAATCTAAAGTATTTTTAGATTTTGCTTCAGCACCTATTAAATTTGCTACTTTTTCCCATAGATTATCATATTCATCTATACTTAAAAACAAATCTACTTCTGGCAATGATTTTTCTAATTCTTTTTTATATCTTTTTACTAAACATCCCATTACTATTAAATACTTGCAATTTCCATTTTCTTTATAATTTGCCATTTCAAGAATTGTATTAATTGCCTCTTCTTTTGCAGAACTTATAAATCCACAAGTATTTATTACTATAATATCAGCCTCTTCTGGATTATTTACTATTTCCATTTTTTCTTTTTTGAATATTCCAATACACATTTCTGTATCTATTAAATTTTTACTACAACCTAAAGATATAAATCCTACTTTCATTTTTTACTCCATTTATTATTTATATTATAAAACTAAATTTTATTTTTTATATTTTCATTAGAAATTTTTAATATAAAACTAAATTTATACTAGTTATATATTTATAATCATTTGTATATTAACTTCATTATATAAACATTGTTAATAATACTGCTATTGCAAAACCAGGTATTCCAAATAATCCAGTTAGTACAATCATCCACCAATTTAATATTATTCCAATTCCGAAGAATGCGCATATTGCTAAAACTATTCCACCTACAATTGAATTAATAATAAATTTAATTGCAATTTTAAATGGTAGAGCTATTATTTTCAATATAAATACTAAAATAGCAAATGCTATTATATATGATAAAATATTCATTGCTTAATTAATTTATATAACCATACACATTTTCTATTTATATGATAAAATTTTAATAAATTCTTTATATAAGTTATATAAATTTCTCCTTCCTCAAAAGATTTTTCTATAAATTGTTTATAGTCTATATTTTACTTGAACTATTTTATTTGTAATTGCTACAAATATGTTTTCTTGTTAATTCCAACAAATTTAATTTTGTAAATTCTTCTATTTGAACTCTACTTCTATCTGCTTTTGTTTTTTCTTTCATTATATCAATAATTTTCTTTTTGTGCTCATCTGTATACATATCTATAAAATCAATTAATATAATTCCACCAATGTCTCTAAGTCTAATTTGTTTTGCAATCTCATTTGCAGCTTGTTCATTTACTTGAAAAATTGTTTCTTCTAAATTATTTTTTCCAACAAATTTACCAGAATTAACATCTACAGCAGTTAAAGCTTCTGTTTTGTCAATTGTAATAAATCCACCATTTTTTAGCCATACTTTTCTATTTGAAGCACCTTGTAATTCTTTTCTAATATTGTACCAATCTAAAACATTTTCTTCTGTATAGAACACTTCTATTTTTTTGTCAATTTCTTCTAATATTTCATTTACTTTGTTTTTCATTGCTTCAGTATTTACAACAATTCTATCTAGTTTGTTATCTGCTAAGTCTATAATTATTTTTTTAATTATTCCTCCAGCATTAAAAATTTCTTTTGGATATGTTTCCACTTCCATCTTTTTAATTTTTTCCCATTTTTCAACCTGTTTTTGTATGTCTTCTTTTATTTGTTCTTCTGTTGCACTTTCACTAACAGTTCTAATAATAGCACCTGTGTTTTCTGGTAAATATTTTTTAGTAATATCCACTAATTCTTCTCTTTTTGTTTTATCTGTAATTTTTTGTGAAACTGTTACAAAAGTAGCATTTGGCATATATACTATAAATCTACCTTTTAAGCTTATATGTGTAGAAACTCTTGCTCCTTTATTAGATGTTTCATCTCTTTTTACCTCTACTATAATTGGCATTCCTGTTTTTACATAATCTTTAATCTTTAAATTTTTCTCTGCTTCATCTAATCTAGGTTCTTCTACTATATTTCTTTTTGGCAATATATCTTTTAAATGTATAAAAGCATTTTTTCCATTTCCTAAATCTACGAAAGCTGCTTGTAGCCCAGACAAAATATTTTGAACTTTTCCTATATAGATATTTCCTTCTATAGTTCTATTGTTTTCATTTTCTTCATATTTTTCTAAAATATTTTGATTTTCTAAATACATTATTGTTTTGTTTTCATTTTCTTCGTAAATAATAATCTCTTTCATATTTCCTCTTAATTATATAAATTCATTGCTTTTTCTATACCATCTTTTAGTATAGTCTCTACTGCTTGTTCTGCTTGTTTTGTACCTTCTTCTAGAAGTTTTTTATCTTCTTCTGAAATTTGTCCAATTACATGTGCTATAAGATCTGTTCCATCTTGTGGTTTTCCTATTCCAACTCTTATACGCTCAAAATTTTCTGTTTTTAAGCAATACACAATTGATTTCATTCCATTATGTGTACTAGCTGAACCATTCCTTTTTATTCTAATTTTACCAGGTTCTATATCTATATCATCATATATTACAATTAAATCTTTTTCTGATATTTTATAAAATTTCATAAATTCAATTATAGATTCTCCACTTAAATTCATATATGTTTGTGGTTTTAATAATATTACTTTTTCGTTTTCTATAATCCCACTTCCATATAATCCATTAAATTTTGTTCTTAAAATATCTATATTATATTTTTTTGCTAATAAATTAATTACATTAAATCCCATATTATGTCTTGTATTAGCAAAATTTTCCTCGTTTTCTGGATTTCCTAATCCAACTATTAATTTCATTTTTATATTCTCCTAATTTGTCAATAATAAATTGCTATATTCTTTATATATAACTGGCAAACTTCTATTATTTTTTACATATAAATTTAAATCTGTAAGCATATAATAATAGTGTAGTTTTTTTACATTATTGCTATTATTAACAATAAAAGCTTCTAATTCTTTATTTTCAAAAATTTTTTTAGTTTCTTCATACAAATTAATTACCATTTCTTCTTCCATTAACTCAAACATTCCAAAGAAACCAATATCATTATATGTTTTTATAGTAATATGTGCAATATTATATGCACAAAAATCTTTCAAGTTTGGAAAATTTTTTTCGATATCTTTATTTACAAACATTGCTGCTTTAATATATTCTAATCTTAATTCATTAGTTTGATTATGCAATATACTTCCTTCTCTTTGTCTATAATAATATAAAGGAATGTCATTAAAAACAATTTTATTTGCTTTTTGAAAAATTGGTGACATTGTATAAATGTCTTCAAAAACTTTTCCTTTTGGAAATCTAATACTTTCAAATAATGATTTTTTAAACATTTTATTCCAAGCATAAGAACGAACTCTTTCATCTAATAGAATTTCTTTTAAAACTTGTTCTTTATTAAAAATTTCTTTTTTATAACTTGCATCTGTTGTTTTTTCTCCATCTTTATATAGATAAAGTGAACACATTGAAACATCAGCTTTTTCTTGGCAAATGTCATTATGTAAAATTTCTATCATATTTTTTTCAACAAAATCATCACTATCAATAAATTGAATATATTCTCCTGTAGCGTTTTCAATTCCTACATTCCTTGCATCAGATAAACCACCATTTTCTTTATGTACTACTTTTATTCGATTATCTTCTTTTGCTAATTCATCACACAATTTTCCAGAATTATCTTTACTTCCATCATCTATAAGTATGATTTCTAAGTTTTTATATGTTTGCTTTCTTACACTATCGACACATTCTTTTAAGTATTTTTCGACATTATATACTGGTATTATTATAGAAATTAAATCCTTTTCCATAAAAAATTTTTCCTTTCTTATTTTCAAATATATTATTTAACATTTTCAATATGACTTATATCATTTAACAAATCTATTTTAAAACTGTTTTTTTCATTGTCAAAATTTAAAATATTTATAGAAGTATTTTTTTGACTGTATTCTTCCCTTTTTTCAGTAAATTTTATTCCTGTAATACTTCGTAAAAAAGCTTCTATTGCAACACCATGAGAACATATTAAAACTGTTTTATTTAAGTTTTCCTTTGCTATTTTTAGCATTATTTTATTCATTCTATTTGCAACCTCAGCTGTTGTCTCTTGGTTTGGAATTTCTATAATTTCATTTGTTTTTTTATGTAATTTACTTATTGTTGGATTTATTTTGTCAACATCAGACCATTTCATTCCATCATATATTCCAAAATACATTTCACATAAATCTTCATATTCAGTGATTTGTATATTATTCAAATCTGCCAATTTTTGAATTGTTTTACTTGTTCTTTTTGATGTACTTGCATAGGCAGAATCAAATTTGATATTTTCTAATTTTTTAGTTAATAAATCAATATATTTTTTTCCTTCTAAAGTTATTTCATAGTCTTCTCTACCAGTCAATCTATGTTCATCATTTCCTATTGTTCTTGTATGTCTAACTAAATATATTTTTGAGTTCATTAAAGATTTTCCTTTCTTATTTAAAAACTTTACTATTACAAATTTTTAAATAAACTTCTAAATAAATTATTTACATTATACAACTTTCATTAAATCTTTAATATAATATAAAATATTGTTCTTTATAAAAATTCTTTTACGAAAAATTGCATTTCTATTTGAAATGCAATTTAAAATTATTATTTATTGTCAAATTTTATTGTTTTAAATCCTTCTGTTTCTGTTATATTTTTAGCTGCAATTTGCTCTTTTGGTTCTTCTACTTTAAAACTACTTTGATTTCCATTTGCAACAATTGGAATTTGTATAACTTTTGGTGCTCCTGCAGGCATTTCTCCATTTACTACAGTAGGTTCATCACCTAAATAAACATAATTTCTTTTTGGAAATACTGGTGTATAACTTTTATCTTTTAATGATTTTAGTATTCCATCAACACGTACTGGCACTCCAAAAGTTTCGTTTTTAATGAAACTTAACAAATATGGTTGTAATTCAACTGGTGTTTCTTCGTAAAGTTCCATTAAATAATATAACATTTTGTACATATCTTTACATCTTTTTATGTTTGGTGTAGCCATTATGCTTCCTTCTCTGTTTCTATAATAAATATATATTGGGAAAGAACCATATTTTAATTTGTTTGCTTTTATTGCAGATTTTATTGAATATACCATGTCTTCATAATACATTCCTTCGATAAATGTTATATCGTTTTCTTCTAAGAATTTTCTTCTCCAAACTTTACTTGCTACTGCAAAGTGCATATCACATACTATTCTAGCTTCTTTTGTTGAGTTTTGAGCATTTGGTAAATAAGCTTTATTTGAACCTCCAACATATTGAACTCCAAAGTATGTAATATCTACATCTTCATTTCCTATTGTTTCATCTATTCTTTTTAAAGTATCTCTATTGTATAAAGTGTCATCTCCATCTAGATGAACTATATATTCACCTTTTGCTTGTGCTATGGCTTTGTTTCTTGATGCACTTAATCCAATATTTTTTTCATTATTTATAACTCTTACTCTATTATCTTTTCTTTCATATTTTTTTAATACATTTAAAGTTTTATCTGTTGAACCATCATTAACAAGAATTAATTCAAAGTTTTTAAAATTTTGCTCTAATACACTATCAATTGCTGTATTGATTATTTTTTCTAGATTTAATGCACACATAATAACGCTAAATCTGATATTATTTTCAGATGTTTCCATAAATTCCTCCTAAAAATAGAATTAAACTTCCTTGTAGTCATATTCACAAGTTCTAAGTAACCTGTTCATAATGGCAATTCCAAGGCCTTTTTTTTCTACACCTTCAATTAAAATTACACTTGATTTTATATTATCCGCTTTTCTTAAATCTGTGTATATTTTTCTCGCATATTCTTCTATATCTTCTTTTTTACTTACTTCAATATATCTTTCATCTGGTACATTGATTTTTTCTTTATGTTCCTTAAACCCTAAAACTATAACATTACTATTATATATACGAATCTGTTTGTTTATTTCAAATATTAAATCTTTTTCATCTTTAGCATAAAAAAGTTTGCATTTCGTATTTGGTGCATAGTGTCTGTATTTCATTCCTGGGCTTTCAACTTTTGTATTTTCTTTTGGTTTTTCGAAAACATTTGGATCAATAGCAACAGTTCCAACAACCTTTTTTATTTCTTCTGGTGTTATTTTTCCTGGTCTCAAAATAACAGGAACTTCATTCACCACTTTTACTACTGTTGACTCTAATCCAATATTTGTTTCTCCACCATCAATTATAGCTGACACTTTTCCTTCTAATTCTTTTCTAATGTCTTCTATTCTTGTTCCACTCGGTCTACCAGATATATTTGCACTTGGTGCTGCTATTGGCACACCAGCATAGGTAATAATTGCTTTTGCAATTATATTGTCTGGCATTCTTATGGCCACAGTATCTAAACCTGCTGAAACATTACTTGGTATACAATCTTTTCTTTTTAAAATAATTGTAAACGGTCCTGGCATAAAACTATCTATAAGTTTTTGTTCCACTTCTGTAATATCTTTTGCTATTTCGTTTATTGTTGATTTGTTTGCTATGTGAACAATAAGTGGATTGTCTGACGGTCTACCTTTTGCAATAAAAATTTTATTTACTGCATTACTATCTAGAGCATTGGCTCCTATACCATAAACTGTTTCTGTTGGGAATATAACTAGTTCGCCATTTTTTATTAAATTACATACTATTTTTAGTTCTTCTGTATTAGTATCTGTTGTCCAATTATAATACATAATAAATTACCTCGTGCTTCTTATTATACTACATTTTGTGGTATTTTGTCAACTTTCACTAATTTTTCCAGCAACCTGAAAAGCACTAAAATAAAGAGATGTAGCCTTCAATAATAATTTAATTTTTTATGGCAACATCTCTTTATATAATTCTCATAATTTTATGTTAATTTTCTTTAATTTCTTCAAACACTTTATCGAATATTTTTTTACTATAATCATTATTATATTCTTGAGCATCTAAATTTAGTAATCTTTCTATTTCATTATCTAAATTTTTAATTTCTTCATGTTCTGCAACAAAATGAATATATGGTAATTCTTTAAACCATTCATAACTTTTTTCTACTTTATGATTGTAATTACCAAATACTATGCATGGTGTTCCTGTTATTACTGCAAAAATCATTCCATGTAATCTATCTGTTACAACTAATTTTGATTTTTTAAATAGTTCTAACATTTCATATACTTTATCTTTTTTTATTAATTCGTGTATAACTCCACCTTTGTCATTATCAGAATATATTGTATTCATATTTCTTTCTTTACACATTTTTTCTATTTCTTCTAAATATTGATTTTCGATATTTTTTTCAACATCATTTCTAACTAAAAATAAAGCGCCTTCTCTTTTTAGAGGTTCTTTTGTTTCATTTAAAATTGTAACTATATCTGGTGTAAAGAACACTTTTGCATTAGGAAAATATTCTTTCATTTGTAAATATGTAATTTCTTCTCTTGCCATAAGATATAGATTGTTATGTGAATTATAAATTTGTTTTGTTTTCTTAAGTTCTTCTTTTCCATTTTCATCATTTGAAAAATACATAGTTTGTGGAAATAATACTATTTTATTATTAGGAAAATTTTCAATAATGCTTCTTCTTCCACTTTCTTGTACTTTATATTGATTTCCTAAGTTTCCACCGCCTTGTAAAAATAAAATGTCTTCGTCAGCTATATATGGTTTTATTCTGTTCACACATTTCTCTGCAAAAACTTCATCTAATATTTGTAATTCATATTCTGGAAATTTCTCTTTTATCAATTCTTTTTCAGCAATATAAATTGCATGGTCACCTAAATTTGAATGATGTGGCACACCACATAATATAACTTTTTTCATTTTTTAGCCTCCTTATTTTTCAAAATAAATTTATTGCATAAAAATACCTATATTAAAAATATAGGCACACTTTTATTATATATAAATTCACACGAACAGCCTATAAACATATTATAAATTTGCATAAAAAATATATTTCTTTATTTATTTCATTTTGAAAATTATTACTTTTCGATTTACTATTTTTTATGGTAATTTTCATAATATCTTTACTTCCTTTCATATATTCGTCAATTTACTTTATTATTATACAATATTTTGTAATAAATAGCAATACTTTTTAATTATTTCTGTTTTTCTCTTTTTTTCTTTCGTTTTTTTATTTTTTCTCACTTTTATTGTGTAAAAGATTTATTTTAAAAGCAAAAAAAAGCTATAGTCATAAAACTATAGCCTATTTTTATTCATTATAAAATTTATTTTACATCATGTCTTATATGTTCTGGATTTATTTCTTCATTTTCATTTTCTTCTGAATTTCCTAATAATCTTTGCTTAAAAAATTCTTTATACCCCATTGCAATAATAACAATAATTATTAAAGCAAAGGATAGAGCTTTCCATATTCCACTATCTAATAATATTACTGCAAACATTCCAAGTCCCGCACTTAAACCATATAATATTAGTACAGCTTGTTTTTGTGTAAAACCTTTTTTTAACATTTTATGATGCAAGTGCCCTGCATCTGGTTGTATAATAGCTTTTAATGATTTTCCATTTTTCAATCTTCTAAAAATTGCAAATACCGTATCAAATAATGGTAAGGCTAGCACTATTAATGGCGCTACTATAACAATTGCTGTATATGTTTTAGCAACACCCAAAATTGAAATAATTGCTAAACTGTACCCTAAAAAATTCGAACCTGTATCTCCTATAAAAGTTTTTGCAGGATTAAAATTGTATGGTAAAAATCCAACTAAAGACCCACATAAAGCTGTTATTAATATAATTGAAATTAATGGTGAACCATTAAGTGAAAATATCATAAGCAGTGATATACAAGATATTATTGAAATACCTGTTGATAATCCATCTAGACCATCTATTAAATTTAAAGCATTTGTAATTCCTACAATCCAGCAAATAGTAATGACTGTATATGCCCATTCTGGAAATAGATTATCTATAAAAGCTACATCTATCCTGTCTATTCTTATACCACATCTTACAACAATAACTGCTGCTACTATTTGTGCAAGTAATTTCACTAAAGCTTTTGCACCTTTTACATCATCATAAAAACATGTTAGTCCTATTATTAAAGCACCTATGAAAAATCCAATTAATTTTATATACATATTATCTATGCTTAAATTAATGTTTTTTTCTATAGACATTACTATTAATAAATATGCTACTGAAACTACAAATCCTAAAATAACAGCTAGTCCACCTAATCTTGGCATTGTTATTTTATTTATTCTTCTTTGATCTTTCGGTGTATCTACTGCACCTAATTTTTTTGCAATTTTAATCGTATATGGTGTAGCCATAAATGAAGTTACAAATGCAATTGTAAAAGCTATTGCAATATCTCCCCACATATTTAAGTTCCGTCCTTATTACTATTTCATATTTTCATTTTCTATTTCATTTATCATATGTACTCTATCTAAATATCTACCTTGTAAAAATTCTGAACCTAACCATACTCTAATCATTGAAACTGCTTTGCTAATATTTACATATTCTGCTGGTAATGCAAGAATATTTATATTAGAATGCTCTTTTGCTTGTTTTGCAGTTGACTCATCATAACATGCAGCACAACGAATTCCTTTGAATTTGTTTGCAACTATTGACATTCCAAAGCCAGTTTTGCAAATTAAGATTCCACAATCACATTCTTTTGATGCAACAGCTTTTGCAACTTCTTTTGCATAAATTGGAAAATCAGTTCTTTCTGTTGAGTATGTTCCATAATCTTTATATGGAATTTGTTTTTCATCTAAATATTTTTTTATTTCTTCTTTTAAAGTGTATCCCCCATGATCACAACCAATAGCTATCATAAGCACACCTCCTTTGTAATATTCGCACTAAATATATCACAGTTTTCCTCATAATACAATAATATTGTACCCTATAAATGTGAATTTTTTGTGAAATATTGCTTGTTTTTTAAATTTTTACCAAGAATTTTCGTTAAAAGCCTTGCTTTTTATAATTTATCGTGTTAAAATGTTTAAAGTAAAATTTACTATAGACTATATGGAGGTGAAAACATGCCAAATATTAAATCAGCTATAAAAAGAGTAAGCGTTATCGAGAAAAAAACTCTTCAAAATAATATGGTAAAATCAGCTTACAAAACAGCTATCAAAACATTTGAATCAGCTGTTGAAGAAGGTAATAAAGAAAAAGCTGAAGCTACTTTCAAAACAGCAGTAAAAAAAGTAGATCAAGCTTGTACAAAAGGTGTTATCAAAGCAAATACAGCATCTAGAAAAAAATCAAATTTAGCAAAAAAATTAAATACTGTTCAATAGATAAAAACCTAGAACTAAGTTCTAGGCTTTTATTTATTGTTTATATGTTATTTTTACGTTACTTAAATTTGTTAAGTCTGCTCTATTAAAAGTTCCTTCTGGTTTTTCTATTATTATTTCTTGTAAATTTACACAATTGCAAAATACCGGATCTCCATGAATAGAAGATATGTCTATTCTTTCAACATTTGATGGAATCGTTACTGTCGTTATTGCTGTTTTTCTAAATAGACAACCTGGCAATACTTTTACTTTATCTCCTATTATTATATTTTCAACTTGGAAAGTATTAGATCCCTCACCTCCAAATGGAAAATCACAATATCCTACATTTCCCTCTGTAGTAGTAAATTCACTTTTAGAAGCATCAATAGCATTATAATAAATAGTTTTTAATTTATTGCATGATACAAAAGATCTCTTTCCTATATACTCAACATTTTCAGGTATCGTTATTTCTTCTATTTTTGAATAGTAAAAAGCATCTCTACCAATTTTTTGTAAAGAACTTGGTAAATTCACATGCCCTATATATGTAGTAGATTGAAATGCACTATTTCCTATTTCAGTTATACCTTCAGGAATTTCTATGTTTCCTGAATAATGTGAATAAGCTAAAAAATTATCTGGTATTTTATTTGAATCTACTTCAAAACTTAAATTTTTTATTTTGCATTGTCCAAAAGGATACCCTCCTGAAGTATAATTAATTGTATTAAATCTTAAATTTTCCAAATTAAAATTATATTCAAAAGCACCATATCCTATATTTTGAATTGTTTTAGGGACAATTAATCTTTTTATATTGCATTCTTCAAATGAACGTGCATTTATATTTACAATACCATCTTCTAAATTTAATTCTGTCAAATTTGAATTTCTAGTAAATGCTAGTTCTCCAATTTCTGTAACATTTGATGGAATTGATAAGCTAGTAAGTTTTTGATCAGTTAAAAATCCTTTTGGAATTATCTTTACATTTTTTCCTATATTTACTTGGCTTATTGAAGAACCATAAAAAGGAGACTTATATACAAAAATTCTTGTTGTATCGTTTCTTTCGTTTATTAAATTCATATCGCAATTTTCAGCATTATAATTTAAAATTGAAAATTTTGGATTATCAGCAAATGCTTTTGTTGCTATTGAATTCACACTTTTTGGTATTGTTACTTCTTCTAAATTTGGTAAATTATTAAAATTTTTTGTTATTTTAGTAATTCCATCACTAAATATTATTTCTTTTATTGAATTTTTATCTTCTTCTGTAAAATTTATTGTTTCAGCTAATTCACCATTACCTTTTATTATTAAAGTTTTTCCACCATCTTCTCTTGGTACAAAATATGCTTTTACATTTTCGCCTGATGCACCTATATTCATTTCTGATGTGCTGTTTTCAGTATTTTCATCTTTTGCAATTTCACTATTTTCATCAGTAATTACAACAGTTGTTATTATTGTTTCCGTTCCATCATCTTCTTTTACGTACCCATTTATTGTTGCTGTTCCACCACTTATTCTTGTTACTTCTCCTGTTTTTGAATCAACTTGTAAAATGTCGCTCTTTTCTGTTTTCCATATTATTTCTGTATTTTCATCAAATGATAGAGTTATTTTTTCACCTCTTGCCAATTTTACATTTGTTGTTTCATTTTTTTCTAATCTTATACCTGCATAAGTTGTAGTTTGACCTTGGCTAATTTTTATTGTATATGAACCTTTTTCTGTTGTATAAAAAACTGTTGTTGTTCCATTTTTATTATAACGGAATCCATTAACTTTACCATTTAGATATTTTGAAAGTCCTGCAATGTTGTATATAGATGTTATTGATATTCCTGAATCTGATGAAACTTTTTGATAATACTCCATATCTAAGGCAGATAATGCACTTGACACATCTGTTTCCACTTGTGCTTCTTCTTGTTTAAGTTTCGATTTTCTCGCTTGATTTATTATTCCATTTTGACCAATTGTTGCATTCAAACTTATTGCTGATAAAATTAACATTACTACAATTGATACTACCAACGCGATTAATGTTATACCTTCATTATTACTAATGGATTTCTTTTTCATTTGTAATTTCTCCTACTACACTTTTTTATATTTATATCATTTAAAGATATTTTTTTCAATATCCTATTTTCAGTTTACTTGTAATATATCAATTTTTGATTTACTCAATTTTCAATTTACCTATATTGGTATGTATTTTCATCTAAAATTATTATAGCTATATTAAAAAATCTCTTACACTTTGTTTTTTTAAGTAAATTTAATTTATATCTTTGTATTCTAATATAAGTATTAGCTATTTTACCAGAAACTTCCTTTGAAGTTCTTTTTTTTCTCTGTTAAAATATATTTATAAAGATTATGATAATGTTAAATATTCTATAAATAGAATATAAAAATAATGTCTTAAATTTGTAAAAAAGTATATCAAGGAGGCTTATAAATGAATTTACTTTCTTTAAAAAATATACATAATTTATTTAAAAAATTTGACAAAAAAACGATTGCTTTGATAAAAATTACAAATATTTTCTCTTATTTTTTAGCTATTTCAGGAATTTTGTTTTTGTATTTTCATTATAAATATTACATATCCATAAATTTGTTATATGCTGGAATAACTTTTTTTGAAACTAGTTTAATAAGTTTTATATGTTCTTTTATTTTTGCAATTGTTATAACTCAATACAAAGAAAATCATTGTTAATTGTTAAAAAACTAAAGAGATGGTAATTCATAAAAAATTGCCATCTCTAAAATTATTGATATAAAATCAAAATATTTAATTATTTCTAATAATTTAAAATCTGTTTTTCCAAATTAATTTTATTTATTTAATTCTTCTAAGAACATTTTGTTCAACATTTGTGGATTTGCTTTTCCTTTTGTTGCTTTCATTGCTTGTCCAACTAAAAATCCTAATGCTCTATCTTTTCCAGCTTTAAAGTCAGCTATTGATTGTGGATTTGCTTCTAATACCTGCATTACAACTTCTTTAATAGCTCCTTCATCAGAAATTTGAACCCAACCTTTAGCTTCAATTATTTTGCTTGGTTTTTCTGGATTTTCAAACATTTCTTCTAATACTTTTTTAGCTATTGCTGTACTAATTGTTCCTTTGTCTATTAAAGAAACTAACTCACCTAAATCTTTTCCTGTAAATGGAATTGTATCTGGTTCTTCTTCTTTTTCATTTAAGATTCTAGCAACATCAGACATAATCCAATTACTTACTGATTTTGGATTATTACATTCTTTAATAGCATCTTCAAACATATTTGAATAATATTTTGAAGCTGTAACAAATTTTGCAGCTTTCTCTGTAAGTTCAAAATCTGAAATATATCTTTTTATTCTGCTTTCTGGTAATTCTGGCAAAGATTTTCTAATATTTTCTATATATTCATCAGATAATTTAATTGCTACTAAATCTGGATCTGGAAAATATCTATAATCTTGTGCATCTTCTTTGCTTCTCATGGTAAATGTTTTTCCAGAAATATCGTCCCATCTTAATGTTGCTTGGTCGATTTTTCCACCATCTTCTAGTACATCTATTTGTCTTTCTGCTTCATAGTCAATAGCTCTTACTATGCTTCTGAAAGAACTCATATTTTTCATTTCTGTTCTTGTACCAAATTCTTTTGCACCTTTTTTACGAACTGAAACGTTTACGTCTGCTCTTAATGAACCTTCTTGCATTTTGCAATCTGATACTTCTATATATTCTAGAATTGATTTTAATTTACGAATATAACTATCAACTTCTTTACTACTTCTTAAATCTGGCTCTGATACTATTTCTATTAAAGGTACACCTGCTCTGTTTAAATCCACAAAGCTTCCTCTACCATATTCATCATGATTTAATTTTCCTGCATCTTCTTCTATATGAATACGAGTTAATCTAATTGTTTTTTCACCTTCATCTGTATCTATTGTTACAGCACCTTCATAGCAAAGTGGTAAATCAAATTGAGATATTTGGTAAGCTTTTGGTAAATCTGGATAAAAATAATTTTTTCTATCATTTTTGCTATTTTGTGAAATTTTACAATTTGTTGCTAAACCAGCCTTTACAGCATATTCTACAACTTTTTCATTTAATACAGGAAGTGTTCCTGGCATTGCCATACATACTGGACAGCAATGTGTATTTGGTTCTCCACCAAAATTTGTTGGACAAGAGCAAAATATCTTTGTTTTTGTTGATAATTCGCAGTGTACTTCTAGTCCTATTACAACTTCATAATCTTCTCTAGACATTAGCATTTACCTCCTTTAAAAGTTGGTTTATTTTCTTTAAAGTTTGTATTTTGTTCATAAGTATATGCTGCTCTAAATAATGTTTCTTCTGCAAATGGTTTTGCTATTAATTGGAAACCAATTGGTAAACCTTCACTATCTAATTCGCATGGTATACTCATTCCTGGTAATCCTGCAATATTTACTGGTACTGTGCAAATATCAGCCAAATACATTTCTAGTGGATTATTTGATTTTTCACCAATTTTAAATGCTGTTGTTGGTGATGTTGGTGTTAATAAAACATCATATTTACTAAATAATTCTTCATAAGCATTTTTTATAATTGTTCTAACTTTTTGAGCCTTTTTATAATATGCATCATAATATCCTGAAGATAATACATAAGTACCTAAAATAATTCTTCTTTTTACTTCTGGTCCAAATCCTTCACTTCTAGAATTACGATAAATATCTTTTAAATCTTTAAAGTTTTCTGTTCTATATCCATATCTAATTCCATCAAATCTTCCTAAGTTTGAACTTGCTTCTGCACAAGCAATTATATAATAAACTGCTGTTGCATATTTACCTACATCTAAAGAACATTCTTCTACAATAGCTCCCATCTCTTCGTATTTTTTAGCAACTTTTAAGATTGCTTCTTTTACTTCTGGGTTAATTCCTTCTCCAAGATATTCTTTTGGAAGTCCTATTTTCATACCTTTAACATCATTTACTAATGCTTTTGTATAATCTTTCTTTTCAATTTCCATTGATGTAGAATCTTTTTCATCATGGCCTGCTATTAAATTTAATAAAATAGCTGAATCAGTAACATCTTTTGTTATTGGTCCTATTTGGTCAAGTGATGAAGCAAATGCGACTAATCCATATCTAGAAACTAAACCATAAGTAGGTTTTAATCCTACTACACCACAAAGTGATGATGGTTGTCTAATACTTCCACCTGTATCACTTCCTAAAGCCCATGGTGCCATAGAACTAGCAACTGCTGCAGCAGATCCACCTGATGATCCACCTGGTACTCTATCTAAATCCCAAGGATTTGATGTTTTGAAAAATGCAGAGTATTCTGTAGAACCACCCATTGCAAATTCATCCATATTTAATTTTCCTAAATAAATAAGATCTTCTTCATTTAATTTTTCAATTACAGTTGCATTGTATGGTGCAACAAAATTTTCTAACATTTTTGAACTACATGTTGTTTTTGTGCCATCTATACACATATTGTCTTTAATTCCTATTGGAATTCCAGCATATTTTCCAACTTTTTCTCCGTTTATTCTAGCTTTATCAATCTCTTTTGCTTTTTCTATAGCTTTTTCTTCTAAAGTTGAAACATAAGCTTTAACATCTTTGTCTTTTTCTTTTATTCTATCAAAATAACTTTTTACTAATTCTTCAGAAGTTATTTCTTTTTTTTCTAATTTTTCAGCCAATTCATGAACTGTTAACTCGTAAAGTTCCATTCTTTTCTCCTTTCATTAAGAAAACTAATCTGAAAATATAACTTTTCAGTAATTTTTAGTGTATTAAAATTTATGTAATATTTTTTAATGTATTATGCTCTTATTTTATAAAACAATCCAATTATCTAATTTATTCTTTCTTCTATAATTTGTTTTATATGTGGCCAAGAATATACTCTTGTTATATTTTCATCTTTTATTGATCTATTGCATCTTGTATTCATTATCCAACTTTCTATACCGGCATTTGATACATCTTTACAATTAGAATAACTATCATCTATAAATATATCTATATTATTCTCAATAGCAGCTTCTCTTTTTGTTTTTGGATTTATAATAACTTTATCATATGGTATTTTGTATTTTTCTAACCAATCAAAAGTTGTTTTTCTAACATCAAAATAATCTGGTTCAAATCTTGCTGTAATAAATATTAACTTGTGTCCTTGTTTTTGTAACTCTCTTAAAGTTTCTATTGCATAAGTAAATGGTTTTGTTTCTTTTGCTATTTTCTCGTAATATTTTTCAAAGAATTTATCTTCTTCCTCTTGTGTCCAAGAGTGCATTGCTCTAGTATAAAAATGATTTGTCAAATCTTCTAATTCTTTTATTTTTGCACTTCTTTTTAAATCTTCTACTGTATATTTTTGAGCACAAGCAAACATTACTTCATAAGTGTCTGCTATTGTATCATCTATATCTATTCCTATATTCATATTTTCTCCCGCATATAATTAATTAATAACTTTTGGAATATGAAACATTCCATCATCTTTACTTGGAGCATTTTGTAAAAGTTTTTCTGTATCTTCAAATACTTTTACTTCATCTTTTCTAAATACATTGTATTTAGAATTTGCTCCTATTGTTTCTTTTGCTTCTGAAGTATCAACTGAATTAATCATATTAGCAAATTCTAATATTTCATTCATATCTTTAGCATATCCTTCTATTTCTTTTTCTGATAAATTAAGATCTGCTAAATTTGCAATATGTATTATTTCCTCTTTACTAATTGCCATATTTGATCTCCTTTCCATAGCTAATTTTAAACTCAAGTAATAAATTTTCAATTACTTAAATTTATCGCTTTTATATGATGGTTTATTATATAATGAATTGCCTTAAATTACAAGAAAAAAAGAACAAATCTGAAAAAAATCTTTGATTTTTTCAACAAATTTGTTCTTGTTATAAAATTTATGCAATCAATGTTATATATAATGTTTATATAAAAGTTAAATATCATTTTCCTTTATATTTTTATTAAAATCCAAATACTCTTGATATTACAGTTAATATTAAAGCACATATTAATTCTATAATTATATATTTTTTTATAAAATCTTTATGTTCAGAAACTTTACATAGATTCTTTATTCCAAAATATGTAAGTATTATTGAAACAGCTGAAAGTGTTGTTGTAATTGGATTTGTAATAATACTAATTCCACTTACTAAAATTCTAATTATAGCGACAAATTCATTAATTATTGTAGGAACTGCACATACTACAATTGTTGAAATAACAGTTGTTAATGCCTTTTTATTATCTTTATTAAATAAATATACAACTAAAGCAAGAACTATTACATCAATTACAGGTCCAATAAAAGCTCCTATTAAATCCATGAAATTGTTTCCAAAACTTGAATATTTACCATATTTTACTAAACTGATTATTTGATAAATAACACTTGCTGCTATATAAATAATCATTAATACAACTGCTTTTGAAAATACATTTTCTTTTTCACTAGCAACATTTTTTACTGCTTCAAAAGGATTAGAAAACATTTCTTTTAAAAAGCTTTGTGTTGCTTTTGTATCTTCTTTAAAGTCAACTTTTTTAATTGTTTCTTTTACTTTGTTTACTGTTTCTTTTGTTTCATTTTTTAGATCTTCTGTATCAATTGTTTTTTTGTTATCTTGATTTTCAGACATAATAAAATCCCCCTTACTTTTATTATATTATGCTATTGTATAAATAAATTTGAAAATTCTTTAATTTGTTTTTCAAAATTTATTTTTTTAAGTATATACTTATTTTGTATATTTTTCAATCCATTATTATATAAGATAATAATATTTATAATTATATATTGCAAAGTTGGGCTTGAGCCTTTATATAATAGAAAGTGCGAAGCACTTTCCTCGTATAAAAACATAAAATGCAGGTAAAATCACCTGCATCTTTAGTTCTCTATTGTATTTTTTCTTCTACGATTTCATTTCCATAGCAATCTTTGAAGTGTTTTGTTGCGATTAATAAGAAATCATTTACAACAAATCCACCAACAATAACAAATGCTGCTGCACCTAAATATACATTAACACCTAATATGCAAATTGCACAAGCTGTTCCATAAGCCATTAAAAATCCTGAACCTATTTTACCAGCATATAGACGGTGTACTCCTAAAAAACCTAAGAACCAGCAAAGAACTAATGTTGTTAACCAGTTTTTTGGTTTTACTTCTTTTTCTTTTTTATCTGCCATCTTTTGTCCACTCCTTTAATATTCGATTTCTTATTACATTTTTATACTATATTCACTATTTTGTCAATATTTTTGATTAATGTTACAAAAATGATATAAAAGATAAATTAGGTTTAGTATTTTTCAAATAATTCTTTATTACTAAATAATTATTTGTTTTCAACTTCAAAATTATTATTTGCTTCTTTTTTATTAATAGCATCTAATTGTTCTTTATATAAAATTTCTTCAGTTGTCATTTCATAGCTTTCCATTTCATTTATTTCTTCATCACTTTTATTTATATTATATTGATTTCTTAATTCTTGTATTTTTTCTTTATTCTCATCATGAATGATATTATTATTTTCTTCATTTATTTTTGTTTTATTATTTATAATTATAAAAAAAACACTAATCACTATACAACAAACTATTATTATAAAAATTATTCTATTTTTATTCTTCATTTTTTTCTCCTTAATAAACAACGGTATAATATTGTTTCAATTTATTCAAATCATTTTCTGATATTTGTGAATTTCCTGTTAAGACAATTTTTGTTAATTTTTTATTAGAATTATTTTTTGCTAATTCTAGCAAAGGACTTATATCAGTAATATTATTATTTGAAAAATCAATAGAAACAATATTATTATTTAATTTCTCAATTCCTGCTAGACTTCGTATGATATTATTTCCTAAATTTATTGTAATATTTTTTGCATCATTTTCTGCACTTCCAATTAGATAAATATTCTCAATCTGCGAAATGCTATTTTTTGATAAATCAATTTCTGTTAAAGATTTTTTATTATTTAATTGTGTACATAATGTGTCAAAATCATTTTTGTTTAAAAAATTTTCATCTAGATATAACGCTATAAGATTTTCATATTTTGACAAATCTGGAATATTAAAATGTAATCCTGGATACATATTTCTTAAAAATAAATATTGTAAATCTGATGAATCTGGCAATTTTATGTTTTTAACATATCTCGTCCATAATCGCAAATATTTCAAATTTGTACAATTTGATAAATCTAAATTATCTTTGTACCAATATGTATTTGTATTACTTGCATCTGCTGAATATTCAAAAGTTGTATAATCGAATTTTAGGCTTGTAAAATTAATATTATTACAATCTTTTAAGAAACTTTCAATATTATTTCCCTCTAAAGCAATATAATTTAGTCTATTAATAGTTTCATAAATACTATTTAAGTTTATATTTTCTCCATTATTTCCTAAAATTAAGTAATTCAATTTTGTTAATGAATTTAATGTAGCAGCATTGTTACCAGTAATTTTAGTGTATGCAATGTTTAACTTATTTAGATTTTTTAAATTTTCTAAACCAGATATAGATTCTAATTTACCACAAGAATACAAGAATAAATTTGTTATTGAATTTGGTAAATAAAAATCATTGCCTTTATGAAATGAACTATCTGTTAAGCTATCACAATTTGACAAATCCAAATATGATAGTTTATTATATTTTTTCAAATAACTTAAGTCTTTTATTGAATCGTTATTATACAAAGATAATTTTGCCAAATTTGGTAATGTGCAAGTTCCATCATCATTAACTAACCAACTTAAATCTGAAATATTATTTTCTTTTAAATATAAAGTTGTTATTTTAGAATTATTGTTTTCTTTAAAATAATTTAAAATCGAACTATTTAAGTTATTAGAATTTAAAATCACTTTAGTTGCTTTAGGATAAGTACTTAATATTGATAAATCTGATAAATTATTATTACTTAAGTTAACTTCAGTAGCATCATTATCTATTAAATATTTTTTGTAACTATCATTAATCTTAAATGAACTGCCCAATTTTTTATATATTGATTTTACCGTTGATAATTTACTAATTTCCAAATTTGAGCACCCACTAACATCAATGTTTGTTAATTCGCTATAATTATTTAAAAATGAAATATCTTTTAAATTTGAGCATCCTGCTAAATCAATTTCTTGCATTTTACTTAATACATATAAACTTGAAAAATCAGTACATTTTGCGGATTGAATTTGAACCCTCCATATATTGTTGAGATTTTTTAAAGCTTCTATATCTTCCAGACTATATGCTCCAACAAAATCCAATCTACCTAATGAAGAAAAATTTTTCAATCCATTAATATTTTTACAATATGCTGACCTATCTAACCATATTATTTTTATTTTGCTTTTATTTTCCATATTATCAAAGCAATCAACATTTGTGAATGTATTTTTTCTACCATTGTCAATATTATAACTATTTCTTATATAAAGTTCTGTTAAGCTTTGAATTTTACCAATTCCTGAACAAATTTTAGGTAAGTCTTCATCACTTACTTTATTATCTAATATATCTACAAACGTACAATTAGTTAGTCCTGCAAAACCATCCCAATTTTGAATTATAGATAAATTCTTTATTACTATTTTATTTATCTTTTGGGCATAAATAATCCCTCTTACATTATCTAAATGTACTCCATCTAATGTTAATTCTGTTAAATTTGGAAAATAATATAAATCATCCAAGTTTTTCAAATCAGAACTTGACAAATTTAAACTAGTTATATCTTGTATATCTCCTACCGTAACATTTTTTTCATCTTTGCCAACTTTATCTGTAATAGCTTTTACAAAACCCGAATCAGAAAAAGCTATTTTTTCGTTTTCATTCATAATTAGATTTTCATTTTTTCCAAATTCCATAGTTCCATCTGAATTTATATACCAACATTTTAATGTTGAATTAACTCCATATACATCCTTTTGCTTAGCAGGTGTACCATTACCTCCAACTAGATTTTCCTTCCATTCTTCTGGCAATTTCTCCTTATTGAAAATATATTTAATATCTATTGTATTGTTTTCACCAGATGTAAGAATTCTTTCAACATATCCTTGTCTTATATATGACTGCAATATTGATTCATTATCTTCATTATAATTATTTACATAGTCATAATTAACTTTTTCTTCTAAAAAAGCTAATGATTGTGCATATGTTGCATTTTGTGCTTGTGTAATTATTCCATTATCGCCAATAGTTGCATTTAAACTTACTCCTGCTAAAATCAGCATTACTATAATCGAAATTACTAGTGCTATTAAAGTAATACCATTTTGAAATGATTTTCTTTCGTTCATTTGTGCTTTTCCTCCTATGTTTTTTATAATTAATTAGGAGAAATATTTTTATATTTAATTTCATCACAGCAAATTTACATTTAATACAATTTACAAAATTTACTATAGATTTAACTAAACTATTTATATTTCCCCTTTTAAATCCATAAAAAACAAATTGTCAAATTAAATGCTATAAAAAATATAGCTTTGTCTAATGACTTTTGCTTTTCTTTTGAAAGAAAACCATTTCAAAACTTTCTATTATTCTATTTTTATGGATTTTCTTTAATTGTTATAATTAAAGAAAACAATAAAAGACATGAAATAGTATATTTTTATATACTTTCATGTCTTTTTCACTCTTTTATATTATTCATTTTCCAAAAAAATCACTACTATTTATTGACTTCAAATTCAGTAAATGATAGAATTTCAATAAATTCAAAAAGTCTTTAATTATAACAATTAAAGA
>CAKPRG010000010.1 GCA_934182465.1 uncultured Clostridia bacterium | reverse complement strand
GCAAATTTTTTACAATATTTTTATAAAAATTTATTCATTAATTTCTTCCTTATCTTTCCAATTCTAAATCTTTTTCTCTTTATTCTCGTTTTACTTGCTTTTCAGCATCTATAAAAACATTATTCTCTCTTTCAAAATCTCTAATTAAATTATTTTCTGCTCCCATGTCAAACTTTTTACAAATCCATTTTATAAATTTATCAACAGTTTCTTTAAACTTATCTACTACTTTATGCAAATGTATGTATTTATGAAAAAGCACTTGCATTTGCATATAATTTAGTAAAGTCAAATCCAGTATAATCTCGCTGTTCAAAGTTAGCTTTATTATTATTGTTGTGTGATTCCTTATTATAATTATTTTTATTTTTTGTATTATTTATTATATCTTTGTTATTTTCGCCAATAGGACATTGTCTATTTTGACTATCTGTATTGTTATTTTCTCCAATACCCTCTTGGCTTTCTTGACCATACCTATTGTTAATATAGACAATAGGTATTATTTGCCTTTGTTCAATTTCTTTACCTTCTTTTTTATATTTCAATTTTACTTGAATATATTTCTTGTTTTTCAATGAACTTATTATTTTTGAAACTCTATTTGTACTTACTTTTACAATACTAGCTATATATTGATTGCTTGCAAAACAACCTGATGTTTCATCACTTAAATATAAAATCATAGATAATATAAACTTTTCTTTGTCTGTCAATTTTTCATCTAGTAAAATCTCTGCTGAAATCCATAGTCCTTTTAATTTTTGTGTTGCTATATTTTTTCTACATCTCCTTTCGTCTCACGTTCAATTTTGTGGCTTTTTGAATTGCTTTTGGTATAAAAAAAATAAAGCCCTAAAATTTTACTTTTAAGACTTTATTTTCTATTCATTTAAGTTTTTGTATCCACTCATTTATCTTAAACTTGTCCGATGTATCAATCAAATATCACATCCTCCTGGATATGAAAATTGCACTTCTTTAAATCTTGCTATCATTGCTCCTGCTAAAATTACTGATGAACGTAATTTGCGCATTAAATTATCTGGAATTCTTTTTTCTTTTAAATTTTTTGAATTTATTATTACTTTGTTTTTATCTTTTTTAATTTTACAACCTAAAAATTCTAAAATTTGTAATGTTGTTCTTACATCTTCAATATTTGGCAAGTTATATAGTTTTGTTGTTTTTCCACTTATAATACTTGCTGCTAGTATTGGTAAACTTGCATTTTTTGAGCCAGATACACTAACCGTCCCTTTTAAGGATTTACCTCCTTTAACTATGTAACAATACATTTTTTCCACCCTCTTCATAATCTTTTATGCTACATATTATGAAGATTTTACATAAAATGTGTATTTTACTTAATAACTTTACAAATATTAAAATTTTCACAAATATAATTATTTTTATTTCTCAAATTTATATTATAGTTTATTTATCTATTTACTAAATTCTATATTACTTTTATTTAGTTGTTTTTCTGCTATATTTGCTACATATTCTTTTGAGGTTTCTATTATTTCCTCTTTTTTTATTCTTCCGTAATGTATATATTCTAAAGATGAAAAAGCATTATTTACAGCTTGAATTAAAGAATTATTATTTTTAAAATTCTTAATTAAGGCAGGCATTTTTTCAAATCTTTCAAGATAAACTAATTTTGCTATTATTTTATTTCTTTCTAAGTTTTGATTTTCATTTAAATATTCACAATTATACATTATATAAACTGGTCTTATTTCTTCTATTTTATTTAAGTTTATTTTTTTATTTATGTACTTATCTTTTTTATTATATTCTAGCTTTTTAAAATTCGATTCATTTTTTAATTTATATTTTACTTTTATTAATTTACTTATTTCGGTAATAGAATTACTTTTATCTATTTTATCAAAAAGCAATAAAGCATTTTCTTTTGAACTCTTTTCTAATATTTCAATATAAGCTTTAATTCTTTTTTCTATTTCTTTTAATAAATATTCTCCTGCATTTATTACTTTTTTTCCTAATTCTTTTTTAGGTACTTTAACAATAATATACTTGTCCTTATAGTTTTTTCCGTAACTCAAAGATATATTTGCATTAGTAGAAAGCGATATGCATTTTGTATCTTTTCTATAATTCTTTTTTATATGGTCAAAAAACTGCTCCATACTAATTTTTGATTCTTGACTATATTTTGGATTTTGATTTTTATTGTTTTCTTCAAATCTATCTAAATCTGTTCTTATTAAATTAATTTTTCCAAATTTATCTATTATTATTTTTTCTTCATAATCTTTATTGTCTGCCATATTTAAAGCTCTAAAAAAATAATAATTTTCTTCATCTTTCAATACATTTGTATTTTCTATATTAAAAAGCTCTTTCATTTAAGTTCTCAACTCTTTACTTTCTAAATTCTTTCTTTTATATAATTATTCATATATTCTCGTATTTTTTCAAAAATTTCTTTATCTTCTGGCACAATTTTTTCTATTAAATCAATAGTTGTATCTATATATTTTTTATCTTTTATTATTTCAAAACTTTTTGCATAATTTATATCAAATAAAAATGTTAATGTATTTAAATACCAATCTAAAAAATATTTTTGATATTTTCTATCTATTTGTTTTCCTTGAAATAATGCATCTAAAAATTCTTTTGTTATATTCGGTGTTACTTCATATCCATTATTTTTTCCAATTAATATTGTATCTTCACCATTTATAACAAATATTTCTAAAATGTCTAATTTATCTGCATCTCTTATTATTTTGCAAAACATTTTATCTTTTTCAGACAATTCATCTGGTACTTTAAATTTATTGTGATATTCTATTGCATTTTTAATAGTTTGATCATATTCCCTAGTATCTGGTATAAAATCCTTTATTTTTTCATCTTCAAATAAAACTTTTACTCCCATACTAGCATGATCAATTCCAGTTTTTAATTCATTATAACTTTTGGCTATTCTTTGTTGTTCAAATCTGCCTATATCGTGTAATAAACCTATTAATGTTGCTAAAGCACTTTCTTCTTCATTTAATTTTAATGATTCTGCAATTAATTTTGAATTTTCTTCAACTCTAAATGTATGTTCTATTTTTCTTTTAATCATTAAATTTTCAGCATCATATAATGATGCATATTCCATAAATACTTTTTCTGCTTTTTTTATATCTATCATTTTAATTTTTCATATTCGTATAATGTGAATATATTTATTATACGAATTTCTCCTTTTTAAATTTTGTTATACTGCTTATATAATAGTGTTATTCTATTATTTTAATATTTTACTACTAATCTATCTATTTTGCTTCTAATATATTTTTCTAGCTTTTCCATAAATGTTGCTGAATCAATTTCTTTTTTTGCAACCATATCTAAACCTTTTTCCCAACTTGCAGTTAAATTTGGATTTAGCATATCTGGAATTGATTTTAATGTTATGTCATATATCATTTCACCTTTTTTAGTTGGTGTTATTATTTGTGTTTTATTGTTTATATCTATATATTGTATTCTTTCAAGTTTTTTTATTATTTCTGCTCTTGTAGCACTAGTTCCTATTCCAGCACCTTTTATTTGTTCTCTTAATGCTTCATCTTCTATTAGCTTTCCTGCGTTTTCCATTGCTAGTATCATTGATCCTGAATTATATCTACTTGGTGGTGTTGTTTCTGCTTCTTTTATTTCATAATTTAAAGCTTCTATTTCTTGTCCTTTTTTTAGACTAGCAAGTATGTTTAAGTTTTCGTTTCCTTCTGTTTCTTTTGTTTTATTTTTTAGCACTTCTAAATATCCTTGATTTAAACAAACTTTTCCACTAGCTGTAAACAATTCTTTTTCAACTTCAACAGTTGCAGAAACTTTGCTATATTCTGCTGGTGGATAAAAAATTGCAATAAATCTTTTTACTATTAGTTTATAAACATTCTTTTTTAATTCATCTAATTTATCATAATTTTCAAATCCTTGTCCTGTTGGAATTATTGCATAGTGGTCTGTAATTTTACTATCATTTACATATTTTGTTTTTATTAAATTTGTACTATATTTTTCTTTTATCATTTTATCTACATAATTATGTACTTCTTCATCTTTAAAGTTTTTGTATATACCATTTAAGTTATTTCCTATAACTTTTGCTATTGCAGTTGATAAAACTCTAGCATCAGTTCTTGGATAAGTAACTAATTTTTTCTCGTATAATTCTTGGATTACTTCTAATGTTTCGTCTGGTTTTATTTTGAAATTTTTTGTACACTCATTTTGAATTTCTGCAAGATTAAATAATAATGGTGCATTCTCTTTTTGCTTAGATTTCTTAACTTCTAAAATTTTGCCTTTTTTTCCTGCCAAATAGCTAATAAATTGTTTAGCATTTTCTTCTTTTTTAAATCCAGAATCATTATACAAAACTGGTGAATTATAAACTTTAGAAATTTCATTAACCTTCCAATCTGCTTTAAATGAAGATTCACCATTTCCAAATTCTCCACTAATCTTATAATATTTAGTTTTAACAAAATTTCTAATTTCTCTTTCTCTTGATACTACCATGCCTAAAACACAAGTCATAACTCTACCAACAGATATAGATATCTTATCTTCATCTAAGTCTTTTGCTATTCTTCTTCCATATATAATTGAAAGTAATCTTGAAAAATTGATTCCTATTAGATAATCTTCTTTTGCTCTTAAATATGCTGAATCTGATAAACTATTGTATTCTTCCCAACCTTTTGCCTCTTTTATTCCTTTTAGTATTTCCTCTTCTGTCTGGGAATCTATCCATACTCTTTTTCTTATTTTACTATCTGGAACTCCAATCATACTATCTACTAAACGATATATATATTCTCCTTCTCGCCCAGAGTCAGTTGCAATATATATTTCTGTTATATCTTCTCTAGTTAATAAACTTTTTATAACATTAAATTGTTTTTCTACTGCTGGAATTACTTCGTATTTATATTCCTTTGGTAAAAAAGGCAATGTATTTAAGGTCCATCTTTTTAAATTTTCATCATATTTTTCAGGATAAGACATTGTTACTAAATGACCAACACACCATGTAATAACCCAGTCATTACCTTCTATGTATCCATTTTTCCTTGTTGTATTCAATTTCAAAACTTTCGCAAATTCCATTGCTACTGATGGTTTTTCCGTAATTAGTGCTTTCATTCTCTCCACCTTTTCTATTTATCTGCTTTATTATATATCATCACCTTTGTTTTTTCAAGAAAAAAAGCTTTTTGGAATGCACAAAAAAAGATAGGATTTTATTCCTATCTTTTAATAATTCATTTTTTATTTTACATCTTTCATGCTTTCATATTTGAAATATGAAATTGCTGCTACAACTAATACTACGAATATAGCTCTCATTGCAACATCTCCTGCTCCTGTATATGGTATATCTTCTTCTGGTGTTGTATTTCCTACAGGAACTACATTTGTATTTGTGTTATTTGTATTTTTTGTATTTACATTTGGGCTTATTACTGATGGTGTATTTACAACATTTGTATTTGCATTTATTGTTATTGGATTTTTAGGTGTATTTGTATTTCCTGCTGCTGGTGCTGTTCCAACTGTAATTGTTGTAGAAATATCAGCTGCTGAAATCTCACTTTCACTATTTGATGCGATTATATTTGAAAGTTTAATTGAACCAGATTTTCCATTTACTCCACTTTTTGTTTTAAATGTGATTTGTAAAACTTCATCTGCATCTTTTACGAATGTTGTTGTATACAAAACAATTTTTCCAGTTTCTGCATTATATTCTGGTGTCCATGTATTCAATTTTTCTATACTTGTTGCACTAATTGTTTCAAATACTGCTGTATCGTATTTTAAATAACCTTGTAAAGAGTTAATTCCATTTTGCCCTGCATCTATATTTGAAACTTTTATTGTTACAGTAAATTCTGTAGATTCTGGAACTGTTGTACTGCTAGGTGTCATTGTTGCTGTTAAGCTTAATGCACTAGCACTATTAACAAGTACACAAATTATTAATATCATTATTAATGTAATAATTAAACTTTTTTTCTTCATTATCAGACATTCTCCTTTTCTATTCTACTATAGAATAACATTTTATCTAAAAAAAATCAAGTCTTATTTTTTGCATTTTGTTTACATTTTTTTTACAAGCATTACAAATTTTTTATTATTTTTTATATTGCTGAAAATATTACTAAAAATTGTGATAAATCCAGTAATGATATTTTTCCATCTCCGCTTAAATCTGCTGCCATTGCTGTATTTCCAGATAATATAAATTCAGGTCTTTCACTAATATGCGCTATCAATTTAGAAAAATCTACTAAACTTATATTTCCATCTCCATTTAAGTCTCCTCGTACTATGATTGTATATTCTGTCGTATTATTAAATTTTACTTTCATACCTGTTTTTACAAGTTCTTCTGTATTTGTAATTACATTTCCATTTGCATCTATAAAATCAACTTGTGTCGCATTTGTTGTTATATTTTTCTTAAATGCAGAAATTTTTGTATTATATGTAACTTTTGTTATATATCCATCTTGTATTTTATAATATTCTGATATAATTTTTAACTCTGTAGATGGATTATTGTCATCTTTGTTATTATCATTATTGTTGTTGTTATTATTTCCATTATTATCATCGTTTTTATTATCATTGTTGTCTTTATTTTCATCATCTTTTGTATTATTATCATTTGAATTATCAGATTTACTTATAGTTGTAAATGCTTTTAAACAAGTATCTGCATTTTCCATATCAACACCTTGTATATTGATATCTTTTAAGTTATACCATAAATCACCATCTAAAGAAATTAAACTATTTCCTGAATTTGATGTTGCATATTCATATACAGTATCTTTTATCTTTGTTTCTATTGGAAAATAAAAACCTGTACCTTGATAAGATTTTTGTTTTACAACTACTGCAAATTTTTCTCCAGTAACTTTTGTTGGTGTTATATCAACTCTTTGGTATCCTTGTGATATATATCCTGTTTCTCCAACTTTTACTAATTTATCTAATGATATATCAGAATCTACTGGATTTATATAAATTTCATATTCGGCTACAGACATTGCTGAAATACCAATACTATTTACAACTTCTGGAACAGTTTCTTTTCTAGTAAATATACTAGCTATATATCCTGTATCTTGACTAGAAGCTCCTACTGGATATATTCCTCCATAAAAGTCATTTTGATAAATATTATCATAATCAACTTTTGAAGTTGAAGTTACTCCATATAAACTTGCTTCTATTAAATAATCTTCATATGAAATATAATAATATCCTTTATCCATTACATCTGTACTATATGAGTTTAAAACTATGTATGCACCATCTTTTTTAGGCATATTATCTTTATTGAAATTTGTTCTGCTATAATTATCATCCCAACCAACTATTGTAATTGCATGGTCTCTTGATAAATTAGAATTATTACAATAATATGCTGTTGCATGTACTATATCTGAAGGATTGTTATAATATTCAGAATGATTAGCTGCTGTTGTTGCTGCTATTGCTCCATAATTTATTAAATGGCTTTTTATAATATTACGAGCAGCTTCTAATGCTTTTTCTGAATATTCTACACCATTTGAATTATAACAAATTGCATTTCCTTCACTATCATATTTTTTATATATGCTAGGTAAAGTATTATATCCAGTTGCAATTGTATTTACTTGTTTATCAATTTCAGATAGATTAACTTTATCTTCATTATCTTTAAATGGCATATCAGATTCTAAAACTGCACCTTGTCCATTGATTAAATAATTAAATGCAACATTAGGAATTCCACCTTCACCAACTTCTCTTTTATAACCTTGTTCATTTACTCCATCTAAAAAAGTTCTAGATGTTGCATAATCCATATGTCTTACAGAAAAGTTTGTAATTTCTTGTAATTGTTTAGTTAAAGACAAATTTGTTTCTAATGAACTTATTGCAGAAAATGCCCAACATTCATTTGTACTCATTTGATTTTTTACAGCTACTTTTGTATCATTATTCAAATTATAAGTTGAATCTGTATATACAGCTGACATATTTTCTAAAGAAAAATTATCTTTTCTATTAGTAAATTCATTTAATATACTTGGAGTATTAATTTTTGTAAAATTTGCAATTAATTCATCTGTCAAATCTGCATTATATGTATTTGGCATTGGTGTTTGAATTTTTTCCTCTTGCGATAATTCTAACCATTTTTTATATTCTGTTGAATATTTTACATCTAAATCATCTATTGTTGTTGCAAAAGATGTTGTAGAAAGTAAAATTCCAGAACATATTGTACCAACACAAATAGCTTTTAATTTGTTTGGTATTTGAATTCTTCTTTTCATTTAGTTCTCTCTTTCTAAATTAAAATTAATAATTTATATTAATTATAGAAGCTTTTTGTTATTAAATCAAGTCCAATCCCTTGCAATTACTGAGTTTTATCAACTTTATTTATTTTTTTATATTACGGATATTCAAGCTTTCTAGCTTTCTTTTAAAGAATATTAAATTTTCATTACATTTTTATTTTTTACTAATTTTTAATTTTTATCTAATAAGTTATTATTTTTTTGCATTATTGTTTTTGTAACATAATTGTAATGTTTTTTTTATATTACTGATATGTTTATTTATTTCATTTGTTGTATAATAGAAGTATACGAAAGAATGAGGGAGTTTTTATGGGTGTTAATTCCATTTTAAAAAGAGAAGGTATAGAAGTAATTGGACCTTTAAATACACTAGAAATAAATAAAATAGCATCTAATATATCTGAAAAATTATGTGCAACTTTTCCAGAGCATAATCTAGATCAAAGTAAACTTTTTGTTTCTATTGCTAGGTTAAATATGTATGTTGCAAAATTTCCTGGAAATGATGCTATTGCAAAATATTTTTATAAAAACAATTCAATATATTTTAGCAATAAAATGGATTTAGACGATTTAAATACTCTTGCTATCCATGAATGTATTCATTTTATTCAAGAATACAAAAATAAAAATGGAAAATTACTAAGATTAGGATTATATAATTTAGAAGGTGCAAAAGCATCTGGTATGGCTTTAAACGAAGCAGCAGTTCAACTTATGGCATCAAAAGCCTCTGGCACAGAATTAGATACAGTTAGATATTATGGCATGGATTTTTCTACTGAAAGTCCAGATTTTTATCCATTACAAACTGCTTTAATTAGAGAAATTGCTTATTTTACAGGCACATATCCTTTATTTCATAGTACTTTATTTAGTAATGATGTTTTTAAAAGCACATTTATAGCAAAATCAAGTGAAAAAACTTTTACTGAAATTGAAAAAAACTTTGATTTACTTGTTTACTATGAAACTGAATTAGCAAATATTTCTTATAAATTAACAAATTGTCCAGATACAAAATCTGGTTATAGTAAATCAAAAAAATTAACACAAAAATCTGATTCTTTAAAACAATTAATTTTTAATACAACTTTAGAAACACAAAATATTATTTTACATGATTGTTTTACAAAAGAGTTTGAGCAAATACGAGATATTGATTCTTTAAAAGTTTTTCAAACTCGAATTTATAATTTTAAAAATTTGCTTATTAACGCAGAAAATTATAATTATTATCATGGATTTTATTGTGATATGATGAATAGATTGGAAAACAAAAGAGATCTTATACAAAAATATGGTGTTTTAAATCTTTCCGAAGAAGCTCAAAGAGATTTGGCTTTAGTAGAAAATAATTTTTATAATATCTCTTTTTTTCGAAAAATGATTAATAAGTTAAACTTATTAATCGAAGATAGATTACGTGAAAAAAATATGTAAAAACTTGTGTACAAAATTTGGCGTAAGCCTTTATATAATAAGAAGTGCAAGGCATTTTCCTATTATATAACAAAAGCTGATTTAGTGAATTCTCATAAATCAGCTTTTTTGTTTCCATAAATATGCATTTTATAACTTTTAATGTAAAAATTTAATTTTCTAATTCTTTTAATTTTTCTATAACTAATTCTAAATCGTTCCAAAAATCAATCTTTTTAGATTCATCTCTAAGTAGTGCAGCAGGATGAAATGTTGGCATATAAAAAATATCCTTTTTTTCTATCCATTTACCTCTTGCAGATGTTATTCCTAGCTCATCACCTAATATATTTTTTAATGCTGTATTTCCAAGCAATACTATAATTTTAGGTTTTACTTCCATTACTTGTGCTCTTAAATAATTTAAACAAGCATTTGCTTCTTCTTTTAGTGGTGTTCTGTTATTTGGAGGTCTACATTTTACAATATTACAAATATAAACTTCCTCTCTTTTTATACCAAGTCCTTGAAAAGCCATATCCATAAGTTTTCCAGCTTTTCCTACAAAAGGTAAACCTTCCCTATCTTCATCTGCTCCTGGTCCTTCTCCTATAAACATTATTTTTGCATTTTTATTGCCACAACCAAATACTGTATTAGTTCTATTTTGGCACAAATTACAATTTCTACAACTTTTTACTTCATTTTCTAATTCATCTAAACTAATTTCCATAATACCTTTTTTATCTAAAACCTTCTCTATTATAATGTAATTAATGCAACATCTCTTTTGGCATTTTTTCCTTCTTTTCTGTATGAATAAAATTTATCATTATTGCATACAGAACATAAATTGCTATCTATTACGTTTTTTTCTTTTAGCCCTAAGTCTTTAAGTAAAATCTTATTAATCATAACAGTATCAATTTTGTATTTTTGTTTTCCATCAATTGTATCTGTTTTTTCTATAAAACTATCTAGTTCATTTGTAAATCCAAAAATTCCTTCACAAAGTTCTTTTACATCTTCATCAACTTCAAAATGACATTTCCTAATACTTGGACATATACAACATATAATGTCTTCTGGATTCGATCCGTAGTTATCTCTCATTTTTACAACTGCTTTTTCTACAATTTTTTGAAAAGTACCTCTCCAACCAGAATGTACATTAGCTATTACCTTTTTTTGAGGATCATATAATAAAAATAAAATACAATCTGCATTTCTGGAAATCAAAATTTTTTCTTTTCTGTTTGTTATTAGTCCATCTACATTTTCAAAATCTACATCTTCTTTATCTTCGCCAATACATTTTACCACTTCTGTATGTGTTTGTATAGGAATACACAAATTTTTCGGATCTAATTCTAGTTCTTCACAAAGTTTTTTGTAACTTTCTTCTGATTCTTTTCCATACTTAGAGAAATCCACATTTTCACCTCTTAATGTGTATGCATGCTTAATTCCATACTTTAATAATCTTTTAAACTGTATATAATCAACATTCTTTCCTTTTACATATTTAATTTCTGAAGTTTCAAACATTCTAATTTCTCCTTTCTTTTTGCAAGTTATTTTATATTATTTATATTTGTATCAATTAACTTGTTTTTATCTATAAAATAATAAAACACAAATGCAATTAACAAATAATTAAACAAACTTAAAAATAATGTTGTATTTTCAAATTATACTTTATTTATTATATAAATTTTCTTGGCACTCTATCTGATATAGTAGAGATAATTTCATAATTTATTGTATTACATTCATTTGCAATGTCTTCTAACTTCCTTACATTATTATCCCAAATAAATACTTCAGTGCCAACTTTTGCTTCTGGTATATCAGTAACATCTATCATAAATGAATCCATACAAATTGTTCCTACCATATTTGCTAATTTTCCATTTACTACAACTTTTCCTTTATTTATTAAGCATCTTTTTATTCCATCTAAATATCCTATTCCAACTGTTGCTATTTTCATTTTTTTATTTGCTATAAACTTTTGTGAATAGCTTATACTTGTTCCTGGTTCTACTTCTTTTATAAAAGAAATTTTAGATTTTAATTTTGCAACTGGAAAAAGATTAATCTTTTTCATTGTATCTTCTGAAGATTCATATCCGTATAAAATTATTCCTGGTCTTACTAAATTACATATATCAACTTTAAAATTTAAAATTCCATTTGAAGCTGAACAATGAATATATTTTAAGTTATCAAAACTTTTCTTTACAATTTCTACGCCTTTTTCAAATTTTTCTATTTGCTTATTTGTAAATTCAACATCAAAATCTGCTGAAGAAAAATGTGTGTATACTCCTTCAACACAAATCTTTTCATTATTTTTTACTTCTTTTATAAAATTTTCTAAATCTTGTAGATAAATTCCAGTTCTACCCATTCCAGTTTCTAATTCTAGATGTATTTTAAACTCAGAATCATATTTTTTTAGTTCTTTAACAAACTCTAAGCTAGCAACCCCTATAGTTACATTATATTTTATAATATTCGGTATATCTTCAACATAAGGTTGATTTAGCACAAATATTTCATTTTGGTAACCTAATTTTCTAAGCTCTATTGCTTCTTGTACTATTGCTACGGCAACAATATCAAAATCTTTTATAAGTTCTAATTTCTTATTTATATATGTTCCGTACGCATTTCCTTTTATTACTGGCATTAATTTCTTATTGCCTACATAATCTTGAATTGCTTTTACATTATTTAAAAAAGCATCTTTATTTATTTCTAAATATGATTGTCTATCCATTTTTTATATAATCAATTATTTTAAAATTGATTTTTCCCTTTCTTTTAGTTTATACCATAATTACATGATTGAATGTAAAACTTTATATTACAAAATATGAATTATCTTTTCTTGAAGGCTCAAACATACAAATTGTACGAAATTTACAATAATCACATCCTGTTTTTTTCTGATATTTGTATGGTTTTATATCTATTTTTCCTTTTAAAATTTCTTTTGAAATTTCTTTTATTGTCTCTTTTACAACTCTTTGTAAACGGTTAAATTCTTCCTTTGTTGCAACTGATGATTTTCTGCTACTAATTTCGCCTTCTTTGTCTATATATACTGGAATTATATCAGATGAACCTTTTTCTAATTTTGTATCCATAGAGTGTATAACCTTTACATCTGCTAGAACTAAACCTTGCATTTTAAAATTCTTTTTTAGTTCTAATTCTATTTCTTCATCACTCATATTTCTACTTGCTTTTTTTATTGTATCTATTAATCCTAAATATAAAACTCCACTAGGCAAATACGCAGATTGCTCTGTTACAGCATCTAAATATGTTATTAATTGAATTTGTAAACCAGCTTCAACTTGTGTCATATCTAATTTTTTAATAGAAGATTTGTAATCTATTATTCTAACATAAGTATCTTCATCAATTTTTCCAAGATCCATTCTATCTATTTTTCCAGTAATTTCTACTTTAGAACCATTTTCTAAATCAATTTCTATTGGTTTATATATTCCATCTTTTCCAAATTCTACTTCATTTCCAACAGGTTTAAAATCACTATATTTTAAAGAATATACTATATAAGATATAGATTTAGAAACAACCTTTTTTAATTTTTTTGTTAAAGTTCTAAATTTAGCTGTACTACTAAAAATATAGTATCTGCTAGTTTGCAATATTTCTTCTATTAATTTATTTACAATTTTTTGAATTTCTATTTCTTCTATAGTTTTTAAATCGATTTCATTTTCTTGAACATAAACAAAAAATTTATCTATTACTTCATGCATAAAAGATCCAGTGTCTATTGCTTCTATCTTTAAGTCATCTCTTTCTTTTAATTTCAAACCATAAGTTAAATGGAAAGAAAAAGGACATTTTCTATAGCTTTCTAATCTTGATACACTAGTTTTTAAAGAATTTCCATAAAGTCTTTTTATATTTTCTTCTTTTATGTCTTCTGCTTTATTTGTATAATAATATCCTGCAGTAATCTTTTCAAATTGATAAGAATCTTTTTGATAAAAATAGCAAATCAAATTAAGCCATTTTTCATCTAATTCTTTACCTTCTAGATATTCTTTATATTTGCTTAAAGCTTCTTCAAATATAACTTTTTCATTTACAAAAACTGTTTCACTATTTGAAATGCTACTTTTTTCTTTTAGTTCTGGAAATAATCTTTTTATTTTTTTCAAAGTTATTGAAGGTCTTATACTTTTTCCATCACTATCAGTCATACAATATGATATATACAATTTGTTAGATGGCATAGTTAAAGTTCTATATATATTAAATTGTTCATCATATAAAAGTTCCATTGAATCTTTGGCAACTGATAATCCACTTTCTCTAAAAAACTCTCTATCTTTATCATTTAGAAAGCCCTCTTCTCTAGAATGCTTTGGAAATGCACCATCATTCATTCCTACAATAAATAAAGCTTTTATTTGATGATTTCTACTTCTTTCTGTATCTCCTAAAATAACCATATCTTGAGATAATGGTATTTTACCTAATTCACTATTATCAAATCCTATTTGCAATAGTTCTCTAAATTTTTCTATTGACATTACATCATCTTCAAATATTAAAACAATTTCATCTAAAATACCCATTAATATTTTTATACTTGTTTGATATTCTTCTATTAGTTCTGTATTTTCTAAATTTTCTAATTGCTCATTTAATATTGAATCTATTTTAGATTCTTGTAAAAAAATATACAATGCTTTGCACATACTTTTTACATTTTTTTCATCAAATTCTTTTTTTAAATTCATTATTGGATTTACTATTTTTAATCTTATTGCTTCTAATCTATCTTGAACTTGATTTTTTGCTTCATAGCAAAACTCTTTATGCCATTTCTTGCCTTTAATACCCCATTTTCTGCAATAATTTTCTAGTAAATAAATATCTTCTTCATTTATATTCATTAAATCAGATTTAATTACGGAAAACATAGCTTCATAAGACCAATTTTTTTGGTATACTTCTAATATTGCTAATATAAATTGCATAACTAAATTTTGATTTAATTTTTTCTTTTCATCAATAAAAATTGGAATATTATATTTTTTGAAAATTGCTTTTGCATCTTCAGCGTAATTTTCCGTATTTTGTGTGATAATTGAAATTTCATTATATCTATAATTTTCTTCTCTAACTAATTTTACTATTTGTTTTGCAACCTCTTCTAGCTCAGCATATATATCGTTTGTTAATTTTATTTCTATATTTTCTATTTTATCTTTAAAATTATTTGGTTTGGTTGTATTATAATTTTCTTCTAAAAACAATAATTCTTTAGTTTTAGAACGAAGATTTTTTTCTAATTTAATTTTTTCTATTTCTGCGCTTTTTCTTTCAGCAAGTTCTATTAATCTTGTTGCAAAAACTTTATTAAAATAAAATAAATCATTTTCTGGTTTTGTTAATGTATTTAATTCATCTAAAGTTACTACCACATTTAATTCTTGGCACTTATTCATTATTCTATCTATTATTTTAAATTCTTGTTCTGTAAAACCTTGAAAATCATCTATATAAATAATCGCATCTGTTAATAATGTAGATTTTTCTAATTTTTCTGCTAATAAATTTAATTTATCATTTTCATCAATTAATTTATTTGATAATTTTTCTTCATAAGCTTCATACAAAATTAATATATCTTGTAATTTTAATTTTTGATATTTATTTTCTGTTTCTAAACTTTTTATTTCATTTGTAGTAATATTATGTTTTTTAAATTCCGTTATTAATTGATTTACTGTATCAACATTTTTAGGTGTTTTTCCTAAAAATTGTAACTTTGATTTGTATTTTCCAAGTAAATTATAAATTAGCATACTCTTTCCTATTTTAGAAAGTTTAGTATCTAATTTACCACCTAATTCATCTTCTATCCTACTTGCCATTCTACTTAATGTTAATACTTCAGTATTCATCAAAGTATTTTTTTGTGTATACTTAAATAAATTTTGTTCTGTCATTAAATTACTTTGTTCTGGAACTATTACAAATATTTTGTTATTTTTCATTCTATTTTTTATATCTTCATATATGTAACAACTTTTACCTGTTCCACTTTTTCCATATATTAATCTAAATTTCATTTTTTATATTCCTATTTATTTTTATAATCTTCTATACTTAAATTTGGATATGTAAATCTAAAGTTTCCTATCAAATTTCCATCTTCAGTATGGTCTTTAAAAAAACTATTTGAACCTCTTAAAAAGTAATGATATCTCATTTCATTTGTTACACTTCCATTTCCTATTATCACAGGATCATCCCAAGTAACATCTACTGCATACCATACATCATTTAATTTCACATAATTCCAAGCATGGCTTTCTGTTTGTCCTTTTGAATTTTGCCCTATGCCACATGCTATAATGCATGGTATGTCTAATTTATCTAATATGTATTTAAAAGTTTTTGCATAACCTTCACAAACAGCTTCTTTATTTATTAAAGTCCCGTAAATATTGTATATATTGCTCTTTGAAACAGTTTCATCATATTCTGTATTTTCTACAATAAAATCATGTATTTCTCTTATCTGATAATATTTATCGTTTGAAAATCTTAAACTTTGTACAAGATTTTCAATTTGAAATTCTGCATTTCTTATTGTTTTTATATTTGGAAAAGAGCTAGATAAATATGGCACATTATTGCTTGGTCCTATTGAAACTCTATATGTTTTCTTTGGTCCAAATGTTGTAATTTCAGTAAGTAAATACATTTTTGTAATATCTAAATAAAAAATTTCTGGTTTATCAAATACTAATGCATTTACTGCTAATTGAAAATCTTTTTCTAATGTTTCTGCTCCTGAATCTTCATGTAATAAAGCGTTAAAAGCTATATCAAAATCTAGTGTATATAATCCTGTTTTTAAATCTTCTTTATGACTGTATAAATCATCATAAATTGCTTTTGCGTAAACATCTAGTTGATTATAATAATATTTATTTTCAATTTCTACAGAATTAGATGCTTCAAAATTTGAAGTATCTCCTGCTATATTGTTTTCTTCTTTTTCATTGTCTACATTATCAAAAGTAGGAGCTTGAACATTTGCATTTGTATCTGTTTTATTTTCCGTACTAACAATTATTTTTTTCTTTATAGTACCTTCGTCAGGTACAATATCCTCAATATTTTCCGCAACTGTTGATAATTCTATTTTTGAACCTAATAAACTTACTAAACTGTATTGTTCTGGCACATTAATTATTTCAAATATATCTAAACAAAAATATGTAGTTATAGAAAATATTACCACAATTGCAAGCATTAAAATTGTTGTAACAAAATTTTCCCCTCTATTTTTCATATTTTATCCTTTCTTTTTTCATTTTACTCTTTAGTATTTATTATATTTATCTTACTTTAATATTTATCTCTTAACTTAAAAGACAAAGTCATTAAATAATAGCACATTGTTATTTTAGTTTTATTAATCTGCTTTTTCTCTTCTCCAATAAAATAAATATTGTTGTGCAATTCCTGCTAAGTCTTTGTATTTTTCTTTAGCTAAATTTTGCAATTCTTTTTTATTTACATCTTCTTCATTCTCTTTATGAATATATAGGTCATTCATTACTCTTCTAACCCATACATCTATTGGAAAAACATCAAATCTTTTTAATGAAAATAACATTATGCAATCTGCAACTTTAGGTCCAACACCATCTAGCTTTAGCAATGTTTCTCTTATCTTATTACTATCTTGCATATTTTTTATTTCTTCTAGATCAATCGTTTTATTGTACAACATTTGTGTTGTATTAAAAATTCTTTTATCTCTAAAACCTGTACCTAGTTCTCTTAGTTCTTCTACTGTTGCTTTTGAAAGTTCTTCTACTGTTGGGAAGAAGTAATACTCTTTATTTTCAAATAAAACTTTTTTTCCGTATTTCTTTGATATTGCTTCTATTATCTTTTTAATTCTTGGTATATTGTTATTTGCTGAAATTATAAAAGAAATTATGCATTCCCATAAATCTTGGTTTAATATTCTAATTCCTTCTCCAAATTCTATACTTTCTTTCATAAACTCATCAATTTTGGAAAGTTTACTTTTTAAATTTTGATAATCCATATCTAAATCAAAATATTCTTTTACTACTTCTGATAAATTATTTTCACTAATACCTTTAAAAATAATTTTGTTATCTGTTTGTTTTACATTTATAACTGCATTTTTTATAATACCTGTATAACTTTCATCTTCTTGTTTATTCCATCTAAAACATTGTCCACATTCAAATATATCTTTTAATTTGAATGAATTTTGATTTTCTAATATATATTCTTGTACTTTCATTTTATTATTTTTTCTTTCATTTTTTATACTATAATTCATTTTTATTTTATTACATATTCATATATTAATCAATGGAAAACTTTAAATATATTCTTTATTTTTTATTACTAAATTTCATTTCCATAAAATAATTAAATGTTTTTATTCTTTAAAACCTAAACCATAGACTTCTCTTGCATCAGTTATTATTATAAAAGCATAAGGATCTATTTCTTGTGCTATATTTTTTATAAACATTACATTTCTTCTATTTGTAACACATAAAATAATTGTTTTTTCTTTATTTGTATACATTCCCTTGCCATAAAATCCTGTAAGTCCTCTATGCATATCTTGTGTAATTTTATCTGCTATATCTTCATATTTTTCTGAAATTATATAAATCATTTTACTAAAATTTATTCCCTCAAATACAACATCAAGCATTTTTCCGATAATATATATACCTATTGTTGAATATAATCCTATTTCAATTTGTTTAAAAAATATTAGATTCAAAGTAACAACAAAAATATCTAAAATAACTAATATATTACTTATTTTAAATCCATTTTTATAAGATTGAACTATATATGCAATTAAATCCGTGCCACCTGTAGAACTTCCTGCTTTAAAGATTAAAGCTAGCCCTAAACCGACTATAATTCCACCATATATACTTGCTAAAAATCTATCATCTGTTAATGGAGGAATTTTTGAAAATATATCTATAAAAATTGAATATAATATTGTAGTAATTATAGTTTTTAACATAAAGCTTTTACCTAATTTAAAATATCCCCATATAAAAAATGGAATATTTAGTAACAATATAGTTCTACTCATTGGAATTTTGAAAAAATAATAACCAATAGTCGCAATTCCTGCAAAACCTCCATTAGATAATTGATTTGGTAATAAAAAAACTGATATTCCTATAGATGATATTAAACAACCAATTAAAATATTAAAAAAAGAATTCATAATTTCCCCTATATTTATTATGAATTCTTTTTAATATATATATTCAAATTATTTTTATTATTTTTTCATAGAAAGCTCTTTTTCATCTTCTTCTAAAAAATCTTTATATTCTTTTGTAACAACTACGTCTATTTTTTCAACTGGATATTTTATATCTTGTTTTACAATAACATCAACATCATAAAATTCTTTTAATTTTTCAATATTTTGTCTTTTATATCCAACTACATTATTCACTGTTTGTGGATTAACTCTTATTTCTACTTCTTTTACTTTAGTATTGAATTTTTTTATTTTTTCTACTACCATATCATAATACATTGCGCTTTCTACTAATTGTCTAAATGTTTCATGGTATGGACCTGCTACAACTTCGCTTCCTTCATTATTTGGATTACAAATTGTATCCGTATTTTGTAACCCAACTCTTATTACATTTATTTTCTTCTTTCCAAAAAAGTAACAAAGTTCTTTACATCTCTCAACTGCTTGTTCTACTGTAAGTGGTTCGTATTTACCTTCTTTGTATTCTTTTTCTAATTCTGTACCTCTAATTACTAAAACTGGATAAATACGTACGATTTTAGGTTTTAATTTTGCTAAATCTCTTGCTGTATTTAATTCATCTAATTTTGTGCTTTCTGGCAATCCAACCATCATTTGATGACCAAGTGTAAAGCCTTTCCATCTAATTAATTTAGATGCTTTTTTTACATCTTCAAAAGTATGGCCTCTTTTACATTTTTGTAAGATATAGTTATTTGTTGATTGTACTCCTAATTCTATAGTCTTTACTTTGTATTTTTTTAATCTTTTTAGAACTCTTCTATCTATGCAATCTGGTCTTGTAGATACTCTTATTCCATCTATTTTTTTATCTTTTACATACTCATAAGCAATTGATAAAAGTTTTTCTTGTAATTCTTCATCAATAGCTGTAAAACTTCCACCAAAAAATGCAACTTCTTTATATGTATCTTTTTCTTTAAAACTACTTAAATAATATTCAATTGTATCTCTTACATCTTTTTCTGTAACATTTTTTAATTGACCACTAATTTTTCTTTGATTGCAAAAAGTACATTCGTTTGGGCAACCTAAATGAGGAACAAATATTGGTATAATATATTGTTTTTTCATTTATTCACCTCCTATCACTATAAATTATTTTTTATCAAATATTTCTAGAGCTTTTTTAGCAGCTTCCATTTCTGCACTTTTTTTAGTTCTTCCACTGCCTATTGCCATTTTTTTACCATCACATTCTACTTCTGCTGTAAATATTTTGTTGTGATCTGGTCCTTCCTCTTTTATTATTTCGTATTTAATGAAAACTTCTCCATGTCTTTGTAGTCTTTCTTGTAATACTGTTTTATAGTCTTTTACTCCAACATTTTTACTTGCATATTCTATTGGTTCTTTTATATTTTCTAATATAAATTTTTCTGCTTCATCAATTCCACCATCTAAAAAAATTGCTGCAATTACTGCTTCTACACTATCAGCTAACATTGCTTTTTTCTTAGTGTGAGCAGCTTGTTCACTTTTTCCTAAAAATAAGAAATCACTAAAATTGTTCTTTTCAGCAATTTTAAACAAACTATCTTCGCATACAGTATAAGCTCTAACTTTAGTCATTTCTCCTTCTGATAAATTGCTATAGTTTGAAAATAAATATTTACTACTAATAAATTCTAATATGCTATCACCTAAGTATTCTAATCTTTCATTACTTTTTACTTTGTGCTCATACGCATAAGATGTGTGTGTTAATGCATTTTTTAATAAATCTATATTTTTAAATTTATAACCAATATTTTTTTCAAAAATTTCTAAGTCCATATTTCATCTCCTATTTTTAATATGTATATTGTATATGTTTTTTACAAATTTTGCAAGTGTTTAATTAATTATATAATAGGAAGTGCTTTGCACTTCCTATTATATAAAAAAGTCCTCTTTAAAAGAGAACTTTTCTATTTTTAATTTATTTATTGAACATTATCTTTGATATAATCTACAACATCTCCAACAGTTACAACTTTTTCTGCATCTGCATCTGGAATTTCTATATCAAATTCTTCTTCTAAAGCCATTACTAATTCTACTATATCTAATGAATCAGCTCCTAAGTCATCAATAAAAGATGCTTCCATTGTAACTGAAGCTTCTGTTGCTCCTAATTGTTCAACAATAATCTTTTTTACTCTTTCGAAAACTTCTTCTGTGCTCATATTCAGAACTCCTTTCTAAATGTAATAAAATTTATAATCTAGTTTTATTATATAGATTCTAAATTGTCAAGTGTTTTTTTACTTTTTTCAAATTCAGTAATCATTTTATCTACTGCTTTACTTTTTACAAAGTTTTCAGCTTGTTTTATAGTGAAATAAAATAAATATTCATCACTACTTCCATGCGCTTTTACAACAGGTTTTTTTACTCCTAAGAATAATGCACCACCATATTCTTTGTAATCCATTGTTTTAGCAAATTTTTTTATTGCAGGCAAACATGGTATTGAACCTAACATTGTTAGGAAATTTCTTTTTAAACTTTCTGTTAGATTTCTTTTTACTAATTTTCCCAAGCCTTCTGTTGTTTTTAGAAATACATTTCCTGTGAATCCATCTGTTATAACTGAATCTACTTCACCTGAAAAAACATCTCTACCTTCAATATTTCCGATAAAATTTACTCCATATTCTTTGCTATGTTCAGTTAAAATTTTGTATGTTTCTTTAACTAAATCATTACCTTTTGTTTCTTCTGTTCCTATATTTAATAATCCTACTTTTGGATTTTCAATTCCAAATGTACTTTTTAAATATATTGTAGACATTTGAGCAAATTGAACTAAATTTATTGGTTTGCAATTTGTATTTGCTCCTGCATCCATAAGCATAAAGCTTTTTTTGTAAGCAGGTAACATTGGAGCTATTGCTGGTCTATCAATTCCTTTTATTCTACCAACTAAAAGTGTTGCTCCTGTTAAAAGTGCACCTGAATTTCCAGCTGAAATAAATACATCACCTTCACCACTTTTTAACATATTAAATCCTACAACCATTGAAGAGTCTTTTTTATGTTTTATAGCTTGTGTTGGTATATCTTCCATTTCAATTTGTTCTGAAGCATGTTTTATTGTAATTTTATTAGAAATTTCTGATATATTATCTTTATCAAAAAATTCTTTTACTTTTTTATTTATTATTTTTTCATCACCTATTAAAATAATTTCTGCTTCTACTTCTTTTGCAGCTTTAACTGCTCCTTTTATTACTGCATCTGGTGCATTGTCTCCGCCCATAGCATCTAGCAATATTTTCACTTTTCTTCTCCTCCTAGATTAATGTCTTTCGGTATATCTATTGGACATTACTATTTTATTTGCTTTATCAAAAAAAATCAATACTTTTTTAATAATTTGACCGTAAATTCAGTTTTTATTATAGAATTCTTTAAGTATTAATTGATAAATACTGCAAATTCATGCAAAATCACTTTACAAATTCTATAATTAATTCAATTAATTTGCATTTTACATCATTCCACCTGTACTTTGTTGAACATAGTTAATCATTAAACTTATAACAGCAAGTGCTAAAACACCAATAATAAAGACTCTACTTGCATAATAAAAAAACCATATTGAACCATCTAAAAGCTTACAAAAAGTTCTTATGGAAATCATATCTACTAAATTTAGACCTGCTTCCTGCATTACTTGCTTAGCATGTAGCATTTCATTAGGATCTAATTTTAATTTTTCAGCGATTTTATACATTAAATCTATATCAGGATATCTACTTTCGCGTTCCCATCTAGCAATGTCTTTTTCTGTAACAGTATGCCTTCTATCTGTTAATTCTTCTGCTAATCTAGATTTGGAATATCCACATTTATCTCTTCCTTCTCTTATTTGCATACCAAATGTTTTTAAATTATTTAACTGTTCCATTGCTTCTTTTTGTTGCTTTGTCATATAAATTTTATTCCTTTCAAAAAGATATATTTAAAATACATTCTATTATATATTAATTTATAAATTTATATTATTTTTCTATATTCTCTATATTTTATTGATTAATTTCATTAATATTCTCGTCATTATTTTTATCACTATTCTCATTATCTTTTTCGCTATTAACAGTTAAATTGCTATTTTCTGTACTATCATTGATATTAGTATTAGTATTAACATTAGTAGTGGTATCTGTATTTCTTTCCCCAACATAGTATTCTATCATTCCTTTTGGTAATTCAGGTTTTTTATTCCAACCTGCATCAAGCAATTTATAAGAAACAGCTAACATAATAGCTGCAATAATAGGTATTAAATTCAAAATAAATCTTATTGTTGGCTTAGTTAATTTAAATATTCTTTCTCCCATTCTTCTAGCAGATGGATTAACTTCTCTTACTGTACTTTTTTGCTTGGTATCTCTTGCCTCTAGCATTTCATTAGGATTTAGATTTAATAAAGCTGCAATTTTGTATATTTCATCTAAATCTGGATAATATGTATCTTTTTCCCAACCTTTTACTTTTCTTTTTGGAATATTACCATGACAGTATTCCCAATAGAATTCATCAAAAGTCCATTTTTTTGCAATTCTACCTTCTTTTATAATTTGACCTAAAGTTTTCTTTTTTTCCATATTTACTATAAAACTCCCAAAATATATTAAAATATTTACTAATTTTATAACTAATTCAATAATACCATTTATAAAAATAAAAGTAAATACCATAATTGTTTAATGCAGCTTTTTATGTAATTTACAGAATTGCATTTAACTTTTCACTTGACGCTTTTTATGTAATATAATGCAAAAAGACTTTCGAGAAAACTCAAAAGTCTTTTATTTTATATTTTACTATTTATATAGTTTAATATTATTCAATAATATCAGCAACTACACCAGAACCAACTGTTCTACCACCTTCACGGATAGCAAATCTTAGTCCTTTTTCAATAGCGATTGGTGTAATTAATTCGATTGTCATTGAAACGTTATCACCTGGCATAACCATTTCAACACCAGCTGGTAAATCGATAACACCTGTAACGTCTGTTGTTCTGAAGTAGAATTGTGGTCTATATCCATTAAAGAATGGAGTATGTCTTCCACCTTCTTCTTTAGTTAGAACGTATACTTGTGATGTGAATTTTGTGTGTGGGTGAATTGTTCCTGGTTTAGCAATAACTTGTCCTCTTTCGATATCTGTTCTTTGAACACCTCTTAAAAGAACACCAATGTTATCTCCAGCTTCAGCTTGATCTAACAATTTTCTGAACATTTCAACACCTGTAACAACAGTTTTCATTTTTTCTGGTTTGATACCAACGATTTCAACTTCATCAGAAAGTTTTACAACACCTCTTTCAACTCTACCAGTTGCAACTGTACCACGACCTGTGATTGTGAATACGTCTTCAATTGGCATTAAGAATGGTTGGTCTGTAGGTCTTTCTGGTGTTGGGATATAAGAATCAACTGCTTCCATTAATTCTTTCATGCATTGATATTCTGGAGCATTAGGATCTGTTGATGTAGACTCTAATACTTTTAATGAAGATCCTTTAATAATTGGAATTTCGTCTCCAGGGAAATCATATTTAGATAATAAATCTCTAACTTCCATTTCAACTAATTCTAATAATTCTGGATCATCAACCATATCGCATTTATTTAAGTAAACAACGATATATTTAACACCTACTTGTCTTGCAAGTAAGATATGCTCTCTTGTTTGAGGCATTGGTCCATCAGCTGCAGATACAACTAATATTGCACCGTCCATTTGAGCAGCACCAGTAATCATGTTTTTAACATAATCAGCATGTCCTGGGCAGTCAACGTGAGCATAATGTCTGTTTTCTGTTTCATATTCTACGTGAGCTGTGTTGATTGTGATTCCTCTTGCTTTTTCTTCTGGAGCACCATCGATTTGATCGTATGCTTCATATTGAGCTTTACCTAATAAAGATAAATATTTTGTAATAGCTGCTGTTGTTGTTGTTTTACCATGGTCAACGTGTCCGATTGTACCAATGTTAACGTGTGGTTTTGTTCTTTCGAATTTAGCTTTAGCCATTTTTTATTTCCTCCTTTTAAATTAGCATTTTGATTATTGTTAAATAATCTCAGCTTTTTTTATAAATATAAAAAGTTAATACCTTTTTTTATAGTACTTGCATTTTATACTATATTAAGCAAAAATGCAAGTATTTTACATTAAATTTTAATTAGTCTTCTTTTTTAGCTCTTGTAGAAACAATAGCTTCAAGAACTGACTTAGGAACTTCTTCATAGTGTGAAGGTTCCATTGAGTATGTTCCTCTACCTTGTGTTTTTGAACGTAAGTCTGTTGCATATCCAAACATTTCTGAAAGTGGAATATGTGCATGGATTTCTTGCATTCCATCATTTCCATCCATTCCGTCCATTCTACCACGACGAGAGTTTACATCTCCAATTACATCTCCCATGTATTCTTCTGGAACTGTAATTTCAACTTTCATGATAGGTTCTAATATAACTGATTGACCTTGTTTACATCCTTCTTTAAATGCCATAGAACCGGCAATTTTGAAGGCCATTTCTGAAGAGTCAACATCATGGTAAGAACCATCAACTAAAGTAGCTTTGAAATCGATTACTGGGTAACCAGCTAAGATACCGCTTTCAGCAGCTTCTCTAATTCCATCTTCGATTGGTTTAATGTATTCTTTTGGAATAGCACCACCAACGATTTTGCTTTCAAATTGAATTCCTTTTCCAGCTTCTAATGGTTCCATTTCTAACCAGCAGTGACCATATTGTCCACGACCACCTGATTGACGAATGAATTTACCTTCAACTCTAACTGGTTTACGGATTGTTTCTTTGTAAGCAACTTGTGGTTTACCAACATTACATTCAACCTTGAATTCTCTTTTTAAACGATCAACGATGATATCTAAGTGTAATTCACCCATACCAGCGATAATTGTTTGTCCTGTTTCATGGTTTGTATATGTTTTGAAAGTAGGATCTTCTTCTGCTAATTTTGATAATCCAATTCCCATTTTTTCTTGATTTGCTTTATCTTTTGGTTCGATAGCAATATCAATAACTGGTTCTGGGAATTCCATTGATTCAAGGATTATTGGATGTTCTGGATCACATAAAGTATTTCCAGTTGTAACATCTTTTAATCCTACTGCAGCTGCAATATCACCAGCATATACTTTTTCAATATCTTCTCTGTGATTTGCATGCATTTGAAGAATTCTTCCAACTCTTTCTTTTTTATCTTTGCTTGAATTTAAAACTGTAGATCCAGAAGCTAATGTTCCAGAGTATACTCTGAAGAAGCATAATTTTCCAACAAATGGATCTGTTGCAATTTTAAATGCTAATGCAGCAAATGGTTCTGAATCAGATGTTTTAGCTTCTGTTTCTTCTCCATCTAATGTTTCACCTTTGATATGTGGTATATCTAATGGTGATGGCATATAATCAACGATTGCATTTAATAATTCTTGAACACCTTTATTTTTGTATGAAGAACCACATGTTACAGGAACGATTTTGTTTGCTATTGTTCCAGTTCTTAAACCTTTTTTGATTTCTTCTACTGTTAATTCTTCACCTTCAAGATATTTCATCATTAATTCTTCGTCTTGTTCAGCAACAGCCTCTACCATTTTCTCACGGAATTCTTTTGCTTGTTCTTGCATATCTGCAGGTATATCTGTTTCTTCAATTTCTTTTCCTAAATCGTCTTTATGAATGAAAGCTCTCATTGTGATTAAGTCAACGATTCCTTTGAATTGATCTTCTGCTCCGATTGGTAATTGGATTGGTACAGCATTTGCTTTTAATCTATTTTTCAATTGATCAACGCAAAGCATAAAGTTTGCACCTGTAATATCCATTTTATTTACATATACCATTCTTGGAACACTATATTTGTCAGCTTGTCTCCAAACTGTTTCTGTTTGTGGTTGAACTCCACCTTTTGCAGCTAATACTGTAACTGCTCCATCTAGAACTTTTAAAGATCTTTGAACCTCAACTGTAAAGTCAACGTGTCCTGGGGTATCAATAATATTTATTCTATTGTTTTTCCAGAAGCAAGTTGTACAAGCTGATGTAATTGTAATACCTCTTTCTTGTTCTTGAGCCATCCAGTCCATTGTTGCAGCACCTTCGTGAACTTCACCAATTTTGTGTGTTTTACCTGTATAGAAAAGAATTCTCTCAGTTGTTGTTGTTTTACCAGCATCAATGTGAGCCATAATTCCTATGTTTCTTGTTCTTTCTAGTGGGTATTCTCTTCCTGCCATTTAAATTTTCCTCCTCTCATTATTTTTGTACATCTCTTTTGTTTATATAATTTAGATTTTTAAGCTACAAGCCTTAAATCTATATTTAAGTTCTTTTTATTAAAACTTTTCGATTTACCATTTGTAATGTGCAAAAGCTTTGTTAGCTTCAGCCATTTTATGTACGTCTTCTTTCTTCTTAAATGCTCCACCGTTTCCAGCGATTGCATCTAATATTTCACCAGCTAATTTTTCAGACATTGTTTTTTCATGTCTTTTTCTAGCATAAGAAACTAACCATCTTAATCCTAATGTTTGTCTTCTTTCTGGTTTAATTTCTAATGGTACTTGGTATGTTGCACCACCTACTCTTCTTGCTTTTACTTCAAGTACTGGCATAACATTTTCTAAAGCTGCTTCAAATACTTCTAATGGATCTTTTTGTTCTTTTTCTTTGATTATATCGAAAGCTCCATAAACGATTCCTTGAGCAACTGATTTTTTACCATCTAACATAACATTGTTGATTAATTTTGTTACAACTTTGCTATTGTATAATGGATCTGGTAAAACATCTCTTTTTGCTATAAATCCTCTTCTTGGCACTATTCTTCCCTCCTTAAATTTTCTATTTAACTTTCTGTACATTATACAGAACGGTACTCTGAAAAACTTTTCGTTTTTCCGTATTAGTGCTATTAAAATTTATTTATTGAATAGAATTTCAAGAAACATCATTCTTCCAATTTAGTTCAATAATCTATCTTAATCACACTATTTTATCTTGCTTACTTTAAATCCTATTTTTTAGGACGTTTTGCACCGTATTTAGATCTAGCTTGCATTCTATCTTTAACACCAGCTGTATCTAATGTTCCTCTAATGATGTGGTATCTAACACCAGGTAAATCTTTTACCCTTCCACCTCTAATTAGAACAACACTGTGCTCTTGTAAGTTGTGTCCTTCACCTGGAATATATGATGTTACTTCATATCCGTTTGAAAGTTTAACCCTAGCAACTTTTCTTAAAGCTGAGTTTGGCTTTTTAGGTGTTACTGTTTTTACAACTGTACATACACCTCTTTTTTGTGGTGCTCTGTGATCAGTTTGAGTTTTCTTTCTTGAGTTGTATCCCTTTTGTAGTGCAGGAGCTGTAGATTTTGATTGTGTTGTTTTTCTTCCTTTTCTTACTAATTGGTTAATTGTTGGCATTTCTTAAAATTCACCCCATTTCTTTTATATACTAATATACGCTATAGTACAAGTCTCCCTATACAATAGCGTATCTATTTTATCATCTTTATTTATCAAAGTCAATACATTTTGTTCTATATTTTCCATAAATTCTAGAAATATTATATAAAAAGAAAAGACCCAATTTTCTGATAGTAGTTACACTTCATCAAACTGGGTCTGCACTTAGGAATCCCTAAGACCTCCTTATTCACCTTCCTCTTTAATTTTTTCTTCTTTTCTACTTGTTTTCGCATTATGTGTGTGCAACATCTCGCATACTCCTAAAATAATAGACCATACGATAACTGCAACAACAATTATTGCAAGTTCTTTTGTTCCGACTGACAGCACTTTTTCTACTAGTTTACCACCAAACTTGGCGACAAATCCAAAAATTGTTAATGCTGCGATCGTCACTAATGTGACAAACAGGTTCCGTAAAATAGGGTTGTTTTTTCTTCTTTTCATAGTGCATCCTCCTAATATTGTGTGATTCCCTCAAAAAAGGAATGTTGAATAGTGGTTGTATAAAGATTATATACATAATTATATTTTAACACTTTTGTTGTGAAAAATCAAGAAAAAGCCTGAAATTCAGGCTTTTTTCTTGATATTTTTATGTAAATTTATTATCTTTCATCACGGTCTATGTCACTTATTATTTTTTTAGGTTCTTTTAATTTTGCTGTAACTAATTTTTTTGCAGCACCATGAGCTATTTCTTCTGGATTTTTGATATTAGATACTGGAGGCACACCAGCTGCTGCTCTTTTTGCTCTCTCATCTTGTAAATCTTGTAATTCATCTTCTAAAGTAGTATCATTTTCTAAATCTTGTGCATCTTGTTCCAATGTATCTTTTTCTCCAGTTAATGTTATAATTTCACCATCTATAATTGCTTTATCTGCTTCCATTTTTGTTTTTTCAACAAATTCTGTTTTTAAATCTGCAAATTCTTTTTGTTCTTCAGGTGATAACTTACCAGCTAAAGCATCATCTTTTGCTTTTTTAGCTGCTTCATAGTTTTCTTTTGCAGTTGTAAGTTTTTCACTTAAATCTGATGTTCCCTTTGGATATTTCACATCAAATTTTGATTGTGCTGGATCTTGATATTTTTTGCTAAACATTCTTTTAAAGAATCCAACTTTTTGTGTAAGGCTACCTTTTATAATATTGTATAAATCCCCAATTTTATTTATACCTTTTACACCTGCAAATTTTAATGAATCCAATATTTCTTCCATACTAGTATGATATTTTTCTACAACTTTTCCAACTTCTGGAAAATCAGCACTTCCTTTTTTACCTGATAAAATTTGTTGTTGTAATTCATCCATATCTTTTAAAGTATTAGCAGAAAGTTCAACTAAACTTTGATCATCTTCATCAAAAGATTTTTTATATAATTCTCCCAAATTTTTAACTCTTGAATTAATTAATTCAGTATTATAAGCTTCATCAATATTTTGACCATCTGCAACCTTTTTATTTAATTCTCTCATTAAGTATTTATTCCAAGCAATAACACTAAATCCAGATGTACTTGCAAGACCTTTTGACTCTTTTTCATATTCTTTTATTGCTGTTTGTAATTCAGCCATTTTAGATTTATCTGGATTAACTTTGCATTCTGCAAAAGCTTTTCTTACGGCTAAATCTTTTGCAACAAATTCTTTATATGCATTTGATATAGCAGAAGTTTCATCACTTAATTCTGGTATAGTATCTTTTGATATATATCCCACTGCTTTTAAATCTTGTAAAGCTTTATCATATTCTGTTTTTGTATCATTTTCATTATCAATTAAATCTTGTGATATTTTTGTTTTATCTTGCAATTCTTTTAATCTTGGTTCTTTTGCAGAGATTGCACCAATTTTAGTATCTAGATCAGTAGAATCTTGTTCTTTGGCTTTAATTTCTAATTCTTTATTTGTAATTTCAGTCTTTTTCTTTTGGATAGATGCTTCCTTAGCTTTGATTTCTCCTTCTTTTGCTGTTATATCTGCATCAATTTGAGATAAATCAACTTTTCCTGCTACTGCTTTTTCTTTTTCAATATCAGCTATTATTCTTGTTTTTTCAGTTTCCATTTTTTGTTTTTTAGCTTCTAATACTTTTACTGCTTTTTCCATAGATGGTAATTGATATGTTCCACTTTTTGGACCTGCTATAATAGTTTCATAATCTTCTTGTGTTAATTCTACTTCTGCATATTCTGGTCTTGATTTAATTTCTTGGCTTAATTCAACTAAAGCTTTTGTAAATTCTTGTTGAATTCTTTCATTTTCTTTAATCATATTTGGATCTGTTACATAAGGATTTATACTATTTTTAGCATTTGTTGCATCTACAAAAGCTTTTACTTTTGTTCCAAAAACAGTATCATCTGCTAAATCTTTACCCAATTTTGTAGCTAAATCTTCTTGTACTGTAATTTCATTTTCTAATTTAATGTCAGCTTTATTAAATTCTATTTTTATTGCTTCTTGTAAATGTTGATTAATTCTAGGATCTTGTGCAAACTCTGCTAATATTTTATCCATTTCGACTTGAGAATCAGCAATTTTTTGTTCAATTGATAATTTAGAAGCCATCTTTGCTTCTAAGTCATCTTTTTCTTGTTGTTTAACTAAAATATCTGCTTGTGCTGTTTTAACTTTTGATTCATAATCTTTCTTTATGACAGGATCTTTTTCTCTTCTTGCAGCAGCTTCAAATCCACTTACCATTGTTTGTAAATCTGTTATTTCTGCATCTAAATCTTGTCTTCTTTTGTCAAAATTTTTTAATTCACTTTTTGCTGGCATTTGTTTTTTTAATGCTTTAACATTGTTTTGTATTGCTAAAAAATCATTTTCTAATTCTTGTAATGTAGCCATTCTTTTTTCGTTAAGCAATTCTCTATCGCTTAACTTCCTCCTTCTTCTTTTTTTATTTTTTCTTTAATTTATAATTTACATATTTTCTTTTTCTGCTTCTATTTCTGTTGCCATTTCTGCTATTTCTACTCTTGTTTTAGCCATTTCTTCTAAAAGCTCTTTTCCTTTTTGATTTAGTTTTGTATCCATATCAAAACCTCCTTTATTCATAAGTTTTCTTCTTTTTATTCTCTTATGCTCACAACTGTTATAATTGTAACACAATTGTAATAAAATTGCAATAGATTTACATAATTTTATTTACTTTAAGTTATTTACATTAAAACTTTTTCTTAAAAATACATTTATTAAAACTCATCATTAGTTCTACTTATATCATTTTGATTTCTAATATTTATATTGTAATATCTTTTAAACAATTTAACGATTTATCTGCAAGTCTTTTATATCTTTCTTTTTTATCTTTTATTTTTTCTGGTAATTGTGGTAAAATTCCAAAATTTGCATTCATTGGTTGAAATTTTTCATTTTGTGTTGAAATATAATCTGCTAATGCTCCTATAACTGTTTCTTTTGGCATAATAATCGATTCTTTACCTAATATTTCATTTGCTATATTTAAGCCTGCCAAAAAGCCAGAAGATATTGATTCTACATATCCTTCAACCCCTGTTATTTGACCTGCAAAAAATATTTTTTTATTATTTTTTAACTGATATATATTATTTAACAGATTTGGTGACTGAATATATGTATTTCTATGCATTACTCCATATTTTACAAAACTTGCATTTTCTAATCCAGGAATCAAATTCAAAACTCTTTTTTGTTCACCATATTTCAAGTTTGTTTGAAATCCAACTATATTGTACAAATTTCCTTCTTTGTTATCTTGTCTTAATTGTACAACTGCATATGGTCTTTTTCCTGTTCGAGGATCATCAAATCCTACTGGTTTTAAAGGACCAAATCGTAATGTGTCTTCTCCTCTTTTTGCCATAATTTCAATTGGCATACAGCCTTCAAATATTTCTCTTTTTTCAAATTCATGCAATACTACAACTTCTGCATTTATTAATTCATTATAAAATTTTTCATATTCTTCTTTATTCATAGGAAGATTTATATAACTTGCTTCTTCGTTTTTTATTCTTTCAATCCATTCATTATAATCTTCATCTCTTCCTTTTTCTTCTGAATATCTATCTCCATAAAAAGCTATATTCATATCAATAGAATCTTTTTCAACAATCGGTGCAGCTGCATCATAAAAGTACAATTGCTTTTGTCCTAACATCTCTTGTATTTTATTAGCTAAAGTATTTGACGTAAGTGGACCTGTTGCAATTACTACATATTTATCTTCTGGTATTTCTGTTATTTCTTTTCTAATTATTTCTATATTAGGTTCATTTTCTATTTTTTCTGTAACTTTTTTAGAAAATTCTTCTCTATCCACAGCTAAAGCCTGTCCTGCTGGAACACTAGTATCATCTGCTATTGGTATTAATTCTGAGCCCAATATTCGCAATTCTTCTTTTAATAATCCACAAGCATTTGTTAGCAAATTTGATTTAAATGAATTACTACATACAATTTCTGCAAAATTTTCATTTGAATGTGCATCAGAAAATTTCGTTGGTTTCATTTCATATAATTTTACTTTTATTCCTCTTTTAGCTATTTGAAGGGCTGCTTCTGATCCAGCCAGCCCTCCTCCTATTACAATAACTTCTTCTTCCATATAAACTCCATTATTTTTGTTCATCATCACTACCTACTATTGCATCTTCTGATGATCTATCATCTTTTGCTGTTGTTTTTAATACGCTTTTGCTTTGTGTTTCTTTTCCATGATTTGCAAGCCATCTAGCATCCATTTGTTCTGGGGTTAAATTTACTATTAAACTATCCATTTGATTTTCTGGCATTCTATATCCATCTGATTCTTTCTGTATTGTATCATTTTCTTTATGTTCTGGATTTTGTGTTTCTTTATCACTTTTTTGTGATATATTAACAACCTTATCGGATTTATCTTTTTTAACTTTTTTGTTTTCTCTAATTTCTGGTGCAAAATCACCAGTTCCTTGAATTCTATCACCTAATCTAGTTGTGAATTTTCCAATATTTTCAAAAGTACTTTTTGAACCTTCAACAATTTTTTCTCCCATTTTTCCAGCAACATTAAAAGCATCTGTTACAAATTTAAAGAATCTATTTTCAGTTTGTTTTTCTATTTCTTGCGGTTTAGTGTTTACCAAATCTTGCGCTGTTTCTTTTTGTTTAACTGATTCTACTTCATTTTTTGTTTGTGTTTTATCCTTATCTTTTTTTGACGTTTTAGCTAAACTTTCTTTTTTTGAATCTTCTTGTGTGCTTTGTTCTTCAGTTTTTAAACCTATATAAGTTACCTTATCTGGTCTTATTTTAGGAACTTTGCCTCTCGCAATATCTTCTTCTAATTGCGTTCTTTCTTGTTCTAGTTTTCTCATATTGTAGTTTCTGCTAATGGTTTCTCTTAAAGTTAATTTTTTCTCAACTTTTGGTTCTTCTTTTTCTATACATTCTGCTATAAAAGTCATCATTTCAACTTGTGTATCTATTGAAAAATTTCTTGTTAATCTCTCTATTAATATTTGTGAATTTAAATAACTTTTAGGTATTTTTGAAATTGTTTCTTTATATATTTCTTTTTGATGTTTTAATTCTTCTTTCTTATTTTTACTACGTTTTGCTTTTCTTTCTGCTTCTTTTAAATCTGAAACTTGACTTAAAGCTTCTTTTATGTTTTTTGTAATATCTAAATCTTCTTGTAATGACTGTATTCCTATGTATTGCACTTCTTGTATCATTTTTTTCATAGAAGTAGTTGCCACTTTACCTTTTAGTTTGTTATCTTCTTCCATTTTTTTCATAATATTAAAATCAGCTTCAGATATTTCTTTTTTAAAATCACCAAATATTTCTGGTCTTTTTTTCATAAAATCTCTAACTGCTGCTGCATCTCCATGAGTCTTTGGTCTTAATGCTTTTATTTTTTCCTCATGTGTTTGTGGTCTATATCCATGTTCATAAGCAAATTCTCTAGAACACAATTCAGCATATAATAATTTTATAGAAAAAGCATTTGCACAATCTTTTCCTTTTAAATCAAATTTTGCTAAATAATTTTCTATTTGTGTTTCTTTAATTCTTTGAGCAGTTTTAGGTGAATCTGCAAATAATTTTTCTTTTAATATTTTTACTTTACTAGTTTCTTTATATATTTTTTTCTTATTATCATTCCCTATTTCAAGTTCCTGCACAGGAGATTTTAATGTTTCTTCTATTTTGTCTAATCTTTTTTCTGCAGTTTTTACATTTAATCCTCTAAGTTCCATAATAGCTTGAAATTCTTTAGTGTCTACATTTGTATTGAAACTTGTTTTAGCATGTATTATATTTATTACTTCATCTTTTGTATAATCTTTATCTAAATCCTCAAAAACTTTCATTCCATTAAATTCTATTTTACTCAATAAAATTTTTGTATTAGCTAAAGTTTGTTTATTACCATATTTATATGCTAAACATATATCAGCTACAATTTTAGCTATATCAGTATACTTGCGTTTATTAAAATCTAAATTTATATTTTTATCAGCTATTAGTTCTTGAATGTCATCAAAATTCTTTTTTTCATTATAATTTCTTTCCAATTTTGCAAAAGATTCATTTAATTTATACGCTGGCCATCTGCTTGTATCTTTAAATTTTTCTATTAAACTTTTATCTTCAAGGTCTAATTCATCTAGTCTTTCTCTAAAACTTTTATAGTCTTCTTCTGTTAATTCAATCTTTTTAGCTTCTCTTAAATCTTCACCCTTTAATTGACTTAATTCTTTTCCATATATATTTTTTATCTTTTCGTTAAGTAATTCATAATACAATCCTGTTATTTTAGTTTCATCTTTTCTTTTAAATTCGTTTGTTATTCCTAAATCTTCAAATTCTTCAATATGTTCAACATATTCATAATAATCATTTAAATTTTCCAAATTTAATGAATAATCAACAATATTATCATATATCTCTTTCGCTTTTTTCCTGTCTACAACTACAGTAACTAATGATTCATAAACTTTTTCACTTTTAGCAATATCATTTTTGAAAAGCTTTACATCACTAGTTAAAGCTCCTACTTTATTATGTACTAAAATATCACTAACTGGTACTCCACTCATATCACTTAGTTGTTTAGCTGATTCTATTTTATTTATACTACCATCTTCATTAGTAACAATTCCATTTGACTTAGAATCTATTTCATATTCTTTTACTGCATTAATAATAATATTTAATGATTCTAAATCTATATATTCCGGATTGCCTAAAGCCTTTGAATCTAATTCCATATACATTTCTACCATTGTTATCAATAATTCTTTAGTATTTATTCCTGGAATATTAATCAAATTATTATAAACAGTACTTGCTTGTACTGCTTCTGTAACTTTGGTTCTCTTAGCTTCTTCTATTGCTTTTAATTCTTCAGGCGTACGAAAATCAGTAGCATCTTCTTCCTTTTCTTCTGGAATTCTTGATCCTACTATCCCATTTGCTATTAAGTTATCAATCTCATCTATTTTTTCATTCATAACAAGTCTTCCTTCAGTTAAACTCCTACTAACTACTAGCTTATTAATTTTATTATAGCTTTACATTAACAGTATTGCAATTACAAAACAATTACAATTTTTTTCATAGTCAAAACCTTGTATTTCCGTAGCTTATTCGGAATAAAAAAAATTGAAAAAATTTATATTAAATCAATAAAATAAACTTTTCCAATTAAATATTTTTTTAATTAAAATTTTAATATTATTTTTTCGTAGTTGGTTTCTTAGTATTTTTCTTTGCTGTAGTCTTTTTTGCCGTAGACTTTTTGGTTGTTTTCTTTTTTGTAGTTTTTGTTTTTTCTTCTTCTTCTATCTCAGACATATCTTCTGCTTTTTCTATATATTTTTCACCTGGCTTTGGTTTGTTCCAAGATATATAATCACAACTTGCAGGATTATTTTCGCAAATATAATAATTTCTTCTTTTTTTAGTTTTTCTTATTTGAACTTTTGCACCACATTTAGGGCAAGGAACATCTATTGTTTCTACAAATGGTTTAGCATTTTTACATTCTGGATATCCTGGACATGCTAAGAATTTTCCATATCTTCCATATTTAATTACCATCATTCTTCCACAAAATTCGCAAGGAACATCAGATACTTCATCTTCTAGTTTTACATGTTCTAATTCTTTTTCAACATTTTCCACTATTTTTTCAAAAGGTGTGTAAAATTCTCTTATCACATTTTTCCAATTTTCATTTCCTTCAGCAATTTTATCAAATTCATTTTCCATTTTAGCTGTAAATTCAACATTTATAACATCACCAAAATTTTCAATCAACAATTTATTAACAATTTTTCCTAAATCTGTTGGTACTAATTGTTTTTGTATTTTTTCAATATATCTTCTTGCTAGTATTGTAGTAATAGTTGGTGCATAAGTACTTGGTCTTCCTATTCCCTTTTCTTCTAATGTTTTTACTAAACTAGCTTCTGTATATCTTGCTGGTGGTTCTGTAAAACTTTGTTTTGAATTTAATTCTTCTTTTTTTACTTCTTCTCCTTCTGTTAAAGCAGGAATTTTTGTAAAATCTTCTTCTTGAACTTTATCTTCTGTTTCTACATATAATGTCATAAATCCTTTAAATTTTAAAGTTTGTCCATTTGCTTTAAATTCATATTTGTTAGCATTTATTGTTGCTGAAATTGTATCATATACAGCTGATGTCATTTGACTTGCTAAAAATCTATTATAGATTAATTTATATAATTTATATTGGTCTGCTGTTAGATTATCTTTAATATCTTCTGGTGAAAGTTCTATATGTGCTGGTCTTATTGCCTCGTGAGCATCTTGTGCTTCTGATTTTGTTTTATAATAACGATTTTCGTAATATTCTGTTCCATATTTTTCTTCTATTTGTATTTTTGCAGCACTTCTTGCTTCATCTGAGATTCTTGTTGAATCAGTTCTCATATATGTAATTAAACCTGTTTCTCCATAGCCTGCTAATTTTACACCTTCATATAAACCTTGAGCAACAGACATTGTCTTTTTTAATGCAAAGTTTAATTTTCTTGAAGCTTCTTGTTGTAATGTACTTGTTGTAAATGGTGGTGCTGGATTTCTCTTTTTTTCACCTTTTTTTATTTCTTTTACAAAATATTTTTCATTTTGGATTTTATCTATTATTTCTTGTACTTCTTCTTGTTTATGAAGTTCTAACTTTTTGCCATCTGCTCCATAGAATTTTGCTTGGAATTTTGTTTTTGTTTTCTTATCTGATGCAATCAAATAAATATTCCAATATTCTTCTGGTATAAATTTTTCAATTTCTTCTTCTCTGTCTACAATTAATTTTACTGCAACAGATTGTACTCTACCTGCAGATAAGCCTCTTTTTACTTTTTTCCATAATACTGGACTGATTTTGTAACCTACAATTCTGTCTAATACTCTACGAGCTTGTTGAGCATCTGTTAAGTTTAAATCTATTTTTCTTGGATTTTCTATTCCAGATTTAACAGCTGTTTTTGTAATTTCATTAAAAGTTACTCTACAAACACTATTAGGATCAATTCCTAATATATAAGCTAAATGCCATGCTATTGCTTCTCCCTCACGGTCAGGGTCAGTTGCAAGATATACTTTTTTTGCATCTTTTGCATCTTTTTTTAATGAATTTATTAAACTAGCTTTTCCTCTTATATTAATATATTGTGGTTCAAAATTGTTTTCTATATCTATTCCCATTTTTGATTTTGGTAAATCTCTAATGTGTCCCATAGAAGCTACAACTTTACTTTTTCCACCCAAATATTTCTTTATAGTATTAGCTTTTGCAGGTGATTCCACTATAACTAATTTATCTATCATTTATTTTCTCCTAATATTTTTTCACTTTTGTATTTTAATTCAATATAAACTTTTTTGCAAGTCCTTTTATACAACATTTATTTTAATATTTGTTTTATTTCTTTATATATTTTTTCTTCTACATCTTTAGGTGCTAATGTATGTGCTAATTTTCCCATTTCTTCTAATTCTAAATGATTATCTATAATACTATCTACATTTTCTGCTAAATTTTCTTCATTTAAATCTTTGTTTAATATAATTTTAGCAGCTCCGATTTTTTCTAAAACTCTTGCATTATCTTCTTGCCTATTTGCAGACATTGATGGTAATGGTATAAATATAGCTGGTTTACCAACAATAGCAACTTCTGTTATTGTCATTGCACCACTTCTACATATAAATAAATCTGCTATATTCATCATTTCTTCCATATTGTAAATATATGGAACTATTTTCACATTAGGTATAGAATTAATATATATATTTGCTTTTTCAAAAGCTTCTTTTATTCCATCATACTGTTTTGGTCCAGTAGCCCAAATTATTTGATAATTTTTATTCATTTTTTTCTCAATTAATTTTTCTACTGATTCATTTATAACTTTTGCACCTTGGCTACCACCAAATACTAATACTATTGGTAATTTTGATTTTATTCCTAATTCTTTTAGAATTTCTTCTTTTCTTTGTTCTGATATATCCAATTTTCTAATTTTAGTTGGTGTTCCTGTTACAACTACTTTTTTTGCTTCAGCCAATTTATTTTTAGCTTCTTCAAATCCTACTAATACTAAATCTACTTCTTTAGCAAACATTTTTACAGCTTTTCCTGGATAAGCATTACTTTCATGTAATACTGTTGGTACTTTTTTAGAAATTGCTGCTGCAAAAACAGGACCACAAATATAACCACCCGTACCTATTACAACATCTGGATTAAATTCATCTATAAATTTTTTCACTTCTTTTCTACTATGAAAAGTTTGAAAAATATGTTTAATATTTTGAAGAGAAAATTCTTTTTTTAATCCATAAGCTTCAATTCTTTTTAATTCATATCCTGCTCTAGGTACTAAATCATTTTCTAATCCTCTATTTGTTCCAAAAAATACAATTTCTGAATTTGGTTCTTTTTCTTTTATTTTATTTGCAATCGCGATTCCAGGATTTATATGTCCTCCTGTCCCTGCTGCTGAAATTATTACTTTCATATTTTCTCATATAATCAATTATATAGATTTAATCTATTTAATTGGTTAATCCCTTTCTTCTAAATTTATATATATTTTACTTTTATTAAAAATTTTATTTTTGATTACAATGTCTTGATATATTTAATAAAACACCTACTGCTACTAAATCAATAATTATAGCTGTTCCTCCGTAGCTAAAGAAAGGTAATGGCATACCTGTTACTGGAATTGTATTTGTTACAACTGCAATATTTATAATTGCTTGTAATCCTATCATTGTAACAATTCCAATTGCTATTAAACTTGAAAAAGTATCTGGTGCTTTCATTGCAATTACAATTCCTCTCCAAATAAATATTCCAAATAAAACAATAACAAATGCACATCCAAAAAAACCTAATTCTTCAGCAAGTACTGCAAATATAAAATCGTTTTGTGGTTCTGGTAAATATAAATATTTTTGTTTACTTTCTCCAAGTCCTACACCAAATAATCCACCTGATGCAATTGTATATAAACTTTGTAATATTTGCCAACCTTTTCCTTTTGGATCTGAACTAGGATTCAACCAAACTGCAACCCTACTCTTTCTAAAGCTTTGTTCTGTAGCCGTTGCTACTGTATTTGTTGATTTTAATAAATTTTTTATAGCACTAGCTCCACCATACAAAGATACTCCAAAAACACCTACTATCATTATATGTCCTATTCTAGTACCTGCAACAAACATTTGAACTATTGTTACCATTGCTATTATAAATGTTGCACTAAAATGATTTTGCAAAATAAAAATTGAAATTGCTATTGGTATTAAAAATAAGATAGGAATTATACAACCATGTACAAAAGATTTTATTTTTCCTTTTTCTTTTATTTCGCTTAAAATTGCTGCATAAAATAATATAAATCCTATTTTAGCTAATTCTGATGGTTGAAAATTTCCTATAATTGGAAGTTTAATCCACCTTTTAGCTCCACCACCTTCTATACCAAATAATCCTGTATATACTAAAAGTGCTATTAAAAATATGTATATAATCCATTTTAATTTTTTGTATACTTGGTAATCTATTTTTGATACACAAATCATACCAACTAAACCTATTCCTGCAGCCATTGCCTGTTTTGTAACATATTTATAACTTTTTCCAGTTTCAGACAAAGATGCTGGCGAACTTGCTGAAAGTACCATAATTATTCCTAATGCTAATAATAGCATTGTTACAACCAATATAATATAATCGCTTGCACCTTTAGTAAATAGCCTCCACTTTTTATTTTTTTGTACCATTTTCTTTTGTTCCTTTCAAAGTATCAAATTAAATTGAAAAAATACCAATTATAGAGGCAATTAAAGTAATTAAAGAAAATACTCCAACAACTCTATTTTCTCTCCAACCAGATAATTCAAAATGGTGATGTAATGGTGCCATTTTGAAAAGTCTTCTTCCAGTTGTTCTAAAGCATATAACTTGTAATATATCTGATATTGTTTCTAATACTGGTATAATTGCTATTATAACAAGTATTATTGGATTTGATAAATATATAGCAATACTTGCTAAAACTCCACCTAAAAATAATGAACCAGTATCTCCCATAAATACTTTTGCTGGGTGAAAATTATATATTAAAAATCCTATACAACTTCCAGCAATAACACTAGAAAGCATTGATAATGGTTCATTTCCACTTTTAAAAGCAATTATTGATAATGCTGTCATCATAATAGTTGATACACTACCATTTAATCCATCAACACCATCTGTTAAATTAACAGCATTTGTAGTCCCTAGCATTACAAAAATTGTAAATGGTATATAAATCCATAATGGTAAATTAAGTATTATTTCTGTAAATGGTATTTTTATTCCAGTTCCTACATTTGTGAATTTTAATAAAAACATTGTATATGCTGTTGCAATAATTAAAAGTCCAAACATTTTTAATTTTGGATTTAATCCTTCTGTATTTTTTAAAACAACTTTTTTAAAATCATCTATAAATCCAACTAATCCAAAACCAATACTTGTTAATCCTACTGCTAATACAATTTTTATGTTATCTATATTTCCTTTATTTATTATGCAAAAAGCAATCATAAATAAAGCTAATGCTATTATCATAACAATTCCACCCATAGTTGGTGTTCCTTGTTTTTTTAAATGAGATCTTGGACCATCATATCTTTCACTTTGCCCCACTTTTAATTTTTTTAAAAGTGGTATTAATATTTTTTCTAAAACTGCTGAAATAATAAATGCCACTATTAAGTATATTATCTGTAATTTCATAAATTTCTCCTTTTGCCTTTTGTTTATATGTTTATTTTTTTGATTCTAAATGTAATTCTTGAATTATATCTTTTACTATTTCTCTTTCATCAAATGGATATTTTACTCCATCTATTTCTTGATATGGTTCATGACCTTTTCCTGCAAGTACAATTATATCTTTTGGTGTTGCCATTTTTATTGCCTCTTTTATGGCTTCTTTTCTATCTACAACTACTTTATATTTTCCCTTTGTTTTTTTAATTCCTTTTTCTATTTGTGCTATTATTTCTTCTGGATTTTCAGTTCTTGGATTGTCAGTTGTTATTATAGAATAATCAGCAACTCTGCCTGCTACTTCTCCCATTTCTGGTCTTTTATGTTTATCTCTATCTCCACCACAACCAAATACACATATTACTTTTCCTTTTGTATAGCTTTTTACTGCTTGCAATATACTTTCCAAACTTTCTGCAGTATGTGCATAATCTATCATTATAGGTAAATCAGCTTTGTTAGGTACTAATTCACTTCTTCCTGTAACAGTAACATGTTCTAAAGCTTCTTTTATGTTTTCTGTAGTAACACCTAAATATTCAGTTACTGCAATTGCTGCCAAACTATTGTATACACTAAATCTACCTGGTATATCTACTTTTATTCTTTCATTTTTTCCATGAAGTTTAACTTTAAAATCAACACTAACATTTGTAATTGTAATGTCTTTAGCTAAATAATCTGCAGTATTATCAATTCCATAAGTTTTAAAAGAACAATCTTTCATTGTATTTACAATTTTTATTCCTTTAAAGTCATCAAAATTTACAAATCCTTTTTTACACATTGTAAATAATTTCTTTTTTGATTCAAAATAATCTTCTAAATCTTTATGTTCTTTTTCACTAATATGATCTTTATATAAATTTGTGAAAACACCAATATCAAAATCACAACCTGCAACTCTGTTTAATTTTAAACTTTGTGAAGAAACTTCCATAACAACAAAATCCATTTTTTCGTTAGCCATTTTATAGAAAATTCTTTGTAATTCTAAACTTTCTGGTGTTGTTCTATTACTTTTTCCAAGGCTATCTTCACCAATATAATTTTCTATTGTTCCAATTAATCCAACTTTATAACCTTGCTTTTCTAAAATTGTTTTAATCATAAAAGTTGTTGTTGTTTTTCCCTTTGTTCCTGTAACTCCAATTAATTTAAATTTTCTTGATGGATTTCCGTAAAAATTGCAAGATGCTATTGCCAAAGCATATCTAGTATCTTCTGCAATAATAACTGTCATTCCAGCTGGAATTTTTATTCCTTTTAAATTTGCATTCATGTCTAACATAACTGCTGTAGCACCATTTTGTATAGCCTCTTCTACAAATCGATGTCCATCAAAATCAAATCCTTTTATTGCAACAAACAAAGAATTTGGTGTAACCTTTTTTGAATTATTCTCTATATTTGATATTTCTAAATCTACATTTCCTCTTATTTTAATATTTTTAATTCCTTCTAAAACCTTTTTTAATTCCATTTAAAGCCTCCAAGCATATTAAAATTCAATGATATTATATAGCAAAAAGAAAAATTTGTACAGTAATTCCTTAATTAAATGTATTATTTACTTAAAAGTTTTATTCCAAAAACAAGTTTATTATTGCAGAATCAAATTTTGTATTTAAAAAACTTGTGTGCTAAATTCGGTATAAACCTTTATATAATAGAATGTGCAGAGCACTTTCCTGTTATATAAAAAAAGATATTGGCATATTTACTACCAATATCTTTATTCAATATTATTTTATTATCTATATAAATTCACTTCACTTATTTTTTTATTATTATCATATTCTACTATTTTTACAGTATCCTCTTTACTATTAAATTCAAAGCTTATTTTATATTTATGGTTACTTATATTTTCTTCATATTCATATATTTTTCCACTAGTAATTTTTGCACTACCTTCTACATTTCTATCAATAGTACTCTTTTCAAAATCAAATCCTGAATTATATTCAAAATTTAATTCATTTTTTGTTAGTTCATATACTTTTAAAACTTCTGGATTTCCATTAGCTGCTGAATTATCAGCACTAGAAAATTCATATTTTACACTTTTATTTTGAGTTTTGCTCTTATAAATAACTCCATTAGAATCTTTTAGTTCATTTTCATTAACTATTGTTAATTTTACTGATTCTTCAACTCCAAAATCTTTAACTTTTGCTTTATTTCCATCTGGATCTTCCGCACTTGTAAACTTTATATTCACAATATTTTTATCTATAGTATATGTTCCATTACACATCCATAAAGCTCCGTATGTTACTTTACCATTTTCTGAAAATGTATAGCTAGGTTCATCACCTTGTGCATTTTTTTCATAATAATTTCCATCTATTTTATAATTTGCATCATTTGATTCGTTCGAATTATTAATCACATTATCACTACTAATTTGATTACTTGTATTAGCTATATTTTCTTCATCTTTTGATTCATTAATACTATTCTCTAAAGTACTTATTTTAGCATTTAATTCATTGATAGAACTTTCTGATTTTTGATTTGCCTTGTACAAATTAAAAATATAAATTCCCATTATAACAATTAATATTATTGCTATAATTAAAAATAAAGTTGTTAAACTTATTTTTATTTCTTTTTTCTCTTTCATACTTTTCTCCTTATCTTTAGCATATTTCAATATAATTATATATTAATATATTTTATAATTCAATATCAACTCTTTTTTATAATTAATTTAATTTATATTTTCACCACTTTGTGGTATTTCTAAATAAGATATTACTTCACTTAAAATCTTACCTGCTACTGGTGCTGCAACACCACCTCCTTGTGTTATGCGCCGTTTATTGCAGTCAAATATTTATAAAAATAATTTAACAAA
>CAKPRG010000009.1 GCA_934182465.1 uncultured Clostridia bacterium | reverse complement strand
ATGCAGGTGTAGTTCAATGGTAGAATTCCAGCCTTCCAAGCTGGCTATGCGGGTTCGATTCCCGCTACCTGCTCCATCAAATTGGTCATTGTATTAGAACGGTCTAGTATGATGGCTTTTTTCAATTTCTTATTGTTTTATACAAAATCTATGCAGGTTCTTTGTCAATAGTTGGGGTGAAGTTCTTGCAAAAGTACTTCACTTTAATACTTTTTTGACATTTTATCATTTTACTAAAAAAACTATAAAATTTGTGTTTTTTGAACATCATTAATAAACCTAGTTCCACTAGTTTTTTTTAGTTTTTAAAATGTAATTTGTATAATTAGATATATTGAAATACATATATTTTTATAATATAATATTAAAAAATAGGAAAGGAAATAAGTGAAAAATCACTTATAAAATATGAATATGTTAAGAGTATTGTTTGCAACTAATAATCCAGCAAAAGTTCTAAAATATAAAGAACCATTAGAAAAACATGGAATAGAACTAATTACATTAAAAGATTTAGAAATAAAATTAGATATAAAGGAAACAGGAAAAAATTCAATAGAAAATGCTTATATAAAAGCAAAATCATATTATGATGCAACTTCAATTCCAACAATAGGTATGGATAATAGTTTATTTATAGAAGAACTACCAGAAGATAAACAACCTGGTACTTATGTTAGAAGAGTTAATGGAAAAGAATTAACAGATGATGAAATGATAGAATATTATACTAATTTAGTAAAGGAAAATGGTGGAAAACTAACTGCAAAATGGGTATATGGTATGGTAGTTTGCTCTTCACATGGAAGTAAAGAGTTTTCTTGGAGTAAAGATCATTTTTATTTTGTTGAAGAACCTTGTGAAAAAAGAAATCCGGGCTATCCTTTAGATTCAATAAGCATAGTACCTCAATTTAATAAATACTTGGTAGAACTTACAGAAGAAGATAGAAAAAATCAAAAAGAAAAAGATTATACTGATGAAGTTATAGAATTTATTTTAAAATCGATATAATAAGTTGTTAAAATAACTATAATAAGTTGTGTACTTGAAAATATAAGTATATTATACTATAATATACTTATATTTCATAAATGCGGGTATAGTTTAGTGGTAGAATCCCATGCTTCCGACCTGGTTGCGCGAGTTCGATTCTCGCTACCCGCTCCAAAAAAGCTTATTTTTCAGTACTTTCAGCGTTTTAGTACGTCCCAGAAATGCTTGAAAAGTGAGCATTTTTAATATGTAATAACACACCATGAAATTGAGAGATAATGAAAAATAGCCGACAAACCTGACAACAACACTAAAAAATAATCTTGGTCGGAAGCTATTTTGTTGGCAAAAATAAAAAGAAGTTAGTATTTGCAATAGGTGTAGAAAATATTATGTAATCAAGTAAGGTTTACAGATATAAATGTTGGCAACAGATGTTTAGTTTCACAAAATCGGAAGCGGACTTGGGTAAGAAAGTCGGAAGTAAAAATTTAATTAAATATTTGAATGAAAATTGTTGCAAAATGACAAATAACTTTATATAATATGCTTGAATTAATAGTGGGGTGAGAAAATATGGTTTATGATTTTTTTGAAGAATTTAAGGATATTATTACAGAAAAAATAAAAAAAATTTATATAAAAATAAAATCAGTTAGACTAATTGTTATATTTTTTATTTTGCTTTTATGTATATTTTTATTTGAATTAGAAAATCCAGAAAAAATTGAATCACAACAATTAATTTTTTTTGGAATTTCTCTTGATAATTGGGCTCAATGGATAACTACAATTGCATTGCCATATACAGCTGGATGGGCTATTTTTCAATATAAAAAGAATTTACAAATTAAGAAACAAGAAAAAGCAAGTAATATAGCAAAAGAATTTTCTAATAACATAGTAGAAGACTTGAGTATTGTAAATGAAGTAATACAAAAATCATTTTTAAGCCAATATATACCTAATGATAAGATTGATGAAAGGTTAAAATATTTTAATGTAATAGAAATTAGAGAATTATATAATAATGATGATATAGTTACTGTTTATAAAAATTTAATAAAAGTTAAATCAAAAGTGTTAGACAATATATATCATTTAATTTTATATAAGATGAATAATGATATGAACGAAAATGAATTTATTGAATATATGAAAGATGTTGAACCAGAAAATAAAGATTGGAAGAAAATAAGTGATTTTATAATAAAAATTAATAAACCATATCATTTTTTAGTATTTGAAAGAAAAGTATTAAATCAATTAGAATATTTATGCATGGATATTTCAAGTAAAGCAGCAGATTCTATTTTTATTTATCAGTCATTACATCAAATGTTTTTAAAATCTATTAGAAATTTGTATTTTGAAATTTCCATATTAAATACTAATTCCGTGGATAAATTATATACAAATATAATTTACGTTTATAATGAATGGAAAGAAATGTATAAAACGAATTTAAGATTGGAAAAAAGAAGAAATATAAAAAGATATGAAGAAAGTAATTTGGAAATGAGAAAAATATAAAAAAATAAGACTCTTACAATTGTAAGAGTCTTGTTTTATATTGGAAAATTATTTTATTTTTTATTTTCGGAATTTGTTTCTTCACCTATATAAACATTTTTGATTTCTCCAAAAATTGGAGTATTTGCCATCCAATCTTGATACATATTATCAACCTCCTTTTTGAATATATGCACAAAGAATTATGAATTCTTTATAATTATTATATTCCAAAATTGTAAAATGTCAACATTTTTACATGACTTTTCTGCAACATTTTGTTATATTTTTTACAACATTTTGTCATAATTTTCTGCTATATTATTACAAATATATTCGGAATCTAAAAGATTATTATTAAAAATTTCATTATTTAAGTAATATTCATTAACTTTTCGAAGTTATTCTTCTTTGTATTTGTTGAATATAGTAGTATAAGTGTTTAAAGTAACATTAATATCTGTGTGTCCCATTAACCTTTGAAGTGCAACAGCTCTCATACCAGATTCAATACATCTTGTACCATATGTATGTCTTAAGCAGTGAGTAGAAATATTTTTATCAATTCCAACCTGTTTTGCAATGCTTTTTAGTTTTCTGTTTATAGTAGAATGAAGAACAAGTCCTTCATCTGGAGTTAAGAATAACATTTCATCCAAATTATCTTTTGCGACATGCATTTGTTCTAATATATAAGGTAGTATAAAATCGGGAATAGGTAGTTCTCTTTTTCCAGCATAAGTCTTTGTTGATTTTCAAATACAAACTTTATCGTTTTTGTCTGTAGTTAAAGTTCTGTTTACTGATAAAATTCTTCTTTTTAAATCGATATCACTATTTTTTAAAGCAAGTGCTTCACCAACACGAAGTCCAATATAAAGTTGTATTAGAAATACATTTTTGTAAGGGGTATCGTAAAGGTTTGTGCTTAATAAATAATCTGTTAGTGCTTTTTGTTCTTCAACTTCTAAAGCTCTAAAAACTTTATCTTCTTTTTTGCTTTTGGGTTTTACTGTTTCAAACATTGGGTTTTGATGAATATAGCCTTTATTTAAACAATATTCAAAAGCATTTTTAAATTGAAAATAAATTTTTGTATAGAAGAATTGCTATATTTTTCGGTTAATGAATTTAAGAATGCTTGAATTTCTTCAGTAGAAATTTCATTTATGTTTTTTGTAGCTAAATAAGATTTTTTAATTATTCTAAGTGTATCCATAATTCTAGCATAAGCTCTGTCAGTTATTAAATTTGAATCCACTTTTTTCTGTAGTAATATTTTCATTAATGTTAAAAGTGGTATACCATTATGTTCGATGAAAAGTTTATTATTTTTTTGTAATAAAATTTCATCTAAATGTTGTCTTGCTAATTCTTGAGTAGGGAAAGATTTTCTAACTCTTCTTTCTAGTCCTGTTTCCAAGTCTATGAGATTATAAGAGGTTGTCCAATTTTTTTTTGCAGAATTATAATGTACACCTTCTAGGTTGTCTTGATATAATAATCACCTCCTAGACTTTTCTAGAGTTGTCATGTTTCCATATAAGATAAGCTAGATACATTACTTGCCAAGTACGACCAATTGTTATAGCAGGGAAGTCTTTTCTTTTAAAGATTTCGTAAGCTTTATTTTTTCCTATATGTAAATCTTTTGCAACTTCATGAACAGTAATATTTTTAAATGGATTATCTAAATTGCTAATACCATAAGCAATAAGTGTTTTTGTTAAATTTTTTCTTTCTTTTTCTGTAGTTTCAATAAATTCAATTCCTAATGGGTTATTATCTAATTCTTTCATTTTCTCTTTCATATTTTTTATTCTCCTTATTTTTTATAATATATTCTTTAATTAATCTCTTTAGTCGATCGATAGGGAAGTCAAAAAGTATACTTACATATTCTAAAGCTTTGTGAATGTAATTTCGTAATTGCAAATTTTCACTTTTTGTTTTTGTACATTCTTCTTCAAGAGTATCGCATTTCTTTTTAACTCTTTCGATTTCTTCTAAAGTTGAATCATTAATTACTTTTATTCTTGTATATTGTTGAGCTAAGGTGTTAAATTTTCTTATAACTCTACGATAATCATTTCGTAATTCTTCAATGTTGTTTGTTACAAGTTCTTACTCGTTCTTTTGAGAATTAAGCTCGTATTTTTGTACTTCATGATTAGTTATCACTTTTAACTTTTCAATAGGAATATGTTCATTCTCGTGATTTTTACCACGTTCTAAATCAAATCCACTACGAACCATATAAGAGTGAAAATTATCTTGAAGATTTTTATAACTATTTTTGCCTTTCCAAAAGTCTGAACAAGAAAGTTTTTCTATTGGATTACCATTTTTATTTTTAGTATGAACTACTGGTAGAAATACTGTGTGCATGTGTGGTGTTGTTTCATCCATGTGTACTTTAGCTGAAATAATATATTGTTCACCTAATTTTTTATAATTTGCAACAAACTTGTATGCTGTTTCAAAATATCTTTTGGTTTCAGCAACTCCAATTTCTTCAAAGAATTCTTTACTAGAAGTAATGATATATTCACAAGCAATATTACTAGTTGTTTTAAGTTGACCTTTTAAGTGATATTCATTTCTTAATTGATTAACTCTTTTTGAATATGGAACATTACAAGCTTTAATTGAATAATTTTGTTTTCCTTTAGATTTATCAATATCTTTATTTGAGTAATTAGTATTTCTTCGTTCATTATGTCTAAATGCTAAATTTAAAGTATTAGACTTATGTTTGATATTTCTAATTATTGTAAAACTCATTTTGTCTCCTTTCTTTTAAAATTAAAGAGACTTCGAAGTCTGTGTTTGAGTACTCATGAGTTAATATTAGCATGCTTTTTTTAGTAAATGTATTTTTGTCCTAAAATTACCTAATTTGTCCGAAAATTGATTTTTAAAAAATCTATGTAATGCTTGTTGGACAAATGATATAGAGATAATTTCTTGAAAAATACGTTAGGCATGTTTTAGTATACTATTTGAAATTATTTTAATGTGATTTATATGTAAAATGTAGAAATGCCATAAAATTTAATAATTTGTCATAATCTGTCATAAAATCGACATGTTTTTTCTTTTGTGATACTTGTGTATCAAAAATTACAGAATTTGAAGTAATACTTGTTAAAAATATTAAGTTTTTCTCTATTAGAAAAGTTTTGTGCAAACAAAAAGTGCTGTAACATACTAGAGGAGTAGAAAACTACAAAATTAAATTATGTTATAAAATCATTCAAAATTATTTTTCATAATTTTATATTTTATAAAGTTCTCTATAGCAAACTTTGTTTTATCTTAAGTAGCGCTTATAAGCATTTATATATGGAACGAGAATCTAGAATCTCGTTTGGTTTGTGTGTTTATAAATAGAGTATATTATTTTTATGTTAATTTGTCTAATTTTAAAAAGTTGCACTCTATGCAACGAAAATTGCATACAATGCAACTTTTCGGGTGTTTTTTAGTAAAAAATGAGTAAATTTACATCAAAAATTGATAAAAAATACTGTTTTTCACAAAATGTTGCATACAGTGCAACTTTTTTATAATTCATGTACAAGTTTAGTATAAAAAAAATATAAAAAAGAGTCAAAAAATCAAAATCTGCATACAGTGCAGATTTTGATTGAAAGTGTTGGTATAACAATGAAAAATGAAGTAAAAAAATGTAAATAAAATTATATTTATAATTGAAATAGTAATTTGTTTGTGATATTATTTGAATGTTAATAATCTTTGAAAGGAGGATTTATATGTTTTACGAAAATCAACCAATAAAGCAAAGAGAAAATTATAAAAATATGTTAAAAGTAGTTGGTTCATTATCAAAATTATTTTCTGAATACGATGTACCATATTTGTATTATAGATGTCATGAAAATATATTTTGTAAATATTTAGAAGCATACAATTTAAGTAGAGATGACTGTTCTGCAGATGCTCAAAAAGGCGATTTAGGAATTGGCTTGAAAACATGGATTGGAACTGATAATCAAAAAGTTGCTGAATTTAACAAATTAAAAAATACATATATGAATTTAGAACCTTATGAAATGATTTGTAAAATTGCTGAATATAGAAATAAACGTATAAGAGTTACAAAAAATCTTCATGGAATAAAAGATATGATATATCATATTGTAAAAAGAATTCCTCATTCAATGGAGAATTATTCTTTGAAATGGAAAGGATTTTTAAAGAAAGAAAACCAAGAGTAATCTTTTTAGAAAATGTAAAAAATTTAGTAAGACATGATAATGGAAAAACATTTAGAACTATTATTGAATGTTTAGAAAATGCTGGATATAAAAATAAAATTAGATATCAAGTATTAAATGCTTGTGAATATGGAAATATACCACAAAACAGAGAAAGAATTTATATTGTAGCTTTTAGAGATAAAGAAGATTATGATAAATTCCAAATGCCATTACTTATTGAGTTAAATAATAATATAAAAAAAGTATTTAATTTTGAAACTAAAGTTGATGACAAGTATTATTACACAGAGGGAAAATATAAAGGAGAAATGTACAAGTTATTAACTGAAGAAATGGATGATGATAATACAGTTTATCAATGGAGTAGAAAATACGTTAGAAAAAATCAAAGCAATTTAGTTCCAACTTTAACTGCTAATATGGGAGAAGGTGGACACAATGTTCCTTTAATTAAAACAGATTATGGAATTAGAAAGCTTACACCAATAGAGTGTTTTTATGCACAAGGTTATCCAAAAGATTATAAATTGCCAAAAGATATGAGTGATGCTAGATTATATAAACAAGCTGGAAATAGTGTTGTTGTACCAGTTATAAATAGAATTGCAGAAAATATTATAAAAGCTTTAACTAATGATAAGAATGTTTAATATTATTACTGTATGAAAGGAGGAATTTAATGAATGATATTATATTTAGCATTTGTATGGCAATAGCATTTATTATTCCTGGATTTATAATAATAGGTGTGACAGAAAGAAGTATCCCAAAAGGAAAAAAAGAATATAATTTAAAATTATTGGATTTTTTTATATATAGTTTTATAAATGCGATATTATGGGCAATTCCAATATATTCAATATACTTAAATATTGATTGGTGGAAAGTACATTATATTAGGTTATGGTTAAGTATAATACTTATAACTATAGTATCTCCATTCATAATTTCATTAATTATAATTTGTATAAATAAATATGATTTGATAAGGAAAATTTGTAATTATTTTGGTGTTAACTTAATTGAACCAGAGCCATCTGCATGGGATTATAAATTTAGTAAAATGGAAGCTGAATGGGTTATAGTTACATTAACAGATAATACTGTTATAGCTGGTTTCATGGGTGGTTTGTCTTGTGCATCTTCTAATGAAAGTGAAAGAGATATTTATATAAATGAAGTTTATAAAATAGATGACGATAATAACTGGAAGATTCAAACAGATACTGATGGTATTTTGATAAAAGCAGAAAATATTAAATATATAGAATTTTTTAAAAGAAAGGTAGAAGAAAATGAACAATAATTCAAAGAAAAATATAGCAAAAAATACATCAAGAGCTATAAAAAATGATAAAGCTGGTTCTGGATTACATACTCGTGGTTATAAACCAAGTGGTCCAAATACAAGTGAAAGATGCACGCCACCTAATGTAGGGACAGGTGTAAATAAGAAAAGCAAATAAACAGAAGGTTTTATCCCTTCTGTTTATTTGCTTTTGCGCTTTGATGGTCTTTGAGCTAAAGCAGAACCTGCGGCAGACTTTGAGTCTTTTGAAGTTCTACCATCTCTTAGTACTTTAGAAGCGCTACTTGCAGCTTTTTTTGAAGTATGCTTGCAAGCCATATAAATCACCACCTTTCTGGGAAATATCCCTCTTCAATAATATATCCCGAAAGGTTTTGACAGGAAAATTATAGCACTATTTCTTTAAAAGTGCAATAAAGAAATATTAAAAACATTTTTTATAATATAATTTTGCCACCAAATTGGGCAAAAAAATTGAAAATTGAAGCTGGAATTCTTACAGCAGTAGGGGGGAGTCTATTTTTATGCTTCTGGTTACCCGCTCCATTTGAAATTAACTTATGGGCTGAAAAGTTCGTGAGTTTTTTATATAAAACTTTAAAAGTTCTCTTATCACAGAAAGGAGGACTTTTAGGTTTTGAAAAGAAAAGCTTTTATGTTCCGTTTTCGAACGGAGACTATCCACTGAAATATCAGTATCAGTGGAATTGCCTTAGAAATGCAGCTCATGAATCATACAAAGCAGATTTTGTTGCCGATTGTGAGGAATATTGCAACAAGCATCACATTGGTGCTATCAGCGAAGAAACTATTGAAAATTGCTTTGAAATGCCGGAAATGGGTGTGCAGGTCAAACATATCTACTATGAGGATGTTTATTATCCGATTATGAATCAGACGTGTTTGGACTGCAACTGCGAAAAACTTGGAACATTCTGCTACAACAATGGAAGAGTTGTTTTTGTTTACAGAAATGGCAAAACATATGTAGCAAAAGGTTACAAGATTATTGCAGAACTTGAGGCAGCTGGATTCAGTAAAGCAGGATTATTTGTCCCGTTCTCAAACGGAGAAACAATCATTAATCCAGCACTGAGACAGAGATGGGATTCTATTAGTAAGTAGTTAGTTATTTTTTCTTGACAAGCAATGCACGTCAGGAAGCATCAGAGTCAGTTTAGGCTGACTCTTTTGTTTTGAATGTAAAGAAAAATACTAATTTTGATTTAACATAGAAGTGTTAGAAAATACTTTTTGTACATACAAATAACTAGTTGTACAATTAACAATTTTGTGATAAAAATAAGCATAGAAATAAATTTTAGTATCAATAGCAGAAAAGAGAAAAGGATTAAAATGAATTATCAAATAGTAAATGGTTCAGTAAGTTATGGAGCTGAAACAATATTAGAAGAAATAAACTTTGAGATAAAAGGAAAACAGAAAGTTGCAATAGTAGGTAGAAATGGTTGTGGTAAATCTACTTTGTTAAAAGCAATTATAAATAATGAATTATTATCAGAAGGAATTAGTACAGAAAAATTTAATGTATATAAAGAAGGTTGTCAAAATATTGGTTATTTGGAGCAAATTAATTTTGAAAATGACCAAAATACAATGTTAGAAGAAATATTAAAAGAATACCAAGAAATAATAAATATTGAAAGAAAGATGGAAGAATTAGTGAAAGAAATGCAAGTAGATAATTCTTCAAATCTTGGTTTGGAATATACAAAACTTCATGATAGATATGAATTGCTTGATGGCTATACTTACAAAAAAGAATATCAAACAATGGTATATAAATTTGGATTTAATAAAGATGATTTAGATAAAAAAATATGTGAATTTTCTGGTGGACAAAGAACTAAAATAGCTTTTATAAAATTACTTTTAAGTAAACCAGATTTATTATTACTAGATGAACCTACAAATCATTTGGATATAGTAACAATAGAATGGTTAGAAAGCTATTTGAAAAATTATTCAAAAGCTGTTGTAATAGTTTCACATGATAGAATGTTTTTAAACAATATAGTAGATAGAGTTTGTGAAATAGAATATGGTACAATAACTGAATATACAGGAAATTATGAAGATTTTGAAAGACAAAAAAAGATAAACTATGAAAAGCAATTAAAAGATTATGAGTTTCAACAAAAAGAAATAAAAAGATTAAATGCTATAGCAGATAGATTTAGATACAAACCTACTAAAGCAAAAATGGCACTTTCTAAATTAAAACAAATAGAAAGAATGGTTAAAATAGAAGAACCCAATAAGTATGATTTAAAATCATTTAAAACAAATTTTGAAATTAACAAAGAAAGTGGAAAAAATGTTTTAAATGTAGAAAATTTGGAAATTGGATATAATAAAACATTAGCCAAAGTTGACTTTAAATTATATAAAGGACAGAAATTAGGAATTATTGGAGAAAATGGAACAGGAAAATCAACTTTGTTAAAGACATTAATAGGAAATATTAATCCGATTTCTGGTAAATATGAATTTGGGCATAATGTTGAAATAGGTTACTTTGAACAGCAAATGGCAATACTAAATTTAGACAAAACAATTTTTGATGATTTTTATGATGAATTTCCAAATTTAACAACTACACAAATTAGAAATTCATTAGCAGCGTTTATGTTTTATGGTGAAGATGTATTTAAAAAAATAGAAATGCTATCTGGTGGAGAAAAAGTAAGATATATATTGTGTAAAATCTTGAAAAAAGGTCCTAATGTATTAATTTTAGATGAACCTACAAATCACATGGATATTGTTGGAAAAGAAAGTCTAGAAGAACTTTTAAAAGCATATAATGGAACTATAATATTTGTATCACATGATAGATTTTTCGTTAATAAAATTTCAAATTGCATTTTGGAATTTGAAAATAATAAAGCTACTTTTTATGATAATACATATACAGAATATTTAGAGAAAAAAGAAGCTTTGCAAAAAGAACAAATAGTAGAGGAAAAACAAGAAAAAGAGAAAAAGAAAATATATAATAATCCATTAAAAGAAAGAACTAAGTTGGAAAGAAAAATTGAAAAAATAGAAGAAAATATTTCAATTAATGAAGAAAAAATAAAAGAATTACAAAACAAAATGCAAGATCAAGAAATTTGTTCTGATTATATGAAAATTACAGAATTGCAAGAAGAGGTAAATAAATTAATAGAAGAAAATAATGGACTAATGGAGGAATGGACAGAATTAGAAGAAAATTTGGCTGAATTTTAATAATAAAATAATGGAATGATTAAAAATTTTCAAAATTTAATCATTCCATATATTTCTAGCTTGTTTACTAATCTGAAAGTTTTATAATTATATAATTATTGTATTTGCAGAAAGAATTACTTTTTGGAAAAGATTGTAAATTCTTTTCTTTTGCTACTTTTTTTGCCATTTCGAATTCATCTGGTGAAATTCCATGAAAATTATGTCCTAAAGTATTAATGAAACCAATGGCTCTGTTGTTCATTCCACAAACTGATACATAGTCCCAAAAGAAGAATGAACCTCCAAATGTTTCACCAGTAGTATGAACACTAGGACCTGATTGTTGTCTTTGACCAACGAAAACAATTTTTGTTGTATTTTCATCATCTATAAGAGAATCAACTTTTGATAAAATGTTTTCTGCAAAAGCTTTATCTTGTGTATATCTAGCATAATCACTTTCAAATAAATTAAGTGTTGTTTTACTTTGAGAAAAAACAAAAGCAAAAATAATTATGTATAAAATATAATTTAGATAATTATTTTTAAATTTTGTATTATAAATTAATATAATTGATAGAATTATTGGTAATACAAGTTGTGTTCTAGCTACTAAACTATTTCCCATAAGTACTGAAAACATAAACGGTGTTAATAATAAAACTATGCTTAATAAGTTACAGAATACTTTTTTGTAATCTTTAATGATATTTATAAAAGTTAAAATTATTGCAACTAAATATAAATGATTATAAAAAATAGAATCACCTTTTACAATAGCTTTTACATAGTTTAATATATTTAAAATAACATTTTTTATAGGTTCAGATAACCATAAAATTTGATCTTTTAAGTAAGAACCACCAGGTATGTTAAAGAAATGTAACACTAATTTTCCAATAACAAAATATCCTATTAAACTAATAACTCCAACAAAAAAAGCTTTTAAAATAAATATTATATTTTCTTTTACAGAATAATTGTAATTTTTATTTAATAAAATTAATATTTCTACTAATATTGCTATAATAACAGGAACAAAAGCTTGATAGCACCCAAAATTTTCAGTAAAGCATATAATAGGAATGATTAATAGAAAAATATTTTTAGATTGTATACTTTTTATGAAAAAATATACTCCTATATCTAATATAAATAATGAAATAGCAACTTCTGCACATTGAAGTGTAAAATTAAATTGTTCTGCAAAAATAGGGCTACTGATTATTAATGATGTAAATAAAAATATTTTTATTTCCTCTAATTTTGAAGAATTTTTAGTTGGATTTACTAAATTAAAACAATAGTATAATCCAAAAGAAGATATTGCAAAAAATAAAATCATTAAAACATTTGACAAATAATAATTAAAAGGGTTTAATCCTAAAATAAATTTTAGAAAACCTAAACTAAATCTACCAATACCATACCATGAATTTACTAAAGCGGTATAATTTGATATGATTACTTCTGTGTCAATAGAAATACTGTAATTGAAAAGTTTTATACCATAAATAATAAAAGTGAAAAATATGGTTAAGATAAAACTAGTTTTATGAACTTTTATAAAATCTAAAAGTTCATTGCATTCTTTTTTGATTTTTTCCATGTTTGATTTGTATGACATATTGAATAATTTGTAATATACCATATGCTCCTTTCTTTTTTTGTAATTTTGTAGACAAAAGAGAATCATAATATTTTAATCTTTTGTCTATTTTGCATTAAGGAAAATTTTTGAAAATCCTAATTATGCAAAATTTTCGTATATGCATTATAACATAAACTTTCAATTATTACTACAATATTTAAATTAATGAATAAAAATATTTATATATGTAGAATAAAATCATAGAATATGCTATAATAGAAACGAATTTATTATAGATGGAGAAAAAGATGAAATATATATCAAACTCAGAAAAAGATACAATTGAATTAGGAAAAAAAATAGCAAGTCAATTACAAATAGGAGATATAATAATTCTTTCTGGAGATTTAGGTTCAGGAAAAACAAAATTAACAGAAGGAATTTTAACATATTTCAATTTACAAAACGAAATTTCAAGTCCAACATTTACTATTGTAAATGAATATGATACAGAAAAAATTAAAATATTCCATTTTGATGTATATAGATTAGCTGATGTAGATGAATTTTTTGCAATTGGTGGAGAAGAATATTTTGAAAAAGGTGCAAGTATAATTGAATGGGGAGAAATGATTGAAGATTATATACCTCAAAGATACTTAAAATTAGAATTTAGTAGAGATAATGTAAATGAAAATCAAAGATTAATTAATATAGAGAATATTGGAAATATAAATATAAAAATTTAAGAGAGTACGTTTGTACTTTCTTTTGTTATATAATAGGAAAGTGCTCTGCACTTCCTATTATATAAAGGCTTGCGCCCAACTTTGCACACAAGTTTTTTTCAAAAACTTGGCGCGATGAACAAAGACGTGGACTTTTGAATAAAATTTTGTCTTCTGCAATTATCATAATGTCCACTTTTGTTCTATATATTCATGTTTTTTAAATCACATTGTTGTAAAAAAAGGAAAAATGCTATATAATAGCAAAATAAAAATAATATATAAATAAAAGAAGAGGCGATAAAATGAAAATATTAGCAGTAGACACATCATCAAAAATATGTGCAGTAGCAATATTAGAAGATAGTAATGCAATAGATGAAATAAAGTTAGATAATGGAAAAACACATTCTGAAAATTTAATGCCAATTTTAAAAGAAGTTTTAGAAAAAAATAATATTACTTTAAACAAAATAGATTTGATAGCAGTTTCTGTAGGACCAGGGTCTTTTACAGGAATTAGAATTGGAATTGCTAGTATAAAACCAATTGCAGAAGTATATAAGTTACCTGTAGCAAGTGTAACTTCATTAGAAACTCTAGCAAGAAATATAGAAACAGAAGATGCTGATACAACTATAGTTTCTCTAATTGATGCAAAAAATAATCAAGTATATGCAGGATTTTTTGATAATCAATATAATTTAAAAGAAGATGAATATGCAGATGATATAAATGTGATTTTAGAAAAAGCTAGTAAGTATAATAAATTTGTATTTGTAGGAGATGGTGCAGAAATACATAAAGAACTAATAAAAAACAAATTTGCAGGTAAAGAGATTATATTTGCAGTAAACAATAGTCAAAGTGCTATAAATACAGGAAAACTTGGTTATAAAAAATTTTTAGAAAGCAATTTGAAAAATGCTGATACAATATTGCCAATTTATTTAAGAAAATCACAAGCAGAAAGAATGAAAAAATAAATTAATAATAAATAAGGAAAAACTATGCAAATTTTAGATATGAATTTGAATGATTTTGAAGAAATTAAAGATATTTTACAAGAAGAATTTGATGAATTTTGGAAACCAAGTATATTAAAAAGTGAGCTTGAAAGTGAAAATTCAAAATATATTGTAGCAAAAGAAGAAAACAAAATTGTAGGTTTTGCAGGTATTTGGATTTCACCAGTAGATGTCGAAATTACTAATATAGTAACTAAAAAAACAGAAAGAAAAAAGGGAATAGGAAGTGCACTTTTAGATAAACTAATAGAAATGGCAAAAGAGACTGGTAGAGAGACTATAAGTTTAGAAGTAAATGAAAATAATTTTCCAGCTGGAGCTTTATATGAGAAAAAAGGTTTCGAAGTAGTAGGAATAAGAAAAAAATATTATAATGGAAAAAATAATGCAATTATTATGACTAAAAAATTATAAAAAATGTCAAAAAATAGATTGAAAAAATATATTGTTTGATATAAAATCACAATAGTCAATAGATAAGTACGGAGGAAAAATACGAATGAGAAGAAATAATGAACTAACGCCAAAAGATTTAAAAGATGTGTGTAATCCGAATTTTTTTAAATTTGAAACTACAAAAGAATTAGTTGATACAACAGATTTAGTTTATGGACAAGATAGAGGAATAAAAGCTTTAAAATTTGGACTAGATATAGATATAAAAGGATATAATTTATATTTAGAAGGACCATCTGGTGTTGGAAAAACAATGTATACAAAAAAATTTTTAACACAAAAAGCTGTTAAAGAAAAAGTACCAAATGATTGGTGCTATGTATACAATTTTGAAAATCCAAATGAGCCAGTTGCAATTTCATTCCCAGCAGGAAATGGTATAGTATTTAAAGAGCAAATGGAATCATTTGTTAAAGATGTTAGAAGAGAAATAAAAAAGACTTTTAATAACGAAGATTTTGAAAAAGAAAAGAAAATAATAAAACAAGAATTTGAAGATAAAAGAGAACAACTTTTAGAAAAATTAAATAAAAGAACTATGGTACAAGGATTTCAAGTGAAATCTACAGAAAATGGTGTTTATATGATGCCAGTATTAGATGGTAAAGTTCTAGAAGAGGAAGAGTTCGATAATTTGGACGAATCAATTAAAAAAGAATTTGAAGAACGTTCAAATTTAGTTCAAGAACAAATCTTTGAAGCACTTGGAGCTATAAAGTCTATAGAAAAAGAATCAGAAAAGAAAATTGAAGAATGGCAATCAAATATAGCTTTACTTACAATAAATGTACATGTAAATTCTTTAAAAGCAAATTATAAAAGAAACAAAAAAATTAATAATTTCCTAGAAGGTGTAAAAAAAGATATATTAAAAAATATTAGTGCTTTTTTAGCACCAGATCCAGATCCAAAACAACCAGTTCAACCAACACAAAAGGCAGAAGTAAGAGAACCATGGCTAAACTATAGAGTAAATTTATTAATAGACAATAGTAAATTAGAAGGTGCTCCTGTTGTTATGGATACAAATTATTCATATCACAACATTTTTGGTGGATTAGAATATGAAAACCAATATGGAAGTTTAAAAACAGATTTTACAATGATTAAACCTGGATTATTACATCAAGCAAATGGAGGATATATAATATTCCAAGCAAAAGATTTACTTGCTAATCAAGTTTGCTATGAAGCATTAAAAAAAGCTTTAAGAATTAAAGAACTTGCAATAGAAAATCCAGTTGATCAAAGAACAAGTTTAACTTTAGTTGGAATAAAACCAGAACCAATACCATTAGACTTAAAGGTTTTAATAATAGGAAATTCAAATATTTATCATACATTATTATCAATGGATGATGATTTTAGAAAATTATTTAAAATAAAAGTCGAATTTGAGGAAGATGCTCCGAAAACAAATGAAAATATCGAAAGATTAAGTAAATTTGTAAGAAGTTTCTGCGAACAAGAAGGTCTACTAGATTTAGATAAAGAAGCTATGGCAAAAGTTGTAGAATTTACATCTAAACTTGCAGGAGACAAAGAAAAACTATCAACACAATTTAGTGAAATAGGAGAAATAGTTGGAGAAGCATCAACTTGGGCAAAATTAGATAAATCAAAAATTATAACTAAAGAATATGTAAAAAAAGCTTTAGATGAAAGAATTGACAGAATAAAGAAATACGATGAAAAATATTTACAAATGATTAAAGATGAAGCTCTACTTATAGAAACAGATGGATATAAAATTGGACAAATAAATGGTCTAACAGTAATTACAATTGGAGATTATTCTTTTGGTAAACCAGCTAAAATTACTGCAAACACATATATGGGACAAAATGGAATTGTAAATATTGAAAGAGAAGTTGAAATGTCTGGATCTTCCCACTCTAAAGGTGTGTTAATTTTAACAGGATATTTAGGAGAACAATTTGCACAAGATATGCCACTTTCATTAACTGCTAGTATATGTTTTGAACAATTATATGGTGGAGTTGATGGAGATAGTGCTTCAAGTACAGAAGCTTATGCAATATTATCTAGTTTGTCTGGAATACCAATAAATCAATCAATTGCAGTAACTGGATCTGTAAATCAAAAAGGTGAAATTCAACCAATTGGTGGTGTAAACGAAAAAATAGAAGGATTTTATCAAATTTGTAAGATGAGAGGATTAAATGGAGAGTCTGGAGTAATAATACCAACTCAAAATGTCAGAAATCTACACTTATCAGATGAAATAATTGATTCTGTTAGAAAAGGAAAATTCCATATTTATGCTGTAAAAACTATAGACGAAGGAATAGAAATTTTAACAGGAGTTCCAGCAGGTAAAAAAGACAAAAATGGAAAATTCCCATTAGGAACAATTAATTATTTAGCTTATGAAAAATTAAAAAAATTTTCAAAAATAGGCGAAAACAAATCTAAAAATTAAAAAATAAATTATTAATATAAAAATAAAAATTAAATCTCTGAATAAATTGTGAAAATTTTGTGAATAATTACCATGAAGGAAATTTTATTGGTAAAATATATGTATAAAATTTCATAGTTGAAAGGAGATTTTTTTTATGGAAAAAGTAAAAGCTGTACAATATGGTGTTGGCAAAATGGCAGTATATACAATGAGATATATGCTAGAAAAAGGAATTGAAATAGTTGGAGCTGTTGATGTAAATCCGAATGTTGTTGGAAAAGATATTGGTGAAATACTTGGAACAGAGCCAAAAGGAATTAACGTTGTAGATGCAAAAGATGCAAAAAGTATGATGGAAAATACAAAACCAGATATTTGTATTGTTACAACTAGAAGTTTAATATCAGAATTAGAAGAACCACTTATGTTATGTGCAGAGTTGGGTATAAATGCAATAACTACTTGTGAAGAAGCATTTTATCCAATGAATTCTCATCCAAATTTAACTAAGAAAATAGATGAACTTGCAAAGAAAAATAATTGTACAATAACAGGAAGTGGATATCAAGATATTTATTGGGGACAACTTATTAGTTCAATTGCAGGTTCAACACAAAATATAAAGAAAATAAAAGGAAGTTCAAGCTATAATGTTGAAGAATATGGAATTGCTTTAGCAGAAGCACATGGAGCTGGATTAACTTTATCAGAATTTGATGAAAAAGTTGCATCAGCAGATAGAATATCTGAAGACGCAAGACAAAAACTAATAGAAAATGGAGAATTTATGCCATCATATATGTGGAATGTAAATGGTTGGCTATGTTCAAAACTTGGATTAACTATAAAAAGTCAAACACAAAAATGCATACCACAAACTTATAAAGAAGATATATATTCAAGCACATTAAATATGACAGTAAAATCTGGTGATGCAACAGGTATGAGTGCTGTTGTAACAACAGAGACAGAAGAAGGAATTACAATTGAATCAGAGTGCATTGGAAAAGTTTATGGACCAGATGAATATGATAAAAATGTTTGGACAGTTGAAGGAGAACCAACTACAACAATTACTGTAGAAAAACCAAATACAGTTGAATTAACCTGTGCTACAATTGTAAATCGAATACCTGATGTAATAAAAGCAGAGCCAGGTTATACAACAACAGAAAAAATTGGAGAATTGAATTTTAAAAAGACAATTTCAAAATAAAATATAATTTTTATATTTTAGCTTAATTATATATTGTTTTCAGTATATAATAAGTAAATCTTTAAAATATATAATTTTCATTACCTCTGTGGCTTATTACAAGATTTAAGAAATTCTAACGTATTTTATGGCAACATTACATTAAAAATGAACTCTTTCCATAAAATTTCGTAAGAATTTCTTTTTTTATGCACATTCGTCATATATATTTAAAGCTTTTGAAAGTTGCAATTATATAATTCAAATAATAATTACAATTTGTTATTAAATTGTTGCAAAAAAAATACATAAATGATAAAATTATACCGAATAAAATATGAGGTGGTTTCATATATGGAAAAAGATTTAACAAATGAAGAAATGGAAGTAATAAGGCTATACAAAACTTTTACTAAAAATGCAATAAATATAATGCTTACAAGCAATGTTGAAAAAGATTTTGATGTAATGTCAAAACAAAAAGATAATAATTTGTATAGCAAAATGAATTTAATAAAAAATATAGAAACATTTAAAAGTGTGTATGCTATTATTTTGAAAATGTTTTATAAGAAAATAGAAAAAAAAGACTGGAGTTTTTCTAAATATACTACTTTAGCTGAAGTAAATAAAGCAAAAAATGAAATATATATAGATAGATTAATTTTTGCAACTGAACATAAAGAAAAAATTGAGGTAGAACAAACAGAAAATATTGAATTGCCAGTTTTAGTAAATTTAATTGGAGATAAAAACATTCCATATATTGAATTAGAGAAAATTTTAGGTACTGTAAAAGCTGAAGAAGAGGTTCTAATTTCACCATTTACAAAGATAAAAAAAGTTGAAGAAGTTGGTGAAAAAGATCTAGCCGAAGATAAAAAACTTAAAATATATAATATGTATTTAGAAAAACAAGAATTAGTAAAAATGAGCAAAGAAGAAAAAACAGGACTTTATACATATTTGGTTACAAATGCAGATTTAGTAAATGAAAAACTACAAAAATGTATAGAAATAGAAAAAGAAAATTCTAAAAATTATGAAAATATTAGAAAGCTAGAACAATTATCAAACAAATATGAAAGTGAATTAGAAAAAAAAGAAAGCCTTGGAATTGATGAGCAAACTAAAAAAGAAGAACTAGAAAATATAGATAGAGTAAATAGAGAATTAGATAATCTAAAAGAAAATGCAACTGCTTTATTCCAAACTAAAAAAGAAGAGTGCGATTTTATAGTAAATTGGAAAAAGTCTTTAGCTGTATATTTAATGTCAGAATGTAAAGAAATAGAGGAAGAATATCTTGTTAAAGAAAAAGTAATAAAAGAAATAAGCAATTCTAAAATGGAAAAATTAGAACAAGAAATTCGAAAAAAACAAGAAGAAAATGATGAAAAAACATTAGAAGATATAATAACAGCTGTAAAAGAAGAATGTAAAGAAAATTTAATTGTTGCAGAAAGATTAATAAATGATATTAAAAATCTTATTTTGAAACAACAAAATCATGCTAAAATTGCAGGAAATTTAGGAACAAGTTATTCAGCTTTAAACAATTGTTTTGAAATAAAAAAGTATGCAGAAACTTTAAAAGAAATGCTAATAAAAATTCAAAACAAAGTAGAAAAAATATGCAAAACAGAAGATAGAATAATATTAGACCAAAAATTATTAGAAATATCAAAAATTAATGTACAAATAAATACTTTAATGAATTACTTAAATAATCCAAAAACTTCAATAGGAAAATCTAAAATTACTAGATTTGATGAAATGGCTATTGTAGAAGAAAATGAATTAAAAAGAGGAATTGCACAAGAAATATTAAACATTAGAGGAGAAGCAGAATTAAAGAAATTAAAAGATGATATTGGAATAATAGAAGAAAAAAGCGCAATTAAAAGAATTATTGGTCTAATTACTGGAAGAAACAAAATAGATGGATATATGCTAGAACAAATAGAAGTTAGACAAAATGCTATTAGAAAAACTTTAGCTAAAAAATTAGAATTATCTAAAAATTATAGCATACATGAACTTATAGCAGAAATAGAAATGTTTAGAGAAGATAACGAAGATGACGAATTAGTAGAAGATGATGTGGCAGATTTAATGGCTTTAGAACAAGAACTTAGAAGAAATTTTGTTATCGCAGATAGCAAAGTTGAAGAAATAATAGAAAAAAAGGAAGCAAAAAATTTACCAATAGACTTAAAGAAAGTTACAAAACAAGAACTAATTGAAATAGAAACATATAGATTTTTAAATAAATACGGATATGATATACCAGAAGAAGCAACAGAACCAGTATATCAAGATACAATGTCAAGTGAAATTAATAGAATTATAGAATACATAGAAAGTTCTAAAATATTAGATTAATAAAATTATAAGCGATTTTTATAAAAAAGTGTTGTAAAATTCACGAAAAAGCTTGCATTAGTAAGTTTTAGATGGTATAATATAGCTAACTTTAAAAATGATTGCTCGAAGAGTGGGAAAAATCCCACTCTTCATTTTGTAAAAGAAGAATGTTTATATAAGGAGGTGCAAGAATGGCTAATGGAAGTATAGAACAAAAAGTAGAAAATAGATTAAAACCTATTATAGAAGACTTAGGATATATTTTGTATGATGTTCAATATGTAAAAGAAGGAAAAGACTATTACTTAAGAATTATTATAGATAAAAATGGAATAATTGATATAAAAGATTGTGAAAATGTCAATAATGCTATTAATGATATTTTAGATGAAGAGGATTACATAAAAGAACAATATTATTTGGAAGTTTCTTCACCAGGCTTAGAAAGAGTACTTAGAAAAAAAGAACATTTTTTAGCTCAAATTGGAAAAGAAGTAAATGTAAAGTTATTTAAAGCTATAAATAAAGAAAAAGAAATAAATGGTATTTTAAAAGAATACAATGATAAAGAGATTGTACTAGAAGTTAATGAAAATATTATAAATATAGATTTAAAAAATATAGCAATAGCAAAAACTATATATGAATGGTAAGGGAGGAATTATTTAAAAATGAAGAACATTGACGTAAAAGAATTAATCGAAGCAATGGACGAACTAGAAAAAGAAAGGGGAATAAAAAAGGATTATTTAATCGAATCATTAGAAGGTGCTTTAGTATCTGCATACAAGAAAAACTTTGATTCTGTAGACAATGTAAAAGTAACAATAAACCAAGAAACTGGTGATGTACACATTTATTCAGTAAGAGAAGTTGTAGAAAAATCTGAAGATCCATTATTAGAAATTGGTATAGATGAAGCAAGACAAATAAATCCAAAAGCAGAAATTGGAGAAACAGTTGATTTAGAAATAGTACCAAAAGATTTTGGTAGAATTGCAGCACAAACAGCGAAACAAGTTGTTGTTCAAAAAATTAGAGAAGCTGAAAGAGATATTGTATATAATGAATATCACGACAAAACTGGAGAAATAGTAACAGGAATTATTCAAAAAGTAGATGAAAACTTAGTTGTATTAGATTTAGGAAAATTAGAAGGTATTATGACTGCAAAAGAACAAATTCCTACAGAACATTACAAAGTAAACGATAAAATAAGAGGATATGTAGTATCTGTAAAAAAAGAAGTAAAAGGAAATCCACAAGTTGTAGTTTCAAGAAGTCATCCAGATTTTGTAAGAAAATTATTTGAATTTGAAATTCCTGAAATATACGAAGGATTAATTGAAATAAAAAGTGTTTCAAGAGATCCAGGATCTAGAAGTAAAGTAGCTGTATATTCAAAAAATGAAAACATAGATCCAGTTGGTTCTTGTGTAGGTCAAAAAGGTGTTAGAATTCAAAACATTATCAATGAATTACATGGAGAAAAAATTGATGTAATTGAATGGAATGAAGACCCAGCAATATATATTGCTGCAGCATTATTACCAGCTCAAGTAATGGCAGTAGATGCAAATGATGAAGAAAAATTTGCACAAGTTATAGTACCAGATGATCAATTATCATTAGCAATTGGAAAATCTGGTCAAAATGCTAGATTAGCAGCTAAATTAACAAATTGGAAAATTGATATAAAATCAGAATCACAATTTAGAGAAATGCTAGCACAAAAAGCTGAAGATGCAAACAACTCAGAAGAAGTTGAAGAAACAGAAGAAACTTCAAATGTAGAAGAATAAGCAAATTTATTTAGGGGGAAATGTTTTGGTAGAAAAAAAGAAACCGTTAAGAAGATGTATTGCTTGTAACAATCAAAAAGAAAAGCAAGAATTACTTAGAATTATTAGAAATCCACAAAAAGAATTAGAGATTGATTTAACAGGAAAGAAAAATGGAAGAGGCGCATACATTTGTAAAAATGAAGAATGCTTAAATTTAGCTAAAAAAACAAAAAGATTAGAAAGAGCCTTAGAAGTAAATGTAAAAGAAGAATTTTACGAAGAAATAAGAGGTGCAATTAGTGGAAAATAAAATATATGGTTTATTAGGGCTTTGTACCAGAGCCGGAAAAATATCATTTGGGACAGAAGCCGTATTAGAAAAAATTGCCAAACATAAAATAAAGCTTGTTATTATAGCAGAAGATATATCTGAAAAAAGTAAGCAAAAAATAGTAGATGTATGCCAAAAAGAAAAAGTACAATATTATATTTTTGGAACAATTTTTGATAATAGTAAAGCAATTGGAAAAGTAAATAAAGCAATAATTGGAATAGAAGATAAAAATTTTGCTGATGCTATAAAAAATAAATTAAGTACATAAGAAGAGATTTTTAAATTATAAAATTTGATTAAAGGAGTTGCAAAAATAAAGTCTATGGAAAATAAAAAAGGAAAAAAGAATTTAGACCAACCATTTATTATTAGAAGATCAGTAACTGTAAATGAAGATGAAGAACAAAAAAGAGTAGAAGATGAAAAAAGAAGAAAAGACCAAAATAGAAGTAAGGATGTAGGATTTGTTGAAAAAAATAGAAATAAAGATTTTAATATTGTTTATAGAAATAAACCAACAAAACCACTAACTGTAGATGAATTATTTGGAATAAAGAAAAAAGAAGAGCCTAAAAAGGTTGTAAAAAAAGAAGTTACTGAGAAAAAAGAAAAAGTTGAAGAAGTAAAAAAAGTAGAAGAAAAGAAAGTGGAAACTGTAAAAGAAGTTGTAAAAACAGAAAAAATTGAAAAACAAGAAAATAAAGTTCTTGAAAAACAACCAGAAGAAAAGAAAAATTTTAATAATACAAACAATCAAAACAATAGAAATTATAACAATAGAAATAATGATAGAAATGAAAGAAGAGAAAATGGATTTTCTCATAGAAACAATAACAATTCTAGTTATAACAGAAACAATAATGGTTATAATAACAGAAATGGTGAACAAGGAAACAACTTCAATAATCAAAAAAGAAATTCTAACTTTAGAAATAATAATGATGGTAGAGATAATAGAAATGGTCAAAAACGTGATTTTAATGAACGTGGAATTGAAAGAAAAATCAAAGATATAATGGAAGTAGATATTCCAGAAAAAGAAAATGTAAGAGAATATGGAAATAAAGTAAAAGAAAAAATGAAACAAAATCAAAAACAAGAGGAGCAAAAACCTAAAAAAGCTAAAAAGAATGAAGGAAATGATTTTGATTCAGGAAAATTAAAGAGCTTAAAGAAACAAAATAAATTATCTAATATGTTTAGTGAAGGAGATATGTTAGATTATTATGATTTAAGCACTGAAAGAGGTAGAAGAAGTAAAAAGAAACCTCAAAAGAATGAAAAGAGAAATAAACAAAAAATATTCAAATTAACAGAAATAACAATTCCAGAGTCAATTACAGTAAAAGATTTAGCAGCAGAAATGAAAATTACAAGTAGTGATGTTATTAAAAAATTATTAAATTTAGGAATAATGGCAACAATAAATAATGACTTAGATTTTGATACTGCATATTTAATTGCACAAGAATATGGAATTACTGCTACAAAGAAAAATGTAGTTACAGATGAAGATATTTTAATTGATGAAACAGAAGATAAAGAAGAAGATTTAAAACCAAGACCACCAGTTATAGTTGTAATGGGACACGTAGATCATGGAAAAACATCTTTACTAGATGCTATTCGTAGTACAAATGTTATCGAAGGTGAATCAGGTGGAATTACACAACATATTGGTGCTTACCAAGTAAAAATAAATGGTAGAGATATCACATTCTTAGATACACCGGGACACGAAGCTTTTACAAGTATGCGTGCTAGAGGTGCAATGATTACAGATATTGCAATATTAGTTGTTGCAGCAAATGATGGTGTAATGCCACAAACAGTAGAAGCTATAAACCACGCTAAAGCTGCTAATATACCAATTATAGTCGCTGTTAATAAAATGGATTTACCAGATGCAAACTTTGAGAAAGTACAACAAGAATTAATGAAATATGAATTAGTCCCAGAAGAATGGGGTGGTTCAACAATTTATGTTCCAATTTCAGCTAAAAAACATGAAGGTATTGATAACCTATTAGAAATGGTTTTATTAGAAGCTGATATATTAGAATTAAAAGCTAATCCAACAAAACAAGCAAAAGGTACTGTTATTGAAGCAAAACTTGATAAGAGCAGAGGACCAGTTGCTACAATGCTTGTACAAAGAGGTAAATTAGATGTAGGAGATACAATAATTGTTGGTTCTACAATTGGTAGAATTCGTACAATGCAAGACTACAAAGGTAAAAAAGTTAAATCAGCTGGACCTTCTACACCAGTTGAAATTACAGGTTTAACATCAGTACCTCAATCAGGAGATACATTCTACGAAGTAAAAGATGAAAAAACTGCTAAACATCTAATTGAAAAGAGAAGAAATGAAGAAAGAGAAAAAGAATTAGCTAAAAATAATGTAGTAACATTAGATGATTTATTTAATAAAATTGAAAGTGAAAATTTAAAACAATTAAATTTAATAGTAAAAGCAGATGTTCAAGGTTCTGTAGAAGCTTTAAAACAATCATTAGAAAAATTATCTAATAATGAAGTTAAAGTATCTGTAATTCACTCAAATGTTGGTGGAGTTACAGAATCAGATGTAACACTTGCAAAAGTTTCAAATGCAATTATTATAGCATTTAATGTAAGACCAGGATTAATAGCAAAATCTATAGCAGATAAAGAACAAGTTGAAATAAAAACATACTCAGTAATATATGATGCTATAAATGATGTTGAAGCTGCAATGAAAGGATTATTAGATCCAGTATACAAAGAAGTTATTATAGGTACAGCACAAGTAAGACAAACATTCAAAGTTTCAAATGTTGGAACTATTGCTGGTGCTTATGTAACAAGTGGTAAAGTATCTAGAAATGCAGGAATAAGAGTTATTCGTGATAATATAGTTATACATGATGGAAAATTAGTATCTTTAAAGAGATTTAAAGATGATGTAAAAGAAGTATCAAATGGATATGAATGTGGACTTCAAATAGAAAAATTTAATGATATAAAAGAAGATGACGCATTAGAAGTTTATATTATGGAAGAAGTTAAATAGATATATTCTAAGAAAGGAATTTATATGCCAAGTAATAAAAGTAATAGAATGTATAAAGTTGATGAAGAATTAAAAAAAGAAATTAGTAATATAATTTCACTAGAATTAAAAAATCCTCATCTAACAGGTTTAATAAGTGTAACTGGAGTAAAAACAACTCCAGACTTACGCTTTGCAAAAGTATTTGTAAGTATGATAAATGAAAAAAATAAAAAAGAAAATCTTAAAATATTAAAACAATCAAGTGGATACATTAGAAGTGAAGTAGCAAGAAGAGTAAACTTGAGAACAACTCCTGAATTGATTTTTGAATTTGATGAATCTTTAGAATATGGTTCTAGAATAGATGAAATTTTAAAAGATATCACAAAAGATTTTAAGAAAAACGAAGAAGGAGATAAATAAATGACTTTAGATGAAATTTTAAAAGAAATAAAAAATGCAGAAACATTTGTAATATTAGCTCATGAAAGTCCTGATGGAGATGCAATCGGAAGTAGTTTAGCAATGTGTTTAGCACTTCAAAATATGGGAAAAACTGCAGAAGTTGTAATGAAAGAATATCCAGCAAATTTTAAATTTTTACCAGGAGTTGAAAATATAAAAACAGAAGGCAGTTTAGAAGAATATGATATGGCAATTGTTGTAGATTGTCCAGATTTAAAAAGGGTAAATAGTATTTACCATAAATATTTTGAAAATGCAAAAGTAAAAGTAGAATTTGATCATCATGGAAAAAATGCAATGTTTGGTGATTATAACATAGTAGATCAAGTTTCACCAGCATGTGCACAAATATTAGTTTCAAGTTTCCAATATCTACAAATAGAAATAACAAAAGATATTGCAACTTGTTTACTTACAGGTATAATTACAGATACAGGTGGATTTAAAAATAGTGGAATAACAGCAGAAACATTTGAATTTGCTGCATGGGCTTTAACAAAAGGCGTAAATGTTTCAAAAATTTATAGACAATCAATGATGATTATTACAAAGTCAAAATTTGAAATTCAAAAAATAGCAATGGATAGACTTGAATTTTTTGCTGATGGAAAAATTGCATTCACATACATAACAAAAGAAGATGATTCTAAAGTTGATATGCAAGCAGGAGATCATGATGGCATTGTAGAAATTGGAAGAAATATAAAAGGTGTAGAAATATCTATATTCTTGTATGAAAAAGAAAAAGGATTTAAAGTATCACTTCGTTCAAATGATTATGTAGATGTTTCAGAAATTTGCATGATTTTTGGTGGTGGAGGCCATATTAAAGCTGCTGGTGCAACAATAAATATGAACTTAGAAGATGCAAAGAAAATAATTATTTCTGAAGCTACAAAACATTTAAAATAAATAATTAAAGTTATTTGCAAAAAAATATATATTAACGATTTTATTTAGTATGAAAAAGACATTTCGAAAGAAGTGTCTTTTTTTATATAGTAGGAAAGTTCTCCTTGTAGGAGAACTTTCCGTACTAGATAAATATGGCGAGTCTTAGATTTTCTTAAAATTTGCATTTGATAGAAAATCTTAGACTCGCTTTTTTATAAATTTAATTTTTATGAATTAAAATATTGTTTTACAAGTTTTGATATGATATAATCAAAAAAATTGAAAAGAAATTTGTAAAAGGATGTAAGGGAGGAAAAAAATTGCTCGAAAATATAATATTTAGTTTACTAGCTTTCTCCTTATTTATTATTGTCTTTTTTAAAATAATAAAAAAAGATGACACAAATTATATAATATTATTGATCTTGCAAGGAATAGGAATAGCAATTATCTTTTTTGAAATAAGGTTAGGCATAAAGGCAAATTTATTTTTTAGGGTTTTACGATATATATTATCTATTATTTTACCAATGCTTGTTATTTTTTTAGAATTTAAAGATATAAATTTTTCTGAAATATTAAGTGTTGGAATAGCAAATTTCTTGGTACTTATTGGAGATACCAAAGGTGCTAAAGCTATTTTAAGTAAAATGGTAGAAAAATATCCAGATAGTTATTATGGACATAAACTATTAGCTGTTATTTATGAAAAAGAAGGTGGAATGAGAAAAGCAATAGATGAATATGTAACAGCAATAGATATAAAGAAAAATGATTATAATTCTTACTATAAAATATCAGAACTTTTAAGAGATCTTGGAAAAAAAGATGAAGCAATAGAAATGCTAGAAAAATTAGTTAGAAATAAACCAGATATGTATGAAGCTTCTTGTTTATTAGGAGATATGTTATGTGAGCAAGAAAGATTTAAAGAAGCGGCAAGTGTTTATGAAAGTGCTTTAAAATTTAGACCTGCAGATTATGAGTTGTATTATAATTTAGGAATTGTATATACAAGACTAAATGATTTTCAAATGGCAAAAGATATGTATGAAAGAGCAGCTTCAATTAATCATAAATTATGGGGAGCAAAATACAATTTAGGTCAATTAGCTTTAATAGAAAAAGAATACAATTTAGCAGAACAATACTTTAAAGAAAGCTTATATGATAAAAATTTAGAAGCAATGTCATATTATCAATTAGCAAGAATTTATGCAGGAAGAGGAGAAAAAGATAGAGCTTTAGAATTCCTAAATAAATCAATTGAATTAGATCATAAACTATTAAAAAAGGCATCAAAAGAAAAAGTTTTTCAAAATATTAGAGAACTTATAACTGTATCTGTTAAGATGGATGACGATATAGAAAGAGATAGAAATAAAGAAATAGCAGAAGAAGTAAAAGAATTAGAAGAAAGTCATATCTTAATAACCCAGGAAAGAGTAGCACAGGATTATTTAGAAGATACTAATTCTTTAATAGAAGATATAAGTGAAAATACAACAAGGCAAAGAACTATAGACAGAGTAAGTGAAATTATAAATCAAGAAAAACTTAAAAAATTAAAAGACAAAGATGAATATGAAGAAATGTTAAATGCAATAGATCAAGACGGAGTTGAAAGAACAAAAGATGAAAATGAAGATCAAAATGACTAAGCTTTTATAAATTTTAGAATATAAATACAAAAGAAAAATATAATATAATTATAAAGTACAGAAAGGATAAGTGATAAAAGTGGAAAAATCAATAGCTGTTGTAGGTGGAGACCTACGAATTGTTAAATTAGTAGAAATGTTAGTTAAGGATGGTTATACAGTTTATACTTATGGCTTAGAAATGTCTGAAGATTTATTAAAATTAGAAAAAATTGAAATGTGCCCAACAGTAGCAGAGGCTGTAAAAAGCTCAAAGGTAGTTGTTGGACCAATTCCATTATCTAGTGATAGAAGAAATTTATCAATGCCATTTAGTAATATAAAATTAAATGTAGATGAATTTATTAATTGTATAGCAGGAAAAACATTAATAGCTGGTAACATAACAGAGGAAATAAAAAGAAAGTTAGAAAATTCAAATATTCCATATATTGATTTACTAAAAAGAGAAGAATTCACAGTTTTAAATACTATTGCAACTGCAGAAGGAACTATCCAAATAGCAATGGAAGAAACACAAAAAACTTTACATGGTAGCAAAGTTCTTGTTATGGGATTTGGTAGAATTGGTAAAGTTTTAGCTAAAATGTTAGATGGAATAGGAGCTAAAGTATATTGTGAAGCTAGAAAAAACGAAGATATAGCTTGGATTAAAGCTTATGGATATGAACCAATACATTTAAACAATTTAAATGAACACTTAAATGAGTTTGATATAATAATTAGTACAATACCATTCCAAGTTTTAGATAAAGAGCGTTTGGCATTAGTTAGAAAAGATGTAGTTATTATAGATTTAGCATCAAATCCAGGTGGAGTCGATAGAAAAGTTGCAAAAGAAAAAGATTTAAAATTAATATGGGCACTATCATTACCAGGAAAAGTTGCACCATTAACATCTGCAATATATATAAAAGAAACATTATATCATGTTCTTAAAGAATTATAAGAAAAAAAGTGGACTGATTAAAATCAATATTTAATTAGTTTCATAATATAGTAAAAAATGAACAAAATAAACACAATTTGGAGGAACAAAAATGAGTATTATACATGCTATTATATTAGGAATAGTACAAGGACTTACAGAATTTTTACCAATTTCTAGTTCAGGACATTTAAATGTATTTCCTTGGTTATTAGGTTGGGAACAAATGCCAGAATCTTTTGATGTTGCATTACATTTAGGAACATTACTTGCAATTGCAATATTCTTTTTTAAGGATTGGATTGCATTATTAATTGGTGGATACAAAAAAGCAATAAAAAAAGAAGATTCAACTGAAGGAAGAATTTTTTGGTATTTAGTTGCAGCAACAATTCCTGCTGGAATTTTAAGTTTAGTATTAGATAAAATCAGTGACCATATAATCGGAGATGATTTAAATATTCAAATGGCTTGGATAGGTGCAGCTTTAATTATTATGGGTATAATTTTATACATAGTAGATAAAAAATCAAAATCAGAAATAAAATATGAAGATATCTCATTAAAACAATCAGTTTTAGTAGGAATATCTCAAGCTATTGCAGCAGCATTTCCAGGAGTATCAAGATCTGGAATTACAATGACTGTTGCAAGAATGTTAAAAATAGATAGAGAAAGTGCGGCTAAATTTTCATTTTTACTAGCAGCACCAATTACATTAGCAGCAGTATTAGTTGATTTAAGCTCTTTCACTTTTGACATGGCTTTTTTAATGGGTGTTTTAGCAAGTTTTGTAGTTGGATTATTTGTAATAAAATTTTTATTAGAATATTTGAAAAAAGGAAGCTTCAAAATATTTGCAATATATAGAATACTTTTCGGATTATTAATATTTGGTTGTATTATATTTAGATAATTTACAAAAGTGAAAGGAGATATGTTTTTAACATAAAAAATACATATGAGTAAAGGAAAACACGCACTAGATAACGAACTTGGATTTGGAAATAAATATATTAAAATTGTACTAGAAATTATATTTTTAATATTTGTTACAATAGTTATGGTATATGGATTTTATATCGCAATAGAAAAATCAAAAGTATCACAAGAAAAAAATACAAATGAAGAAAAAAATGTAATTTCAGAGAGCATGAATGAAATTTCTGAAGAAAAATCAACAGATTCAGAAGAAGTTGTTAATGAAATAGAAGATAATATTGACAAAGATAATTCAAATGAATCAGAAGAATTAGATATAACAATAAAAGCTAAAAATGAATGTAATCTTAGAAAAAAAGATACAACAGATAGTGAAAAAGTAGGAACTTTGAAAAAAGATGAAGAAGTAAATGCTATTGAAAAAACTAAAAACGGTTGGTACAAAATAAAATATAAAAATTCAAATGCATATGTAAAAGCAAGTTTAGTGGAAGAATTTGAAAAATAAAATAGGAGAAAAATAGATGGCTGAAATAATAGATGGAAAAGCAGTAGCAAAAAAGATTAGAAAAGAATTAAAAAAAGAAGTTGAAGAATTAAAAACAAATGAAATTACTCCTAAATTAGCTGTTATAATGGTTGGAGATAATAGTGCATCACAAGTATATGTAAGAAATAAATCAAAAGCTTGTGAAAAAGCAGGAATAGAATTTGAAGAATTTTTATTTGATAAAGATACAACAGAAGAAAAACTTTTAGATACAATTGATATGTTAAATAAAGATGAAAGTGTACATGGCATTTTATTACAAAGTCCTGTACCAAAACATATAAATATACAAAAAGCATTTGAAAAAATTTCTCCTAAAAAAGATGTTGATGGATTTAATGCTGTAAATGTTGGAAAATTATCTATAGGTCAAGATGCTTTTATTTCTTGTACTCCTTATGGAATTATAAAAATGCTTGAAGAATACAATATAGAAACAGAAGGAAAACATGCTGTAATACTTGGTAGAAGCAATATTGTAGGTAAACCAATGATTCAATGTATGCTAAATAAAAATGCTACTGTTACAGTATGCCATTCAAGAACAAAGAATATTGCTGAAATAACTAGAAATGCAGATATATTAATTGCAGCAATAGGAAAACCTAAATTTGTTACAGAAGATATGGTGAAAAATGATGTTGTAGTTATTGATGTTGGAATAAACAGAATGGAAGATGGTACACTTTGTGGAGATGTTGATTTTGAAAATGTTTCTAAAAAGGCTAGTTATATCACACCAGTTCCAGGCGGTGTAGGACCAATGACTATTGCAATGCTTATATACAATGTTGTAAAAGCAGCTAAAAATACTTTGAAAGATTAATATAATAAATTATTTTATAAGATTAAACGAATCAAATAATTAAATAAGAGGGGCATAAAGTAAAATACTTTGTGTCTTTTTTTCTTTATAAATATGCTTATATTAATACTTTGCACGAAAATTTGCTATGTAAAATTTACTAATGTGCAAGATATAAAATTAAATTAATTCTGATTATAAAAATCAAATAATCAAAAATAAGGTAAGAAAATAAAATTAATTTATAAAAAATAAAAAGGAGAAAAATGGAAGAATATAAAATTTGGTTATCACATTTAAAAATATCAAATAAAGAAAAATTACAGTTATTAAATAATTTTAAAGATTTAAAATTATTGTGGGATAGTTCAAAGATAGATTTGGAAAAAATGAATATTCCCAAAAATGTAATAATAGAAATTTTAAATATGGAAAATAGGAAAAATATAGAAATTGAAAAAAATTATATGAATAAACAAAGTATAAAAATAATAAGTTGTATAGAGAGTGCTTATCCAACTAATTTGAAAAATATATCAAATAAACCAGCATTATTGTATGTACAAGGAAATGTTAATATTATGCAAAATAATTGTATAGCAGTAATAGGAAGTAGAGAACCAAGTGATTATGGAAAAAGAGTTGCAAAATCAATTTCTAAGGATTTATCAGATTTGGGAATAACAGTTGTAAGTGGTTTGGCAAAAGGTATTGATTCTTGCTCTCATATAGGGGCTTTAGATGGAAAAAGCAAAAAAACTATAGCAGTACTGGGAAATGGTTTGAAACTAGAAAATTTATATCCAAAAGAAAATTTAAAATTATATGAAAAAATTTTAGAAAATGATGGAGTTATTGTATCTGAATACTGTTTAAATGAAAAAGCAGAAAAATATCATTTTCCAGAAAGAAATAGAATTATTAGTGGAATTAGTGAAAAAGTACTAGTAGTAGAAGCTGCATTAAATAGTGGTACATTTATAACAGTAGACTTTGCTTTAGAACAAGGAAAAGATGTATATGCAATTCCAGGAGGTATATATGCAAAGCAATCATTGGGTTGTAACAAACTTATAAAAGAAGGTGCTGGTGTAGTTTTAAATACAAAAGATTTATTAGAATAAAGCTTAAGAAAAAATTAAGAAGAACCTATATATCAATATTTTCTAATAGAAATTAATATAATCTATTATATTGTAATTATTTGAAAGACAAATTTATTAAAAAAGCTTTATATTTTGTGAATTTATGATATAATACCAATGTATATTTAAAACTTGTCATAAGGAGGAAATATGAGTACAAACGGAAAAGATGGCGAAACAAGAAGATTTAAAACAGAAGAAGTAAATAGAAGAGCCAAAAAACCAGTAAGTAAAGATGAAACACAAGTAATAAAAACAGATAAAATACAAAGAGCAAAAAGCAGTAAAAATTCAAGAAATGCTAAAAATCCAAAAACAGATAAGAATGGAAAAAAGAAATTTAAATATAAACATCCAAGAATTGCAACTTGCATAAAAATATTTTTTATAATTCTTATGCTACTTATAATAATAGGTGGAGGAATTTTAGCAGGAACATTTTTTGGTTTATTTGGAGATGAATTAAAAATAAATGAAGATGAACTAGTTATTAAATTCGAAAACTCTACTGTATACGACAAAAATGGAAATGAAATAGCTTCATTAAGTAGTGGAGAAAAAAGAAAATGTGTTAGTTTATCAGAAATGGCAGACTATTTACCAAAAGCTTATGTTGCAATAGAAGATGAAAGATTTTATCAACATTCAGGTGTAGACATAGGTAGAACAGGATATGCAACTGTTAATTACATAATACATGCAGGAAATTCATCATTTGGTGGTAGTACAATTACACAACAATTAATAAAAAATATCACACAAGAAAAAGATAACACAGCAATGGCAGGTGTTGTTAGAAAAGTAAAAGAAATGGCAAAAGCAATTCAAGTTGAACATATTTTATCAAAAAGCCAAATTTTGGAATTATATTTAAATACTATATATATAGGTGGAAATGATATAAATGGTGTAGCCTTAGGTGCTGTATATTATTTTGACAAAGATGTTAAAGATTTAAGTTTAGCTGAATGTGCATTTTTAGCTGGAATAAATAATGCACCAGGCTCTTATAAACCATTTGCAGAATATGATGATCAAACTAAAAAAGACAATATGGACAATAAAATTAAAAAGAGAACAAAAACTGTTTTAGCAAAAATGAAAGAGTTAGGTTATATAGAAAATGAAGAAGAATATAATCAAGCTGTATCTGATGTTGATAATGGTTTGAACTTTAAACAAGGTGAAGGTGCAAAAACTACAGTTGATGTTTCTTATCAAACAGAAGCTGCAATAAATCAAATAAAACAACAACTTATGGAAGAAAAAGGAATGTCTTCAGATTTAGCAGAAGTTTATTTATATAGTAGTGGATTAAAAATATATACAACGCAAGATACAGATATTCAAAATAAAGTTGAAGAAGTAATTACAAGTGCAGATTACAAAAAGCAATCACCAACTAAAAAACAAACTTCAATGTCAACAATGACTGTTGTAGATCACACAACAGGTCAAGTAGTTGCGTGTGGTGCTGGAACACAAGATGAATTAAAGAAAACTAAATTAGGATATTTCAATTGGCCAACAAGTTTGAAAAAACAAACAGGTTCTTCAATGAAACCAATTTCAGTAATAGCTCCAGGATTAGAAAGTGGAACAATTACTGCATCTACAACATTCTTTGATGGACCAACAGATTTTGGTGGAGGATATAAACCAAAAGAATGGTATAATGGTTATAAAGGTCTTATGACAATGCGTCAAGCAATAGAAATATCAGCAAACATACCTCATGTAAAAGCATTATCATTAATAGGCGTAGAAAACTCAATGAAATTCTGTGAAAAAGTTGGAATCACAGGATTGAAAAATGAGGGATTAAGTTTAGCTTTAGGTGGATTACATGAAGGTGCATCATCTCTTCAAATGGCAATGGCATATGCTGCAATTGCAAATGATGGATTATATATAGAACCTACTTTCTATACAAAAGTAGAAGATTCTAATGGAAATACAGTATTAGAAGCAAAACAAGAATCAGAACAAGTAATGTCAAAAGAAAATGCATTTATAGAAAAGAGCATTTTAACAGCTCCTGTTACAGGTGCTAATGGTACTGCAACATATTGCAAAATTTCTGGCATGGATGTTGCAGCAAAAACTGGTACAACAAATGATGATTATGATAGATGGCTTTGTGGATTTACCCCTTATTATACAGCAGCTACTTGGTATGGATATCAATACAGTGAAAAAGTTGTATTTTCAGGAAACCCTGCTGGAAAAATATGGGATGCAGTAATGACAGATATTCACAAGAATTTAGAAGGAAAGAAATTTGAACAACCAGAAGATATAGTGGTTGCTGCAGTATGTTCAAAAACTGGAAAATTAGCATCAGATAATTGCTCTGAAACATATCCAGAAATGTTCGTAAAAGGTAGTGTTCCATCAAAATGTGAAGGACATACAAGATTAAAAATTTGTAAGGCAACAAATTTAATAGCAAATGAATATTGTCCAGATACAGAAGAAAGAACATATTCAAATTTACCACCAGAAGAAAAAAATGGTAAATGGACTACAGACTATAATGGAGACTATAATGTTCCAACAGGAACTTGTACAGAGCATAATGCAAACAGTAAAAAAGAAGAAGAAAAACAACCAGATCCAGAACCAACTACTCCAGAGCCAACAACAGAACCTACTCAAAATACAACACATGAACATAATTGGGTAGAAGATAAAGCTCAAAGCAAAGCAGCTACTTGTGGAGCAGATGGATATACTTTCTATAAATGTAGTGTAAGTGGATGTACAGAAACTAAAAAAGAAACTATAAAGGCAACTGGAAAACACAAATATGGTGAATGGAAAGTAACTAAAGAAGCAACTGAAACAGCAGAAGGTGAGAAAACAAGAGAATGTTCTGTTTGTGGTAAAAAAGAAACTCAAAAAATAGAGAAAAAGAAACCAACTACAAATACAACACCAAATAATTCTACTGTAACTAATGAAACATAAATTATAAAATTTAGAAAATATTTATAAAATAGGAAGTTTAACAAACTTTCCTATTTTATAATAATATTTGATGGATTAAAATTTTTTAAATATTAAATATATATCATATATAATTCGACAAATATAAAATTAATTGTTTATGTGTGAATTATGCAAATTAAATTTTATACAATATATTAATAAAAAGGAGAAGACAATTGAAAATATATTTCTATAATACTTTAAGCAAAGAAAAACAAGAATTTCAACCATTAAAAGGTAAAGAAGTTAGAATGTATACTTGTGGTCCAACTGTATATTATTTTGCACATATTGGTAACTTAAGAGCATATTTATTTATGGATACTTTAAGAAGAGTTTTAAAATATAATGGATATACACTAAAACATGTTATGAATATTACAGATGTAGGACACCTTGTATCAGATGCTGATGAAGGTGAAGACAAAATGTTAAAAGCTGCTAGAAGAGAAAATAAAGATCCATATGAAATAGCAAATTTTTATATGAATGCATTTTTAAAGGATATAGATAAACTAAATATAGATAAGCCAGAAATAATTGCAAGAGCAACAGAACATATAGATGTTATGGAACAATATGTTAAAAAAATAATAGAAAATGGATATACTTATCAAACAGAAGATACAATATACTTTGATACTTCAAAATTAAAAAATTATGGAATACTATCTGGAAAAAAAGTAGAAGAACAAAAAGCTGGAGCAAGAGTTGATTTTGATAACAATAAAAAGAATATATCAGATTTTGCTCTATGGATTAAAGCACCAGAAAATCATATTATGAAATGGGATACATTTTTTGGAAAATGTTATCCAGGTTGGCATTTAGAATGTTCTGCAATGGGATATAAATATTTAGGAGAAGAATTTGATATTCATACAGGTGGAATTGATCATATTCCAATTCATCATGAAAACGAAATAGCACAAGCACAAGGATTTTGTGGAAAAATACCAGCTAGATTTTGGATGCATGTAAACTTTTTAACTGTTAATGGTGGTAAAATGTCAAAAAGTTTAAACAATTTGTATACATTAGAAGATTTAAAAGAAAAAGGATATGAGCCATTAACTTATAGAATGTTTAACTTTACATCAAATTATAGAAACAAAATTAACTTTACTTGGGAAGCAATGGATGCTGCAAAAACAGCTTTAAATAGATTAAGGGAAGGATACCTAAAACATGCTGAAGGAACAGCTACAATAGATGAAAAAGAACTTGAAGAATTAGAAAATCGTTTTCATGAAGCAATTAATGATGACTTAAATATGCCTGTTGCAATGAGCGTTGTATGGGATATTATAAAAAATCCAAATAAATCAAAAGATTTTCAAAAATTGTTATTAAAATTTGACGAAGTACTAGGTTTGGATTTAAAAAATTACCAAAAAGTAGAAAATGATATTCCAGAAGAGGACAAAAAGTTAGTAGAAGAAAGAAATGAAGCCAGAAAAAATAAAAATTGGACAGAATCAGATAGAATTCGTGATATTTTAATGTCAAAAGGTTATACTGTTAAAGATGGAAAAGAAGGTACAATTATAGAAAAGTAATTTTGGAGGAAGAAAGATAAAATGAAATTATTAGAAGAAAAGGATAAGGCAAGATATACAGAATTTCTAGAAAAACACGAAAGATGTAATTTTCAACAATCACTTGAATGGGGAAATGTAAAAACAAATTGGAAAAAAGAAGTTATTTTGTCAGAAGATGAAAATGGAAACATAAGAGGATCTTTATGTGTATGGATTAGAAAAATACCAATATTTGGAAATATTATGTATTCTGCTAGAGGTCCAGTTTGTGATATTCATGATGAAAAAGTTATGCAAGATATAGTTGATGGTGCAAATGTTTTAGCTAAAAAGTATAATGCTTTTGTTCTTAGAGTTGAACCAGATGTGAAAAAAGAAGATACAATTTTTAGAGATATAATTTCAAAAATAGGATTTGAGATAAAAGATGATAGCAAAGACTTTAAAGATGAAATACAACCAAGATTTGTATTTAGATTAGATATAAAAGATAAAACAGAAGATGAAGTATTTGCAAATTTTCATTCAAAAACTAGATACAATATTAGATTAGCAACTAAAAAAGGTGTTGAAATAAAAGAAGGAACTAAAGAAGACTTAAAAGATTTCCACAATATTATGGTGGAAACTGGAAAAAGAGATGATTTCATTATAAGATCTTTATCTTATTTCGAAAAAATGTATGACGAATTAGTTCCAACTGGACACATGAAATTATTAATGGCTTATTCAGAAGGAAAACCAATTGCTGGTATTATACCAATAATTTATGGAAACAAAGTTTGGTATTTGTATGGAGCAAGCAGTAATAGTCATAGAAATTTAATGCCAAATTATTTATTACAATGGACAATGATAAAACAAGCTATAGAAAGAAAAAGCGATATATATGATTTTCGCGGAGTATCAGGTGTTGTTGATGAAAATCACCCACAATATGGTTTATATAGATTTAAAAAAGGTTTTGGAGCAGAATTTACAGAATTCATAGGAGAAATTTATATACCATATAAACCAATAGTATATAAAATGTATAAATTTGCAGAAAAAACTTTTAGAACATTAAGAACAATGAAAAAGAAAATTTTAGGAAAATAATGTATGAAAAAATTACAAATAAGTCGAAAAGATTTAAAAGCTAATATATCAATTATTGTAAAAAAAGCAAATTCATATGGAAAAAGTGATGAAGGAAAAAGAGTAAAAGTAATTGGTGTTGTAAAAGCAAATGGAATGGGACTTCGGTTTAGTAGAATATTCAAAAATTCTACTAAACAATGGAGTAACAATGTTAGCAGTTGCAAATGTTGAAGAAGCGGAAATTTTAAGAGAAGCAGGAATACAAGAAAAAATTTTAATGCTAACGCCAACAAGAAATAGAAATGAATTAAAAAGCTTAATAAAAAATCATATAATACTCACAATAGGTAATGCAGAAGAACTTACAATAGCAAAAGAATTAGCCAAAAAATATAATGAAGAAATAGAAGTACAAATAAAAATAGATACAGGTTTTGGAAGATATGGATTTTTGTACAATAAATACGAAGAAATAATAGAACTATTTAAATTAAATAAAATGGTTTATATTTCAGGAATGTATACACATTTTTCAAAACCAATTGATGAAAAATGGACTAAAAAGCAATTTGAAAGATTTTTAAAAGTTATTGAATATGTAAAAAAAGCAGGATACAATCCAGGAATGTTGCATGCTTGTGAAAGTACAGCTTTCTTTAAATATAAGTATATGTATTTGAATGCTGTAAGAATAGGTTCAGCTTTTCAAGGAAGAACTTTAATAAAAGGAACTGGACTTAAAAAAATCGGAACATTTAAGACATATATTGCTGAAATAAAAAATGTACCAAAAGGATATAATATAAGTTATAGTAATGAGTATAAAACAAAAAGAAATTCAAAAATAGCTATAATACCAGTAGGATATATGGATGGGCTAAATAGGAAAAATGCGAGAGATAGTTTTTCTTTCAAAGACAATATATTATCTGTATTAATAGAAATTAAGAAAATTTTTAAAGATAATAAAATAAAAGTTTTAATCAATGGAAAACTTTATCCTGTTATTGGAAGACTGGGAATGTATCATTGTGTAATCGATATTACTGGTACAGATATAAAAGAAAATGATGAGGTTACACTTAATATTACACCACTTCAAACAAATGAAAATATAAAAAGGGAGTATATATAGATGGAAGAAAATAACAATGCAATGGACTTTTTTAAAAGAATAAAATATGCAATATTTAAAGTTGAAAAATATGGTGAATTTTTAGAAGAAAAGCCAAGTGTTTCAATAAAGTACATGTTTACATTATTATTGATTGTTTCTTTAATAATAACAATAATTACAACTTTAGGATTAATTTCTTTAATAAAGCAAGGTGAAAGTTATATAAAAACAGAATTAAATGATTTTTCTTTTGAAAATAACAAATTATATTTTAATGGAAATCAAGAAGCTTATGATGCTAAAACTGATTTTACATTTGTTGCGAATACAACAGAAATTTCAAATGAACAATTATCAGAATATAAAAATAAAGCATATGATTCAGAATATGCAATTATATTATTAAATAATAAAATTTTACTAAAGGTAAATGATTCATTAAATGAGTTTTCATATGAAGAAATAAATAAAGATAACCAAATTAGTACTTTAAATAAAGCTGATTTAATTAAATTTATTGATGCAAATGGTAGCACAAAAATAGGAATGTCAATATTTGGAATAGTTGGAATAAGCTCATACTTAGCCGAAATAGCTTCAGTTTCTATGAACATTATATTATTATTTGTATTTGGATTTTTAATGTGTAAAATAGTTTCAGTACCTTTAAAGTCGTATTCTATATTTAATATTTCTATATATTCAATAACTTTATCTGTATTGTTAGGTTTTATTTATACAGTAACAAATTACTATACAGGATTAACAATACAATATTTTGATTCTGTATATTTAGTAATTGCATATATTTATTTGATCTCTGCAATATTGATAATTAAATCTGATTTAATTAAACAAAAAATTGAATTAGAAAAAATAAAAGATGTTCAAAAAGATGTTGCTAAAGAAATAGAAGAGCAAAAAGAGAAAGATGAAAATAAAGAAGAAAAGAAACAAGAAGATGATGACAAAAAGTCTGATAAAGAAAATAAAACCCCAGAAGAACAAGAAAATACAGAACCAGATGGCTCTGAAATATAAATAAAGAAAGGAATTTGTAAAGTAATGGACGAATCAAATAAAAAGCCTAAAGATGACAAAAAGAAAATTTCAGTTTGGCAAATAATATTATTGATAATATTGATAGCTTTAGTTGTTATAGGCTCAATATTTATTGCAAAACAATATAAAGTTAAAAACGAAGAAAAAGAATTAGCATATACAGAACTAATAGAAGATATTAATTCAGATAAGATAGAAAAAATAAAAATGACAACAGGTAGCAATTCAATAACTATAACATATAAAGGGGAAGAAGAGGAAAAAGATAGACAAAAAAATGTATTGGTACCAAATCTTCAAGCTTTTATAGAATTAGTACAAGAAAAAGTAGATAAAGAAGGATTAAAAATAGACTTAACTCAGGTAGCAGTAAACCCAGCATTAAAAATCATGGACACAATATTTTCTATGTTACCAACTATTTTGTTAGTTGCATTAATTATAATGATGTTTAAAATGCAAGGACTTGGCGATAGTGGAAAAGTTTATGGTGGAGAGGAAAATAAAAAAACAGATGTAAGATTTGATGATATAGCAGGTCTTGATGAAGAAAAAAATGAATTAATAGAAATTGTTGATTTTCTAAAAAAACCAAAAGCTTATTTAGATATGGGAGCTAAAATTCCTAAAGGAATTTTATTATATGGAAAACCTGGAACTGGAAAAACATTAATAGCTAAAGCAATAGCAGGGGAAGCAGGAGTACCATTTATTTCTATGAGTGGATCAGAATTTATAGAAATGTTTGCAGGACTTGGAGCTTCAAGAGTAAGAAAATTATTTGAAAAAGCTAAAAAAATTGCACCATGTATTATATTTATAGATGAAATAGATGCTATAGGTTCTAGAAGAACAAGTAATAGTGGAGCAGAAACAGAAAATAACCAAACATTAAATCAATTACTTGTCGAAATGGATGGATTTGATAGTAATGAAACAATAATAGTATTAGCAGCAACAAATAGACCTGAGATGCTAGATAAAGCTTTACTTAGACCAGGAAGATTTGATAGACAAATTACAATTCCAGCACCAGACTTAAATGGTAGAGAAGAAATTTTAAAATTACATGCTAAAAATAAAAAATTTGAAAACGACATCGATTTCAAGAGCATTGCAGGAGATACAGCAGGATTTACAGGTGCAGAACTTGCAAATGTATTAAATGAATCTGCAATTCTTGCAACAAGAAGAAAACATAAAAAAATAACAAATTTAGATATAGAAGATGCTGTAAAGAAAATTACTGTTGGATTAGAAAAACATAATAGAGTTGTATCAGATAAAGATAAAAAATTAACAGCATATCACGAAGCAGGACATGCTATTGTAAGTAAATTTTTAGAAACACAAACAGAAGTAAAAGAAGTATCAATAATTCCAAGAGGAGTTGCTGGTGGATATACTATGTACAAAACAAATGAAGACAAATTTTATGTTTCAAAAACAGAATTACTAGAAAAAATGGTAGCTTTAATGGGTGGTAGAGCAGCAGAAAAAATAGCTTTAAATGAAATTTCAACTGGAGCAAGCAACGATATAGAAGTAGCAACAGGAATTGCAAAAGATATGCTTACTGTATATGGTATGAGTGATTCTTTAGGACCAGTTTCTTTAAAAGTAGATGATCCTTACGAATTACAAATATTTGGAGAAAATGTTATAGATGAAGTTGGAAATCAAATAAAAATATTAATTGATAATGCTTATATTACAGCTCAAAAAATATTAACAGAACATATGGATATATTAGATGCAGTTGCACAAACTTTATTAGAAAAAGAAAAAATAACAGCAGAAGAATTTGAAGAATTTTTTAAATAAATCTAACAATTGACTTTATGTAAATTAGGTGCTATAATCAAATTATCGCAAGTTTTATTTTTGATAGGCGTAAGCCAGGAGGAAAAAGTATGTTGAATAATTTGAATATGGTAGGACCTGTAATTACTGCAGATGATTGGTTGCGGATAAGTTTAACTAATTATAGTCTTTATCGTATTTTAGCACAGGAAGACAACAATGGTAAATGCTTTTCAACAACCATCGCTATTGCAATGTATGTACCAGGATGTGAGCTTGTATATGGATCAATGAAATTGGAAGATGGATCCGACACTGCTCATGTTGTACTCTTAAAGAATGGATGGGTATATGACTCAAACCATAAAATTCATTTGGAGTATGAAAAATACAAAAAGAAATATGGTTTTAAGGAATTTATTCGTAAAAAATTATCGAGGATAGGTTATAAAGATTTCTTGAATAATATTCTGGAGAGATATGGTTACAGAAAATGGTGTGAAGAAAACAATGTGAGTTTGTTTATCTAATTACCGTTAAATTGCTACTGGCAGTTGGTAGTGAATCTAAGGGCTATAAATAATTTTGCCTATTTAAAAAGAACTGGTGTGGAATTACATCCATGCCAGTTCTTTTATTATCTAATAGGAAAGTGCTTTGCACTTCCTATTAAATAAAGGCTTACGCCAAACTTTGCACACAAATTTTTTTCAAAAACTTGGCGCGATGAACAAAGACGTGGACATTTGCATGAAATTTTGTCTTTTGCATTTACCATAATGTCCACTTTTGTTCTATAACTTAAAAACTAATTTTGTGAAAATTTTTGTTTTACACAATCAATTTGAGCCTGTTCAGCTTCTTTTGTTTTGTACCATCCTTTTTCAGACATCAAATTATAAATTTTGTTTTGAATATCTAAACTTTCGTTAAGAGCATCTTTAAAGGCTTTGTGAACTTCAGCAGTTGATGATTCAATAGCTCCATGCATATATAAATCACAAACACCTTTTATGATTAAAAGTTCTTTTTCCATTAAATCTTTATCTTCCATGTTTGTTTCCATATAATAAAATTATATGTGCCTCCTTTTACAATAAATTTAAAAATTTTTCAAACATTTGTGAATGTTTTTCTTCCAATTGTTTAATATAAGTTCCTAAAGAAAGATCCTTAATTTGATTTGCAGTAAAATTACTGCATTTTTTCATAAATTCTTCATGTCCTAGGGCGTCTTCTACATATAAAAGTTCTTTATTTGTCATAACTTTCCACCTCCTAGGTTTAATCTTTCCAAATTTTAAAAATTTATACTTGAAATTCAACATCAAAAATATGTTTGAAAATTATTTTAAATCTATATGTAAAGAAATTTCTTTTCCTGTCAAATAATTTAAAATATTACTATCAGATGTAAAGTTGAAAATTAGCTTATAAGAATAAAGTTCTTGAGTTTTTTTGTTGAACTTTTTATTTATTTCATTACTTCCATATTTTCCATCACCTATAATAGGATATCCAATATGAGAAAGATGAGCTCTAATTTGATGAGTTCTACCTGTATGTAAAGTAACATCTAAAATACTGTAGTTTTTTTGAAAATTGCGTTCTAGTATTTTATATTCAGTTAAAATTTCTAAATAATCCTTTTTAGGAGTGTCAGAAATGTATACTAAACTTTTTTTACTATCTTTAAAAAGATAGGCATTTAATAATGCAGAATTTTTTTGTGGAATACCATATACTTTTGCTAAGTAATGTTTTTCTATTTCTTTGTTTTTAAACTTATCTAATAAAATATTTAGAGCAATTTGATTTTTGGCAAAAATAACAAGACCTTTTGTATTTAGGTCGATTCTATGACAAGGCTCTAAAAAATTAAGATTTGATAATTGTTTTTTTAGGATAGAAGTTAAAAATATTGTAGAATTAGAAGTTTCTGTAACTGGAATTCCAGCTGGTTTATTTACTACTAAAATATTTTCATCTTCATAAATAATAGGAATAGTAGGAATATTTTCTAAAATAGAATCTACAATATATATGGTAATTTCATCACCAGTATGTAGAATTGCATTTTCTGAAACTTTAATTCCATTAATTCTTATATCTTTTTTACGCAAAGCCTTATATAATTGATTTGAACTTAAATTTGGAAAAGAATCTAAAATAAAGCGATTTAGATATTTTCCATCATATTTTTTATTAACTATTAATTTTCTCATAAACTTATTATAAAAGAGAAAAATAAGATTTGCAATAGATTTAAAAATTTTATAGATTCAAATAATAATTAAAGACTTGAAAAAGAAGTACAACTGTGATAAAATGCAAATGCTATAAAAAAGATTTTAATAAAAGTCTATAGTTAAAAGCTAACATTACAAAATATAATGTTAAAACAACAAGTATTTTAAATAGGAGGTTTAAAATGAAAGAATATTTAGAAATCGAAGATGTTAAAGCTTTAGAAATTTTGGATTCAAGAGGAAATCCAACAGTACAAGTAGAAGTAACAACAGTAGGAGGATTTAGCGGTGTAGCTATGGTTCCTTCAGGAGCATCAACAGGAAGTTTTGAAGCAGTTGAATTAAGAGATGGAGACGCTTCAAGATATTTAGGAAAAGGTGTTTTAAAAGCTGTTGAAAATGTAAATACAATAATCAAAGACAAAATCATTGGTATGAATGTTTATGATCAAGTAACACTTGATAAAACTTTAATAGATTTAGATGGAACAGAAAACAAAGCTAAATTAGGAGCTAATGCAACATTAGGTGTATCTTTAGCAGTAGCAAAAGCAGCTGCAGCATCATTAGGAATGGAATTATATCAATATATTGGAGGAACAAATGCAAAAGTATTACCAACTCCAATGATGAACATTATGAATGGTGGAAAACATGCTGATAGTACATTAAGTGTACAAGAATTCATGATTATGCCAGTAGGAGCAAAAACATTCTCAGAATGCTTAAGAATGTGTTGTGAAATTTATCACAATTTAAAGAAAGTTTTAAAATCAAAAGGATTAGCAACAGGTGTTGGAGACGAAGGTGGATTTGCACCAAATGTTAAAGACGAAGACGAAGCTTTAGCTTTAATAGTAGAAGCTATCGAAAAAGCTGGATACAAACCAGGTGAAGAAGTATGCTTAGCATTAGACGTTGCTGCTACAGAAATGTATGATGAAGCTAAAAAAATCGGAAAAGATGGATTATATCACTTCTGGAAAATTGGTGTTACAAAAAATACAGAAGAAATGATTGCTTTCTATGAAGATTTAGTAAACAGATATCCAATTATCTCAATTGAAGATGGATTAGCAGAAGAAGATTGGGATGGATGGAAATTATTAACAGAAAGATTAGGAGACAAAATCCAATTAGTTGGTGATGATTTATTTGTTACAAATATTAAAAGATTACAAAAAGGTATTGACTTAGGAGTATCTAATAGTATTTTAATTAAATTAAATCAAATAGGAACATTAACAGAAACATTAGATGCTATCGAATTAGCTAAGAAAAATGGAATGACAGCTGTTGTATCACATAGAAGTGGTGAAACAGAAGACACAACATTAGCTGATGTTGCTGTTGCTACAAATGCTGGACAAATTAAAACAGGTGCTCCATGCAGAACTGATAGAGTAGCAAAATACAATAGATTATTAAATATCGAAGATCAATTATCTGATGTAGCTATTTATGCTGGTAGAGATGGTCTAAAAAGATAGTAATATAATCTAAATAGAATAATTATATAAAATTATAATTTGTTTATATTATATAAATTAGTTAAAACTTACTTTGTTAATTTTGTTAATAAAGTAAGTTTTTTCTTTATATAAATTTATTGTATAGGAATTGATTACAAAATTTAAAATATACATAATTATTAAAAAGAAAGAAGAAATATTGTTTACAAAATAAAAAAATTATAAGAAAATTAATGGTATATAGTAGAAAGTATAGCAAATATAGTTAATAATACAAGCAAATTTAACTTCTAAAATCATGAGAATGAAAAAATAATGAAAATTAAATTAAAAATATATAATTATACTAAAAAAGTTATTATTGCCTATAAATCGATTTATATAATAAATATTGATAATCAGAAATATAAAATTCTATACATTGGTAATGCGCTTTTTATATTTTATAATTAAGGGGAGTATAGTTTAATATATTATGTATTGTATATTATGCACTATTTAAAGAATAGAATAATAAAAAATAAGATTTGTTTAGTAATAATAGCAATTTTTCGTTAGCTTTTTTACTTGGCACGATGAACAAAGATGTGGATTTTTATTTTTTGCGATTATTATGAGGTCCACTTTTGTTATATAAAATATAATATTAAATAAAAATCATCAGGTAAAAGCTAAATACAATTCTGTAAAGTGAATGCTTAAAACGGAATTTTAAAAGATAATTAAAAAAATATGAAAAAAATGTAAAAAATTGTTGACTTTGGACAAGAAAGGTGCTAGAATACTAAACGGTCACTACTTACAGTAACCAAGCAAAATATTTGTACATTAAAATTTTAATAAA
>CAKPRG010000008.1 GCA_934182465.1 uncultured Clostridia bacterium | reverse complement strand
TCGTTAGCTCAGTTGGTAGAGCGTTCGGCTGTTAACCGAAATGTCGTAAGTTCGAGTCTTACACGAGGAGCCAAAGAAAAAGATTAGCATTTTGGCTAATCTTTTTTGAATATTTAAAATAAAAAAAGAAAGGAAGTGAGATAATGAAAGATATTTTAATAATAGGATCACCAAGATGTGGAAAATCTACTTTGACAAACAAATTTTTAGAAAGACATCCAAATTATGAACCTATAAGAGCAGATGCTTTTTTAAGAGTTAGGCAAAAAGAAAAGAGTGAACACAGATATGATGAAGAAACTCATACTAATATTGTAGAGATTTATTCATCAACTCCTGAAGAAATAGCGTTTTATATTAGAGATGTTTTAACCGGATTAAAAAACGATTTGAATCCAATTAATAAGAATTCTATTGTAGATTGTTGTCAAATTTCAGTAGAAGAAGCATATAATAAATTTAGAAAAGATTGTGATATTTATTGTTTTGGTATGCCAAATATTGATTTAGAGGAACTAATGATAGCAATAAATGAAAATGACAAAGAATATGATTGGACTAGAGTATGTGGTTATTATATGTTTGAAAATTTATGTAGAAATATTATTAGAGAAAGTAAAGAAAATCAAAAACTTTGTTCAAAATATGGAATAAAATTTTTTGATATGCAAGGGAACAGAAAAGAAAAAATCGACGCAGCAATTAAATACATAGAAGCTAATAGCAAAATAATCTAAACTTTTCAAACTATTTTTTTCTAAAATAACAGTATTTGTCGAATTTTGTCAATTGAAAATTTAAAACATTTGTAACTTATGTATTTGTTGATATAAGTGAATTATAAGCTTTTTATGATATGGATTTGGAATTAAATAAAAAACTTTTTTCAAAAAACTATTTACAAACCAAAATTACCGTGCTATAATTCAAACAAGTTAAATGTTTTTAACATAATTTTTTATATATTCAAACAAAACGATTATCTCTGTTCTAGATGATAATTGAATTTCCAAAAAAATTAAAATTGAATATTAATATGAAAAGAAAATGTATAAAAGTTTTTGTCAGATTTTTGTTGTATGTTTATTTATGCCCCCGCAAAATAAGTCTATTCAAAAGTATGAGATTTTATAGTTAAAAACATTTAACTATCTTTTAAATTTTTATTATAGAAAGGAGGTTTGCCTTTGAATAAAAAAAGAACGATTGGAATGCTAATCATTCTTTCTTTGATACTTTTTGTATTTGTAGCTGGTTATACATTTGCTAAATATTATACTGTAGTAGAAGGAGGTGGAAAAGTAGGGATTGCTAAATGGTCTTTTGTTGCAAGAGATAATAATAACAATATTACTAATATTTCATTAAAAGATACTGCAAACGAAGTTAGTTTAGTAAATGGGAAAATTGCTCCAGGAACACATGGTAGTTTTGATATTATCATAGATGCAACTGGTTCAGAAGTTGGTGTTGATTACGATATAAAAGTTGTTTCAGAATCAAATATACCAACAAATATGAAATTTAACCAAAAAAATAATTCTACTAAGTATTCAACTTTAAAAGAATTAGCTGATGCTGAATTGAACGGAAATATTAATTTAGCTGAAGAAAATAAAGTGAAAACTATTACAGTAGAATGGGAATGGCCTTTTGAAACAGAAAACGGTGATTCAGCAGATATGTTAAATGGTGTAAATGCTGGAAATTATCAATTCGGTTTACAAATAATAGGAAGTCAATCAAAAGTTTAGTATGTAAAGTATCCAATTTTTCATAAATTAACCTTATATTATCCAAAATATTATCCGAATACACAGAGAGCTTAGCTCTCTGCTAAGGTAACCAAATATTAAAATAAGATTATTTTAGTAGAAAGCTAATTTTTTCAGAAAGGAGTTCTATATTTGAAACAAATAATTCAAAAAATATTTTTAATCATAATTATTTTTATTCTTTTATTTACTTTATATTCAAAATTTATTCTAAAAGAAGAACTAATAAAACTATATAATACAGCTATACTGGTAGTACTTACAGGAAGTATGGAACCAACTATAAAATCTGGTGAAATGATAATTATTAAAGAGCAAACAGATTATAATGTTGACGATATTGTCACCTATAAGGAAGATAGAAACTTTTTTGTTACACATAGAATTATAAATAAGTATGAAGATAAATATGAAACTAAAGGTGATAACAATAATTTGATTGATGAGCTAATTGATAAAGATCAAATAGAAGGAAAAGTAATATATCATTCAAAAGTTTGTGGATTTTTTATTTTATATTTATTAAAACCAATTACTTTAATAGTTATTATAATTTTTATTGTAAAAGAATTTTTTTGTTATATATATGTTAAAGGAGAAAAAAATGAAAAGTAAAATAAAGTATTTTGTAATTATATTGTTATGTACCATTACATTATTTACAGTGCAATTTTCAAGAGCAAAATATTTAACAATTATAGAAGGCAATGGAAGTGCAGAAATAGCAAAACCAATTATAGAAGTTGAAAAAGAAGATGAAAAATCTGTAGAAGTATATGATGGAATAAAAACAATAGAATATAGTTTTTCTGTTACAAATAAGAAGAACGAAGAAATATCTGATGTTGACATAGAATATATTATTGAAATAGTTAATACTGAGTCAAAATTTCCAATAGAATATAGTTTATATAGAAATGATACAAAAATTGAACTAGAAAATAATAAAACTAAGCCAATGATATTAAAAAATAGTGAAAATCTGAAAGATGAATATAAATTAAACATTATGTGGAAAGAAAAAGAAGGAGAAATTTCAGATAATGATGATGTTAAAATTATAATAGAAGCAGTACAAAAAATATAAAAGGAGTTATTATGAAAGAAAAACAACAGAAAGAGAAAGTTCAAAAAGGAAATAAAACAATAATAAAAATAATAATTATAATAATTTTATTAATTATTTGTATAATAACAAGTTTTAGAACAGGGCAAAAATATTATGATTTAAAGAATTCTCAATTTACACCTTCAAATTCAGAAATAGATACTGATATAGCAAAATGGAAATTTAGAGTAACAGTTGTATATTAAAAGGAGATATTTATGAAGAACAAAAAAATAATAAAAATTATATTCCTATTTGTAATTTTTGTAAGTATGATTAAGTTATTAATAGGTACAAGTGTAGCAAAATATAATTACAATATTGAATTTAATGCTGTAAATTTATATAGAGATACAATATTTAATCCAATAGAATTATCTTATTCAACTAGAGATTATACAAATCAAGATGTAATTATTTATGCAAAACCTGATAAGAAAGTAAAGCAATTATTAGGCTTTACATGGGATGAAGAAAATAAAAGATATTATAAAGTGTTAAAAGAAAATGAAAAAAATAATATAATAGTAAAAGATTATTCTGGAAATAAACAAGAATTATCATATAATGTAGATTGGATTGATAAAGAGAAACCCAAAATAATAGGAGCAGTTAATAATGGATCATATAATTCACCATTAAATCTTTCATATAGTGATAATGTAGGAGTAAAAAATGTAGAGATAGAAAATAGAGGATTTTTATATTCTGAAATAAATCTTACTAGTTTTGATATTGAAAATAGACAAGCTTTTGATTATAGAGCTACAAGTTGTAAAGTAAATGTTATACAAAAACCAACAGATACAAAAAAACTACAATTTTTTATAGATGGAAAATTAAGTGGTGAAACAACTCAAAATGCATATACTTTTAAAAATTTAACACCTAACAGAGAAAATATAAAAGTTAAAGTAAATGCTATAAACGAAGCAGGAAAAGTTATAGATACAAATGAAATATATGGAAAAACAACTTTTTATGAAGGAATTAATATAGAAAAAAATAATCAAAGTGCTACTGTGAAATTAACAGGAATTGTTAGTAAATATACAAAGATACAATATTTTGTTTGGGAAATCAATAATCAAGAAAAAACGATGAAAGGTTATGAAGTTAAAGTGCAAAATGGTTGTGCGAATTTGTATTTTAATATTAATGATTTTAATAAAAAACAAATGGAATATACAATGCATATATATGCAATAGAAAATAATGGAAAAAGTAGTAATATAAGTTGTGCTCAAATAATGATTGGAAAAAAATATAATCCAGATTTAGCATATAAAGGTGAAACTATAAAGAAACCTACTAATATAAATAAATTGACACAAAAAGGAAGATATTTTATAAAAGTTACAGATTTAGCTGGGAATATTGCGGAATATATAATTAAATTGGTAAAATAAGTAAAAGCGACTTTGTTTGTCGCTTTTAAAAAATTCTTAATGTGAAATATATAACATATATATTGATATATCAAGAGTTTTATGATATAAATATTCAATAAGAAAGGATTGATTTTATGGGAAAAAAATTAAGTGTAAGTAAAGCTAAAGAAATATTAGAACAAGCCAATGAAATGAATCCAGGAGGCTGGTATGACCATTCTTTAGTGGTAGGTGAAGTAGTTTATAAAATTGCTGAAGCCTTAAATTTAGACAAGGAAAAAGCGAAGGCTTTTGGATACATACATGATGTAGGTAGAAGAGTGGGAAGATGTGCATTAAAACATATTTACGAAGGATATAAATATTTAACAGATTTAGGATATACTGATGCTGCAAGAATTTGTCTAACACATTCTTTTTTTGAGCCAAATGCAGAAAATGTAATTGGAAATTGGGATATGCAAGATACAGAGAAAGAATTTGTAAAAAAATATATAAATAATACAACATTTGATATATACGATAGAATTATTCAAATGGCTGATACAATTGCATTATCTACTGGAGTAACAACTTTGGAAAGAAGAATGGTAGATGTATTTTTCAGATATGGTTTTGATGAAAATACAGAATATAATTTTAGAGTTAGACTAGAATTACAAAATGAAATAGAAGAAAAATTAGGATATCCAATATATAAATTATTTGAAAAAGAAATTACAAATGAATTAATAACAGACAGAGTTAATAAAATTGTAAGATTTTGGAAATAGGAGAGAAATATGTTTTCACATAAAATAAAAACATATGCTTTTGTTGGACCATCTGGTACAGGAAAAAGCTATAGAGCACAAATGGTTGCTAATGATAGAGGAATAAATTACATAATAGATGATGGATTGTTAATTTCTGGAAATGAAGTTCTAGCAGGAATATCAGCTAAAAAAGCACCAACTAAAATAGAAACTGTAAGGAATGCATTATTCACAGATTCAGAAAAGAAAAAAGAAATACAAAAGGTAATAAAAAAGAACAAACCAGAAAGTATTTTAATACTAGGAACATCAGATGGTATGGTACAAAAAATTGCTGAAAATTTGGAATTGCCTCCAATTTCAGAAACTGTATATATAAGTGATGTTGCGACAGAAGAGGAAATGCAAACGGCAAGAAGAATTAGAGTAACACAAGGAAAACATGTTATACCAGTTCCAACTTTTGCAATAAAAAAAGATTTTTCAGGGTATTTATTAGATCCATTACAGATATTTAAATCTACTGGTAAAGGAAAAGCACCATATATTTCAGAAAAATCAATAATAAGACCAACTTTTAGTTATATGGGTCATTTTGAAATTTCAGATAATGTATTTAAACAAATAATTGAATATGTTGCTCAAAATTTGAAAGATGTGTATAAAGTTCCAAGAACAATAATAAAAAAGCATGAAGGTTTTGATGATGGAATATATATTTATATAGAAGTAATAATTGAATTTGGTTATCCAATTAATGAAACTATGAAAGTTTTAAAAAAGAAAATAATAAAAGAAATAGAAAATTTAACTGCAATGAATGTTTTAAATATGGAAATCGTTGTTAAAGGTGTTCACTATGAACCTAATAAGAAATAATTTGTAGTAAATAAAGAAAAAAATAATATTATTAAGGTAGATAGGCAACCTAAAAAAGTCTAAATCTAAAAATAGGAGATATGGGAAACCATAAAAAAGTAATATGAGTTTTATTGTAGCGATAGATGGACCTGCAGGAAGTGGAAAAGGAACAATTACAAAATTATTAGCACAAAAATTAAATTTTTTGACTATGGATACAGGAGCAATGTATAGATGTGTTACTTTGTATCTGTTAAAAAATAATATTAACATAGAAGAAACTGAAAAAGTGGAATTAGCATTAAAAGATATAAATATTGATATGAAAGAAATAGATGGAGTGCAAAATTTTTTCTTAAATAATAAAAATGTTTCAAATGATATAAGAACAAAAGAGGTTGACAGTTTTGTATCACAAGTTTCTCATATAGTATGTGTTAGAAATGCAATGGTAAATTTACAAAGAAAATTAGCAGAAGGAAAACAAATGATAATGGAAGGAAGAGACATAGGTACAAATGTATTTCCAAATGCGAATGTTAAAATTTATTTAGATGCAAGTGCAGAAGAAAGAGCTAAAAGAAGATTAAAACAAAATCTAGAAAAAGGAATTGACAATATTTCTTATGAAGAAATTTTAGAGAATGTAAAATTTAGAGACAATAATGATAAAACTAGTAATGTAGCACCTCTAAAAAAAGCAGAAGATGCAATTTTAATTGATTCTACTGGAATGACAATAGATGAAGTTGTTAATAAAATAGAAAAAATTGTAATAAAAAATATGTAAAATTGGAGAAAATATATGGAATTTTTAAAAAAAATAGGAAGAGGAATTGTAAAAGGAGCAATATATGGATATTGCAAAATTGTATATAGAGTAAGAATAATAGGAAAAGAAAATATTCCACAAGATGGAGCTATTTTATTTTGTGGAAATCATAGAACATACTTAGATCCACCACTAATAGTTGCTACTGCGGGAAGACATATGCGTTTTATGGCAAAAGAAGAATTGTCAAAAAATAAATTTTTAGCTTTTTTAGGTGTTGTATTTGATGCAATATATGTAAAAAGAGATTCAAAAGATATTACTGCTATGAAAGAAGCTTTAAAAACGCTAAAATCTGGTAGTTGCATAGGATTATTTCCAGAAGGAACTAGAAATGGATTAGAAAAAAATAATGGAAAAATAAAAAATGGAGCAGCTTATTTGGCTTTAAAAACAGGTGCACAAATAGTGCCTATAGGAATTCAAGGAGATAGCAAACCGTTTCATAAATCAACAATAATTTATGGGAAACCACTTGATCTAAGTAAATATCAAGGAATTAAGAAAATTGATGAACAAACAGAAGATGAAGTTAGTGAAATATTAAAAAATGAAATTGTTAGACTTTCTAAATTAGATGTAAAAAGTTTACCATCTGGAAAATAGTATTGAAATAGTAATGAAATAGCTAAAATTTAGATAATTTTAATAAAGTATACAGATTGACAAATTAAAAAAAGTAGTATATAATTATATGGTTAAATTTTGTTGATACAAAAGTAAGTTATACAACAAATATTTAACCATTTATTAGTTTAAAATAAAAAATTTAATATATAAAGAGGTAGAGAAAATGAATAACCAAAAAATTAGAAACGTAGCAATTATCGCACACGTAGACCATGGAAAAACAACTCTTGTAGATGCAATGCTTAAACAAAGTGGAATTTTTAGAGAAAATGAACAAGTAGCTGAAAGAGTTATGGATTCAAATGATTTAGAGAAAGAAAGAGGAATTACAATACTTTCAAAAAATACAGCAGTTCATTATGGAGATATAAAAATTAATATAGTAGATACACCAGGACATGCTGATTTTGGTGGAGAAGTTGAGCGTGTTCTAAAAATGGTTGATGGTGTTGTATTATTAGTAGATGCTTTTGAAGGTGCAATGCCACAAACAAGAGAAGTTTTAAAGAAATCTTTAGCTCTAGATTTAAAACCAATAGTCGTTATAAACAAAATAGATAGACCAGGAGCTAGACCACTACAAATTGTAGATGAAGTTTTAGATTTATTTATCGAATTAGGTGCAAATGATGAACAATTAGAATTCCCAGTAGTATATGCTTCTGGAAAACAAGGTATTGCAACATTAGATTTAGATACACCTGGAACAGATTTAAAACCATTATTTGAAACAATTATAAATAATATTGAACCACCAAAGTGTGATTTAGATGGTACAATGCAAATGTTAGTTTCAAATATTGATTATGACGAATATGTTGGAAGAATTGCAATAGGTAGAGTTGAAAGAGGAACAATTCAATTAGGAATGCCAATAGCAATTTGTAAAAAAGAAGATAAAATAGAAAATGCTAGAGTAACAAAATTATATACTTATGATGGCTTAAAAAGAGTAGAAGTTGAAGAAGCTTCTGCAGGAGATATAATTGCTTTATCTGGAGTTACAGATATTAATATAGGAGATACAATTTGCGATTACAATAATCCAGAAAAAATTCCTTTTGTTGATATTGATGAACCAACAGTTTCTATGACATTTAGTGTAAATAATGGACCATTTGCTGGACAAGAAGGTCAATTTGTAACATCAAGACATATTAGAGATCGTTTATTTAAAGAATTAGATAGAAATGTAAGTTTAAGAGTAAAAGAAACAGAATCAGCAGATTCTTTTGAAGTATCTGGTAGAGGTGAATTACATTTATCTGTATTAATTGAAACAATGAGAAGAGAAGGATTTGAACTTTTAGTTTCAAGACCAAAAGTTATTTTTAAAGAAATAGATGGCGTAAAATGTGAACCTATGGAAAGATTAGTTGTAAATGTTCCAGATGATTGTGTTGGTAATGTTATTGAAAAACTTGGAAGAAGAAAAGCAGAAATGAGCAACATGGAACCAGCAGAAATAGGTCATACAAAAGTAGAGTTTAGAATACCTGCTAGAGGATTAATTGGTTACAGAACAGAATTTATGACAGATACAAAAGGTAATGGTACAATGAGTCATATATTTGATGGATATGAACCATATAAGGGTGATGTACAAGCTAGAGTAAGAGGAACAATAGTAGCTTTTGAAAGAGGAAAATCAATAACATATGGATTATACAATGCACAAGACAAAGGTGACTTATTTATAGGACCTGGTGTTGAAGTTTATGAAGGTATGATTGTTGGATTAAACTCAAGAAGTGAAGATATTGCTATAAATGTATGTAAAGAAAAACATTTAACAAATACAAGAGCATCTGGTTCTGATGAAGCTTTAAGATTAGTACCACCAATTCAAATGAGCTTAGAAAAAGCTATTGAATTTATTCAAGATGATGAGCTTGTTGAAGTAACACCAAAAAATATTCGTTTAAGAAAGAAAATCTTAGATAATAAAGAAAGAGAAAGAGCAGCAAGAAATTCAGCAAAATAATATATTAGTTAATAATATTAATATAAATTCAAATTTTAGTTATTTATTAAAATAAATAATTAAAAAGCAAATAAATAATATATTAAATTTATAAAAAATAGCAATTCTATAAAGAGTTGCTATTTTTTTTATAAAATGTAAAAACTTGTGTGCAAAGTTGGGTACAAGCCTTTATATAATAGGAAGTGCAGAGCATTTTTCTATTATATAAAAAGGGCGGCGCCCCACTGAAGTTAGCGGGACGCCTTGAAGATAAATTAAATTAAATTGTTTGAGCAGAATTGCATTTAAAGATAGATGTCTCCAAGTTGAAGGTTTCTAGAAAGCTTCTTGCGAAAATATATTTCTCGCATTCCTTCACGGTTTGTGTGACGCTCATAAGCCCAGAAAGACTTATGATAGTCTAAATCTTTTACTGATTTGTAGATTTTACCATCTTGCATGTATTCCAAGTGATGGTTGTTTACTACGAAGAAACGTAAATTTTTTACCAAGTCTGTTTTTACTACAAACCTTACATCTTCTACTTCTGCCATCGAGTAAAGACGGCATTTCTCAGCTGCTGGAATCTCGAGACCAATTATTTCCTCAATCCGTTCTACAAGTTTTTCTGTCTGTTTTTGTACATTAGTAATTCCTAAAATCTGAATGTTACTCATCTTTTTTATCCTCCGTTTTTTAATAAATGTGATTAAAAACAACATAATAATTATATCACAGATTTACATAAAATACAACTTTTTCAAAAAACTTGTATTTAGTAGAAAAAAGTGATATAACAAAGAAGTTAAATATAGTAAAGTTAATTATTGATAGTACAAATAAATGAATTATTAAAATTACTAATAGTGGAGGCAAAATGTTCAATTTAGAAGAATTAGAAAAAGTAAAAGAAAAAGCTTTAGAAGATCATATACCAATAATAATGGATGATACTTTAGAAGTGATAAAAAAACTTTTAGAAGAAGAAAATCCAAAAAGAATATTAGAAATTGGTACAGCAGTAGGTTATTCAGCAAGTCAATTTGCAAGATTTGCTCCAAATGCACATATAGATACAATTGAATTAAATGAAGAAAGAGCAGAAGAAGCAAAAGAAAATATTAAAAAAATTGGTGTAGAAGAACAAATAACAATTTTTTTAGGAAATGCTGTAGATTTATTACCAACATTTAAAGATGAATACGACATTATATTTATAGATGCTAATAAAGGAAAATATCCAGTATTTTTAGAAGAAGGAATAAGACTTGTAAAAAATAATGGAATTATTTTAGCAGATAATATTTTATACAAAGGATATGTATTGAGTGACTACAATAAACATAAACAAAGAACAGCAGTAAGGCACTTAAGAGAATATATAGCACAAGCAATAGAAGATTCAAGGTTAGAAAGTCAAATATTAGAAGTAGGAGATGGATTAGCAATTTCTAGAGTAAAAAAGTAACAATAAAAATTATGTAGAATAATATATAATAAAGGAAATACAATTTGAATTTTCTCAAAACGACAAAAAATATTGATAAAAGAATTATTATGTGTTATTCTAAATTTGTTATAAAATTAATGGAAAAAATAATAAATAAATTGAGATTTTCGAAAGAAAGGAATTTACAATTATGAAAATTTTAGATAATGAAGAATATGTAATTACAATTATAATGGCAGCTGGAAAAGGCACAAGAATGAAATCAAATAAATCAAAATTGGTACATAAAATATATGGAAAAGAATTAGTAAAAAGAGTTGCAGAACTTGCATATAAAATAGGCTCAGATGATGTTGTTGCTGTTGTAGGACACATGAGAGAACAAGTGCAAGAAGTACTTGGAGATTCAGTTAAATATGCATACCAAGATGAACTTTTAGGAACAGGTCATGCTGTTATGCAAGCAGCACCATTTCTAGAAGGAAAAAAAGGCAAAGTAGTAGTTTTATATGGTGATGTACCAATAATTAGACCTGAAACATTAAAAAAATTAATTGAAAAAAGTGTTACAAGTAAAGAATATGCAACTTTATTAACAGCTATTTATGAAAATCCAACAGGATATGGAAGAATAATAAGAGACGAAGGTGGATCTGTTGAAGAAATAGTTGAAGAAAAAGATGCTAATAGTTATCAAAAGAAGATTAAAGAAATAAATTCAGGAATTTATTGTTTTGATATTGAAGAACTTTTAAAAGCTTTAAAATTTATTAAACCAAATAATGCACAAGGTGAATATTATTTAACAGATGTTATTAAAATAATGAATGATAAAGGTCTAAAGACAGGTGCTGTTATTGTTGAAGATAATACAGAAATATTAGGTGTTAATGATAGAGCTCAACTAGAATTATTAACTAGAGTTTTAAGAATGAGAATAAATAGTGAACACATGAGAAATGGTGTAACTATTGAAGATGCTAATTCAACTTATATTTATGATGATGTAAAAATAGGTCAAGATACAGTAATTCACCCAAATACTACAATTCAAAATAATGTAATAATTGGTGAAAATTGTGAAATTGGACCAAATGCTTTCATTAGAGAAGGTTGTATATTAGATAATAAAGTAAAAATAGGAAACTGTGTAGAAATAAAGAAAACTGTTATAGGTGAAGGAACTAAAGTGCCTCATTTAACATATTTAGGTGATTGTAAAATTGGAAAAAATGGTAATATTGGTTGTGGTACAATAACTTGCAATTATGATGGCAAAAATAAAAATCAAACAATAATTGGAGATAATGCTTTTATTGGCTCAAATGTAAGCTTAGTAGCACCAGTAAAAATAGGTGATAATGTTACTGTCGCAGCTGGCTCTACAATTACAGATGATATTCCAAATGATACTTTATCAATTGCAAGAGAGCGCCAAATAAATAAAGAAGGATATTATAATAAAAAGAAATAAAATATAAATACAAATAAACAAAATCGAGACTTTTAAGTGAAGTCTCGATTTTGTTATATAATAGAAAAGTATTTTATATTTTCTATTATATAAAGGGGACACCCAAACTTTATTTACACACAAACTAAAAAACTTGATGCGATAAACAAAATTGTGGGCATTCGCATAGAATTTTATTGTAAAATTTTATGCATAAAGTTTTGTAAATTTAACTAAGGATTTTGCTCACCTGGAATTATATAATCGATAACACCATAAATAAGTGCTCCAATTATAGCAGCTACCCAAGAAATAGAGTAACCAGCAACAAAAAATTGAGTTGCATATAAAGTAATAACTGCTAAAACAAAACCTACAAAACCTTTACCAAATGCAATTGCTTGAAGACCAGTAAATTTAACAATTAAATAATCCATAACAGTTAAAACAATTGCAGCAACACCTAAAGACCAAATGTTGTTGATTGAAAATCCAGGTGTAAAAAAAGCTGTTATTCCAAGTATAATTGCTGCAACTATAAATCTTCCTACGATTTGCCCAACAGTTCCCATAGTATTGTTATTAGATTGTATATCACTATGATTATTATCCATTGTTTTCTCCTTCCTTTAAAAGATACATTTATTTTTATTCTAGAAAATAAATTGCGTAAATATTGAAAAAATAGATAGTTCTATGCACACAAGTTTTTTTAAAAAAACTTGGCGCGATGAACAAAGACGTGGACATTTGCAAGAAATTTTGTCTTTTGCAATTATCATAATGTCCACTTTGGTTTCAATAAGCAAATATTTTAAATAAATAAAATTTTTTAATTCATTATAATATCTGTTCTTGTTATAGAAGAATAAAAATAAATATATAAGTATATTTTAATAATTTTTGCAAAAAATATTCATATAAAAGAAAGGAATCAAAAAATGATTTTAATTTTTGTAAAAAGTATTATTTTATATACTATTGTTTTAATTGTAATGAGATGTATGGGAAAAAGAGAAATAGGGCAAATGCAGCCGTTTGAACTTGCTATAGCAATTATGATTGCAGACTTAGCGGCAACTCCAATGACAGAAATTGGTATACCATTATTATATGGATTTATTCCAATTTTAGGATTGTTATTTATGCATATTGCAATTTCTTTAATAAATTTAAAAAGTATAAAAATGAGAGAGTTAATTTGTGGTAAGCCAAGAATATTGATTTACAGAGGAAAAATAGATGAAAATGCTATGAAAATGGAAAATTTTACAATTAATGAATTACAAGAAAGACTTAGAGTAAATAATATTAATAATTTAGGTGATGTAGAATTTGCAATATTAGAAACAAGTGGACAAATAAGTGTTGTACAAAAGCCTGAGAAGAGAGCTTTAAAGCCAGAAGATTTTAATATAAATGCAAAATATGAAGGAATAGCTTATGACCTAGTAATTGATGGGAAAATAATGGAAGAAAATTTAAAAAAATTAGGAAAAAACAGAAAATGGTTAGAAACAGAAGTTGGAAAGTTTAATATGAAACCAGAGGAAGCACTCGTAGTTGTTCTAAATGGTGATAATACTATGTTTTGTCAGAAAAAGGAGGAAATGTGAAAAGAATACGAAGTGAAATATTAATTCTGATTATAATAATAGTTATTATAGGAAGTTTAGAATTTATAACAAATTGTGTATCTAAAAAAAGTGTAGAGAAAATAATTGGACAATTAGATGATGTAATGAAAAATTTAGAGAAAGTAGAAGAGGAAGATGAAAGTGAAGAAGTAAGACAAGCTTTAGAAGAAATGAATGAACTAGAAGATATAGATAAAAAGAATTTAGAAAATATTGATAAAGAAGTTGATGGAGTTAATGAAAAAATAAAAAAATTAAAAGATGATTGGTTTAAGGAAGAGGCAAAACTTTCTTTTTTTGCAGAGCATGATGAATTAGAAAAAATAAGTTATGCTATTGTTATTTTAGAAGAAAACTCAATTAATCATGAATATGATGAAGCTTTGGATAATATAGTAGAAGCAAAGTTTTGGTTAGAACATGTAAATGAAAAAGATAGTTTTAGACTAAAAAATATTTTCTAATATAAATAACAATAATAAAAAGAGGATATTTGAAATTTGCAATATCCTCTTTTGACATATAAATTAAAATTATTAATCTTCTTTAGGATTTTCACTTGTTTCACGCACTATATAAATAGGACGTTTTTTTACTTCTAAGTATGTTTTAGATAAGTATTGACCAATAATTCCAAGAGAGAATAATTGAATACCACTAACCATAAATATAATACATACCAAAGAAGGCCAACCACTAGTTGGATCTCCATACATAACTGTTTTGGCAATTATAACAAGTATGAATAAGAATGAAACTATACAAAATAAAATTCCTAAAAATGAAGCGAAAATAAGTGGTGTTGTTGAAAATGCAGTAATTCCTTCAATTGCATATTTAAATAATTTCCAAAATGACCATTTTGTTTCACCAGCAACTCTTTCAATATTTTCATATTCAAGCCATTTTACTTTATATCCAACAAAACTAACTAGTCCTTTTGAATAACGATTATATTCTTTTAAATCTAATATAGAGTTAGTTACTTGTCTTGTCATTAACATATAATCTCTAGCTCCATCTACCATTTGAACTTTAGACATTTTATTAATTAATTTGTAAAATACTCTTGCACAGAAACTACGAATAGGTGGTTCACCTTTACGAGTAACTCTTCTAGTTCCAACCATATCATATCCTTCATTTTTTATTGCATCATACATTTCTTTTAATAATGCTGGTGGATCTTGTAAATCGGCATCCATTAATGTAACAAAATCACCTGTACTAGCTTCAAGACCTGCATACATTGCAGCTTCTTTTCCAAAATTTCTTGAAAAAGATACGTAACGAACTTTAGGATCTTTTTTTCTTAAGTCTTTCATAACTTGTAATGTCTTATCTGAAGAACCATCATTAACAAAAACATATTCAAATTCTACATTTTCAAAATTTTTAGTTTGTTTTTCCATTTCTTCGTAAAATAGTGGTAATGCTTTTTCTTCATTGAAACATGAAACTATAACTGATATTTTTTCCATAACTAAATCCTTTCTTTGTTTGTAAATTTATTATTTTTTTTATTCATTAATTTTTTATTTATCAATTCAAATATAATTGTAAATCCTTCTGCTGAATAAGGAAGAAGTAAAAAGTAGAAAGGAATTACATAAATACATTTTGTTTCCCAAAGGATATGGAATAAAAATCCACCAAAGAAACAAAGTAGCAAAATAATATTTTTATAATCAAATTTCTGCTTTTTTATATTATAGATTGTACTTAATGTAGCAGTTCCAAAAACTAATATATTAAAAATACTTAAATAATAATTTATTAATGTGTGTAATTTCCCTTGGAAAATGCTGATAATTATTTTATTATTAGATAAGTAATTTTGGTATTCAGTAGATGTATTATTAAATTCATCTAATGGTTCAGCAGACCAAATACCTTGAAAACTTGGTTCACACCATGTAGAAAAAATTTTGTCTGCATAAAATTTAATACAATTTTTTGGAGAATTAATAAATTCTTTAATTCTGCTTTTTATTATATCAGTACTTTCTTGTTTTGTTAAGTCTAAATCGTAATTATTATCACTATAAATAGCTTCTACATTTTTTCCTTCATTATACCAGCCTGCACTTCTAGTGATAGGTTGTTCAATTCCCATTGCTACATAAGCAATCATTGGAATACCTTCATTTACATCTGATTTTATTACATGTTCAGTATAATTTATAATTAATCTATTACTTGTAAAAAATAAAATAAGTGATAAAAGAATTATCAATAAGTTTTTATAATCAAATTTGTTTATACAATCTAATATTAAAGAAATGATGAATGCAATTAAAATAATTTCATAATTACTTTTTAATATTATCGAAAATGTTAAAGACAAAGAGGCTAGTACTAAATACCTGATTTTTCTATTTTGATAATAATATAATAATAAAAATAGTGCTAAAAGTGCAAATGTAAATCCAAAAATATTACCATAAACCATTACACATAACATAGGCAATACAACAAAACTTGGAAACAATAACAAAATCATTTTAATGTTATTTTCTGTATTGAAAATTAATTTACAAATTTTGTATAATAAATAAAAACAAAATAAAGTAAATATTATATTAATATTTTGTATAAATAGAGGGGATTCACTAAATATTATTAATATTCTTAAAAAATAAACAATTCCAAGTTGAAGAGGGTGCATAAATAAATATTGACCTTCTTCAAAAAAATGATAATCATTATTTTTTAATGCAATAGCACAAGCTAATACAAATTTTTGATCAGCTTTTACAGGTGCTTGTATCGCGTTTACCCAAAAAATACTGAATAAGCTAATAATTATTAATGAAATTATTAATAAAATTTTGGTATTAATCTTTTTACATAAATTATATAAAAAATAGAAAATACCAAATAAAATTAATACACCCAAAATTGTTAAAGGAATGTTTTTTAAAGTATAATAGATTCCTTCATGATAATCCAAATAATTTGTATTTTTAAAGTTTGCTTGTATAAAAACAAGGCTTATTGATAAACATATTAAAATAATAGTGGATAAAATAGCAATAAAATTTATTGCTATTTTATTTAATTTTAAATTAATTTTTTGTAGTTTCAAGAACTGCACCTCCAAAATTTAAATTACTTTTATCTAGAGTTTCAATCTTACCAACTTCACGATATTCAATAGAGGTAATATGTTCTTGAATTTCTTCTGGAATAACTAAAATGGCATTTGGTAATTGTGATATAGGTAATTCAAAAATTATTTTATTTGCTAGACTTGAAACAGGATATTTTGAATTTATGTATCTGTAAGCTAGAGGAACATTATCTTTATTAACAACATAGAAATTATCTGTTGTTTCAATATCTGTAGTAATTTCTATGTGGCAAAAATCTGTTGGCACACAATAAATTCCAGCAACATGATAATATCTAGCAGCAAATTGATTTCTAAAATCATTTGATAAAGAATCAAGATAATTTTCACAAATCATATTGCCAACAGGAATATCAGATATATGTTCAAATTTATTAACTACTAAAGTAGAAGCTCCATTACTAATTTGTGTTTCTATCTGATTAGTAAATTGATTTTTGTAAGGTTTTAAATATTTTACACAAAAAGCATAATTAGTAAATAATGGGTATAAAGAGCAAAATGTAAAAATTACAGTAGCTCCTAAATTAATTTTGCTTCTTGGTGAAGTATTTTTTAGCAAAGTACTTAAACTATAAATAATTCCAGCTAAAATTAAAGTTTCATAGGGTAACATTGCTCTATCGTAAAATTCTGAAAGTATGAACATTGGTAAAATAGCAATAATGTTTGGTAAAATAACATATTTTATTTGTTCAGATGTAACTGTTAAAGTTTTTTTAGAATCTTGTGATTGAGCATTTTTTTCTTTTAAAAATACAGCAATAAATAAAATAATATATATTACAATTAAATTTTGAATATGAAAAACATTTTTTAATGTATTTATAATATATAAATGTTTTTCAGTAGATGTTGAGTTTAATCTTACAAAATTACCTGGTGCGAAAATCAAAAGCATAGCACCAATTCCAAAGATTAAAATACTTAAAATCCAATAAATTTTTTCCTTTAAAGGAAGTTTTAGCAAATACTTTATATTTGTTAAAACTAATACTATTATAAAAGATCCAGTAACAAAAGCTGTATTTTCTTGTGAAAAACCAGTAATAAAAGCTAAAATCCAAAATAGTATTGTTTGCATAAAATTGTATTTTTTCTTTTTAATAATTCCATTATAAAAGAAAGCTAATGTATATAACATAAAACATGTAGGCCATAAATAGTTTAAGCTTCCTGAAACCCATATATATTTTTCACAAAAAGTCATAGTACAAAATATTATAAGGAATAATGAAACTGACAAATTTAAAATAGTGACTTTATTTTTAAATAAACGGATAATACCGATTAAAAATAAAGAAAAAACAATTCCATTTAGTACATAAAAAGCATTTATATTAAGCCATAAAAATAATTGAATAGCACCATGAACTAAAATACGACCTGTCCAATTATTATAAAATCCATCTAAAGAAATTCTTAAATCACTAAAAGATGTAATTGGTTGAGTTGTATCATAAATATTTGAATAATTGTATTCATCTGGTGCAAATAAATTTGAGCTTCCAATAGTATAAATACTAATAGAAACTACAAATAAAAATAAAAAAATAGGTAAATATTTTATATATTTTTTTATAATATTCATAATGATTTTGAATCCTTTCGTATATGTTCTTATTTAAAGAAAGAATTATGTGAGTTTTTTATTAAAGAAGTAAATAAGTAATAATATATTTATATAATTAGTAAAGTTATTGAGTAGTAAAGCGTATTCAAATTATATTAGATAAATATTTTATACAAATTTAAAATCCTTGAATTTATAAGTAGTATTTAATTTAAATAAAAATTCTATCTTTAAAAATCAGTTGGATTATATCATAAAAGGTCGAGTATAACAACCAAAATTGAAGTTTTAATAAATTATTTGTTGATAAAATAAAAAGATAATGTTTTTATACATATAATGAAAATAATTTTTTCAGATTTGTTTTTATTTTTTTATATAAAAGGTTGATATTTTAGAAGAAGTGTAATATAATCGTAACGGAAATGTAATATTAACATTGATATAGATTAAAATAATATTTAGAAGGGACGAAGTGCTGATGTTTGGACAAGATATAGGAATAGATTTAGGAACTGCTACAGTTATAGCTTATGTAAAAGGTAAAGGAATTGTTTTGAGAGAACCATCTGTTGTAGCTGTAAATAATGTAACTAATGAAGTTTTAGCAGTAGGGCATGAAGCCAGAAGAATGCTTGGAAGAACACCAGGAAACATTGTAGCGACAAGACCTTTAAGAGATGGTGTTATTTCAGATTATACTGTTACAGAAAGAATGCTTAAATATTTTATTAATAAAATAGGTGGAAAATTTTTATTTGCACCTAGAATAATGATATGTATACCTTCTCAAGTAACAGAAGTAGAAAAAAAAGCTGTAATAGATGCAGCTTCAAATGCAGGAGCAAGAAAAGTATATTTAATAGAAGAACCGATTGCAGCTGCTATTGGTGCAGGAATAGATATATCTAAGCCATGTGGAAATATGATTGTAGATATTGGTGGTGGAACAACAGATATAGCTGTTATTTCATTAGGTGGATCTGTTGTAAGTACATCAATTAAAGTTGCAGGAGATAAATTTGATGAATATATAGTAAAATATATTAAGAAAAAACACAATGTAATGATTGGTGAAAGAACTGCAGAAGAACTAAAAGTTAATATTGGTTGTGTATATCCAAAATTTCAAGATATGGAAATGGATGTTAGAGGAAGAGATTTATTTACAGGACTTCCAAAAACAATAACAGTTTATTCAAGTGAACTTATGGAAGCATTAGAAGAACCAGCCAACATGATTGTTGATGCAGTACATTCAGTTCTAGAAAGAACTCCACCAGAGCTTTCAGCTGATATTAGTGATAAAGGTATTTATATGACAGGTGGAGGTTGCTTGGTAGATGGATTAGACAAATTATTACAAGAAAAAATAGGAATAAATGTAATGATTGCAGAAGATGCTATTTCATGTGTTGCAATAGGAACAGGAAAAGCATTAGATAATTTAGATAAACTAGATAGAATGCATAGAGCATAAAAAAAGAAAGCTATAGATTAAATTCTTTATTTTATACACTAAAAAGGGAAGCTTTAAAAAGGCTTCTCTTTTTAAAATAATATCGAAATATAAATTGAAAATTATAAAAAAATAAAATACAATAAATAATGTGAAGTATATTTAGAATAAAAAATAGTTACTTAATAATTAATATGTAACGAATAAAAATAAGTATAAATAGTTTGGAAAAAAGGTAAAATTTAAAATAGCAAGAATCGCTGAAAGGTAGTAATAATATGAAAAACAATGAAAATAATAGCAAAAAAAGAGTAGCTTTTTATACATTACGGTTGCAAAGTAAATCAATATGAGACAAATGGAATGATACAAAAATTTCAAGAAGCTGGATATGAAATTGTAGATTTTAATGAAAAAGCTGACATATATATAGTAAATACATGCACAGTTACGAATATGTCAGATAGAAAATCAAGACAAATTTTAAGAAGAGCAAAAGAATTAAATGAAAACGCAGTAGTTGTAGCAGTAGGATGTTATGTTCAAGTAGCAAAAAATGAAATAGATAAAATTCCAGAAATTGATTTTACATTAGGAACAAATGAAAAAGTTAATATAGTTGAAAATGTAGAAAATTTCTTGAAAAATGGAAATGAAATTTCAATTGATGATGTTTTACACAATAGTAAATATGGAGATTTTGGAGATATAACGTATACAGAAAAAACAAGAGCAGTTATAAAAGTTCAAGATGGGTGTGATAGATTTTGTTCTTATTGTATAATTCCTTATGCAAGAGGTAGAGTAAGAAGTAGAAATCCAGAAAATGTTGTAAAAGAAATTAAAGATATAGCTTCTAAAGGAATTAAAGAGGTTGTTATAACTGGAATTCATGTGGCTTCTTATGGAAAAGATTTTAAGAATGGATATGGATTAATTGATTTATTAGAAGAAATTAATCAAATTGAAGGAATTGAAAGAATAAGATTAGGGTCAATAGAACCATTATGGATTACTGATGAAGTAATTGAAAGATTAAAAAAGTTAGAAAAAATATGTCATCATTTTCATTTGTCACTTCAAAGTGGTTGTACAGAAACTTTAAAAAGAATGAATAGAAGATATACTGCAGAACAATTTGAAGAAATTGTTGAAAAATTAAGAAATACATATAATGATGTTATATTAACAACAGATATAATTGTTGGATTTGCTGGTGAAACAGAAGAGGAATTTCAAACAACATATAATTTTTTGAAAAAAATAAGATTTTATAAAACACATATTTTTAAATATTCTGAAAGAAAAGGTACAAAAGCTGCTGAAATGAAAGATCAAGTTTCAGGAGATAAAAAAGAAGAAAGAAGCAAAATTTTATTAAATTTGTCAGATGAAATAGAAGAACAATATTTAAATGAATATGTTGGAAAAGAAGTAAAAGTTTTATTTGAAGAAAAAGATGGAGAATATTATAAAGGACATACTGCAAATTACTTAATGATAAAAGTAAAAACAGAAAAAGATGTAAGCAATACAATAAAAAATGTTTTAATAAAAGAAAGAGATGATTTAGAACTAATAGGCTCAATAGTTAATTAGTTTGAACTTTGATTAAGTAATTCTTTAAATATAAACTATTTTTACAATTGGAGAAGTAAATTTGTTATTTATATACACTATTTGTTTTATGAAAATTTTGAAAAACATTTTGTTATATATAATAAAATGTAATAAATGTAACATTTTGGTAATTAAAACTTAATAATTAAATTTTAAAAATATATTGAACTAATTTTGAATATATAGTATAAATAATATAAATAGTTTCGAGATATACATAGGAGGAAACAATATGAAAGAATATAATTTAAACGAAAATGCTGGAAGCAATTTACCTGCAGAAGTAGGATTATGGGGAAAAGTAAAAGGATTTTTATTTCAAGAAATAGATTTAAATAAACCAATTGTACTTGAACTAACACCAAAAGAAGAAAAAGTTTTAGGAGAAGTTCATGACTTTTTATTCCAAGAAGTTAAATTCCCAGAACTACATGACTTCTTATTCCAAGAAATTACAATATTTGGAAGAAAAAAATAATTTAATATTGAATATTATTAGATTGTTAAATAATAGAGATGACAATAAGACTGTTAAAATTTAGTAGTCTTAATTGTTATCTCTTTTTTATAATAAGAAATACAATGCATTACATTAATTATAGAAAGTATTACGCTAAACTAACTTTACACAAGTTTTTTAAAAATTTGGTACAATGAACTAAAATTTAATAAAAGTATTGCAAACAGCTAAAAATTGTTATACAATGTTTTTGGTCAAATAGACTAAATTTTTTACGATACTCAGAAAAAAAGGAAGTATCAGAATTGGAGGATTTTTATGTCAATAAGAATAGGTATTAACGGATTTGGTAGAATTGGAACTTTAGCGTTTCAAGCTGCTTTAAATAAAGAAGAAATTGAAGTAGTTGCTATAAACGATCCATTCATCGCAGTAGATTATATGGCATATATGACAAAATTTGATTCTATCCATGGTAGATTCAAAGGACAAGTTGAAGCTAGAGATGGAAAATTAGTAGTTAATGGAAAAGAAATTAAAGTATATAATGAAATGGATCCACACAACATTCCTTGGGGAGCAGAAAATGTGGATTATGTATTAGAATGTTCTGGTGTTTTCACAACATTAGAAAAAGCACAAGCTCATATAGATGCAGGTGCTAAAAAAGTTATTATTAGTGCACCTTCAAAAGATGCTCCAATGTTTGTAATGGGTGTAAATAACGAAACTTATGACCCAAGCATGAACATTATTTCAAATGCATCTTGCACAACAAACTGTTTAGCTCCTTTAGCAAAAATTATCAATGATAAATTTGGAATTAAAGAAGGATTAATGACAACAGTTCACTCAACAACTGCTACACAAAAAACAGTTGATGGAGCTTCTAAAAAAGACTGGAGAGGTGGTAGAGCAGCTTCTGCAAACATTATACCATCATCAACAGGTGCTGCTAAAGCAGTAGGAAAAGTTATCCCAACTTTAAATGGAAAATTAACAGGTATGTCTTTCAGAGTACCAACAATAGATGTTTCTGTAGTTGATTTAACATGTAACTTAGCTCAACCAGCAACATACGAAGAAATTTGTGCAGAAGTAAAAAGAGCATCAGAAAATGAAATGAAAGGTATTGTTGAATATACAGATGAAGCAGTTGTTTCTTCAGACTTCATTAATGATGAACATACATCAATTTTTGATGCAACAGCAGGTATCCAATTAACAGATACATTTGTTAAATTAGTTGCATGGTATGATAACGAATGGGGTTATTCAAACAAATTAGTTGACTTAGCTGTATATATTTCTAAAAAATAGAAAAAATAAATATAGTCAAGAAATTAGGCAGGTTAGACCTGCCTAAAAGTCTATTTTATATTATAGATAGTCCTTTAAACTTATTATAATATAAATGCTTTACAAAAAGAAAGGAATGGAAAATTTTATGAACAAAAAAACAGTTAGAGACATTGATGTAAAAGGAAAAAAAGTATTAGTAAGATGTGATTTTAATGTACCTTATGATGAAAATAGAGTAATAACAGATAATAGAAGAATTGTAGCAGCATTACCAACAATTAAATATTTAATTGAAAATAATGCCAAAGTTATATTATGTTCTCATTTAGGTAGACCAAAGGGAGAAGTAAAACCAGAATTTTCATTAGACATTGTTGCAAAAGAACTTTCTAGATTATTAGGACAAGAAGTTACTTTAGCAAAAGATGTTGTTGGTGAAGATGCAAAAGCGAAAGCAGAGGCTTTAAAAGAAGGAGAAGTAATGCTTTTGGAAAACGTTAGATTTGAACCAGGTGAAGAAAAAAATGATGAAGAATTATCAAAGAAATTTGCTTCTTTAGCAGAAGTATATGTAAATGATGCTTTTGGAACAGCACACAGAGCACATAGCTCAACAACAGGTGTTGCAAGCTTTTTACCAGCAGTATCTGGATTCTTAATTGAAAAAGAATTAAACTTTATGGGATCAGCTTTAGAAAATCCAGAAAGACCATTTATGGCTATTTTAGGAGGAAGAAAAGTTTCAGATAAAATCGGAGTTATAGAAGCTTTACTTGAAAAAGTAGATGTTTTAATGATTGGTGGAGCTATGGCTTATACATTCTTTAAAGCAATGGGATATTCTGTAGGAAATTCAATTTGCGAAGAAGACAAATTAGATTTAGCAAAAGAATTAATGGAAAAAGCAAAATCTAAAGGTGTTAAATTCATGCTTCCAATAGATACAAAAGTAGGAAAAGAATTTAGCAAAGATACAGAAAGCAAAACTGTTAAATTTACAGAAATTCCAGATGGATGGGAAGGATTTGACATTGGTGCAGAAACAATAGCTTTATATTCAGAAGAATTAAAGAAAGCAAAAACAGTAATTTGGAATGGACCAGTTGGATTATTTGAATTTGATCAATTCGCAATTGGAACAAACTCAATTGCTAAAATATTAGCTGATTTAGATGCTGTAACAATCGTTGGTGGTGGAGATTCAGCAGCTGCTGTTGAAAAAGCAGGATTAGCAGAAAAATTCACACATATATCAACAGGTGGAGGAGCTTCACTAGAATTCTTAGAAGGAAAGAAATTACCAGGAATAGAAGCTTTACAAGATAAATAATAATAGAATAGGAACTAGAATTTATGGCAGAAATGATTGATATATATACAAAAGAAGGAATTAAAATAGGTACTATCTCTAAAAAAGAGTATTATTCTCTTAATGGAGATATACCTTGGATAAAATGTTGTACTTGTTTTGTTGTAGATCAAGAATCAAACAAAATATTATTTGAAAAAAGAGGAAAAAGATTTCTAGATCCAGGTAAATTAGATTTGTGTTCAGGTCATGTAAGAAGTGGAGAAGTACCGATTCAAGGCATGGTTAGAGAACTTGGAGAAGAATTGAATATCCCAGAATCAGTAGCTAGAAATATTCAATATTTAGGGAAAATGGATGTTGATTATACTAATTTAGAAGATGAAACTAATAGAAAAAATTTGAAATGTTTTGTTAGTTGTTATGCATTAAAAGTGAAAAATCAAAGTGAAATTGCAATAGATGGAAGAGAAGCAATTAACAAAGGTTGGTTAAATTATGATGATAGTATTGGTTTTATCTCTAATAGTATGACAAGATTACCTTACGAAAATAGCCTTGTAGAAAAATATGATGCTATATTTGATAAATTAAGAACTTTTATGAATTTAAAACAAAATAAAAATGTACAAAAAGAGAAAGGAGAATGATTATTATGCGTAGAAAAGTTATTGCAGGAAATTGGAAAATGAATATGCTTCCAAATGAAGCAATTGAGTACATTCAAGCTTTTGAACCACTTGTAAAAGATGCAAAAGCAGAAGTAATTTTATGTGTTCCTTATACAGATTTATTTTACTGTTTAATGAATGCACAAAATACAAACATAAAAATAGGAGCACAAAATGTTCATTTTGAAGAAAAAGGAGCTTATACAGGAGAAATCTCAGCAAAAATGCTAAAATCTATTGGAGTAGAATATGTAATAATAGGACACTCAGAAAGAAGACAATACTTTGCAGAAACAGATGAAACTGTTAATAAAAAAATAAAAGCTGCTTTAGAAAACGAATTAAAACCAATCGTTTGTGTTGGAGAAACATTAGAACAAAGAGAAAGTGGTAAAACTGAAGAAATTATCACAACTCAAACAAAATTAGCTTTAGAAGGATTAACAAAAGAACAAGTAAAAGGAATAATTATAGCTTATGAACCAATTTGGGCTATTGGAACTGGAAAAACAGCAACTTCTGAAGATGCAAACAATAGCATCAAAGCAATTAGAAAAGAAATAGCTTCTATATATGGTGAAGATATTGCAGAAGAAGTAATTATTCAATATGGTGGAAGTGTTAAATCTTCAAATGCAAAAGAATTATTTGCTTGTAGCGATATAGATGGTGGATTAGTTGGTGGAGCTAGCTTAAAACCAGAAGAATTTTCAAAAATTGTTAAATATGATGAACAATAATATGTATAGAAATAAAAGAAGTAATAAAAATAGAAACAATTAACTAAAATTCTACAAATGAATTTAAGCGAAAGTAAAAGGAGCGAAAAAATGGATAAAAAAACAACAATGTTAATGATTTTAGATGGTTTTGGAATTAATGAAAAACCAGAGGGAAATGCAGTAAAATTAGCCAACATTCCTTATCTAAGAAATTTATTATCTGAAAATCCTAATACCATAATCCATACTAGTGGTAAAGATGTTGGATTACCAGAAGGTCAAATGGGAAATTCAGAAGTTGGTCATACAAATATAGGTGCAGGAAGAATTGTGTATCAAGATTTAGCTAAAATTACAAAAGCAATTGAAGATGGTGATTTCTTTAGTAATCCTGAATTTGTAGCTGCAATAGAGAATTGTAAGAAAAATAATTCAAAATTACACATTATGGGCTTAGTTTCAGATGGTGGTGTACATAGTCACAACCGTCACTTATATGGTCTATTAGAACTTGCAAAAAGAAAAGATTTTGAAAATGTTTTTGTACATTGTTTCTTAGATGGAAGAGATACACCACCAGCATCAGCAGAAAATTATATTGCTGAATTAGAAGCTAAAATGGCAGAAAAAGGTGTTGGAAAAATAGCATCTTTATCAGGAAGATTCTATGCAATGGATAGAGATAAAAGATGGCAAAGGGTTCAAAAAGCTTATGAAGCAGTTGCTTGTGGAAAAGGTGAAAAAGCAACAAGTGCAACAACAGCAATAGAAGAATCATATCAAAAAGAAGTATTTGATGAATTTGTAGTTCCAACAGTTATTACAAACAAAAATGGTGAACCTCTAACAACTATCGAAGAAAACGATTCAGTAATTTTCTTTAACTTTAGACCAGACAGAGCAAGAGAAATTACTAGAAGTATAGTTGATCCAAACTTTGATGGATTTGAAAGAGAATACAAAAAAACATTTTTCGTATGCATGACACCTTATGACGAAACAATGCCAAATGTTGAAATTGCATTTAAAAAAGAAGAAATTAGAAATACATTTGGAGAATATATTAGCAAAAAAGGATTAACACAATTAAGAATTGCAGAAACAGAAAAATATGCTCATGTAACATTTTTCTTTAATGGTGGAGAAGAAAAACAATATCCTGGAGAAGATAGAATATTAGTTCCTTCACCAAAAGTTGAAACTTATGATATGAAACCAGAAATGAGTGCTTATGAAGTAACAGATAAAGTTGTAGAAGCAATTGAATCTAAAAAATATGATGCTATAATACTAAACTTTGCAAACCCAGATATGGTAGGTCATACAGGAAGTATAGAAGCAGCAATAAAAGCATTAGAAGCAATTGATAAATGTGTAAAAAGAGTTGTAGATGCAATTAATGATGTAAATGGTGTTTTATTAATAACAGCAGATCATGGAAATTGTGAGCAAATGATTGATTACAAAACAGGTGAACCACATACAGCTCATACAACAAATCCTGTACCACTTGCAATGATCGGTTTAAATAAAAAATTGAAAGAAGGTCGTTTAGCAGATTTAGCACCAACAATGTTAGATATTATGGGACTAGATAAGCCAGCAGAAATGACAGGAGAAAGTTTATTAGAAGATTAATAGGAGATTTTTATGATAAGCTTACCAGAGGAGAAATTAATTTATTCAGAAATACAAAAGAAATTGTTCTATATAATTCCAGAAAAATGGGAAAGTATATATTTGTATACTTCTATTATTGATGTTCCACTTGGAAGACCAAAAGGTGAAATGTATTTTTATTACTTTCCTAAAGGAATTATAAAAAAGAAACCAGTAAATTGCTATGAAATTCCATCTTTATTTGATATAGATGAAGAAGAATATTCTAAGTTTATAACAGATTTATATAATACAATAAAATCTTTGAGAGATAGTTTGATAAAACGTAGAAGAAAAATTTGGAGTAATATAGTTATTTCAATTGAAAACTATCAATTTAAAATTGAATTTGGTTATGAAAATTTAAACAATATGCCTTTCGATTCATATGAAAGACATATAATTTGGAGATACCAATATATAGATAAAGATATTGAATTATATCCTAAAAAAGATAGAAAAATTATAGAAAAATATTTAGAATATGTAAGATATAATGGTGTATTAAAAAAAGATATGTATGTAGAGGGAATTTATAAATTACCTTTGAAAAATATTATCGACTATGAAAAAACTTTGACTGTTGATGAAGCTTTGGCACAGTCAAAAGCTGCTACACCAAAAGAAAAAAGAAAAATTAATTTCATGAAGAAAAAGAAACCAGAAGATATCATTGAGATTGAGGAAAATGAAACTTTTAATAATCAAATTCTAAACTGGAATAATAAAAAATAAAGCTATTAGGTATAAATTTTTATAATTGAAAAGACATGAATATATAAAACATATAGTGTTCATGTCTTTTTTTATAATAGGAAGCGCTCTAAACTTCCTATTACATAAAAAAGTCTTTAATTACTGGAATTAAAGACTTTTAATATTTGATAAAATTCTATCATTTACTGGATTTCAAGTCAACAAAATAAATAATATTTTTTCAAAAATCAATATTAACTAATAAACAAAAAAGCATGAAAGTATATAGATATATACTAATTCATGCTTTTTTTATTTTTCTTTAATTCCAGTAATTAAAGAAAATCCATAAAAATATAATAAAGAAAGTTTTGAAATGGTTTTCTTTCAAAGAAAAGCAAAAGTCATTAGACAAAGCTATATTTAATAGTTTTTAATCTGACAATTTGTTTTTTATGGATTTAAAAGGGGAAATATAGATAATTTAGTTAAATTTATAGTAAATTTTGCAAATTGTATTAAATGTAAATTTGCTGTAATGAGATTAAATATAAAAATATTTCTCCTAACATTTTATAAAAAACATAGGAGGAAAACATACAAATGAACGAAAGAAAATTATTTCAAAGCATTACTAAAAAAGAAAAAATAAAAAATGAAAAAGTGCAAGTGAATTTTGAAAAAAATTATAAAACATTTAAGTTTAAAAGTACAAAAGGTATTACGCTAATAACTCTAGTGATTTCAATAATTGTAATGTTGATTTTAGCAGGTGTAAGCTTAAATGCAACAATAGGAGATAATGGAATAATAACTCAAGCACAAAATGCAACATATATGCAAAGTATTGCTGCTTTAGAAGAATATTTACAAACGGAATATGTAAAATATTATGACGAAACAGAAGGGTATACGAGTAAAATAGAATTACTATCATCAAAATTAAATAATTTATGTTTAAAAGATGGAACAAAAAATTATATAACTTATGATGGTAAAATGTACTATTTAATAAATAAACAAGCATTACCAGATGAAGTAAAGAACCAATTAAAAGGTGGAGACACAACAGAATATTTAAAATATATAAGACTTCAAGATGTGTATGGAGTAACACCAGACTTAAAAGTATATTATTGCGAAAGTGGAACAGATAATGCACTCGGCACGCTAGATAGCACCGAATTAGATCCAAATACACCTTTAAAGAAAATAAATCAAGATGCAGAAATGAAATCAGCAATAACAGAAGCTTTAGCATCAGTAGGTGTAACAGTTGGTGAAAATGGAGTAACAGTAGGTGATGTTTCAAAATTAAAAGATTTAACAATCGATGGAAGTAAACACAATATAAATTCAATAGAATCTATATCAGAGTTAACTTCATTAAAAACTTTAACCTTAAATAATGTGAATTTAGAAAATTTAGATGGTTTACAAAATTGTACTTTATTATATTATGTGTATTTTAAAAATTGTAAAATAAATGATTATTCAAAATTAGCAACTGTATTAGATTTACAATATTTATATTTATACTTGCCACCAACAATGAGCAAATCAGATGCAAATGCACAAGTAGCAAATTTAGGTAATGGTTTAGCAAATGCAACAGAAATGAATAAATTAGAATATTTTGGTATTTCTGGTGATACAGCTTTTTTTGAAAGAAAACATGCTTATAGTACTAAAGATGAAAATACACAGTTTAATGTTGAAAAATATATTTCAAATCAAATAAGTAATTTCACAAATGGAGAACCACTAAAAAATATATCTGACAATATAAAACAAAGCATAAAATATGTTTATATGCCATGTAACAAAATAGATAGCATAGAATTTTTGGAAGATTATAAAAATATTTATGAATTAGATTTAATGAGTAATAGTCAATTGCAAGCTTTAAAAGGTTTAGCAGAGCATAGTGCGTTAAAATATTTGGCTTTGCAAAATTGTAATTTGAATGATATAAGCAATTTGTCTACAGTACAAAATTTATTAATATTATCAGTACATGATAATAGCAATTTAAGTAATTTAGTCGGAATAGAAAATAATATTAATATGTCTAAGTTGTATGCACAGAATTGTAATTTAACAGATATAAGTTCATTGCAAAATTTGATTGGTTTGACTTATGTAGCTTTGCAGAATAATGTAAATCTTGGAAATGTTAGCTATATAAAAAATTGTGTTAATATAAGAGAATTATATTTAGCGAGCAATGATAATATGCAAATAAATTCTGTACAAGAAATAGAAAATGTAATAAGACAGTGTGGAAATAATTATACATTACCAAATAAGTATTTAAAATATTTTACAAATGTTACATCTTATAATTATGCAAGTTCTGGATTTACAGATTATTCAGAAGAAATAAATGCTTTAAAAAATAAAAGCAATATTACTTTTTTAAGATTAGCTAATAATGTTGAATTAGGAAATTCAAGAATAGGAATTCATTTAAAAAAAGGTAGTTTAACGAGTGAAGATTTGAATAAAATAGAAAAAAATTTAGATTTATCAGAATCTGAAAAAGAAGTAATAAAAAAATGGAAAGGATATTCTTCAAGTGAGATATCAAATTTAGCTGATTCTCAAATTGAAAGTATGGAAGAAGCAAATGATTTATATATTCGTTATTTGCTTTCAACATTAACAGGATTGGAAGAATTATCTATAGGAAAAATTGCCAATATTAGTAAATTGGATTTTTTGCAAAACTTTTCAGATAATAATAAATTAGGAGAATTAGATATCCGTGATACCGGAATTGCAGATTTGGAAATTTTAGAGGCAAAAGGAAAGAAGATACATACTTTAGTAGTTTCGAATAATAAAATAGATTTTAGTAAAATTCAAAATGTTTTAAATAATTTTTCTAGCAATGTAATAAGTGGTACCTATAGAAAATCTTGCATAACAGGAACAGAGATTATAAATGGAAATAATAGAGGATTAATTATTTGTGGAGATGGATTTGATTTTTCAAAATGTAATAAAGTAACGACTTTTACGAGTAATGCACAATCGCTTGAAGATGTTACTAAAAACGGTATAACGGTAGATTTGACTGGTATGACATCTTTAATTAATGTAGATTTGTTAGGAACAAGAGATACTTGGATATTGCCTTCAAAAGTAAAAAATGCTAGAGTATATGCATCTTCAACAGGAGATTTTAGTAGATGTACTGAATTGACTAGTATTTATATAAGTTGGCAAAGTGCACTATATTATGAAAACAGTTTGAAAACATTAGGAAATGCACCATTAACAGAGATACATATAGGATTTGGCAATAATGATTTAAGTTTATTAGATAAATATTTAGTAAAAGCAAAACAAACATTGACAACAATTTATATGGAAGGAACAGGAGTTAGTAATTCGCATAGAGCTAAAGGCACTTTTGAATCATTAAAAGATTTTAAAAATTTAGAAGTGATTATAGGAAATGGTGGAGGAAATAGTGAAGTTTTAAAAGGAGTTGAAAATCTAACAAATTTAACTAATTTACAACTAAAAAATTGTAGTATCTCAGATTTGTCTGGAATATCAAAACTTACCAAACTAGAAACACTTGAACTAAGTAACAATAAAATTTCTGATATTTCCGAATTATCAACTTTAAAAAATTTGAAGAAAATAACATTAAGTCAAAATACAATTTCTGATATATCACCATTAGCAAATATAATAGAAAATGGAAAAATAAAATTTTCTAATTTAGATTTATCTCAAAATTCTTTACAAACAATAACTATTAATGGAAAAAGTAATATAGAAACTTTAAGAAAATTATATGATGCAGGATTAAGAACTTTGGATATTTCTGGAAATAATTTTACATCAGGTTCAACAGATGAACTAAAGTCTTTAAATTGGACCAGCTATAAAGAATAATGAACAGTAAATAAGGAGGAATTTCGTATAATAAATAATTTACATTATACGAGGAATATTAATGAAAGAAAAAAGAATAAAAATTTTAAGTTTAATTGTACTAATTTTAATTATATTGTTATTAATATTTGTAAAAAATCAAAAGCAAAATAAACAAATAACAAGTACAGATAATAATATACAATATGATAATGAAAATGGAATATATTATATAGAAAATGAAGTAACAGGAGAGATAATAGCAAATAGTATAGACGAAACAGGATTACAAATTTATATTGATAATCCAGGTTATAATCCAAATCCAATTGATACTAGAATGAGTGAATGATTTAAACAAAAAAAGATACAAGAATTAATATTTTTGTATCTTTAATATTTAATAAAAAACAACCTTTAATTCTCCTAATTAAAGATTGCTTTTATTTGATAAAATTCTATCATTTACTGGATTTTAAGTCAATAAAATAAATAATATTTTTCAAAAATCAATATAAAATAATAAACAAAAAAGACATGAAAGTATATAAAGAATACTACTTTCATGTCTTTTATTGTTTTCTTTAATTAGGAGAATTAAAGAAAATCCATAAAAATAGAATAAAGAAAGTTTTGAAATGGTTTTCTTTCAAAGAAAAGCAAAAGTCATTAGACAAAAGCTATATTTAATAGTTTTTAATCTGACAATTTGTTTTTTATGGATTAAAAAGGGGAAATATAGATAATTTAATTAAATTTATAGTAAATTTTGCAAATTGTATTAAATGTAAATTTGTTGTGATGAGATTAAATATAAAGTATTTCTCCTAACATTTTATAAAAAACATAGGAGGAAAACATACAAATGAACGAAAGAAAATTATTTCAAAGCATTACTAAAAGAGAAAAAGTAAAAAATGAAAAAATGCAAGTAAATTTTGAAAAAAATTATAAAACATTTAAGTTTAAAAGTACAAATGGTATAACACTAATTGCTTTAGTAATTTCAATAATTGTGATGTTAATTTTAGCTGGAGTAAGTTTGAATGCAACTATTGGTGATAATGGAATAATAACTCAAGCGCAAAATGCAACATATATGCAAAGTATAGCAGCATTGGAAGAATATATGCAAACAGAGTATGTAAAATATTATGATGAAACAAATGAATTTCCAAACAAAGTTGAATTATTGTCAAATAAGAATAGTAATTTGTTTTTGAAAGATGGAAGTAAAAACTACATAACATATAATGGTAAAATATATTACTTAATAAATAAATCAGTTTTACCAGATGACGTGAAAAAACAATTGAAGGGTGGAGACACGAATGAATATGCTAAATATATAAGATTGCAAGATGTATATGGAATAACAAGTGATTTAAAAGTTTATTATTGTAAATCTGGTTCAGAAAATATAATGGGAAATGCTGAAGATTTGCAAATTGATCCAGAAACACCGTTAAATAAAATTAATAATAATGCAGAATTAAAATCTGCAATTAGTTCAGCTTTAGCAGAAATAGGGATTACAGTTGGTGAAAAAGGAGTAACTGTTGGAAATGTAACTAATTTAAAAAGTTTAACTTTAGATGGTACTAAAAGCAATATAACAAACTTGAATGGAATTTCAGAATTAATTGTATTGCAAGAACTAACTTTAAAAAATCTTACAATTCCAAATTTAGATGGAATAGAATCATGTAATATGCTAAAACAAATTTATTTTATTAATTCTAAGTTGACTGATTCAAACGGCTATGAAAAATTAGGAACAGTATTAGATTTACAAAAATTATTTTTGAAGTTTGATAGAAATTTTAGTGAAGCCGATAGCAATGGCCAAATTGAAAAATTAAGTTTAGGATTATCGAATGCAACGAATTTAAACAAATTAGAGTATTTTGGAATTTTTGGAACAGAAGAATTTATTAATGCTAGAAATGAATTTAGTTATGATAATACAAATGGAAAATATTCATATAGTTCAAATGTTGATAATAATGTGACTGATATATCAAGTTTGGATAAAGTTGCAAATAATATAAAATCTAGTATAAAAGTTATTTATATGAATAATAACAGAATAAGTAGTGTTGAAGGATTGAAAAATTTTTCTAGTATAGAAGAACTAGATATTATGAATAATAGAAGCTTAATAAATTTGGCTGGTTTAGAAAATCATTCTACTATAAAATATCTAATAGCTCAAAATACTACAATTGAAAGTATAGAAGGATTAACAGGATGCAATAATATAGAATCGGCTATATTTAATACTTCTAATATTAAAAGCATTAATGGATTAGCAAGTGAAAAATTGAATGTATTAGATGTAAAAAATTCAAAAATAATGGATATAGAATCTTTAACACAAAGTAAAAATTTAACATATTTGCAATTAGAAAATAATAAAGATTTAAGTAAAATAGACTCAATAAAAGTTTGTAGTAAAATAAATAATTTATATTTAGGTGGAAACACAGCACTAGATGAAACTGTATTATCTAGTGTAGAATTTCAAAATATAATAAAACAATGTGGAGTAAATTATTCTTTAGATGGTAAATATGGACTTTTATTTTTAAATCAAGAAAAAGTAGATTTGACAAACTCAAATTTGACAGATGGTGACTTAGAATTATTGAGAGGAAAAACTAATATAAAAGGAATAAAACTTACAGGAAATCCAGATTTGAGTAATACAAAAATAGAGGAAATTTTAGCGACATTAACAAAGTTAGAATGTGTTTCTTTATATAATGTATCACAAGCAACAAGTTTAGAATTTGTAAATAAGTTAACCAATATTTCACAATTAGATTTGAGAGGTACAGGTATTAGTGATTTATCTGTACTAGAAAATTTAGTTAATAATAAGAAAATAAAATTGGGCTGTTTATTTATAGATAATTCGAATATAGATATAACTAGTATTCAAAATACAATAAATAATGTAAGTCAATATTCTAGAGGAAATCAATATACTTTTATAGAAAAAGATGCAGTTGGAGTTTCTCAAAATAGTGGAATTGTAATTTCAAATAAAGTATTGTTATCACAATTTAAAAATTGTACGAATATAGTATATTTTCAAAATTATGTAAGACCAGATATTGGTATGGGAAACACAGAAATAGATTTATCAAATTGTACAAAATTGCAATCTGTTGGTACGAGAGGCTATGATGTTAAATTTGTAATTCCTAGTAATTGTAAAAGTATAAAACTAGATGCAAGTAGTTCAATGCCAGACTTAACTAACTGCGAGGGATTAACTTCAATAGGTATTAGTTGGACTAGTAAAAATGTTTCAATGGATGAAATTTTAAAGAAAATCAGTAAAGCAACTAATCTTTCAAGTTTTAGTTGTATGGATATAAAAGATAAAGAGTTAAATAATTTTGATAATTTGAAATATACAAAGGTTAAATCTATAGATTTATATACAAGTGGCAATTTGACTAACATTAATATTAAATCAGAAGTAAGCAATATTACTAATTTATCATTAAGGAGTTGTACTTCATTTCAAACAATAGAGACATTTGATAAATTAATTAATTTAGAAAAGTTAAATTTAGATTATACAAAAGTGCAAAATCTAGAGGCTTTGAGAAATAATAATACATTAATTAAATTTTCTGCTAATAATAGTTTAGTAAATTCTTTAGAACCATTAACAAATATTACTACTATGCAAAATTTAGAATGTTCAAATGCTAAACTTTCAAATTTAAAAGGAATTGAGAATATGAATAATATGACAGATTTAAATGTTTCAAATAATTCAATTTCTAATTTGTATTATTTATCAAAATTATTAGAAAAAGGAAATATCAAATTAAATAATTTGAATTTAGCAAATAATCTATTGGAAAATAATTCAAATATTTCGATAGATGGAGCAACATTAAATATCAATAACATAGAGATAATAGAAAATTTATATAAAGCAGGACTAAGAAATATTGATATATCTGGAAATAATTTTTCTGATACATCAAAAATAAAATCTTTAAAATGGAATAGTTATAAGGAATAAATATATTTTTAAATTTTATTTGAAAAAAGCAATTATTGTTGGTATAATCAAATCATATTACTAGGATAGGAGAAGTATATGAACGTTGATTTAATAGATTTTGATTCTGCAGATGGTGTAGAATTGAATGGAATGATATATGGAAATAATAAAGATAAAATTGTTATTTCAGTAAATGGTATGAGCAGTAATTGCTTTAGAAAAAGAGAAAGAAAAATAGCAGAAGAAGTGGAAAAAATAGGATTTGATTTTTTCTTTTTCAACAATAGAGGAAGTGAACTTGTTAAATATGCTATAAGTAAAACAGAAAAAGGAAAAGCAAAATTTTTAGCAGGAACTTCTTATGAAAATCCAGAAGATGGTTTGTTTGATATAGTTGGTGCCATGAGAAAAGTATTTGAACTTGGATACAAAAATATTATATTAGAAGGACATAGTTTAGGTTGTACAAAAATAGTATATACTTACAATAAATTAAAAGAAGTTAAAGAAAATAAAATAAGTATTAATGAAATTTCTACAGAAGAGGCGAGCAAATTATTAGAAAGTATAAAAGGAATAATTTTAAATTCACTAGTAGATGTACCTAGAGCTTTAAAAATTTATCAAGGAGATAAATTTGAAGAATATCTAAATTATGCAAATGCAAAAGAAGAAGAGGGTAGAGTGTTTGATATAATGCCACCCAAAAGTTTTATACATCCAGTATCTATACAAACATATTTGAAATATGCAAAATATAATGAAAATATAGATTTTGCTAAATACCACAATGATTTATATGAATTTGAAGAATTAAACAATATAGAAATACCATTATTTATGAGATGGGGTAATACTAATGAAATGATAGAACAATCAGCAGAAAAACTAGTAAAAATGATGAATGAAAAAATAAAAAATCCAAATAAAGATATAAATTATATAGATGGAGCAGACCATGGATATTACGAAAAAGAAGATGCTTTAGCTAATCAAATATCTGAATTTTTAAAGCAATATTGCTAATATTAAAAAGTCTTTAATTACGAGAATTAAAGACTTTTTCTATTTAATAAAATTCTACCATTTACTTAGGTTTAAGTCAACAAAATAAATAATAATTTTTTTAAAAATAAATATAAAATAATAAATTAAAAAGACATGAAAGTATAATAATATATACTACTTCATGTCTTTTTAGATTTTCTTTAATTCTCGTAATTAAAGAAAATCCATAAAAATAAAAAAGAGAAAGTTTTGAAATGGTTTTCTTTCAAGAAAAAGCAAAAGTCATTAGACAAAGTTACATGATAAGTAACTGAAAATTAGACAATTTGTTTTTTATGGATTAAAAGGAGAGATATAAAAATATATTTCTCCTTAACAATTATAAAAAACATAGGAGGAAAAACACAAATGAACGAAAGAAAATTATTTCAAAGCATTATTCAAAATAAAGAAAAAACACAAAAAAATTTGAAATCAGATAATATTATATCTTTGGATAATTTTAAGCAATGTAGAAGTAAAAGTTTAAAAAAAAGCAAACAGTCTGGTATCACATTAATAGCGTTAGTAATTTCAATTATAGTAATGATGATTTTAGCAGGTGTAAGTTTAAATGTAACTATTGGAGATAATGGAATAATTACTCAAGCACAGAATGCAACATATATGCAGAGTATAGTAGCTTTGGAAGAATACTTGCAAACAGAATATGTTAAATATTATGATGAAACAGAAAATTATACAAGTAAAATAGAATTGCTATCATCAAAGTTAGGAAATTTATGTCTAAAAGATGGAACAAAAAATTATATAACATATGATGGCAAAATGTATTATTTAATAAATAAACAAGAATTACCAGATGATGTGAAAAATCAACTAAAAGGTGGAGATACAACAGAATATTTAAAATATATAAGACTTCAAGATGTATATGGAGTAACACCAGATTTAAAAGTATATTATTGTGAAAGTGGAACAGATAGTGCACTTGGAACATTAGATAATACTGAATTAGATCCAAATACACCATTAAAGAAAATAAATCAAGATGCAGAAATGAAATCAGCAATAACAGAGGCTTTAGCATCAGTAGGTGTAACAGTTGGAGAAGATGGAGTTACAGTTGGTGATGCTTCAAAATTAAAAAATGTAGAATTAGATGGAAGTAAACACAATATAACATCAATATCCGGATTATCAGAATTAAGTTCATAAAAAACCGTAACATTAAGCAATTTAAATTTAAATGATTTAGATGGATTGCAAAATTGTACATTATTATATTATGTTTATTTTAAAAATTGTAAAGTAAATGATTATTCAAAACTTGCAACAGTATTAGATTTGCAATATTTGTATTTATATTTACCACCATCAATGAGCGAAGCAGATGCAAATGCACAAGTAAATAATTTAGGAAACGGCTTAGCAAATGCAACAGAATTGAATAAAGTAGAGTATTTTGGAATAGTTGGAAATACAGACATGATAGAAAATACTTATTCACTGGATACAGGTGATCCAAATAATAAATTTCAATATAATGCAAATAATAAAAGTAATTTGACAGATATAAGTGCTTTAACAAAAATATCAGATAGTATAAAAAGTCGTATAAAATATTTATATTTGAATAATAATTCTTTTAGCGGTATAGAAGGTTTAAAAGATTTTACCAACATTTATGAAATAGATTTAATGTGCAATAAAAAATTAATAAATTTAGATGGTTTAGAGAATCATACAAGTTTAGTTTATGTATTTGCTCAGAGATGTGATTTACAAAGTATTCAAGGATTAAAAGGAAACATAAATTTAAAATATATTACCATAAAATTAAATTCAAGGTTACAATCATTAAGTGGTTTAGAAGATGCTAGAAATATGGATTATATAATTGCATGTGAATGTAATTTAACAGATATAACAGCATTAAATGATAATATAAAATTAAGATATTTAGAGTTACAAGGTAATACTAATTTAGAACATGTTATAACATTGGGAACTTGTACAGGAATAAAAAAATTATATTTAATTCGTAACGAAAAAATGATAGGAACAGAAGTAAGAGATGCCTTAGCAGATCCAACTACTCATATATTACAAAACTGTGGCAGTAATTATACTATACCATCAAAATATAATATATATTTTTCAACATTGACATCTTATGATTATTCAAATTTAGGATTAACAGATGATTCAGATGAAATAAATTCGTTAAAAAATAAAACAAATGTTACTAAATTAAATTTAAGTGGAAATTCAAATTTGACTGATGAAAAATTGCAAGAAATATTAAGCACAATGACAGGATTAAAAGCATTAAGTTTAAATGGATGTAAAAATTTGAAAACAATAAATTTTGTAGGACAAGATAAAGTTACTCAATTAATAGAATTAGATATAAGAGACACAAGTAAAGAACTAGTAAACTTAAGCAATCTTGAAAAATATGCAATCAATTTAAGAACTTTGATTATTGATAATACAAGTACAGAAATAAGTAAAATTCAAAAGACAATAAATAGAATATCACAACGAAATGAATATGGTTGCTCTGAAAGTAATATTAGTGTAAATGGATGGGATTGTGCAGGATTTATACCACTTGGAAATATGGATGAATATAATTTTAACAATTGCAGTGAAATTACTAAATTTTCGAATTCAAATACTTTTTCAAATAATGTTTATGGAATGTTAGATTTAAGTAATTGTACTGGATTGAAAGTGTATTATCAAACTTTTGCTAATTGTGCTGTTAAATTTCCAAGTAATTTAGAAAATTTAACAGTTTATAGTGCTGGAAATTACTTGTTTGATATTAGTAAATGCATAAACCTAAAGAAGATATCTTTTAGATATGGAACAAATGAAAATGTTAGTAGAACTTTAAATACTTTACCAATAAACAATATTCTTTCAGAATTAGTATTTATGAGAGGTGGACCTAGTAATTGTAATTTTTTATCAAATTTTAATTATAGTAATTTGAAAAATTTAACATTTGATATAATAAATGCTGCTCATGCACTTAGTATAAATAATTTTGATTTATCAAATTATGATACTAATTTAGAAAAAATACGATTAATTGGTGCAGATAAAGTAACTAATTGTAATTTAGGAAATCAAGCAGAATTAAAAGAACTTGTAATTTCAGAAATAAAAACTAATAAAATTTTGGGGTTAAATAATAGTTTAAAACTTATTAACTTAAATTTATCTAATTCAAAAGTTGCTTACATAGAAGATATAAATAAAAATATTTCTATACAAAAATTACTTATACCAAATAATAATTTTTCGGATATTTCATTTATAAAAGATTTAAAAAATATTACAGATATAAATTTAAAAGGAAACAATATTAGTGATTTAACTGTTTTAGAAAGTACAATAATTAACAATGTTGTTAATTACAAATCTTTAAATTTAGCTAACAATATTATACAAACAACAACTGTAGGTGGACATAATAATGTTGAAACACTTAAGAAACTATATAATGCAGGATTAAGAGATTTAGATATTTCTGGAAATAATTTTACAACAGGTTCTACAGATGAGTTGAAAAGTTTAAAATGGACAAGTTATAAAGAATAAAATTAATATTGTTGTTGTATATTTAAGTAATTTACATAAGTAAGAATAGAAGATATTAGATTTGATAATTCTAAAGTAGAAGAAAATTTTGAAAGGAAATTTGTTTGAAATGAAAGACAAAAAAGTAATAATATTAATAGTTATTGCATTAATATTGATTATATCAGTATTGGTAATAGTAAAAAATAAAAAACAAAATAATCAGCCTCAAAATACAATTAGTGAAGTACAATATGATGATGAAAATGGAGTATATTATATAAAAAACGAAATAACAGGAGAAATAATAGCGAATAGTACTGAAGAGAGTGGATTACAAATGTATATAGATAATCCTGATTATAATCCAAACCCATTGGAAATATATTCAAATGTTAGTCAATAATAAATGATATAAAGTTGACATAAAATTAAAATACTGATATAATATAAAAAGCAATAAATAAAATACCAAACTTAATTAAGGAGGTTACTAAAGATGAAAAAAATCGAAAAAATTAACAGTACTATTGAAGATTTGATAAGTTATTATGAAGAGCTAGATTATGAAAATCAAAAAATCTTTAATCGGATTTGCTGGGATACTGAAGAAATGAAACTGCAATTTTATGAGGGGTATGAAAAAGGAAGAGAAAAAGGCTATGAAAATGGTGTTGAACTCAGAGAATGTGAAGCTATAACATTGGGAATTGCTGGATATTTTAAATACAATGAGGCTATTTTGGTATATGCATTATTATCTGATTATGGTAGGATTTATTATAGAGCAAAAAAATTATGTAAAGAGATTAATAAATCTGAAATAACTGAAGAATTTGAAAAGCATATTCAAAGAATAGGAAAATCAATCAGAGAAAAAGCTTTAAGTGAAGAGTTAGAAAAAGTAAAAAAATTCAATTGTGCAAAGTTTTGTGAGGAATTTCAACAATTAATTACATTGGGAATAAAAGCTTTATATCACAAAAATGACGAAATAGGAAAAATTACTTTCAAAATAAATCCTAAAGAAGGCAAAGAACTGAAAGAAATCAGGAGAATATATGAACAATTAAAATTCTTTGAAGACAAAATAGTTTTTTATGATTGTATTATGGAACAATATGCAGAAGTACCTAAAAATGATTCAAGAAAGTTACAGTATATGGCTTGCTGTGTATTTATAGATATATATACAAGTTCAATACTATGGCTACGAAAAGAAGATCCGTCTCAGCAGTGGTGTCCGAAAGTACCATGGCAACTTTTAGAGGCATATAGAATGTTACTGGATAAATTTTTCGCAAACGTGAGATAAAGGCTAACTTTGGATTATGTATAAGAAAAAACAGGGCGAAAGTAGAAATTTATTTTTCACTTTCGCCCTGTTTTTCTTGTTTTATTGATAAAGACTTTTACTATCATAAAATCACTATAAAAAATAAATTTTAAAAGTCACCCAAATATAAAATGGCAAACAATCATAATACATAAATTATTTATCAAATTCAATTAATTTTTTTACTATTTGAACAGCATTTGCAGCAGCGCCTTTTCTAATATTATCTGCTACGTCCCAGAAGTTTATACCATAAGGCACACTTTCATCTCTTCTAATTCTACCAACAAAAACTTCATTATGTCCAGAAGCTTGTGTTGCAAGAGGATAACTATTTTTTTCTGGATTATCTACTACAACAATTCCTTCTGCATTTTTTAAAGTCTCGACAAGTTCATTTAAGTCAAAATCATTTTCAAATTCAACATTTATAGATTCACTATGTGAATTAATAACAGGAACACGAACTGCTGTTGCTGTTATTTTTAAATCTGGTCTTTTTAAAATTTTTCTTGTTTCATTTACCATTTTCATTTCTTCTTTAGTGTATCCATTGTTTAAAAATACATCAATATGTGGCAAGCAATTGTTTACAATTTGATAAGGGAATTTTTTTGGAGATTCACCTTTTAATCCATTTTGTAAATCATCAACACCTTTTTGACCTGCACCGGATACAGCTTGATAAGTAGAATATACAATTCTTTTAATTTTGTATTTGTCGTCTAAAACTTTTAATGGAACTACTGCTTGAATAGTAGAGCAATTTGGATTAGCAATAATACCATGATTATTTTTTATTTCTTCACTATTAACTTCTGGTACAACTAATGGAATATTATCTTCCATTCTAAAAGCACTACTATTATCAACTACAACGCATCCTTTAGAAGCAGCGATTGGTGCAAAATGTTTGGCTACATCAGATCCAGCAGAGAAAATAGCAAAATCGAAACCTTCATCAAAAGATGTATCAACTAATTCTCTAACAGTGTAATCCTTTCCATTAAATTTAATTTTACTGCCAGCTGAACGTTCAGAAGCAAAAAATGCAATTTCTGAAATTGGTAAATTGTATTCTTCTAAAACTTTTATTGCAGTTCTTCCAACTAGTCCAGTAGCACCTACTAAAGCAAATTTATATGTTTTCATAATGTTCTCCTTTTATTTAAGGAAATATAATAATTAATATAATTATATTATTTATTTTGCATTTATATTATATTCAAAAAAAGTTGAAAAGTATAGTATTTTTATAAAAATAAAATTTTTGTGGTAATAAAAAATTTTATATGGTAAAATACAAATAAGTTTAGTAATAGAAGGGATTAAAAAATGGAAAAGCAAAAGAAAAAAATCGATACTAAATATTTGATAGCTATTTTTACTATAATTGCATTTATATTTGATATTTTATGCATAAAATTTTCTTTTTGGAAACAAGGATTTTTTTGTACTAGATTAATAGCTTTTATAGTTGCTACAAATGTTTTTTTGAAACAATTAACAAATCAAGATAAAGTTGTTTCTAAATGGGGAACAGTAATAATATGTTTATCATCTGCAGTTTTATCTGGCGTGATGAATTTTGATGTTATTACATTTGGAGAAATTTTCCTTATATTTTTAAATAAATTAACTGATTCAGAAGTTTCAAAAAATGATAATTTAAAAGAAAAAAATATGAAAAAAGCATTATATGTATTAGGAATTTTTATTTCAATACTTGCATATTTATTTACTTTTGATTTATCTTTAGAAATTGCTTTTGGATATGTATTTTTAGCATTAGCTATTTGGATTTTTATAAAAAATAAGAAAAAATATAAAATAACCTTAAAGAATTGTATTATTGCTATTGTTTTATTTGTACTAATAATAACAATATGTTGTGTAGTAGAAAGAATAACAGGATTATTCTCACAAGCATACGAAGTATACAATACAGCAAAAATTGGAAATGGTTTAACATATAATTTTAGTTATGTTTATAATTTTTTGTTACCATATAAAGATTCGGGAACAAATTACAATTTTGTAAGTATGTTATCTGTTTTCCCAGTTCCAATAATATTAGCAATGGTATATTTATACAAAAAAGAAAAGCATGAAGAATTTTTATTTCCAATGATTTGTGTAATTGCATTAGAATTTATATATTCAATGGTAAATTTGCCAAATATAATAAATATTATTACAGGACTAAGTTTAGTATCTGTTAAAGATGTAACACTTGGAGTTGCTATTGCCAATATATATGTATTTTTGTATATGTATGCAAATGTTGAAGAAGAGGCAATTAGCTTTACATCAGCTATTAGAATAACTTTATTATTAATAATTTTAAATTTCTTTGTGCCACATGCTTCTAAATATTCTGCTAGAGCATATGACTATTTATTTACAGTAGTTTTCACACTAGAAAGTTTTTTAATGCTTTGTTATACAGACAAGAAATACAAAAAAGTATCATTATGGTTCCTTGCATTAATGACTATTATAGGAATTCCTATAATGTTTTAAAATTTATACTTATGTTAGTCAAATAATAGACAATGAGTAAATTAACAAAAACACTAGTATAATTGATAAAATTTGAATGTTAGATATACGCATAATTAAAGAAAGTGATTTTAAGTTCACTTTCTTTTTGTGTTTTGTATGTGAAAACTTTGTGTAAAATTTATCAAACCCTTTGACAAATAGAGCTTGTGTGATATAATGGCGATATCAAAAGAAAAGAGAAAAACTTATAATTTGGAGGAAAAAATGAAAAAGGTTTTATTAATCGGAGCAGATGGTATGCTTGGTGGAGAATTAAAAGAAAGATTAGAAAAAAAATATGAAGTTACAGGAACTACACTTGAAACTTTAGATATATGTGATAGAGATGCAGTTTTTGCAAAAGCAAAAGAAGTTAATCCATATTTTGTAATTAACTGTGCAGCTTTTACAAATGTAGACGCTTGTGAAGTTAAAGAAGATTTAGCATTAGCAGTAAACGGAACTGCAGTTGGAAATATTGCAGATGCAGCAAAATCAGTAGATGCTACATTTATTCATATTAGTACAGATTATGTATTTGCTGGAAATTTACCAGTAGAACAAGCTTATACAGAAGATATGGAACCAAATCCAGTAAGTGCTTATGGAAGAACAAAATTAGTTGGAGAACAAAATGCAGCAAAAGCAGAAAAATATTATATATTAAGAACTGCATGGTTATATGGTATTGGAGGCAAAAACTTTGTAAAAACAATGCTTCGTTTATCAAAAGAAAAAGATGAAATAAGTGTTGTAGATGATCAACATGGAAGTCCAACAACAACAACAACTTTATGCAACATTATAGAATCAATTATGGAAAAAGAACCAGAATATGGAATTTATCATTCAACAAACGAAGGATTTACAACATGGTGTAAATTCACAAGAAAAATATTTGAATTAGCAAATATTAGTACAAAAGTAAATGCAATCACTTCAAAAGAATACAAAGAAATGTATCCACAATCTAGTGATAGACCAACAAACAGTCAATTATCAAAAGAAAAATTACACAAGATTGGAATTAATCCAAAACCTTGGGAAGAAGCTTTAGCAGAATATTTAAAAGAAGAATTAAAATAGGAGGATTTTAGAAATGAAAGGAATTATTTTAGCAGGTGGTAGTGCTACAAGATTATATCCAATTACTTTAGCAGTATCAAAACAAATGTTACCAGTATATGATAAACCAATGATTTATTATCCATTATCAACATTAATGATGGCTGGAATTAGAGAAGTATTAATTATTTCAACACCAAAACACTTACCAGCATTTAAAGATCTTTTAGGAGATGGATCTGATTATGGAATGAAATTAGAATACAAAGTTCAAGAAAAACCAGTTGGACTTGCAGATGCTTTTATATTAGGAGCAGACTTTATTGGAGATGATAATGTTGCTTTAATTTTAGGAGATAACATGATTTATGGTTCTAGAATTGAAAGAATTTTAAAAGCAGCAAGCAATTTGAAAAAAGGTGGAATTATATTTGGATATCAAGTAGCAGATCCAACATCTTATGGTGTTGTTGAAATAGACAAAACAGGAAAAGCTATTTCAATTGAAGAAAAACCATCTGTACCAAAATCAAATTTAGCAGTTCCAGGAATTTATTTCTATGATAATAAAGTTGTAGAAATTGCTAAAAATATCAAACCTTCTGAAAGAGGAGAATTAGAAATTACAGATGTAAATAAAGTATATATGGAAAATGGAGAATTACAAGTTTTACCATTAGGAAATGGATATGCTTGGTTTGATACAGGAACACCAGACAGATTAGGAGATGCAGCTGATTTTGTTAAAGCTATCGAATTAAGACAAGGTGTACAAATTGCTTGTCTAGAAGAAATTGCTTATAAAAACGAATGGATTGATAAAGCAAAATTAGAAGAACATGCAACAAAATACAAAAAAACTGATTATGGTAAATATTTGAAAAAAGTATTAAATGAAAATGTTCAAAACTATAGTGATATTTATCATAGTGATTTATTTAATAATATTTAATTAGTATACAATAAAAGACGGAAATAAATCCAAAAGGAAAAATCCGTCTTTTTACAAGATATTAAAACAATAGCATAAATTTATTTTCTGATTTATTATTAATTATCATTATTTTAAAGACTTTATTGTTTAAAATGGATAGTTTTTGATAAATTCAACATTTAATTATATAAAGAAAGGAAAATTTTAAAATGGGAAAATTTAAAAGAATAGACACAAGTATTGAAGGTGTATATATAATAGAACCAACAGTTTTTGGAGATAACAGAGGATACTTTATGGAAACATATAGTAAACCAGATTTTGAAGAAATAGGAATTACAAATGATTTTGTACAAGATAATCAATCAAAATCAAAAAAGGGTGTTTTAAGAGGTTTACATTTCCAAAAAGAAAATACACAAGCTAAACTTGTAAGATGTTTAAAAGGTGAAGTATTTGATGTTGCTGTAGATTTAAGACCAGGAAGTGAAACTTATGGAAAATGGGAAGGTGTTATAATCTCAGAAGAAAATAAAAGAATGTTTATGATTCCAAGAGGATTTGCACATGGATTTTTAGTATTATCTGATGAAGCAGAATTTGCTTATAAATGTGATGATATATATAATCATTCAGCAGAAGGTGGATTAAAATGGGATGATCCAGAAATTGGAATTGAATGGCCAGAAGTAAAAGGAATGAAACCAGAAGAATATTTAACATCAGAAAAAGATGGAAAATGGCCAACTTTAGCTGAATTAAAGAAAACAAATTTATTTGAAAATTTAAAATAGAATTATTTAAAAGTTGAAATATAAGAAAAATTGTGATATAAATATGAAAAATATATTATTACTTTTCAATAAGTAATTTAATGAAATAATTTTAAAGGGGAATAAAAAATGAAAAACATTATGATTACAGGTGCTGCAGGTTTTATAGGAGCAAACTTTGCAGAATTAATGGTAAAAAAATATGAAGGAAAATATAATTTTATTATATTTGATAAATTAACATATGCAGGAAATTTAGAAAATTTAAAAAATATAAAAGATAAAATTACATTTGTTCAAGGAGATATTTGTGATTTTGAATTTGTAAAAGAAACATATAAAAAATACAATATAGATGCAGTTGTTCACTTTGCAGCAGAATCACATGTTGACAACAGTATAAAAACACCATTTATATTTACTCAAACTAATGTACTTGGTACACATACATTATTAGAAGCAGCAAAACAAGTTTGGGGTGAAGGAAGCGAAAACAGATTTGTTCATGTTTCAACAGACGAAGTATATGGAACTTTAGGTGAAGAAGGATATTTTACAGAAAAATCTCCAATTCAACCAAACAGCCCATATTCAGCTTCAAAAGCATCATCAGATTTAATCGCATTAGCTTATTGCGAAACATATAAAATGAATGTTTGTGTAACAAACTGTTCAAATAACTATGGACCATACCAACATCATGAAAAATTAATTCCACACATGATTTCTTTAGCTTTAAAAGATGAAAAATTACCAGTATATGGTGAAGGATTAAACATCAGAGATTGGTTATTTGTAGAAGATCATTGTGAAGCTATAGACTTAGTTTTACATAATGGTAAAAAAGGTGAAAGATACAATATTGGTGGACATAATGAAAAGAGAAATATCGAAATCGTTAAATTAATATTAAAGAGATTAGATAAACCAGAATCATTAATTTCATTTGTTGAAGACAGAAAAGGACATGACTATAGATATGCTATAGATCCTACAAAAATACATAATGAACTTGGATGGCTTCCAAAAACAAAATTTGAAGATGGTATCGTAAAAACAATAGATTGGTATTTAGCACACCCAGAATATTTAATGAAATAATTATAAAATAAATCTACTATAAGCCTTCAAGTATATCTTGAAGGTTTTAGTGGTATTTATAGATTTTAAAATGAATAATTTTATAAACTTTATATTTATTACATAGATTTTTGAATGAGCACAATTATATGTTAGTAGACTAAATAACTAAATTCTTGAAAAATTTAATCAAGCATTATTGTTTAAAAATAAGAAGGCAGAAAAAAAGTTTTAAGAAAGAAATGGAATTGATAATGAAAAAGAAGATTGTAACAGCTGTACTATTAGCTATAGTTCTAATATTAATAATTACTACAGTTTCTGTAATATTTTTTGGAGAAAGCAAAAAAGAATATAAAGATCCAGAATATAATACGGAAAATATAACAGGGATTAACACATTAGATATAAAAAATGACAATATAAAAAACAAATATCAATTTGTATATATTACAGATTTACATGCAAGTGTAGAAGATGAAAATGAAAAAGATGAAAAAATTAGACAAGCATTAATTGAAAGAAATAATGCTTTTACAAATTTAAATAAAAACAAAGTAAAATCTGATTCAATATTTAAAGAAATTGTAAATTATACTAATAATAAAAATGCAGATGCTTTGTTACTAGGTGGAGATATATTAGATACACCAGCAGATTCAAATTTGAAATTCTTGAAAGAAAACTTAAATAATTTAAAGACTAAATATTTATATACATTTGGAAATCATGATTGGACTTTTTCATGGAATTATCAATCAAAAGAGACTAAAGAAAAATATATTCCTAAATTTAATGAATTGATGCAAGATACGGAAGTTTCATATTTAGAATATGAAGATTTGATTATTTTGGCAATAGATGATGGAACTAACAAAATTTCAGAAAGTGCTATGGAAAAAGTAAAAAATGTGTTGGAAAAGAAAAAGCCGACAATCGTAATGCTACATGTACCAATTGCTACACAGTATATTGCTGATGAAACAGTTAAAATTAGAAATAGAAATTCAACAATTGGAAAAAATGGTGGAGCAAAAACAGATGAAACAACTTTAAACACTATAGATATGATTTTATCAAAAGAGTATAATGTATTTTATGTGATTGCTGGACATGTTCATTTTTCTATAAGAGATACATTAGAAAATGGAATACCAGAAGAAGTTTCAGCACCTGCTTATGAAGGAGTAATAAATTTGATAAAAATAAATAATTAATAAATGCAAAAAAACAACCTTTAATTCCGATAATTAAAGATTGTTTTTATTTGTTAAAATTCTATCATTATGCTAAATTTTTGTCAATAATTAATATTATAAATTCACTATATTGATTATAAATTACTGAAAATAAGTATCTTGCAAATACTTGATATATATTGCTTTGAAATACCACGTAAGTGATTAAACGAGCTTTGTGAGTGCGAATGGAACAATCTTCATATTAAATAAAAAATGAAGATTGCGATAATAAAGTATGAAAAAGAATATATATTAAAGATTATAAAATATAAAATAAAAAAAGACATGAAAGTATAGTAATATATACTGTTTCATGTCTTTTTGCTTTTTCTTTAAGTATCGGAATTAAAGAAAATCCATAAAAATAGAATAAAAGAAAGTTTTGAAATGGTTTTCTTTCAAAAAAGAAAAGCAAAAGTCATTAGACGAAGTTATGAAAATAGCTTTAATTAGACAATTTGTTTTTTATGGATTTTAAAGGGGGAAATATTAATATTTTAATTGATTTACAGTAAGTTTTGCAAATTTAATTAATTATAATTTTACTGTGATGAAATAAAATTAAATATAAAATATTTCTCCTAACATTTTATAAAAAACATAGGAGGAAAAACACAAATGAACGAAAGAAAATCATTTCAAACTGGTATTACATTAATAGCTTTAGTAATTTCAATTATAATAATGTTAATTTTAGCTGGTGTAAGTTTGAATGCAACAATAGGTGATAACGGAATAATAACACAAGCACAGAGTGCAAAAGCAACGCAAGAAGAAAGTAAAAGAAGAGAAGATTTAGAATATATATTATATGAATATAATTCAAGTAGTTTTTTAGGCCAAACAAATGGAATTACTAATTATTTAGGAAAATTGAAAGATGAACATAAAATTGATGATTACTTATATACAGATAATTTAATTGTAAAATATGAAAATGTATATTATGAAATAGAAGAAGAAGGAAGTTTTTATAAAATAAAAAATAAATTATCTGATTCGTTTAATAATAATGATAATGAAAAAAACTTTATAGTAACACCAGATAATATTACAAGTGGTAATGTGGAAATTAACGCAGGAGACAATTATGTTATTTTAGATAAAGTAAATGGAAAAAACTTTAACTTTAAAATTCCAGCAGGAGAGCCGGTAACAATTAAAATTTTAGGAGATATGGAAATTGATAATAAAGAGTATCCTGGAAGAAGTGCTATAGAATTAGAAGATGGAGCAACTTTGAATTTGTATATATATGGAAATGTAAAAGTGCAATCATCTTTTGCTGAAGAGGGAGAAAAGGCAACCGATTGGAATGCTAAAGGTGGATCTGGTGGTAAAGCTGGAATAAGAGTTTCAAAAAATTCAACATTGAATATGTATGGCACAGGTACTTTAGTTTCTTATGGAGGCAATGCTTCAAATGGTAATGGTACATATGGAACTGGAGACAGCAATACTGGCGGAGGTGGCCGGAGGAGGTGCTGGAGCTGGAATTGGTGGCAACGGAGGAAAAGGCGGCAATGCAAATGGAGATATTTCAAATGAGATGATAGGATCTGGACATGATGGAGAAAGTGGAGAAGATTGTGGAAATATAAATATATATAATTCTGTTACCGTATATGCGTACGGAGGTGCTGGTGGAGCGTCTGTTCCAGGAACAAATGCATATGCTGGAACTGGAGGTGGAGGCTATCCTGCTGCAGGTATTGGTGGCGGAGGAGCCGGAGGCCGGAGGTGGAGATCATGCTTCTGGTGGTGGAGGATATACAGGAGGCTGTGGGCAACCAGAAATTGCAAGAGCTGATAATGGACTTACTGCTAATTTAACTCCATTTTATGGAACTGGTGGAGCATATTTTTCTTCTGGAAGAACTTCAGGCAATTATTTAAGCAATCCAGAAACTTTTGCATATATTGGTGGACAAGGAAGCCAATGTTCAGATTGGAATTCACAAGGTGGTGATGGTGGTATTGCTGGACAAGGTGGAAATGTAAAAGTTTCTGAACAAGCAAAAATATATGCATATAATGGAAATAAGTATACAGATGGTACAGAATATAGAAATGGAGAAAATCAACTAGAAATTTATTGTCAAAAAGGAACTTTAAGAAAAATATATAAGTATGATATATTTTGGAATAAAAGAGAATACAGATATGTACAATTTTTTAAAGAATTATTTAAAGAAGATACAGTTCAAGGAATTGATAATTATATAAGTTCAAGCGCAAGTAGAGGAGGAAAACATAATAATTACCTGATAAGAGATGAAAAAAGTGTAACAATTTTAGAATATCAGAATACAAAAAATATGAGTAAATTAGGTATTGGATCTGGTACGGGTTATATAGAGTTATCTAATGGAACATATATAAAAGATAATTCTATGAATTAGACGAGAATTATGAAAATACATTACAATCTATTGACAAGTTGTGTAATATAATATAAAATACAAACAAAAGTTTTGATGTAGAAATAAAGGTTGTGATCAAAGTTGAATAATATCGAAAATTTAAAAGATTTAATTATTTACCAAAGCCAAAATAATGAAAACGTATCAGTAGAAGTTTTATATAATGAAGAAGATTTCTGGTTAACTCAAAAGTCAATGTCTAAATTATTTAATGTAGCAGAAAATAATATTACATATCATTTACAAAACATTTTTAAAACAGAGGAATTAGAACAAGAAGCAGTTACTCAAAAAATTAGAGTAACTGCTTCAGATGGGAAAAAATATAATACAAATTTTTACAGCCTTGACGCAATTATAGCTGTAGGATACAGAGTAAATTCAAAAGAAGCAACAGATTTCAGAATATGGGCAACCAAAACATTAAAAGAATATATAAAAAAAGGTTTTGTTGTTAATAGTGAAATGCTAAAAAATGGACCTAAATTTGGAAAAGATTACTTTGATGAATTATTAGTAAAAATAAAAGAAATTAGAGCAAGTGAAAGAAGATTTTATCAAAAAATAACAGATATATATAAAGAATGCAGTTTTGATTATGATAAAACTAGTGAAACAACACAGGAATTTTATAAAAATGTTCAAAATAAGTTACACTTTGCAATTACTGGAATGACTGCTCCTGAAATAATTTATAATAGGGTGGATAGTAAAAAGGAGAATATGGGACTAACAATTTGGAAAAATGCGCCAGATGGAAAAATACTTGAAACAGATGTAACAATAGCAAAAAATTACCTATCACAAGAAGAAATTACAGAACTAAATAATTTGGTATCAATGTACCTTGATTACGCAGAAAGACAAGTGAAACTAGGAAAAATTATTTCAATGAAAGAATGGAAAGAAAAATTAGAAGTATTCTTAAAAATAAATGAATATAATATTTTAAAAGATAATGGAAAAATAAAAAGAGAAATAGCGGATAAGTTGGCATTAGACGAGTACAAGAAATATAGAGTTATACAAGACCAAAATTATATTTCGGATTTTGATGAGTTAGTAATTGAAACAAAGAATTTAAAGAACACATAAGAAACAAAGAAGAGGTTCTCTAATATTGAACCTCTTTTTAAACTTATATTTCAATTTCAGGCTGATATCTTTCAAGCCACATATTTACTTGAATCAAATAAGCCATAAGTTGAGGACCAGTCATTAATTGACCAAACCAAGGTCTAGAAAAAGCTTTGCCATCAGTTTCAATAATTTCATTTATATATTGGGTATTAAGTAGAGAATGTATAGGACTATTGTTATCTTTCATAATTTCAGATAATTTGTCTTTTACAATATTTAAGTATGAAGGATTGTGAGTTTTAGGGTATGGACTTTTCTTTCTGTAAATTATCTCTTCTGGCAAGATTCCTTCCATTGCATGCCTTAGTAAACCTTTTTCTCTTCCTTTATAAGCTTTCATTTCCCAAGGAATATTCCATAAATATTCTACAAGTCGTATATCGCAAAAAGGGACACGTACTTCAAAACCATTGTACATACACATTCTATCAGTTCTGTCTAAAAGTGTTTGCATAAACCAATTTGAAGTTAAATAAATTAATTTTCGTTCTAATTTATCTGTTTCTGATTCATTAGGAAGATACTCAATTTTATTTATACTATCTAAATATCGTTTGTTAATATAATTTTCTAAATCAATTTGTTTACTAATATCTGGATTTAAAATATTTTGTCTTTCAGATATAGCAAGTGACCAAGGAAAAGTATTGCACTCTAATGCATCTTTCCTGAAATACCAAGGATATCCACCAAATATTTCATCTGAACATTCACCAGATAAAGCAACTGTCGCATCTTTTTTTACATTCTTAAAAAATAATAAGTAAGATGAGTCAACATCAGCCATTCCAGGAAAATCACGTGCAATCATAGCATCTTCTAGAGCTTTAAATAATTCGGGACTATCAATAACTATTTTATGATGAATAGTATCAAATTCTTTAACCATTAATTCTATAAAATAATTATCTGAATTAGGTTGAAAATCGTTTTTGACAAAATATTTTTCTTGATCTTTATAATCTACAGAAAAAGTATGCAGTTTAGAATTATAGTTTTCTTTGTAATATTTACTAGCAATTGCAGTAATAATACTAGAATCTAATCCACCTGAAAGTAAAGTGCATAGTGGAACATCTGATACTAATTGTTTTTTTACAGAATCATCAATTAAATATCTAATTTTTTCACAAGTTTCTTCTAGATTATCCGTATGCTTTTTTGTTTTAATTTTCCAATATTCAGTTTTTTGAATTTTTTCTGGTGTAATAGAAAGAAAATGAGCTGGTTCTAATTCAAAAATATTTTTAAATGGAGTGTATCCTGGTGTATGACTTGGACCAATTCCAAATAATTCAGATATTCCTGTTTTATCTAATTTTGCAGTAATATTAGGATGCTCTAAAATAGCTTTGATTTCAGAAGCAAATATAAAATTATTTTCTGTAAAAGAATAGTATAGAGGTTTTATTCCAAACTGGTCTCTAGCAATAAAAAGTTCATTAGTTTTGTCATTATAAATAGCAAAAGCAAAAATTCCATTTAAGTGATTACATATATTTTTTCCATACAATATAAATGATTTTAATAAAATTTCTGTATCAGAATGACCTTTAAAAGTGAATCCATTTTTTATAAGTTCTGCTTTTAATTCAGCAGTATTGTAAATTTGACCATTATATACAATAGTATAAGTAGCATCGTTATAAGTAAAACTCATAGGTTGTTTTCCATTTTCAATATCTATAACACTTAATCTTCTATGTCCAAGATTTACATTTTTAGAAAAGAAAAAGCCTTCTTCATCAGGACCACGTCTTTTTAAAGTTTTTGTCATATTTCTTAAAATTGAATATTGATTAGAAATATTTTCATTATAATTTACAATTCCAACAATTCCACACATAAAAAATCTCCTTTAAACAATTATTTATATATTATATGAAAGAGTTGAAATAAAATTCGAAAAAAATAAAACAGTCCTTAATTACAATAATTAAAAATATTAAATTAATTCAATATAAAAAATTTAGAAGAAGAAAAAATAGTAAATATCAATTGTTGAATTTTGTAGAAAGATAGTATAAAATAGTGCTAGAAAGTAATTTTTATATAAGGTGATTTTATATTTGATTAATGAGGTAAAATATGAATTATAAGAAATTTGTAAAGAGAAATTGCGTAGATATATGTATTTTTATTATTGTATTAGTCTTTATAATATGTGTAAATTTATTAATAACGCCTCCAAAGCAAAAAAATCTAGGTGTAGGATATGCGATACTACGAGGAGATGATAATATGATAAATGCTTTAGGAGAGATATATGGAAAAGAATATGTTGATGATTTATTAATAAGAGTATCAAATGAAATAGAATTAGCTAAAAAAAGAAGCAATCACAAAATTCAATTAGATTTTACTTCAAGTCAAAGAGAGTACTTAGAAAAATGTATAGATGTATATTATAATTATACTTTGTCAAACGAAGAAAAAAATGAACTATTAAATTTATTAAAATTCTATTATACAAGTGAAATTTATACTAAAACATTAGATAAGGACTTACGTACAGAAATAGGCAAAATATTAGAGCAAGAAAAATAAATAGCAGTATTTATTAGGAATGTTATAGAAAATGAAGATAAAGTATAAATTTAGAAGAGATAAAAAGAATTTAATTAAAAATTTAAATAAATTTGAATATTCTGTGTCAGATTTTATAAATGATTTAAATTATAGTTCGACATATGAATATGATAAGAATTCAAAATATTTTAAAGATGATAGATTTGAAAAATATGAATTTGAAACTATAACTATTTTAATAAAAATAGATAATGGAGATATTTATATAGTACCAGCAAATTTCCAATATGATGGTATAATATAAAATTTAGTAAATAACTAAAAAATATAAAAAAAGAGACTGTAAAAAGTCTCTTTTTTTATATAGCAAAAACTATCTTTAAGTTCGAAACTTAAAGA
>CAKPRG010000007.1 GCA_934182465.1 uncultured Clostridia bacterium | reverse complement strand
TTTATTAAAATTTTAATGTACAAATATTTTGCTTGGTTACTGTAAGTAGTGACCGTTTAGTATTCTAGCACCTTTCTAGTCCAAAGTCAACAATTTTTTACATTTTTTTCATATTTTTTTAATTATCTTTTGAAATTCCGTTTTAAGCATTCACTTTGCAGAATTACATTTAACTATATTTACATTCTATTAATTTAATTGCTACAATTTGAGAATAAAGTTCAGTTAATTATGTTTAATCACCAAATGCTTCTCCACCAATAATTAATCCTGTTGTACAATCGATATACACAGAAATGCCGTTTCCCATATCATTTGTTCTTGTGACTATATATGCATTTCTAGAAATCTCAGTATAAATTAAGCTTCTATATCCATCAGCTTCATTTAAATAAAAGTAATTATTAGGATGTACAGATTTTATTGCCCAAATTTCAGAATCTTTATCATTTGCGCCTTCACTAGCTACTGATTTAGCTGATTCTTCAAATCCATATTGTGCTATTTTTCTTGCTTCAGATACAGATATCTTACTACTCATGTTTTCAGCTGGTAACACATTTACATTTGTACAAAAATATTCTGAATCTAATTTTTCTTCATTTGCAAATTCAATTATTACTTTATTTTTATCTTTTAATCTATAATTTGGTAATATTATTGCACAAGCTATGTATTTAGGTTCTACTGACAAATCTACAAATCCACCGTCAGAAACTTTTAAATAATTACTTCCATCAATATTTTCAATGCTATCATTTACTTTTATTAAGCTATTACTATCTTTTTTTACAATAATTGTAACATACGCATTTTTCATATCATACCAAGTAACAATTGGAGCTCCAAACTGATTTGCAAATTTTAAGTATTTACTTGTTGATGTAAATTCATAACTATAATAATCATTACCCAAATCTTTCCAATTAGAAAAATCTATATTTGGACACTCTTTTTTTATCACAAAATTCTCAGCAACAAAATTTTTAGGACTTAATCCATTTTTTTCATCATACGAATATTCATAAGTTGAATCTTCGTTTTCTGATGTTGAACCTCTTTTAGAAATTGTCATATTTTCTGAGTAATCTCTTTCTTCATCTAATAAATTTCTTGTTACAATTATATTTTCTCTTTCATAGTCTCTGGACAATATGTATGAAATACAACTTTTCTTTGAATCAAAATCATTATTTATTGTATGTTTTAAAGCTATATATAAATTATTGTTATCGCAAGCAATTTCATCAACATCTAATCCAATCATACTAACATTTTCCACCGCAGTTATTACCATAAATTTTGTTTTAAAATCTTCTTCTGTCATATCCAAAATATTATTCCAACGTTCTTTTACTTCTTTATATTCATCATAATTATTTATCTTTCTGTGATATATATTATCTTTATACTTCATATCCATAGTAAAATCATATTGTTGATTATCAGAACTTACAAAGCTTGGCACAAAAGCTTCATATTTATATGTAAATTTATTATCTTTCGTTTTTTGTTCAGTAACTTCATATTGTTTTTGGTCTTTATTATCTTTTGTATTCTCTTTTCTATTTAAACTTATTCCAAAAATGATTACACTTAATATTACAACTATCGTTAAAATAACAAAAATTACCTTTTTCATATAAATCTCTCTTTCTAAAATAATAAATTCGAAATATTTTAATACACAAATATAATTAAATACTAAAGTTCTTCTAGCTTTTTCTCTTCCAAATTCATTATAAATCAACTGCTTATATACGTCAATAACATTCATAATTCTTTACATAGACTAAATAAGTAATGCCTTTATAAATAATAAACTAAAAAAAAGTACCTAACGAATTGTTAGGTACTTTTTTTGGCTCCTCGTGTAAGACTCGAACTTACGACATTTCGGTTAACAGCCGAACGCTCTACCGACTGAGCTAACGAGGAATATTTGTTTATTGTTTCTCAGTTCTTTTGTATTATATATAATAATATGCATAATTGCAAGTATTTATTCCAAAAAATATATTTCATTTATATTACAATTTTTTCTATAGAGTATATAACAAAAATAGACATTTGCAAAAACAAAATTTCATGCAAATGTCCACATCTTTGTTCAGCGTACCAAGTTTTCAAAAAACTTTTTTTATTTTTTTATTCTTTCATATTCAACAAAATCATAATCAAATGTATTTTGTTCATCCTTTATTCCTTTTTCCCTTGAAACTTCTTTCCATTCTTCTGGATTCAATTTTGGAAAGAATGCATCACCTTCAAAATTTTGATCTATTTCTGTTGCATGTATTTTTTCAACATATGGTAATAAGAAACTATATATCATTGCTCCACCAATTACAAAATTTTCTTCATCATCATCTATATATTGTTTTATTTCAAGCATTGAATGTACTATATCTACATTTTCGTCTTCTACTGTAAAATCCATATTTTGTGTAAATACAACATGTTTTCTATTTGGTAAAGCTTTGCCTAATGATTCAAAAGTTTTTCTTCCCATAATAATTACATGTCCGTCTGTTTTTTCTTTAAATCTTTTTAAATCTTCTGGTAAAAACCATAACATTCCATTATTTTTACCTATTATATTATTTTTTGCTTTTGCTACTATTATACTTAACATTTTTTACCTCTTTCGTTTTATATATTTTTATTTCTTATGTAATTTATTAAAATTTTGTATCATAAATCATTCTAAATTTCTTATAATAAAATTTATTAATATCTTTTATAAATTTTACTTATTTTTCATTTTCATTCTTTTTAAGCCTTATTTTTATCGGCTTCTAACAACTTATCTATTAAACCACAACATTCTCTTCCTTCTCCACAATATCTATCTGTGATGCATGTTGGACCTAATCCTTTTCCAATTAAAGGTGCTACTTCACTTACTTTTCTTGCAATTTCTTGTGCAATAAATCTAATTTGCCATTGAGCTTTATTGCAACAACGTAGTCTTAATATCCATTGTAAAGTTCTTGCAGACATTGTTGTTACTACATTTAACATTTGAGCTCCAACATAAAAATATATTAAGTCTTCTTCTGCAACTCCTGCATCTTTAAATTCTTCAAACATTTTCATATTTTTTTCAATTGCTTCTTGAAAAAGATCATTAGCTTTATTTTTAATAGTTACTGGTGTTACATAATTTTTCATATCCCACATTGGTATAAACTCTGGTACTAATAGAGAATGCATTCTATGTCTTGTTAAATGTGTTAAAATTGATAAAGATATTGGTATTTGAAAGCTAAAACTTACTTGTTCTAATTCTCTTCTTTCTTCTTTATGCAATATATTATTTATTATTTTTTCTCTTGCATGTTCATCTTTTTTTATCATTTCTTTTAAAATTTCATCTGCTTTTTCTTCACTACATTGATAATGATACATTATATTACTTTTTATAACAACATCATCTGCATTTGGTGTATAGCTTAGAATTTTGGGTTTATCTAATATTTTTATTTCTGGTCTTTTACTAATTGATTCAATATATTCAAATTGATTTTCATCTTTATTTTCAACATTTTTTAAACTTACTTTTAGATATGGCACTTCTTCTTTTATAATTTCATATAATCTATCTCCAAGTTCTTTTAATTCTTGAATTCTACTTAATCTACCATTTCTAAGTGATATAACTAATTTTTCTAGTTCTCTTCCATCTAATCCCATTATTATATTACTGTGAAAACAATATGGTAATATAAATCTAGCATCTTCTACATTAACATCTTTATCAACAATTTCACCATATGTATTAAATAAATATTGCATATGTTCATTATATTTTTTCTTTAATTCTTCATTTTTTTCATGTTCTTCTAAGTTTTTATTTCTAAATTCTGGTGTATAAAATCCTGCTGTTCTAAAATCAACTTCTCTTCTTGATTTTATAGTAAAAGAAGTTAATCTATTGCCAATTATTGTTTGTTCAACAATTGGTGTAACATCACATAAAGCAAATACTAGATAATCATGTTCAATAATTGATTTATGTCCCATTTTTATAATTCTTTTTATTAGCTTTAAATTACTTTCAAAATCATTGCAACTGTCTAATACTTCAAATACATTTCCATTAAATCTTGATAATTTTCCAGCAGCTGCTACTCTTTGAATTCTACTTTCTAATTCTTCTTTTGTAGATCCTCCTAATAATTCTATTCTCATTTCTTACCTCTTTATTGAATAAATTTACTTTCGTATTTGTTGCTAATATATCATAGTGATTATTAAAATTCAACAAAATTCACTAACTTATCACATAAATTAATGTATTAAATCTTATATAAAAAAATTGTGTGTAAACATTTATATAATAGAAAAGTATTCTATTATTCTACTATACAAAAAAAGGAATACCGAAGCATTCCTTTTTTGTATAAATATCTATTACTTGAATTTTATTCTCCCCTACCTTCTGGTAATGCTGGGTAGTCAAGAACAACTTTTATTTGCATAATGTATTTTATAGTTCTTACAAATTTGCTATTTTTAATTCTTTGCCATAATGATGGTTTTGCTTCAAATCTAGTTTCTTCAATAAATGCTGCTTGTTCTTCAATTTGATTGTTTTCTTCTTCAATAGCATTGATAGAATTTGATAGAATTTCTGATTTAATTTCTTTTTTATTTTCTTCTACTTTTTCAGTTTTTGCTTCTGCAACTTTTGCAGTTTTAGCATTTTTTACTGGTGCAGGAATTTTTATATCTTTCTTTTCTTCAGTTTGTAAAACAGCATTTACTACTGGTTCTTCTTTTTGTACAAATTCTTCTACTGGTGCAGGGATATATTTTAATGCTTCTGCAATTTCAATTCCTATATAGCTTAAAGCTTTTGATCTATCTTCAATTCTTTCCATATCGATTTCAATATGTAAATTTGCTTCTAAGTTATTGATTTTAGCATCTATTAATTTGCAAGCACCTAAATATTCTTCTGACTCTTTATCTTTTGTTGAACCTATTATATTTAAAGCTTCTGCAACATCTGCTGGGTATTTTGTTTGTAATTTTTTTACAATTTCTTTCCAGTTTTTAGCTCTAGCTTTTACAGCTGCTGTTGCATCTCTTAATACACTAGCTAATTTTATATTTTTTTCTCTTTTTCTAATTAAATCTTCAATCTTTTTAGTATTTTCTTCAAATTGATTTGTTGCATATTCAACTAAATCATATGCAGCTTTATATACACTTCTTGGAAAATTTTTCTTTTTTGGATACTCTAAAAGATAAGTTTTTATTGATTCAACTAAATCTTTAAAGTATGAATCATCTTCCAATTGAACAATTTGCTTCTTACTGTTTGGATTGATTAATTTTTGAACTTTATCTATATTTGATAAAATTTTTTCTTCCGTGATTACCATTTTCACGTTTACTATGCCTGATTTATGAAAAAATGACATTTGTAAACTTACCTCCTTCGTACTATTTCCCTAATACTTTTTTTAATTACTAGAATTATTATACTTTGTTTTTCTTTTCATTTCAAGTGATTTTCGACTTTTTTCTATTACATTTTTGTTACAGATTGTAACAAAAATGATTAAAAATATAGCAACTCTTTTTAGAATTGCTATATTACTAAAATGATTATTCAATTTATATTTTTGTTATAATACTTATAAAAAAATTTTTTTAATGTTATACTCTTTTCATTTCTTCAAATCTTTTTACTTTTAATGTTGTTGTTTTTATTAATTCCTCTTGTGTTACTTTTATTTCTTTTACATATTTGTAAGTTGGCATTTTTTTATTGATTTCTTTTATATCTTTCCATAATTTAGCTTTTATATCTTCTTCACTTGTTAAACCAAATTCTTTTTCAAATATGTCTTTATCATAAACTAATTTTGCACAAATTTTCAAATCATCTTTATCTTCATTATCTGATTTTCCATATACAAAAGATTCTTTTACACCTGGTATATCATTAATTAATGTTTCTAGTTCCTCTGGATAAATATTTTTACCATTTTTTAATACTATTACACTCTTTTTTCTACCTGTTATAAATATATAATCATCTTTATCAAAATATGCCAAGTCTCCTGTTAAAAACCAACCATCTTGGAAAGCATTTTTTGTAGCTTCTTCGTTATTATGATATCCAAGCATTACGCAAGGACCTTTAACAGCTAATTCTCCAATTCCTTGTTCATTTGGTTCTATAATTTTTCCCTCAAAACTTGGGAATAATTTTCCTATTGAACCTAATTTTGTACATTCTTTATGTTCAGCAGCAATAACTGGTGATGTTTCTGTTAAACCATAACCTTGGTATGTTTCAACGCCAAAACTATTAAATCCTTTTTCTGCTTCTGGGTTAAATGCTGCAGCACCTGCTACAAATAGTCTTAGTTTTCCACCTAAGTTTGCATGAATATCCTTAAATATTTTTCTTCTTTTATCAATTCCTATTTTCATTAATAAATTGCTTAATTTAATACCGAATTTTACTTTTTTAGTTTTTCCTTGCTTATCTATACTTTTTAAAATTTGCTTATACATATTTTCAAATAGTACAGGAACTGCAATCATTACACTAACTTGATATTCTTTTATATTTTGAGCTATATGTCTTAAACCTTCACAGAAAGCTACACATGCTCCAACACTAACTGGATATAAAAAGCCAACTGTTGATTCAAATGTATGATGTAATGGTAAAAATGATAGCAATGTATCTTCTGTACCTACATCAAATACAGAACTTATATCATATATATTTGAACATATATTTTTGTGTGATAAAGCTACTGCTTTTGATTTTGATGTTGTTCCTGATGTAAATAACATTATTGACATTTTTTCATTATCAATTTCTGCATCTAAGAAACTTCTAGCACCATTTTTTAGTAAATCTTTTCCAAGTTTTATCAATTCTTTTTGTGAATAAATTCCATCTTTAGTTTCTTCTGCATCCATTGAAATAAAGAATTTTATTTTTCCTATTTTTTGTTCTTTTACTTTTTCCATAATACTATTATATTTATCAGAATAAAAAATAGCTTCTATTTCTGAACGTTCTATTAAGCTTAATATTTCATTTTCTGGTAAAGCTTTATCTAAAGGTACTACAACACCAGTTCCACAAACAATTGACAAATAGCTTAGTTCCCATTCTTTTCTATTTTCTCCAATCACGCCAATTCTTTTATCTTTTAATCCAATACTTATAAGAGCTGTTCCTAAACTATTAATATCATTAACATATTCTTTATATGTAATTTCTTTAAAAACTCCTTCTTGCTCTGTTTTTAATTTAAACGCAGGTTTATCTGCAAATTTTTCTTGTGAATTATTAATAATTTCTTTTAAGTTGTTAAATTTTTGTGGTTCATACAATTTTTTTGTACATGTGTGTTTTCTTTCTGTCATTTCTTGTTTATATTTGTATAAAATTAATTATACAAATATCTCCTTTCTTTTCTTTATATTAATTATTTTGCTAAAAGATTTAAAAAATCTTTTTCATATTCTTTTTCTAATTCTTTTACATTTAATTCTTTATTTAGTTCTTCTTTTATTTTTCTAGAAAAAATTAAGCTTGAGCATGTTAAAGAAAATATTTGAGATGCCATTAATTCACTATTGCATTCTTTAATGTCACCTTTTTTAAGTCCTTCTTCTATTATATCTTGTATTACATTTATGTATTCTATTACTTTATCTTTGCAGAAAACATTTCTATTTCCTGTTCCAAACATTTGACTTAACACTATAGTAATTATATTTTCATATTTATATATTACTTTTAATTGTATAACAGATACTGCTTTTAATTTTTCTATCGTATTTTCTGTTTTTGAAGTTTTTATTTCTATACTATTTTTAAGTAATTTCATTCCTTCTTCTACTAAAAAATAAAAAATTTCTTCTTTACTAGAAAAATGATAATATAAAGTTCCTTTTGCAACTCCCACTACTGATGTTATTTCTTCTATACTTGTTGCATCATAACCTTTTTCTGCAAAAAGTTTCATTGATGTTTCAAAAATTTTTCTTTTTGTTTTATTCATTATTTTTTACTCACTTATTTCAAATTTAGGTCAATTATATAATTTTTATTATTTTTTTTCAAGATTTTTTTTAACTTTTTTGTCAAATCTAAATATGAATTATATGTTTTTTTATTTCTGAAAATTTTTCAATTTTATTTTTTGTTATATAAATTCTTATGTTTACTTTTTAATTCCAACTAGCTTTTTCACATATTTTTCATCTATTTATAGCTTTTTTATTAGTTTCCTTGTATTGATTTTAACTCAAAAAAATGATATAATATATTTCAGTTTTTTATATTATTTTTTTGTTATTCACTAAAAAAACTTTAATTAAAGCAAAGGAGGTTCATTTTTATATTGTAACATAGACTTAATATTTTTAACATTAGGAGGTAAATAACTTATGGACAATTATAATATGCTAATTTTATTAGCAACTCTTACAAACTGGATGTTGCTAATAATAGTTTTTTCTAATAAACATTTGAAAAAACTTCGGAAAGATGGTTTTGTTTTAACATTTTTACTTATTATGCTTTGTGGATTATGTGAATGGTCCAGTGCAACATTAAATGGTTTAAACTTTACTGGTGCATTTACACTACATTATTTATCAAAAACTTTAGAATTAAGTATAAGACCACTCATTCCAGTTATTTGTGCAAAAACTGTTTTTGAAACAAATACTCTACTTAAAATTCCTGAAAAAAAAGCTAAAAAGTATGCAAATATTTATATTTTTGTAAATTACATTATTATTACAATTATTTTGACTACATTTCACGTAATATTTTATATTGATGGTAACAATATTTATCATCATTCCAAATATTATCACTTGTATACCATTGCTTTTCTAATCTCGGGAAGTTACTTTTTCGTTAAAACTTTCAAATTCAGTAAGTTTCACCAAAACAAAAATAGTTTCATTTTGACAGGAATTCTTATTTTTATAGCAATAGGTGTATCTATTCAATTAATCATACCTACAGTTAAAAGTTTTTGGTTAACTATTTCGATTGCTGGCGCATTCATTTATATTTATTATAATGATCTCACTCAGTATATTGATAGACTAACACAACTGTTGAATCAAAACAGCTACCTTAATCGTTTTGAAACAATCAATGAAAGCTTTTACTTAGTAACCTTTGATATTGATGATTTTGCCAAAATAAATAACACATATGGACATGAAAAAGGTAATCTCGTGCTCGAAATAATAGCATCCATAATTCGAGAAGTATACTCAAAATACGGTAGTTGTTATCGCTCTGGTGGAGACGAATTTGCTGTAATTCTCTCTTCAAAAGTAGATATAGACAAATTAAATTCCGAATTTTGCGAAAGATTAGGAGAAAAGCGTAAAGAACAAGAAGCGCAGAACAAACTAAAAAAACAACAAAAACAAAATCAAGCACAACAAATTTCAGATGAAAATTCAGATAAGAAACACAGTGATATTTTTGAGATTCCATATGTATCCTATGGATATACTTTGTATAACAAAACAAAAGAACAATCCGTAAATATGGAAAATCTGCGAGGTAAAGCTGATGAACAGTTGTATACTTTCAAAAAAAGCTCTAAAGCAGCTCGTACTATAACTGAAAATTCTGATAAAATATCTTATGAAGAATCATCAAAACCTGAAAGCATTGTAGAAAAGAAATTAACAAAAAGAAAAGATGTCAAAAACTCTAAAAAGTGAATAACATATACTAGAAATAATCTAGTAAACTATACAGCTAGTATAGTTCTTGTGCTTAATGCACATAAGAAAAATGCGAGACTTAGAAATCACGCATTTTTCTTTTTATTTTATAAATAATTTTTCACATTATTATATAGTATTATACAAATTCATTTATAATTTAGGCAATACATTTGTAAAACTAAATATTGCTAAATTATATTTTATTATATTTTCTTTTTTATTTCCTCTTCTGTCAATCCCATCTGTTCAATATCTTTTACTAATTTCCTAATTTCTTTTAATTTTTCTTCTATTTTTGCTTCTACAATTTTTTCTGTATTATACGCAATATATGTTCCTTTTGTTGAAAGAGTAACTGTAACACCTTTTCTTTCTAGTTCAGTATATGCTTTTTTTACAGTATTTGGATTTATTCCTAATTCAGTTGCTAACTCTCTAACAGATGGTAATTGTTCTTCAGGTTTTAAAATTCCTAAAGCAACATATCTTTCTATTTCTTCAATAATTTGTTCATAAATTGGAGTTCTACTTTGATAATCTAAGTTAATCATTTCTTTCACTCCTTTCTATTCTACACGATAAACATTATTATTATCTAACTCTAAAAAATTTGTATAATCATATTTTTCATTATCGTAATCGTAATCTTCCTCATAATCATAATTATCTGTTGTATATGTACTTTCACCATATTCTTTTATTATTTTATCTACTGATTCAACATCATTTGTATAGAAATAGTATCTTTTATCAAAATCCTCTCCATATATACTTAAATCAATTTGCCTATATTCTTTATTTACATCAACATTTTTAGAAGCACTTTTTACAAATTCTAATAATTTTTTTGAAAATTTGTCATTTCTATAGCCTATATCCATATTTTGATTAGTAGATATTGCATATGAATAATCTTTATTATTTGTATATTCTATTCCTTCATCAAAGCATTCATTTGATTTATTTTTTAAATAACTTTCCAAATCTTTGTTTATATCTATAGGAATATTTACTTCATAAAATTTATGATTTTTATAGTAAAACCAACTAATCATTGTGTTTGTATCAAAATTACTATTTGTATTAAATTCTATTTCTTTATTTAAAACATTATCTACATTTTCAGTTGTTTCTTTTAACATATTTATTATTTTTGTTTTTTCTTCTTTTGTTAAATTTTGATTCAAATAAATTAAATTATAAAAATTGTTGTCTTCTATTTTTAAATCTTCTGCAACAGCTTTTTTATAACCATCATCTTGTCTAATTTTAGATAAAATCTTTTTGTAATTAGTAGATTTTAAAGAAACTTCTCCACAAAATTCTTTTCCATCTTGTAATTTTATTTTTACATTAATGTTATTTCTATTGTAAATTCCATCATAGTAACTCATTGTATAATCTAGACCACTATAAAACTCATTTATAATTTCTGCATCTGTAAATTCATAATTCATTTGTTTTAAATCATATACAGCTGTACTATTAGTATAATAGCCATCATATATATAATTTGAAATACAAATACTTTTTATATCTGATTTTGAATAAATTGTTTCTTTATCTTCAAAAATATAATGTGCTCCTTTAAATGCACCAAACAATATTAGTACAGTTAAAACAAACACTGGTATTTCTACTTTTAGTTTTACTTTTCTATTTGTAATAATATCATAAACATAATAATATACAAAAATCACTGCTAATAATAATGCGAGTCCTGTTGGTGGAGCATCAATAATTGCTAATACGGAAATAATTGGTGTTAAAGTCAAACCTTTTACAAATAAATGCATATATATACTATAAAAAGATTCTTCTGTATTTTCCATTTTTCTTTTTTCAAACAATACCAAACCTATAATAGAATAGCATATACTTAATACTAACATTTTTGCCATACTTATATTTGTAACTAAATTTGAATTTCTTAAAGCAATATTTTTAATTATTCCATAAGGTAATGTACTATCAACGTTTTTTACTAAATCCATATTTATAGTTTCTGTTGAATTTCTATAGAATGATATTATTGGATACAAATCAAATTCTTTTACTGCATCTATTGAAAATGGTACTAAAAATACTATTAGCATCGTTACTGCAATTTGTGTTAATAAATTTCCTGAAATTGCCATTGCTATATTTGTTGCAGTATACATAAATGTATATGATACAATTCCTACTAAGCAAAAATCCAAAATTGCATTAAAACTTAAAACGATATTTTCTAAAAATATTGTTGATAATCCAATTACTAAGAAATTTAACATTTGAATTAATGTTATTATTAAAATTCCACCTATTAAATTTGTTATAAAAATAGATTTTCGATTTATTGGCATTGATCCTATAAAATCTACACTTTTTCTTTTAAATACATAACCAAATAATATAAAAGATATACATATTGGTATAACATACATTCCAAGTAGATTTATTGTATTGCATCCATACATCATATCTGTTAAATTTATATCCATATCATTTATATTTATTAGTATTAACAGAGTTAATATTGGTACTATTAGAATTGTTAAACTTAATAGCGTTTTTGATTTTTTTAAATTTTGAAAAAAGTATTTTACATTAAACAACTTGGTTGAATTCATAACCTAATACCTCCATTTCATAAATAAAAATTTCTTCTAAAGTAAGTGTTAAAAAGTCTAAAATTATTGGATTTTTTGATTTTAAGTATTCTTCACTTTCTTCCTTTTCACCTTTTACAATGATTGTTGCAACACTTCCTACTTTTTTAAAACTCAATATATTTAATTTTTCAAAATCTTTTTCTGAAAAATCTTCTTTTAATGAAATTTGAACCTTAAAAATATTTGTTTTTAAAGAATCAACATCACTTTCAAATAAAATTCCACCTTTATATAAAAGTCCTAAATTATCACAAATGTCTTCAAGTTCTCTTAGGTTATGACTTGTCATAATTATAGTAGTATTATTTTTTTCCATTTGTTTAGCTATAATCTTTTTCATTAAATTTCTAACAACAGGGTCTAATCCATCAAATGTTTCATCAAAAAACATATACTCTGCATTTGTTGACAAAGCACAAATTAAAGCACATTGTCTTTTCATTCCTTTTGAAAAATTTTGAATTTTTTCATTCATATTTAATTTTAATATTCCTGCAAGTTCTTCTAAATATTTCATATCAAATTTTTTATACATTGCAGAATAAAATTTTCCCATATCTTTTAATGTATATGATGGATAAAAAAATAAATCATCTGGTACAAATACTAGTTTTTGTTTTAGTTCTTGGTTATTTTCAACCTCTTCTTCATTTACCAAAACAGTACCTTCATCTCTTTTAAATACATCATTTATTATTCTTAATAATGTAGATTTTCCAGCACCATTTGCTCCAATTAAACCATATATACTTCCTGTTTTTATATTACAGTTTAATTTGTCTAGTACTTTTTTCTTTCCATATGATTTACTTAGGTTTCTAATTTCTATCATATAAAAATCCCCCTTAAACATTTTTGTTTATTGTACTATCTGTACTATCACAATAATATATTAATTATTTATTTTTGTCAATACAAAAGTTGAAAATACAATTCAAAACTATTTAAAACTATACTTTAAAACATTTGTAACCCCTGCGTTTGCAATTTCATGTAAAGTATTATATAATATAGATAGTAATTTTTTTATTATTTTCTCATAAAAATTTGGGAGGACACATCAATGGATGAATCAACACGGCAAAAGCAAAAATTTTTAGATCTTATTGAAAGTGTAAAAAAATCAGATCCACAATTCTACGAAGAATATTGGGACCTTATCTCTTTTTTCATTGAAGATATCGACAAACCAGGTGATATCAACTTTGAAGAAATAACCAAATTAATTGCTAAAGGGGATCGAAATCATGCACGAACGGTGTATGATTCAGCTGTTCATAGCTTGGCTGAAAATTTAGCAGAGATATCTCCTGCGACAGTACATGAAGTACTTCGAAAAAATCTGTGGAAAACAGAGGACTGACTGCAGTCTTCAACCAAAACAAGAGCACCAATAAAAAGGTGCTCTGTTTTGCTTTTATTTTATATAAAAATATTTTACACTTTCTATTGCATAAAAGCTTATTCTAAATTTTTGTTATATCTACAACTTCTAAGTCTTTTTCTTCAACATCATCATTAATAGCTTTGTATAATGCATTTACTGTATCTAAAGATGTGAAACAAGGAATTTTACATTCAACTGCTAATCTTCTTATTTTAAAGCCATCTCTATTGGCTTGTTTTCCTTTTGTAGGTGTGTTTACAACAAAATTAATTTTTCCTGATTGAATTAAATCAATTATGCTATCTTTTCCTTCCCATATTTTTTCTACAACAATTGCATCAATTCCGTGTTCTTTTAGGTATTTAGCTGTTCCTATTGTTGAATAAATAATAAATCCTTTTTCTTTAAATTTCTTTGCTATTGGAAGTACTTCTTCTTTGTCTTTATCTCTAACTGTTATTAATATACTTCCTGTTTTAGATACATTAGCTCCACTTGCTATAAAAGCTTTTAATACAGCATTTTCAAAGTTTTTGTCTACACCTAAAACTTCGCCAGTTGATTTCATTTCTGGTCCTAAACTTGTATCTGCATTTTTTATTTTTTCAAAAGAGAATACTGGCATTTTTACACATACATAATCACTCTTTTTGTACAATCCAGTTCCATAAGGCATATCTTTTAATTTTTTACCAAGTATTACTTCTGTTGCAACATCAATCATTGGTAAATTTGTAACTTTACTAATATATGGTACTGTTCTGCTTGAACGAGGATTTACTTCAATAATATATACTTTATCATTACTTACTATAAATTGAATATTTAAAATTCCTATTACATTTAATTCTTTTGCAATTTTTTCTGTATACATTATTATTTCTTTTTCATATTTTTTATCTAATGTTTGAGTTGGATAAACAGAAATACTATCTCCAGAATGAACTCCAGCTCTTTCTAAATGTTCCATTATACCTGGAATTAGTATATCTTCACCATCACAAATTGCATCAACTTCAACTTCTTTTCCTAAAATATATTTATCGATTAATATTGGGTGTTCTTGAGCAATTTCATTTATTTCGTTAATATATTCTTCTATTTCTTTGTCGTCATAAGCAATTGCCATCCCTTGTCCACCAAGTACATACGAAGGTCTTACTAGTACTGGATATCCTAATTTATTTGCAACATTTTTTGCCTCTTCTACAGTAAATATTGTACTTCCCTTTGGTCTTAAAATGCCACAATTATTTAAAGCTTCATCAAATTCTTTTCTATCTTCTGCTCTATCCATGTCAACTTCTTGTGTTCCTAAAATCTTAACTCCCATTTCAGTTAAAGCTTTTGTTAATTTTATTGCTGTTTGTCCACCAAATTGAACAATTGCACCATAAGGCTTTTCTACATCAACAATATTTTCTACATCTTCTGGTGTTAATGGTTCAAAATATAATTTGTCAGCTATATCAAAATCTGTACTAACTGTTTCTGGATTATTATTTACAATTATTGTTTCATAGCCTTCTTTTTTTAGTGACCAAACACCATGAACACTACAATAGTCAAATTCAATTCCTTGTCCTATTCTAATTGGCCCTGAACCTAAGACTAACACTTTCTTTTTATCACTAGCTTTTGTTTCATTTTCATCATCATAACTTGAATAATAATATGGTGTTTGTGCTTCAAATTCTGCACTACATGTGTCTACCATTTTAAAATTAGCTGTTATTCTATTTCCTAATCTAATAGCTTTTATTTCTCTAATATTTTGTTTTGAAAGTTCTGCTATTACTTTATCTGTAAATCCATATTTTTTTGCTCTACGAATTAAATCTGCTGTTAAATCTTCTGTTTGTAGTTCTTTTTCAACGTTTACTATTTTACTTACAATTCCTATAAAGAATTTATCTACTGTTGTTATGTCATGAATTTCATCAATTGATATATCTCTTCTAAGTGCTTCTGCTATTACAAAAATTCTTTCATTATCAACTTTCTTTAATTTTTCATCAATTTCTTCTCTTGTAAATTCTTGTAGTTTTGGCAATATTAATGAATCTATATTTTCTTCTAAAGAACGAATTGCTTTCATTAACCCAGCCTCTAGGTTTGGAGCTATTGCCATTACTTCTCCAGTAGCTTTCATTTGTGTTCCTAAATCTCTACTTGCTGTTAAGAATTTTTTAAATGGCCATTTTGGAATTTTTACAACAACATAATCTAATACTGGTTCAAAACAAGCATAAGTTTTTCCAGTAACAGAATTTATTATTTCATCTAAAGAATATCCTATTGCAATTTTTGTAGCAACTTTTGCTATTGGATATCCCGTAGCTTTTGATGCTAATGCTGAAGAACGACTTACTCTTGGGTTTACTTCTATTACAGCATATTCAAAACTTTTTGGATTTAATGCAAATTGAACATTGCACCCTCCTTCTATTTTTAAACTAGATATTATTTTAATTGCTGATGTTCTAAGCATTTGATATTCTTTATTTCCCAAAGTTTGTGATGGTGCTACTACAATACTATCACCTGTATGAACTCCTACTGGATCTATATTTTCCATATTGCATATTGTAATACAATTTCCTTTTCCATCTCTCATTACTTCATATTCAATTTCTTTCCAACCAGAAATACATTTTTCTATTAAAACTTCATGTACTCTAGAAAGTCTAAGTCCACTTCCACATATTTCTTCTAGTTCTTCTATTGTATAAGCAATACCACCACCTGTACCACCTAAAGTATATGCAGGTCTTACTATTACTGGCAAGCCTATTTTTTTAGCAAAATCAACTGCATCTTCTACATTATAAACAACTTTACTAGATATGCAAGGTTCTCCGATTTCTTCCATCATATCTTTAAAAGCTTGTCTATCTTCTGCTTTTTTTATTCCTTCTGCCTTTGTTCCTAAAAGTCTAACATTATATTCATCTAAAAAGCCTGCTTCAGCAAGTTCCATTGCTAAGTTTAATCCTGTTTGTCCTCCTAAGTTTGGAAGTATACTATCTGGTCTTTCTTTTATTATTATTTTCTTTACTGTTTCTACTGTTAATGGCTCTATATAAATTTTGTCTGCCATATTTTTATCAGTCATTATTGTAGCTGGATTTGAATTTACTAATACAACTTCAATTCCTTCTTTTTTTAATTCTCTACATGCTTGTGTTCCTGCATAATCAAATTCTGCAGCTTGTCCTATTATTATTGGTCCTGAACCAATTACTAAAACTTTTTTTATATCTGTATTTTTTGGCATTTTTCAATTCCTTATTATTATATATTTAGGTTTTTAAAAGGTTTCCTATAAACCTGTTTTATTAAAGCATTGCTATAAATTCATCGAATAAATATGCTGTATCTTCTGGGCCTGGACATGCTTCTGGGTGAAATTGTACTGTAAATATATTTTTGTCTTTATATTTAATTCCTTCAACTGTATTGTCATTCAAATTAATATGAGATACTTCAGCAATTTCTGGATTTAAGCTATCTGCTAAAATATAATATCCATGATTTTGTGAAGTAATATATACTCTATCATTTTTTAAATCTTTTACAGGATGATTTGGTCCTCTATGTCCATATTTTAATTTTGCTGTTTTTGCACCTGTTGCTATTCCCATTAATTGATGTCCTAAACAAATTCCAAATATTGGTATATTAGTTTTATATAATTTTTTTATTGTTTCAATTTCTTCTACACAATCTTCTGGATCACCAGGTCCATTTGAAAGCATAATTCCATCTGGTCTAGTTGCCAAAATCATTTCAACTTTTGTTTTTGCAGGATAAACAGTTACTCCTACTCCTCTTTTTAATAAAGAATTTATTATATTATCTTTTGCTCCAAAATCTAATAAAGCTACTTGTTTTGGTTTTGTTCTGCCATAAGTAACAACTTTACTTGTTGTTACTTCGTCTACAACATTACCAACTTCATATTTTTTTATAATTTCTTGTATTTCTTCAAGATTTTCAATATCTGAAGTTACATATCCTCTCATAGTTCCACTATCTCTTAAGATTTTTGTTAATTTTCTTGTATTAATTCCTTTTAATCCTGGAACTCCATTGTCTTTTAAAAATTTATCTAAATTTTCTTGTGTTCTAAAATTACTTTCGTATTCTCCCATATCATGGATAAATACTGCTTTTGCCCATATTTTTTTTGATTCACAATCTTCTAAGCATACTCCATAATTTCCTATAAGTGGATATGTCATAACAATTCCTTGCCCTGCATAAGAAGGATCTGTAAATGTTTCTACATATCCAACCATTCCAGTATTAAATACTACTTCGCAAGCTGTATCGTAATTGCTACCTATTCTTTCTCCTTCAAAGATTTGTCCATTTTCTAATACCAAATAGCCTTTCATTTTAGCTCCTTTCAAATATATTGTATCTTTTGATTGTACTATTCGTACAATATTTAGTAAAATTTATTTTTAATGTAGTTTGATATAAAAAAAACACTAAATAAAAAATTTAGTGTTTAAAATCAAATAAAAAAATGAAAGAATTAGAAATAGTTGCACTTGCAAGATTTTTTGTTTTATTGTTTCCTACAAAATACATCATTTTCTTCCTCCCTCATTTTACATTTTTCTACATTGTATTAAATTTTACTATATATTCAAAAAAATTGCAAGTGTAAATTTAACTATATTCAACATTCTTACGTCTGCACATTTTTTATTAAAATATAAAGAATTTTTTAATTTTAGGCAAAATAAAAAATATTTAAAACCTTGTTGTATCTTTATTTACTATACACTCTCCAACTTAATTTATCTAATTCGCCAAAATTTTGAATTTCATTTCCACTTATATATAAATCCTTCAAATTTCCTGTTTTATTTAAGTTCTTTATAATATCAATATTATCTAAAGTTGTTCCATCTTGATATGAATATGTATCATATAATGAATTATTAGCTACATTCAATTTTTCCAAATTTAATAAATTTTCAATTCCTCTCAAAGAACTAATAGAATTTTTATTAAAATTAATATCTTTCAATTTAGTTAAATTTTGTATTGCGTTAATATCTGTTATTTTATTATTTGTAATATATAATGAATTCAATTCAATATTATCTTTTAAGAATTCTAATGACGTTATTCCAAAATCAGCCGAATCACACCCTAAAAAACTAACAACTTTTAAATTTAATAATTTATTTTTCCAATATCCTTGTTCTATATATTTTCCTAAATTGTATGGATTTGATATAATTCCCTTGTATTCATTATAACTAAAATACAATTCATTTATATCTATTTTTGACAAATATTCTAAAAGATTAACTTCTAATAATGGATTTTGACTTCTGAAATCTGTAAATTTTAGTTTTTCAATTGAAGTACCAGTATTTATTATAGAATTTAATGTATCAACAACTTTTTGAGAATTATTAGCAAGCTCTTCTATACTTAACAATTTTAAATTTGTTCCTTTGGTAAATGTAATTTTAGAATATGACCAACCTTCTAATTCCTCAATATTAGCAGGTAAAATTATATTACTACAATTAAAATATCCCCAATATAGCCTTTTTAATTTCGTACATTTACTTAAATTTAACTCAGTACATGGAACTGAACCATTTAAATGTAAATATGTTATTTCAGTACAATTTTCTAATTGTTTAATTAAATCTACATCTTTATAAACAACTTGTGACATACTACTAATTAATCCTTGTAATTCTTGTAAATTTATATACTTATTATTGATATTAAGGAAAATACCATTTTTATTTGTATATTGATAGTCATTGATTTTTCTTATTTCTTCATCTCTTATAATATTAGTATTTTCTATGTACAAAGATTTTAATTTTTTAAGAGAATTTAGAAAATCAACTGTTTCTAAATTTCTTTGACCACTCAAATTTAGTACACTTATATTTGGAAATGAACTTATTATTTCATTTAATTCTTCATTACTTAACAAATTATTATCTTTTAAGTTCGAATTATTATTTATTACTGTAGTCGTAGTAGACAAGTTTAAACTTAGTACTTTTAATTTATCTTCTTCACTCATATTTTTTAAATACTCAATATCTTCAACACTAGATAAAGTAATTCCAGTATAATTTAAATTGCTATCAGTACTTAAATATTTCAAGTATTTACTATCAATATTTTTTGCATTACCATTTGTAACAGAATTATAAATATTTGCTATTCTTGAGACAGATGAAGAAATTAATTCATTATTTTTAGCCAATTTAAGAAGCTTAATTTGTCCAACAGGATTAGAAACAATATAGTCTATTCTTTTAATTTTATTATTGCTGAAATCAATTCTTTCTAATGTTGTAATATCTTTTAATGCAAATAATGCATCTTCTTCACTTGCTTCTACACCATCTTTTATTCCTAAATTATTATATGAAGCAGAAATTTTACTCAATTCTTTCATATTTTCAATGCCTTTTAAAGTTGTTAAATTATTGCATTCTATTCTTAATAGTTTTACAGATTTAAAATCCTTTAAAGCATTTAAATCTGTAAGTTCATTGTTTTCTAAAGATAAATATTCTATAGCATTTTTAGTAATATTACTCAAATTTTCTAATGGTGTTATAGTAGTTATCCTATTTTCTGACTTTTCAGTATTTGCATCAAGTGGTTCTGTTGATATAAGATTTTCTTCACCTGATATAGCAAAATATTTTAAATTTGAAAAGTCAAAATTAGCAATTCCAAATTCGTTACTACACAATTTTTCAATTTCATTATCCGTCACATTATAAAAATATAAATATTCTAGACTATTATTCAGATTACCTAACTTATTATAATTATTTATCTTACAATTTTTAAAGTATACATAATTTAATTTTGATACATTTTGAATTCCATCCAAGTCATTTAACTCAATATTCTCTAGGGTTATTTTTTCTATTCCATAAAATTTATATAACTCTTTTAATGCAATCATATTATTATTAGATATTTTTAATTCTTTAATTCCTTTTACTTCTTGAGCATTAATTGTTCCATCTTTATTAAAATCGTAATCTTTCAATATATTGTATAAATTATTATCTTTTTCTTCAGAGACAACTTCTCTTATTGGATCATCATTATCTAAAATTTCTTTTCCTATTCCTAATATTTCACCATTTCCTTTAGCATAATACACTTTTAGATCTGAAGTCACGCCATATACATCATTCATTTTAACATAATCTTCATATTTTCCTTTTCCTGCTTCTCCACCTTTTAATTGATTTTTTATTTCATCTGGTAATTTGCTTTTTTGAATTAAATATAGGGCCTTTCCTTCTTCATTTATTACATATCTAAGCCTCCCATAACCGTTATTAGCTGGTATATAAAAATATTCAGGATAAATATTCTCTAAATTAACAACTTTCGTCTCATTTTCATCTATTTTTTCATAATTTTGAATATACTTATCTTGCAAGTATTCTTCCAAAGTAGCAATACTTTGCATATATGTTGCATTTTGTGCTTGAGTAATTATCCCATTATCTCCTATCGTTGCATTCAAACTCACTCCTGCTAAAATTAGCATAACTATAATTGAAATTACTAAAGCTATTAATGTAATACCATTTTGAAATGATTTTCTTTTGTTCATTTGTGCTTTTCCTCCTATGTTTTTTATAATTAGTTAGGAGAAATATTTTTAATTTTAATATTTCTCCTTTTAAATCCATAAAAAACAAATTGTCTAATTAAAAGTTATTTTTTCATAACTTTGTCTAATGACTTTTGCTTTTCTTTGAAAGAAAACCATTTCAAAACTTTCTTTATTCTATTTTTATGGATTTTCTTTAAGTCTATTACTTAAAGAAAACAAAAAAAGACATAGAATAGTATATTTTTGTATACTTTCATGTCTTTTTAATTAATCCTTTTTTATAATTTATACAGAATTTTATAATCAAAGCTGTTGACTTAAATTAGAGTAAATGATAGAATTTTGTCAATGAAAAGCAATCTTTAAGTAATAGAATTAAAGGTTGTTTTTTTATAATATTCATTCAACAAAAAAGCCTTTAAGCAAAATACTTAAAGACTTTTATAATTCTAAATATGAGTTTTTGTTTTTATTTTTCTAATTTATAAAATACTTTTTTACCTTTTTTCAAAATTGCATATCCTTGTTCAAAATCTTTTTCTGATAATTTATATGCAATATCAGTTACTTTTTCATCATTTAAAGTAATTCCACCTTGTGAAATTAAAGTTTTAGCTTGACCTTTAGATGTTGCCATTTGTGCTTTTACTATAGCATCTAAAATAGACATATTTTCTTCTACTTGGATTTTAGGCATATTTTCTATGTCTCCACCATTACCAAATAAAGCTTCTGCTGTAGCTTCTGCCTTTTTAGCTTCTTCTTCACCATGTATAAGTTTTGTGATTTCAAATGCTGCAACTTTTTTTGCTTCATTAATTCTTTCATCTTGGTAAGCACATAATTCTTCAATTTTTTCCATTGGTAAAAATGTAAGTAAACTTAATACTTTTTTTACATCACAGTCATCAATATTTCTCCAATATTGATAAAATTCATATGGAGTTGTTTTTTCTGGATTTAACCATAAAGCACCTTTTTCTGTTTTTCCCATTTTTTTGCCATATTTATTTGTTAATAATTTAAAAGTCATTCCATAAGAGTCATCTGCACCTACTTTTCTAATAAGCTCAACTCCACCTATTATATTAGACCATTGATCATTTCCACCTATTTGTAATTTACAATTATAATGATCGTGTAAATATAAGAAATCGTAAGATTGTAAAAGCATGTATCCCATTTCGAAAAATGTTAAACCTGTTTCCATTCTATTTTTGTAACAATCTGCTGCAAGCATTCTATTAACAGAAAATAATGTTCCTATATCTCTCATAAAATCTATATAATTTAGTTTTAATAGCCAATCTGCATTATTAACAATTATAGCTGCGTTTTCACCTTCAAAAGTTATAAATCTTTCGATTTGTTTTTTTATTGCTGCAACATTTCCATCAATAGTTTCTCTTGTCATCATTTTTCTCATATCTGTTTTTCCAGATGGATCTCCTATTGTAGCTGTTCCACCACCAACTAATATTATTGGTTTATGTCCAGCTTTTTGTAAATGTGAAGCAACCATTAAAGCTATAAAGTGTCCGATATGCAAGCTATCTGCTGTTGGATCTATTCCTAAATAAAATCTAACACTTTCTTTATTAAAAGTATCTTTCATTTCTTTTTCGTGTGTAAATTGCTCTATATAGCCTCTTTTTTCTAGTTCTTCTATAATGTCTGACATCAAATTCCCTCCATACGTAATCTTTTATTCTAAACTTTTATGCTTCCTTTTGCACCTAAGTCTGCATCTTTTAATATATTATTTTCTTGTAGATAAATTCCTGCGAATTCTTCATAACCTAAATATCTATTTAAGTTTTTAGCACTGATTCCTGTGCCTTTTAAAATATCTTGTTTTGTTGTTCCAGCCACAAATCCTTCTGCTATAAATCCTTTTAATTTACTTAAATCTGCCATATCTTTCTTTTTACATTCTTGACATACCTCTGCATCAGTTGTATATAAACAACCACAACGAGCACATTTTTTTATAACTCCCATAATTTACCTTTTCCTTTCTGTAGGTACAAATTCGAATTAATTTTTCAATTTTAGACCTTTTATTTTTATATTAGACATTTTATCACATTGTAAAAGATATTTCCATACAATATTAAAATTTTTATAAACTTCTTAACATCTTTTCTGTTAATGCAAAACAAACAACTATTAAAACAGCAGATACAATAAAAGTATAATCATACAATATGTATTTATATTCTTTCAAATTCTTTTGTAGATCTTTTATTTTTGGTAATTTTAATTTTTCTTTATTTTGTTTAAAATATTTTAATAATCCTAAAATTAAAATTACTAAACTTACTGCAAATAGTAAATTCGAAAATCCTTCCACAAATTGCTCATTCACTAAATTTTTCATTACCAATATAGATAAAATTGCAGAATAGCTATTATTTAAAAAATGCAATATCATTGTTAATTTTATATCTTTTGTTTTTAAATAAATAATTCCAAATACAATTCCTATTCCAAATGCAAAAATAAATTGTCCTAAATTCATGTGTACTAATCCAAATACAATTGCAGAAAAGATTACAGCAAATCCTTTTCCAAATTTTTCTGAATAATTTATTAAACCTTTTCTAAAAAATAGCTCTTCAAATACTGCTGGAATTAGCGCTATTGTACATATATACAATACTATACTAACAAAACTAAAATCACCTCGTAAATCTATTGTTTCTATTGCATTATAATTTAATCCTATTTTCTGATAAACATATGCCAAAATTCCTTGTAATACAATTACTAAAACTAATCCAATGCCCAAATGCTTAAATTTTGTTTTATTATCTATTTTTATATTATCTTTCTTACTAAATTTATCATTTGAATAAGTATTTAAAAATCCTATAGAAGCTAATAAGCTTAATATTGATGTACAAGCTAAAGTTACAAGTTGCATTTTTCCTTCACTTATATTTACTAAAGGTGCTATTATCATAGTCATTAAAACTTGCATTATTACTTGAACTGTAACCCAGATTATTACTGTCATTCCTATTACAAATGAAAATTGTTTAAATTTCATTTTATTCATCAATATTTTTTGTTCATCTTCTAATGTTTTTTCTTGTTTTTTTACTTTTTTATTACTATAATCTAAAACTCCATTTTTTAATATTTTTGAACATATTTTGAATGTTATTGGAATTGAAATAATAAGTAATAAAAACGAGATTATTATTTGCAATGCATTCGCTTGACCTATTATTACTATTGCTGGTACAAAATAATTTGACAATAATGGTATACAAGATAATGCATATAATCCTATTGTCATATTTGTGTAAGGTGTAATTAAAGCTATTGTCATTAAATATGCTGCTACTGTTATTACCATTAAAAACATTACACTATTTCCAGCTTCAGACATACTTGTTGTTTTTGATGACAAAGCAGCCTGTATAATTGACATCAAAATCAAATTTAAAAATGCATATACAAATACTAAAATTATATACTCTACTATATCTTTATCCATATTCGCTATAGACTGGCCTGTAAGTAATGAAATACTTTCACCTGTTTTGCTAAAGATTATTAAATTTCCTATCATATTTCCAATTAAATAATATATGATTGTATATATTACTTGAATTAACACTATGGCCATAACACTTATAATTTTCGCCAACAAATATTCTTCTGCTGTTACAGATGTTAAAACATATTCTATGGATTTTGATACTTTTTCTTGTGCTATTTAATTTGCAATTTTCGAAAAAATAAAAATTGAAACTAAATATACTATAATTGTACTAACTAATTTTATGCTTTCTTTTTGTCCCGAATTTTCAGCATTTGCTCCTAAAAATATTCTATCTATCTGTGGATATTCACTAAGCATATTTATTTCTTCATTTGTTATTCCTGATTCTTCAGCAAATATTTCATTTCTTGCTTCTTTTACAGCCTCTACAATTTTTGAATATATTTCATTATCAATTCCTTCTTTTGAAGTTATTTTCGCTGATATATATCCTGTTTCACTTTTACTTATTTCTACTAAAGCAAAATTCTTTGGTATATTTTCTTTTGTATAATTATTTTCTGAAATTTTAGATATTTCTATATTTTCTCTATTTTCAAATTGTTTTATAATTTGATCAGTTGCTAAATTATCTTCATCTATTATTTCAATTTTAAATTCATCATCAAATAAATTAATATTTTTGCTCTCTAAATATGATTTAATATTATTTCCATTTGTTGCTATTAAAACTGATAAAAAGATTAAGATATTAACAAGTATGAACCATTTATTTTGTATATTTTTTTGAATATAAAATTTAACAATTTCTTTTATTTTTTGTTTATTCATTTGAAGTTCCTACCTTATCTATAAATATATCATTCAAATTATGACCACCTTTAATTCCATTTATCTCATAATTTGCTTCAATTTCTTTCAAATTTCCTTCTAGTAAAGTTTTTCCTTTATCTATTATTAATATATTTTCGCAAAGTGCTTCTATATGATCCATTCTATGTGATGAAAAAATTATAGTTTTTCCTTCTGATTTTAATTTTAAAATTGCTTTTTTTAGCTCTTCAACACTAATTGGATCTAATCCTGAAAAAGGTTCATCTAAAATTAACAATTCTGGATTATGTAATATAGATATAATGAATTGAATTTTTTGCCTATTTCCTTTTGATAAATCTTTAATTTTTCTATTCATAAATTCTTTAATATTAAATTCCTCAAGCCACATAACTAGTCTTTCTCTTATTTGCTCTGGTGAAACTAATTTTAAAGCACCATAATATTCGCATAATTCTAGAACTGTATATGTTGATATTAAACTTCCTTCTTCAGGCAAATAACCAATTTTATCTAAAATCTTTTCGTTTATTTTTTCTCCATTATATAAAATTTCACCATTTGTAGGTTCAATTATTTTTAAAATTAGTCTAAATGTAGTTGATTTTCCAGCTCCATTTCTACCAATTATTCCAAAAATTTTTCCATCTTCTGCTTTAAAGTTTAAATTTTTTAAAGCTTCAACATTTCCAAAACTTTTACTTAAATTAGAAACTTCTAACATTTTTTACCTCTTTCTTATAATATAACAAAAGTGGACATTATGATAATTGCAAAAGACAAAATTTAATGCAAATGTCCACGTCTTTGTTCATCGCGCCAAGTTTTTGAAAAAAACTTGTGTGCAAAGTTGGGCGTAAGCCTTTATATAATAGGAAGTGCAGAGCACTTTCCTATTATATAAAAAGGAGTTTAAAAGTAAATCCTTCTAAACTCCTCTCTTGTTTATTTTGTTGCTTTTGCTTTCTTTTTGTTTTTAGCTTTATTTTTTTCTTCTAATAAATTCTTTTCATATTTAGATAAATATACGCAACATTCTGCAATTGCTATAATTGTTAGAATTGTTATATATGATGGCATAACTGGTATTCTTAATATTGCTATAGCACTTAAAATTGCTAATACTGTTACTGTTATTTTTAAAATTATATTTCCTAATAATTTTAATGTATTTAATCTTCTAAATCTTATTATCATATATGCTAAAACTATGAAAACTGATATACACACTGGTTTAATATAAGGTGTAACCCAATCTCTAATTCTTACATTTGGAATTGTAGAAATTTGTAAATCATCAACTGTTTTTGTTTGTTCATATTTTTCATTCATTTTATTTACTAATTTTTCTTTTTCTTCATCTGTAATAGATGAAACATTTATTGATACTGCTTCTCCAAATAATTCTACTTCTTTGATAACAACTTTTTTATTTCCAAAAGTATCTTTACATATTGTTTTTATATCTTTTAAATCATATTCTTTTCCTAAATTATATGTTATTTCTGTATGTTGCTCTAGCATTAAATCTACATTAAAGCCTTTTAAAAGAACAACTATAATACCTGCAATAATTAAAAGTACTAATCCTAAAATTAAAACTTTTTTATTCATTTCTTTATTCATTATAAAATCCATTCCTTTCTATAGTATAGTTTTATTTTTTGCCAATATACATTGTTTTTGTAATAATAAAATTATAAATAACTTGTATAAATAAGCACCAGAATATAATCATTCCTATACTACCAATTGTTATATTTGACATAAATGTAAATATAACAGCCACAACTCCAAATGGAATTATAGATAAATAATAATTTTTCATTGTTTCATTATATGCTTTTGAAATTGATTGTTTTGATAATCTTTTTAATAAATTAACTAAGAATACCATATTTAAAATTATCATTGTTACAAAAGCTATTACAGAGTTTAATGTTATTGAAACTTTTGTATATCTTAATATTAAAATTATTAAAGCAATAAATCCTATATTTGATATACTTGCTAATAGACCATTTACTCTGTATTTTACTATTAAAACTACAGATATAATTGCTAGTACAACTACTGCAACAATTTTTGCTACAAGTTTTTGTGTATCAGTAATTTCTGATTTTATAAAATTATCTGAACTTAAAGAATATACAACAGGAGTTTGTCCCTTATCCATAATTGTAGCTAAATATTGAGTAGTTTCATATACTGATTTGAATTCTGTTGTATCTTTTGTTGCTTCTCCCATAGGAATTTGAATTATACCTTCTGATAATTCTTCTCCAAAATATGTTGTTAATAAAGCTTCTCCATCTAAAGTAACTTCTACATAAGTCTTTGTAGAGTTTCCTTCTTCATCAGTTACTTCTACATATTGATTACTAATTTCTTTTAATTTTTCAGTACCTTCTTTATCAAAAGTCACTTGTAAAAATGTTTTGTATCCCTCTGTTGAATTTGAAGAATATACTGATTCTACTTTTTTAATATGACTTCCATCTATTAAAACAATTCCTGTTTGATGGTCTATAATTTGAACAGTTCCTTTAGTTTGAACTAATTGATAAATTACATTTACTTTTTCATTATCTGGAACATCAATAACAAGTTCTCCAGTAACAGAATCTAAACGAATGTTATATTCTGAAATTCCTTGTTTATTAAATCTTGTTTGAATAATTTTTTTTGTTTTTTCAAAATTATCTTTAGTTAAATCTTGATCTTCATTTTTCTTTATTGTTCTTGTTTCTGTTGCGTAATTTGGTTTTGAAGTGTCAGTATCTGTTTCTTGAACATTTTGATTATCTTTACTGTTTTCATTTGTTGACAAAGAAGTTCCTTTATTTTCTTCATCTTCTTTTACTACACCAAGAACATTTCCATTATCATCTACATATACATTTTTTTCTTCTTCTGTTGTATCTACAACAAATTTTAATTCTCTAGAACCTTCTAAATCCATACCATATGTATAAGATGGTATTAAATTTTTAAATTGATTTAAAGATTTTCCAAAAATTCCTACAAAAGCAATTAATGATATTAATACTACAACTAATACTATTGCTATTGTTCTAAATTTTCTTAAGTTTTTTTCCACTGTATTTTCCTCCTATAATAAGTTTGTATTGTTTATGACTAATTCAAACCATAATCCTAAATATTTTGCTGCTCTTTTACTCATTTTTGTTCTATCCATAAATATTTCAAAATAGTCTATTACAGGGCAAATTTTTGTATCTATTGTTAAATTCAATATTGCTTTTCTTTGCTCTTTATCTATTATTAAATCAGAACTTGTAACTGCATAATTTACTTCATCATGTTTATCAAATAAAATTCTATCTTTTTTTGATACTCTACTTCTATGTGCATCAGATTTATCAGCTAATATAAGAGCTGCAGATATATCACTTACCGCCGTACCTGTTACTTCATCATGATTTCCTATAGCCATCATAATTTCAGTTCTATCAGAAACGTCCATTTCCATATCTTTTAAAATTTGATATGCCATTATCGCACCTGTATGAGCATGATCTACTCTATTTATAGAATTGCCAATATCATGCATATAACCTGCAATTCTTGCAAGTTCAATTCTATGTTCATCATATCCAAGTGTTCTTAAAACATATGCTGCTCTTTCAGCAACTAGTCCTACATGTCTTGCAGAATGCTCTGTATAACCTAAAACATCTAATTGCTTTTGTGCATTTTTTATAAGTTCTTTCACTTCTATGTTGTTTACAACATCATCAAAAGTAACCATATTTTCCTCCTATTATAAATCTTTGTTAATTTTATATTAAAAGCCGAAAAATATCAACTACTTTCAATTACTTTTTTTATTTTTTGTCTACAAAGTAACCTCTATTATTATATTTTCTAGAATAAAAAGCTGATATATTTGTTTTTTCATACCTTGTTGTCGCAATCTTCTTTTTTTATTTTAAATGAAGATTGCTCCATTCGCACTCGCATAGCTCGTTTGATCGCTACGCGGTATTACAGAACAATATATATCAACTTTTTATACAATAATTCATTTTCAACTTTAATATATTCTAAAAAATTAAATTTTATTACTTCAAATTCACTCCTAAAATTCCACCTATACATCCAGCTAATATACCACTTCCAATCATTACTAAAGTATAAAATTCAATACCAAAGTTTTTACTAACTATACTTGATAGTAAATATATAATTAACATATATAAAGAACCTAAAATTGCTCCATTTAAAATTCCTCTTTCTTTTATTTTTCTAGAAATTAGAAAACTGCCAATTAAAATGCTAACACTTGAAATTATTATAATTGCAGGACTAATTATATTCTCAGAAATATTTGATGTACTTAAAATAATAGAAAGCAATATTAATGAAATTAAAGTTATAATAATTGATAAAAAAATTGATTTTACAAAATCCAAAACAATTTGATTCATATTTATCCTCCATCTTTTCATTTTGTACATTTTATGCAAAACAATTTATTTTAGAACGAATAAAAGTGGATATTATAATAAAAAAGACAACTCTATTGAATTGCCTTTTTATTTATCAATTTTTTATTTTAATAACTATTAATTTTCTGGTTGTTGTTCAACTGGAGTTTCTTGTCCTTCTGTTGACTCTTTTGTAGATTGCTCTTCTGTTGGTTGTGTGCTTGTATCTGTAGTTACATTTGTATCAGTTGTATCAGTTGTATTTGTTGTATCTACCGTATTATCTACAATTGAATTTTTATCTGCTTTATTTGAATTAGCTTTTACAGAAACCAAATTATTTGCTACCATATATTCTGCTACATCAAGTTGATTTCCACTAAATTCCATATAGTAATTTGTAACACCATTTTTTGTAATTGAATAAATTTTGCTACATACTGTTGGAACTATAATTCTTTTTGCTTCTACATCATAGATACCATAACCACCATTTTGATTTATTACAATTCCTTTTATTCCAGTACTTTCTGGCAATAATAATACACTATTTTCTCCTACTGTATTTGTAGAAGAATTTGAAGAACTTGATGAACTTGATGAACTTGATGAACTTGATGAACTTGAATTGTTTTTAGTATCTACTTTATATCCCAATCCATCATATACTGTTTTTGCAAGTTCTGTTCCATCTATATCGTATAATCCATATTTTGTACCCTGTTTAACTGGTATGCAAGTGTCAAACAATACTACTGGGTTTTCAAGACTAGCTATTAATTCATCTTCTGTTGATTTTCCTGATTTATCTACAAGGCCTATTTGGTCATATTCGGCATGAACTACAACTTCACCTTTTCTATTTAATACACCATATTTATTATTTTTTTGAACTAAGTATAATTGTTTTTCTGCACTTAAAACTGATATATCGTCATATTCAGTTGGTTTTATAATAGTTGCTCCATCACTACCTAATAAACCTATAGTATTATTTGCATATACAAAAAATTCTTTTACATTTTGTACAAATTCTACTTCATTATATTTTAAACTAATAACTTCTTCACCACTAGTATTTATTACTCCGTATTTATCATCTTGACCAACTACTATTAGGCCATATACTAATGCTCTTACATTTTCGTACTCGCCTGTTATGCTAGAATATCCAAGTTTTCCTGCAACATTTTTTGCTTGTTGATATAGTGTTGCTAGTGTATATATCCTAACTCTATTTTTTTCTTTAGTATTTATATTTACATTAAATATATCTGGTAATAAATCGAATGGTATATATAAATTTCCATCCACTAATTTTACTGGATTTTTTAAATTAAATACTTCTTCTGTTTCATTTGCTGATTTTACAGTTAATTGTGTGCCATATACATTTTGTTCTGCTTCTAGTTTTTCTTTTGATAATGATGTTGAAGTTGAATTAGTATCTTCATTTAAAATATATTTTGTCATAGAAGAACTATCTGCTTTCATTGAAACAACTTCATGATTGCTAGAAATATAGCAACTATCATTATCCTCTGTATATTTACCATATTCACCTTTGGTATATGTACAATCTAACATTTTTGTGATTTCTCTTGCATTTACATATTCTTGTCCATCTATTTCTTTAAATAAATCAGATGAGAAAGATTGCTTTGTTCCATCAACAAAAACTTTTAAAGTTTGTGCATCTTGATAACATAAAAATAATATTATTATAAATAGAAAAGCTATTAGTACAGCACAAAATACTATTGAAATAAGAACCATTCTTCTTTTTCCATTTCTCGCTTCTCTTTCCTTAATGAACTTATCGCTTTCTTCTAAATTCATTCTTTACACCATTCCTTTCCAAAGGTTATCCCCATTATTCTTTTGTATAACCGTACTTTTTATAAAATTCATCTCTGAAATTTAATAAATTATCGCGTTCTATTTCTATTCTAACTCTTTCCATTAATTTAGTCAAGAATCTTAAATTGTGAATAGAAAGCAATCTTATTCCTAAGATTTCCTTTGTATTTAACAAATGTCTTATATATGCTCTTGTATAATTTTTACATGTGTAGCAATCACATTCTGGATCTAATGGTGTGAAATCTCTTTCATAAGTAGCATTTCTAACAACAACTTTTCCATTTGCAGTCATTGCTGTTCCATGTCTTGCAATTCTAGTTGGAAGTACGCAATCACACATATCTATTCCTGCTAAAGCTGCTTCTATTAGGTAATCTGGTGTTCCAACTCCCATTAAATAACGAGGTTTATTCTCTGGCATAAGTGGTGTAGTATGTCTTAAAATATCTAAAAATTCTGGTTTTGGTTCTCCAACACTAATTCCACCAATTGCATATCCAGGAAAGTCTAATTCAATTAACTCTTTTGCAGATTGTTCTCTTAAATCTTTATAAAATCCACCTTGAATAATTCCAAATAAGCCTTGTTTATCAGTTGTTGTATGATATTCTTTACATCTTTTTGCCCATCTTGTTGTTCTTTCCATAGACTTTTTAGTATATTCATAAGTTGATGGATATGGACAACATTCATCAAAAGCCATCATTATATCTGAACCTAAAGCTTCTTGTATTTCCATTGAAATTTCAGGACTAATATATTTTTTGCTACCATCTAAATGTGATCTAAATTCAACACCTTCTTCAGTTATTTTACGAAGTGGTCCTAAACTAAAAACTTGAAATCCACCACTATCTGTTAAAATTGGTCTATCCCAATTCATGAATTTATGTAATCCACCAGCTTCTTTTACTAAATTATGTCCTGGTCTTAAAAATAAATGATATGTGTTACTTAAAATAATTTGTGCTTTTACCATGTCTTTTAATTCATCTGGTGTCATTGCCTTTACGGTTGCTTGTGTTCCTACTGGCATAAAAATTGGAGTTTGTATATCTCCATGAGGTGTATGCACAACTCCTCTTCTAGCTCCTGAATTTTTGTCAACATGTAATAATTCATAAGTTATAGCTTGTTTTTCTTCCACTTTATTCTTCCTTTCTATTATTTATTTAATCATCAAAATTTAATTCTTTATCGCTTTCTTTAACAATTTTTTTTGATTCTAATTGTGTATTTTGTACTGGTATTTTTATTTCTGTTTTTACTGCTATCCTTTTATCAAAATCACTTTTTTCATCTAGACGTTGTTTTCGCTCTTCTTCACGATGCATTTCTTCTCTTTTTTCTCCAAAAGATTTATCTACTCCATATTTTAAAATTGGTCTATTAAATGAATCATATACTATATCTATCTTTTTTAGTTTTACTTCTTTTTTTCCTTCACCAAATAATTTATCTATTTTTTGAGTATCTGGCAAATCAAGAATTCCTCTATGCTTTGACTTTTCTCCTAAAAATAATAGCCTTAATTTTCTCCATGCTTTTTGTTCTTTTGGAGTCATATCTCCTAATTCAGTATATCCATTTGCTTTATCATATAGTTCTTCAAAATTAAAATGTTTGTCTGTTAATCTAAAAGTTATCTTTTCAAGTGGTTTTGAAAAAGATTTGCTTTCTTCTTTAGCCATATCTTTTTGTGCATTATATAGAGCAATAATATCATGTAAACAAAATTTTTCTCCATTTGTATATCTTACATGAAGTCCTTTTTTATAAGTTTGAATAGCTACTTTTCTTGCTTCAATTGACTCTTGTGCCATTTTCTTTAAATCATTAAAATTTCTAAATCCTATTTTTTCATATATTAAATTTGTCCTTTTTTCGCCTGGATAAAATTTTGAAATTGTATTTCCTATTCTGCCATTATGTAATATATCTGTACTTTTTCCTCTTTTTTGTAATGAACTTTCTGCATATTCTACCATTTTTTGAACTCCAGGTCCAAATGTTTCATAAAATTGATTTTTATAAAGCATTGGTTCTCTTGAGCATATTTTTAAATAACCTAAATCTTCTAATACTTGCATCATCGTCAAATTATTACTATGTGTTAATGTTGAAATCTTTTGACTATAAACTTTAGTACCATCATCATCACGCATTAATGGTTTTGTTCTTTCAAAATTCATTTTATATCTTTCAAAACCAACTAATGATTGCAATGACATAAGAGTACTTTTTTGTATAGATGTTAGTCCATTTAAATATGAAGGCATTTGAGTTGAATCTTGATATAATTTCATCTCACCTGTTTTTAAATCTTTTTTATAAACAAAAGCTAAACCAGGTTCATCTTTATATATCATTTCACTTGTGCCTTTTATTAATCCATAAGCTCCAACACCAACTGAAAGTGCAGTAATTGCTGTAGTCGTAATAGCTGTAGGTGCAATTATTGGTGCTCCAACCACTCCAAACAAACCTGCTATAGCAAGTGCACTATGTCCTGCTAATTTTGAATAATGTTTTAAGTTATCAAGTACTGTTGGTACTCTATCTTTTATTTTTCTAGTAATACCTTTTTCCTCTGCAGGAACAAGTGATAAATTACTATCTTTATAATAGTTTTCTTTTGTTTCCTTCATTTTTTATTAACTTTCTTTAGATTTTATTCTATAAACATTGCATCTCCAAAACTGAAAAATTTATATTTTTCTTTAACAGCTTCATTGTATGCTTTCATTATAAATTCTTTTCCTGCTAATGTTGAAACTAACATTATTAATGTTGATTGTGGTAAATGAAAATTTGTAATTAAGCAGTCAACACATTTAAATTTATAACCTGGATATATAAAAATACTTGTGTCTGTTTCTATTTCTTTTACTTTTCCATTTTCATCTGAAACAGATTCTAATACTCTACAAGATGTTGTACCAACTGCAATTACTCTATGTCCTGTTTCTCTTGCTTTATTTATTTTGTCAGCTTCTGATTGTTTTACAAAAAAGTGTTCTGAATGCATTTGATGTTCTTCAACATTTTCTACTTTTACAGGTCTAAAAGTTCCTATTCCAACATGTAAAGTAACTTTTGCTATATCTATTCCTTTTTCTTTTATTTTTTCTAAAAGTTCTTCTGTAAAATGTAAACCAGCTGTTGGTGCAGCAGCAGATCCTTCATATTTTGCATATACTGTTTGATACTTTTCGTTTTCTTCCTTAATATTTTCTTTTATGTATGGTGGCAATGGCATTAAGCCAATTTGATCTAAAATTTCATTAAAAATTCCATTATATGTAAATCTTACTTTTCTATTTCCACCTGGTAAAGTGTCTAATACTTCAGCATTTAATAATCCATCTCCAAATGTAACTTTTGCTCCTGTTTTTAATTTATTTCCAGGTCTTACCATAGCTTCCCAATCATCATTTTCTATTCTTTTTAACAAAAGGAATTCTACATTTGCTCCTGTATCTTTTTTTCCATATAATCTTGCTGGAATAACTTTTGTATCGTTTATTACTAAACAATCCCCTGGCTCTAAATAATCTATAATATCTTTAAATACTTTGTGTTCTATTTCTTTTGTATCTCTATGAAGAACCATAAGTCTTGCTTCATCTCTTTTATCGTAAGGATGTTGTGCTATTAGTTCTTCTGGTAATTCATAATCAAAATCTGATACTTTCATTTTTTTACTTCGTATAATGTTAAGTTTTAGCAAATTTAATGCTTTTTTGTAATTATACGATTTTCTCCTTTCATTTTATTTATTCTAATAACTTGATATATTGATATTTATGTTAATTTTTTTATAATTTCTTTAACTGAATTTTTTAATTTTTCTGTATCTTCTGTGTTATTTTCAATTATTAAATCAACTTTTTCTTTAAAATAATCATCTGATTTTTGAATTTTTAATCTTTGCTTTGCAACTTCTTCTGATATTTTATCTCTATTGCAAATTCTTTTGATTTTTATTTCATCACTAGCTATAACTCCAATAATATAGTTGCAACTTTTATCTAAATTAGCCTCATACAATAGTGGTGCATCTATACCAACTATTTTTTCACCATCATTTTCTAAATTTTCAAGTTGTATTTTTATTTCGTCAACAACATATTTAAAAGTTAACTGATTTAATTTATTTAAAGCTTCTTTATTGTTATAAATTATTTCACTTAACTTTTTTCTATTTAAATTTCCATCTGATTGTAAAACAATATTTCCAAAAGTTTCTACAATTTTTTTCATATATTCTGTATTTGGATTGTTTAATTCTTTTGCAACTTTATCACAATCTATAACTTTTATTCCTTGCTTTCTAAAAATTTCACTTAAGGTTGTTTTTCCAGAACCAGAATTTCCTGTAATTCCAATAACTTTCATTATGCTTTTCTCCTGCATTTAAATTTTAACAAAATTGCTTTGCTGCTGTAGTTGCTAAATAATCACATCTATTATTTAGTTCATTTGTGCTATGACCTTTTACTTTAATAAATTTAACTTTATGTTTATTCGTTAATTCAATAAGCTCTAACCATAGTTCTTTGTTTTTTACTGGTTCTTTTTTTGAATTTACCCAGCCTTTTGCTAACCATCCTTCAATCCAATGTTCATTAAAAGCATTTACTACATAAGCACTATCACTATGTAAGTTTACTATACATGGTTCTTTTAATAATTTTAGTGCTTCTATTACTGCTGTCATTTCCATAATATTGTTTGTAGTATCTTTTGCTCCACCTGAAATTTCCTTTTGATTTCCTTGAAAAATTAAAACAGCTCCCCAACCACCAGGTCCTGGATTTCCAGAGCAAGCTCCATCTGTATAAATTGTAATTTCTTTCATAATAAAAAACTTTCCTTTGTTGTTTTTTTCACTAATATATGATATTATATCAGTAAATTTGAAATATTACAATATGGTGGTGATATTATTTGAACGGTATTTTAGGAATTGTATCTGAATATAACCCTTTTCACAATGGGCATTTAATGCATCTTCAAAAATCAAAAGAACTTACTCATACAGATTTTACTATTGCTGTAATGAGTGGAAATTTTGTACAAAGAGGAGATACTTCTATTGTTGATAAATGGACTAAAGCTGAAATGGCTCTAAAATCTGGTGTAGATTTAGTTATAGAACTTCCTACATTATATGCAATTTCAAGTGCTGAAAATTTTGCTGATGGAGCAATAAAAATTTTAAACAGTTTAGGAATTGTAGATTATGTATCATTTGGAAGTGAAATTGGAGAAATTACACCTTTAGATGATGTTGCAAGTGTTTTGTACAAAGAACCTAAAGAATTTTCTTCACTTATCACTAGACAGCTTCGTTCAGGGCTTTCATATCCAAAAGCTAGAGAACTTGCTATTCAAATGTATTTTGGCAGTTCTCAAAAATATACAGATGTACTTGAAAATCCAAATAATATTCTTGGAATTGAATATTTGAAATCTTTAAAAAGATTAAAAAGTCCTATTACACCAATTACTTTAAAAAGAAAATATAGTGATTATAATAGTAATGATATAAAAAGTGGAATTGCAAGTGCAACAGCAATTAGAACAATGCTTCAAAAAGAAAAAAATATTCATTATGTTGTACCTTATGAAACTTACGAACTACTTGAAGAAAAGAAAAAATATGGTCAAATTATTCCTAGTTTATCTATTTTTTCAAAAGAAATTATTTATACATTGCGAAAAATGACTTTATCTGAAATTGCTGCTCTTCCAGATGTTTCTGAAGGTTTAGAAAATAAGATTAAAGCAGCTGCAAACACTTCAAATAATTTAGAAGAACTTATTTTAAAAATAAAATCCAAAAGATATACACAAAGTAGAATTCAAAGAATTTTACTTTATGCCCTACTTAATATTTCAGAAAAAGATATTGCTATGTCTAAAAAACAAATGCCATATATACGAGTTTTAGGTTTTAATAAAAACGGCAAAAAAATTATTTCTGCTATTGCAAATCAAAATCCTAAACTTCAAATTATTGTTTCTGTAAAAAAATTTATGGAAAATAATACAGACAAACATTTACATACAATGATTTCAAAAGATATTTTTGCTACTAATGTTTATACTTTAGGTTATGAATATAATTCTACTGCAAATTTAGACTACACTCATAAGGTTGTCGAAATTTAATATTTATAATAAACATTAATGAGTATTACAAATTTCAATAAATTAATTTTTTTATATTAGCATTTATTTTATAAAAATCCTATGCAATATAAATTTTTATATAGTTTCTTAATATAAACAAAAATTTAAAGATGTGAAAATTTTTCACATCTTATTTTTTATTTATTTTACTTGTTTTAATTATTTTTACTTTTATTTTAATGTTTTTTTCTCAATAATTATTAAAAATCTATTTAAATAACATATATTGCATATTTTTTCTAAGCTCATATTTTTCATTCAAATCATTTGGTAGATCTTGGTTTAAAAAAATTTTTTCATCATTTGAAAAGCTTATAAATTTATTTGTTGCTGGTAAGTCTTGTTGAAAATCATATACCCACTTATAATAGTCTGATAGTTGGATATCTATATTATTTACAACATAATTTAAAAGAAAATCTGGGCTAGAATATTTTACCTCTTCTGTATCTTCAACATCAAAATTCGTTAATACAATTCCCTGTGTATTATATTTTCTATATACATTTAAAATTTCATCATCAGTATTAAAATATGACAAATCAGCTAAAACATCTTTATCTTCAAGTGAAATATATGGTAAATGATCTCCTAAAAATACTAATACTGTATCTTCTTCATAATCTTGAATATAATCATATAATCTTTTTAATTGTTTATCAGCATCATAAATTCCTTGAGCATAAGATTGTATAAATTCAGTTTCACCTTTGCCTAGTGAACTTTCTACAACATTTATATCATATTCTTCATATTTGTCATTACAAAATGGCATGTGATTTTGTATTGTTGCTGTAAAATAAAAAACTGGATCACTATTTTTAGTATTTAGTTCATCTATAATTAAATCTGTTAAATATTCATCTGAAACAAAATAGCCTTTATAAAATTCTTCGTTATCTACATCTTCATAACTATCTGCACCTAAATTCATATATTGTTTTTCAGATTTATAAAAGTCTTTTCCAAAAACAATCTTTGTATAATATCCATTATCATTTAAATCTCTAATAATTGAAGGATATGTCTGACTTTTCTTATTTTTATACAAAGAATTAAATGGTATATATCCATTTGAAAAAAAAGATAAATTCCCTCCTGTTAATAATTCATATTCAACATTTGAAGATAATCCACCATAAGATGGTGAAATCATATTAAATAGTTTTCCTTTACTTTGTAATTCTTTAAAATTTAATGTAACATCTATGTCAAATTTAACTTCATCTATTTTTGTTATATCAAAAAAGGCTTCCGAAAATACTACTATTATATTTGGATTTTCCCCATAAATTTTTTCTTCACTACCTTTGGCTAGCTTTAATTCTTCCTTTAGCTCATCTTCATTATAATTTTTTGGAGTATATCTTCTATTTTCTATTAAATTTTCGATAATACCTCCAATTACGCCATATTGTTCATAATACATTTTACTATCAATTATTGCTTTATAATCTTTTCTATTTTCAATTTTGTATATTTTTCCTAATAAAAATTCGTCTTTTACTTTCATTGGAATAAAAAAAACTATTAAGCACATTATACAAATTGCTGACATTGCAATTCTATTTTTGCTTGAAAATATTTTTTCATTTAATTGAATATTTACTTTATTAGATACAATATTTAATATTATAAAAATTATTGCTAATATAATTAATGGTACATAAGTAGAAAAATTAGCTAATGTTGAAAATGATAAAGTTGCTATTTCTCCTGCATTTGATATCATTTCAAAATCACTAATAAATAATGGATTTCCACTTGTTAATAATTTTATATGATTTACTGTAAGTAATATAAAAAATATTATTGAAATTATTAAATTAGTTTTTTTAGTGTTTTTTGAAATACTTAATGTAGCTCCATAAAATAAAGTATATACAAGTATTGATGGAATTATATACAAGAAATTATTTTTTACAACATCTTCTGTTTTATAAACCATTTCAAAAAATATATCTACACTGCAAAATAATATTAAAAATATTAATGTATTTACGATTGCTTTAATTACTTTTGTTTTCTTCATTTTTATTCCTTTTATTGTTTTATTATTTTTATATTTTAACAGTAAAATATACTTTTAGCAATGTTAAAATTTTATAAATGTAAAATATCTATTTTTTCTCGTACAAATTGCATTTACTTTACAGAATTGCATTTAACTTTTCACTTGACGAAAATATTTATTTCATTACTTCTGCAAAAACATTTGCCAAATATTTCATACTTGCGTTACACTCTTCTAAAGTATTGCCAGTTGCTCCAACTTCTATTATACAAGCGCCTTTTGCTAGATTTTGATTATATCTTGAATTTCTTACAATCATTGGTTTAAATAAATTCGGGTACATTTCATTTGCTTTTTCTTGAACTTTAATTGCTAATTTTAAATTCTGCTTCCAGTTTGGATGCTCTAGCCCTCCACCATCAGTTCCTATTACAAACATAAGTTGTGCAACTCTCTCATCTCCAATTTGCACTGTTGGACCATACGAACTATCACTTCCAATTGCATCTCTATGCAAATCTATTACATTTTCTATTGAAGGATTTTCAGCTAAAATTCCTTTTACTGTTTTCATTGAACGAGTATAAGATCCAGTATATGCTGGATAGTCATGATATGTTTTTGAATGATTAACATTATATCCTAAATTAGTTAAGCAATCTGTTAAAACAGTTCCAACTTTTACAACAGAATGCTCTAAATCAATTGTTCTAAAGTTTCCACTAGCTTGATATTGATTATTTTCTGTAGCTGTATAACTTTCACAAGTATGAGTATGAAAAATTAATATATCTTTCTTGTTTGTATAATCTATATCTGGTTTTAATATATCATCTGTTAATGTATATTTTGATTCATTTTTTATTTTAACACTTCCATAAGTTGTATTGTAACTATCTTTTTTATTTTTATCAGAATTTACTTTTGTTTCTACTTTTTTAGGAACTTCATTCATGTTTATACTTTCATTTGAAGTTTTTGCTTGCTCACTAGTTTGTTCTGTATTTTCGTTATTTGTTTTTTCTTCATTCGATTTTTTTTCATTTTCAGTGTCTTGATTCTCCTTTGATATATTATTCTCATTTGATACTAAATCTGATTCAAATTCTCTTGCCTCTTCTTGATTTTCTTTTTCCATAATTGCTTCTTCATTTGATAAAAGTCTTATTTCTGAGGAAATTATCTTTTTTGCATTAGCAACTTTATTTGTTCTAATATCTAGATTACCAAAACTAAAAATACTTAATGAATCTTCCATTATATTTATATAATTTTTAGAATTTTCTTTATTAATTTTTAAATTATTTATTTTTCCAAATGTAAATTGCAATAATTTAAAAATCATTGTAACTACAATAGCTACAATGATAAATTTTCCAATCTTTCTTGTTGACGACTTTAAATTAATAACAGCTAAATTTACCATAATAAACCTCTCTTGTACAATTAATTATATGTTTAAAGTCGTTTTATAGAACTATGCATTATGATAATTGCAAAATACAAAATTTTATTCAAACATTTTATCTAAAGCTTTTCCATAAATGCTTTTCGCTATTTCATATCCTCCTGGTATTAGTTCTGAAAACTTATTCATACATACACTTGCATTTACTTCCATTACCATTATATTACCATTCTTTGTTTGAGAAACATCAATACTAGCAAATTTTGCATTCATAACATCTCCTGTTTTTTTAGCAATTTCTTGTATTTGATTTACATATTTGTCTGTTGAATCAACTAAAATAGGAATTGCCCCACTACTTAAATTATGTTTCCAAGATATGATAATAACTTCATTTTCTTTAGGTATATAATTCAAATCTAATTCTTCACAATATGCATAATTAATATCTGCTTTTTGTATTTTTGATATTAATTCACCTACAGTTGAATTTCCATCTCCAACAATGTATGGTTTTTTCTTTTTATAAATATATTCTATTTTTCCATCAAGATAAATAGCTCGATATTCATATTCTATCTCTAAGTATGGACAAACACTTAAAGAATCGTTATTTTCACAAAATAACTTTTGTATAATTTCTTTTATTTCTTCCATACTATCACAAAAATACACATCTTTTCCTTGTGAAGAATCATTTGCTTTGATTACAACTTTATGATTATATTTTTCAAAGACATCTTCAATTTTTTTCAAAATCTCATTATCTACATAATTGCTTCTAGTTTTAGGATTAAAAATCATCATATGAGGTATTGTGGGAATCTGATTGTTGCTTAAAACTTCATAAGTTGCATATTTATCAGAAGCAATATTGTAAAAAGCTGCTGTATTTAAATCAAATGTATATCTAATTATATTTCTTACTTTACTTTCTTTTTTTAATTCTCTAATCCAACCAAAAGATAATAATTGTTGTTCTATTCCTTTTTCTTCACATAATTCATCTATTATCTTATAAAAATTTTTAATTTCCATATTTTACCTTTAATTTATTTTTTCATATAATTTGTTTTCATTTTTAGATACATATTTATCTATTACAAATAATTGTAAAACTAAATATCCAAAAGTAATTAATGCATAAATAAAACTATTTTGAACTTTAAATGCACTAAAAACTAAAATTCCAATTTCCAATATAATAATACACATAAAATAAAACATATTAATATTTTGTTTTACAACTTCATGTTCACTTGTCCAATTTAATTTTGGATTTTTTAAATCTATTATTATACCAATATAATTTACAACAATATTTATTAGCATTAATAATACTATAAAAATTATTAAATCTAATATTTCTACATTAAATAATATTTTAAACCCAATTGAAATATAAGCAATTGGAAATATATTCATAATAACTGCTGGCAACATTTTATATATTGTTTGTTTTCTAAGACTAATTGGAATGTATTTCATCAAAGTTGCATTTTCTGCATCTCTCGAAATAGCTGTTGTAGCTATAAAATTAAACATAAATAATATTCCAATTACTGAAAAAACTATACCAGTTACTATTGGTGTTAATTCAAAACTATTTTTTAATGAATAAAATTCACTCATTGCTTCTGAATCGTTTTTCATTTGAAAAAATACTGGCAAAGTCACTATTAGTGGAAATAACACTGGTGGCATTAAACATTGCATAAAATACATAGGATTTCTAATTAAATTCTTAAATTCTTTAATTATGTAAGACTTTGCAATAGAATTCCCATTGTATGCTTCTTTGTTTATTTTTTTACTTTTCTTTATGCCATTTGTTAAACTTCCTGTTGCTCCTTCTATATATAATTTAGACAATAAGTTTGCAAAAATACAATAAACTGCAAAACTTAAAATAATTGTTAAAAGCATATATTCAAAACCTACAATGTTGTCTGAATTCATTAACGCTTTTAAAGAAAATGTTATTGTACTAAAAGTTTTCGAAGCAATATCTACAGCACCATTTGTTTTTTCTATCATTGCATAAGCTTGTTCCTGTGTAATAACATTTGAACTATTGTTTATAAATTGTACTCCAACAACAATTACTAAAGTAAAAGCTATTGTTATATACTGAACAAAGTCTTTATTTTTTATAAAATTAGTAAATTTCATAGTTATTATATTTATAACACTTACCAAAACAGTTGGTATTATTGGTAAAATTAAAAATACCAATATTGCATATATATAATAAATTTTTGACATATTAAGCATTATTCCATATAGTACCAAAGATGGTAACACTAAAGGAATTTGTATTAAATATTGTGAAATAACTAATATATTCCATTTTGCCATTAAAATTTTTGAAGGTTTTATTGGTAGTGGCAATAAATATTCTACATCACTTGAAAAATATAATACATTAACTGTTGAAAATAATGTTCTAATTAATGTTAATGCAATTTCTCCACCTATAATTATTTTTAAAAACATAGCTGGTTGATTTAGTTCTATCAACAGTTCTAACATTTGATAACTACATAAAACAACTATTCCACCAATATATGCAAAAAGTATTGCATATAAAATTATTTTTCCTAATTTACTTTTATTTTTTTTATTACTTTTTTTACTTTCAAAGGAACTACTTAATAAAATTTTAGTTAAATTAAAAATATCTTTCATTTAAAATTCCTTTCTTGTTTTAGAAATATATATTTTTCTTAAATTTTTGAATATATGATTTTCATTACATTCCTCGGCTTTATTACGAAATTTAAGAAATTCTAATCATATATTTAAAAATTATTAATAATTTGAGTAGCTCAAAAATCATTTTAATTTTCTGTAATTTCCAAGAATAAATCTTCCAAAGAAGCATTTTCTTTTAATTTAGATTTCATCTCTTCAAAAGTACCAACAAAAAGTAATTTTCCTTTATTAATAATCCCTATTCTGTCACATAATTTTTCAGCAACTTCAAGAACGTGTGTTGAAAAGAAAACTGTATTTCCATTCTTTGCATGAACTTTCATCATTTCTTTTAAATCAAATGCAGATTTTGGATCTAATCCAGTCATTGGCTCATCTAATATCCAATTTTTAGGATTATGCAATAAAACACTAATAATCATCAATTTTTGTCTCATTCCATGTGAATAGCTTTCCATTCTACTATCTAAATCATCATATATTTTAAATTTTTTAGCTAAATTTTCTATTCTTTCTTTTCTATCTTCTTTTGATATTTCATATACGTCTGCTATAAAATTAAGATACTCTATTCCTTTTAATTTTAAAAACATATCTGGTGAATCTGGTATATATCCAAATTGTTTTTTTGCTTCAAGAGGATTATTTTTTATACTTTTACCATCAATTAAAATATCTCCACCAACATCAATATCTAATATTCCAGTAAGCATTTTTATTGTAGTTGTTTTTCCTGCACCGTTTGGTCCTAAAAATCCAAAAATTTCACCATCTTGTACTGAAAAATTCAAGCTATCTACTGATTTTTTATCTTTAATGTATGATTTACTTACATCTTTAAATTCAATCATTTTTAATCCCCTTTAATTTATTTTTGTTATTTATTTCTTTTTAATATAATTCTCAATACTTCAGACACACTCCAAGCTTGTGAGAAAGTTCCACCTGCTGTATATGGAAGTTTTGAATTATAGATTTCAGAAATAGTGCAAATTCCTTCTTCAGCATAAATCTCTTTTTTAAATGTAACATATACATCATCTAAAAATTTGGCATAGTTTTCTTTTAATTTTTTATTAGCTTTTTCATCTTTTTCTGCTTTTATAATATTTTCAAAAGCATCATTATAAATTCCTAAAAGCCATGGCCAAGTAGGTCCTTGATGATAACACATATCTCTTTTAAATCCATCACCTTCATATTCTGGAACATATCCATCTTCGCCCCTTGCAAGAGTTCTTAATCCATGTGTTAATAGTAATTTAGATGTACAAGTTTCAAAAGTATTTTTTGCTTCTTCTGATGTCAAATCTAATACAGGATACGTTGTTGCTAATGCAAATAATTGATTTGGTCTAATTCTATCATCATCTATTACATCATATAAACATTTTTTCTTTTTATTGTAAAATTGATTTGCAAAAGCTTCTTTATGCTTTTTAGCCATATTTCTTGATTTTAACATTGTATCCTTATCTTCAAATCTTTTTGCCAAACTTTCTAAAGTTTTTAATGCATTATACCACAAAGCATTTATTTCTACTGCTTTTCCATTTCTAGGAGTTACAACATAATCTCCGATTTTAGCATCCATCCATGTATTTTGAGTATCTTTTGTGCCAGAATTTAGTAAATTATCTTCTGCCACATAAATATTGTTATTATCTAAATTAATTCCTTTAGTATAATTAAAAATTATATCTTTCAATATATTGTATAAATTTTCTTTTACAAAATCGTAATCTTTAGTATAAGATAAATATTTGTTTACAACTTCAAATAATAACAAAGACGCATCAACACTATTGTATAAAGGTTTATCTGTTCCTTCTGCATAACCATTTGGAACTAAGCCTTCTTTTATATCTTTTGTAAATGTTTTTAGTACACTTTTCGCTTCTTCAAATCTTTTTGTTACTAGCAAAATTCCTTCAAAAGCTATAAATGTATCTCTTCCCCAATCTAAAAACCAAGGGAAACCTGCAATAATTGATTTTGATGCAAATTTTGGTCTATCAATCACAAAAGAATCACTTGTAATTATTAAATCTTTAATTACTTGATTTTGTTCTTTTTCTTGTCTTGTATATTTCTTTTTTTCTTTTATTAAATTTGAATTTTCAACAATTTTTTCTAATCTTTCTTGTTCTTTTTCAAATACATCTGGTACATTTATTTTTTCAACATTTTCATCAAGAGACACTACAAAATATATTTCTTTGATTTCTTTTGGTTGCAATTCAACTTCGTATCTACCAGAAACAGCTAAATTTTCCTCTGAATAAAAACCTCTTTGCTCTTCTTTTATGTAATACATATTTTTAAATGTATCTGATTCGTAATCTATATATTTTCCTTCACTTAAATACATATATATTGGTCTTGTATTTTCTTCAACAAAATTCACACAAACTTTTGTTGCATTAACATTTTGTTTTAAAGTGAAATTTTTATTTGTAGTCATTGAATGAAAATCTCTAAAATTTACAATTGGAGCTATTGTCATTTTTGAAGCTTGTCTACCATTTCGAATTTTGTAAGAAACAACAGTTGTGTTTTTTCCATACATCATTGTTATTTTCTTTTCAATTTTGACATCTTCTACTTTATAATTAAAAATTGGAAAATATTCTTTTTCAAAACTTTCTTGTCTTTTAAAACCATCTGAAACATATTCTTTGCAAATATTTGTATATAAACAATAATTTCTATCTTCTATTGAAATACTTTCATCTAATTTTGACAAAATTAAATATCTTGATGCTGGTGGATTTAAAGAAGCAATTAATAACCCATGATATCTTCTAGTATTTGCACCAATTACAGTTGATGAACAAAAACCACCAATTCCATTTGTTATTATCCACTCTTTTTTTAATCCATCTTTTAGATCTAATTTTAATTTTCCTAATTTCATTCGTACTAACTCCTAATTATAAATTTCTTTAGTTCACTTTTATTTTTTAATCTTATTTTGCAAGCTTCAAACTTTATTATTTTAAATTGTAAATTCTTCCTATATAAATTAAAATTTTATTTTTTCTTTTTGTTTGATTTAGCTTGACTCTTTTTTGAACCAGATTTTGTATTTCCTGTTTTTAATTTATTTTGCATTTTTTCAATTTGTTCTGCAACTTTTTTATTTTCTTCAATTCTTGCATCTGCTGTTTGAATTGACTCAACTCTTTCTTTATATTTTTCTTTAAATTTGCTTGTTTTTTTATTTTGTTTTCTTGGTGCTTTTCCTTGTGCTACCCTTTTTTCTTCTTTTTTAGCAACTTTATTTCTTTTTGCTTGAATTTTATTTTGTTCTCTTAAAATTCTATTTAATAACATATATTCTGTTTCATTTTGCTTATCTTGAAATCTTAATTCATTACATATAAGTTCTATAATTGTTGAAGCAATTGCATCTGGATTATGTCTAATTTCACCATCTCTAATGCAAGACATATTTCTTTCAATAATTTTCACTCCTAAAGATGAAGCTTTTGCTTTATTTAAATCAACAACTTCTGAACCTTCTTGATTGTATCTTCTTACGAATTCTGGAACTATTTCTCCAGAATCTGCTAAACATATATCGAACACTCCTGTTCCTACATGGTCTTGAATTGTTTGAATATGATCTGCCAATGTGTAATTATCTGTTTGTCCAGGTTCTGTCATTATATTTGATACATATACTTTTATTGCTTTACTTTCTTTTATTGCTTTTGCTACACCTTTTACTAATAAATTTGGTATAACATTTGTATATAAACTACCAGGTCCAATTATAATAGCTTCTGCTTCTGCAATTGCTTCTAACACACCAGGTGCTGGTGTTGCATTTGATGGAGAAATAAATATTCTATTTATTGTTTCTACTCTTTCTGCAACTATTTCTGGAATTCTACTTTTTTGTTCAATTGTAGTTCCATCATTTAGTTCTGCACATATTTTTATTTCATCTAAAGTAACTGGTATTACTCTTCCTGTAATATTTAAAACCTCTGTACTTTTTCTAATAGCTTCTGGAACATTATCATAAATTTCATTCATTGCAGTTAAGTAAATATCACCAAAATTTAAGTTTCTTAGTCTATCATTTTTAAAAGTTAAATTCATTAATTTACTCATTATTTCTTCATGATCAGACATTGCAATTATACTATCTTTTATATCTGAAAAAGGTAATACATCTAATTCTGTTCTAGATTCACTTGGATTTATTCCATAATCTGCCATTGTTACTAATGATGTTATATTATTAGTGTATTTTTTTAAACCTTCAATAACAGTATTTAAACCTTTTCCTCCACCAATAACTAAAACTTTAGGTCCATCTTCATAAACTTTTTTATTGAAAATTAATGATTTAATATTTACTTTTGCTTTTTTGCTTTTTTCTGCATCTGCTCCATTTGCTTCTATAATAATCTCTAATGTTCTTTTTTGGATAAAAACTATTCCTAAAACTATTGCTACAAATCCACAAACAAACATTGCAACTATTTTTGCAATTTCATTAAAATCAATTTCATTTGTTACCAATACTTTAGAAAAAGCATAACATGTTAAAACTACTCCTATTAAAATTAATACTATCCATCTTTTTACTTTTGTACTTGCTTTAAACCATTCAAAAAAAGATTTCATTTTTTATTCCTTTCTTTTCTAAATTATTTTTCTCCAATTACTAAAACTTCTAACTCTATTTTTCTGTTTTTTTGTTCTAATACAACTTTTTTTACATATTCTATTAGTTCTAAAATATCACTTGCTGTTGCATTTCCTTTATTTATAATAAATCCAGCATGTTTAGTAGATACTTCTGCATCTCCTATTGAATAACCTTTTAATCCACACTCATCTATTAATTTAGCTGTTATTTCTCCTTCTATTCTTTTAAAAGTACTACCAGCACTAGGATATTCTAAAGGTTGATGCTCTTTTCTGGATTTTGAATATTCTTGTATTTTATTTTGAATTTCATCTTTTGTACTGTATGGAACTTTTATTGTTGTTTCTAAAATAATTGATTTGTCGTTGGAAAATCTACTTTTTCTATAAGAAAATTCATGTTCAGCTAAATTAATCTTTTGAATTCTTCCATCTTCATTTAATATTTTTGTTTTTACAACAATATCTTTCATTTCCATACCATAAGCACCAGCATTCATTTTTATAGCACCACCTATAGTACCTGGTATTCCTGATAAAAATTCCAAATTTCCAAGTTCTTCTCTTAAAGCTACATTTGCCAATTTACATAAAGGAAAGCCTGCTTCTACTGTAATTAAAGCATGATTTTTAGTTCTTTCAATTTTGTAATTTTGCATATTTAATTTTAAAACAAAGCCTCTTATTCCTTTATCTGTAACCAACAAATTTGTGCCGTTTCCAACTAATTGAAACTTAATATTATTTTTATTAGCAAATTTTATTATTTGTTTTAGTTCGTTTTCATTTTCTATTATTATAAAATAATCTGCATTTCCACCAACTTTAAAAGATGTATGTTTTTTCATTGGTTCATTTTTTAAAATTCTTTCTCTGTCTATTATTTTAGACAATCCGATTTCGATATCTGTCAAAATTTTTCACCTCGTTTGTATTTTGCATTTTATTAATTTTATTCAAATAATTAGACCATATACTTTATTAGTTTTAACTTTACTTTATTCTGTAAAACTTGTGTTATCAGTTCCTTTTTCATTTTCTGTTGCAGCAGGAGATTGATTTCCTGTTTTTCCTGCATAGTACAATATTTTTCCAAGTGAAGTTTTTTGTTTTGTTTCATTGTAAACCTCACCAGTAGAATAATTTACTATATATGTATATTTAGTATCATCATCACTTTCAATTTTTAATTTTTCTAAATCTGTTGGTGTTAATCTATAGTAAGATTCAGCATATGTTATATCTGCATTTGTTTTTCCAGCTAATTCTTCTTTTTTCTGAAACACTATTGAATCACTTCCAGCTATTTGTGGTAAATCATTTGCTTTTACAATAGTTCCAACAAAAGTTGCAGGCTTATCACTTGTTGTTTTTACATCTAATAAATTTAATTCTGTAGCTTTTACATATTGTTCTGCTACAGCTTGTTCAACCATTTCAAGTGATGCTTCTAAAGTTTTTGCTTTACTTTCATTTAATGTATCTACTCCATAATTTATACTAATGCTTGCTAATATAAATATAACTATGATTGTTATAACTAAAGCTGATAAAGTAATACCATTTTCATTTTTCATTTGAATTCTCCTCTAAACTCATATTCTCTTACGCACTATATATTATCATTTTTATGGCTTTTTTACAAGTAATATTAAGTATTTTTATTATTAAAATGCAAAAAGTCATAAGTACTAAAACTTATGACTTTAGGTATTTCAAATTATAAATATTTTATAGCATCATCATCGTCTTCACTTTCAAATGTTGACTTCGTTTCTTCAACATTTTTTATTGGATCATCTTGATATATTGGCTTGCTTACATTAACTCTCGAATTTCCAGTTGAATTCGTATGTATGCATGGTGTTTTTCCAGTATAATCCTCTTTGTAATTTTCCTTATAATTCTCTGTATAGTTTTGATTATAATTTTCAGTATAATTTTCCTTATAATCTTCTGATATTTTCTTTCTTTTTGCCATTTCGCGCATCATTCTGTCCATTTGAGCTTTACGATCTTTTTCCATTTTTTTCATTTCATTTTCTGCATAGATCAAAAATCCAAGCATACCTAAAGCTATTATTACAAAAACCCCCATTTTTTCCTCCGTAGTATAAAATTAAAAATTATATATAAAAAAGAAGCTAAACTAAATTTGGCTTCTTTTTATTTCTATTACGCAACTTCTTTTTCTTTTATTTCGATATTTCTAACATGTTCAATTTTTTCCCATTTTGTATCTGGCTTGATTAAACATTTTATATTTATCAATATCCAAGAACCCATAAATAGTGGATAACATAATAAACCTTTTATCATTGGTTTTATGTCTCTTTTATCTATTAATAACACTACAACAGCTGTAATTATTGGCATAATGAATGTTGCTACTAAATATCTTCCATATTGCCAAACTAATTCCATTCCTGTCATTTGACTATTTGCATATAATGCAGTATTAATTCCTAATAATAAGAATGTTAATAGCATCATTGGAATTCCCATCATATATAATAATCCATCAAAATTCATTAATGTTTTATGTTCTTTTACACCTTTTGCTAATTCTTTAGTGTAATGCTTCATACATTGTAAATGTCCTACTGACCATCTAGATCTTTGAGACCAACTTTGTTTGAATCCAACTGGTTGTTCATCATATACTATTGCATCTGTTGCCCAACCTAATCTTCTTCCATGTGCTATATTTATTAAAGAAAATTCTATATCTTCTGTTAATGTAATTGTTTGCCATCCATTTGGTTTAATTACATCAAATTTTACCATAAATCCAGTTCCATTTATTAAAGGTGATAAACCTAAATTGTATCTAGCTAAATGATAAAATCTATTCATCATCCAATAGAATATTGCATATCCTGCAGATACCCATGAATCTGTTGGATTTTTCATATCTCTATATCCTTGAACAATTTCTTCACCTTGGCAAAGCTTTTTGTTCATTGCATTTAAGAAATTTTTATCTACTATATTGTCTGCATCAAACACACAAAAAGCATCATAATCTGCGTCTTCTTCTATTTTTTGTTTTAAAAACCAATTTAAAGCATGACCTTTTGTTTTATGATTTGGATCAAATCTTTTGTAAACTATTGCACCAGCTTCTTTTGCTATTTCTGCTGTATTGTCTGTGCAATTGTCTGCAATAACATAAATGTCATATAAATCTTTAGGATAATCTTGCTCTCTTAAACTTTCTACTAAATTTTTAATAACCATTTCTTCATTGTGTGCTGGAATAATTGCCATAAATTTGTGGTTTTTGTTTTCAATTAACTTTTTTTCTTTTAATTTAATTAAAGAACAAAAGCTTACAGCCATTTGATATAGCCAAAAAATTGTAACTATCCAAATAAGAGCTTGCTGTAAAATATACAAATACTTCATTTTTTACTCCTCTTTTCATATGTTTTGTTATTTCACAATTATTATTATAGCAATTTTTGGAATATATTTCAAGCTTTTGCACAAAATAAATAAAAAATTAAGAATTTCAATTAATAATTTTTTATATTTTAAAAATTTGGATTCGGATTATAAGTTGGATCTGTTTTATATATTTCAAGCATAGAATTGTCTGGTACTGTTTTGATTAAATCTCCTGTTTCGTTATATAATTCGTATTCTCCACTTAATTCATTTTGCACTACATTAATTTTTGTAGTATTTTCTGATTCTTGCAAATTATTTTTGTTTTCCTTTAATTTATTTATTCCAAAAATAATAACTATAATAAATATTATTATTAATATTAGCAAAATATATCTTTTATTTTCTTTCATTTTTACCACTCCTTTATATTAAAAGATAATTTATTTAATTCTGTATAATCATCTATTTTATTATTTAATAAATAAATATTTTTTAAATTTCCACTAGTATTTAAATTCTTTATTATTTCTATATTATTTACATTTGCATTTATTTTTGAATCAAAAATATTGTTGTATATACTATTATTATTTAAATTTAATGTATATAAGCTATTTTTATTATTTAAAGTTCTTAAATTAGAAATACTATTATTAGCTAAATTCAATGTTTGGATTTTAGTACAATTTTCTAATCCACTTATATCTGTTATTTTACTATTGGTTATCGTTAAACTAATCAAATTTGTACAATCACTAAAAGCATCTAAATTTGTCATCCCTGTATATTTTAATATTACAGTTTTTAAATTATTAAAATGAGGTGTACCTTCAACATAATCTTCACTTTTTCTAAAATCTAAATTTTTCATTTTTTCAAAAGTTCCAAACCATGCTGAATTTCTTGATATTTGAATTGATTCAATTGAACTTCCTGATAAATATTTTAAACTACTAAAATCGAAATCACAAGTTGGAGTGAATGAAACTTCGTTTATCGATGTACTATTTTCTAAACTCTTACACATATTTTCCAAATCATTTTCAGTAGTCCATTCACTCATTATATTTTGATTTATAAATTTTACACTATTAGCGCAATTTTTTATATCTGGTAAAGTTCCAGATTGTCCTTTTATAGTTATTACTGTTGATGGTAATACCACTTTCAAATCAGTATACGAAGCAAAAAATGTTAATTTTTTACATTTTTCTAAATTTATTTCCATATTATTGGTTTTATTAAAACCATACGTTGATAATCCTGTTATTTCTGTACAATTCTCTAGTTGTGAAATCAAATCATTACTAATTCTAAATCCTCCTGCATAGTATTTTTTCCATTCTCTGCCTGTTGAATTATCTCCACATCTTGAAATTGTTTTCTGCATTTGTGTTAAATCTACTTCTGTGTTTATTTGAATACAATTAATCTGATTACAATATTGATCTATTTTACTAACTTCTGTACCTATTATTCCAGTATCATTTAATAACAATTCATATAAATTTGTCATATTTTTCAAAAAATCCAAAGATGTAAGCTGTGTACATCCCGTCAAGTCAATTGAAACTACGTTTTTGAAACCTGAACCTAATATTTCATTTAAACAACTATTAGTTAATTTGCTATTATTAACAAGTGATATTTTCTTTACTTTTAGCTTGTTTTCATCACTCATATTTTTTAACGCTAAAATTTGTTCAGAATCATCTGATAAATTTTTATTATCATATATTCTTTTTGTACTTCCTTGTAAATATTCATTATATTTGTCATTTATTGTTTTATTCTGAATACTATTATAAAAATCTGCTATGCTTTCAACATCTATTACTGACAAATTACTACAAGTATCCAAATATAAATATTTTAAACCACTTAAATTATTTAAGCTTGCACAATTAAATAATTCATTGTTATATCTAGCATTCAAATAAATAATTGAATTAAACTCGGATTTATCAAACACATTTGTATTGATTATTTTATTATTTGCTATTGTTAAATATTGTAATTGAGTCATATTTTTTAAAAAATCTAATTCAATTGCATAATTACTTTCTATTCTTAAGATATAAATATTTTTAAAATTTGCTATACTTGAAAAGTCTGTTATCGAATTATTATTTAAATATAAATATTTTATTGCATCTTTGGTATTCTGTGTAAAATTATTTAATTTTTCTATACTTTTCAAATTGCTGTGCGTATTCAAATCAAAAGAATATCCTCCATAGTAATATTCTATTTGATTAACTCCAAATATACCAAAATAATTTAATTTGGTATAATCAACTCCTGCCATTGAATCTAACATTTTTTCTACTTGTAAATTATCTATTTCTTCAGTATTTCCATTTCTTTCAACATATAAATATTTTAAATTTGTTAATTTCTTTATTGCACTATAATCTTCTATTTTCACATTTTTCAAATATAAATATTGTAAATCTCTTACATTATCTAGACCATCTATACTCTGCATATTTACATTTTTCAAAGTTAATTTCTTTAATGAAGTAAAATTATATATTTCAGCAAATGATGATATATTACTATTTTCGTTTATTTCTAGTGTTGTTATATCTTTCATATCTCTTAATGTTAGTGCTTTTTGTTCACCATCTCCATTTACTAATTTTGCCCATTGACTATCAGCTGAAAAAATTTCTTTTGTTGGATTTTCATCTGGTAAATTTGCATAATTTGTTCCAAATGAATCTTCTATTCCATCTTTAAAATAATATACTTCTAGATTTTTAGTAACTCCATAAACATCAATTCCGTTTATATAGTCTCCATAAGTTTTTCCTGTAGAAGTCCCACCTACTATTTGTGATTTTACTTCATCAGGTAAATCTTCTGTTTTCAAAAAATAATGTGCTTTTCCATTTTTATCAACTATATATCCATTTGCTGTTTTAAAAAACCAATTACTTGATTTTGAGTAATTTGCTAAAGCTTCTGCTTTGTTTTCTGTGTTTTGCAATTCGTCATAATATTCTATATAGAATTGATTTAAATATTCTTGTATTGTTGCAACACTTTGGGTATACTTTGTATTTTGTGCTTGTGTTATTATTCCATTATCACCAATTGTTGCACTTAAACTTACTCCTGCAAGAATTAACATTACTATTATTGAAATTACTAATGCTATTAAAGTGATACCATTTTTACTTTTTATTTTTTCTTTTTGAGTAATACTTTGAAATGATTTTCTTTCGTTCATTTGTGCTTTTCCTCCTATGTTTTTTATAATTAATTAGGAGAAATATTTTTATATTTAATCTCATTATAGCAATTCTGCAATCAATATACTTTGTAAATTTTACTATATGTTTAATTAAACTATTTATATTTCCCCTTTCAAATCCATAAAAAACAAATTGTCAAATTAAAGCTTTTTTTGTTTTTATAGCTTCGTCTAATGACTTTTGCTTTTCTTTTTGAAAGAAAACCATTTCAAAACCTTCTCTTATTCTATTTTTATGGATTTTCCTTAATTACGGAAATTAAAGAAAATAAAAAAAGACATGAAACAGTATATTTTTTTATACTTTCATATCTTTTCATATTTTAAAATTGAATTATTCTATTCAAAAAAACATTGTTAATTATTGACTTCAAATTCAGTAAATGGTAGAATTTTAATAAACAAAAGCAATCTTTAATTTCCGTAATTAAAGGTTGTTTTTTATAATAACCCAATCTCTAATTTAACATTTTTTATTATTTATAAAGATTTTTATTCTATCATCTTTACCATTTAACTTTCTCTATTTTATTCTTCTGCTGTACTAGAATATGATTGTAATGGATTTGGATTATAATCCGGATTATCTATATACATCTGTAACCCACTCTCATCAGTGCTATTCGCTATTATTTCTCCTGTTATTTCATTTTTTATATAATATACTCCATTTTCATCATCATATTGCACTTCACTAATTGCATTTATCGGCTGATTATTTCGCTCTTTATTTTTCACTATTATCAATACTGATACTATCAATATTAGTATAATAGCAATTAATATTATTACTTTTTTATCTTTCATTTCAAACAAATTCCCTTTCAAAATTTACTTCTATTTTAGAAAAAATTATTAAATCTAATATCTTCTATTCTTACTTATGTAAATCATTTAGATATACAACAACAATATCAATTTTATTCTTTATAACTTGTCCATTTTAAACTTTTCAACTCTTCTGTTGAACCAGTTGTAAAATTATTTCCAGAAATATCTAAATCTCTTAATCCTGCATTATATAATTTCTTAAGTGTTTCAACATTATTATGTCCACCTACAGTTGTTGTTTGTATAATATTATTAGATAGCTCAAGCAATACACAATCCGTTTTTCCGTTTGATATTAAATTTTCTAATGGTTTTAGATTTGTTATATTGTTTTCTCTTAATTTAATTTCTTTCAAATTATTTAATGTTAATAAAAAATTCAAATCTGATATCTTATTTTGATTTAAATCGATATACTTAATTTTTTCATTTAATTTTATACTATTTAAATTTGAATTGTTTATTTTTAAATTCTCTAAACTTTCACATTTAGATAAATCTAAATTAAACATTTTTTTATTATTTTCCATTGCCAATTCTACCAAATTACTTTTATTTTCTATAAAGGTAAAATCTGTACAGGATACACAATTGCTCATATTTAAATATTTTAAACTTTTAGCGTCTTTCAAAAAATTAAAATCCACAATACTACACTCAGTATCTCCAATACTTCCTATATTTAATGTTTCAAGTTCTGAACAATCAATATTTTTTATTCCTGAATTATTATCATTTAAATTTTCTTGGAAAAATTCAATAAAATTAAGTTTCGTTTGTGGACTTATTGTATCGAATATTTTTAATGCCTTATTTGAATATGAGCTTGCTGTTATAGATTTTAAATTTTCACACAAACTAAAATCTAAAAGACTATTCCAACTGTTCGTTTTTATTGTATTTAACGAAGCTGGTAATTTCATATTACTTACATAATTCGAATTATCTATATATGTTAAATTTATACATTTAGTTAAATCTAAAACTCCTTCATATTTATAATCTTTTACATATATATTTCTTGCATAAAAATATCTTATTTTATCACAGTTATCAAAATTATATTTTGACAAATTTCCAGCAAGAATCAATCCTGTACAATAATTTGATAGTGGATCATTCCAAGACAAAGAGCAACTTTTTCCACCTTTTTCAAAAAAGGTTTGAATTTTTGAAATATCTACATTGGTATTATTTATAATTAAAGTTGTTAAATCTTTGCAATTATTAATTATACAAGATAAATCTGTTATTTCTTTATCTGTATCTCTTATATCCAATTCTTGTAAATTTGGCATTTTATTATTCTTTATAAAATCAATAGTCTTTAAGTTACTACATCCATTTAAGTTTAATGCTACCATTTTAGGCAATGTAGCTAATATTTCTTCCAATTTTTCATTTGAAATTAAATCTTGGCCACTTAAATTTAATCTTTCTATTTTTTTATTTTTTAATGCATTAATTTCATCACTATCATCAGATAATTTTTTTCCATAATTTTTATATGAATAGTCATAACTTGTTAAATTATTAAAATATATTATATATTTATTAGGTATTGAATAATTTTTACCACAATTTTCTAATATATGTGTATTTTCATCTGCTAACGCATCTCTTACTTCCGTACCTATCATTTTTTCATTATTAGCAAGATATAAATTATTTATTCCAATACAATCTTTTAAAGCAATTACACTTTCCAAATTAAAATTATCATATATACTTAAATATTTTAATTTGGAATGATTTTGTAATGCTGTAATATTTAATAAATCACATCTATATGCTAACAATTTATCTAATTCCAAGCTATTTTCCAATCCATTTAAGCTTTGTAAATTAGCATTATATTCTAAAGCTAAATATTTTAGTTTTACATTTCCAATTAATCCTTCTATATTATTTATATTGCAATCTTGAGCTGCTAAATAAACAATATTATGATTTTCTAGTCCATTTAAATTAACTAAATTAATATTTCCCATAATATTTAATTCATATATATTAATAAAATCTTTCAAACTTGATATATTGTTAATATTATTATTATTTAAATAAATATATTTCACACTATTTTTTATGTTAGTATTAATATTATTTAATCCATCTATATTTTTTAAATTACTATGACTTGATTTATAATAAGTATATTTATCTTTACTATAGCCTAAAGAATAACTATAGTTTTCTTCAATCAAATCAACAGTTCCTGTTATTCCAAAATACTCTAATTTATTTAATTCTGTCGCATTTGCTAGGCCATTTCCTAAATTAGTAACTTGTGCATTGGCATCTGCTTCGCTCATAGATGGTGGTAAATATAAATACAAATATTGTAAATCTAATACTGTTGCTAATTTTGAATAATCATTTACTTTACAATTTTTGAAATACACATAATATAACAATGTACAATTTTGCAATCCATCTAAATCATTCAAATTTAAATTACTTAATGTTACTGTTTTTAATGAACTTAATTCAGATAATCCAGATATTGATGTTATATTGTGTTTACTTCCATCTAGTTCTATATTTTTTAATTTTGAAGCATCACCAACTGTTACTCCATCTTCTCCAACTGTTACACCTACTGATGCTAAAGCTTCTGTTATTGCTGATTTCATTTCTGCATCTTGATTTATTTTCTTTAAAGGTGTATTTGGATCTAATTCGGTGCTATCTAGCGTGCCGAGTGCATTATCTGTTCCACTTTCGCAATAATATACTTTTAAGTCTGGTGTTATACCATACACATCTTGAAGTCTTATATATTTTAAATATTCTGTTGTATCTCCACCTTTTAGTTGATTTTTCACATCATCTGGTAATGCTTGTTTATTTATTAAATAGTACATTTTACCATCATAAGTTATATAATTTTTTGTACCATCTTTTAAACATAAATTTCCTAGCTTTGATGATAGCAATTCTATTTTACTTGTATAATTTTCTGTTTCATCATAATATTTTACATATTCCGTTTGCAAATATTCTTCCAAAGCAGCTATACTTTGCATATATGTTGCATTTTGTGCTTGAGTTATAATACCATTATCGCCGATAGTTGCATTCAAGCTTACTCCTGCAAGAATAAGCATTACTATAATTGAAATTACTAAAGCTATTAGTGTGATACCTGCTTTATTGTTAAAATTATTAATATTCGTTATGCAATTACTAGCTATTTTTTTATTACTGTACAGTTGATAAACTTCTTTTTCATCAACTTTGTTAATATTTTTATTATCAGTAATATTCCTCTGAATCTGAAATGATTTTCTTTCGTTCATTTGTGCTTTTCCTCCTATGTTTTTTATAATTAATTAGGAGAAATATTTTTTTATTTATATTTCTCCTTTTAAATCCATAAAAAACAAATTGTCTAATAAAAAGTTATTTTTTCATAACTTTGTCTAATGACTTTTGCTTTTCTTTTTGAAAGAAAACCATTTCAAAACTCTCTTTTATTCTATTTTTATGGATTTTCTTTAATTACTATAATTAAAGAAAACAATAAAAGACATGAAACAGTATATTTTATACACTTTCATGTCTTTTTCACTCTTTTATATTATTCATTTTTTAAAAAAATTACTACTATTTATTGACTTCAAATTCAGTAAATGATAGAATTTTAGCAAATAGAAACAGTCTTTAATTATAGTACTTAAAGACTGTTTTATTATTTCTTTTCTAACATTATATATTATGTGATGTTAAAATTTCTAAATTCATAAATTTTATTTTTCTAAATATGTTTCTTTTGATAATTCCAAGAATCTCTACACATATCATCAATTCCTTTTTCAGCTTTCCAACCTAATTCTTTTTCTGCTTTTGAAGGATTTGCATAATAAATTGCTAAATCTCCAGCTCTTCTTGGTGCAATAACATAAGGAATTTTAATATCATTTACTTTTTCAAAATGTTCTACTAATTCTAAAACACTATATGCTGAACCAGTTCCTAAATTATATGTGAATAATCCTGATGGCTCTTTTTCTAATTTATCTAAAGCTTTCACATGTCCAACTGCCAAATCAACTACATGTAAATAATCTCTCATTCCTGTACCATCTTTTGTATCATAATCATTTCCAAATACATTCAAATGATCCAATTTTCCAGCAGCAACCTTCATTATATATGGCATTAAATTATTTGGTATACCATTTGGTTCTTCTCCTAATAATCCACTTTCATGAGCTCCTATTGGATTAAAATATCTTAATATACAAATATCCCAAGAATTATCTGCAAAATAAACATCTTCTAATATTTGTTCAATCATTGCTTTTGTTGTTCCATAAGGATTTGTTGTTTTTCCTCTTCCCATTTCTTCAACATATTCTGGAACACCTGGATCTCCATATATTGTTGCTGATGAACTAAATATAAATTTCTTTACATTGTATTTTTTCATTGTTTCTAATAATACAATTGCACCAGAAACATTGTTATGATAATACATTAATGGTTCTTTTACAGATTCTCCAACAGCTTTGTATCCTGCAAAATTTATAACTGCTTCTATATCATTTTCTTCAAATACTTTTGATAATTCTTCTGCATTTAGATAATCTACATCATAAAATTTTGGCTTTTTGCCACTTAATGTTTCTATTGCATCTAGAACTTCTAATTTACTATTAGATAAATTATCTACAATAACAACTTCTTTACCTTTTTTTAATAATTCTACTACTGTATGGCTACCAATATAGCCTGTTCCTCCTGTTACTAATATTGACATTTCAAATTCCTCCCAATAATTATTTTATATATTTAAAAATTATTTAGCTTGATACCAGCTTTTACCTTCTTCAATTTCTACTTTTAATGGTACTGATAATTGAACAGCATTTTCCATTGATTGTTTTAATATTTCATAAACTTCTTCTTTTTCAGACAATTCTGTTTCTATTAGCATTTCGTCATGTATTTGTAAAACTATTTTTGATTTTAAATTTCTTTTCTTCAATTCATTATAAACTTTAATCATTGCTATTTTCATAATATCAGCTGCTGTTCCTTGTATAGGTGTATTCATAGCAGCTCTTTGCCCAAATTGTCTTACCATATAGTTTTTTGATGCTAATTCTGGAATATATCTTCTTCTTCCAAATTCTGTTTCTACATATCCTTTTTCTTTTGCGTGTTCAACTATATCTGACATAAATGATTTTATTCCACTATATGTTTCCAAATATTGCTCAATATATTCTTTTGCTTCTTTTCGTTTAATATCAATTTGTTCTGCTAATCCAAAATCACTTATACCATATACAATTCCAAAGTTTACAGCTTTTGCTCTACTTCTCAATTGTTTTGAAACTTTTTCAACTGGAACTTTAAAAACTTGTGATGCACATATTGTGTGGATATCTTGATCTGTTTTAAATGCTTCTACCATTATTTCATCTTTTGACATGTGTGCTAACACTCTTAGCTCTATTTGTGAATAATCAGCATCTACAAAAATTTTATTTTCTTGAGCTTTAAAAACTTTTCTAAGTTTTCTTCCTAATTCTGTTCTTGTAGGAATATTTTGTAAATTTGGATCTGTCGAACTTAATCTACCAGTTGCTGTTACAGTTTGATGAAAATATGAATGTATTCTACCTGTTTTTTCATGAATATATGGTAATAATCCTTCTACATAAGTTGAATTTAATTTCATTATTTTTCTGTATTCTAATATTTTTGAAACAATTGGATGTTCTTCTCTAATTTTTTCCAAAGTTTCTACATCTGTTGCATATCCATTTTTATTTTTCTTTCCAGCTGTTAAACCTAATTTTTCAAATAAGATTTTTCCTAATTGTTGTGTTGAATTTACATTAAATTCTTCACCTGCTTGTCTATAAATATCTATTCTTAATTCTTCTAATTCTTTTTTTAAATGATTACCAAATTTCAATATTTCTTTTTCATCAACATATACACCATTGTACTGCATATTTGCTAAAACTTCTGCTGTTGGCATTTCTATTTCTTCAAATAATTTATATGAATTAATTTCTTTTAATTTTTCTTCTAATACAGGTTTTAATTGTATTAAAAAATATATTTCACTTGCTTTTAATTCATCATATTCTTTCTGTTTTTCAACTTCATCAAAAAGACTAGTTTGTTCATTTTGCTTTGTATCAATATGTTCATCTAAATCATAATTTATATACAAACTTGTTAAATCTGATATTTTATAAGCACCTGATGTAGCATTTAATAAATATCCTGCTATTTTTACATCAAACATCATATTTTTAGCTTCTACATTTTGCTGTTTTAATAATATAAAATCTATTTTTATATCATGGCTAATTTTTAATATTTCTGTATCTTCAAAAATTTCTTTTAAAGCTTTTTCGAATTTTTTAAAATCTGCAACATAAACTGTATTTTTTTCTTTTAGATAAAAATATATTTTAGCAATTTCTTTTGCAATAACTAACTCTGTATTTTCACAATTTTCTATTTCACTTAAATAATAAAATTCTTTCTCTTTTTTTACTATTTTAAATATTTCTTCAGCTTCATTTTCTTCTAAAATTTTTGTTTCAAACTTAAATTTTTCATTTTGCAAATTTTCTGTTTGACTATCACCAGCAGTTAAGCTAAATCTTTCAATATATCTATTAAATCTTAATTCTTTAAATAATTTATAAACTTCTGGTTTATTCCATTCTTCTACTTTATAATCTTCCAGATTTTTCTCTATTGGAGCTTCTACATTTATAGTTCCTAATGTTTTTGATAAATAAGCTAATTCTTTATTTTCTATTAATTTTTCTTTTGTTTTTCCTTTTACTGTTGTAGCTTCATCATTTTCTAATTTTTTGTACAATTCATCAATTGTTCCATAAGTTTTTATTAATGTTAAAGCTGTTTTTTCTCCTATTCCAGGAACACCTGGAATATTGTCAGAAGAATCACCCATTAATCCTTTTACTTCTATCATTTGTAGAGGTTCTACACCATAAGTTTCTAGAATTTTATCTCTATCAAAAAATTCTGTTTCTGTTTTTCCACCTTTTGTTCTAGGAAGCATAATTGTTGTTTTGTCTGTTGCAAGTTGAAATGAATCTCTATCTCCTGTAAGTAATCTTACTTCTAATCCTTTGCTTTCACCATATCTTGACAAAGTTCCTAATATGTCATCTGCTTCATAGCCTGCCATTTCAATAACTTTTATGTTCATTGCTTTTAAAACTTCTTTTATTATAGGCATTTGACTTGCAAGTTCATCTGGCATTCCTTTTCTTGTACCTTTGTAGTCTTTGTACATTTCATGTCTTTTTGTAGGTGCTTTTACATCAAAAGCTACTACCATATAATTTGGATTTATTTCTTCCATCATTTTAAACATGATTGCTAAAAATCCATATACTGCATTAGTATATGTACCATCAGCTGTCATTAGCATTTTACTTCCCATAATTCCATAAAATGCTCTATTTAAAATGCTATTTCCATCTATTACAACTAGCTTTTCCACTTTTTCCTCCTAATACATTATTTTGTTTTCATTAGTTTTAAATTCTTCAAATATTTCTTTAGCTTTCTCATTTTCAACATGATGTGTTTTTAATATATTTTCATCTCTATTTTTTATATAGTCATATATTAAATCATCTCTAAATCCAATATCTCCTGCTTCTTCTTTAGTATTGGCATAATATACTTCTTTTATATTTGCCCATATTATTGCTGATAAACACATTGGACATGGTTCAGCATTTACATATAATGTACAACCTGTTAAATCATGCGTATTTAATTTTTTTGTTGCCAATCTTATTGCATTTACTTCTGCATGTGCTGTTGGATCTTTTGATTCTATTACAGTATTATGTGCAACACTAACGATTTCTCCATTTTTTAATATAACTGCACCAAATGGTCCACCATTTTTATAGTTATTTTCGCTATTATATTTGGATTCTTCAATTGCTATTTTCATAGCCTCTTCTTTTGATATTTTATCTATCATTTTATTTTCCTTCCATTTTTAACTTTTATTATTTTATCACATTAATTATATAATTAAAAGATTTTATTTGCACTAATTATTATAAATTTCATATTATATATCAAAGGAGGGAATATTATGTGTAAAGATAAGAATAATTTAGATAAATGTATTTTCGATATAATTGCAAGTATGATTGGAGCTACTGGAATTGCTGGTATTTTTTATTTTGGGGCAGTCACTACTATCCAACCTTTAATCTATATAACTTTAGCTTTTGGTGTTTTAGGATTATTATTTTTAACTTTTACTTTATTTTGTAATAAGGAAAAATTATGTTCTTGTATAAATAAATCACATTTATTTACTAGTTCTATAGGTGCAGTTATAACTAGCATTTTTGCTTTAACTGCAACAAACTTAGAAATTGCAGCAACATCTGTAGGATTGCTTATTGGAAGTGTTGCTTTTTTCCTTTTTATTACCTTAATAAGTTTTATAAGTATTTTAGCTTGTAAAATTTGTAATAAAGAAAGTTGTTGTAGAGATTAATTTTTAAGGGACATTTTCCTAAAACAATTAAGTTGTTGTTTTTAGGTAATGCCCCTTCTATTATTTTTTGTTAAATATAATATATTTTTATTTATTAATTTGTTTCAATTGGAAGTTGAGGATCAAAATCTGGATTATCTTGATAAAATTGTAACATTTCTTTTTCAATAGTTTTTGTAACCACTCCATTTTCATATATATCATATTTATTTGTATCTTCTTCATTAACTTTATATTCTATATTATTTTCTGTTATATCACTATTTACTTTTTTCGTTGTAATTCTGTTTATTAAAATAGCAACTAATATGATTATTAAAACAACACCAATTATTAATATTTTTTTATTTTTCAAAATTTTCCTCCTTATAATTTTCTTTTTTTAAATTTCAAATTATATATTTTTTCAATTTGACAGATTGCTTTTTGAAACATTTTGCTTTTAATATATAATTTTAAGATAATTTGAAAATCAATTATAATTGCTAAAAACCTGATTTTGAAGTCCAATTACATTCTTTTACAAAATCAAAATTCGTTATATTTGGATTTCCAGCTAAAAATAAATTTTCTAAAGCTCCACCTTTATTTTTATTCATAGAAGCAAATACTTCACATATGTTATATGCTTTATCTTCATATATTGACATATCATACAATGTATTATTTTGTAAATTCAAATATTTTAGTTTTGATAAATTTGATAAAGCTTTTATACCTTTATTTAATTGACTATTTATTATTGTTAAATTTGTCAAGTTTTCTAAACTACCAATCCAAGACACATCTGAGATATTACATAAATCTATACTTAAATTTGTTAATGATTTTATTTTTCCTATAGCAGAATAATCATTATCACTAACTTTTATTTTATATAATTCCAAAACAGTTAAATGTTCCAAATTTGCTAGTTTTTCTAAATTAGCAAATGAACTAATCGTTGTTCTATCATTAACACCAGACCAATCTACACTTCCTAATCTTAAATATTCCAAATTTGTACATTTAGCAAATTTTTCCATATTTTCAACAGCCCATTGAGTATCGTTCCAACCTTTAATATATAAAGTTTTTATTGAACTAAAACTTTTAGCTGTTTCTAATATTCCTAAAGCATTTACAGAACCATGTGTATATATTGAATTTATATTTTCACAATTTCTCGCGTCTAAATATACTGAACTATCCACACCTGTATCTACACGTATTATACTTGATGGTAATATAACAGTTAAATTATAGACATACATATCATAATATGTAGTTGCTAAAGTTAGTTTGGATAAATCCAATATGTTATTTCCATAGCCTACATCACCAAAACCTCTAACTCTTAAATCTATTTTTGTAAGTTCAGTACAATTAGCTAATGTACTTAAAGACGTCCAACTTGTGCACAACAACGCTGCTACTTGTCCATTTGTAAAAGTTGTACTATAACCTGCACCAAGCCTATTTATTGTTTTTTGTAATTTTGTCAAATCTATATTTGCTCCACTTACTGCAAGTTGCCTCATTGTAGAAATATCATTTAATAATTCAAGTCCAGTTTGACTATTCAAAGTTGAAGCATTAGTAGATCTGATATCTAAAACTATTAATTCTTTCAAATTTTTCAAGAATGAAAAATCACTTAAATCTGTAAATCCATTTAAACTTAAATATTTTAATCGTGGCATATTTTTAATTAAAGTATTTATCGTAGTATTTAATTCTTCACCCGTTATTTTTCTTTCACCTTCATATATTGATGCACCTGTTAAATTTAGTTCAACAACTTTAGAATAATTTTTTAATCCTAAAAACACAGATTTTTCTATTTTTTGAGAAGATAAATTTAAAAGTGTAGAATTTTCATCCATCATAATTAATGAATATTTATTATCTAAGCTGTAGCCTGTTATACTTTTTAACTTACTTTTCATATTTGTCAAACTATCAGTATTTAATTTTCCACATCCTCTTAAATAAAAATATTCTAAATTACTATAAGATTTAACATAATCTATCCACACAACATCTGAATTACCATATATATTCAAATAGTTTAAATTTGGAAATACTGGTGTATATAAATAATCAGAATATGAATTTCCAGTAATATTTGCCAACACACTTAAACCATCTGTATTAATATTTATTTCATCATCTTTATCTAAGTCTTTTCCTAACTGATTTTGATTCATGCACAAATATGTTAAATTTTTTGAATCTTGAAGACCATCAAATGAAGTTATATTATTTTTTCTTGCATTCAAAAAATACAAAGATGTAAATCCCCTAAGTGGTGTTAAACTATTTATTTTATTTCCACTAATACATAAATATTGAATTGATGCTTTCGTTGCATTTGATAACTCACTCAATGGTTCTATAGTAGTTATACTTCCATCTCCAATACTTTCGTTCCATGTTTCAAAATAGTATCTTGAATCTTCACTAGATATACATAAAGTTTTTAACTTTGTCATATCATAATCTTTACATGAACTACAAAATTTTTTCAGTTCATTATCATTTGAATATATAAAATATAAATTTGTTAAATTCTTCATTTTACCAATTGCACTATAATCTTGTATATTAGCAGAGCTTTTTATATATACAGTAGTTAAACTTGGTGCTTCTTCTATTCCGTTCAAATTTTCAAAACTTGTATTTATACTTATTGTTTTTAATGAAGCAAAATTTCCAAGTTTTGATATATCAACACTATTATTTGAAAGTGTTAAATCCTGAACAGAACGAATATCTGATAATGTCACATCACCTTCAATTCCCAATACTTCTGCCCATTTATCATTTGCAGGAAAAACTGGTCTTGTCATATCAGTAACATCTGCTGTATCTGTTCCACCAATCCAACTATCATAACCATTTGAACAATAAAAAACTTCTAAATCACTATTAATACCATAAATATCATCGAATTCTGCATAAATTGTCTTACCTGTCAAACTATTATCTCCACCTATAATTGCTTTTTGTATATCTTCTGGCAATGCTGATTTTTCTATAAAATAATATTCTTTATATGTATTTGGACTTAAAAAATAATAATTATTACTTGACGATTTTTGAAATAAATTTTTCGTACCATTTGTATTTATCATTCCATCCAATTTACTATTATATTCAGAAACACAATCATAATTTTCCACATATTTTTCTTGCAAATATTCTTCCAAAGTTGCTATTCCCTGAGTATATTTAGCATTTTGCGCTTGTGTAATTATTCCATTATCTCCAATAGTCGCATTCAAACTCACACCAGCAAGAATCAACATTACTATAATTGAAATCACTAAAGCTATTAGAGTAATACCATTCTGAAATGCTTTTCTTTCGTTCATTTAAAATTCTCCTCCTATGTTTTATATTTTAAGTTTGGAGAAGCTTAAAATAGTTATACTGTTTAATAAGCTTCCGGCTATACCGGAAATAATTACTAGTTAAATCTATAATGATATGCTATTTTTTCTGCTTCTCCTAAATCCATAAAACAAAAATACATTTCCTAATGATACTTTTGCTCCAGAAAGCAAACCATTTCAGGATAGTTTTTCACAAATTATGAGTATAAAAGTTTTGCAAAATAAAATTGTATATGTATATTGGTAGTTTTCATTTGAATATTTTTTAACTAAATATTCAAGTTATTTCTATATATACTTAAAAACATCACAAATAGCACTATTAAAAATAGTGCTACAAAAATTTTATTTTGTTTTAAATTCTTCTACTTTTTTCATTAGACATTTCCTTTTATTCATTTTTATGGATTTTCTTTAATTTTCTTAATTAAAGATATAAAAAAAAGACACAAAATAGTATATTTCATTATACTTTCGTGTCTTTTTATAATTTTAGATTTAAAAACTTATTCAAAATTCTATTTATTAATTATTGACTTTAATTACTACAAATGGTAGAATTTTTGTAAAAGTAAAAAGTCTTTAATTAAGAAAATTAAGGATTTTTTACTTTTTTTCATAATATTCTTTAATAAAGCTAATAATATCATCATTATTTTCTTTTACTTTCGGATCTTTCAATAATTCTTCTAAAGTAAAATATTCGCCTTCAATATCTGCATCATCAACTTCATAAAAATAATGATGATATAACTTCATTTTGTTATTAGATACAGAAAATTTTTCATGTACTTTATCAAATAGAAATTTTACATTATCAGTTTTATATTTTGCTTTAATTTCTTCTATATTATTACCTTTTATGTTTGGAAATAAATACATTTTCCATCTGTCATCATAATAATTTAAATATTTATTTTCTTTTTTTATTATCATAATTGAATGAACATGTTCCATATTTTTATTCACATTAATTCCTTATATAATTATTTAGGTTTTTAAATTGGATTTACCTATAAACCTTTTTAAATAAATTTACATTTTTATAGTAATTTTTTTATATCTTCAGCCATTATTTCTAAATTGTGTACCACGAACTAATTTTACTCTATAACCTACAGCAATTATTGCATCTAGTCTGTAGAAGTTAGTATTATAGTTTTTTCCGTCATTTGCAGTTATTCGAATTTTTCGAATAACTGATTCTTCTGTCAATTCTCTTGACTTAAATATTTCCTTTAAGTGATAATTTAGTGTGTTCACTTCTACTTCAAATAATTTTGACATTGATTTTTGAGTTAACCAAAAATCTTCATTATCCTATAAAACTTCTACAGAAACATTATCATTATTTTGACTTTGGTATATGATTAAATCTTTTAAATTTTCTATTGGATTCATTTATACTCTCATCCCTTCTCTTTATATCTCTATAACTTGTAATTTGTCAATTACTCATCTCTTTCTTCTGTTTGATAAATTCTATGTTATTTTTTTCTAAATCTTCAATAGTTATATCTCCATATTCTAAAGATGA
>CAKPRG010000006.1 GCA_934182465.1 uncultured Clostridia bacterium | reverse complement strand
AGAAAAAGATTTAGAATTGGAAAGATAAGGAAGAAATTAATGAATAAATTTTTATAAAAATATTGTAAAAAATTTGCTTTGTTGATAAAATATTATTGGATTATATTAAATAAGAGGAGAAAAAATGATATTAAATAAACTAGGTGATTTTAATGAGGTTATTGATTACTATAAAACTATGATAGATTTAGCTAAAATAATTAAACCTAATACTTTAATAAAATATACTATGACTCCTGAAAAAGCAGATACATTTGCATATTATTCTGCTATATTAAGAGCAATAATAAATAGTGTTGGAATCAGTATTTCTCAAAACTTTGAAAAAATTAATGAAAAAGATGGTAAATATAAAGTTAAAGAAGAGGATATAATAAAGGCTTTTGAAGGGAAAGAATATTTTAAACAACTATTGACTGATAATGAGATGACACCATATGAAGTTGTAAAGCAAATAAGAAATTGTTTAGTTCATGGAGAATATGATATAGAATTTCAGTATGTAACAACAATGGATAATAATGAAACTTTTGCTAATAATAAACTATCCAATATTAATGTAGTATTTAACAATGGAAAATTTAATGGTAGAATTAATGCACTTGAAATAAAATACCTTGAATATATATATAGTGATTTGTACACATTTTATTCTAATAAATCAGATACATATTTTTTAACTGGAAATAGAGAATTTGAAAGTTGTAAAAATAATTACTTTTTAGAAAATTACTTAAAAAGTCTAAAAAAATATATTATTCAAGGAAATGTAAATCCTTTAACTATAGATGATAATATTGATTCTATTATAGATCAGATGATTAAAAACAATATTATATCTTATGATAATGCAAAAAAACAAAAAGAAATATTGCAAAACATAAAAGAACATTCCAAAGCAAATTTTTTTGAATTGTTTGAACAAAAGGATAGAAAAACAGAAGAGACAAAAGAATTTATAAAAAAGTATTTAAAATATATAGGATTATCTAATTATGAATATTTAATGAAAAAGGAGAATCCTTATATAAGACAAATGTTTATAGAAGATGTTTTTCAGGGTACTTTTGGGGAACGTTCAGGTGTTGACTTGATATCTACATATTGCAATTCAATGTATATTTACATGCAGGGACTAACTAAGGAGCATAATGCAAAATTAGATATAAAAAGGATGTCCTATGAAGGACCAATAATTTATGCTAATATGCTATTAGGATTAGGGAATTATAGTTGTGTTTTTCTTAAAGAGGTTAATACTAATGAGAAAAACAAAGATATTTCTATTTTTGAATATCATAATCTAGAAGATATTAATGGTTTACAAATAGAAAGTGATGATTTTGAAAGTCCTTCTATTGTATATGATATTCCTGGAAATGAAAAATTGGATAAAATCAATAATGAAATTTTAAATTATCAATCTACAATACAAACTTATACCGAAAAAATAAAAGAACTAAATAAAAAAAAATCGAAACTTAATAATAAAAATCCTAAAAAAGAAGAACTTGAAAAACGATATGATTTAGAAATTAAACAATATAATGAAAAAATAGAAAAATGTACAGACTTAATCAAGAGGTTAAAAATAAGAGAAAATGATTATTTTGGCAAATACAATGATTATACTAATTTGTTTAGACATATTCGTAATAGTATAGCTCATGGAACATATGAAATAGATTATTTTAAGGCTTTGGAAAAGAAGAATCTAGAAAAAATTAAGTTTACTTTTTTAGATTATTCTTTAGAAAATAAAACTACTCCTGAATTTAAATTAGAAATAACGGCAGAACAATTTATGAAATTAATTCAAAGTGTACAAAATAAAGTTAATAAACAGCTTAAAAAAGAAAAAAGTGAAAATTTAATAATTTCGAATCATATAAGACCTACTAATGAGGATTTTGAATCAAGAGTAGGGGAAGATGCTTTAATTCGAGGATTAATAGGGAATTTATTACCAGAATTGACAGAGTCAAAAGAGAAAGGAAAAAATAAATAATGATAAATTCAAATACATATTCGGAGGTATATGAAATATTATCATATATGGACAAATCTATTGTAATGAAAATACCAATTGAAATATTAGAAAATATTAAAGAAAAAAGAAATAAAAAGTATGTTTCTAATATTGATCCTTATGATTTGTTTAATCCCAAAAATGTAAATGGACAAACTATTGAAGTTTTATCATGTTTAGATATTAATTTTTGGATGGACAATGAAAAGAAAAAAAGATTAAAAGAGAAATATAATAAAATGGAATTAGAATATCAAAATGCTTTAATAGAAAAATATAATCCAGACGATATATTTAAAAATAGAAATAAAATTATACAAGAAAAAATACAACAATCTGAAGAAACAAGAATGACTGTTGTACAAGAAAAAAAATGGTATAAAAAAATATTTAATTTAATAAAAAATCTTTTTCATAGTAATAAGTGAAAATAAAAGCTTAGCAAAAATACAAGAGAAAATCTTAAAGCTAAGCTTTTTTATTATTTATAATATTGATTACTTAATTTTCGTAATTCAATTTTAAATTCTTCAATTTTACTATCATCATAGCTATCCCTTAATTCAATTGCTTGTTTTGACCATTGCTTAAATTGTTTCTCTGTAAATTTTTTAGGGTGGCTATAATGCCTTCAATATATTTTTTTATATTCTTTTTTGTATTCCTTTAAAATAACACTATTTTCAACTTTCTCTTTATGTTTGTTTGAAGCACCAATCTCTTTGCAAGTTTTACCAGTATCTAAATAAGGGGTATTGCAATATTTCTGGTCATTTCTACCTTTTTGATTTGGATTATTACTGCTAGTAATAGGAATAAATAGTCTTCCGCAATTTTCACATTTGTTTATAACAAAGTTATTTTGAATGACTTTAAACAATTCAAATCTAATTTGTTCTTCTGAATTTTCCAATTCATATACTTCTTCTGCAACAATATTTTTTTCTTTCATGATTTCTACAATCTTTTCTACATCTAAATTTCTTTCTTCTCTTGATAATTCTATATCACATATATATTTTGTTTTGAATTAACTATCAAGAAAAAGAGCATGTGCAGGTTTAGTATTAAAATAATGTATATCAAAAACTCTTTTTGTTTCGTATAAGAATAATTTTTCTGGTACACTTAAATTTCTAACAAGCGAATTATTAGAATATTCGCTAATTAATTCTAATCTTTCTTTTAAATCTTTTTTCTTCTCTATAAGATTTTCAATTAGCAAATCTCGCATAGTTTCAAAGAATTTCATATATTCGTTATGTTTTTTGGCTGATATCTTATCTACTTTTTGAGACCATTTTAGAAACAAAATCTGCGTAGTATATTCATCTTCTTCTAATTCACGATATATATCATTAGGATAATATTTAGAATCTTCTATAAAAATACCAATTTGGGATTTAAATAAAAGGTCAGTTCTAAATACTTTAGTATTATATGTTTTAATAATTATATCTATTAGAACTTGGGTATAGAAGTGAGTATATGGAGAAAATTTTAAACATACTCTAACAATTTGAAACATTTTCAAGAAACAAGACCATTTTTCATCTTCTGAATTAATTCCTTTAGCATAACATACAAGTTCTATTAATTGTGTGTATATCGCTTTTAGCTTTTCAAATTCTTTATTATCCATAATAGCAAATTCATATAATTTGTCTCCAATATTATATTCAAAATCGTGAATAGTACCAAAATATTCTCCATTATTTTTAAGAATAATTTTATTACCTTTAATTGTGAAATTACTTATCATATCTGCATTTCCTTCGTTTTAAAAATGATACTTTCGCCTGGCTAACGTGATGTAAAGGGGCGATTCACTAAAGGTGGAATGAGGGCAAATCTCATATGGGTAATATACCACTTGTAGTTTTAGTAATATGGACAAAAAGTTCTTGAATATAAATTAGAGGAAAGGTAGGTGAATATTCTGAAAAAGGCAAAGGATAATAAAAACAATAAGAAAAAAGATAAATTACCATTTGCAGTATTTATTTGTCCAAAATCAAATGTTGGTGAATTAGAAGATTATAAACAGATATTCACCGATATTATCTCTGATAGAATAAAACAAAAATACAAATAGACAACAAAACAAAGTTTCGCAAAAAAGTATTGAAAAATCTTTAAAAATATGGTATAAATAGTACAAAATTAATTTTAGCAAGATAGGAAGTGAAGATATGGAAACAAACCTAGTTTATTTTGATGAAACAGGGGATGATGGATTAATAAAAACATCAAGTGAAACATTTATATTAACAAGTATATATATGAAATCAGAAGATTGGCAAAAAAACTATAACCAGATTAAGTTTTTAAGAAGGCAATTAAAAGATAAGTATGGATTTCATGTAAAAGAAGAAATGCATACAAAATATTTTCTAACTGATAAAGATCCATATAGAAAGTATGGGTGGAGTGAAGAGGAGAAAATAGAAATTTTAAAAGCATTCACACTAGCAATTGCAGATTTAGATTTGACATGTATTAATGTTATAATAGATAAAAACAAAATAAAGAAACAAGATTATGAAATACTAGAAAATGCACTAAAATATAACATTCAAAGAATAGATAATGATAGTGATGGAAAATGGAACTATTTAATAATTACAGATAAAGGTAGAATAGCACCTATGAGAAAAACAGCAAGAGCAATAAGGGCATATAATCCTATACAATCAAAATATTCACATACATTTAAAAATCAACCAATATCAGGATTAATAGAAGATATATTAGAAAAAGATTCAGAGGAATCGTATTTTATACAAATATGTGATTTTATTTCATACTTCGTGCATTTATATTATAAATGTTGTGTTAAGAAAAATGATTTGCCTAATAGAGTGGCAAATGTTATTGATAAAAAATTTGTAGGAAGAGTTATGGCAACATTAAAGAAATCAAATACTCTGAATCTAAATGCTAATAAGTCTAATGGATATGGCTTAGTAATCTATCCAAAATAAAAAAACACCACCTACGACACATTCGTGCTTTCAGTAGTTCAATATTATTGTACTAAAATAGTTTACAAATGTCAACACATTTTATGAAAGATTTTCAAAAAAATTTGTAAAAAAGTTCTAAAATTTTGAGAAAACAACTTGAAGTTTTAGAACTTTTTATATAGAATAGCAACAATAAAAAAAATGCAGAAAAAATATGTTATTGATACATTGCAAAATGGAGGTATATCATGCAGAAACAAAACAATGAAAAAAGAGTAGTAATTTATTGTAGAGAAAGTAGAGATGACTATGGAGAAAATTATGAAAGGATAGAAACGCAAAGAGACCTGCTAGTTAAATACTGTAAAAGTCATGGATATACTAATATTGTAGATATTATAATGGATGATGACAAAAGTGGAACAGATTTTAGTAGATTTGATGATATTAGAAAAAGAGCAAAGAATAAAGAAATAGACATAATTGTTTTTAAAAACTCTGCAAGACTTGGGAGAAATCAAAAAGAAGCATTGGATTTTGTAGAATACTTAGAAGAACAAGGTGTAGAGATAATATTTGAAGATGAGCAATATAATGAGGAAATGTTTGGGTTATACGCATGGTTTAATGAAAGAAGAGCAAGAGATGATAGTAAAAATATAAGAAGAAATTTAAGACATAAAATTGAAGAAGGCGATTTATTAGTAAAAGCAATTTATGGATATAACAAAGATGGAAAAAGCCTTGTAATTAATGAAGAAACAGCACCAATTGTGCAAAAAATATTTGAGTTATATTCTAAATGTTGGGGATATCAAAAGATTGCAACTTACTTAAATAAAAAAGGAATACCAACACCATCTCAAAGTAGAAGTTTTGTAAATGCGAAACAAACAGCAAATTGGAAAGCACAGCATATTGTAAGAATATTAGATGATAGAAGATATACAGGAGCCTATGTTGGAGGACACACAGAAAAATTAAGCTTTAAATCTAAAAAAACAAGAGTAAAGCCAGAAGAAGAATGGACTATAATAGAAAATCATCATGAACCTATTATTGATAAAGAACTATTTGAAAAAGTTCAAAAAATTAGAAAGAAAAGAAAAAAAGAAAGTGATAAAATAAATAATGGTTTTAAATTTGTAGATACAGACAATAACTTATATTCAGGACTTTTATATTGCGGAAGATGTGGAACTCCAATGTATAAAAGAAAGGGAAATACTGGAACAAGAAAAAGACCAGATAGTTATTTATGCAAAAAGTATAGTAATGAAGGTGCAATAAAAGGTATAAGACCAAATTATGGGTGTAAACCACACAGGATAAGAATAGAATATTTAGACAAAATTGTAAATGCATATATAGATAATTTAGTAAGTAATCCTGAATTTAAAAATTTTGTTATGGACAATGTAAAAGCAATTTCTACCAATAAAGCAACACTAGAAAAAGAGTTAAACAAATCAAAACAAACTTTAGAAAAGTTGGAAAAGCAATTTAAACAAGTATATGATGATAAGTTAAATGATTTAATTCCAGAATTTATTTATAAAGATAAAAAACAGGAATTAGAAAAGAAAATAAAATATGAAAATGAAAAATTGCAAGAAGCGGAAAGCAAATTTAATACACTAAATAAATTAGAAGATAAAGAAGATTTGATATTTAAAGCAATAGATGACATCAAGGCAAATGGATTAACAAAAGAAGAATTATCAAGATTATTTGATAAAATAGTTGTATTTGATAAACAAGAAATTATACCCACAACAAAAGAAAAATATAATTTAACAGACGAAATGTATAAAGAATTATATGAAAACGGAGGGTTAGCATTCCATTTGAAATTTATGTACCCACAAACTATCACAAACAGGAGGATGTGATATTGGTAGTAGACCAATAGATTTGCACTTAAAAGCATTTCAAAAAATAGGAATAAAAATTGACGAAACTACTAGCTTTATAGAGTGTAAATGTGATAAAATAGAAAGCAATGAAATTCATTTGGATTTTCCAAGTGTAGGTGCAACAGAAAACATAATTTTGGCATCAGTTATTGGAAAACACGAAGTAAAAATAGAAAATGCAGCTATGGAACCAGAAATAATAGATTTAGCACAATTTTTAAATAAAATGGGTGCTAAAATATATGGAGCTGGCACAAATCTAATAAAAATTATAGGTGTAGAAAATTTAAAAGATGTGTCATACAAAATAATGCCAGATAGAATAGAAACAGGAACATTATTAGTAGCAACTGCTATGACAGGTGGAAATGTTACTGTAACAAATGTAGTTCCAGAGCATATAAGTCCATTAATATCTAAATTAACAGAAATGGGTTGCAAAATTCAAAGCACAAATAATGAAATAAATATTCAAGCACCAAATAAGTTAAAAGCTACAGATATAAAAACATTACCATATCCAGGATTTCCAACAGATTTACAGCCAATATTTTCAACAATGCTAACAATAGCGAAAGGAACATCAGTTGTAACAGAAAATATATTTGAGAATAGATTCAAATTTGTTCAAGAATTAAAAAGAATGGGAGCAAAAGTAAATCAAGAAGGAACAACAATAATAATAAAAGGTGTTAGAAAATTGCATGGAGCAGAAGTTCAAAGTACTGACTTAAGAGGTGGAATGGCATTAGTTTTAGCAGGATTGGTAGCAAAAGGAACTACAAAAGTAGAAAAAGTAGAGTATATATTAAGAGGTTATGAAAATATAGATTTTAAATTAAATAATTTGGGTGCTAATATAGAGAGAAAAGAGGTATGAGATTGCGATACGAATTTGAAGATGATGAAATAGTTGTAGGAATTCAAGGAAAATCAAATACTAAGTCTAAAAAAAGTAAAAAAAAAGATGGGGCTAAAAAAGCCCCAAAAAATAAAAAAGAACAAAAGAAAACTAAAACTAAAACTCACAAAAAAACTAATGTAAGAAGTTTTGAAGGATATCAAAAAGCTACTAGGTTTAAGAAAATTAAAATATTTTTAATTTTGATTTTATTAATAATAGCAATTATATTTGTATTATCATCAAGTCTTTTTAACATAAAAAGTATTAATGTATTAAATAACAATATTTTAAGTAACGAAGATATAATTAGTTTATCAAATATAAATATAGGACAAAACATATTTAAAATAAACAAAAATGCAAGTATAGATCATTTAAAAGAAAATGCTTATATAGAAGAAGTAGATATATCTAGAAAATTACCAAATACATTAGAAATTAATGTGAAAGAACGAAAAAGAAAATATATGTTACAATTTGCAGATAGCTATGTTTATATTAATAATCAAGGATATATGTTAGAAATATCTACCGAAAAACTAGATTTACCAATTATTACAGGATTTAAAACAGATCTAAGTAATGTAAAACCTGGTGAAAGATTAGAAGTAGATGATTTAAAAAAATTAGATATGGTTATAAAAATTGTAGAAACAGCAAATGTAAATAATATTGGAAATTTAATAACAAAAGTAGAAGTTTCAGATGAAAAAAATTATGTAGTAGAACTTGGAACTGAAAACAAAAAAGCATATTTGGGAGATTGTTCAAATTTAAATACAAGAATGTTAAATTTACAAACAATTGTTGAGCAAGAAAAAGGAAATGCAGGAACAGCATATATCAATATGGACTTAAATGTTGGAAAAGCATATTTTAGACCAAACTAGTAAGGAGGAAAAATTTGTGAAAAGAAAACAAATACCTATTGCCATTGGGACAGTTTGCTTACTTTTAACACTTGGAATATGTGTACAAGTTAAAACAGTAGATAATAGTATTACAAGTGTTGCAAAAACGCAAGCAGAAAACGAATTAAGAGATAGCGTTTTAAAATGGAAAGAAAACTACGATAATGCAGAATCAAAATTAGAATATAAAGAAGCTGAACTAGAAAAACTTAGAAAACAAATTTCAAGTTCAGATGAAAGTTCATCAAAAATTAGTGAACAATTAGAACAAAATAATAGCATATTAGGATATACAGACTTAACAGGTAGTGGAGTAGTAATAACTGCACAAGATGGAGATTATTCTACATCAAAAGGACTAGCTTCTTTATACATTGTACATGATGGAGATTTAATTGCACTTGTAAATGCTCTAAAAAATGCAGGAGCAGAAGCAATTTCTATAAATGGACAAAGAATAGTAAATTCAACAGCTATTACTTGTGTTGGAAATACAATTATGATAAATGGAGAAAAAGTAGGTTCACCTTTTATTATAAATGCTATAGGAAATCCTGAAAAATTATATGGGCAAATTACAATGCCAGATAGCTATTACGATAAAATGAAGAGTGATGGTGTAAGTGTAAAAATTGAAAAAGTGAATTCAATAGATGTTCCAAAATATACAGGATTATATAAATTTGATTATGCGAAAACTATAGAATAGAGGTGATAATATTGCAGATGAAAAAAGGAAGAAATGTAATGATTATCTCAATAGGAGCTATAGCATTAATATTAACAATGGTAATTTTTATACAATTCAAAACTGTAAAAGAAACAGATATTACAGCTATAGAAACAATGAGAGAAGCTGAACTTCGTACAGAACTTTCTAGTTGGAAAGCAAAATATGATGAAATATCAGCTAAATTAGAAGAAACAGAAGATAAAATATCTAATTATAGAAATGATATAGAAAATAATGAAAAAAACTCGAAATTACTAGATCAAGAATATGCTGATACTGAAAAATATTTAGGTTATACAGATGTACAAGGCGAAGGAATACAAGTTGTATTAGATGATACCGAATATAAACAAGTACAAAGTTCAGATATTTTATCATTAGTAAATGAATTAAGATTAGCAGGGGCAGAAGCAATTTCTATAAATGATGAAAGAGTAGTTTCCACAACAGAGATTGTAAATGTGGATACAAGATTTGTAATTGTAAATGGAAAAAGAGTTGTAGCACCTTTTACAATTAAAGCAATAGGAGATAAAAAATATTTAGAAAGTGCAATATCTATTAAAGGTGGATATGTAGACGAAATAAAAGCAAAAGAAATAACAATAAATTATTCAGTAGAAGACAAATTAACAATAAATAAATTTTCAGGAAAAATGAGTTTACAAAATGCAAAAGAAAAGTAACATTAAAATAATTGAGTAAGTAAAAAAAGTATTAATAGTACATGATAATAAAGCAATAGAAATAGTAAAAAATAAAAATACTAGAGAGGTTTATAGGTAGCCTAGTAAAAACCTAAATATATGACAAGGAGAGTATGGAGTACCATACAAAAAAGAAAATGCTATATATATCAATAATATTAGGTTGTGTAATAGGAGCTGTAATAGGATTAAATGCACCAATTATACCATATACATATTCAAGCTATTTAGCAATTGCAATAATTGCTGCTTTAGATACAGTATTTGGTGGAATAGCTTCAACAGTTAAAGGAAATTTTGATTTGAAAATATTTTTAACAGGATTTTTTGGAAATGCAATTTTATCAATGTTGTTAACATATTTAGGAAATAGATTAAATGTAGATATCTACTTAGCTGCAATTATTGTTTTTGTTGGCAGAATGTTTACAAACTTAGCAATAATAAGAAGATACTATATAGATAAATGGTCTAAAAAAGTAATTGAAACAAAAAATAAAAATAGCAAAAAGAAAGCTAACATTGAAGCTGAAGAAAAATAAAAAAGAGTGGGCTGGTTAAAATTTTTAGAATTTTAGCCAGTCCATATATATTTCTGCACAGTATTTTCTATTTAGAGACATCTATAGTATTAATTGATTCTTCTAAATCTTGATATTTTTTATATAATTCAGAATTTTCTTGTTTTGCTTGTAATAAATATTCTAAATTATTAGAAGCAGATTTTCTCATATTAATAAATAGAGCAGTCATAATTACTAAAGCAATAAATAAAATAATTACAATTATTGATAAGATTTTTTCTTTTTTACTCATAACATATCCTCCTTGAATAGATAATAGCATATAAATAATTTGTGTACAAGCAGTTAAAAAAATATATAACAAAAATTATAAAAATTTTATCTATAAAAACAAAAAAAGACAAATTATGACTTGAATTTCATAGCAAAATAGTGTATAGTTATCATTGTGCTTTAAAACAAAAAATGAAGTTACAAAATCATTACAAATATTACAAAAATATCTCATTTATACTTGACTTTTGATGAAAAATGTAATATTCTTAACGCATACTAAAAGGTTAAAAAACTAAGTGAAAAATAAATGGAGGAGATAAGCTTTGGCAATAGGAGATATAATTGTTGGTATCGATATTGGAACCTCTAAGGTAAGCACAGTTGTTGGTGAAGTAAATAATTTCAATCAAATTGAAATTATATGTAGTACAAACTGCAAATGCGCTGGTATCCAAAAAGGTAAATTTATAGATGAAGATGAAATAAGTATAGCAATATCAAAAACAATTCAAGAAGCAGAAGAAATTTCAAATTTAAAAATAAATTCAGCTTATACAACAATACCAGGTGAACATGTAACAATTGTACAAAACAGTATCGTAAAAGATGCAAAAGATAAGCTTGCTGGCATTTCTGTAAAAGATGTTGCTTCAGCAATTATACAAGTTAGAGATATAGAAATTCCAGAAGATAAAGTGCTAATCGATATAGTACCAGACAAATTTATATTAGAAGACGGTAAAGCCGTAGAAGACCCTGTTGGAAAGTTTAGTGGCCATTTTACATTAACTGCACAAATTATTCTAGCAGAGAAAGAATATATAAAACAATTAACATCAATATGTAAAAAAGCAGACATAGAAATAGATGGAGTAGTACCTACAGCATTAGCTGAAAGAAATTTAGTACTAGATACAAACGAATTAAACGATAATGTAATGTTACTAGATATAGGTGCAGGAAATACAGATATAGGTGTATTTAATGGAACTTCATTTATTTATACAAATACAATTAATTTAGGTGGAGATAATATTACAAGCGATATAGCTTATGTATTAAATATATCTAAAGAAGAAGCAGACAAATTAAAAAGACAATATGGTCTAGCTTTAAAATCTTTTATAGACAATGACAACAATATAATATTAAATACATGTAGAGATGTTGATGGAAAAAATAAAACAATAAAAAGTTCTGAACTTGTAGAAATTATAGAAGCAAGAATAGAAGAAATATTTACATTAGTAAATAAAGATATAACAACACATGCAATAAAACCAAATATAAACAATGTAATTCTTACAGGTGAAGGTATAGTAAATATAAATAAAAGCGATATGGCAGGTAAAATAATTTTAAATATACCAGTTAAAATATCAACAGGTAGATTAATTAGTACAATTAAATCTACATATAGAGCAAGTTATGCTCTAGTTAGATATATAGCAGCAAGACCATATGCAAAAACAGTTTCTAGTAGTATAGATGTTAGAACTGAAAAGAATTTACTAAAAACAGTAATAGAAAAAATAAAAGATTTCTTTTATTCTTAAAATAGGATTTTTAAATAAAAAAGTTTTTAATTTTAATAATATAGATAAAGATAATAAAGGAGGATACACCTTATGATTATGGATAATGAGGATTTAAACTTTATGATGGATGGGACAGCTACAATTAAAGTAATAGGAGTTGGAGGAGCAGGAAATAATGCTGTAAACAGAATGGTTGAAGCAGGAATTAAAAGCGTAGAGTTTATAGCAGTAAATACAGATAGACAAGCTTTAAATTTATCAAAAGCAAGCTCAAAAATTCAAATTGGTGAAAAATTAACAAGAGGATTAGGAGCAGGTGCTAACCCAGATATTGGTGCACAAGCAGCAGAAGAAAGCAAAGCTGAAATAGCAGAAATTTTAAAAGGTGCTGATATGGTTTTTGTTACAGCTGGTATGGGCGGTGGAACTGGAACTGGAGCAGCTCCATTAGTAGCAGCAACAGCAAAAGAACTTGGAATTTTAACAATTGGTGTTGTTACAAAACCATTTACATTTGAAGGAAAGAAAAGATTAGCACAAGCAGAAAGAGGAATTGCAAATTTAAAAGGAAAAGTAGATACATTAGTAGTAATTCCAAACGACAAATTATTACAAGTAATCGATAGAAAAACATCTATAGTAGAAGCTTTTAGAATGGCTGATGATGTTTTAAGACAAGGTGTTCAAGGTATATCTGATTTAATTGCTGTACCAGGTTTAATAAACTTAGATTTTGCTGATGTAAAAACAATTATGTTAAATCAAGGTATGGCTCACATGGGAATTGGTAGAGCAAGTGGAGAAAACAGAGCAGAAGATGCTGCAAAACAAGCTATACAAAGTCCTTTATTAGAAACATCTATAGAAGGTGCAAGAGGTGTTATTATTAATATTACAGGTGGAAGTGATATAGGATTACACGAAGCAAATACAGCTGCTGAACTTGTACAAAGAAGTGCAGATCCAGAAGCAAATATTATCTTTGGTACTGTTACAGATGATTCAATGGGAGATGAAATCCAAATAACAGTTATCGCTACAGGATTTGAAAAAGAAGATGAAAAAGTACCTGGATTATCAGGATACAAAAATATAGTAGAAGATACATGGAGAAAAAGAAATAATATAACATCAAACACATCAAACAGTTCAACAACAGAAAGTAATCCAAATGATTTAGATATTCCAGCATTCCTTAGAAAAAATAAAGGATTAGGAAATAAATAATTTGTATTGCAAAATTGAGCGTAAGTTTTGTATAAATTATAAAACAATTATAAAACGAGAACTTTATAAAAATAAGTTTACTATATTTTATAATTATAGAATAAAAGAACTAAAATCAAAAAATATTACAATAAAATAAAAAATTAAGAAAAGAAATAGTCTATTTTGTAGATTATTTCTTTTTTTCTACCCTAGAAAATGACAGAATTTTAAAATTGAAAGTATTAAAATATTTATTAACAGCTGAGAAAAAGATAAGACATAATAAAATAATTATTATAGATTGAAAGAAAGGAATCAATAAGCAAATTAAAAATAAAGTTTTGTGTTGATTTTAATGATAGTAAGTATAAGATTAAATTTGAATTTAAAGTTAATGCGATTGTTTATTGATTATAGGAGGCAAATGACTGTATATGTTGATGTTGTATTATTAGAAAATTTGGCAATGAATTATATTATACTTGTTGCAACAGCAATAATAGGAAAATATGAAGTGAAATATTTTAGAAACATAATAGCAAGCACATTTGGAGGAATCTATGCAATTATAAATTATATAAAAACATTTTCAATTATACAAAATTTATTATTAAAAGTATCAATTTCAATAGCTATGATATTAATTACATTTGGTTTTAAAAATATAAAAACAACAATAAAACAATTAATTTTATTTTATTTAGTTTCATTTACATTTGGTGGAGCAGCATTTATGTTGTTATTTTTCTTAAAACCTGAAAATGTAATTTTTGAACATGGACATTTAGTAGGAACATATCCAATAAAAATAGCAATGCTTGGAGGAATTGTAGGATTTTCAATAATTGCAATGGTATCAAACATTATAAGAGATAGAAGAAAAATAAAATCAATGTTATGCGATATGGAAATTTTTTATAATAATAAAAATGTGAAATTAAAAACAATGATTGATACAGGAAATTTATTAAAAGATCCAATTACACAGAATGATGTAATAATTGTGGAAAAAAATAGTCTAAAAGGATTAGTAGAAGATGATATCTTAGAACATATAGAAGATATACTAAAAGGAAAATGGCTAGATAGTGCAGAAATACATAATTATAAATTTAAGCTAATACCATTTTCATCTTTAGGAAATGAAAATGGACTCATAATAGGATTTAAACCAGAATATATTAAAATATATGATGAAGGTGAAAAAATAAGAAAGGAGGTAATAATAGGAATATATCCAGGTAAACTTACAAAAACAAATTTATATACAAGCCTAATTGGATTGAATATTTTAAAGGAGGGATTTCATAATGAAAAGCTTATTAAAAATGCTTAAAAGCATTGTTCTTAAAATTTTTAAAAAATATTCAAAAAGAGATGAGATAGAAAAATTACCAATATTTTATATAAATGGTAGTCAAACATTACCACCACCACTAAATGTAATGGAAGAAGAAAAATTATTAGAAAAATTAAATGATAATGACCAAGATGCAAAACAAATTTTGGTGGAAAGGAATTTAAGGCTTGTAGTTTACATTGCTAAAAAGTTTGAAAATACAGGTATGGATTTAGAAGATCTAATATCAATTGGAACTATAGGACTTATGAAAGCAATAAATACTTTCAATACAGATAAAAATATAAAATTAGCAACATATGCTTCTAGATGTATAGAAAACGAAATTTTGATGCAACTTAGAAGAACAACTAAAATAAAGACTGAAATATCAATTGATGAGCCATTAAATAAAGATGGCGATGGAAATGAATTGCTTTTGTCCGATATTTTGGGTACAGATAATGATGTTACATCAAAAGGAATAGAAGATGAAGTTGATAGAAAACTTTTGAGAATAGCAATAGAAAAACTAAATCCAAGGGAAATGCATATTATGCAATTAAGATTTGGAATTAATGGAAATGAAAAAGAAAAAACGCAAAAAGAAGTAGCAGATATGCTTGGAATATCTCAAAGTTATATTTCAAGATTAGAAAAAAAGATTATGAAAAAAATGAGAAAAGAGATTATGAGTAAAACAGGTTAAAAAATTTTTTATGTTCAAGTATTGACAAAAAAACGTAATATTAATATGATTAATAAAAATGGGATACTTAGGAGGAAATAAGTTTTGGAAGAACTTAATAAGAAAAATATACCTCAAAATGAAGAAGAAATAGTAGATTTCGTTCCAACAGAAGAGGATTTTGTAACAGATGATGTTGAAAATTATAATGAAAATAAACATAGAAAAATAGTAAAGAAAAGTAAAAAATTAGAAAAGGCAATGCAAGAAGAAGGGCTTTCTGAAGAGGAAGCTCTTGAAAAGTATGGAGAAGAAAGTGTTCATGTAACAAATGAACCAGAAGAATATGAAGACTACGAAGATGAAGATTTAGCAGAATATAATGATGAAGAAAATGAATCTGAAGAAGATGAAGAAACAGAAAAAGAGAATGATACGGACGAAGACGACGATGAGGAAGAAGAGGAAGAGTACGAAGAAGATGATGACGAAGAAGGTGCAAGTCTTATAGATTCCGGAGAATTTCCTCAAGAAATAACGGATTTAAAATTAGAATGTTTATACATAGGATTATTATTAAATAATCCAAAAGCAATATCTATGTATTATTTTGTATATGATGAATGTTTATTTTCTGATGAAGAACTTTCAAATATATATAAAATAATTTTATTCCAAGATGGTGAAGCTTTTGCACCAGCAATTGCAAAAGAGAAATTTAAATTTCCTAAAGAAAATACAGGAACTTATGATTTTAAAATGCAATTAAAAAATGCTGTAAAAGATAGAAATTACAGTTTAGAAGATACATATACAAAATTAAAAAAATTATTTATATTAAAGAAAAATTATAGAAGTGCACCAACTCTAAATATTCAAAATAAAATTGTTGAAATTTCACAATATGAAAGATATAGTGAAATGACAATAGAAGAAGTAGAAAGTGCTATTGAGCAAATTGGTGTAACTAACCGTTTAAGTCAAGCTATATTAAACGAAGGTGCTACAGAATTTTTAATAAGTGGAGAAAATGACTTGGTAGGTGGTGTGCCATTGCCATTTCCTATTTTGTCAAGTGTTTTTAAAGGATTGAGAAAAGGTGAAACAATGGCATATGCAATGCCTTCAAACTCTGGTAAGAGTAGATTTACAGTAGATATAGCAACATATTTAGCTTTGGTAGAAAGAAAAAAAGTATTAATAATCTCAAACGAAATGTCAGAAGAAAAAATGAGATTATGTTTAATCACAACAATTGTAAATAATAAAGAAATACAAAAATTACATAAACAAAATTTGTGTAAAACAGAAGGTGAATTATTAGCACTTCAATTTAGACCAGATGCAAATGTAAAAGATGTTGAGTTAGATGAAGATGGATTTATCAAAAAAAGGGAAAATGAAGATAATAATGAGTTTTCAAAAAGAATTTCAAAAATATCAACAGAATTTAGAGAAACAATACAAGTTACAGAATGGCTAAAAAAACAAGTAGATGAATCAATCCATTTTATTCATATTACAGAACATTCAAATGAAGATTTGAAAAAAATTATATTAAATTATTTTTATAAATATGATATAGAATATATTTTTTATGATACATTAAAAACAGATACAGAAAATATTGGTAATGGTGAAGAATTGAAAAAAACAGCAACAATACTTTCAAATATTGCACAAAAATATCATGTATTTATTGGATCTTCTTTACAATTATTAGAAAGTAGTACATTACCAGTAAATTTAACAATTAATGATATGTCAGCAAGTAAAACAGTAAAAGAGGTTTTGGATACATTGTGTTTGATAAAACAAATAAATCCACATACATATAACAAATATGAATATTCAGAAGAGGAACTTGCAGAAGAATATAAAGAAATAGAACCATCTAAAAATCCAGATGTTCGTTATTATGCTTGTGTTGTAGACAAGAACAGAGCAGGTGCAAAACCAACATTATTATTTAGATTAAATTTAGCTTACAATATTTGGGAAGAATTAGGATATTTAAGACTAAAACAAGAATTTTTAGATTAATTTTAAAATTAATTCGAGTATAAATAGACTTCTTTTTGGAAATAATTATATTAAATTATTTCTAAAAGGAGGTCTTATTTTTGATTAGTAGAGTAGAAATTGCAAATACAAATACCTCCAAACTAAAAGTATTAACAAATAAGGAAAATAAAGAATTATTTTTGAAAATACAAGAAGGTGATACAGAAGCAAGAGAAAAATTAATAAATGGAAACTTAAGATTAGTATTAAGTGTTATTCAAAGGTTTGGTGGAAGAGGAGAAAATGCAGATGATTTATTTCAAATTGGGTGTGTGGGATTAATTAAAGCAATTGATAATTTTGATATTTCCTTAGATATTCAACTAAGTACTTATGCTGTGCCGATGATAATAGGAGAAATACGAAGATATTTAAGAGACAATAATATGGTAAGAGTAAGTAGATCTGTTAGAGATTTAGCATATAGAATTTTACAGGCAAAAGAAAAATTGCTAAGAGAAAACGGAAAAGAGCCAACAGTAGAAGAAATTGCAAAAGAATTACAAGTAGAAAAAGAAGAAGTTGTAATGAGTTTAGATGCTATACAAGATCCTATATCATTGCAAGAACCGGTGTACAATGATGGAGCAGATAGTATTTATATAATGGATCAGGTAAAAGATAAGAAAAATACAGATGAACAATGGACTGAAAATATAACAATAGCAGAAGCTATGAAAAAATTAAGTGAAAAAGAAAGAATGATTATAAATAAAAGATTTTTTATGGGTAGAACACAGATGGAAGTAGCAGATGAAATTGGCATTTCACAAGCACAAGTATCTAGAATTGAAAAAAGCGCAATAGATCACATAAGAAGATTATATAAATAATTTTACAGAATGATTTATATAATAATTTACAAACTTAATTATGCAGATAAATAATTATATGAGTTTAACTAGATACTAAAAGTTAAATAGTTTAATTGGTAAAATATTTATGTATTTAAAGATTAAATAATAAAATCGATGATTATATGTACTGGATTAGTTATGATAAATTATAAAAATTTAGTACAAAACAAAATCATCGATTTTTTACATGAAATTTTATAAATATTGCTTATTAAATTTCTACAAGAATTATTTCAGATCCAATACATTTTATAGAAGTCCAAGGAATTGTAATTTCATTTCCAGTAGAAAATAAATTGAAAAGTTTTGTACTGCCGGGAACAATTATAGAAGTTATTTTTCCTGTTTCTAAATCTGCATTAACATCTAATACAAATCCAAGTTTTTCACCAGTTTTTATATTTATAACTTCTTTATGCTTAAAATCTAAACCTTTTGAATTCATATTATCACCTAATTTATGGTATGCGGAATATTATATAATATGTGAATAAATATGGTTAAAATGGAAAAAATATACAACAAATAAGTAGAAGAGGTAATTGCTATGCAAATTAATAAAATGAAAAATATGATAGTTTTAAATAATTTACCATCTAATGTGGTAGAAGAGGCTTTTGTTGTTTTAAAACCTAATATAAAATTTGAAAATAATAAAATAGAAAATAGTAAGATAGAGAATGTATTGAAAGAAGCAGAAAATGTAGTTAGTTCTTATGTAGAAGAATTAAAAAGAAAGAATGAAAAAACTAGTTTAGAAAAGCAATTAGAAAAAAAGTGTAAAATTTTAAAATGTTGGAATATTGGATTATTAATCTTTTCAGCATTAGTATTAATAATTTCTTTTTAAAATGGACATAAACAAACAAGGCTCTGAATATACTTGAATATAAAATAAAACAGAAAGGAATTCAGAAATGGAAAGAGTTTTAACTGAAAACGAAAGAATAAGAAGAGCCGAAGAAATTGCATATAGAAGAAAATATCCAAATGAAAAAATAGATACTACGCAAAAAGTTTCTAAAACATATTTTGGTAGTAAAATAATGTTAGAAATATTAATATTGATAAATATAACGATAATAGTTTATTGCATTCAAAATAAAACTGAGATTTTTAGTGAACAATTTTTAACGCAAATAGCATCATATCAAACTAATTTACAAGAAAAGGGAAAGAATTTTTGGAATTCAATGATATCTATTCCAGATGATGCTACAATTTTTCAAAATGAAGTAAATGAAAGTCAAAATCAAAATACTGAAAATCCTACAGAAAATGTTGCACAAACAGAAGGTGTTGGAGGTGGAATAGAAGAAACAAAAGAAGAAAGCAATGTTGAAAATCAGGAAGCAATACTAGAAACAAATGAGAGTGATAGTACGAAAATAAAAAATTCTTATGATTTAATACAACCAATTAAAGGAAAAGTAACATCTCCTTTTGGTACTAGAAACTCTGAGAATAAAAAAATAGATGGATATCATACAGGAACAGATATAGCAAGTAGTATGGGAACAGATATAGTATCTGCAATATCAGGAAAAGTAATTTTAACATCTGAAAGTGGGGATTATGGAAAACATTTAAAAATACAAAATGGAGATGTAATAACTTTGTATGCACATTGCTCTGAAATCTTAGTTAAAGAAGGAGATGAAGTTGAAAAAGGTACTAAAATAGCTAAAGTAGGAAGTACAGGCAATAGTACAGGACCACATTTACACTTTGAAATAAGATATCAAGATAGATATGTAAATCCTCAAGAAATATTTCAATTTGAGTAAGGATATTATATGAAAGTTCAGATAGATTTAAAAATAATTTTTCTTTGTATTGTTTATTTAATTTTAAATCAATTAGAATTATACTTGTTATTTATAGTATTTATAACAATACATGAAATTATGCATGCACTTGTAGGGATAATATGTGGATTTAAGCCAGCAAGTATAGAGATAATGCCATTTGGATTATCTTTAACTTTTTATTCTTTTTCATCTGCAAATGCCAAAAAGAAAATAATTACATATTTAGCAGGGCCGATTTCAAATATAATATTAGCTATTATATTTATTGGAATTTCAAATAAGTACAATACAAATGATGAAATAATTGCATATAGTATTTATACCAATATATTATTAGGAATTTTTAATTTATTACCAATATTACCCTTAGATGGTGGAAAAATTTTAAAAGAAATATTGAAAAAAATATATGGAAATAAAAAATCATATAGCCTAATTAGTTTTATAGGAAAAGTTACTTTGGCAATATTAACATTATTATATAGTGTTTTTATATTAAAATTTAAAAATATAGGTGTTGTAGTAATATTAATGTATCTATGGTATTTAAAAATAAAAGAAGATAAAAAAATAAATAGATTAATTAAATTGTACGATTGTATTGAAAAAAATTTTGATTAATAGTAAACTTATATTGAAACTAATATAATAGTGAGGAATAAATATGGTTAATTTAAAAAGTAAAAAAGGAATTACTGTTGCAGCATTAACAATTACAATACTTTTATTTTTAATGATTTTGTCAACAATAACTTTTTCATCTTTATCAAGTGTACAAATAAAAAAATTAAATAATATGTATTCTGATATAATCAGTTTACAAGAAAAAATAGATTTATATTATTTGAAAAATGGTGTATTACCAGTACAAGATGGAAGTGGTAAAATAACATATTCAGCAGAAAATGCTTCAGATCTTAAATGGTTAGAAAAAAGAAATCCTAATGATGGAAATGATTATTACGAAATAACCTCAGATACAATTACAAAATTAGGTGGACTAGCTTTAAATAATTCTAAAAGTGATGATAAATATTATATAAATGCAGTTTCACATACTATCTATTATAGTAATGGTGTACAAACAGAAGAAGGTGCAGAAAAAATTTACACAATTGATTTATCTGAATATCAAGCAGTTGATTTAAAAAACTACCAATAGTAAAACAAACTATTGGTATTTTTTTGAATAAGAGAGTGCTTTGAAATTTTTATTATATAAAAGTATACGCACAAATTTGTATACAATTTTTTATAAAAAAGCAAGCGGTACATTTACCACTTGCTTAAAGAATAGTTTGTTTATAAGTTACTAGGATTTTCAACCAATGAATTGTATTTGTTTTTCAAGGAATTACAAGATCCAGTAATATCCTTGAAAAGTCCAATTTTTATAGTTGATTTCACAGGGTAAAGCAGGTTCACCAGATGGTTTCACAACCTTTCGGATTTCTCCCTTATAGCCATCTTTTTCTGACCAAGTTCCGTCATTATCCATTCTCATAAAGTGAAAGTCACATTCGTTTTCATTAGAAAGAAACAATGCAATTTTGAATCCCTTTGTGGGAATAGTTGAGTCAGTTTCCATTATTTTCCGTCCCATTGCTGTAACATCTGTTTTAAAAAGGCTTTTTGCTTTTTCTTGATCCTTTACAGGTGCATAATTTCCAATGGTAAATCCAAGAAAACCGAACAATCTAGGATCGTATTCATGCATAAAAAATTCAAAGCAATAAGCGTAACAATTTGTGTTTTCGATTATAGCTTTTGGAAATTCTTTGCATTCAACATACTTTGGTAAAAATTTCTTTTTCCTTATAAACTGTCGAAGCAGCTTCCGTGCTTCTTTTAAATCCTTTTTGTCTGCAAACAACATAATAATGCCTCCTTCACTAGTTTGCCTCGAGTTTTATAGTTTTGCAATATTTAAGAAAAAGCTTACGAATTATACCATACAGAAATTCACATTTCAATAGAAAGAAGCGAAAAAAATGTTCATAAAATATTGGTATAAGTCTTGCAATTGAAAGAAAAGTATGGTAAAATGTAAAAGCATTTTAGGAGAAGAAAACCTAAAATCCTTACTCATATATGAATAATTTATGGGTTTTATATCCAAAAGGAGGTGAAAAATAATGAATAAATACGAATCAGTATTCATTATTAATCCAAGTGTTGAAGATGCAGGAGTTAAAACATTAATCCAAAAATTTTCAGACTTAATTAATAGTGACGGAAAAGTTGAAAGTGTTGATGAATTAGGTAAAAAGAAATTAGCTTATGAAATCAAGAAAAACACAGAAGGAAATTACGTAGTACTTAATTTTGAAGCTAATCCAGCAGTTGTTGCAGAATTAGAAAGAATTTATAGAATTACAGACGAAGTAATGAAATTTATCACTATTAGAAAAGATGAAGAATAATCTGTAAAGTGAAAGGAAACGAGTAAATGAACAAAGTAATTTTAATGGGTCGTTTAACAAGAGATCCAGAAGTAAGATATACTCAAACAAACAATACTTTAGTAGCATCTTTCAGTTTAGCAGTAAACAGAAGATTCGCAAGACAAGGCGAAGAAAGACAAGCTGATTTCATAAATATTGTTGCTTGGAGCAAAACAGGAGAATTTTGTAGTAAATATTTCAAAAAAGGTCAACAAGTTGGCATTATTGGAAGATTACAAACAAGAACATGGGATGATGACCAAGGACAAAAACATTATGTAACAGAAGTTGTTGCTGAAGAAGCATATTTTGCAGATAGTAGAAGAGATGGAGAAGCAGGAGGAGCTAACTTTGAAAATACATTTGGTGAAAGTTTATCACAAAGTGCAGAATTTCAAGTAAATGCTTCAGATGATGACTTACCATTCTAGGAGAATATAAGTTTGAAAGATTGGAGGAAAATAAAATGGCAGACAAAAAACAAACAAGAAGAAACAGAAATAATCAAGATGATGATTTCAATCCAAAGTTTAGAAAAGCAAGAAAAAAAGTTTGTGCATTATGCAATGACAAAAACTTTGAATTAGATTATAAAAATGCAGAACAATTAAAAAAATTCATTAATGAAAAAGGTAAAATATTACCTAGAAGAGCAACAGGAGCTTGTGCAAAACATCAAAGATTTATTACTACAGCTGTTAAAAGAGGAAGACATATTGCAGTTATTCCTTATTCACAAGACTAATTGCTTAGCAAGTAAATAATAAAAAATATAAAGAGTATCAAATAGATAGATTAAACGAAAGTTTAACTAATTTATATTGATACTCTTTTTGTGCTACATGAAGTTCATTTTGAATTCTTAATATATAAATATTTTACTACCTTGTGTAGAATTTTGAAAAGTAAATTTTACATTATTTAATTTACATAAAATATTGAGATTTAAAAAGATATATGATATAATATTAATTGCTTTATGTATTTTAAAGACAAAAAGTAGAAAATTCTACAAGAGGAAGGAGGATAATATTTACAATTGAATATGGAACTCGTAGACAATGCTTAGAGAGAATGAGAGGACAAATTAATGGAAGAAATTAAAATTTCTGAAGCAGAATCAAGTGAGGAAACAACTGAAGAAACAACAAATGGAAAAGAGTCAATGGCCACATCATCGGATGATGGTGAAACAAATGGCGAAAGTTCTTCAGAGGAAAGTGTAGCAGAAGATGCTGTGATGCCAGATGATGAAGTAATGGCAGAAGAAGTAATGCCGGATGGCGAAAAAACATTAAGAGGCTATGACCGGGAACTTCAGATTCCAGATTTTTTGACGAACAGAGGAAAAAATGCAGAAAGAAGAAATAACTCAAACACTTCATTTTCAACATCTCCAAGAGAGAAAAAAGTAAGAAAATCAGCAAAGGTAGAGAATTCCGAAAATGCAAAAACTCTGAGAGAGCAGGAAACAGAAGTTGAAGCAGGAACTGCTGACGAGATGACCTCATTTAATGCTAAGGCAAGATCAAAAGCAGAATCAAGAAAGGAAAGCAATGCAGAAAAGAATACTACCGTATATCACACATCAAATTATGTTGATGAAAACGCAGACAAACGTAAGAAGAAAAAGAAACTGAAAGACGTTCTGAAGATTGCATTAACATTGTGTGGTGTTGCGGTGATTGCTCTAATTATTATTCAGGCAAATAAGTTGTACAAATCGAGACTGCAGACAGATGAGAATGGAAACTTATATAGAAACCTGGATTACAAATTCGCAGAATTACCTGAAGAACCAGTAGGTAGAATTCAGGCGTGGAAAAATGAACTTCCGAGTTTTGTTGAAAATGACTTGGCTCAGCTTAAAAAGAAGAATGCTAAGAATCTGACATATGAATATGGAAGTGAAAAAATTTACTTTACATGTGATTTAAACTTGATTTCAATGGAAGAATTTGGGTATCCAGACGATATATATTATTTTTCAATGTATAGAGATAATGGAGCAATCATTATATATGGAACGACTTCATCTGGAGATTTCGTAAGATTTGCATATACTAAATTAAATGGCGGATATAATATTTTAGGAAATGAAAATGTGCCTTTAAATGTTGAAACTACCGCTGTTGAAGATATGATTGATGATTATTATCTCTGCCTCAATGAAGATCAAGCTTTTGTTTGCCAAAATAAGCAAGTAATAACTGAAGAAAATGTTACTTTATCTGGAAAAGCTAGAATTATAACTACAAATATTGGAAGTATCTATTCATATCCGCTTATCTATACAGCGGATAATAACTTGTATTTTCCGATTTTAGTTAATAATAACGATAAAGTGACTTTGGAACTGAAAAAGCTTGGCAACTTTACATTAGACTCAAATGTAAGATCGTTAGAAAGCATTGACATAGAAGATTATTTGTTATCTATTCCTATGCTTGAAAATGAAGATGAAAAGATTTTACTTATTCCAAACAATTTGGATTTATATGTGAAGTATTTCTACAGAAATGAGTTAATGACTACTGATGAAGTAGAAAGTGCAGATTGGCAGGCAGTCCCATTGAAACAGCAAATCATCAAAGCTGTGATAAACTGTGAAGAAGATGAATATACTATGACTGAAAATAAGTGGTATGTTCGGCTGTATATAAATGTTGCAGATAAAATCGCAACATATAAGTACAGGTTAGATGGAATTGATCAAAATGCTGATGTGCCTAAGTCAGAGAAACAGACATATAATTGTTACTCGGAAGATGAGTACTGGGCAGCAGTGGAGGATATTCGTAGTTTATATTCAAAATATTATTCTAATAGACCGGAATAAGCTAATAAATGGTCAAAGAAAAATGGGAGGGCGAGCAATCGCTGTCCCATTTTTTGATATAATAGAAAAGTGCTATGCACTTCCTATTATACATAGATATTTATGAGAAACTTAGTTTTGTAAGACTGATCTAAATCTTTAAAATTTCACAAAAATACACTTGAAAATAGAGCTTGTAGAATATATAATAATAAAAAATGAAAAACAGAAAGGAGAGTACAGTAAAAACTGTGCAATAGGAAAATGGAGAGAAAAAGAGGATTTGAAATAGCAAAAGGATGGGAAGATAAAGGAATAAATTTACCAGTAAGAAAAACAAAAAATTCTGCTGGTTATGATATAGAAGCAGCTGAAGATACAATAGTTCCAGCATTTAAACCAGGACAAAAACCAACATTAGTAAAAACAGGATTAAAAGCATATTGTGAACCAGATGAATTTTATATGCTTTGCAATAGAAGTTCAAACCCAGGAAAAAGAGGTTTGGTAATGGCAAATAGTGTTGGAATAATAGATAGCGATTATTACGGAAATGAAGATAATGATGGACATTTTATGTTTGCATATTATAACTTTTTTGATCATGATGTTGAAATCAAAAAAGGTGATGCAATAGGACAAGCTATTTTTATGAAATATTTAATAGTAGATAATGATAATGCAGAAGGAACTAGAAAAGGTGGATTTGGTTCAACAAGCAAATAATTTATTAATTTGCATAAATAAATTTAACTAAATTTATCATATAGAAAATAAAAGAAAAATAGAGATATTTAGAGATTAATTAAGCTAAATAACTCTATTTTTTATTTGTTCAAAAAAATAAAAAAATAGAATATAAAAAAAGAAATTTCTTATGTAAATTTTGGTAAAAAACTTTGACTTTTGCTATATTTTGTAGTATAATAGAAATGTAGTAATCAAGAGAATTACTTGGAAGGAGTGACAAAAATGTTTAAAGTAGGAGATAAAATAGTATATCCAATGCATGGAGCTGGTGTTATACAATCAATTGAGGAAAGAGCAATTGGAAATGAAAAACAAAGCTATTACATAATTAAAATGCCAGGTGAAGTAAAGGTTATGGTACCTACTGCAAAAGCTGAACAAATAGGAGTTAGAAACATAATAGACAAAGAAACAGCCGGAAAAGTAATCAGTGTATTAGAACAAGAATGCACAGAAATGTCTATGAAATGGAACAAAAGATACAGAGAAAATGTTGAAAAAATGAAATCTGGAGACATTTACGAAGTAGCAGATATTGTAAGAAATTTAACATTCAAACAAAAAGACAAAGGTTTATCTACAACTGAAAAGAAAATGTTATTAAATGCAAAACAAATTCTTGTAAGTGAATTAGTTTTAGTAGAAGATAAAGATAAAGATGAAGTAGAAGAGTTAGTAGATCAAAAAATAAATATTTCTTACGAATTGCACAATGTAATACCAGAAACTATAGCTGAAGATGAAACTTCAAATCCAAAAGTTATGAAAAAATTTATTCAAGCATAGTTTTAAGAATACATACAAACTAAAGATGATATACTTGCAAGTATATCATCTTTTTGTGTGATAATGCATAGTAGCAAATTAAATGTTATAAAACAAAAATAAAAAATAAAAGTAAAAATAAGAATAAGAATACAAATTCAAATTCAAATAAAAATATTAAATTAAACAATAAAAATTATCATAAAAAGTAGAAAATAAGTACAAAATAATAAGTAAAGAAATTATGTACACTTTTCTATGAAAAAATGAAGGATTTAAAAATAATCTGTCGAATAATATATTTGAAAGGTATGATGTAATGGTTCAATATAGTAACGAATTAAAAGAAGAAATTCGATCAGCAAATGATATCGTTGAAGTCATATCTCAATATGTTGTATTAAAAAGAAGTGGAAGAAACTACTTTGGTTTATGTCCTTTTCACAATGAAAAATCACCTTCTTTTTCTGTTTCACCAGATAGACAATATTTTCATTGTTTTGGGTGTCATAAAGGAGGAGATGTTTTTACATTTATAAGTGAAATTGAAAAAGTATCTTTTAAAGAAAGTGTAGAAATACTTGCCGAAAGAGCAAGAATTCAATTACCAACAATTGAAAATGAAGGATTTAATGCAAAACAATATTTAAAAGATAGAATGTTTAAAATAAACCTTGAAGCAGCACTTTTTTATCATGAAAGATTGTACAAGCCATTAGCAAAAATAGCACAGGATTACGTAAAACAAAGAAAAATGGATAATGCTACATTAAAAGCTTTTAAAATAGGTTATTCTGGTGAATATAATGAATTGTACAAAATGTTAAAAGTAAAAGGGTTTAAAGACGAAGAAATACTGGCAACAGGACTTGTAAATAAAAACGATAGAGGCGACTTTATAGACCGATTTCGTAAAAGATTAATGTTTCCTATAATGACTGTAAATGGAAAAGTAGTTGCTTTTGGTGGTAGAAGACTAGACAACAACGAGAAAATGGCTAAATATATCAATTCTAACGAAAATTTAATATATTCAAAAAAGAAGCATCTATTTGCTTTAAATATAGCAAAGCAAACAAATGAAAAAAAGTTAATATTAGTTGAAGGATATATGGATGCAATATCACTTCATCAAAGAGGAATACACAATGTTGTAGCATCACTTGGAACGGCTTTAACAGAAGAACAGGGAAGGCTCTTAGCAAGATATGGAGAGCAAATTATATTAAGTTATGATTCTGATGGAGCAGGTCAAGAAGCAATTTTGCGTGCTTTAGAAATTTTAAATAAATTAGGTTGTGATGCTAGAGTTATCCAAATGGAAGGTGCAAAAGATCCAGATGAATACATAATAAAATATGGTAGTGGCAGGTTTAATCTTCTAGTAGATAATGCAATTTCTTTGGTAGAGTTTAAAATAAAAATGCTAAAAAATAAATATAATTTAGAAAATGCAACAGATAAGGTAAAATTTTTAAAAGAAATAACTAAAATTTTAGCAAAAGTTGAAAACAAAATCGAAAGAGAAATTTATGTCGAAAAAGTAGCAGAACAATACCAAATTTCAAAAGAAGCAATATATGCAGAGGTAAATAAATTAGCTTATACAAGTGCACCAACAAAAGAAATTTTAAATCACAAAATAAGCAGTGAGTCAATAAAAACAGAAGAAGTAAACGAAACAATAGTAAAAAGAGAAAAAATGATTCTATATTTACTAATAAATAATTATGATGAATCTTTTGAAAAAATAAAATCTGTAATTTCTGAAGATGATTTTAAAGTTGAATTAAATAAAAAAATATTCAAAACAATAATGGAAATTCAAGATGGAAATAAAGAACAGATTTTATCAGCAATTTCAAATATAGAAGACCAAGATATACAAGCACATATTAGCGAAATTATGGTTACAGATTACGAAATTACTTCTGTAGAAAAATGTATAGAAGATATTATAATTATTTATAATAAAGAAAGACTAAATAATAGAAAAATGGATATTATAAAACAATTGGATAATGCAAAAAATCTTTCAGCAGAAGAAATAGCTAAATTAGAAAAAGAATTAAATAATATAATTATAGAATTAGCTAAAAAGAAGTAGGAGGTTATTAAAATATGAAAAAAGTGGATGATGGACAAGTTGAATTAGAAGAAGTAAAAGCAACTGCCAAAAAAACTCCAAAAACTGAAGCAAAAGAAACAAAAAAGAAAAGTGAAAATAAAGAAAAAACTACATCAAAAAAACAAGAAGAAAATACAAAAACAGAAAGTAGCACACCAGATTTAAAAATCCAAGATAGCAAAGAAAAAGAAAAGGTAATGAAAATTTTAAAAACTGCAAAAGAAAAAGGAAAAATCACTTATGGTGAACTTGCAGCAGAACTTGGAGAAGCTAATCCAGAAGAAATAGATAAAGTATTTGATGCTTTTGAAGAATTAGGTGTAAATGTTTTAAAAGATGAAGATGATTTATTAGAACCAGATATCGAAGATTTAGAAGAAGTAGAAAACATAAAAATTGATGACTTAGATGTTGTTAATATGGATGGAGTTAGTGTAGACGATCCAGTTAGAATGTACTTAAAAGAAATTGGTAGAATACCATTACTTTCTTTTGAAGAAGAATTAGAACTTGCAAAAAGAGTATTAGAAAATGATGAAGAAGCAAAACAAAAATTAGCTGAATCAAACTTAAGATTAGTTGTTAGTATTGCTAAAAAATATGTTGGAAGAGGAATGCTTTTCTTAGACTTAATTCAAGAAGGAAATATGGGATTAATAAAAGCAGTAGAAAAATTTGATTACAAAAAAGGTTACAAATTTTCAACATATGCTACATGGTGGATTAGACAAGCAATTACTAGAGCTATTGCAGATCAAGCAAGAACAATTCGTATACCAGTTCACATGGTAGAAACAATTAACAAATTAATTCGTACTTCAAGACACTTACTTCAAATATTAGGAAGAGAACCAACGCCAGAAGAAATTGCAGAAGAAATGGAAATTCCAGTTGAAAAAGTTATGGAAATTCAAAAAATTGCTCAAGATCCAGTATCTTTGGAAACACCAATTGGTGAAGAAGATGATAGTCATTTAGGAGACTTTATACCAGATGATGAATCACCTGCTCCACATGACTCAGCTGCATATACTTTATTAAAAGAACAATTAGAAGAAGTAATGAGCACATTAACACCAAGAGAAGCAAAAGTGTTAAAATTAAGATTTGGATTAGAAGATGGAAAAGCTAGAACACTTGAAGAAGTTGGTAGAGAATTCCAAGTAACTCGTGAAAGAATTCGTCAAATTGAAGCAAAAGCATTAAGAAAACTAAGACACCCAAGTAGAAGTAAAAGATTAAAAGATTATATGAGCTAAAATGTGTAAAAGACCTTGCTTTGTAAGGTCTTTTTTGTTATAATATTTCTAGATTTTTAAAGAGAAAAGAGAGGTGAAAAGTCTAATTAGACTAAAATTATGGAAAATTATAATAGAGAAAATCCAACACCTGCAGAAATAAGAAAAACATTTTTAAGTTTACCAACTAATGCAGAACAGACGGTAGGAGAAAATGAAACACTTGAAGATATTGAAATAGAATTAAGAAAAACACTTTCAAAAACATCAGATCCAAAAACTAAAAAAGAAATAGAAAACGATTTAAAAAGAGTAGCAATTTTAATAAAACAACAACAAGTAGTAGATTTAGAAATGAAAAAAGCAACAAGTACAAAATATACTTTTGGAAGAGATGATGAAGAAGTAGGAATAGATGAAAAAGAATTAAAAGAAGCAAAAACAGAACTAGAAGCTCAATCAATTATAAATGATGCTAAAAAGAAAAAGAAGAAAAAGAAAGAACAAGAGCAGTATCAAGAGTTACCAAATGAATTTGATGAACTAATGGTAGATGCAAAAGGAACAGTAGAAAAAACAAATGATAGAGAAAAAGGTGGACACGAAAGACAAGAAAGAACTAGATAATATAAAGCAGAAAGGAACAAAACAAAAATGATAGCTAATGAATATAGAACTAATAATTGTGCAGAATTAAGACTAACAGATGTTGGAAAAGAAGTACGTTTAGCAGGATTTGTACAAACAATAAGAAATCTTGGAAAGATGATGTTTATAGATTTGAGAGATGAATTTGGAATTACACAAATAGTAATATCTGATGTTGAAAAATTTGAAACTCAAATTAAAGATTTAACAAAAGAATGTACAATAACAATAAAAGGAAAAGTTGTAGAAAGAAGTAGTAAAAACGATAAAATACCTACAGGAGAAATAGAAATAGTAGCAGAAGAAATCACTGTTTTAGGAAAATGTAGAAATGCTTTACCTTTTGAAATAAATGTTGAAGGGCAAAATGTAAGAGAAGATTTAAGATTAGAATATAGATTTTTAGATTTAAGAAATGAAAAAATACATCAAAATTTAAAACTTCGTTCTAAAATAATGAAAGATTTTAGAAATACAATGGACGAATTAGGTTTTACAGAAATTCAAACACCAATTTTAGCAAACTCATCACCAGAAGGTGCAAGAGATTTCTTAGTACCAAGTAGATTACATCCAGGAGAATTTTATGCATTACCACAAGCACCACAACAATTTAAACAATTGTTAATGGTGTCTGGATTTGATAAATATTATCAAATCGCTCCATGTTTTAGAGATGAAGATCCTAGAGCAGACCGTTCACCAGGAGAATTTTATCAAGTTGACTTTGAAATGAGTTTTGCTACACAAGAAGATGTATTAAATGTAATTGAAAAAGTTATTCCAACTGTATTTAAGAAAAATACAGATTATACAGTAGAAGAAGGACCATTCATAAGAATTCCATACAAAGAAGCAATGGAAAAATATGGAACTGATAAACCAGATTTAAGAAATCCTTTAATTATTGAAGACTTAACAGAAATTTTCGAAGGAACAGAATTTAATGCATTTAAAGGTAAAACTATAAAGGCAATAAAAACATCAAATATGCAAGAACATTCTAGAAAATTCTTTGATAGTATGGGAAGTTTTGCCCAAGAAGAATTAGGTGCAAAAGGCTTAGCTTGGGTAAAAGTTGATGAAGAAAATAATTTGCAAGGTGGAATAAGCAAATTTATAGATGATGCTAGAAAAGAAAAAATATTCAATAAAATGAATATAAAGAGTGGAGATGCAATATTCTTTATAGCAGATGAGTTTGAAAAAGCACAAAAAATTGCAGGTGGAGTTAGAATTAAATTAGGAACAGAATTAGAATTATTAGAGAAAAATATATTCAAATTCTGCTTTATAGTAGATTTTCCAATGTATGAATTATCAGATGAAGGAACAATAGATTTTAACCATAACCCATTCTCAATGCCACAAGGTGGTATGGAAGCTTTATGTACAAAAGATCCTTTAGATATATATGCTTATCAATATGATTTAGTATGTAATGGGTATGAATTAGCATCAGGAGCTGTAAGAAATCATGATCAAGATATAATGATTAAAGCATTTGAAATTGCTGGATATACAGTAGAAGATGTAAAAAATCGTTTTGGAGCATTATTTAATGCATTTAGTTATGGAACACCTCCACATGCAGGAGCTGCACCAGGATTAGATAGAATTGTTATGCTACTTGCAAAAGAAGATAATATTCGTGAAGTAATAGCTTTTCCAAAAAATAAAAAAGCTAGAGATATGTTAATGAATGCACCATCAAAAGTGTTTGACAAGCAATTAGAAGAAGTACATATTGCTCTAAAATTAGATGATTAACAAGTTTTTTCAAAAAACTTGTTATGATAAATAAAAACGTGGACTGTTGAATAAAATTTTGCTTTTTGCAATTATCATAATGTCCACTTTTGTTATTGACAATATTTACAAAAGATAATATACTAAGGTCGAATTTTGTTAAAATAAGGATGGAATAAATGAAAAAGAATAAAAAATTTTTATTTGGTTTAGGCACTAGTTTAGTATTACTTGCAAGTTTAAATACATGTTTTGCTGCTACTGGTAAGGTAAATATTGAAGCTTTACGTATCAGAGAAAAAGCTAATACTACATCAGAAGTAATAGATGTAGCATATAAAGATGATAATGTAGAAATAGTTGGCGAAACAGGAGAGTGGTACCAAGTAAAATTTAATGGTAATACAGGGTATGCTAGTAAAGAATACATAACAAATAAAGATTCACAAACATCAAGTAGTAAAAATAATACAACTAATAATACAAACACAAGTAGTGATGCAAATACTAGCAATTCAAGTAGTAACGCAAATGCTACAAATACAAATAACAATAATGAAAGCACAGCTAGTTCAAATAGCACATCAAATTCTACAAGTTCACAATCAAATGAAGATGAAAAAAATAATACTTCAAATGATTCTAAAAATGCATCTAATACAGAAAGTACAAGTAACAATTCAAATTCAGAAAATGCAACAGATGAAGATTATACAGGAAAAAATGTTAAATTAAATAAAGAAACAAATTTAAAATTATTACCTACATTTTCTTCAAATACAATTTCTAAAATAGAAAATGGAAAAGAAGTAAAAGTAATATATGATTTAAAAAACTGGTTAAAAGTAGAATACAATTCAAATCAAGGTTGGATAGCAAAATCAATAGTAAGTCAAAATAATGAATCTACACAAACTGCAAATAATACTACTGATAATAGCAATAATACTACAGAAAAGCCAGCTGAAACAACTAATACATCAGAAAAAGAAAATAATTCAAATGTAAATAAAAAAGGATACATAAATGTTGAAACAGCTAATGTTAGAGAAAAAGCAGATAAAACATCTACATTAGTAAATACTCTAGATGAATTTGATGAAGTAACAATAAAAGCAGAAAAAGATAGTTGGTATCAAATAGAAGCTAAAGGAAAAACTGGTTATATACTAAAAAAATTAGTTACAATAGGAAATGTTAGTTCAAGAGGTTTAGCTGAATTAAGAGATACAGAAAACCAAAATGCAGATACAAATACAAACAATGAAAATACTAATACAGAAGTAAATACACAAGCTACAAATAAAACAGATACAGAAACATCTAATTCAGCAAAAACAGAAAGTTCAAATACATCAAAAGGTCAAGAAGTTGTGGATTATGCAAAACAATTTTTAGGATGTAAATATGTTTTAGGTGGAAAATCACCAGAAAATGGATTTGATTGTTCTGGATTTACTAAATATGTATTTAAAAATTTCGGATATACATTGGGTTCTGTTGCTGCAGATCAAGTTTCAAGTGGAAAAGAAGTTTCTAGAAGTGAATTAAAAGTTGGAGATTTATTGTTATTTTACGATGAAGGAAAAACAAAAATAGGTCACGTAGGAATTTATATGGGAAATGATGAATTTATACATGCAGCAAATTCTAAAAGAGGTGTTGTAACAGATACTTTAAGTACAAATTCATACTACAATACAAGATTTGTGACAGCAAGAAGAATTGTTGAATAGTTTGGAAAGATAATAAAAAAATTTAGTTTTAATAAATTAAAATAGATTAATAAAATAAGTAATAGGGAGTAGAAAATGGAAATTGTTTTAATTTCATTTCTATTCGGATTATATTGGGGGCGATATTTAAAAAATATCTGCTCTTTTTTTATTGTTTTGGGTAGCATAGGTGTAATTTTATATTTGCAAAATAAAAAGCGCTTAATTTTTATTTTTATAACAATTTCGATACTTGCATTTATGTATATGAACTATTTGGAAAAAAGTTATGATAAAATGCCAGAAAATGCAGAAATAGAAATTCAAGCAGAAATAGTAAGCTTAAAAATTAAAGGTGAATACAAAGATAAATATATTGTTAAATCAAAATATGGAAAAAGATTTTATTTATATGTAAATACAAAAAAAGAATTTGATTATGGAGATATTGTAGAAGTAAAAGGAAATTTTTCAAAAGTTAATAAAGCAACAAATGAGTATTGTTTTGATTATAGAGAATTTTTGAAACAGAAAAAAATAGATGGAAATATAATGGCAAGCAAAGTAAATCTGTTGCGAAAAAATAGTATGCTTTGCAAAATTTCTAATGTAAAAATAAAATTAAATAACTTTATAGATGAAAATTATTCAGATACAGCAAGTGGATTTTTAAAAACATTATTACTAGGAGAAACAAATGAAATAGAAAAAGAAATTAAAGAAGATTTTACTAAAGCTAATATTTCGCATATTTTAGCAATATCTGGAATGCATATATCAAGTATTATATTAGTAATTAAAAATATAATGCAAATATTAAAATTTGACAAAAGATTAGAAAAAATTTTTTTAAATCTATTAATAATTTGTTATATATTTTTTATAGATTATCCAATATCAGCAATTAGAGTAGCAATTACACAAGTTATATTATTGATTACATTTTTTACAAATAGAAAAAGTAATTTTTATAATACAATTTCTATAACATTATTTATAATTTTATTGCTAAATCCTTACAATATAGAAAGTACAGCCATGCAGTTATCTTTTGGAGGTATATGTGGAATATATCTGTTTTATAAATTTATAAAGAAAATGTTTTTTTATAAATTTTGTATACAAAAGAAAAATGTAAAAGAAGCTTTAAAGGAAAATACAAAAGAAAATAGAAATATTAGAAAAAACATCAAGAACATTTGCCAAACAGTGATAAAAAACAAAAAATTAAAGCAAATAATAATTGATTCATTATGCTTGAATATTTCAGTACAAATTTTTATATTTCCAATAGTCTGGTACAAATTTAATTTTATATCTATAACAAGTTTTATTCCAAGTATTTTAATAAGTCTATTTATTTTTCCAATCTTGATATTAGGATATTTAAGTTTTTTTGAGATATTGGTTCAAAAATTTATTTCTATAGGAATTATAAGCAAAATAAATAATTTTATAATATTAAAAATGTTAAATTTAGTAAGTATTTTATCAAAAATCCCATTACTTTCGATTTATTTGAAAAGACCTAATAAAATTTTTATTGTTTCTTATTATGTAGTTCTAATATTATGTATAAAAATTATTCAAAAAGATAAATTAGCTGAATTGCTACACATTTGGAGAATTAAAAGTGGAAAAGTGCCTATAAAACAATATATAAGAGTTAAATTTAAGAAAAACAATGACTTTAAAAGAATTGTTTTAATTGTTATTTTAAATATAGTAATTATTTTTCAAAGTTTTGTACAAGATAATTTTCTGAAAAATGGAGTTGAAATTTATTTTTTAGATGTTGGACAAGGAGATTCTACTGTAATAAGAACAGCAAAAAATAAAACAATTGTAATTGATGGAGGAGAAGGAGAGAAGAGTGGATTTAACTATGGAAAAAATGTATTATTTCCATTTTTGATAAATAAAGGTGTTAGAAAAATTGACTTTTTAATATTTTCACATTTTGATTCAGATCATTGTGGTGGTTTAATATATTTATTAGAAAATATAAAAGTAGAGAAGATTTTAATAGGAAAGCAGTTTGAAGAAAACGAAAATTTTGAATATATAGTAAATTTGGCAAATAAAAAACATGTGAAAATAATAGAGTTACAAGCTGGAAACAAAATAAATATAGAAAAAGAGAGTTCTTTAGAAATTTTATGGCCAAGTGTAGCAGAAAAAATTTCAGAAAATTCTATTAATAATAATTCTTTAGTGTGTAAATTTGTATGCAAAAATTTTTCAATGTTGCTAACAGGAGATATAGAAAGTATTGCAGAAGAAAAGCTTATAGAAAAGTATAAAAATACAAATAGATTAAATGCTAATATATTGAAAATAGCACATCATGGTTCAAAAACATCATCAATTCAAGAATTTTTAAACGAAGTAAATCCTAAAATTGCATTAATAGGAGTTGGAAGAAAAAATAAATTTGGACACCCAAATCAAGAAGTTCTAGAAAGACTAAAAGAAAAGGGAATCCAAATATATAGAACAGATCAAAATGGTGAAATTCAAATTATTGTAAAAAATGATTTGAAAATTAAAACTTTTCTTAAATAAAAAGCTGACTAAAATTTTGAAAAATTTTAATCAGCAGGTTAGAATCTTATAATTTTAATAATTGAATAAAACAATTAGTTTATTCAATTATGCTATTATTAAATTTAAAATTTATATCTATATTTATATTTTCATACTAATATTTTTAGTATAAACTAATTGATTTTCATTTAAGTCAAATTCATAATTTACAAAAGGATTTGTATTTATAAATATGTTTTTTGATTTGATAGAATTAATGAATTTATAAGCAAGCTCAGAATTTTTTGTAAATACTGCAAAACAATCATTTAAGTTATATTTGTTTATATATGCAATAGTTTCATCAATATCTGTATTGTGAAAATAATTTACTTTAATATTATTTTCATAAGCAAAGTCATCAATATCTAAAAGAGTTTCTTTATAGGATTTGTCATCAATAAATACATCAATAGAGCCATAACCACGAAAAACAGATGGAATATTTAATTGTTTGCTTACTGTTTGAAAATCTCTTTTATTTCCGATATAAACTAATAAATTAAATCCATTTTGCTTTTTTATGATGTCATTTTTAGAAAAGTTAGTTTGCAAAACAGCTATACGTTCTGTGTACTTAAGCTCTTTTGTAACAATATTAATACTTTCTATAAGTAAATCATTTAAAGTTTTAAAATTTTTGGTAAAAAATACAACATTGTTATGTGTGCGCAAAGAAGAAATTAACATTTTTAAAGTTACATAAGGATCACCATTGTACATTACAGCAATATTTCCAAAACCATCTTTGATTTTTTGAGCAGAAAAAGAAGGTAATATAGGCATATCCTTTTTGTATGTGTTTACAATTTGTATAATTTTATTAAATTCGATTTTTTGACTATTTGATTTTGCATCTTTTTTTATAGCATTATCGAAACTTGCTTTATTTTTTTCTATTAGAATGGCAAATTTATCTAATATTTTTTCTATTTTTGATGCTTTAAAGTTATATTCAGTATGATTTTTTAAATTCGCTATTGGATCTGGTATATTTTTCACAATTTAGTCCTTTCTGTTTTTAGAAAAATTTTCTAAAACAAAAATAAAATTATTAATTTTTTATTATCGTAATGAACAAAGCAGTTCAAATAATTAAAAATCTATTTCTCGTGAGTTGTCCTTAGTTAAAAATTTCTCTACTTTATTACTTGGCTTACCGTTTATAAAAAGTTCTGATTTTACTTTTTCGTTGTTACTTAATTCTAATATAGTTTCTAGTAAATCTCTTTTGTAATCTAGGGTAGAAGCAACTACAGAAATAGCACTAGAATCATTGTAATCTTCTAATGGTAAAGGTATTTCTGCTTGGAAACCACCACCTGTTGAAAATTCAGCAGGTCTATATGAATTGTGTAAGAAGAATGCAGCTTGTTGGTAAGGCATTACATAAGTATCTGCATCTGTTTCAAATTTTTTTAAAGTTACAACATTATATTTTTGCATAGGTATGCAAGTATATCCATCTAAAGATGTTGATTTTCCATTTAAGTCAGTTGCATGGATTACAGGTAATTTTTCACGAGCTACAGGACTTTCAAACATATTTTGAAGTTCTTTTTGCTCTTGTTCCATACTAATTTTTGTTCCATTAGCATTAGATATACTATGCTGAATAGAAGAAGAAATATTGTCAGATGTTGTATGAATATATAAATCTGTTATTTTAGATAAGTCTTCATAAAAGTCATCACTATTAATTTTTTCTTTAACTTCATCAAAAAATGCTTCACTAATAATGTTTTCTCTTTTTAATCTTACTAAACAATTATAATCTATTAGGAAATGAGTATAAAGTTCTTCAATTTTTCGTTCTTCAACATTTTCTGGTAAGAAAGTTCCTAAATTATCTGTTATTTTATTTTCAATTAGAATTTTTTGCAATTCATTAACTGAAAGCACACGTTCATAAAGATATAAATTAACTAAAGATTCAACAGATAGAGAATCAGATTTTATTGCTTCAGTAAAAATATCTGTTTTTTTAGTAGTGGCAATTGTTTTTAATACATCATCAGAAATAGAATGTGTAGAATATAAATTTTCAGCTGTAATTTCTGATTTTTCTAAAAGCTTTAAAAATTGTCTTGCTGTAATGATATTGTTTACATATAGTTCAACTATATTTTTATATGTAATTTCATTTTTTTCATATTTGTGCTTGATATACTGAAAATCAAAAGTATTTCCAGTATATTGTGCTGGTAAAATTCCTTTTTGATAATAGTAAAAAATCAAGTCATTAAATTTACTGTGAGCAGATGAATTGGTAGTAGTTGAAGTTGATAAGTCTTTTTCAGTTTCATCTAAAGTGTTTTGAGCAGTAGTAGTTTCATTTTTTGATTCTTCGCAAATATGTTTAATAGATTCTGTAAAATTAGAAAAATGTTCATCTTTTTCATCTTCAGAAAGAGTAGAAATTAAATTTGAATTGTAATTATTTACAAATTCATTTGTAATTTCTTTTTTATCTGCCATTGAAAAAAGTACTTCTGGTGAATAAAAATCTAAAAGTTCTTTTGGAGATGTAGCAAGACTAGGTTCTGTAATTGGTAAGCTATGTCTATTTGAGATTAGTATTACTTTTTCTCGTGGAATATAACCCATTTTACTTAATTTTAATATAGCATTTCCAGAAAGGCTTTTACCATAAGCATTTAATAAAACTTCTGCTGAAAAATTGATGCTTTTAGGAAGTCCTTTTGCAAAAAATTTTAATATAAGTGATTCATCTAAATTTAATATACTATCTGGGTTAAGATGTTCTTTTTCTAGATCACCAACGCTAATTTTTCCTTTAACATATGAACTAATTAAATTTTTTATAACATTTTCCATATTTTTAATTCCTTTTTTATATCTTTATATCTATAAAATCAATCATATTATATATTAGCTAAGTAAAAATGTCAAAAGATGTTAGTTATTTATAATAATTTCTTTAGTAAAAACAAAATCATTTTCGTTAAATTGTAAAAGATCTTTCTTAAAAGGATTAGAATTTATAAATATTTTATTACATTTTAAATCATTTAAAATAGAGTAAATATTTTGAATATGATTTGTAAATATAGCAATAGTCTGATTAAGGCCATAGTAATTTAGCTGTTCTAAAAGTTTATTACTTTTTTGAGATAATTCAATATAATTTATATTTATATCATTATCAAAAGCAAAATGATCAATATCTAAAAGGCAATCTTTTAAATTTTTATCTAAATTACTGTCTACAAATATATAAATAGAACCATAATTCTTAAAAATTATTGGGATTCTAATATGTGGCGTTATAGAAACATATTCGTCTTTATTACCAATAAAAAGTAAAGTATCAAAATTTTCTTGATATTTAAAAATTTCAGATTGAGTTAAATCTAAAATTTTAAATATATGTTTTTCATATTGATTATTTTCTAAGTGTTTCTCTAAAAGTGAAATTAGAAAATTATTTGTATTTGGGTAATTATTACTTATTAAATACATTTGATTGTGAGTTCTAAGTCCTAGTAAAATTAATTTTAAAGTAATAAATGGATTACCATTATAAACTACAGCAATATTTCCAATTCCATCAACAATTTTAGATTTAGAAAATTCTATTAAAAAATCATCATGGTTATATTGAATAGCTGATATTAAAGTATTTGCGTGGAATTTTATATTTCCATTGATAGCATCTTTTGATAGATTTTGTTCAATATTATAAATATTATTTTTTAAATCTAATAAAAATTCTTTAATTATATTTGATACTTTTTCTTTATTAAAAAGATAAGATGTGTTTTTAGGTAAATCAAATATATTTGTAAAATTTTCTTTCATATATTTATAGTATAATCAATTATTCAAATTTAAGAGAGATTGAATAATTGATTAATTCCTTTCTTTTTTTATTCATACTGTTTTGTATTTTCAGAATAACTTTTTTCCATTTCATTTATAAAAAACATGGCATCTGGTGAATATTTACCATTAGGTTTTAAATCGTTTTTTGCCTCTGGATTTAGCTGTATTACTGAATCTAGTACATTTCTAAAAAAGTGTTTTGTATGTTGTCTAACAATAACACTAGACATTTGAGAAAGTGTTTTTTTGTTTTTAGAATTTATATCAACAGAACTATCAAGCATATTCATATTGCCATGTAAAAAATAATCTGCTTGTTGGTATGGCATAATGAAAAGACTGTTTGAAGGCTCAAATTTTTCAAAAATTACTAGTCCGTATTTGTAAATAGGAATGCAATGATATCCATCTAAAGATGTAGGTTTGCCATCTTGGTTTGTACTAGATATATAAGGTACTTCTGAAGAGTTTTCTAAATTTGGGGTATCTAATAATAATTGTAAACCTTCTTTTTCTAGTTTAAAATTAGTTTTTGATTTTGTTACTTTTGAAGAATTTTCTAAATTTCCAAAATTTCTAGAATAATATTTTCCAGTATTTGTATAGTGTTCGTCAGTAGTTACAGAATGTAAAATAAGTTTGCTATGTTTTAAATCATTATAAAATTTATTTTTGTCTATTGCAGAAGTAAAAGATTTAAAATCTGCATCACTTAAAAGATTATTACTTCTAAGAATATTTAGATCTTCATAAGAGATGTGATAAGTTAAAAACAAATCTTTTATTCTGTCTGGATTTGTATTTTCATTAATATAATCAGTAATATTTTCTATTTTTTTATCTTTTAAAGTAGTATCTAATTTATCTATAGAAATTGAGTTGTGTTCTAAGAACATCTGCATAAAATGTTTATCTGATAATTTATTTTCTTTAAAAGCAGTAATTAAAATTTGTTCTCTTTGATTTTCTGGAATAGCTAATAGAGCTTTTTCATCAAATGTGCCATTTGAGACATTTTTAATTATTTCATCAATAGAAAAATAATCGAATAAATCATTTTGAGTTATTATACCTGAATTATATAAATTAATTAAATCATTAGGCTCTAATTTATCTTCTACAAACATATCTACAACTTTATCTGAATCCATGAAAAGTGATAAAGAATCATTACTTAAAATTCCAGATTTGAAATAGTTAAATAATGTTTCTGTAGATGCAGTTTTATCAAGTTCTGTTGTTTTTCTAACAAGCTCTTTTTCAAAATTCTCTTTTTCTTCTTTAGAAAGATTAGATAATAATTTATTTGAAAATGTGTCTGTAAAATCTTTTGTTAAAGTGCCTTTTTGATACATATCAAATAATATATTTGGTTCATAAAAATTTAATAAAGCTTGTGGATCTATTGCAAGTTCTGGTGAGACAATAGGTACACTTTTCATATTTATAGTATTTATTAAATCTTCTGGTGTAATAATTTTATTTTGAGCAAGATATATACATTTATCACCAGATAAAGTTTTTCCATATAAATCAATAAGTTCTTTTGAAGAAATATTTAAATTGTTAAATAAATCAGTACATAAAAGAGGTACTAATAAATTTTCTGGTAAAGATTCAATATTTGATTTTAAAATATTTATTCCATTAAAATCGCTAGTCTTTAAAACATCATTGACATATAAATCAGCTAAAATTGGAAACGAATTTGGAAGAGACATTAATTTTTTTAATTCTCTTTGTGCATGGTGAACATTAGCTTTATTTTTTTCTTTATTATGTGCTTGAATCATTAATTTGCTTTTTGCTTCTAATACAGAACGACTATATTGTTGTTCTCCACAATAAGATATAATTTTTTCCTTTGGAATCAAGCCATTATCCGATAATTCTATAAGTTCTTTTACAGAATAGTTTTTAAAATAGTTAGAAGAGGCAATTTGACTAGTTTTTATAAAATTGTGTTTTAAAAAATATTCGGTAGTATTTTTAATTCTATCTATGCTAGGTTGAGTATCTGAATAGGCAGAAATATATGTTGCTAAATTTAGTTTTGCATCATTATTTGGATTTTCTTTAAAGAAAGAATGTAGATTACTAGTAAATTCAGAAAGGTAACGATCGACACAAGTTTTTCCAAGAACTCCACTAGTGAATATATTTAAGAAAATAAATGATGCATCATCAGAAAGGCGTCCTTCTAAATTTGGATTTTTAATAGCTTCTTCGATTCTATTAAAATTTCCTTTTATACTTTTTGAAAAATGTAAATCAAAAAATTTTTTTTCAATACTTTTCTTTTGATTATGAGAATCAAGATAATATATATTCTCCTTATCTGATTCAAGAATACCTAATTCGCCACTATTGAATATATCTTTATATATTTGATGTAATTCATCAAAATTTTTTGAAATGGTTGATATTTTTTCAATATTATTATTTACTTTTTTTGTATTATTTGAACTCATAAAATCTCCTTATTTTGTTTAAACTCAATGCTTTTATTATACAACTTTTTATGTAAATTGTCAAAAAATAAAATACGAAATAGGAACAATTTTTTGTAAATTTGATGTGAAAAACATTGACTGTAACTACAAAATAATGTAATATAATACTATTAAATATTTTTATTTTAAGAAATATAAAAGATAAATTGATGGATAAATTAAGAGGTGAAACGATATATGTTATGTTCAGTATGTAATAAAAACACTGCTGTTATATTTATTAATAAAACAGAAAATGGCAAATCTACAGTAGATGGACTTTGCTATAGCTGTGCAAAGAAAAAAGGAATAAATCCTTTAGATGTACTTACAAAAAATTCAAATTTAAGTCAAGAAGAATTTGAAGATATGTCAAGTCAATTTGAAAGTTTATTAAAAGATTTTTCAGAAAATATGAATTTAGAAGAATTGGGAATAGATCCAACTACATTAGAAGAAGATGGACAAAATCCATTAAGTGGTATATTAGGATTTTTCAAAGCTCCTATGAATAATGAAGAAAATGATGCTAATTCAGAAGCAGAAGCAAATTCTTCAACTTCAGGTACAAAGAAAACTGTAAAAGTTGAAAAGAAACAAAAAAATAATAAAAAAAGATTTTTGGATACATTTGGTACAAATCTTACAGAAAAAGCAAAAAATGGTTTATTAGATGAAGTAATAGGAAGAGAACAAGAAATTCAAAGAGTTACTCAAATACTAAATCGTCGTTCAAAAAATAATCCTTGTTTAATTGGAGAACCTGGTGTTGGTAAAACAGCAATAGCACAAGGATTAGCAATAAAAATTGCTCAAAAGAAAGTTCCAGCAAAATTATTAAATAAAGAAGTTTACTTAATAGATATGACAGCAATTATTGCAGGAACACAATTTAGAGGCCAATTTGAAGGCAGAATGAAAAGTCTTATAGATGAATGTAAAACTTATGGAAATATAATTCTTGTAATTGATGAAATTCACAATATAATTGGTGCTGGAGACGCAGAACATTCTATGAATGCAGCAAATATTTTGAAACCATCATTATCAAATGGTGAAATTCAAATTATAGGAACAACAACTTTAAAAGAATATAGAAAATATATAGAAAAAGATTCAGCATTAGAAAGAAGATTTCAACCAGTTCTTGTAGAAGAACCATCAGTTCAAGATACAATAGGAATATTGCAAGGAATAAAAAAATATTATGAAGATTATCATAAAGTTTTAATAACAAATGATGTAATCGAAAAAACAGTAAAAATGTCAGAAAAGTATATTCATGACAGATTTTTACCAGACAAAGCAATTGATTTAATAGATGAAGCTTGTTCAAAAATCAATTTAAATAATCATGAACTTTATGAACTAGAAATAATAAAAAATGAATTAGCAAAATTGGCAGAAGAAAAAGAAGAAGCAGTTTCTTCAGATTCAATAGAAGATTACCAAAAAGCAGCTGATTTAAAAACAAAAGAATGTACACTTCAAGAAAGAATGGCAGAAATTGAAAAAAATCTAAAACCATCTGTATTAACAATTCAAGATATTGCAGAAGTAATTGAAAGATGGACTAAAATACCAGTAACAAAAATAACAGAAGCAGAAACAGAAAAACTATTAAATTTAGAGAAAAATTTACACAAACATGTAATAGGACAAAATGCTGCAGTTGAAGCTGTTTCAAAAGCTATTAGAAGAAATAGGGCAGGACTTCAAAGTACAAAAAGACCACCATCATTTATATTTGTTGGACCTACTGGTGTTGGAAAAACAGAACTTGCTAAAGCATTAGCATTTGAAATGTTTGGATCAGAAGATTCAATAATTAGAATAGATATGTCTGAATACATGGAAAGTCATTCAACAGCTAAATTAATTGGTGCACCTCCAGGATATGTAGGATATGATGATGCAGGTCAATTAACAGAAAAAGTAAAAAGAAGACCATATTCAATTATTCTTTTAGATGAAATTGAAAAAGCACATCCAGATGTATTTAACATATTACTTCAAGTATTAGATGATGGGAAACTTACAGATTCACAAGGAAATACAATTAATTTTGAAAATACAATCTTAATAATGACATCAAATGCTGGGTCAAATCTAAATAATAATACAATAGGATTTAGTAATAGTGAAAACATTATAAATAAAGATAAGATAGTAGGAGCGTTAAAAGATTTATTTAGACCAGAATTTTTAAATAGGGTAGACGAAATAATTCCATTTGATAGCTTAACACAATCAGAATTAATTCAAATAGTAGATCTATTGTTAGATAAAACAAGAGAAGCTTTAAACAATAAAGACTTAAAACTAGAAGTTACAGATTCTGCAAAACAATACTTATTAAAACATGGTACTGATTTGAAATATGGTGCAAGACCATTAAGAAGAGCAATTCAAAGATATGTAGAAGATGAAATTGCTGAAAAAGTTCTAAGAGGTGAATATACAGCAGAACAAACTATACATGTTGATTGCAATGAAGATAAATTAATTTTTAGTTAATAATTGTAAAAAAGTGATGACTATATATGGTTATCACTTTTTTGTTGTTTTTAATAAAAATCATGTGAAACTTAATATTGTTAAGTTTTTATTTTATAGTTATAATAAATATAAGATTGGAGGGAATGTAATGAAAATAAAAAAAGTTTTAATATCTATAGCTATTTTAATTGTATTAATACCTATTATTATGTTCTTAATAAAATTCAGTAGAATAAATATTTTCTTAAATAAAGTACATAAAAATTTTGAAATTAGTAATTTTCAATTTGATTCTGTAAGGTTAGATGAAAATAATAATATAATAGGTACTTATAAATATCTAAAAAATAATTCTACTTTATTAATTATTCCAAATGAAATTGTTAAAGTGTATAGTATGGATAGAGATGGAAGTACTTTAGGTCTTGTTATAGATGAGAAAAATAAAATTTTTTATAAAAATGAAGTGACTTATGATAAATCTTTTAGTTTGTCAGGAGAATTGAAAAAAGATTATAGCATGTTAGAAAAAATAAAATTATGCTTTAAATGGAAATTGAAAAACGAGGAAATAGATGGTATAAAATGTATAGTTATTACAGATGAAGATAATATTACAACATACTATGATGAAAAAAATGCATATTTACTAGGTAAAATAGGAGAATTTAAAATCGACAATATAAAAATTAATACTGTGACAGAAAACGATGTTGCTGTACCAAATTTAGAAGGATATACAAAAAAATAAAAATAAAAGTGGGTATTGTATAAAATATACAATGTCCACTTTTTACTTTTAAATAATTTTATTCAAAATCTTCAATTATAGAATTTAATTTTCCTTCACCAAAAACATACATACCTTGTTCAAGTTTTGAAATATCTTCTGCTGGTAGATAATCTCTTGAAATATCAGTAGTTTTATATAATACAAGATTTCCATCAGATTCTAAATGAAATATTTGCACATATTTTTCACCAAGTTTTATAATAAAATGTTCATCACATAAAGAAGAAATTTCTTTTACTAATACAATTTTATTTGATGAAAATTCTTCGACTTCCCAATCATCATAAAAATCTTCAACTTCTTCTTTTGTTAGATTTACGAGTTCCTCTGGAAGTTTTGCATATTCAAATTTGAAGTGTCCGCATTCATTATAATATTTTTTTAATGCAAATTCTGCATTTGGAGAGACTTTTTCTTCTGTAGATGCAGTTGATATAGTATCTAGAGAATTGGAAAAATTTGCAGAATTTGTAGTTAAAGAAAAATTAGAATTACTTAAAGATAGTTGATTTGTTATACTTGAATTTAAGTATTGAATTTCATCTCCTACGACTTTTAAATTAGCATCTGCCATTTTTTGATTAACCCACATTTTGGAAAATAAAAAGCCTACACCCATTGAAAAAATAAAAATTAAAATACCATAAAAAATTGTTCTTTTCATAAATTTACCACCTTTTAAGGGTACATTCACAAATTATAGAGATTTTTAGATTTTATATAAAACATAAGAAAATCTTGTGTGAATTACCATCTTTTAACTTTAGTATTAGAAAAAAAACATTTTTTATTCTATAAAATTTGAAATTTTTTTAATATAATGTTATAATAAAAACAATTTTAAAATAGGAGAAAAACTATGAGTATTATAAGAGCCTGGAGAAGGTTTGCAAGTAAGTTAACAGGCAAAAAGACTGTTTGGTTTTTTTTATTTGTTGTATTAGTGTGCATTATAGCTGTATGCATAGGAATATATACACAATTTTTTTATAAATATGCTGAAACAGATCCACTAATGATTGGAATTAATATAGGAAGCCAAAAAACAGCAGAAGAATTAGCTAATTTAGAAGCAAACTTTAATTCTATATTTCAAAATAAAGTAAATATAAAAAGTGAAAATGTAAATGTAGAAAAAATAAAAGAAGAAAATGATTTAGTATATTCTTTATATAAACTAGAAAATGAAGATGAAAATTATTATACAATAAAAGCTGTAATACCAACAATTAATATAAAAACAGATAAAGTAGAAGAAATAAATGAGCAAATTAGATCAGAGTTCTATGAAAAAGCAAATAATATTATGAGACAAACAGATCAATATGTTGTATACAATGTTACATATCAAGCTTTTGTAAATGAAGATATAGTTTCAGTTGTAATAAAAGCATCTTTAAAAGAAGGACAAAAAGCTGAAAAAGTTTCAATAAAAACTTATAATTATAGCATTTCAGCAGATAGACAAGTTTCTTTAAAAGAATTAATTGAGCTAAAAAACACAACAGTATCAACAGTACAAAGTACAATAGATACAGAAATAAAAGCAGCTTATACAAATGCAAAAATAATTGCAGCAGACTATGGAAATCTTTATGAAAGAGATTTAGGTAGTGATATGTATAAAGTAGAGAATGCAACAACATTTTTCTTAACAGATGATGGATATGTTTATATTATTTATCCGTATGGAAATACAGATTATACAAATGAAATGGATATTGTTATTTTTTAATAACGCATTTACACACAAGGTTTTGTAAAAACTATGTGCAATGAGCAAAGATGTGGACATTTGCTGAAATTTAGTTTTTTACAATTATCGTAAGTTCTAAAATAAATGTGTGGAGCAAATCCAATTAAGTACGAAAGTTGAAAATTATTAGAAATAATGTTTTCAACTTTTTGCGCGCTAAAGAGAATTTTGCAAAGTAATTTATAAAGTATTTTAAGTTTTTGGGAAGAAAGAAATTAGTTTGAAAAAATTTTAGCAAAAAAATATAAAAATAGTAAGAGTTTAAAAAAATGAAAGGATTGAATTAAAGTGAAAAACGAAGCAAAAAAAGTAGTAAGGATTTTACTAATATTTATATTAATAGTAAATATGTTATTATCAATAAGTTTTGCAACAGAACAACCAAGTACAACAGAGACAACTGAAACAACAAATTCAGAAGAGGCTACTTCAGAAACTGTAGAAAATTCAGAAGAAGCAGTTGTAGAAGAAAATAAAACTTTCTATGTAAAAGCAAAAGTACTAGAAACAGGAGATATCACTAAAAAAACAATTGGAGATATAGAAGATACAGTACAAAGTGTAAAAATAGAAATTTTAGAAGGTGAATATGAAACAAAAGAATTTACAACAGATTTTATATTATCTTATGACATAGAAGGAAAAATATTAGCTTACGAATTAAAAAAAGGAGATACAGTAACAGTACAATTATCAGTAGATGCAAATGGAAATGTTAGCTCAGCAATAGAAGGAATAGTTCGTTCTAATTACATATATATAATGGTGGCAATTTTTTTACTTAGCATAATATTAGTTGGTGGAAAAAAAGGCATAAAAGCAATAATTGGATTAATAATAACAATTTTAGCAGTTTGGTTTATTTTGATAAAATTAATTTTTGCAGGTTATGATGCTATACTAATGTCAATAGTAACTTGTGCAGTAATAATAGTATTAACATTTATTGTAATTGGTGGAATAAATAAAAAAGTTGTAACAGCAGCAATAGGAACTTTAGGTGGTGTTGTATCAGCTGGAATAGTAGCATCAATATTTAGTCATTTAGCAGAATTATCTGGTGCGTGTGAAGATGCAATACAACTTAGTATGAATATGCAAACTGCAACATTTAATTTTAGAGATTTAATTTTTGCAGGAATTGTAATTTCAGCATTAGGTGCTTGTATGGATGTCGGAATGAGCATAGCATCTAGTTTAGACGAAATAAAAAATAAAACAAAAGATATATCTTGGAAAGAATTATTTAAAAGTGGTATGAATATAGGAAGAGATGTCATTGGTACAATGACTAATACTTTAATTTTAGCTTATGTTGGAGGAGCTTTAAAATTAATATTATTATTTATGGCTTGCAATATGCTAATTACCGAAATCTTAAATAAAGAAACAATTGTAGAAGAAATAATATCTGCAATAGCAGGAAGTATGGGAGTTGTTTATACTATTCCAATTACAGCTTTTGTATATGCTTTTTTGAATCGTAAAAAAACAATTTACAAAACAACATCTGAAAACTTAATTGATGGAAAAAGGAGCTTGAAAATTAATTAGAAATATAAAATTACGAAAATTGTACTAATAAGATTTGAAAACACATACTTTTGATGCCTAAAACGTATAATAGTAAAATTTAGATTGCAAAGAATATAAAAATATTGTATGCTCAATATAGTGAAATATAAAAAGTAATTATATGGGGGAGCAATATGAATAAAAAGTTAATAATAGCAATTTGTATAATATTTTTGTTATGTAGTATTGGTGTTATAGGAATTTATCTTAAAAATATATCTTATTTTGATCCTAAATTTCATTCATCAAATCAAGGCTTAGTAATTATTCAACAAGAGAATAAAGATACAAATAGTATTACATATTACTATTGCATTTTTGATAAAAACAAAAAGTGTACAGCAAGTTTTTGTGAAATGATAAATCCATCAGATGATATGTATATAGATGAAAATTTAACAAGTGGATATATAAAACCAAAAAAAGTAGATAATACTTTATATACTGAATATACAGGATTACGAGGATTTTCTTATGATGAAATCTTAGAAATGTTTAAAAATGATACGGTATTAAAATCTTGGTAAAATATTTTGAATTTTTGAAAGTATATCATATAAATTCCAATAGATAAATAAAGTATTAATAAATAATAAAAAGGCATTTGCAAAAAATTGCAAATGCCTTTATCTATATATACAAGGGGATTAAACTAATTTCCAAAGAAATATTTAAATAAAGAATCACTACTGTCTGAACTATCACTATTTCCAAAAGGAGTACTAGGAACTTGACTATTATTTTTTCCTTTTGAAGAAGATGATGAATTATTATTTTGTTGAGTGCTAGAAGAATCTGATGTAGAAGCTTCAGAAACTGTTTGTTCAACTAATTTTACTTTTACATCTTTGTATTCATTATTTGAGTATACTGTTAAAGTAACTTCATCACCAATATTGTGATTGTTTTTAATTTTATTTAATTCTTGAACTGTTTTTACTTCTGTTCCATCTATTTTTGTAATAATATCTTTTGCTTGGATTCCAGCACTTTCTGCTGGACTTGATTTTTCAACAGATTCTACATAAACACCATAAGGAACATTGTAACGATTTGCAACTTCATCTGTAACAGCTGAACCACTAATTCCAATGTATGGACGTTTTACTTCTTTGTATTCTATTAATTGAGAAATAACTTTTGTTGTAGAATTTATTGGAATTGCAAAACCAATACCTTCGATTCCACTACCAGAAAGTTTTAATGTATTAATTCCGATTACTTCACCATTTGCATTAACTAGAGCGCCACCACTGTTACCAGAATTTATAGCTGCATCTGTTTGAATAGCAGTATATGTTGTACCATCAGATGCTGTTACTTCACGATTTACAGCGCTAACAATTCCTGATGTTACAGTACTTTCCATACCAAGTGGGTTTCCTATGGCCATAGCAAATTCACCAACTTTTACATCATCAGAATTTCCAAGAGTAGCAGCAGTTAAACCTGTTGCATCTATTTTTAAAACAGCTAAATCTGTATATGAATCTGAACCAACCACAGTTGCTTTATATTCTGTGGAATCATTATATAAATTAACAGTGATTCCAGTAGATTTTGTTATTTCGTAATAAGAAGATGAACTTGATTCACTAGAAATAACATGATTATTAGTTACAATGTAACCATCTTCACTAATGATTATTCCAGAACCAGTTGCTTTAGCTGTACTATTTCCAAAAACAGAACTTACATCATAATTAACTGTAATACCAACTATTGATGGTAAAACTTTTTGTGCAACTCCAATTGAAGTATCTGAAAAATTAGCTAAATTTACAATATCTAAAGATGATTGAGAACTAGTTGGTGTTGAAATTGATGATGTAGATTTTGTACCAATAAGTTTATTTTTTATACTAGGAACACCAAAGCAAGTTCCTACAACAATAGAAGCTCCAACAACTCCAGAAATGAATGGAAATACTATAGTTTTTCCAAATCCTTTGTGTGATTTTTTTGTTTCTTTTGGAGCTTTAAAATGATTTTCTTCACTATAATTAAATTCGTTATCGTTATCCATTTTTTTTACCTCCTATTTATATTATATCTTATATCTAATGGATTAAACAAGCAAGTTGTTTTAAATAGAAAAATTTTCTATTTATATTGAAAAATTTTCTTTCTATAGATATAATACAAATGAAAAATTAAAATAAGCTTAAAAACGGAGGAAAAATGTTAAAAAATCAAAATGGTGTTACAGTAGCTGCTTTAGTAGTTACTATAATTGTTTTAGGAATTTTGGCTAGTGTTACAATATCAGTAACAGCAGACCTTATGACAGATTCTAAAGTGAAAACATATATAACAAATATGTTATTAGTTCAAGGAAAAGCAGAAAGTTTATATGAAAAATATCAATTTGAAGGAACATCAGATAATCCAGATACTGATATTGGTAATGAATATATGGGAACAAAAACTGATTTGAATAGCTTAGAAACTTTTAAGAAATATTTAGATGGAACAAATAACGATAAATATTGGTATAAATGGACACAAGATACACTTTCAAAAAATGGATTAGATCCAGAAATGCTAACTTCAGGCTCTGAATATTATTTAGTAAATTATGAAACAGAAGAAGTTATTTATTCTAAAGGATTTAAAGGAGAAGGTAGTACAACATATTATACATTAACAGAAATGCAATCATATAGTAATTAATGTAAATAAGATTTATTTTGAAATTGTTTCATAAAATTTTATAGAAATATTAAACTAAAATACATAATAGTATAAAACAACTGAAAGTAATTAAGGAAGTAATTATAGAAATGAAAGAAAAAGAATTAGAAAGACTAAACAATTTAAAAAAAGAAGAATTAACTTTATACAATGAAAATGTAAAATATATATGTGGAATAGATGAAGCAGGGCGAGGCCCTTTAGCAGGACCAGTAGTTATAGGTGCTGTTATTTTACCAGTAGATTCTTTGATAGAAGGAGTAAACGATTCAAAAAAGGTATCTGAAAAGAAAAGAGAAAAAGTTTTTGAAGAAATAATTTCACAAGCTATAAGCTACAATGTTGGGATTGTAGATCAAAATACAATTGATGAAATAAATATATTAAATGCAACAAAATTAGGAGTAAAAAAAGCAATAGAAGGTTTGGAAGTAAAACCAGATTTAATATTAGTGGATGCTTTAACAAATATAGAAACTTTTGGAATACCATATAAATCAATAATAAAAGGTGATGCTAAAGAATATTCTATAGCAGCAGCTTCTATTATTGCAAAAGTTACAAGGGATAGAATGATGATTGAATGGGATAAAATTTTTCCACAATATGGATTTGCTAAACATAAAGGTTATGGAACTGCAGCACATATTCAAGCGTTAAAAGAAAATGGTCCATGTATGTTACATAGAAAAAGTTTTATAAAAAAATTTGTATAGTTATATTTATTACAAAAGAAAGGAGAAGAACAAGCTTAAAAGGTAAGTTCTGAATTTTAAATGGATATTAAAAGTATTATTCAAAAGAAAAGAGAAAAAAAAGAACTAGATAGAGATGAGATTCGTTATGTCATAGGAAAATATACTAGAGATGAAATTACTGATGCACAAGTAGCTGCATTAATGAGTTACATATATATAAATGGATTAACAGAAAAAGAAATATTAGAATTAGTAAAAGCTATGGCAGAATCTGGCACAACAATTGATTTAAGTGAAATCTCTGACAATATAGTTGATAAACATAGTACAGGTGGTGTTGGAGATAAAGTAACAATTATATTAATGCCAGTTATAGCTTCTTTGGGTATACCAGTAGCAAAAATTTCAAGTAGAGGATTTGGAATATCAGGAGGGACTATTGATAAATTAGAATCAATACCTGGTTTTGATGCTGATATTACAATAGATGAATTTAAAGATATTATAAAAAGAGTTGGTGTTAGTATTATTGCACAAAATTTCAATTTAGCACCAGCAGAAAGTAAAATGTATAGATTAAGAAATCAAATAGGTTGTTCAGATAGTTTACCACTAATAGCAGCAAGTTTAATGAGTTTAAAATTAGCAACAGGTGGAAATAAATTTGTTTTTGACATAACTTGTGGAAAAGGAACATATATAAAAACTAGAGAAGATGCAAAAAGAGTTGCAAAATTATTAAATAGATTAGGGAAATCTCTTGGAAAAGAAGTGGGTTGTGTAATAACTTCTATGGATGAGCCTTTAGGATATTCAATAGGACACAATTTAGAAATGAAAGAAACAATAAATTCTTTAAAAGGAAGTATGCCTCAAGATGTTGGAGAAGTTGTAATTGCATTAGGAAGTGTAATGCTTTCAATGGCAACTAATTGTAAAAATTTAGATCAAAATGCAGCTACAATAATAGAAACTATAAGAAGTGGACGAGCTTATGAGAAATTTAAAGAAATGGTTGTTGCACAATATGGAAGTTTAGAATATGTAGAACATCCAGAAAGATTCCCAGAAGCAAAGTACATAATGCCAGTGTATGCTCCAGATAGTGGAATAATAGAGAGCATTGATGCTGATATGGTAGGAAGTATTGCTAATTATTTAGGTGCTGGAAGAATGAAAAATCAAGAAGATATTAATAGAAAAGCTGGTATTGTATTAAAGAAAAAAATAGGTGATATAGTTACAGCAGGGGAAATTGTAGCATATATTCATACTGATGATGAAAGTAAGGTATTAGGTGCTACAAAAAATTTACAAGAAGCTTTTATAACAACAAATAGAAGACTAAACACAAAATCTAGAGTTTTGGAAATATTATAAAGTTTATAGGAAACTGTAAATCCTAAATATATGTAAGGAGAAATCATATATAAAATATGATTGAAAAATAATGGATATTTTAAGTATTTTAGATAAGAAAAAAGATGCTAAAGAGCTTTCAAAAGAAGAAATAGAATATTTTGTTGAAAACTATACAAATGGAAACATACCAGATTATCAAGCATCTGCATTAATAATGGCAATTTGTATAAATGGAATGACATCAGATGAAATTTTAAATTTGACAATTGCAATGGCAAATTCTGGTGATATATTAGATTTAACAGATATTTCACCAGATATTGTAGACAAACATAGCACAGGTGGAATCGGAGATAAGGTTACTTTAATACTAGCTCCAATAATTGCTTCTTTAGATATACCAGTAGCAAAAATGTCTGGAAGAGGTTTAGGAATAACTGGTGGAACAGCTGATAAATTAGAATCAATACCTGGATATAATATTAATTTGTCAATAGAAGAATTTAAAGAAAATGTAAAAGATATTGGAATTAGCTTAATTGCTCAAACTTTAAATCTTGCTCCAGCAGATAAAAAAATTTATGCACTTCGTGATACAATTAGTTGTGCGAAAAGTATGCCATTAATAGCTTCTAGTATAATGAGCAAAAAAATAGCATCTGGGGCAAATCACATAGTTTTAGATGTTACTTGTGGTTCTGGCGCTTTTATGAAAACTAAATCAGAAGCTAAAAATTTAGCAAAAATGATGAATTTAATTGGAAATTGGGCAAAAAGAGATACAAAATGTATAATAACATCAATGGAAGAACCACTTGGATATACAGTAGGAAATTCATTAGAAGTAATAGAAGCAATAAAAGCTTTAAAAGGTGATATGGCAGAAGATGTAAAAGATGTTATTTTAACACTTGGTGCTTATATGATTAAAGCTGCAAAAAAAGGAGATAATATACAAGAAAACAAAGAAAAAATTCTAGAAGTAATTGAAAGTGGAAAAGCTTTTGAAAAATTTAAAGAACTTGTAAAACAACAAGGTGGAGATATATCTTATTTAGAAGATACTGAAAAATTTGAAAAAGCTAAATATATTATGCCAGTTATGGCTAATGAAAATGGATTTGTATCAAAATTAGATGCAAAAGCTATTGGCCAAATTTGTTTAGAATTAGGAGCTGGAAGAAAGAAAAAAGAAGACAATATAAATTATACAGTTGGAATTACATTAAAAAAGAAAGTTTCAGATGAAGTAAAAAAAGGAGATATTTTAGCATATATACATGCAGAAACATCTGAAATGGCTACAAAAGGTGTAGAAGAAATACAAAAAGCTTATGAAATTGTAAACAAAAAAGTTAAAAAAACAAATGTTATTTTAGAAATTTTATAGAATAATAAATTTAATATACAGAAGAGGAGGATTTTTATGTCAGAAACAGAAGAACTTAAAGAAAGACTTTTTTTAAATAAAAAAAATGGTTGGTCTGGAAAATCTACAGAAGAAAAAGATGAAATTTTTAGATTTGCAGATGAATATATGTATTATTTAAATAATGGAAAAACAGAAAAAGAAATTGTAGAAATATCAAAAGAAATTTTAATGAAAAATGGATTTAGGGATATTTCAGAAATGAATGAATTAAGAGCTGGAGATAAAGTATTTTTTATTAATAGAGACAGAAACTTATTTGCAGCAGTTATAGGTGCAGAAGCTCTAGAAAATGGATTAAGAATAGTAGCTGCACATGCAGATTCACCAAGAATTGATTTAAAACAAAATCCAGTATATGAAAATTCAGGATTTTCATTATTGAAAACACATTATTATGGTGGAATAAGAAAATATCAATGGGCAACAATTCCACTTAGTATGCATGCTTTATTTGTAAAAGAAGATGGAGAAAAAATAAAAGTAGTTTGGGGAGAAAAAGAAGATGAACCAGCTTTTATAATATCTGATTTACCACCTCATTTATCACAAGCACAAAATGAAAGAAAACTAAGAGAAGGAATAACAGGAGAAGAGCTAAATATCTTAGCTGGAACAATTCCATATAGTGAAGAAAAAATATCAGAAAAAATTAAATTAAATATTTTAAATATATTAAATCAAAAATATGGAATTACAGAAATTGACTTTACAAGTTCAGATGTAGAATTTGTACCAGCATTTAAAGCTAGAAGCATTGGATTTGACGGAAGTATGGTAGCAGCTTATGGTCAAGATGATAAAGTATGTTGCTATACAGCTTTAAGAGGTTTATTAAATGTTAACTATCCAAGAAGAACAGCAATATGTGTATTAACAGATAGAGAAGAAGTTGGATTTATAGGAAATACAGGAATGGAGACTAAGATTTTCGAAAAATTCATCTTAGAAATTTTAGAAAAAACAAATCAAAGTTCAGTAGGAATGATAGAAAAAGCATTTTCAAATTCAGAAGTATTATCAGCAGATGTTACAACTGCTTATGATCCTACTTTTTCAGATGTTTTTGAAAAAAGAAATAGTGCAGAATTTGGAAAAGGTATTTGTATTTCAAAATATTCAGGATCAGCTGGAAAATCAAGATGTTCAGAGGCTTCAGCAGAATTTATTGCTAAAGTTAGAAATATATTTGATTGTGGCAATGCTCAATATCAATCTGCAGAACTTGGAAAAGTTGACAGAGGTGGTGGAGGCACAATAGCACTTACATTTGCCAATAGAGGCATGGATGTACTAGATTGTGGAGTTCCAGTAATGGCAATGCATTCACCTTATGAAATAACAAGCAAATATGATATTTATCAAGCATATAAAGCTTATGAAGCATTTTATAAACTTAATTAAAATGTCAAAATTCGACATTGTTATGTAAAAAGTGGAAAAAATAAAATTTTTTCTGCTTTTTTTAATATTGTTTTTTAAAAGGAAATATTAGATAATAAAATTAAGTATACCGATTTATTTCAATTTTTTTATATCTATATATTTTTTTATCAATTACATTCTTTTTTTATCAATTTGCTTCAGTAAAATTCGTCTTCAAAATTAACTAGCTTCATAAAATTCAAATTTTAATATAGATATATTTTTTTTGAGAAGCTTTTAATTTGGGCGATTAGTATACTGAGGCTATAGTTTTTGTGCTATAGCTTTTTTTATTTGAATAATAATTATTTAGCAACATATTATATTTTAGGTGATTATTTTGAAATATAATTTTTTTGTTTTTTCTATAAAAAAATATTTTTTTACAATACTAATATTAATTTTCCTAATAGGGCTACTTTCTTTTTCAACTAGTAATATACAAGCAGCTAAAGATGGTCTTGTTTTATGGGCAGAGGCAGTTGTACCATCTTTATTTCCATTCTTTGTTGCTAGTAGTTTACTTTGCCAAACAAATATTATTTCAATATTTGGCAAGTATCTTGGAAAGTTAATGCGTCCATTATTTAATGTTCCTGGTGAAAGTACAATTGCACTTATTATAGGAGCTATTAGTGGATATCCTGTGGGGGCTAAAGTTGTATGCCAATTGTTAAATCAAAAAGTTATTAATAAAGATGAAGCTGAAAGATTAGTAGCTTTTTGCAATAATTCTGGACCTTTATTTATAATAGGCACAATTGGAATTGTTTTATATAACAATAAATATATTGGATTTTTATTATTATTTACACATATTTTAGCAGCAATTTCTGTTGGGATAATTTATAAATTTTGGAGTCCAAATACATATAATAAAAAGATCTCAAAACTGAAAAATAATTATAATCAAAATAATTATATTAAAGAGCAAGATTCAAATTCATTTATTACTTTTAGAAATTTTGGAGAAATACTAGGAAATAGTATTAAAAGTTCTATACAATCTATATTGCAAATAGGTGGATTTATTGTTATATTTTCTGTTATTTTATCATTAATAAAAAGCACTAATTTTTTCAACTTTTTGTCAAGTTTTGATACAGCATTTTCAATGCCAAATCATTTTTTTGAAAGCATATTTTCTGGAATACTTGAACTTACTAATGGAGTGAAATTACTTTCTACTTTGAATTTAAAAACACTTAATATTTTATTTACAGCTTTTCTTCTTGGCTTTGGAGGAGTTTCAGTACTGCTACAAGTTTTTAGCATTATTACAAAAGAGCATTTATCAATAAGACCATATCTTATTGGGAAAATTCTTCAGGGGATTATTGCAACTGTATACACATATATTTTCTTATGTTTTCTATAATATAAAAGTATATATAAATTTATATATATTTTTGTCATGAATCTTTAAATTTTCAAAGCAAATTTTGTACGTAGATAGAGATTTTGAACAAAAGAAAAATAAGTTACATTTTGTTTTTATCCAAAAATAAAGATGAAAACCAGTTGTCTGTAAAAATGACCGATAGTCTAAAATTGTTGAATATTGCATAAATAAAATATATAATTATAAAAAATATTTGGAGAGATAAATGGAATTTAATGTTACATTTAAAATTAATAAAAATATTGAAGATGAAAGTATTAATATAAATATAGAAAGTGCAAAACAAGATGCTCAAGTTGATAAACTAATTGATTATATTAATAAATATGATAATACAATTATAGGTAAAGTTGACAATAAACTAGTAAAAATAGAATATAGTGAAATAAGATATTTTTTTTGTAAAGATAAAGAAATTTTTTGCAAAACTAAAGAAAAAGAATATAAAGTAAAAAGTAGGTTATACGAATTAGAAAAATTGGATAAAGACTTTATACGAGTTTCAAAAAAATATATTGTGAATTTTAATCATGCGAAATGTTTTGATATGGGAATAATAGGAAAAATAGTAATTGAGTTAGATAATAACGAATTTGTTACTGTATCAAGGCGTAGAATAAAAGATGTAATAGAATATTTAGATGAAAGGAGTATATAAATGAAAAAAATAATTAATTCAATTGAAATAATAGTGTTTTATATAGTAGGATATATTTTATTTAATATAGTATTTTCAACAACAGAAATAATAATTGCTAAGATATTATCTTTCGAAATGAATTTTTTTCAAATTTTTAAAATTAATATATTTGAAAATTTTAAATTATACTCTGTAATATATATTATAATTATTTTTATTTATTATGGTATAAATATTTATTTAATAAAGAAACTTAATAAAAAATTAAAAAGGAGGAAAGAAAATGAAAAATAAAAAATTATTTATAATTATAGCGTTAATAATAGTAGTGTTAGCAATTATATTAGGTGCTTTAAAATTTAGAGGATTATTTTTATTTAATGAAGATGGTACAATAGCAGATGGACATGCAGAGCTTATTGAACGATTAAAAAGTGTAGAGGATAAAGATGAAAGAAAAAGACAAATAGATTTTTCACTTCAAAGTAATATTATAACTCAAGAAGAGGCAAATGAATTATATTAACAATGTTTAAACAAGATAATTATATAAAGTTGGAAAAAGTCCCACTCAATTAAGTGAAAAAGTGGGACTTTTTATGCAAATAGTAAAATTGTTAATAGTATCATGATTTGGTCATATAAATTTAGCTATAATTATTTAGTAATAAATATAAGTTGAAATATCATAAGCTTTATTATCACTACTTGTAACTGTAACTGTATAATTTCCAGCGTTGAATCCACCTGTAAAAGGATCCCAGAGTGATAATGGATATTCTTTATTATCTAATTTAAGATTATAGATATTAGCAACGACTTTATAGCTACTGTTAGTTACGGTGACATTAACAACTTTAGGAGTGGAAGAATCATAAGTTGTTCCTTTTACTCTGATTTCATAACATCTCCTAGTTGTAGTTGTTGTATAGCTGGTACTAGCCCCGCTGCTATATACGCCATTGACTTTATGTAAGGTGGATGCTCTTGATATAGAACTAGCACTATTTACATAAGAGTCACTATTTTTTTCGGCAGCAAAAGCAGTTGTGTTAATTGCTAATACCATGGAAAAAATCATAAACATAGAAACAAATTTTTTTAATGTAGTGTTCATAATGAAATATCCTTTCTGAAAAGTTTTACTATTTGCAATGTAAGACACATATTTGAATTTAAACATTGTGTCTTCATGATTTTGCAGTTTTGCTTCTATGACCAAATATTTAATATTATATCAATTGTAATATTTAAAGTAAAGAGTTGATTTATAAAATAAAATATGATAAATTTAATTTGATTTTAATATTAGGAGGAAAAAAATATGTCAAAAAAGATATTATTAATTTTAACTATTATAATATTATTAATATGCATAAGTTTATATATTTTTTTCAATAATACATATTCTTTAAAAAGAACTCAAAATTTAATTGAAAAAAATAATAACATAAATAATTATTGCATTACTGAGAATTTTTACAAAAATGGTAACCAAATTGGATATACGAAATTTTATAGAAAAGATGGCAATATTTATGTTGATCAAAATGATGATATACAAGGAAAAGCAGAAACTTTTTATGATATAGATACAAATAAAAAAATTATAATATTGCATAATAATAAGAGTATAACAAATGTAAATGATAATAATAATAATTTAGAAAATCCAATTATAACAGAATTTAAAGAAAGTGCAAATAATGGAATTTATAAGTATTATGGAAAAGAAGACTTGGATCTTTCAAAATGTATAAAAGTTGGATTTTCTATGGATAACCAAATAAAATATTATTATATTGATTTAAAAACAAATAATATAGTGAAAACTGAAATATATGAAAATTCGGATGAAAAATTAGTTACAATATATAATTATGAATATAATAGTGTTGAAAATAATGAAATACTAAAATTTAATATAGATAATTATCCTGACTACACATATAATAATTGATAAATAAAAAACTTCAGCAATGAAGTTTTTTTTATTTTAATCAATTATATTTTATTAATTTGCATATAACAATTGAAAAAGTGGTGAAAAAGTAATATAATATATAATCGTTATAAGACAACTAAAATAAAAAGGAGTATATAATGAATTCACTAGTAAAAGTAATTCCAAATGTCAAAAAATTTAATGATTACTTGTTTGAAGTGAAAAAAGGAACAAATCCAATGATGTTATCAGGTTTAACAGATGTTGGAAAAATACACATGGCTTATGCAACAAGATTTTATACAGAAAAGCCTATATGTATAGTAACTTACAATGAACTACAAGCAAAAAAAATAGTTAAAGATTTGGCTTTCTTTGGAGAAACCGTTAGATTTTTCCCTAAAAGGGATGTAATTAGTTTTGATTATTTAGCAGAAAGTAAAGATACATTATTTAAAAGAATTTCTGTTTTAAATAATATTGTAAAAAGAAAAAATAAAATTATAGTAACAACAATAGAAGCTGCAATGCAAAAAATGATTACAAAAGAAAGTTTATATAAAAATGTAATGCATTTAAAAGTTGGAGACTTCTTTAATTTAGAGCAACTAAAAGAAAAATTAGTATTACTAGGCTATGAAAGATATGACTTAATAGAAGGAAAAGGTCAATTCAGTATTCGTGGAGGAATTGTGGATATAGCAACTTCTAAAAACCATGGTGTGAGAATTGAATTCTGGGGAGATGAAATTGATTCTATTAGAAAATTTAGTATTGCTAGTCAAAGAACTACAGAAATGCTAAAAGAAATAGATATATATCCATCTTATGAATTTTTATTAGAAACAGATGTAAATACTATTTGTGAGAGAATATCAGATAAGAGTTATATAAAACCAATTAGAGAAAAAGTAAATGAAGATATAGAACAAATAAAAAATGGTGAATTCTTAAATAAAATAGATAGATATTTTGATTGTTTTTATGAGAAATCAAGTACATTATTAGACTACTTAGACAATGATTATATAGTTTTTTTAGATGAAATCGAAAAAATAAAAGCTAGAGCTGAAAATATTTCAAAAGATAATGAACATTTAATCCAAGATCTAGTAAGTAAAAACAAATTAATACCTGGAAACTTAATAAAACAAGAAGATTATTTAAAATTTAGTGATACACTAGAAAAAAAGCAAACAATATATTTAGAAAAACAAGATATAGGGTTTGTTGATAAACAAAGTATGCATGCAAAAAGAAACGGATATAGCTTTAGCTATAGGGAGGTCAACTTTTTTCGTAGTTCAATGGATTTACTGTTTCAGGAATTACAAGAAGCAAAAAGCAGGGGCAAAGCAACAGTAATCCTTGGTGGAAACACCGATGGCAGTCGAAAAATATCAAATTTATTATTAGAAAAACAAATTGTAAACGACTATAAAGAAATTTTAGAAGATGATGAATTAGCACCAGGGAGTATAACTGTTACTCCTGGTGCTCTATCTGCTGGATTTGAATGTTATGAAATGAATTTACTTGTAATATCTTTAGCAGAAATATTTGAAACAAAACCAAAAAGAGTAAAATCATCATCTATTTTTAAAGAATCACAAAAAGTAGTATTTGATGATTTAAAAGAAGGAGATTATATTGTTCACAAAGTTAATGGAATAGGACAATATCTTGGAGTAACAACAATTAAAGCTGATAATGTTACTAAAGATTATATAAAATTAAAATATAGAGATGATGATATTTTATATGTTCCAACTAATGCTTTGGATAATATTCGTAAATATGTTGGTTCAGAAAAAGTAGGACCAAGATTAAATAGATTAGGCTCAAAAGAATGGGATAAAACAAAAGAAAAAGTAAAGAAAAATTTAAGAGAAGTTGCAGAAGAATTAATTCAATTATATGCTAAAAGACAAAAAATGCAAGGATATGCTTTTTCAAAAGATACTGTTTGGCAAAAAGAATTTGAAGATAGCTTTCCATATTCAGAAACAGATGATCAACTTCGTTGCATATCAGAAGTAAAAAAAGATATGGAAAAACCTAGACCAATGGATAGATTGCTATGTGGAGATGTTGGATATGGAAAAACTGAAGTAGCAATTAGAGCAGCTTTTAAAGCTGTAATGGATCAAAAACAAGTGGTATATTTAGCACCAACAACAATACTTGCGCAACAACAATATGAAGAATTTAGAGAAAGAATGCAAGAATATCCAATTAGAGTAGAAATTTTAAATCGTTTTAAAACACCAAAAGAACAAAAAGAAATTATTAAAAAATTAGAACTTGGAGAAATAGATATTTTAGTTGGAACACATAGAGTTTTAAGCAAAGATGTTAAATTCAAAAATTTAGGATTGCTAATTATAGATGAAGAGCATAGATTTGGAGTAAAAGCAAAAGAACAAATAAAAGAATATAAAAATAGTGTTGATGTACTTACAATGACAGCAACACCAATTCCAAGAACACTTCACATGTCAATTGTTGGGATGAGAGATATGTCAGTTATTTATGAACCACCACAAAATAGAAAACCAGTTCAAACTTATGTATTAGAATATGATTCAGAAGTTATAAAAGAAGCAATAACAAAAGAACTAGAAAGAGATGGTCAAGTATTTTATTTATTTAATAATGTAGAGCATATTTTGAAAAAAGCAGAAGAAATAAAAAAATTAGTTCCAGAAGCAAAAGTAGATTTAGCACATGGAAAAATGAGTGGAGCAGAGCTAGAAAGTATAATGCAAGACTTTGTAGATAAAAAGACAAATGTATTAGTATGTACTACAATATTAGAATCTGGTATTGATATACCAAATGCTAATACAATAATAGTAGAAAACGCTGATAGATTGGGATTAGCACAATTGTATCAAATAAGAGGTAGAGTTGGACGTTCAGATAAGCAAGCTTATGCATATATTACTTATAAAAGAGATAAAATGCTAACAGAAGTAGCAGATAAAAGATTAAAAGCAATAAAAGAATTTACAGAATTTGGTTCTGGATTTAAAATTGCAATGAGAGATTTAGAAATTCGTGGTGCAGGAAGCCTAATGGGAGAAGTACAACATGGACATATGGAACAAGTTGGATATGATATGTATTGCAAATTGCTAGACGAAGTTGTAAAAGAAATAAAAGGTGAAGAAGTAGTAGAAGAGGTAGATGTACAAATAGATTTAGATGTTTCAAGCTATATACCAGATGATTTTATAGAGAATTCAAGTATGAAAATTGAAATCTATCAAAACATTGCATTATGCAAAAATGAAGAAGATATAGTAAATGTAACTGATGAGATAATAGATAGATTTGGAAAAATGCCAGATGAAATAGAGAATTTACTAGATATTGCTAGAATTAAAATTTTGTGTAGAGAAAAAAATATATTAAAAGTAATGCAAAAAGATATGAATGTATTATTCTTCTTTGAACAAGACAGATTTAATATAGATATTGTTGACAAATTAATGAAAACTTTTAGAAACAGAATTAAATTTTCACCAGCTCAAATGCCATATATAACTTTCAAATTACAAGACAAGAAAAACACGTTAGAGGAATGCAAAGAGTTTTTAGGAAAGTTATAATTTAAAATAAAGATAAATGTAGAAAACAGAAATAAAGTTTAAATTAGAAATGAAAATTAAAGTCGAAAATAAAATGAAAAACCACACTCGAAAGTCTTTCGGGTGTGGTTAAAGTTTTTGTGGAAAACTGAACACTAGTTAAGCTGATTTTGTATTTGGTAAGGATACAGAAAGTGTGTATTCACCGTTCATTCCAAACGGGATAAACTTATTAAAGCTTTCCTCATCAAAACAATTGCTAAAAACCAATGCTTCGATTTCTTTGAGCGCATCGTAGCCGAGTGGCACTCCACTATAATGGAAACTGATGCATTCTCCCTCATAACAAACTCTGGTTACTGTTTCATGGTTTTTTACTAAGATGTTTTCGATATTTGTTGCGATTGTTGATAATTTCTCTTCTTTCATAGTGATAATCTCCTTTTGTTAATGAAATATTTTATTTTAAAATTTGCGTATTCATTATTTTATCACAAATAAACAAGAAAATCAAGTGCTAAAATTGAAATATATTTAGTATTTTTACTTTATATTTTAAATTTTTGTATCAAATTTATATCTTTGCAAAAAATAAATAAAAAAGAATTTGAAAAGAGGGAGTTAATTTATATACATATAGAATGAAATATGTTATAATAACAATACTTTATAGAAGAGGTGAAAAAATGGTAATTACAAGTAAAGATAATGAATTTGTAAAACATTTAAAAAGATTAAAAGAAAAAAAGTATAGGGAAGAATTTGGCGAGTTTATTGTGGAAGGAGCTAAAATGATTCAAGAAGCAATAGATGAAAAAGCCAAAATAAAACAAATCGTAATTTGTGATGATTGTAAAACACAAGGAAATTTTTCAAGTGAATTTCTTTATGAAATAGCAAAATATGATTGTGTATATGTTACAGAAAAAATATTTTTGCAAATTACAGATGTAATGAATCCACAAGGAATATTAGCTGTAATTGACAAAAAAGTGGATAAATCAGAAATAGATTATACATCTAATTTGTTTTTAATATTAGACAATATTCAAGATCCAGGAAATATGGGAACAATACTTAGAACAGCAGATAGTATAAATTTAAAGCAAATTATAGTTGCAAAAGGTACAGCCGATTGCTATAATCCAAAAGTAGTTCGTTCAACAATGGGAGCAATTTTTAGAGTAAAAGTAATTGAATGCGAAAACTTAGAAAATGTAGTAAAAGAAATGAAAAAAAGAAAAATTAAAGTTTATGCTACAGATTTAGCAACAGATAAAAGCATTTATGATGTAAATTACAGTAAATCAGCAATTATAATTGGAAATGAAGCAAATGGAGTTTCAAAAAAATTACTAGATTTGGCAACTCAAAAAATAAAAATACCAATGGTAGGAAAAACAGAAAGTTTAAATGCAGCAGTTGCTACAGGTATTATTTTATATGAAGCTATTAGAAAAAGATAACAAATGATTATAGCAGAAAGTGTAAGAAATGAAAGATATAGAAAATTTGCAAGAAAATGATTACAAAGAATTTTTTGAATGGATTTTAGATAAAACAGTAACAATGGACAAAGAAATAGATTTTACTTTGTGTAGTACACAAAATAATCCTTATGTATATTTTCCAAATGAAATAAAACAATTTTTACAAACAAAACCTATGCAAAGATTAAGAAAAGTAACACAACTTGGAAGTGGAATTATAGAAGATTCAAATGCATATCACACAAGATATTCTCATTGTTTAGGGACATATAACAATGCAACTATATTTTATATGCAACAATTTAGAAATCCAAATTGGAGAAAAAGAATTGAGCAAGAAAATCGAAAAATAGAAGTATTAGCAGATATAATGGAAAGCTTGCGTCATGATGATGGTCATAATATATTATCACATTGCTTAGAAAAATTAATAGGAAAAGAATATGGAGCACATGAGTTATTAGGAATGAGATTTAAAGAGGAATACCCAGAAACACAAAAGGTTTTGCAAGAAATCCATCCAGATTTATTAGCAAATATGCAAAAAGTATCTGATCCAAATTATCCACTAATCACATTAAGAGAAGGAAATGTGGATTTTGACAGATTAGATTTTATGGCAAGAGATATGTTTCATTTAGGTGAACTTGATGAAAGAGAACTAGTAGATAGATTAATAACAAATAGTTCAATCCAAACTATAATAAATAATGGTAAAAAACAAGAAGGTGTAGTATATGAATATGAAGCTTTACCAGATATAGAAAAATTTTTATCTGCAAGAGCAAGAAATTATCAAATTTTTTATAGTTCAAATACAAGAAAAGCCTATGATATTTTAGAAGAGCAATTTTGCAGAAGATTTGTAAAATCTGATGAAGTAGTAGGAAAAGATTTGAAAGAATATTTACAAAATTGTATTGAACATGGTGGAAATGGAATAGATTTAAATGAATTTTTAGAGTGGAACGATATGAGATATTTTAACGAATTATTTGATATATCACTAAATGCTAAAGATCTAAATTTAAGAAATTTAGCATTAGATTGTATACCATCTACTAAGAGCTTATGTTGTTTAGCTTTAGAAATGATTGATCCAAAAGCTACTAAGCCAGAAGATTTAACAGAAATAGAAAAACATTTTTGAAAAATATTAAATCAGCAATGAAGCTTGAACATCCACTACATGAGGCTTTAACAGATAAAAGTATTGAAGAAAAAATAATAAATGTAGAATCTAAAGAAAAATTAGATGATTTAATTAATAAATTAAATCAAGCAAACATAGATACTCAAAATGAAATAGGAATGTATACATGGCAAAACAAAATAAAGGTATATAATCCAAACGAACCTATATTTGTAAGAGGTATAAATGGTGATTTATATACATTTGATAAACATCCAGATAAAAAATTAGATATATCACCAAGATATAATTATGGTGCAATGATTTCACCCGCTTTAATGAGAATAAATGGTATTGATGAAAATAAAATAGAACAAGCTAAATCAATATTTGATAATTATGATGTATTATCTTCAAGAGAAAAGTTGAGAGATAATAATAGAGCTGGAAAATTTAAAGTTGGAAATAGTCCATACATTCCAGAATATCAAAGTGAACAACCAAAACCATATACAACTTTTGAAGATATAGAATATTAATACATACAAAGAATAAAATTAAGTATTGATAGTATTTTTTTATAAAATCTTTAGCTTATGTTTTTACACAAAATAGTTGATAATAAAAAAGATAACACAATTTTAAATTAGTGTTATCTTTTTGCATTATTCAGCAGTTTGCTCATCATTTTCAGAAACAACAAGTAAATTAAATATTTCAGGATAAATTGATGAAGCATTATTATTCCAATTATTAACAATTTTTTTTGCTTGGTCACGAGAACCGGCATTTAATTCTAAGTGGAATATAGTATTATTATTTTCTATAATTTTACAAGTTACAGAAAAGTCAGTTTCTGTAATAGGGCTGTATTCTGCAGATATTGAATATTTATCTTTTATAGTTTCAAAATTTTCTTTGAATTTGCTATCGACTTTAAGTTTTAAAATACCAGGTAAAATATCTAAAGTAAGACTTAAAGCTTCCTTTCCAGCATCAGTTAATTCGTAAATATCATCATTTTCTTTTTGATATTTGTTCAAATAATTATCTTCTAATAAGTCTAATAAAAATTGTTCAAAATAAAAATAATTCATATCTAATATAGAAACTACTAATTCTAGTAATTCATTATGAGATATTGATTTTCCTACTTTACTTAATATATATAAAATTAAAACTTTGCTTTCAGCAAGAGATTGATCGTCTGAGTTTAGTTTCAAAATAATTCCCCCTTAATATTACTTTAGACATTATATCATGAATTTATAAAATTTCAACATCAAAAATTGTCAAAATAAGTATGAAATTGACAAAATTAAATTTGAAATGGCAAAGTATAATTATTGAAAAATAGAGTATAGATTGATATAATTACATAGAAGTTAAATTTAGGAGGGAAAAATGGAAAATAATTTAGAATGGAATTTTAAAGAAATTTATAAAAATGAAAAAGAATTTGAAGATGATATAGAATTATTAGAAAAACAAACAGAAGAAATAATTAAACTAAAAGGCACACTTTCAAATAGCAGTAATACAATATTAGATTGCTATAAAAAATTAGAAAAAGCTTTAATTTTAGAAGAAAAAATTTATGCTTATGCAATGCTTAAATATCATAAAGACATGAGTGATGTAAAAAGCATTAAATTATTTAAAAGAGTAGAAAAAGTAGTAACAGATTTTTCAGAAAAAATAAGTTTTATATCACCAGAAATTAGTAAAATAGATGATGAAACATTAAGGAAATATTTAGAAGAAAATGAAGAACTAAGAAATGAATTCAAAAAATCTATTGAAGATATTATTAAAGAGAAAAAACATATTTTAACAGAAGAAGTTGAAAGAGTTTTGGCAAAATATTCAGAGGTATTTGGAGCATCAGAGAATGCTTACGATATTTTTGTTGATACAGAATTAGATTTTCCAGATGTAGTAACTAAAGATGGGGAAAAATTAAAAGTTACACATGGTACTTTTTCTAAATATTTAATGGATAAAGATAGAGATATTAGAAAACAAGCTTTCAATTCAATGTATTCATTATATAAAAGACACGAAAATACAATTACAGAATTATATTTAGCAAGAGTAAAACAACGTACAATTTCTGCTAATTTAAGAAATTATGAATCATCTTTAGATTCAGCTACAAACAATGATGATTCAAATGTAAAAGTTTATGAAACTCTACTAAAAGAAGTAAATAAAAATTTAGACTTAAATAGAGAGCATATAAAATTGAAAAAAGATTTATTAGGAGACGACGAATTTCACATATATGATGTATATGTAAATACATTAAATGTAGAAGAAAAAGATATTCCTTATGAAGAAGGAAAAGAAATTGTTTTAAAAGCATTAGCTCCAATGGGAGAAGCTTATATAAATATGTTGAAAACAGCATTTGACAATCGTTGGATTGATGTATATGAGACACCAAATAAAAGAAGTGGTGCATATAGTATGGGAATACATGCAGTACATCCATTTGTATTGCTAAATTATCATAATTCATCAAGAGATGTGTCAACTGTTGCACATGAATTAGGACATGCAATGCACAGTTATTATTCTAGTCATGCTCAAAATGCAATTAATGCTAATTATACAATAATGGTTGCAGAAGTTGCTTCAACAGTTAACGAGATTTTACTTGCAAATTATTTAATTAATAATGAAAGTGATTCAAATAGAAAAGCTGCTCTAATAAATGAACAACTAGATACAATAAGAGCAACTTTATATAGACAAGCAATGTTTGCAGAATTTGAAAAAGAAGTTCATGCAAGAATAGAAAAAGGTGAAAGTTTAACATCAGAAAATTTGGATTCTATATATTACGAATTAGTAAAAAAATATTTTGGAGATGCTGTTATAGCAGACGAAGAAATAAAATATGAATGGGCTAGAATTCCACATTTTTACAGCTGTTTCTATGTATACAAATATGCTACTGGAATTACATCAGCAATTGTAATTGCAAGCAATATTTTAGCAAATAAAGAAGGCTATGTAGAAAGATACTTGAATATGCTTAGCAAAGGTGGAAGCATTGGTTCATTAGATTTACTTAGAATGGTAGATGTTGATTTGGAAAAAGAAGAAACTTATGAGCAAGCTTTTGATTATTTCAGAAAAAATTTAGAAGAATTAAAAAGATTAACAAATAATAACTAAAAAATATAGAAATTTCACATAAAAAACATAATAGTATTATAAAATGCAAAAAAATAAAATAAAGCATTTGTTGCTTGAAACGGAGCTATATATGAGTGATTTAACAATTTTAGTAGTAGATGATGAATCTAGAATGAGAAAATTAATAAAAGATTTTTTAAAACAAAAAGATTTTAATATATTAGAAGCAGAAGATGGTGAAGTAGCTTTAAAAGTATACAATGAAAATAAAGATAAAATAAATCTAATATTACTTGATGTAATGATGCCAAAACTAGATGGCTGGTCTGTACTTAGACAAATTCGTCAAGAAAATAAAGCTATTCCTATTGTAATGCTAACAGCAAGAACAGAAGAACAAGATGAGTTGTTTGGATTTGAACTTGGAGTTGACGAATATATAGCAAAACCATTTAGCCCTAAAATACTTGTAGCAAGAGTTGAAGCAATTTTAAAAAGAACAACAAAAGAAGAAAAGAAATTAAAAGATTATGATGGAATTGTTATAGATAATGAAGGAAGAACTGTATCTGTAGATGGAAAAACAATAGAATTGAGTTTTAGAGAATATGAACTTTTAAAATATTTATTAGATAATGAAAATATAGCTTTATCCAGAGACAAAATATTAAATACAGTTTGGAATTATGATTATTATGGAGATTCTAGAACAATTGATAGTCATATCAAAAAAATAAGACATAAACTAGGAAAAAAAGGTAAACATATACAAACAATTAGAGGAATTGGATACAAATTCGAAATAAAAAAATAAAATTTATATGTAATAGAAGAGGCTAAAATGAAAAAAATATTTAGATCAGTTCATGCTAAATTATTTATAACAGTATGTGTAATAATGCTTATGACAATTCTTTTTCTGATTGTTGTAAATAGTGTAATGCTAGAAACTTTTTACTACTATAATAAAAAAGTTAGTTCTTTGGAATTGTATGAATATATAAAACAAAATATCAATAGTGAAAAAACAGAAAGTTTTCATAAAGAATTAGAGACGATATCTGTAAATAATAACTTTGATATAGAAATTGTAAATAGCAATAATGAAATTTTATATACAACAGATGGAAATTTTGTGGAAAATTTTGGTGAAATTAAAGAAATAAAATATAAAGTGAAATATAGTATTTTTAATAGAACTGAGATAATGTATTCTGATGATGGAGTTACAATTCGTAGGACACAAGACAAAACAAATGGAATTAATTTTATTTTGCTAGAAGGTAAAATGGAAAATGGAAATAGAGTTTACATTAGAATGCCAATTAACACAATAAAAGAAAGTGCAAATATTTCAAATAAATCATTATGGGTAATTGCAATTGTATCTGTAAGTGTTAGTGGTCTTATTATAATGGTTACGACAGAAAAATTCACAAAGCCAATTGAAGAATTAAATGATATAGCCAATAGAATGACAAAATTAGATTTTAGTAGAAAATATAGAATTCAAGATAATGATGACGAAATAAATGAACTTGGTAAAAGTATAAATACTCTATCAGATACTTTAGAAGATACAATCTATAAATTAAAGAAAAATAATATGGAACTTGAAAAAGATATTGAAACAAAATCTAAAATTGATGAAATGAGAAAACAATTTATTTCAGATGTATCACATGAACTTAAAACTCCAATTGCTTTAATACAAGGATATGCAGAGGGATTAGTAGAAAATGTTAATACTGATGAAGAAAGCAGAAATTTTTATGCAGAAGTAATTTTAGATGAAGCAAATAAAATGGATGTAATGGTAAAAAGACTTTTAGAATTAATGAAGCTAGAATATGAAGATAGAGAATTTAATAATAAAAATTTTGATATTGTTGAATTAGTAAATGAAGTAATAAGAACTTCAAACGTAGTAATTAAAGAAAACAATATTGAAGTTGAGTTTAAAGAAAAAGAGCCAATTATTGTTTATGCTGATGACTTTTATATAGAGCAAGTAGTAAATAATTATTTTACAAATGCATTGAAAAATGTTGAAAAAATTAAAAACAAGAAAAAAATTAAGATTTCAATAAAACAAGCTAAAGATGAAAATAAATATAGAGTTTCTGTATTTAATACAGGAAAAAATATTGATGAAGAAAATATACCTAGAATTTGGAATAGATTTTACAAAGTTGATGAATCAAGAGATAGATCAAAAGGTGGTCATGGTATTGGATTGTCTTTAGTTAAAGCTATTTTGAACAAATACAATAATAGTTATGGTGTAAAAAATAAGCAAGATGGGGTAGAGTTTTATTTTGAAATTGATAAAGAAAAAGCTTAAAATTTTTTGTTCCTTAGTATAATTTTGTACTAAGGAATTTTTTTTGAAAAAATTTTTTAAAAAAAGTATTTACAAATCTAAAAAAAAGTATTATTATAATGTCAATTTATTTCTAATTGCAATTAAATAAATTCAAAAAAGTTCAAAGTTTGTATCAAACGAAAATTTCAATTATTCAAAAATTAAATATTAAGGGGATGATAAATTTAGACTTTATCAAGAAGGTGTGTGTATATTGTGCATGTATTTTAGTCATTTTTTCATTAAAAACATTTGAATTTGATTTCAAAAATTCTAATAAAGAATTTCAAAAAGTTTCTAATAAAAATTATATTCAACAAAATAAAATCCAAAATGAATTTATATATGAGAGAAAAAATAACAATGAAATAACAGATTCTAGTTATGCAAATAAAATTGATGAAAATATTTGGAGACTAGAAATACCAAAGATAGAATTATATGCAGATATAAATGAAGGTACTTCAGAAGAAATTTTAAATAAATATGTTGGTCATTTTGAAGAAACATCAATTTTTGATGGAAATATAGGACTAGCAGGACACAATAGAGGCTATCCGGTAAATTATTTTGCAAGGCTAAAAGAGCTAGAAATTGGAGATTTAATTTACTATATCTATAAAGGAAAAAAATCGGAATATAGGGTTGAATTAAAAGAAATTATCCAAGATACAAACTGGAATTTTTTAGAACCAACAAAAGAAAATAAATTAACTTTAATTACGTGTGTAGAAGATAAACCAAATCTAAGAAGATGCATTCAAGCAATAGAACAAAAATAAAATTACAAGGAAGGAATTATATGAAAAAAATATTAATAATTGCATTTATTTTAATATCAATTATTGGAGCTTATGGACAAGCTATGGCATTTGATATAAATGAAGTAAATTTATATAAAAAATCAGATTGTGGAAATTTGCTTAAATATCAAAATATTACAAGAAGAATTTCGTATGTAGTATATCAAAAAGATGGAAAAGAATATCCTGCATATTGTTTGAATTCTGAACTACCAGGAGCAGAAAATGGGAGCTACAATGTTTCAACAACAGAAAAATTAAATAACAACAAAGTATGGAAAGTAATAATAAATGGATTTCCATATAGAAGTGTAGAAGAATTAGGGGCAGCAAATGAAGAAGAAGCTTTTGCAGCAACTAAACAAGCTGTTTATTGGGCTTTATACGATAGAAATGAAAATGATTATTCTGCTTATAATTCAGAAGCAGGAAGAAGAACTTTTAATATATTTAAAGACATTGTAAACAGAGCAAAAAATTGTGATTTAAATGAAACAGGTGTAATAAATCTTGGAATCGAACCATTAAAAGCTACATGGAAAGTCGATGAAAAAGATACAAAATGTGTTAGCAAAAATTATAGAGTAAATTGTAATATTCCAAATGGAAGTTATGAAATTAAATTACAAGGATTATTACCAGAAGGAACAAAGGTTACTAATATTAACAATGAAGAACAATCAAGTTTTAAGGTTGGCGAAGAATTTAAAATATTAATGCCAATTAAAAATATTACTCAAAGTGAAACATTTACTATAAATGCAATAGCAAATGTAAAAACATATCCAGTTTTATATGGAAAAACTTATGATAGTTCAAAACAAAATTATGCTATTACAGGATTAACTTATGAACAACAAAATACAAGTATTACAGAAGATTATGCAAAAAATAGAACAAAGATTATAGTACATAAACAAGAATATGGAACAAAAACACCATTACAAGGAGTAAAGTTTCAACTTTTAGATGAAAATAAAAATGTTATAATGGACAACTTAGTTACAGATGGTAAAGGTGAAATTACATTAGAAAATATGGTGCCAGGAAAATATTTCTTGAAAGAAACTAAAACTTTAGATGGATATAATTTATATACAGATTACATTGAACTTGGATTAGATCTAAATGAAGAAATTCAAGTAATAGTAAATAATACAAAAAGAACAGTGGAAGAAATAAACAAAAATTATGAAGTGATAGAAATTGTATCAGATAAAGAAGAAAAGAAAATAACAGAAGATTCTAAAAATACTCAAATAGTTAAAAACGAAAGTTATACGGAAGAAATTCAAAAAAATACTTATGAATATAATGAAAAAAACGAAAGCTTAAAATATGAATATACAGAAAATAATACAATTAAAAAATTACCAAAGACAGGATGTTAAAATTCAAATATATATTAAAAAGTTATGATAGTAAATACTAAATACTAAAGGTAAATTTTTAAAGTGTAAAAATATATATTAAATGTTAGGAAGTGATGTAAGCAATAAGATAAAAATATATGTAAAGGAGGTGATGCATAAAATAAAAACAAAAAAAATAAAAAGCATAAAAAAGCTTTTTAAAGAAAGAGGGTGATATATTAAAATATAAATAAAGTATTGTCTTTTATGAATTTATGATAATATATTTCTTTAAACACAACCTTAGATAATTTTTTTTTAATGGATTTTTTGATTTAACTTAATACATAATACAAACTAACTATATATAAATGAATATAATACTAATAAATAAAATTTTGAAGTATGAGTAATGAAACTCTATAATATTTTTGGCTGTTTAGTAATAAAAATACTAAACAGCCTTTTTATAAATTAAAATATTATAAACTATCATTTTCTTTTAATATATCATAAATTCTTTGAATAGGAAGACCAATTGCAGTTGGAAAATCACCTATGATTTTTTGAATAAATATTGAAAATCTACCTTGAATTGCATAAGAACCTGCTTTGTCAAAAACATCATCATAATTTGTATCTACATAGTTTTCAATTTCTTGATTACTCATTTCTTTTACAAATACTTCGACTTGAAAAAGTTCTTTGTATTCTTTATATTCACCAGCATTTTCAATTAATACAACTAAACTAGTATATATTGTGTGTGAAGTTCCTTGGATTTTCTTTAACATCGAAATTGCTTCTTGGCGAGTTTTAGGCTTTCCTAAAGCTTCATTATTTTTTATTACAAGAGTATCTGCACCGATTATAATTCTATCTCCTTGAGTGTTGTCAAAAATCTTTTTTGCTTTTCGAAAAGCAATTTCTTTTGATTTTTCTTCTAATGATATATCTTCTGTTACAATTTCATCAACATCACTTACTAAAATTTCATAATCAAATCCTGCTAAATCCATTAATTCTTTTCTTCTTGGAGATTTTGAAGCTAATATAATTTTCATAAATTTTATTCCTTTCTTATTTTGTATAATAATATCAAAAAAATTATATCATAATATAATAAAAAAACAAATGCGTTTTTTATACAAAAATTTACACAAAATTCATTTTGCTAATATTGTCTTTTTTTGTAGTATATGTTAAAATCTAAAATTGAGAATAGACAGTGAAAGTAAAAGACAAAATATAAATAAAACTTAACAATAAAATTTAAAATCAAATAAATTTAAAGTTTGTAGTGTATTTTTCATAAAAATATAAGACTATGCAAACAAAAGAAGGAGGAAAATATGAAATATAGTGTGTGGAATGGTTTTAACACAGGAAAATGGGAAAAAGAAATCAATGTAAGAGATTTCATTCAAAAGAACTATACTCCATATGAAGGTGATGCAAAATTTTTAGCAGGACCAACAGAAAAAACAAAAAAACTATGGGATGAAGTTTTAGAACTTTATAAAAAAGAAAGAGAAAATGGTGGTGTTTTAGATGCTTCAACAGATGTTGCATCAACAATTACAAGTCATGCACCAGGTTATATAGATAAAGATTTAGAAACAATAGTTGGACTTCAAACAGATGCTCCTTTAAAAAGAGCAATAATGCCAGAAGGTGGAATAAGAATAGTTGAAAAATCTTGTGAAGCTTATGGAATGAAAGTATCTGACAAAATAGAAGATATTTATCACAATTATAGAAAAACACATAATGATGGAGTTTTCTCAGCATATACACCAGAAATAAGAGCTGCTAGAAGTGCACATTTAGTTACAGGATTACCAGATGGATATGGACGTGGAAGAATTATAGGAGATTACAGAAGAGTTGCTTTATATGGTGTTGATGAATTAATCGTTTGCAAAAAAGAAGATTTTGCTAATACTCGTGGAAATTATATGTCAGAGGAAATTATTAGAGAAAGAGAAGAAATTAGTGAACAAATTAAAGCATTAGAAGACTTAAAGAAAATGGCAGCAAGTTATGGATTTGATATTTCAAAACCTGCTAGCAATTCAAGAGAAGCTATTCAATGGTTATATTTCGGATACTTAGGAGCTGTAAAACAACAAAATGGTGCAGCTATGAGTTTAGGTAGAACATCAACTTTCTTAGATATATATATCGAAAGAGATTTAAAAGCTGGATACATTACAGAAGACGAAGCACAAGAATTAATGGATCATTTTGTAATGAAATTAAGATTAGTTCGTTTCTTAAGAACACCAGAATATGATGAATTATTTAGTGGAGATCCAGTTTGGGTAACAGAAAGTATTGGTGGTATGGGAATTGATGGTAGAACATTAGTTACTAAAAACTCATTCAGAGTTTTAAATACATTAAATACATTAGGTCCTTCACCAGAACCAAACTTAACAGTTTTATGGTCAACAAGATTACCAGAAGGATTCAAAAATTTCTGTGCAGAAATTTCTATAAAAACAAGTGCAATCCAATATGAAAATGATGACTTAATGAGAGAATATTGGGGAGATGATTATGGAATTGCTTGTTGTGTTAGTGCAATGCAAATTGGTAAACAAATGCAATTCTTTGGAGCTAGAGCAAACTTAGCTAAAACATTAACTTATGCAATTAATGGTGGTAGAGATGAGGTTTCTGGAAAACAAATAACACCCAAATTTGCACCAATTACATCAGAATATTTAGATTATGATGAAGTTTGGGAAAGATTTGATCAAATGATGGATTATGTAGCTGGTATTTATATGGATGCTTTAAATATAATTCATTACATGCACGATAAATATGCTTATGAAAGCTTAGAAATGGCTTTACATGACAAAGACATTTTAAGAACAATGGCTTGTGGTATTGCTGGTTTATCAATTGTAGCAGATTCATTCTCAGCAATGAAATATGCTAAAGTAAAAGTAATTCGTGATGAAACAGGACTAGCAGTAGATTATCAAATCGAAGGTGATTTCCCAAAATACGGAAATGATGATGATAGAGTTGATGAAATTGCTGTTAAAATTCAAAAAACATTTATGGATAAATTAAGAAAACAAAAAACTTATAGAAATGCAAAACCAACAATGAGTATTTTAACAATCACATCAAATGTTGTATATGGAAAAGCAACAGGAAATACACCAGATGGAAGAAGAGCTGGAACACCATTTGGACCAGGTGCAAACCCACTTCATGGAAGAGATACAAACGGAGCAGTTGCAGTATTAAATTCTTTAGCAAAATTAAATTACAAACATTCAGAAGATGGAATTTCATATACATTTGCTATAGTACCAGGAGCTCTTGGAAAAGATGAAGAAACAAGAGTCAAAAACTTAACAGCTTTATTAGATGGATATTTCTGCCAATTAAGTCACCATGTAAATGTAAATGTTTTTGATAGAGCATTACTTTTAGATGCAATGGATCATCCAGAAAAATATCCACAATTAACAATTCGTGTATCAGGATATGCTGTTAACTTTATAAAATTAACAAGAGAACAACAATTAGATGTTATTAACAGAACAATACACGAAAGAATGTAAATAAAAAATAATATCAATTATTAAAATAAAGGTGGAAAGTTATACTCCACCTTTATTGTATAATAGGAAGTGTAGAGCACTTTCCTATTATATAGAGGAGGATTATTTTGGAAAATTTAGGAAAAATACACTCATTTGAATCATTTGGAACAGTAGATGGACCAGGAATAAGATATGTAGTTTTTATGCAAGGTTGTCCTTTACAATGTAAATATTGCCATAATAGAGATACTTGGAATTATGCAGGTGGAACTGAATATACAACAGATGCAATAATATCAAAAATAGAAAGATGCAAACCATATATAAATGCATCAAATGGTGGTGTTACAGTTTCTGGTGGTGAACCTTTATTACAAGCAAAATTTTTAATAGAATTATTTAAAAAACTAAAACAGCAAAATATTCATACTGCTTTAGATACTGCAGGAAGCATAAAAATAAATGATGATATAAAAGAATTGCTAAAATATACAGATTTAGTAATATTGGATATTAAACATATTGACGATGAGAAATGTAAAAAATTAACTGGAGTTTCTAATAAAAATAATTTGGATTTTGCAAACTACTTATCAGAAAATAATATACCAATGTGGATAAGACAAGTACTAGTTCCTGGGTATACAGATGATGAGAACGATTTGAAAAAATTAAAAGATTTTATAATTAGTTTAAAAACTGTAAAAAAAGTAGAAATTTTACCATATCATGATTTAGGAAAATTCAAATGGGAAGAAATGGGGATTGAATATCCATTAAAAGATGTAAAAATTCCAACAGATGAAGAAGTGCAAAAAGCAAAAGAAATTTTAGGAATATATAATGAAAATCATAGTGCTTAATGTTAAATTAAGCACCTTTTATTTTTCCAAAAATGTTTTCATAAATAAAATTTTTTACAATTTCCCATTCATCATCTTGAATTTCTTTTAATTTAATATCTTTACCAGAAAAAGCAGCTATCTCTAAAACATCTAAGTTATTGTAACTACTATTACTACTAAAAATTTTTTCTTGATTATCAATAATTACATAGCTTTTTTTTGTTTGAGGACAGAAAAATGAAGCAACTAATTTTAAATTTAGTTCATTATTATCTGTATCTAAAAATAGAAAATTATCCATATATTATTTCCTTTCGTGCTTTTATAAAATTTAATCTAATGGTTTTAAAGTTGTAAAAAACGGATTAGACAAAATATCTCCATCATCAATTAAATCATCTTCATAATTTTCAACCTCAGAATAATCAGTTGGTGAAATTTCTGGTATATGTGTACTTGATGGTTTAACAGTCTTTGAAGTTTTTTGTTTTATACCAAGCACCTCTTTTAATGTATTTAATTCAAGTAAAGAATCTTTATTTAGTATAATATTAATTCCTTGTGGAATATAAGTGAAATTGTTTACTTGTAAAATATCTTTTGAATTTCTATAAAAATCATACATTTGGGAACGCATTAATTCTGATTTATAAAAAGCTTTTAATGGTTCTAAATCTTGTTTATTTAAAATAATAGTTCCTTTGCAAGGAAAAATAGCTTTCAAATAAAATTCCTCCTTTGTAAATTTATAAAAAATTTATAAAAAATTAATTAATATATAAAATATTATAATAATAATATAACAAAATTTCAAATAATTATTGAATAAATTTGAAATTTGCACATTAAATTTTTTCTTTTTCTCTTCTTAAGTTTTTTGCTATTTTTAAAATTTCAGTTTCAGATAAATCTGTAAGTTTTCTTATGCTTTTTAAATCTACTCCAGAATAAATAAGTTGTACGGCTTTATATTTTTTTATAGAATGTTTTATATGCTGTCTTAATTCTTGTAGGTTCTTTTTAAATTCAATGTTTATATCTGGTGTTTGCATTGAATATGTTATAAAATTATTAGCTCTATAAAAATCGGTTTTTGTTATACATGCCTGAATAAAAAACTTAATATCTTCTATATTTGTTGTTGCTGTATATTCTAAAACTGAATTTAAAATCTCTAGAGTATTATATGGCATTTTTGTTAAATCTTTTTCGTATGTTTTTTGACAACTATTTATATAATCATTTAGTATTTGTTTACTATGTTTAGTTTCTTTCATGTCATCAATAATATCAAAACATCTTTTTTGTAGTTTTAAAAAATTATTTTCTTGTTTTATTTTTTCTTTTGCAATCTCTAAATCTTCATCTGTTATGCCTAAAAGATTTATCATTTCTTCTTCAGCGTTTTGATTGTTTCTAACAATATCTAAAACATAATTGTTTTTGGCTAATTGCAAATTAGAAGAAGTTTTTATTTTTTCTTTTAAATCTTCTTTTAATAAATTTGATGAAGCTAATAAATCTGTATATGAACTACCATTTCCTAACATAATTTGTATTCTTTCACTTTGTTTAGCTTCAAATTTAGGTTTGTTTTCCATACTTCCAGAAACGGATAATATTCTAAATGTATCATTTTCACCACTAATACAAGCTTTATAGTAAACTTGTCTACTTATTTCTAAAATTTTCATTGCAAATTCAGATTCTGAAAGTACTGTTCTTGTATTTGAATATATCTTTTTAAAAAATTGAGGAGTTATATTTTGTTTATAATATAAAAGATGTTTATCTACAATTTTAGATTTTAATGTTGCAATATAAGCATCGGATAATTTTAAATTTGCAAAAATTTTAGTTTTCCTATCTTTTTTTTCTTTTATAATATTAAAATTACTATTAGTTAAATATAATATTTTTTCTGCAAATTGGTATTCTGAAAGTTTTCTTCCGTATTTTTGATATAGTTCTTTAAATTCTTCATAATCTATCATATCACTAGTATTATAACCACTATTTCTAAATACATCTTTTTTTATTTCATCAATAAGCTCTTTATCTAAAAATTCATTTCTTAAGATTGTTGCATTATCTTTTTCATTTCTTAATATACAATTTAATCTTGCTTCTTTTATATCTAAAATTTTATATGCAAAATCTTTTTTACTCATTCCAAATCCGTATTTATCATATAGTTTAGTAAATGTTTTTCCAGAAATTGAGTCTTCTATATGCAAATTATTTTCTTCTATAACAATATTTCTTAATTTTTTGATATCTATTCTATTAGTTTGATCAGATATTTTACTTAATATTCTTGCTCTATTATATGTTCCATTTTTTAAACAACCAAATTGTCCTTGAGATATATCTAAAATTTTTGTTGCAAAATCTGTATCCCATACAACAAAACCATATTTTTTATATAATTCTAAAAATTCATCATAGCTTATACTAAGTCCATTATAAACATTTTCATTTTTTATTATTTCTTCTCTTTGTTTTACGAAAAAATCATTTGGAATATCTATATCAGTTAAAATACCAGCTGTAAACATACCTTCTTTTAAATTTTTATAGCTACATAATGGTATATCTAAAATTTCTGTCGCAAACATTTTCTCAGATAATATTCCTGAATATTTTTTAAATAATTTTTTGAATTCTTGATAGTCTTGTATTTTATCTCGCATATGTAAATTTTCTTCTTGTATAATATTTTCTCTTAATTTTAACAAATATTCTAATGATACATTTTCATTATTCCATATTTGTATTGAATCAATTTTTTTATTTATTATATTTCTAGCTTTTCCTTCAGATAAGCCTAATATTTCCCTTGCAAATTCATAATTAGTGTAATAATTTTTTCCATAAATTTCATATAATTCTGAAAATTCAGTTGAAGTTATTGAATCTCCTATATGTAAATTTCTATCTAATGCAATTGCATCTTTTAAAATTTGATTTTTTTGTGTTTTTTCTATTTGTAATTTTTTTATTTTTTGTATCAATTGTTCAAGGGGTTCTTCTGAAAAATATTCTTTTTCTGTGTTATTAAAAATTGTTGCTTTCTTAGAAGAATTATTTTTTATAGTAGATAAAGAATGACTAGAAACATCTAAAATTTTTTCAGCGAATAATACTAAAGGCAATATAGTTTCTGTATTATTATATAACTCTTCTATTTCTTCGTATGATAATGATTGTCCACTTTTTAAATTTAGTTCTTTAATCATTTTCAATTTTAATGATATTATTTCAGAATCATCAATTTCTTCTTTTTTTAAAACTTTACATCTATTTTTTTTCAAAGTATATAAATCGTTTATAGAAAGATCTAAAAAAGAACTGGCAAATTCTGATTCGCTTAATTCATGTCCATATAATTGATATAATTTTAAAAATTTTTCATAATCTATTAAATCATTTATATGAAAGTTTTCTTTTTTTATCATTTCTTTTCTTAATTTTTTTCTATTTCTCTTTATAGAGGATTGCTTCTTTTCGACAGAAAATATCATTTTTTCTCCTAACTATGTAATAAATCTATTTTTTAATTCTTTTAAAAAAATTCAAAGTGATCATATTATTTTATAATTCGTATATTTTATCTTAAAATTTTGTTAATTATAACACAGATTTTCATTTTTTCCAATAAAAGCCTTGATTTCAACAAATTTTAAAAATAGCAATGAAATAATAACTTTTAAAATATAATAATATGTGCTATAATCAAAACATATTTAAAATATGGAGGCTTTATAAAAATGAAATTAAATATAGTAATGGTAGAACCAGAAATTCCACAAAATACAGGAAACATAGCAAGAACTTGTGCTATAACAGGTGCAAAATTACATTTAGTTCATCCTTTAGGATTTCAAATCGATGACAAATATCTAAAAAGATCAGGACTAGACTATTGGGATAAATTAGATATAGAAGAGCATGATTCTTTAGATGAATTTTTAGAAAAATATAAACCAGAAGAACATAATATGTTTTTTGCAACTACAAAAGGAAAAACAAAATATACAGATATAGACTATTCAGTAATGGACGAAGTTTTTGTTTTATATGGTAAAGAAACAAAAGGATTACCAGAATGGCTTTTGGAAAAATACTTAGATGAAAAAACAATAAGAATTCCAATGCTTCCAACTTTAAGATCTTTAAATTTATCAAATTCGGTGGCTATAATTACTTACGAAATTTTAAGACAAAAGAATTTTGAAGATTTGCAAGATACTAGCAACTATTTTGATGAAAAATAAATTTGATATAAAAGTATTTATTTTTTTATTAAAATAAGTTATTATAAAATATATACAAAAGCAAATGGAGGATTTTATGAAAAAGTTTAAAAATTTAGTTTTAATTCTTGCAATGATTGTTATTTTAACATCTTTTTTATTTGTACTTTCAGGTTGTAAAATTTCAGCAGAAACACATGATAATGGTGTGTCAGTTGAAGTAGATGACAGTACAAAAGGTACTTTTGAAAGTATTTTAAAATGGATAGAAGAAAGAATAGGTAGAGTATTTAATACAAAATAAATTTAAAATAAGGAGAAATGCTAAATGAATAAAAAGATTAGATGTTTGTTACTTATTGTTGTTAGTATAATTATGCTTTTTACATTAACAGGTTGTGAAAGTAAAGAAAGTACTAATAATACAAATACTAATTCAAGTAAAAGTACAAACACAGCAAAAAATACAAATTCAAATGCTACAAGCAATACTAATACAGAAAATGGAGGAACAAAAATGAGTGATATAGATTTTAAAGCAGCAGCAGAAAAACAATTATCAAACCCAAATAATGGAGATACAATTGCTATTATGCATGTTAAAGATTATGGAGATATTAAATTCAAATTTTTTCCAGATGTAGCTCCAAAAGCAGTTGAAAACTTTTTAACACATGCAAAAGATGGATATTATAATGGACTTACATTCCATAGAGTTATAAATGATTTTATGATTCAAGGTGGAGATCCAAAAGGTGATGGAACTGGTGGAGAAAGTATTTGGGGAAGTGGATTTGGCACAGAGTTAGATTATACTTTAGTTCCTTATAGAGGTTCTTTATGTATGGCAATGTCTTCTTTACCAAATAGTATAGGAAGTCAATTTTTTATAACACAAGCAAAATATTCTTCACAAATGTATTCATATTATAAAAGTTCTTTCCCAGTATCTTTATTAAATCAATATAAAGAAAACGGAGGATATTTAAGTTTATATATGCAATATACTGTTTTTGGACAAGTATATGAAGGTATGGATATAGTTGATAAAATAGCAAGTGTATCAACAGATAGCAACGATAAACCAACAACAGATGTTGTAATTGAACGTATTGATGTTATGAATTATGGAGAATAATTAGGAGAAATATAATGTTTGCATATATAAAAGGTGAATTAGCAGAAAAAACACAAAACTATGTAGTAATAGATGTGAATGGAATCGGATATCAAATATTTGTATCTGAATTAGCAATAAGTCAAATTGGAGAAGTTGGTAGTATAGTAAAATTACATACATATTATTACGTTAGGGAAGATTTAATCTGTTTATATGGATTTTTAAATAGGGAAGAGTTAAGGATGTTTGAATTACTTTTGTCTGTTAGTGGAATTGGAGCAAAATCAGCAATAGCAACTTTATCAAATATTACACCATCAAGTTTTGCTTTAGCTGTAATCACAGATAATGTAGCAACTTTAACAAAAATACCTGGAGTAGGTAAGAAAACAGCTCAAAGACTTATTTTAGAATTAAAAGATAAAATAAAAACAGAAGAAGCAGTAGCAAAAGCACCAGAAACACAAATTGTATTAGAAACAAATGAAAATGTAGAAGAAGCTACTGCAGCTCTTCAAATATTAGGATATACAAAAAAAGAAGTAGAAAAAGCATTAGAACATGTTTCTGTAGAAAATGCATCTGTTGAAGAAATAATTCGTAAATGCTTAAGTATTTTAGGAAAATAATAAATAAAAGAGGCACAGTATGGATTTAAATAAACCTTTGGCATATAGGGTAAGACCAAAAAGATTAGAAGAATTTGTAGGACAAGAACAGATACTTGGTGAAGATAAATTGCTATATAGAACTATAAAAGCAGATAGATTATCTAGTATAATTTTATGGGGACCACCAGGTTGTGGTAAAACTTCACTTGCTAAAGTAATTAGTGAAACAACTAAATATAAATTTACTAAATTAAATGCAGTTACATCTGGAGTTTCTGATATAAAAAAAGCAATAGAAGAAGCTGATAATATGCTATTAAATCCAAGTGGAAAATGCATATTATTTATAGACGAAATTCATAGATTTAACAAATTACAACAAGATGCTTTACTTCCTTTTGTAGAAGATGGGACTGTTATATTAATAGGTGCTACAACAGAAAATCCATATTTTGAAGTAAACAAAGCTTTAATATCAAGATCTATGGTAATAAAATTAGAATCTTTGAAAATCGAAGATATAGAAAAAATTTTGAAAAATGCTATAAAAAATCCAGAAGGTTTAGGAAATTATAAAATAAAAATTTCAGGTGAAACAATTAGAAAAATAGCAGAAGTATCAAATGGTGATGTTCGTACAGCGTTAAATGGACTAGAAATAGCAGTATTAACAACAAAAATGAATTCAGATGGATTTATAGAAATAACAAATGAAATAGCAAGTCAATCATTAAACAAAAGAAAATCAATGTTTGACAAATCTGGAGATAGTCATTACGATAATATTAGTGCTTTTATAAAATCAATGAGAGGTAGTGATCCAGATGCAACAGTATTTTATTTGGCAAGAGCAATAAATGCAGGGGAAGATCCAATGTTTTTAGCGAGAAGAATTGTAATTTCAGCAGCAGAAGATGTAGGATTAGCTAACCCAAATGCTTTAGTTGTAGCAAATGCAGCTATGCAATCAGTTGCAACAGTGGGAATGCCAGAAGGTAGAATTATTTTATCTGAAGCAGCAATATATGTGGCAAATTCAAAAAAATCCAATGCTAGCTACAATGCTATAAATCAAGCATTAAGTGATGTAGAAAACAAAGATACTGGAACAATCCCAATGCATATAAGAAATGCACCTGCAGAAGGAATGGAACAATTTGGATATCATCAAGGATATAAATATCCACATGACTATCCAGGTCATTGGGTAGAACAACAATATTTACCAGATAAAATGCTAGGAACTAAATATTTTATTAAAGATGAAAATATAGAATAGAAAACAAACGTGGATATTATGAAAATTGTCAAAAACAAAATTTCATAATATCCACATTTTTGTTTATCGCGTTATTTTTTTATTGTGTATAAAGTTTAGTGTAAGTCTTTATATAGTAGGAAATGCATAGCACTTTTCTACTATTTTTCTGAGTTTAAAATTTTATAATCAGTATAATTTGCAGCATTGAATTGTATTATGTTTGTATCTGTAACTGAATCATAAGAGTAAGAATAAGTAATATCATAAGTTAAAAGATTATTAGAATATGAACTTATTTTTAATATATTGTAGTTTTCAGAATCTATATAAAAATGAGTTTCTTCAGCAAGTGAAGAATCAATATTTTTTGTTAATGTAATTTCAATGCATTTTCTAGAATTAACTTGTGTTTTTCCAACATATTTATATGAACTAGATGCAGTTGCATTTAATAACAAATCAATTTCCGAAATAGATATACCATCTAATTTTTGAGTGTCTACTTTTGAACTAATAATAGTTTTTGTACTAGGAAAAATAGATACTTTTGAACCAGTATTGTAGTTACTCAAAATTTGGTAATCACTGCCATCTTGACTTTTTCCAGTAACAAAATTTACATTATCTTTTAAATAAGAAATATAAGAATAAGAACTAGATTTTTCATTATTATAGTAACTTGTAAAATTAGTTACTATAGACATATTTGGTGATTGCTTTCTAGTTTTTACTAAATTTTGAATATCAGATAAACTAGGTGAAGTAAAGTAAAATTTATATGCAAATATAAATATACCAAATGCTAAAATAATTAAAATATATGCTATATTTTTCTTCATAAGTACAAAGTATGTCGAAACATACACTCCTCTCTTAAAAATCAATACAATTATACATATATTTATTTTTTTATACAATAGTTATTTTATACATATTTTTAAAATTTATATTGCACGAAAAATTATTATATAATGATTTGTATATGAACCATGAGTAAATTTATTAATAATTTAATTTTGTCTTCTGCAATTATTATAATGTTGTTCTTTAAGTTGAGGCTGATATTTGAAAATGTAACATTTTGAATTGCTAAACATACAATATATTAGATAGTACAAAATATTTTTTAGAAAGGATTGAATATTATGGAAATTTGTGAAAATTGTGATAGAAATAAATTAGAAATTAATGGTGGAATTGAAAATGGTAAACAATTTGATGTTGATATAACTTTACCGGAAGATAATAGAGATGCTGTTTTTGGTGTTTTAAAAGATGCTTACGGAGATCCTGTAAGAGATGCTGTAATAAAATTAATTGAAGTTGTAAAAATATGTGATGGCAAATTTGAAAGAAAACCTGTTTCTCATACTTTTACTAATAAAGATGGAGAATTTGTTTTTGGTCCACTTTGCCCAAAAAAACACTATGCAATAGATATTTGGGTTAACCGTGTAGATCATATTAAAATATGCAAAACTTGTGAGAAAAAAGGCAGATGTTTAAAGGGTGTTGACATAGATTGTGATAAACATTGTGAAGCATCTCATTTAGAAGCTGAATGTCCTTGCAATATGAATACAGAAGTGATTGAAGATAAACATGAATAAAATTATATCTTTTATGTATGCACAGATTATATTACTCTATCTGATTAATAAACAATATTAATATTATCATTAACATTAACCAAATATACACTATATGTACTTTTATTATTAATATACTAAATTACTACAATTCACAGAAGCAAACTGTGAATTGTAGTTTAATTTAGTTACATTGAAAATTTCATTTTTCTAGCAAATTGTTTTCCTTTTTTCATTATTTTTTTCTTACTATTATCAATTCCTTCTGAATACATCATCATTGCACCTGCTGTAACTAAACTACCTAAAATAACGCCTTTTGCAAATTTCATTTTAAATCCTCCTAACATAAGTTTTAGATAGTATTTTCATATTCTATTTTTCATAGATTACTTAATACTATCCATAAATTCTTTAATTTTACTATTTAATTTTATTATCTTCTTTTTTAGGTAATCTATACTTGAAAGAACAAATTTCTAAAAATCCTATAATAAGTAAAAATATTCCAAAAAACTTTTTTAAAATTCGATTATTAAACTCAAAAGCAAGCATGCTTCCTATAAAAGCTCCTATCATACCAAATATTATAATTTGAAAACTTATTTTATAATCAATTTTTTTGTTTTTTATATTTATTAGTATTGCTATTACCGAAACCGGGATAAATACAATTAAATTCGTTCCTTGTACTAAATGTTGTTCAAGATTGGTAAAAATTCCAAGTAATAAAATTAAAATTGTACCTCCTCCCATTCCCAAAGCAGATACTATTCCAGATAAAATTCCAATTATAAACTCCTGCATTATTCATTTCCTATATTTTGATTTATGTATAACTTAATATATAATTTATAATTATTTTATATCTAAATATCTAAATCCAAAATTTAAAATAAAAATTAATTAATATATATAAGTCTTACAATTTAATTTATATTAATTTTTTAAGATAAAAGAAATCCCACTATAAAAAAGAAAAATTATAAAAAGAATTTCCAAATATTTTGAATTAATTTTATTTAATAACTTAGTACCAATAACAGAACCTATAACTCCGACCTAAAATACATTTTATTCCTAAATTCCAATCAATTGTCGCTTTGTAAATATAAAAAACGCAACTAGTTATAACCATAAAAAATACGCAAAAAATTGTTGTAGCTCTTGCTGTTGTTTCATCTTTTTTCAAAATTTTTGTCATAATTGGAATTAATATAAGTCCACCACCTGCTCCAAAAAATCCACTAATTATTCCTGAAAACAAACCTATTAACATATTTTCATATTTTTTTAATACATTTTTCATATTAATATATTTTACAAAAATTCCAATTTTATACTTTGATATATAATATAAAATTTTTATTCAATAATTTTATAATCAGCAAATTTTTCATCATCTATTGATAGAATATCATTATCTTTAACTTTATCATATATATATTTATAATTTGATTCTAAAATAACTTTATTATTTAGTAGCATTTCACACTTTACAATATTATGGTTCTCTATATTTATATAAAAAATGTATTGTTCTTGAGAATTATCATCTATTTGTTTAGATAAGGCAAATTTATAACATTGAGAATTGTTTATTATTGTTTTTTCTAAGTATCTATAATTATAATCTGTCAAAGAATATATTAAATCATACTCACTAACAAATAGTCCATTTGAAAAATTATTTTGTGTAATTTTTGTTTTTGTAATTACTTTTTCTTTTGGAATAATTGATATTTTTTCTGAATTATTATAATTATAAATATTTTGATATTCATTTCCTTCTTTATCAATTCCTTTAATATATTGTACATTATCTTTTAAATATGAGTTATAGCTATATTTTTTTTCTTCGCCATTACTAAAATCAACAAAATCAGCTAAGATTTCCATATTTGAAGAGGTTTTACTTTCTTTTATAAAATTTTGCATTTCTTCTTTAGATATTTTTGAAATATTTTTTACTACACATAGAATAAATATTAAAATAAATAATACAAATATGCTAATAAATATATTTTTTTTCATATAATCCTCCTTATTCATATATAAAATCTCCATTTTTAAATAAGAACACTTTTCTCTTTTTTTCAAAATATTAATATTACTAAATAATTATATATTATATTTAACATATAAGCGAGTTTATTTACAAAATTTTTTATATTAATATATAAAAGAATCTTGAAATTGCTTTAAAAACAGCATAAAAAAACACCCCAAAACACATTGCATAAAAATAAAAAATAGTATATATTATAATATACTAAATAAGGAGATGAAATTATGGAGATAGATTCTTTAAGAAAAAAATATAAAGATTTTGAATATCAATATTATGAAATCAAAGAAGATGGAGAAAATATAATAGTAAAATTTGGTTTTGAAATAATAGGATTAAGCAAATTTGAACCAGAAATTTTAATAAGTAAAAAAGATTTTAAATGGCAAAATGTAAAATCTGAAAAGGCTAAAAAAATTGTATTTTATTTAGGAATGGTAGAAGCAATAAGTTATTTTAAAGCAACTTGCTCACCAAATTTCCATATAAAATGTGGATTTTTAAATGAAGAACAAAAAAAATGGTTTTCAAAATTATATTATTTAGGATTAGGAGAATTTAGATATAGAAATAACATTAATATTAAACAAGAAGAGTTTGTTAAATTTATTTCAAATGAAGAATTTAATGAAGAAAATTTTGAAAAATCAGAATCAAAAAATATATATAAAAATGAAGAAATAAAAGAAAAATTTGATGGGATTATCATTCCAATTGGTGGTGGAAAAGATTCTAATGTTACTTTGGATTTATTAAAAGATTATAAAGATAAAACATTAGCTTTTTGCATTGGAAGTAAAAAAGTTTCTTTAGAATGTGCAAAACAAGCAGGTTTTGAAAGAGAAAAAGTAATAGAAGTAAATAGAAAAATAGATAAAAATTTACTAGAATTAAATGCACAAGGATTTTTTAATGGTCATACACCATTTTCTGCAATTGTAGCATTTATAACATATTTAACAGCATATTTATTAGGAAAAAAATATATAGCATTATCAAATGAAGATAGTGCAAATCAAAGCAATGTTAATGGCGAAAATATAAACCATCAATATTCAAAAACTTATGAATTTGAAACAGATTTTAGAAATTTTACTAAGAAATATATAGACACAGAAGTAGAGTATTTTAGTATGTTAAGACCAATTACAGAACTTCAAATTGCAATGCTTTTTTCAAAATTAAAACAATTTCATAGTATTTTCAAAAGCTGTAATGTAGGAAGCAAAACAGAACCATGGAAATGGTGCTGTAATTGTCCAAAATGCTTATTTGTGTATACTATATTAAGTCCATTTTTATATAAAGAAGAACTAGTAAATATTTTTGGAGAAGATCTTTTTGAAAAAGAAAATTTAAAAGAAACATTTATAGAATTATGTGGATTTGGAGAAACAAAACCTTTCGAGTGTGTTGGTACATACGAAGAAGTACAATACGCTGTAAGTAAAACAATAGAAAAACTTGAAAGTAATAATAAAAGTTTACCATTTTTATTAAAATTCTATAAAGAAAATTATGATTTAAGAGATGGAGAATTTTTAAAATTTTATAATGAAAATAATTATTTACCAAAAGAATTTGACCAAATTTTAAGAAGAAAAATTTTTGAAAATTAATGTTAAATTAATAGAAAAGAGAAGTTTATGTTAGAAAAATTATTAAATTATTTAGATAATAAAAAAATATTAATATTAGGATTTGGAAAAGAAGGAGAATCAAGTTACTTATTTTTGAGAAAACATTTTCCAGAAAAAAAACTAGAAATTGTAGATAAAAATATGAATCTATTAACAGATAAACCATATTTGTTAGAAGATATAAATGTTGAAGTAGTGCTTGGAGAAGATTATTTTAGAGATATTGATTATTTTGATATAGTTCTTAAAACTCCTGGTATATCATTAAAAGATTTTGATATATCAAAATTTGAAAATAAAATCACTAGCCAATTAGAATTACTATTGGAATTCGTACCTTGTTATACGATAGGCGTTACAGGAACAAAAGGTAAAAGTACAACTAGTTCTTTAATTTATCAGATGATAAAAGATCAAGGAAAAGATGCAATGCTACTAGGCAATATAGGAGAGCCAATATTTAATGATATAGATGATATGAAAAAAGACACTATACTTGTTTTAGAACTTTCTTCTCATGCATTAGAATTTGTAAAGAAATCTCCTAATATTGCAATATTATTAGATATATATGAAGAACATTTAGACCACTATTCTTCAATGGAAAAATATATTGAAGCCAAATTTAATGTTGCAAAATTCCAGTCTAAAAATGATATTTTTATATATAATGCTTCAAATAAGTATATGCAAGAATTTAATTTTAATTATAAAAAAAGTGATTATGCAATAATAGAAGAAGATAGTGAACTTTCTAAAACATTAAATTTAAAATCAGATAATTATGTATTAATTAATGAAGACAGAATATATTTTAATAAAACAAAATTATTTGATTCAAAATTAAATATGCAATTAAAAGGAAAACATAATGAAAATAATGTTTTATTTGTACTTACTGTTGCAAAAATATTAAATCTAAATATGGAAAAAGCTAAAAACACAATTGAAAATTTTAAAAATTTAGAGCATAGAATGGAATTTGTTGCAGAAATAAATGATGTTAAATATTACAATGATTCAATAGCAACTATACCAGAAGCAACAATAAATGCTGTTGATGCTTTAAAAAATGTAAATACATTACTTGTTGGAGGTAAAGATAGAGGAGTAGAATTAGATAGTTTGTATGAATATTTAAAAAAATCTAATATTGAAAATATAATATGTTTGCCAAAAACAGGAGAATATGTATATAATAGTTTAAAAGATACAAATAAAAAATGTTATTTAGTTAAAGATATGCCAGAAGCAGTAAAATTAGCAAAGGAAGTTACAAAGCCAAATACAATTTGCTTACTTTCACCAGCTGCTTCAAGTTATGGATATTTTAAAAATTTTGAAGAAAGGGGAAAAATATATAAAGAATGTGTTTTATCAACCCAAAATAGCTAAATGAAATAAATATTTTGAACTGATAAAACATTGAATTTTGAAAAAACAATAAAAACATATAAATACTGAAAAATAAAGCAAAAAACATAGTTTACAAATAATAAAGTAACATAAGAATTATAATAAAAACTACTTTGGAAAACATATAAAATAAAATCTGAAAATGTAGTAAAATCAATGACTGTAGAAATACCAAAAAAACATAATTTTGTAAAAAATATGAAAAATATACAATTTTATGTAGACAAAAGAGAAAAAGTATGCTATAATTAAATTGTTTTTAGGAGAAAAACGAAGATAAAAAGAGCATTTAAGAGATACTGTAGATAAATTTAAGGAGGAATTAAATTGAATACAAATTATTCAGAAAACAATCACTTAGTTTTAGTAGGAAATATAACAAGTGAGAAAAAGTACAGTCATGAAATTTATGGGGAAAAATTTTATGTGTTTAATATGGAGGTTGTTAGATTAAGTTCAACAACAGACATAATACCAATTACAGTTTCAGAAAGATTATTAACAGATATTGATTTAACTATAGGAAAAAAAGTTTCAGTAGAAGGTCAATTTAGATCTTACAACAATTACGAAAACGAAAAAAATAGATTAATATTAACTGTTTTCGCAAAAGAAATTACAGAATTAAAAGAATCAGATGAAGAAGAAAAAGAAGAAGTAACAAATGAGGTTGTTTTAGTTGGATATGTATGTAAAAAACCTATATATAGACAAACACCATTTGGAAGAGAAATAGCTGATGTTTTATTAGCAGTAAATCGTGCTTATAACAAATCTGATTATATTCCATCAATAGCTTGGGGAAGAAATGCAAGATTCTGCCAAAATATGGAAGTTGGAACAGAAGTAAAAATTACAGGTAGAATTCAATCAAGAACATATGAGAAAAAATTTGAAGATGGAACAAGCGAAACAAGAGTAGCTTATGAAGTTTCAATAGCTAGTATGGAAGTAGTAAATCAAGAAGATAATGAAGAAGAAAGTCAAGAAGTAGTTTAAAAACGAGATATATAAATTTTAGCAAATTATATAATGCTTATGTGCTAGCAAAATGTTGGTATATAGGCGTTTTTTTTAAGGAGGAATTAAAATGATTACATTACAACATTCACTTGCAACATTATATGGATTAAGGGGAAATTGTGAGGAATTTGATAAAGAAATACCATATGTTTTATTACCAGATGCAATAAGAAAATATTGTGGACCTAGACAATATACTCACTTTGAAGAAGCATCTGATAAAACAGATATTTCTTGGTACAAATTTCCAAAAACTATAAAAAATATAGAAAGTAAAGAAGAAGCTTTAGATACAGATTTACATTTAGCAAATTGTGTACCAGCAGCAATAGGAGAACAAACACATATAGAAGAATTTGAAGCACATAATCAACATTTATCACCAGAATATTATGCTGGAGTAAAAAAACATTTAACACAAGATTGTATTTTTGATGAATTTATAAGACAACAAATAGATTGCTCTAAAAAATATGAAGACAAGTTTACTTTTAAAGGTACAGAATATGATGGTAAAGGTATAAGAAAAGTAATTGGAGATATAGAAAATCAAGGGCTTTACATATTAGCATATATGATGGATAAATCTTATGGAATAACAACAAATCAAGAATGGTTTGATAGACATGTAAAAGATGTATTAGATAGAGAATATTCAGCAGATTTAGCTGAAGGAACTTATAAATATATGCATATTCCAGAAGAAATTAATAAAAGAATTACAGAAAAAGATTGGTCTCACTTAAATGAAGGAATACTTCCATTAAGTGAATATATGGAAATGTATAAAGAAGTAATTACAGAAATGCCTAAGATTGATATGGAAAAATCTGAAAGAGAAAGTGAAATAAAGAATTCAGAAAAAGCAAAATCAAATACAATGGCAGAAGGTCCAGAAGACAGATAAAATTGAATTATATTGAATAAAATTAAAAAACTTTAGAATTTATTTCTAAAGTTTTTTAGATTATTGCTAAAGTATATAAAAATTTTAAAATAAATGTTATAATAAATTTGTCAAAAAAATAGGATAAGGAGATTTTACTATGAAGAAAAAAAGACAAATATTAATTATAGCATTTTTTATTTTTATAATTCTATCAGTTCATAACCAAGTAAAAGCTACAACTGATATAGAAGAATTACCAGACAATATAGGCTATAAAGAATATCAAGCAGATGTTATAAATAGTGGAGAAGATATTGAATCAATAAGAAATACGCCACAAAAGTATAATTCAAATCAGGGCGCAGAAAGTTTGGATACTAGAATATATAATGCTTTAATAACAGGAAGTGCAAGTTTCTCTGTTGAAGAATATAATATGACAATAGGAGAAATTTCAAAATATATTCAATATATGATAATAAAATATCCAGAAACTTATGTTTTGAAATCATGGACTATATTTTACAATTATAGTAATAGTATAGCTACAAAAATAAAACCAAATTATTTTATAGACACAGATTCAATACAAATGTATTATCATCAAGCTGAATTTGTTGCAAATAATTTTGTTGAAACAGTACCAAAAGATTCTACAGATTTAGAGAAGATAATATATATACATAATTATATATGTTCGAATACAGAATATGATTTTGAAAATTTAAACAATAATACTTTACCAGATATTGTACATACAATGTATGGATTTTTTAGAAATCAAAAAACAGTATGTGATGGTTATTCTGCAACATTTAATTATTTAGCTAAAAAATTAAATTTGGAATCATCAATGGTTACTAGTGCAACAATGAGCCATGCTTGGAATATAGTAAAAATTGGAAATAATTATTATCATTTGGATTTAACATGGGATGATGAACCTTATGGCTCAATTGACATTTATGGACAATGGAATTACAAATACTTTTTATTAAGTGATGCAGGAATGTTACAAAAAGAACATTATAAATGGTATAGTGAACAAAATTGTAGCAATACAGACTATGATAATTCTTTTTTTAGTAGACTAAGTGGACCAATTATAGAATACAGAAATAGCTGGTTTTATTTAACATATAAAAATAATCAATATTTAGAATTAAATTATAGAAATAATATTGAATCAAGTGATTCAAATATATCATTAGGTAAATTGGAAAGTAATGATTCTTGGCCTGTTATTTTAACAGATGGAAATGATTTATATTATACAAATGGAAACTATATATATAATATAGAAAAACTTGATAATGGTATAATATCAGTTCAAAAAATATCAACTCTTTCAGAAGACATAAGAGGCTTTAGATTTTTTAATGGAAGATTTAGAGTACAATATTTCCCAAATAGAAAAGCAATAGTAGACTTGCCAAGTAAAATTTCAATAGGTACAAAATCTGGAACAGTACAAGATTTTAATTTAAATCCAATCAATGTTGGAGAAACTTACAAAATAAATGCTATTAATGCAAATTTAAGTGATATAAAATCATCTAATGAAAAAATTATTACAGTAAGCAATGGTATTGTAAAAGCAGTTGGTTCTGGAAATGCAAATATTATTTTAACTAACAGTAATAAAACTGTGAAAATACCAGTTTGTGTAAAAGATACAGTAAAAATAAGCATTGAAAAAAATAATGATTCAGGTAATGTAATTGTAAATGGAAATACAGTTAGTGACAAATATATATTGTGTACTAAAGGTGCAAAAGTAAATATAAAGGTAGTTGCAAATAATAATGCAAAAATAAATAAATTTAGTATAGATGGAAAATTATATTCAAATTATGATGTTACTTTTGATAAATTAGAAAAAGATATAACTGTAACAGTAAATTTTGAAAAAAGTTACACAAGAAAACAAATAGAAGACTTAATCTTTGACTATAAATTTTATGCTGATAAATATTCAGATTTAAAAAGAGTGTTTGGATATAATCAAACAGCGCTAAAAAATCATTGGATAAATTGTGGAATAAAAGAAGGTAGACAAGGTTCAGCTGTATTTGATGCAAAATACTATTTATACAATAATGATGATTTAAAAAAAGCTTTTAATAATAATTTGGAACAAGCATATAATCATTTCGTAAACAATGGTTGGAAAGAGGGAAGACCAAGTTCAAGTGAATTTTTTGTAAATTATTATAGAAATAATAATAAAGATTTACAAAATATGGATAATTATGAATTGATGCAACATTATAATGTATTTGGCAGAAAAGAAGGCAGAAGAGGAACTAATTTAATAGATAAAACACCAGTTGCTATAAAAAATTATTTATTTGACTATAGGTTTTATGCTGATACAAATGCAGATTTAAAAAGAGTATTTGGATATAATCAAACTGCACTAAAAAATCATTGGATAAATTGTGGAATAAAAGAAGGTAGACAAGCTTCAGTAGTATTTAATGTGAGGGATTACTTGAATTATTATTCAGATTTAAAAAATGTATTTAAAAATAATTATGAAGCTGCATATAATCACTTTGTAAATTCAGGTATTAATGAAGGAAGAAAAAGTTCAAAATTATTTGATGTAAATTATTATTTAAATAATAATTCAGACTTAAAAAAAGCTTTCGGAAACAATTATTCAAAAGCACTACAACATTTTGCTTCAAATGGAATTAAAGAAGGTAGAAATGCAAGTAGCACATTTAAAGTTACAGTATATAAAAGCAAAAATTTTGATTTACAAAGAGCTTTCGGAAATGACAATTTAGCTTATTATATACATTATATAAATTGTGGATATAGGGAAAATAGAATTGTTTATTAAAATTTAATATTGTAGGTGTAAAATACTGTAATTATTAAAATAAGTAATCACATAGTTAATTAAAAAAATCATATAAAAATATGTAATATTCTAAACAGAACTCGAAAAGTTAAATGCTTTTTGGGTTCTGTTCAATTAAGCCTGTTTTTTTATTACGGAAATAATAGAATGTCCACTTTTTTTCTTGCTATATTATGAAAGTTTTGATATAATTTTCTCTATAAGAAAAGAGGTACGATAGATGAAAAGTGAGAAAAAAAGTAAGATAATATTCACATTACTAGCTATTGTTTGTATAGCTATGTTTTGTTTTTCAATAACCCCAAAAACATTACAAAATGATACATACTATACTGTAAAAATAGGAGAATATATATATGAAAATGGAATATCTGATTTAACAACAGATCAATATTCTTGGCATGATTTACCATATACTTATCCACATTGGTTGTACGATTTTGGAACATATGTAGTGTATAGAGCTTTTTCATGGGAAGGAGTATATGTACTTACAATTATATTGTGCATAATTTTAGGATTATCATTGTTTTATATATCAAATAAATTTTCAAAAAATGAAGTTGTATCATTTATTGTTACTATAGGAGCAATGTATTTATTAAAACCATTTGTTGCAGCAAGAGCTCAGCTTTTAACATTTATATTATTTGCATGGACAGTGTACTTTATAGAACAATTCTTAGCAACACATAAAATAAGATATGCAGTAGGATTAATAATAATACCTTTAATTATTACTAATGTGCATTGTGCAGTATTCCCATTTTATTTTGTATTGTATTTGCCATATATAGGAGAATACTTTATTGCAGTACTTGCTGATTTAGACTTGGATAAGAGATTAAAAATAATAGTTTTAAAGATTGCTAAAGCTTTTATGGAAAAAGTTAAAATAAAAAAATCTTTACAAGAAAAAATAGATAAAGAATATGAAGATATAAATTTAAGAAAAGTTAAAAGACAAAAAAATAGAGAAAATCCATATAGAATAAAAATTCAAAAAAATCATTTTGTACTTGCATTAATAATTGTTGCTATTATAGCAGCAGGTACAGGTTTAATAAATCCAGCAGGATTAGGTGCATATACTTATGTTCCTAAAACATTAGACGGAAATACAACAAGATTAATAAATGAACATTTACCACTTACTTTATTAGACAATAAAGAATTTACAGTTGCAGTTGTTATATTTTTAGCAATATTAATATTTACAGATACAAAAATTAAATTATCTGATTTATTTATGCTAGGTGGATTAACATATTTGTCTTTCAAAATGAGAAGACAAGTATCTATGTTTGCAATTTTCTGTAGTTTTATATTAGCAAAAATGATTTCAGGATTTTTGGCTAAATATGATAAAGATTTATGTAAGAAAATAATAAAAGTAGAATCTACATTTATAGGTGGCTTATTATTGGTGTCTATAATAGCTTATGCATCTTATGATTTATATAAACCTATAATGGATGATGTATTTGTTTCTACTTCTACATATCCAGTTGAAGCTTCAAAATGGATAAAAGAAAACTTAGATTTAAGCACATTAAAATTATATAATGAATACAATTATGGAAGTTATTTGCTATACGAAGGTATTCCAGTATTTATTGATTCTAGATGTGATTTATATACACCAGAATTCAATGGAAACGAAAAAGAAAATATAGCAGGAAGAGATATTTTCTCAGATGCTTTAAATATAGCAGGTTTATCAGTAAATTATGATGTTAAATTTAAAGAATATGGAGTAACACATATAATATGCTATTCAAATTCAAAATTGGCATTAATACTAAGAAATGATGATAGATATAAATCTATATATGATGATGGAAGTTTTAGAATATTTTCAAGATTAGCTGCAGTAGAAAATAATCAATAAAAGGAGCTAAACTTTAATGAATAAGAAAATAAAAAAAATGACTATACTTTCAATAATTTTTATATTGATAGATCAAATTACTAAATTTATAGTACCAAGATTTCAAAATTTTAGTATTGGATTTTTCCATATAGAAGATGTGCATAATACTGGAATTGCTTTTGGAATAAATTCATCTAATATGACAAATTTATGTTTCGTAATAATTGCATTAGCAATGATTATTAATTTTGTTTATCATCAAAAAGAGAGATTAGATAATAGAACAACAATTGCTTTAGCATTAGTTATTTCTGGTGGTATTGGAAATTTAATAGATAGAATTTTTAGAGGTGCAATAGTAGATTTTATAGGTATAGGAAATTTTCCAATTTTTAATTTAGCTGATGCATTTTTAGTAATAGGATGGTTTTTATTAATAATTTCTGTTTTAATTATTTTTAACAGAGATATGAAATTATTAAAAAATGACAAAAAATAATAGAGGTGTAATAATTTGCAAGAAAAAGTAAGAATATTAGGAGTAGATATAAATAATATAACAGAAGATGAAGCTGCAAGTAAGACAAAAGAATTAATTGAATCAAGTAATAAATCATGTAAAATAATAGTAGCACCAAATGTAGAATTTATAATGCAAGCTCAAAAAGATAAAGAATTTTTTGATGTTTTACAAAAAGCAGAATTAGCTACACCAGATAGTATAGGAGTAATTATAGCTGGTAAATTGCAAAAAAATCCATTTAAGCAAAGAATACCTGGACAAGCATATTTTAGAAAGATATTAGAAACTGCTGAAAAGGAAGAATGGACAGTATATTTATTAGGTGGCAAAGATGATATACCACTAAAAGCAAAAGAAAATGTAGAAAAACTATATCCTAAATTAAAAATTGTAGGATACCATGAAGGTTTTTTTGAAAAAGATTCAGAAGAAGATGTTATAAAAGAAATAAATAAATTACAACCTAATGTCCTTTTTGTTGCAATGGGAGCTCCAAGGCAAGAAAAGTGGATTGCTGAACATCAAAAAGAATTAAAAGTTGATGTTGCTGCAGGGCAAGGTGGAACTTTTGATTATGAAGCTGGAAACATAAAAAGAGCACCAAAATGGATTCAAAAAATAGGAATGGAATGGTTTTGGAGATTAATACTTCAACCTTCTAGAATCAAGAGAATGTATGTATTACCAATTTATTTATTTAAAATAATATTTACAAAAGATATGACAAAAAGTAAATGGGAAAAGGAGGGAAATCTTAAGTAAATATGAAAGAATTTGTTGTAGAAAATGATTTTATAAATACAAGATTAGATAAAGCAATATCACAAAAAAGTGAAAATTATTCAAGAGTTGCAATTCAAAGAATGATAGAAGAAGGAAATATTTTAGTTAATAGTAAAAAATCAAAAGCATCATATAAATTGCAATTAAATGATAAAATCACAATAGAAGAACCGGAAGTAAAAGAATCTAAAATAGAAGCAGAAGATATACCACTAAATATAGTATATGAAGATTCAGATATACTAGTTGTAAATAAACAAAAAGGATTAGTAGTTCATCCACGGAAATGGTAATCTAAATGGAACTTTAGTAAATGCAATTATGGCACATTGCAAAGAATCTTTGTCTGGAATTGGTGGAGAAATAAGACCAGGAATAGTTCATAGAATAGACAAAGATACATCTGGATTATTGATTATTGCTAAAAACGATAAGGCACATATAAATGTTAGTGAACAAATAAAAAATCACAAAGTTAAAAAAACATATTTAGCTTTAGTAAGAGGAAACATAAAAGAAAACGAAGCTACAATAAAAATGCCAATTGCAAGAAGCCTAAAAGATAGAACAAAAATGGCTGTAAATAAAAATGGAAAAGAAGCTATTACACATTTTAAAGTATTAGAAAGATTTGATGGATATACATTACTTGAAGTAAATATAGAAACAGGAAGAACACATCAAATTAGGGTACACATGGCTGAAATAGGTTTTCCTATTGTTGGAGACTATGTTTATTCAAATGGAAAAAATCCATTTGATGTAAAAGGTCAAATGTTGCATAGTTACAAATTAGAATTTAAACACCCAACAACAAATGAAAATATGAGTTTAAAGGCAGATTTGCCAGAATATTTTGAAAAAGTATTACAAGAACTTAGAAAAGAAAATAGTGAAAAGTAGTAAATTAAAGTGAATAAAAGGAGGGTGCTAATTTAGCATATACATAAATGGAAAATGTAAGATTACAAAAATATATGGCAGAATGTGGGGTAGCATCAAGAAGAAAATGTGAAGAGATAATTCTTTCTGGAGAAGTGTATGTAAATGGAAAAAGTGTACAAGAATTAGGAACAAAAATAGATCCAGAAAAAGATGAAGTTATTTATAAAGGAAAAAAATTATCAGTTCCAAACAATAAAGTATACATTCTTTTAAATAAACCTATTGGTTATGTTACAACTGCTTCAGACCAATTTCACAGAGATACAGTACTTGATTTAGTAAAAGTAAAAGAAAGAGTTGTTCCAGTTGGTAGATTAGACATGTATACATCTGGTGCTCTTATATTAACAAATGATGGAGAATTTGTTAATATAATAACACATCCTAGTCATGAAATAGAAAAGACGTATACAGTTACTGTTATTGGAATTGTAACAAAAGAAGAAGTTAAAAAGCTAGAAGAAGGTGTTGTTATAGACGGAGAATATACAACAAAACCTGCAAAAGTAAAAATTCTTAGAACAGATACAGAAACAAATAGATCTAGATTAGAAATAAAAATTCATGAAGGCAAAAATAGACAAGTTAGAAAAATGTGTGAAGCAATAAATAAAAAAGTAGTTGCTTTGCACCGTACAAAAATAGGAAATATACAAGTAAAAGATTTAAAAATTGGAACATGGAGATATTTAACGAATAAAGAAATAGAAAATTTATTAAAATAATTTGGCAATAATTATTTAATAAAATTGTATTTTATACTTGAAAAATTTTGAATAATGAAATAATATAAAATAAACATACAAAAGAGGAGTAAGCTATGGAATATCAAAAATTTATTCCAGAAGGTTGGAAAGATACAAATGAGATGTATACTAATGCAACAATTAAAAATGCTTTCGAAACAGGACAAATAATGCAAGGTAAGGTTACTTCATGTGATACAAACTATAATTTACATATCCATTTAGGAAATGGAATTGAAGGCATAATTCCAAGAAATGAAATAGATGCAATTAAAAAAGATGAATATGGTTTAACAGAACCAAAAATTTGTAAAAACAAAGTAAATACAATGGTTCAATTTAAAGTAAAAGAAATATATTCTGATAATCAAATTTTGTTATCAAGAAAACAAGTTGGCGAAGAAGCCTTAAATTGGGTAAAAAACGAATTAGAACCAGGAATAGTTGTAAAAGGTATTATAAAAAATATTAGAAAATTTGGAGTTTTTGTTGAAATTGGTGGAGGTATGGTTGGATTATTACACATTGAAGATATATCAATATCTAGAATAAAAACTCCAGAAGAACGTTTTTGTATTGGACAAAAAATTGATGTTATGATAAAATCAATAGATAAACAAACAGGAAAAATTATTTTGTCTTATAAAGAGCTACTTGGTGATTGGAATGAAAATATAAAAGAATACAAAGAAAAAATGATTGTTACTGGAACTGTCAAAGAAACAGATAAATATAAAAATGGTATATTTATTGAGTTGAAACCAAATTTAGTAGGAATGGCAGAATACAAAGAGGGTTTTTCCTATGGTCAAAAGGTAAATGTTTTTATTAAGAAAATTATAGAAGCAAAACAAAAAATTAAATTAATTATTATTTAAGCAGAACTATTTTAATAAAAGGAGGCTATAAAAATGGTAGAAGATGAAAAAATAAAAACTACCGTATCTCCATTCGCTATTAGAGAAGGAGAAATTAAAACATTTGATGGTAAGGATGGGTATGTATCTATAAATCAAATTATACACAAAATAAACTTAGGACATATTTCAGATATACATTTTGAAATATTAGATTTAGTAAATGAATTTGAATTTATGACATCAAGACAAATATATTTTATGCTTTTAGCAAAAAATGTAGAAATAAAATCACAAGACAAATTAAATACTAAATTAGATCAATTAGTTAGAACAAAAATTTTAACAAGATATTATTTTTCTTCAGAAGAAGGAAAGGGAATATATAGAGTATATTGCTTAGAAAAAATGGGAAAATATTTGCTAAATTCTAGAGAGAAAGAATGTAAATGGCAACCAACAGATAATACAAAACCAGTACCACTTATTAAAAAGAGATTAGCTGGAAATCAAGTAATTATTGCATATTTAAGGAAAGCAAGTAATTTTAAAAGCTATGTAGTAAAGCCTACAATTAATGCAAAAATGTCTGGAAAAACATTTAAAGCTCATGGAAAAGTTACTGTTGGAAAAGCAAACAAATCTATTGATTTATTATTTGAATGTGTTAGAAGAGAACAAGATTGGGAAAACAAATTTGCTGAAAGAATGAATTACTACAAAGATTTCTATGGCAATTTTGTTCCAGGTGATTCTGGATTTATGGCTATGCCACAATTAATACTTGTTTGCGAAGATGATAAACATATGGTAGAAACTCTTAGAGAAATACTTAGTAGAAATTTAATAATAGATAAAATAAAATTATACTTTACTACAGATTTAAAACAAAATACAACAACATTAGATAAGTCTTTAACAGAGTTTGTAAAAGATGAAACTACTGGAAAATTTAAAGCTATAAATGTTGAATTTAAAGTTTTAGGATAAAAAGAACGAACAATAAAAAATCCCCATATAGGGGATTTTTTTATTGTTTAGTTATGTTTATTATTATCATTGTAAGTTGTTATTGCATCTTCATTATCAAATGTATATTTTAAATTGTTAGTATTATTTTGAATTGGATCCATATCATTTGGATTGTTTGGATTTTCATTAAAATTAATATGTTTCAAATCAAATTTTGGTTTTGAATTTCCGTTTGCTTCGCTATCTTTATTAATTATACCATTTGTAAATTTAGTAAAGTTATAAGTTTTAATTTTTTGTCTTTCTTTATATTTTGACTCTAAGAAATCTACTTTTGCAGATCCAACAACATTTTTACCTTTTAGGTCTTTTGTTTTATAAATAATGTTTTTGAATTTAAGAGATTGAACTTTACCAGCTCTATAATTTTCTTTCCAAGCCCATTTAATACCTTTATAAGTTGAATCATATTCACCTTTATCAGTTTTGTAATCATTTGTAAATGTCCATTCTCTTTTGTCTCCAAATTCTTTTTGCCACCATTCATTGTCTTCTGGAGTGTTGTTACCAAATACAATCTTTGTTGTACAGTTAGCAAGTAATGTTTGTCTAAAGTTGTAATCATTATTAATACCAAATTGTGATAAGTTTTGTGCAGAAATTATTGTTCCTACACGATATTTTCTATATAAAGTGAATATATCTTCAGTTGCTCTACAAACAAATGGAGGAAATTCATCTACATATAAGAAATGAGGTATTCTTGTTTTTTCATTTCCTGGTCTAGATAATACAGAATGTTGCATAAGTAGTAAGAAAAATAGTCCAAATGCTTTGTGAATACTAGCACCTAAATCACCACGTCTTGTACATACCAAAATGATTTCACCGTTTTTTAAAGCATTATCATAATTTATATTGTTTGTTCTGTTACATAAAATACTTCTAACACCTGGGTAACGAAGTAAGTTTTCTAATTGAGCAGCAGATGCTTGTAAATATTTTGCTGTTTCATCTCTACCACTTGCACCTTGGTAGAAAGTCTTTTTAAAGTATCCTAATTGAATTTCGTATTTTTGAGCTAATTCTGGATCTTTTTTCATTTGTTCTGCCATATCTTCAATTAGATCAAAATCATTTAATAATTTCATTAAATCTTCTAAGTTTGGAATATCTCCATTGTGTAATCTTGGATACATTTCTTTTACTAAAAGAGTAATGTTTTCGATTGCTTGTGTTGTGATGTTTTGCATAAATGCTTCATCTACAGATGTATTATTATTTAAGTTTACTTCTGAATGATACATTCTTTTTAATACAGAAGATATTGCAATTGATGTTTTAATAGGATCTTCAAATGTGAATGGGTTTAAACCTACTGAGTTTGGATCATTTGGATCTATTAATTTATATTTAATACCAAAATTATCGGCAACATCTTGAATACGAGATATTGATTCAAAATCAGGTGCCATATAAGTGATACCTAAATTTTTATATATTGTTTTTTCACCAGCATAATGATAAATAAGTTTGTTCATATAGGCTTTATATAATTTTTCCTTTGCAGGAATTGGTATAAGCATATTTAAACTAAAGTTTTCATTTATGTAATCATTAGAATATGGTGAATTTAGATTAGCTAAACCTGTACGTAAAGCTGTATATCCCATTTCTTTTGATGCTTCTTTAAACAAATATTTTTTTTCTAAATCTCTGGCAATCATAGGTTCAAATATCATTGAAGTTTTACCAGAACCAGAAACACCAACAACAAGTGTAGATTCGAATCTTCTAGATTCTGGAGTTTTTATAACTTTACCAGATTCTTTGTTTTTGCATAAATACATTTCACAAGTATATGGACCCCAACCTTCTTTATTGTCTGATAGATCGATTCCACCATAATCAAATATAGAATCTCTTAAATCTTTTGTATCGTTTATTTTCATATATATAAACTTAAATAATGGATAGAAAGAACAAATTGGAATATACCAAGCAAATGCTGACATAGCTGGTTTTATTAAATCCATAAAGTTTAATATGATATAGCTATAATTTGGTACAGATATTAATAACATCCATTCTAATTGATTAATCCATTGAATAATCATAGAAATTACCATTATATATAAACCTATCATATATATGTATGTAAATGATAATTTTTTCCAGTCTTCAGTTACGAACTTTGAAGCAAAGGAAAAATAAAAAGCAAATACTGGGCATGCCATTGCTAAAGTATATTTTAATGGTCCCCAATAAGAAACAGACATACCAGTTGCACCAATCATAATAATTTCTACAATTCTATCTATACAAAGATAAAAAGAAATCAATGTTAATACATATGTTAAAAAAGTATTTCTGTCTGTTTTTAGTTTCTTTAAAAAACTGTCTATGTATTTCAATTAATTCACCACTTTCGCTAAAAATTATACACTTATATTATCTTATAAAATTGAAAAAAAAACAAGAGTTTTTGCAGAAAAAAACAAAGTTTTTAGGGGTTTTTGGTGGGAAATTCCCAAAAAAATTTGTAATATATTTGAAATACAAATGTATAAATAGAATAAAAGAAAAATAAGTGAGAAAGGAATGATTTTTACGAAGAAGAAAAATAACTTTATAAAAGGAGTAATTTCACTTATTATTTCACAGATTATAGTAAAAATTTTTGGAATGATATATAGTCTATATTTAGTAAATAAAGATGGATTTGGAGATAGCGGAAATGCAATTTATATTAGTGGCTATCAAATTTTTGCTTTGTTTTTAACTATTTCATCAATTGGTGTTCCAAATGCAATATCAAAATTAGTGTCTGAAAAATTAGCTTGTAATGATATAAAAGGTGCTGATAAAATTTTTAAAGTAGCTTTCACGGAATTTGCTATTTTAGGTTTTTTAGGAACTGCAATATTGTTTATGGGAGCTGATTATATTGCAAATACATTACTGCAGATTCCAGAAGCTAAATTTACACTTATGTTTTTATCTCCTGCAGTATTTTTTGTTTCTATTTCAAGCGTTATTGAAGGATATTTTAATGGAAGAAGAGAAATTTACAATACTGCTAAAGCTCAAAGTATAGAACAATTTTTTAAAATGGTATTAACAATTGCAATTGTTGAGTTAATAGGAAATATTAGTGGAAAAAATACAGAATATATGGCAGCAGGAGCAAATTTAGCTACAAGTTTGGCAACAATGCTATCTGTTAATTATTTATGCTTTTTACTAATAAAAGTAAGAAAAAATATGAAATTTAAAAATTTTAGTTTATGCAAATCAGAAAGTGTTTATAAAATTTTAATAAATATAGCAAAAGTTTCTATTCCACTAGCAATAGGTTCGTTATTGCTAGCATTAAATAAAAATATTGATGCAGTTACTGTTGTTAGATTATTAAAACCAGTTTTAGGAGAAGAACTTGCTCAAATAAAATATGGAATTTTGACATCAAAAATTGATGTGCTATTAACAGTACCACTTAGTTTCAATATGGCTTTTTCAGTTGCTTTAATACCAGAAATAGCAAGTGCGAAAGTAAATAATAGAAAAAATGAAATTAAAAGTAAAATTTCATTTTCTTTATTAATATCTATTTTAATAGCTATACCGTCAATGATAGGATTATATGCATATTCAGATGAAATTTTAAGTCTTTTATTTCCAAAAGCAAATAATGGGGCTGAATTGCTAAGATTAGCTGTTTTTGTAATTCCTTTTGAAATACTAGTACAAACAATAAATGGAGCATTACAAGGATTGGGAAAATTAAAAATAACAACATTTGCTTTGTTTTGTGGCTGTATAGTAAAGTTTATTGGAAATATGTTATTTTTACAAAATAGTAATTTATTAGAAAAAGGAGCTATTATAAGTACAATTTGTTGTTATGCAACAATATTTATAATAGTATGGTTTAATTTGAAAAAAAGTTGTAAATTAGAAGTTAAATTATCAAAATTTATAATAAAACCATTAATAGCTGGAATGATAATGATGTATTTTTCGAAAATTGTATACTTTTTACTTATAAAAAATGGAATATATGAGAAATATACAATTATAATATCAATATTAAGTGCAATAATTTTTTATACTATTAGTGTAATTATGTTAAAAATATTTTCGAAAGAAGAAATTCAGATGTTACCAAATGGAGAAAAAATTTCAAAAATTATTTATTGAAATGTATGAAAATATTAAAAAAATAGCAAATTATATTACAAAAATATTACAAAAACACAAAAAATGTTGAAAAATAAGAGAAAAAATAAAAATAATTCAAAAAAAAGAAGGATTTTAAAAGGAGTTGGCGAATATTGATATTGTAGAATAAAAAAGTAATAGTTTCTACATACTAAACACTATTAGGAGGTAATTTAAAATGAACAAAGCTGAATTAATCGCAGCAATAGCTGCTAAAACAGGTGAAACTAAAAAAAGTGCTGAAGAAACAGTTAACGCTTTTGTAGATGTTGTTACTGATTCTCTAAAAAAAGGAGACAAAGTTCAATTAGTTGGATTTGGATCTTTTGAAGTTAGAAAAAGAGCAGCTAGAAAAGGAAGAAACCCACAAACTAAAGAAGAAATTAAAATACCTGCATCAAAAGCTCCAGTATTTAAAGCTGGAAAAGCATTAAAAGATTTAGTTAATCAAGATTAATTAAGAATTATATAATATAAAGTATATATTCAAAAAAAGATATAGTTTTGGCTGTATCTTTTTTTTATTTGTAAAAAACTATTGCAAATAAATTTAATTAATAATATAATCACAATATATTAATATACAAAAGAAGTAGGTGATACTATGGAAAATGAACAAATAGAAGTTATTTTTTTAGATGATGATAAATTAACTGTATTAGATAGACAATTTGTAAAGTATGGTGATAGCGTAAAATATAAAGGTGAACAACCAGAAAAAGCACCAACTTTAGAAGGTACATATACATTTGAAGGCTGGTCTGATGAAGAAAAAATGGAATGTGTTACTCAAAGACTAATATTGATAGCAATGTATAAATTAGAAATAAATGCTGAAACAAAAAATGCTATGTTTGAAGCTTCTTTAGAAAATGTAGAAAATTCTAATCTAAATGAAACAATGGAAGCCGGAAAAAAAGTTAATGAACAACAAAAAGCATTAGAAAAAGATCCTAGAAGTGTTACAGAAATAGTGAATGACATATTAGAAAATGGACAAACAGAAATAGGAAATGATATAGACAAAAACAAAGAAAGTGTAGAAAAATAATACAAAAGATAATGGGGGAAAATCAAATGAGTGTAATAATTACTTTAGAAGATATACAAGCATATGCTGAAGTAGATTATATAATTCATCATATGAACGAAAAATATATAGAAAAAATACCAAAAAAATTACTTGATTTTTTTTCTAATATAAAAGATCCAAATTATGAAGTTTATGTTGATCCACATAGACCACTTCAAAGTCAAGGATTAAAAAAGTATACTTTAGAAGTAATTGCGATATTGCATGTTAAATATTGGTGCGAAAATGAAGAAAGAAAAGCAGAATTAATAGCAAAAATGCAAGAAAATCAAGATAAATTTGAAGAACAATTACGTGAACAATTTAGTGTTGAAAAATTATTTAATAATCCATCTGCAAAAGTAGTTACATCTTTAGATGATTTAGAAGAAAAAGAAGATTATAGTAAACCAAGAACTGTAACAAAATTTGCTACACAAGAACAAGAAAACGAACCAATAGAAAATAAAATAGAAGAAACAAGCAATATTGAAGAAAAATATCCTCAAAAAATAGAAAAAAAGCAAGGTTTATTTGCAAAAATACGAAACTTTTTTAAAAAGAAAAAATAATTTAGAAATTTTGAAATAAAAAAGAGAGTTTGAATTTTTATTAAATTTAAACTCTCTTTTAATTAAGCTTTTAAATTTTATTTAATAAAACTGATATTCAAATTGTTATCAGTTTTTAAAATATTACCTTGTGTTAAAATAGAACCTTTGTCATTTGAAAGTGGCATATTTAGAGTAATCATAGATTTGTATTCTACATTATTGTTATCTAATAAATGTATACAAAAAGATACTTTTGAATCAATTACAGAAGTGTCTTTTATTAAATTATTTAAAATAGTTCCGTTTTGTACAAGTGAATTTGTGTTTTTTAAAGATAAATTACTAGATACTGTATTAACATATTTTAAAGTTAATGGTGTAGAACAATCTGCAAAAAAGATAGGCGTATTATATTTAATAGAGTTATCTTCATTTTTATCATTTAAAACTGTGAATTCAAGTGAATCTGTAAAAGGAAATTCTGAATTAATATACTCTGTTCCAAATTTTAAAGCATCTTCGTAATACAATGAAACTTTACCCAAAACTGGTGTAACTATATTTAAAGAATCTATCCAAATTTTTTTAATAAAATTATTAGAATTTGAATTAATATAAATTGCAAAATCTGTATATTGATAAATTTCTAAATTCCAATTGCTATCATTAAAATTAGTATTTTTACTTTTTCCGTATGCATTACTATAAGCAATTATTTTGGAAATAGTAAAATCATTTGATTTGTTTTTATTATAAAAAGAAATATAAGAATTGGTAACAATAGATTTGTTCTTTATATTTAAGTAAATAAATTTATAACTAATGATTGAAATAGCAATAAGCAATAAAATTTCAATTATTAAAATTAAAATAAATGTTAGCTTTTTTTTCAAAATAGTGCCACTCCTTTAAATTATAAAAATCTAAATAAATTTTATAAGAAATTTGAAATTTTATCAATAGAAATTATTGAAAAAAATAAAAGGAAAATTTTAAAATTGACAAAAAAATTGATTAATATTACAATAATATTGGAGGTTTACATATGAAAAAAATATTAATAAAAACTAAAAAAATTAAATTAATATTTGTATTTTTTGTTTTATTTTTAATATTTATAGTAATGTTTTACTCTAAAAAGATACAAGCTATAGAAAAAAATGAAACTTATAGTAACACATTAAAAAAGAATGTAAATCCAATAAAAATTGAAGAAATATTGGAGCAAAATACATCTAGTAATGTTACTGAAGAAATGAATATAGAAGAAATTGATTTGGAATACAATACAGAATATAAAAATAATAATAATTTACCAAAAGGAACTATGCAAGTTCTTCAAGAAGGAAAAGATGGAAAACAAAAAGTTATTGCTATAAAGAAAATAGAAAATGGAAATTTAATATCTGAAGAAATTGTAGCAGATTACATATTAAAACCATCAATTGATAAAATTGTTGAAATTGGTACTGGAAATAAAAAGAGTAGTTATAAGGCAAAAGTTGGTGATGTGTGTTATGTTACACCTACTACATTATCAGTAAAATTAGAACCTTCAAAAGATAGTGAAAAAGTATGTACACTTTCTAAAGATTCAGAAGTAAAAATATTAGAAATTTTAGATGATTGGTATTATATTTCATCAAAAGAAAGAAAAGGTTACATAGATAAAAATTGTGTTACTAATAAAAATCCAAATGCAAGTAGTCAAGAAGTACAAGAAAACGAAAAATCTAAAGCTGATTTAATGCAAAATTTAAGCTTTGATATGGATTTGAATACACCAAGTGACTTATCATTAGCACAATTCAAAAAAATTTTAGAAAATGATTCAAATGACAAAAATAATGTATTTACTAATAATGCAGAGTATTTTTATTATGCAGAGAAACAATACAAAATTAATGGAGTATTTTTGGCTGCTGTTGCAGTACATGAAAGTGGTTGGGGAACATCTACAATTGCTAAAAATAAAAATAATTTGTTTGGATATGGTGCAGTAGATAGCAATCCATACGGAGGAGCATATTCATTTGGTTCATATAATGAAGGAATTGATTTAGTAGCAAGAGTTTTAACAAAATATTATTTGAATCCAGAGGGTACAGAAATATATGATGGAAACATCGCAAATGGAAAATTTTATAGTGGAAGCGACCTATCTGCTGTAAACAGGAGATATGCTTCGGATAAAAATTGGGCAAATTCAGTATATAAATGGATGAAATATTTATATAATAATTTATAAAATACATAACTAAATAATTAGTAAAAGGTAATTAAAGGTTATTTAAAAACAATATTTATGAAAAGTTATACAAAATATATATTGATATATATGCTAAACAGCAAAAAATATTGAGAAAATTAATAATTTAAGGTTGATATTTTTCTGATAATATTGTATTATATATAAGTAGAAAAATTTAGGGAATAGCCTAAAGGAGGAAAAAATAGATATGCTAAAAAAAGTTGGAATTATCGCAATAATTGTATTTATTATGCTTGGTTCAGTAGGTGTATTTGCAGTTACAGCTTCAGGAGAGAATGTATTAAATTCAGAACAAACAACAGAACTTGTACAAATGAAAGAATCAACAAAAGCAACTGTGAGCGAATACATTGAAAAGTACGGATCAACACCATATGGAATTGCTGCATATATTTTAGCAGCAGTCAGAGTATATAGCATACCATTTTGCTTTGTAGGAATCGCAATTGGTTCTATTTACCAGTATGTAATAGGAATAAGAAAATTAGATGTAAGAGATAAAGGATTTGCTTTAATAATAACTTTTGTAACAATATTATTAATATGTCAAGTTCTACCATTAATTTTTGCTATAGTAGTAAATGGTTGGAGGGGTTAACGAATGAAAGTTTTATTTGCAGTAAGTAGTGAAGAAATTTCTGAAAAAATAATTAAAAGATATCAGAAAGAATATAAGGAAATTTTATCTTATAAAAATGTTTATTACTTCAACGCAATATTAAAAGAGATACAAAAAGATAAAACTTATGATAGAATTGTTATAAGTGAAGATTTAGAGCCTTTGGCAAATAACAATTATGATACAATAGATAAATTTATTTTTGATCGATTAGATAGTATTAGCGATGAAGCACATGATAATCAAGGTAAAGAAACATCAATAATTTTAATTTGTACAGAGAGAAGAACTAAAGGAAGTTCAATATTATTAAAATTATTTGGTATAGGAATTTATAATGCACTTCTTGGAAACGATAGAAGTATGGAACAAGTTTGTAAATTAATAAACAGACCAAGAGGAAAAAAAGAAGCAAAACAATATTATCAAATAGATACAGAAGATGTAAATTATAGAGCTGAAAATGAAAATGAAGTTAGTGAATTAGAAATTCAAAATATATTAACACATTTTAAAAAATTAGGTAGAAATACAGATAGATATGCTGACAGTTTCAATAATATAGCAGCACAATATACAGAAGAACAGTTAAAAATTATAATTAACTGTTTACCAATAAATGTAAAAGCTGTGTTGGAAGAAAAATCACCAAAATATCAAGAAATAATGTCAGTAACAGGTGGAGCAAGAGTTAATATACCACCAGAACAAAAATTAAAAAATGCTGGTTTAAGAATAGACAATATTAAAAATGTAGAAAAACCACAAATGAATGGACCTATAGTTATACCATCAACAATTCGTACTAGCAAAACAAGTAAATCACCTAATATTCAAGGTGAAAATGTTAGAACTATAAATAGAAATTCTGCAACACCACAAGTTAATACACAACAACCAAGAAGAGTTGTTCAAAGTAATATTAATGTACAAAGACCAGTTGAAAATACTGTTAATAATGTACAAAATAATATACCTAATATGGAGCAACCAGTAAGAAATATTAGAAGTAGTCAACCACAAAATGTTGTAACACAAAATCAAGTTCAAAATGCGAATACTAATATTAATCAAATGAATAGAAATGCTGAATTACAACAATCAAGAGAGGTAGTAAAAGAAAATCAAGATATGTATGAAGATATGTTGCCAGGTATTGAAGAAACACAAGAACCAGTAAAAAAAGGTAGAGGAAGACCTAGAAAAATAACTAATGTTGAAGAAGAAAATAAACCAAAAGCAAGAAGAGGAAGACCTAGAAAAATAGTAGAAGAGACTTCTTCAGATGTATTACCAGGTTTAGAAGAAACAGATGATACATTATTACCAGGAGTTGAAGATTTTGAATTACCTGGAATGGAACCTGAAATACCAGAAGTACAAGAAAACAATTCAAATGTTATAAATAATAACTATAATAATCAAACACAACCAGCAAATAATTATGATGAAGATGATTTATCAAGTTTATTACCTGGAGTAGAAGATGATGAAGTATCATATATAGATAATTCAAAATCTAATAATGCACAATCATTTAACAATACTCAAAATGTACAACAAACGCCAATTCAACAACAAACAGAAACAATTCAACCAGTAGATAATACAGATGATTTATCTAGTTTATTACCAGAAATGAATTTTGATGATGAACAAGATTATACAGATGAAGTTTCTTTACCTGGATTAGATGAATTAGACGATTTAGATAGTTCTGATGATTTTAATAATGACAGCATAAATAATCAAGATAATCAAGTTATAAATAATTCATATGCTCAAAACAATCAACAACAAAATCAAAACACAAATAGTTTTGGAAGTGAAGAAGTAGAAGACTATGAAGATTTTGATGATGGATTACTTCCAGGATTAGATAGCTTCGATATGGAAGATAACAATTATGATAATGATGAAGAAACAATGTTGCCAGGTATGGGATTTGAAGATGATGAAGATGAGTTAATTCCATCAGATACATCACAACCAAATAATGTAAATAATGCAAACAATAATAATACACAACAACCTGCACCAACACATTCATATACAGTAAAAAGTGGAGGACTTCGTAGTAGAAATCTATTGAATAATCAAAAAAATAATAATCAAATGTATGAAAATAATTATACTAATAATAATTTACAAAATGATTATTCAAATCAATACCAAGATAATAGTAGTGTAGATTATAATAACTCACAAAATATAAACAACAATTACAATACATACAACAATGATTATACAGATAATTCATATCAAAATAATTATGGTACAACAAATAGTCAAGTTGAGAGTTTAAAACCAAAAGTAGACTATTCAATGTCAAGTTTAAATAGCTTATTAACACAAGACAAAAAAATAGTTACTTTTATAGGTTCAACTAAAAATGGAACATCATTCTTAGTAAATAATTTAGCATCAATGTTTTCTTCATTAAATATAAATACAGCAATATTAGATATGACTAAAAACAGAAATTCTTATTATATATATACAAAAAATGAAGAAGAACTTAGAAAAATAGCATACAATTCAATGGAAAAACTTGAAAATGGATATGCAGAGGGAATAAAAGTTGATAGAAATTTAACAGTATATACAGCATTGCCAAATGATGGAAAAACATATACAAATGCAGAAGCTATTTTATCAACATTAGTTCAAAATCATTCAATTGTATTAATAGATTGTGATTTTGATACAGATGCAGCATATTTTGCAAGTTGTCAAGAAATTTATTTAGTACAATCTTTAGACATATTAACAATACAACCATTAACAGCATTTTTAAGAGATTTAAAAACAAAAGGTGTATTAGAACCAGAAAAAGTTAGAGTTGTAATAAATAAAGAATTAAAAGTTGGAAGTTTAACAGCGAAAACTGTAATAGGAGGAATGTCTTTCTATAATGATCCAGCAATGTCATTTATGACAGAATTATTTAATAAAGATATGGTAAAATATTGTGTAATTCCATTTGAAGAAAAAGCATATTCAAAATATTTGGAAGCTATTGTTGATTGTAAAGTTTCACATAATAGTTATCCATCAAACTTTATAAATAAATTAAAAACACTTGGAGATATGGTGTATCCATTAACAAGTAAGCAATCATATGGAAGACAAACAAATTCATATTCTAAACCTAATAATGGTTTTTCAAGTAGTATGAATAGCACATTAAATAAAATGAAAAAGAAATATTAAAATCAAAATAATAAAAGTAGAATAATAGAGGTGAATACATTGATAGTTTTCATAATAGTCGCATTAGTACTAACAATAATGTTTTTAGTTGTATATAATATACAACTTCAAAAAAGAATAGAACAATATGCAAATAATAGATTGAGAGATCAAAAGTTATCTGTAATAAACGAATTTTTAAATATTGCTGGTGAAGGCGATAGTGTAGATGAAAAATTAAATAAAATAAATGAAACAGTAATAGAAAAATATGATATAAAATATTCTACTTTAGTTGTTTTTGATGGAGCCGAGTATGTAGTAAAAGCTTCAAATGTTGATAAAATGCATTATGAAACATTATCAAATTTGCATACAGAGGAAATTTTTCAAGATAGTGTTGCAACAGCCACACCTAAGTATGTTACAATAGAAAATGAAAATGAGAAATTACCATATCAAAAAACAGAAATGGGTAGAGCAAAATCTGCAATGTTCTTTCCTTTATACATAGACAATATCTATATAGGATATTGGGTAATGGAAAGTGGAAAGATGCATGCATTTGATGATATGGATACAACAATTATAGAAACAGTAAAAGAAAACATTATTTCAGTATTAAAAACTACTGCATACCAAGACACAATTGAAAATATAGATAGAATTGATAAATTTACTGGTCTGCATTCAGCAGAATATCTATATGGTAAAGCAAAATACACAATTGACCAATATGCAACTTCTGCTGTATGTATGTTTAGAATTACAAACATAGAAGAAATTAATGAAAAAGCTGGAAGATTAATTGGTAATGATATAATTACAGAAGTAAGTAATATAGTAAAAGCTAGAATGTCATCACAATATATATTTGTAAGATATATGGGACCAAAATTTGTTATAGTATTTTCTGGTGTTGAAGAAGCTAGTTTAGAAGAATTCTTGAAAGATGTAAAATCTGAAATAGAAGATTTACAAATTATAGAAGAACCAGAAGAAATAGATTCAATACATACAATAAAAGGCAAAAAAGTTCGTATTAGAGAGACAACAGAAAGAAAAGAAGCATCTCCAAAAATTAACTTTGTTATATCAACATATTATAAAGGAACAGGATTAGAAATATTAACAAAGAAATTAGAGGAATATATAGATTCTGCAGATAAAGCAGAAAATCAAATAAATTATATTTAGGAGGTAAGTGTTATGGCTGTAGATAAAACATTAAGTTTTAAGGTAGAAAAAGATAAAAGTGTAAGAGCTAAAGAAATACTAAAACAAGTATATCAAGCTTTAGTAGAAAAAGGATATAATCCAATAAATCAAATTGTTGGATATATATTATCAGGTGATCCAACTTATATTACAAGTCACAATGATGCAAGAAATTTAATTCGATTAATTGAAAGAGACGAATTACTAGAAAAAATGGTAAAATATTATATAGGATTAGAAGAATAATTATGCGTACATTAGGAATAGATTATGGTGATGCTAGAGTTGGAATTGCAGTAACTGATGCGTTAGGAATAACAGCACAAGGATTAGAAACAATACATCACAATGGAAATGATAAAGTTATACTAAAAAGATTAGATGAAATATTTGCTCAATACGAAGTAGATACAATAGTTGTAGGAATGCCATTTAATATGGATGGAACTAAAACATTTAGAGCAGAAGCAACAGAAAAATTTATACATAAACTAAAATGTAAGTATAATAAAATGAAAATAGAAACTGTTGACGAAAGACTTACCACTGTGGCAGCACATAAAACTATGAATTTTTTAGATATAAACAAGACTAAAAAAAGAGGAATAGTAGACACAATATCTGCAGTATACATATTAGAAACTTATATGAATAAAAATAAATAAAATAATAAATACAAAATTTAAAAAACTATTGCAAAAAATGTAACAATAGTATAAGATGTAAAAAATAGTAGTAAAATACTATTGAATTTGAAAGGAGAAATAAAAATGGATAACGAAAATAATACAATTGATCAAGGATTTGATGAAGATAGCAACATCATATATCTAAATGATGAAAATGGAAATGATGTTAAATTCGAATTTTTAGATTTAATAGAATATGAATCAGAACAATATGTTGTTTTATTACCAGCAGAAGGTAACGAAGAAGACAACGGAGAAGTTGTTATATTAAAATTAGAAGATTCAGAATCAGAAGATGAAGAATCTTATGTAAGTGTTGATGATGAAGAAACACTTAATGCTGTATTCGATATATTCAAAGATAAATTTAAAGATGAATTTAACTTTGATGATGCAGAATAATTTAGATTAATTATTAAATTGAATACTAAATATTAGAAAGTAAAAGAGCAAATATGTAAATAATTAAAAAGTTATTTACTAATATTGCTCTTTTTGTATAATGTGAAAGTGCTTTGCACTTCCTAATATATAAAGACTTATACCAAATTTTGCACATAAGTTTTTTAAAAAAAATGATAATATTTATTAACTTGATAAGTTGAATTTTTTTATAAGTTATGCTAAAATGAATTTCAGAAATAAATAAACTATAGGAGGTTACAAAAGATGAGTTTATTTAGTTATTTAATTACTATATTTAGTGTAGTATTTTGGTTCTTTAGATCAATTGTATGTTTAATGGCATCTATGCAAATGGACTTTGTTTGCCAACCAATGAACTTAAATATAGAAATAGGTTTATTATTTGCAACATTACCATGTATGATTTTAATCTTTAAAAGAAATATAATTGGAGCAACAATATATTTTGGTATGTATGGAGCATATTTTGGAACTGCTTTATATAATACAATAATGGAATTTCAAGCTGCTGGAACAGAAATAGTAGTAGGTACAAATCTAATAGTAAACTTTTTAGGAATAATAGTAGCTTTATTAACATTTTTAGATATACTAATAAACAAAAATAGAAGAAAATTTGGTGCAGATAAAAAAACAGATTGGTTCTATAAGAATGACAAATATGAAAGAGAATATGACGAAAGAGCTGATAAAAATCAATATAAATTATAAAAAAAGTAAAGTCAGTATTTTGAAAATGCTGACTTTGTTTTATATAATAGGAAAGTTTATTGAAATTTCTATTTTAGAAAGGAAAGAAGAAAAATGAAAAATATAACAATAAATTATTTACAAAAAGCAATAAAAGAAATAGATACTTTGCCAATGGGAACTAGTCAAAAAGCAGATAGATATTTTATGAAATTAATAGAAGAAGTTGGAGAACTTTCTGAAGTAATAAGAAAAGATAAAAGAATGAAAAATAATGAAATAAAAGATACAGTTGAAGAAGAACTATATGATGTTTTGTACTATGTTATGTGTTTAGCAAATACTTATAATATAGACTTGGAAAATTCTATTACTTTAAAAGAAAATTTAAATGCAGAAAAATATAAAAGAAAAAGTATATGTGAAGAGTAAAACTAAAAGCAAGCAAAAGTTGAAAAATGCTTGCTTTTGTTGTATAATATAAAAGTATTGAAATTATTAAAATGCAATAAGTATGAGAATAAATTTATATATAGTTAAACAAATTTAAAGGAGATACATTATGAACAAAATAGTCACTATTTGTGGAAGCATGAAATTTAAAGACAAAATGATGGAAGTAGCAAAAGAACTAGAAATAAAAAATAAATATATAGTTATTCAATGTGTGTATGGAAATGAAAAATTTAGTGAAGAAGAACAAAAAATATTAGCAGATTTACATTACAAAAAAATTGAAATAAGTGATGCCATTTATGTAATTAATGTAGATGGTTATATAGGAAATTCAACTAGTAAGGAAATTGCATATGCTAAACAATTAGGAAAAGAAATAATGTATTTAGAAAATGAAAATTGATGAATAAGGAAGTGATTAAAATGGATATGTATCAAAAAAGAAAAAAGAGACAAGAAATAAAAAATAATGAAAATAAAGAAGAAATGCAAAATCAAATGAATATTAACTGGTATCCTGGACATATGGCAAAAACAAAAAGGCAGATAACAGAAGACTTGAGACTAATAGATGTAGTAGTAGAACTTTTAGACGCAAGAATACCGTTGGCAAGTAGAAATCCAGATATACAATCAATTACAAAAAATAAAAGAAAAATAATATTATTAAATAAATCAGACTTAGCAGATGATTCTGTAAATGCAAAATGGGTAAGCTATTTTTCAAAAGAAGCAAAAACTATATTAACAGATGCAAATACAGGAAGAGGAATAAATCAATTAACAAAAGCGATAGATGATTTAATGCTAGAAGAAAAAGAAAGACAAGCTGCAAGAGGTAGAATAAATAAAACTACAAGAGTTATGATTTTAGGAATTCCAAATGTCGGTAAGTCTTCACTTATAAATAGACTATCAAAAAGAAACACAACAGTAGTAGGAAATAGACCAGGTGTTACAAGACAAAAACAATGGATTAGAATAAGTAAAGATCAAGAGCTTTTAGATACACCAGGTGTATTATGGCCTAAATTTGGAAGTGAAGAAATAGCTTTAAATTTAGCTTTTACAGGAACAATTAAAGATGATTTATTAGAAAGAGTTGAAGTAGCATACGAATTACTAAAAAAATTATATCCTGAATATTCAAAAAGCATTATAGAAAGATACAAAATAACAGATGAAGAAATTGCCAATATACAAAATGAAGATAACTTTATATATGAATTAATGAAATTAATGGCAAGAAAAAGAGGTGCATTAGTTTCTGGTGGAGAGATAGATGAAGAAAAAATTTCTAGAATAATATTAGATGATTTTAGAAGTGGAAAACTTGGAAAAATTAGTTTAGAAAGGCCGTAATATATGGAATTTATAGAAAGAAATAAAAGTCAAGAAGATGTAGATATGCTTTCTCCTTTGGTATGGGCTTATGTGGGAGATAGTGTATATGAAATGTTTATAAGAACTAAGTTAGTAAATATTTCTAATGCAAAGCCACACAAACTACATATAGAATCAATTAAATATGTAAAAGCAAAAGCACAAGCTGATATTTTGAAAAAAATACAAGAAGACTTGACAGAAGAAGAAAAAAATATAGTAAGAAGAGGAAGAAATACAGAAAATCATCATGTTGCTAAAAATGCAAATGTAGCAGATTATGCTCAATCAACAGCATTTGAAGCTCTAATAGGATATTTATATTTAAGCAAAAAAGATGAAAGACTAAAAGAAATTCTAGACTCTTGTATTGACTAAAAAAGAAAAATATGGTATAAATAAATAGCTAACTTAATAAAGTTAGTTTATGGCCCCTTGGTCAAGCGGCTAAGACGTCACCCTCTCAAGGTGAAATCATGGGTTCGATTCCCGTAGGGGTCACCAATTTTGATGGAAAATTAAACCTTTTCCATCTTTTTTTATTATTGTTCAAAGTGTTCTATTTGCCTAAATGAGTGAAGTTTAAGACTTTACTCATTTTTTGTTTGTTTTCATTGTTTTTCATTTTGAGAAATTTTGCAAGCATTTTTGCAAACATTTTTGCAAACAACTAATTTTTTTAAAAGTAGCTTATATCAATACTTTAAAAGATTTTCTATGTGATTTTTGCAAACAATGAGTAAAAATTGTCAAAAAAGTATGGTATTTTTACAGGCACATTGAAAATACTAGGTTTCGTATTTTATTATATTAGCAATTTCTTCAATAAAGTTTTTATTTGAGAAAAAATATTCATCATATTCAAAACCAAAAATATTTTTAAAATTTTTTTCTGACTTTATTTCATCTCTATGCTTAAGTGCATATTGAATATACATTCTAGTTTGACTAGGAGTGATATTGGGAAAAGAGTTAGCTATATCTTTATATATATCTTCTAATATAACAATTTCTAAATCTTTAACAACAAGAATTTGAATAGCTTTATTGAGTAAACGAGTTCCAGTAAGGCTTGAAACTAATCCAAGAGAACGTAAAATATTATGAATACTAATAGCTTGCTCACGAGTTATTCGATTAAATGTTATATTAGAATTTACTTTCAAGTTAAATATACCTCCAACATTATTTGAACTAAATATTATTAAGTACATTATCAATATAACATTTTTATGTTGACTAATCAAAAAATAGAATTATGTATGTCATGCATTGAATTATGCATACTATACATAAAAATAGTGAAAAATATACTATTTTTAGAGTATTTTTATTAAATTTGATTTACATATTATGTGTTTTAGAATAAAACAACAAAATTATGCATATTATGCATAATTAAAGACAAAAAATAAAACATGGGAGAAAACTGATGAAAGTAAATCCCATGTTTATATAATAATTAAATCATTGCAGTGATTTAACTACTAACTAAATTATAAAATAAATCTATGTAAATTTCAACTATTTATTATATATAAGGGAGAAATTCATCTCCCTAAGTCGAATGACTACAATTATAATGTTTAGCGAACAGGAATACTACCAGGACATCCGTCCACCATAATAGATTGAAAATTTCATCAGTTTTCTCCCATAAGTATATATTCTAGTGTAAAAATCAATTATGCTTATTATGGAATTAACTGATAGTTAAAATCTCATATATAAGAAAATTCGGGCACTGCAATGCCCGAATCAATAATTGACACAAAGCATTGCTATGCGGAATGAATTTAAATATTAAGATTTTAAAGCCACTCTAATTACTATTACTAGTAGTATTATTATACCATAAAAAGCAATAAAAATCAATTAAACACTTAGAGCGAGTAAGGAAACTTGAAAAAAGTGTCTAAAAATGGTATAATTAATAGTGTAATATTTTTATTAAGGAGTTCTTATATGGGAAGATTTAATAAAGAAGAATTTGGTAATAAAATAAAAGAAGCAAGAAAAACAAAAGGTTTAAGTACTGATAATCTTGCAATGATGATTAATAAAAGTCAGTCAATGATTGTAAGATATGAAAAAGGAGATGTATTACCAGATGCAGAAACAATTAGTTTAATATGTGATAAGTTAGAAATAACAGAAAATGAATTGTTTAATACTACAACAAAAATTAATAATAAAGATATGAGTAAAAATCCATTTGGAGTAAAAACATTATATCTATATTATAGAGCATATTTTCCAAGTACAAATAAATTTGGAAAAGGAAAATTCAAATTAAATATAAGTGAAAAAGATAATATGTGTTTTGTTGATTTTGTAGATTATAGAACAAATAAAATATATTTATCGGGACATATAGTTGCAGATGGAAATATAGCTGTATTTATTTTAGAAAATTATAAGCCTAATAGTCCAAGATTAGAAGTTACACAAATAATATTAAATATTTCAAACAGTATGGACAGATTAATGATGGGAACACTAACTTCAACTAATGGTAAGTATATTCCATCAATTAGAAAATGTATAATATCAAAAGAAGATTTAGAATATGATGAACGAATAGAAAATGAATTAAAAATATCTGAAAAAGATAAAAAGTGTCTTGAACAAGAAAATATTTTGTATATAGAATTAGAGAATAAAGATGACTTTGAAGAATAATAAAATATTGTGAATATCAAAAATAAAGTATTTGAGAAAATCTCAAATGCTTTATTTTTTTGTCTAAATTTGATTATAGTAAATTCTATCAAAAGAGTTATGTAATATGCAAAATGAATATAGTTACAGAACTTATATGAAAATAAAAATTATTACAGATTATTACAAGTTATTACGAATTATTAAATTTTATTACAAAAATACATTGTTGCTTGCAATCAGAGTATCATGAAGTTAGTTCGAACAACAAATGATTTCCGGAAATCAAATATTTTTTAAAGGAGTATTTGATTATGTCAAAGAAAAATTACAGAAAAAATTATACAAAAGCAAAAGTAAAAAGAATTCACGAAGATATGAAGCCAGACTTTCTAGTTGAAGTTAAAGTAATTACACCAAAAGATTTGAAAAAGCAAAATTTAATTGATAGTAGAGCTTATAGAGAGTATGTGAAAAACAAAATCAAAAAAGACTATGACGGAGGTAATGTAGATGAAAACTAGTAACGAATTTTTAATTGGGGTTTATAAAGAAGTCGGCAAAAATCCAGACTTATTAAAAGTTTTAAATACAAAAGAAAGTTTAGAAAAATTAGTTGGTGGAGAAATAGCAACTTTTGATTATGACAACTATGTTGTTATTTATAGAAAAGATTGCAAAAATTTATTACCCAATGTTTATGCTGATAAATTTTCTAAATTAGGAACTACATTAAGAGGAACATTATTTACAGTAAACAAAGATAATGAAAATAAATTTAAGAGTATTACAAAAGAACAAGCTTTTAAAATTACAGAATTTTTTATAAGAGAATCATTTAACTATAAAAACTTTGAAAAAAAAGGAAGATATATTCCTCGTTCTAAAAGAAATAAAAAAATATTTGGAAATAAGAATAATGAGAATTTTGAACAAAATAAAACTTCAATATCAAAACAAGAAGAAAAAAATTCTCCTCTTTTTCCTAATATAAATAATATGACACAAACATTAAATATTGATAATAACTTTTTTGAAAGTCAATTAAGATTAGAAAAAGTAAAAGCTAATAATAAAGCAATTAACACTTCTACATCAAATGAGAATACAAAATTAGACACAAATCAGCAAAGCACAACAAATGAATCCACTTCCTCAGTAATTAAGCTTTCTGATGAAGAAACATTAAATATGATTTTAAAAATTGTATTTATTATATTAGATTTTGTAAAAAGTACTATGGAAGATTCTTCTAATGAATAAAGAAAAAAAGATTTATGAAAAAACAGAAATTCAAATTTTGATTAATGAAGTGTATATCGAATATAAAACAGTATTAAAAAAATATAGAAAAGAAACTACACATTTTTCACGAGATGGAAAATATGTTGAGTGGTCTAAAAATGATTATGAAAAGTGAGGAAATTTTATGAGTTTATTTAAAAATTTATTTAAAAGTTTTGATTTTGATGAAGATGAAGTTTTTTTATATGAAGAAGATTATTGTGATTTTTGGTTTCATCAAAAATATTGTGAAAGTACAAATAAAAACATCTTAAAGAAAGACTTAAAAGAAAAATTATTTACAGATAAAAAACTAACTTTTGAAGAATATATTGCATTACTAGAAATTGTAACGGACAAGTTTAGAGATAGTTTTAATTGTAATAACGGAAAATACGACATTATTTTTAGAGAACGAGATACTTCTAAAAATTTTGAAGAAGATAAAGAAAGATAAATGGTAAATGTATGGAAAAGATAGAAGAAATTACAAATAAATTATTAAATGAAATACTTGCAGAAGATGAACAAAAATACAATCAAAAACAATTAATGACTTTAGATTCTATGAAAAAAGTAACTAACCCATTTATAATGCTAACTGTTAGAGATGTTATGAAAGATTTGAAAATATCAGAATCTGCAGTGTATAAAACATTTAATAGAAATGATTTTCCCGCAATTAAAGTTGGTAAAAAATATCAAGTAATGTTATTACCATATTTAATTTGGAAAATGGAAAGAAAAGATTAGAGGTGATTTTATGAAAAAAGGTCGCCCAAGTAAAAACGAAGATGGCGCTATTTATTATAATAAAAATAGAGATTATTGGGAGTGTTGGTATTATGTAGTAAATCCTACAACATTAAAAAAACAAAGAAAGTGTAAATGTTTAAAATCTCAAGATGAAGCTAAAGATTTTTTAACAGCTTTAAAATATCAAAAAGAAAATATTTTATACAATAATAACAACGGAATTCCACTTAATCTTTTAATAAAGTCTAATATTGAAAGAAAATTTGATTTAGGTTTAATAGGTGGTAATCAATATAACAGATTATTAAGAACTTTAAAGAAAATAGAAAAATGGGATTTAGCAACTCGAAATATTGATGAGCTAAATAGTGACGAAATTCAAAACTATATGAATTCCCTTAGAGATTATAGTAATTCGTATATATCAAAAATACATGAATTAATATATAGTGCTTATTCTATCGCACAAAAGAAAGGTTATATTATAAAGAATCCTATGGCTGATGTTATACGACCTAAAAGCAATAAGGAAGATAAAGAAGTTAGAGCAATGACTATAGAAGAACAACAAGCTTTTACTAATTATCTAATGAGTATGCCTATAAGTTTAGAACCATATAAAAATGTTTTCTTATTTCAAATGTTTTTAGGACTTCGTATTGGAGAAGCTTTAGCTTTAAAAAAGACAGATATAAATTTACAAAAGAATATTGTTTCAATAAGAAGAACTTTAACAGTTGATAAAAATAAAAAATTAATTGTTGGAAATAAAACTAAAACTTATTCTGGAAAAAGAGATGTCCCTATTCCCGATTTTATAAGAGATAGCATCATTGAACAAATGCAAGAAGCTGATAATAACAAAGATAATTTATTATTTACAAGTAAAAATGATACTTTAGTGTTTACTAATAATGTGAATTATAGGTTAAAACGAATATTAAAAGCTATGGGCATTGAAGATATATCATCACACAGTTTAAGACATACTTTTGGAACAAGGTGTATTGAGGCAGGTATGAGAGCTGTTGCTGTGCAAAGATTATTAGGTCATAAAGACGTTTCGGTAACTCTTAATACATATACAACAATTTTTGACAGATACAAAGAACAAGAAATAGAGAAATTAAATGAATACTATATGAATAATGATATTCTCTTAAATGAAAATTTATTAAATGAAAGTGAAGAGTTTGAACGTGAATAGAAATGAAATTGAAGAAAGAATAAAATGTTTAAATGCTGGAATGCTTTTAGATACAACATTAGAGTTATTACTGTTAAAAACTTCTAGTGATTATACATATAATAAAGCTATTGCAGTTGTTGATAAAAACTCTAATAGAAAAGATTGGTATTCTGTAAATCATAAGAATTGTTTTAAAACTTGGAATGAAGCTGATGTGTTTTTAGACGGATTTTGCCTAGCTAAAAATACTGACTTTGATAAAATACACGAAAAATAAACTAACAAAATTGTATAAATTTTATTTATATAATTTCGTTAGTATGATGGAAGAGTGTGAGAAACCGACAGAGGTTTCTCGCCTATCTAAATCAGTAATGATTTAGATACTTATAAAAATTGAAAAAGATATTTGCTAGCAATATTGTATTTAATTTTTATGAGCAAGATATTTTAAAATAACTATTTTTATTTATAAAAAAGTGATTTTCATTGTAAAAATGAAAAATTTTAAAAAATCTTGAAAAGGGTTTAAAAAGGGAAATATTTTCCCTTTTTCATACAGAGGAATTTTATTCCTCTAGTATGTTATAGCAATAATTTTTTATAGCTTATTTAGACTGAACAAGAAGAATTTTGAAATGTAGTAATACTTCGTAGATTTGCTAAAAGAAAGATAAGATAAGATAAGATTAGATTAAATTAAATTAAATATATATTCTTTTTAGAAAGATAGGTGTTGATATGTGAGTTATGCAATAATTAGAAATGAAAAATATACACTAGGACAATTAAATGTTATATATAGACATAATGAAAGAAAAAATACTAATTATTCTAATACAGATATTGAACGAGAAAATTCAAAAGATAATTATTCAATTAAACAATGCCCTACTACTTATGAAAAAGCTTTTAGAAATATAAAAAGTAAATATGATTTAAAAGGAAAAATTAAAAATATATCAAATGTTGCTTGTGAATATATCATAACAGCAAGTCCTGAATTTTTTGTAGGATTATCAAGACAAGAAATAAAAAGATATTTTGAATCTGCTTATAGATTTGTTTGTGGATTTAAAAATTTAGGAGAACAGTATATATTATCGGCTAAAGTTCATCTTGACGAATCCACTCCTCATTTACACTTGGTTTATCTTCCAGTTGTTCACACAGTAGATAAAAAAAGTGGAAAAAATATAGAAAAACTTTGTTGTACTGACTTTTGGAGAGGAAAAAATAGTTATAAATATCTTCAAGATAACTTTTATAATTATATAACTAAATCGGGTTTCGATTTAGAAAGAGGAGATATTAAAGAAAATAAACATATAAGAATTGAGGATTTAAAAAAAGTTACTAATTATGAAATGCAAAAATACGAAAAAGAAATGATTAATTTAGAACAAGAACTTGATATTGAAAATACTGCAGAATTAAAAAGAGAATATAAAAGAATAATTAAGAAGTTTAATACTTTAGCAAAACAATATACAAGAGTTAAAATAATGACAGATAATGTTATACAAAAACAAATAGTTTTAGAAGAAGAAAACAATGTTATTATTCAAGAAAACGAAAGGTTAGAAAAAGAAAATAGTTATTTACACGACTTTATTGATAAGACTTTTGAATATGTAAGTATATTATTTAACTTTCCTAAAGATAGACTTAAAAGATTAGTAAAAGATTTTGTAAATAAATTAAGGTAAGGAGAATTTTTATTATGAAAGATAAAAAGACAATAAGAAAAATGTTTTCTGCAGTTGAAAAAGAATTCTACGATTCACTAACAAATATGGCAGAATATAAAGAAATATCAAATAGAAGAAATACAGCAGAAGAACTTTTAGTGTAAATCACGAACAATTTAAACTTTTTGATAATGTCGATACTTGTCGAAATGAATTAATTGCTTTTGAAATTGAAGAAGCTTATATAAAAAGGCTTTACAGATTCAAATAAACTTCAAAAGGAATCTTTAAAAAGTTAATAAAGATATTAGAGGTAACAAGTTTATTGTTAAATTTTTACTTATAAAATATTTTAACTTGTAAGAGAAAATATATAGTATTAAAATAATCAATAATATAATAAGTGTTAAAAATTTTTAGTATTTGTATTTTATAATTGTTCCAGTATTTTATATTATAAATTGAAACATATTTTTTTATTGATAATGAATCAAAAAATATTCAATAACCTCTTTAATCTACTATATGAAACTAGATTTTATATAAATTAATATTAATTTATATAAAATTGCAACTTTTTTATAAAATATTATCACTAAATATATAAAAGTAGCTAAATAATATTTAACAAACATAGAAAGGAGGATATATGGTAAATATTTTGCTAGTAGAAGAAGATAAGAATTACAGTATAAACATACTTAATTGTATTAATCTAAAAAATACAAATTTAAAAATTGCTGGTATAGTTACGAATATTAAAGATATTGCACAAAATAATATTGATATAATTTTAGTTGATATAAATAAATCAAACTATAAAGAATTTATAATGTCTGATTATGATTACAATGTTTTAATAATATTGTTAGTCGAAGATAATTGTATAACGCCAGAGTTAATAAATAACTCATACATTTTAGGTATAATATCTAAAACTGACGACTTCAACAAAATTAATTATAATATTAATAATTTAATTAATAAAAAGCAACAAAATGAAATATTAATAGAAGATATGATTAAAAAAAGAATAATAAATGAATTAAATTATTTAGGTTATGATTTTTTACATAAAGGAAGTAAATATTTAGTTGAAAGTATATATATTACATATACTTTAGATAGTAATTACGAATACAATTTAGAAAAAGATATTTACCCTAAAGTTGCAAAAAAATATAATCAAACTTGGAATAATATAAAATCTGCTATAAGATATGCAACAGATATGATGTATTATAATAATAAGGAATCAAAACTTAATGAATATTTAAAAGATTATAATTTTTCAAAATTTGGTGTGAGTGTAGTTATTTTAGCAATTCTAAAAAAAATAAAAAATTAATATTTTGACTAATTAATATATATGAAGGAGAAGGGTAGATGAATAATAAATTTTTAAAAAAATTTGATGAAATATATAATCAAACTTATGAAAACACAATAAAATATATAATGCTACATTCTGAAAATCTAGATGATATTAAAGATTTAATACAAGATACTTATTTAGAAGTTTATAAAAGTGTTTGTAAAAACAAACATATACAGTACAATAAAGCCTATGTAATAGGAATCGCAAAAAATATTATGAAAAAATATTATAAAGATAAATCTATTCATAATAATATTGTTTTATATCAAAATGAAGAAATTATTAATGAAACTATTATTAAAGAAGATATAAATCTTGAATTAGAATTTATTACTAAAGAAAATGTCGAAAAAATTTGGAATTATATAGAAAGTAAAGATATAAAAATTCAAAAAATTTTTTATTGCTATTATCATTTAGATATGAAAATAATAGATATTGCTAAAGATATGCAATTAAATGAATCAACAATTAAAAGCTATATTTATAGAACAGTAAAAGAATTGCGAAAAATCTTTGAAAAGGAGAGTGATATAAATGTCTAGAAATAATATTTTAAATGAGTACATTATGAAAAGATATGACAATAAAGAAGAAATTTATAGTGAAATTTTTGCTAAAATTCAACATAAAAAATATGTCATAAATAAAATAATTAACACGGCTGCTGTTTTATTTGTTATTATGATGTTTGGAATGGTTGGAACTTCATCAATATATGCAAAAAAGAATTGGGAAAAAGATTATAAAGAGTATCAAGAAAGAACTATAAAAAAGTCGAATGTAGAAATTGATAATATACAAGAAAATGGTTATACGGAAAATTTAAATATGGATTATATATATCAAGAAGGATTGGGAATAAAAATTGACTCTTTATTAATAACAGATGATTCTTATTCAATGAGATTAAATTTTGATATTATTGATGAAGAAAAGAAAAAATTTGATACATTTGAATTTGGATATGTAATATATGATGAAAACAATACAATATATGATATGTCTGAAAGAACTACTTTTTCTTCTAGTGTAACAACAGATTATAAGAAAAAATTATGCAAAGAATTAAAAATAGAGTATAATCCTTCAAAAAATGAACCAAAACAATTAGGAGCAACTCAAAATATAGTTCAAAATATTTCAGAAGATGGAAAAGTATTAAAAACGATAACACTTCAATCTTTTGAAGGCTTTCCTAGAAGTAAAAAAATATATGTAAGAATTTTTAATATTGGATATTCTTTAGCAAACTATGAAAAAACTTCAAATTCTACTATTTTAGAAGTAGTAGAATCCGAAGATTTTAAACTATATGATGGCGAATGGCAATTTGAAATAAATGTTCCTGAAAAATTTTATAATAGAGAATTAATAGAATTTAAGATGGAAAAAAATGTCGAAGGCTTTGAAATTGAGAAAGCTATTTTAACTAATACTGGATTTATTTTAAATATAAAACACAAATATCCTATTATAAATATGAATCCTGACACTATTAATATTATAGACGAATATGGAAATAAATATAATTCTTCAGCTGGTATGTCTGATGATTATGTTATAAAACAAGTTTTTTCTAATATAAGTAAAGAAAATAAAGAATTATATTTAGAATTAAATATACCAGAACATAATATTTATGAAAAAATAAAGTTAGTATCAAAATAAATTAAGATAAAAATCAATACGATATAAAAAGATATAATACGATATAAATTAAACTATTGATGTTATATTCTTACTATGTTATTATAACTAATACAGCGTGCAATACGCTTATTAATATGATATAGGGGCTAAATAAATACAATTGGAGGTAATCAAATGAAACATTTTAAAATTGGAAACCGGATTTTGGCTTTGTTAATGGCCGTATTTATGATGTTTGGAGGTGCAACAACAGCTTTTGCAGCTGAAAACACTGCAGACTATGCTGTTAAAAGCGAATCAGAAGATAATGAAATCATGCCGTTAGTAGATGGAGAATATTGGACAAACGACATAAAACCTGGCTCTTCTGGTTCATGTAAATTCAAACTCAGCAATTATGTCGGTTTTACAAAGCATCTTCATATAACTGTTTATCAGAGAGGAAGTCTCGCTGACGGTAGCAAACCTTCTGGAAATGTAAAATGCCAAGTTTTGAGAGCAAATGGAAGTCACTTTGGTACATATGACTTAAATGTTGGTGCCTATGCGACTTATTCTCATAAGCTTCCGTCATCGGGAACATATACTTTAAATGTCACAAATAACTCTAATGTAACTGTTAGCGTTAAAATTCAATGGACATAAATATTTCATGAATGTAACAAATTAATATCAAGAGTAAGACATAGTAAACCTAATAATGCCCCTATAGGTGCGAGTGTACAATACACTCGCATTTTTTATTATAATGATGAAGGTAAATTAATTATACAAACAGGACAACCTATTCCAAATGAAGTAGAAGAAGGGACGGAAATATATTTGGCAGTTCCACTAGAAAATAGTGGAAAAACAGAAGAACAACAAATTGAAGAAAAGATGAATATGATTGATAATAATATGATAGTATCTTCAGAAGAAGATATTAGAACTATTCAAGGAGGAATTGATGAATATATGAGTAATGAGAAAGAAAAAGAAGAAAATTTTTAATAACTTAAAAAAATATTATGGAGATAATGAAACAGATAGTTTATTACAAGAGATTAGAAATGAAACGGAAAATAAGAATAACTCATTTGAAAACTATTCATTTCCACAAAGTGGAAAAAAATTGTTAAATGTAGTTATAGATATATGTGAAAAAGAAAATGTATCAAATGAAGAAAAAGAATATTTAAAATATGTTGTTCAAGAAATGGAACTTACAACTTTAGCTGATAAAGAACTTGCTAATAAAATTAATAATTTATAGTAGTAAAATCATAGAAAAGAATTTTGTAAAGAATGTAGATTACAACTATATTTTGCAACACAAATTTGCAACACATTGTGTAAAAAATGTTGATAAATCAATGTTTATCAACTATTAATTAGGGTAGGGGTCACCAGCTTTTATAGTATCTATGAAAAGTAGATACTATTTTTTTTATATCAAATTTATATGGAATCGAAAAGGAGGAAAAATTAACAATCCTGTGGATTGTTAATCCGACGCGGGTAGATTCCCGTAGGGGTCACCACTTTAGATGAAAAAGATAACCTTTTTCATCTTTTTTTTATTGGTTTTCAAAACGTTGTATTTATTGATATGAAAGAGATTTGAGACGTTACTCATTTTTTGTCGCTTTTCAAAAGTTTTCATTTTCTATTAGTTTGCAACATATTTTTGCAACACATTTTGCAATACAGCAATTTTAACAGAATTCACTTATATCTACATAGATTTATAAGATGATTTTTGCAATTTTTGCTTATTTTTTGTTAAAATGTAGTAGCATTTTTGCAACACCTTGTATTTTCCAGCACTATAGGTAATATTAATGAGTTTAGAATTTAATTCTATGAAGATGTTATGAATGTTTATTCAGAATTAAGGGATTTTGAAAAAGAGTAAAGATTTTAATATCAAATAAACTTTGAAATGAATTTTTAGAAAGATAATTTTTAATACATAAAAGAGAACAATTGATAGTTGTTCTCTTTTATGATAATATCTAATTGATAAATAGTAATTTGGAGGGCAAACAAGTAATGAAAAAGATAAATTATATATTGATAATATAGGTTTTGCTTTAATTGG
>CAKPRG010000005.1 GCA_934182465.1 uncultured Clostridia bacterium | reverse complement strand
CTGACAAAGGAATAGTATTTCTTAATGTCCATATACCACTCCACATTTCCATTATGAAATAATCCATTATAATATATTACCTCACTTTCAAATTACTATTTGCAAAGCACTATGTAATTTCAAATTCATCTGAATATATATCAATATATTCTTTATCATAAACAGGTTTTACTATTCTATATGTTCCTGTTAATAATTCCCCATAGTATTTTTCTATGTCTAATTTTAAATCTAGTTGTTTATCCTCACCCAATTCATAGGCTATATCAATCCAAGATAAATCACTTGATAAATATTCTAAATCTTTCCATTCTCCATTAACTTTTTTTTGAACTCTAAATTCTACACCCCAGCCATAACTATCTTCATTATTATCTTTTATCCTTATAGAAACACCTTTGCTTGATATTGTGTCTTTCAAAACTTCTATTGTTACATTTTCTGGACTACGATAAAATTCTTGTGTATTTGCAGTATTTGCAGTATTTCCAATATCATTTTCATCTGCAATATCCATTCCTTTTGGTATATAAGAACTTGTATTATTGCCATTTTCTCTTAAATATTTTTCTATTGAATTATATTCATCTGCTGATATTCTATATATTCCATTATATGGCTGTTCTATGTAATATTTTTCATTCTTTTCATAAACAAATATTGTAGATGTTCCTTCTTCTTTAAAATTGAAGTCAACTTTAATTTTATTTTCTACATTTACAGGTGAATCTTGTATGCTTTGTTTACTTGTTGTTCTTTTTACACCATTTATAACATATACTATGTCTTTTATCGTTTCACTTTCTTTAATTTCTACATCTTTTCCATTTTGCTCTAACCTAATACTAGAAAGACTATCTGAGGCTGGTAAATCTAAAGCATATTTAAATTTATTAAGTTTGTTGTGGCATACTATTCCTAAAATAGCTCCTATAGCCATAAATAAAACAAATATATATATTAATTTTTTCTTCATAAATCTCTCCATAATCTATTATTTATAATTTACTTATTGTATTTCTTTTTTTATTTTATCTATATCCTCCTCAGAATAATGGTCATAATGGTCATGTGTTATGAATATTATATCTGCATCATTGTAATTCTCATCTATTTTAAATGAATCTACATATATTACTTTTTCTTTGTTAATTCTTATACTACTATGGTATAGAACTTCTACATTATTTAGCATAATCTCACAACCTCCTCGAAAATTTTCTTTTCCAAATGCATTATAGCATAAAGACAGATATTTCTTAACTAATTATCTGTCTTATTAATTCAACCTGATTATTTAAAACTATTTATAAATTCAAAAATTTTATTATAATAAGTTTCTGGTTCTTTATATTTAGAATCTGTATGTCTAGCATCATGTATTATAAGTTTTTCTTTTGTACAATTTGCTGCACTATATAATTCTTCACACATATATTCAGGTACAAAATCATCTGCATCTCCATGTATAAATAAAATTGGTGTTTTGCTGTTTTTTACTTGTTCTAATGCTGATGCTTCTTTTATGTCATATTGTGCTCTAACATTTGCAACTATTTCAAACATATTTAATATTGGGAAAGCTGGCAAATTAAATCTGGCTTTTGCTTCTGATGTAAATATATCCCACACAGATGTATATCCACTGTCAGCTACTATTGCTTTAACATTTTCAGGCAAATTATCTCCTGATGCCATTAATACAGTTGCAGCACCCATTGATGAACCATGTAATATAATTTCTGATTTTGGGGCTTGCTCTGTAATTAATTTTATCCAACATTGTAAGTCATCTTTATCTAGCCATCCCATTCCAATATATTCTCCCTCGCTGTCTCCACAAGCTCTCATACTTGGAATTAGAACATTGTACCCTTTTTCATAAAAATGCATACCTATTGAAAGAACTGAATCTGTTTCTGAACGATATCCGTGTAAAACTATTGCCCATTTATTGTTTTCCTCATTTATTATATATTCTGTTCCTCTTAATGTAATGCCATCATTTGCTTTTACTTCAACCTTTTTATTATTAATATTTTGTGCCCAATTTTCAGCTAATTCTTTTTCGCTTTTTCTATTTTCTTCAATAGTTTTTTCTGTTTCATTGTCTATACTGGCTACTTCTATTGCATCTTCGTTTTTTACTTCTCTGTTTCCTCCATCTCCTGACCTTAAAATCGCATAATTTACAAAGTAGTTTCTATTCCAATAGTTGCTATTATTGAAATAATTATTATGATTAAAATTGCTATTAGAGCTCTTTTTATTATTTTTGTTTTCTTATTTTCTTGTTTCATTTTTACCTCCAGTTGTTACTATATCATTACTTAATTACATTTGTAAAGCACTATGTAATTTCAAATTCATCTGAATTTGTAGAAATCAGTAATATTGGAATATATTTATATATTGCTTATTTTATCTACCATTTATTTATATCATACAAATAACAAAAAGAATAGCTTTTTATAGCTATTCTTTAAAATTATAATTTATTTATAAAACTCGTTTATCTAAAACGAATTGTACCTGCCATTTCGACAAATTCTAACCAATCTGCAAGCTTATTAGAATCTGCATTATTTTTAGCCACATTTTGATTTAAGTAAGAAACTATTGTACCTTGTTCTAGTATTTCAACTTGTTCTATTCCCTCTTCATCTTCCTTTTGTGCTCCTAATAATTTACCTTTTCTATATTTACAATTTGTTACTTTGGAAGATGAAATCCTATAATCACCAATAACTGCTCCGAAATAATATATATATTCTGGTTACATTGTATCAGGCCAATATTGATTTGCTAAGCTGTAACAACTATCAATTCTACCTCCACCATTTCCAACAATTCCACCAAATTTTGGTCTATTTTCAGTATTAGCATTTTCTTCTAATGGTGGTTCAATATATAGTTCACCAGCACTATATGCATTTAGCAAAAATGAATTAGTTCCATCGGCTACACTTCCTTCTGTTTCACCTATTATACCACCTACATTTACTTCACTCGTATTTGATGCACCTAATATTTTTCCTAAATTAACAGCATTTAATATAGATGTTCCTCCCCTAGTATCACCTGTAATTCCCCCTGTTACCAATTCATGATCTGGCGCACCTACTGTTGTTGTAAAGTTCTTTTTACAATAAATTTCTCCTTCATTAATTACATTTACCATGATTCCATCATTTTTACCTGAAATACCACCAACTTTTACAGAATTATAAGAGTTAGCTAAGTCTGGAACTTCAGTATCACATTTTATATTAACATCCACAAAAATTTTACCAGAATTGATACATTTATTCATTGTTGCTGAACCATCATTTTTTCCAGCTATTCCGCCAGCATAAACAGTTAGCCCATGAACTGTTTGATTTAAATTACCAGTTACTGTAAGATCTATTCTACTTCTACAGTTAATAATTTGTGCATTATCATCATTGTTAGCAACTAAAGCTCCAGCCTCTATATCATAACCTTCTTCAGCTAATTCAGCTATAATTTTCCCTGTAACTGTTATATTTTTTAATATACCTTTGTTTTTTTGAATTAATCCTATATAATGATCATTTGCGTCCATTGTATCATACATATAAAAATTACGAACAACATGGCTTTGTCCATCTAAAACGCCCTCAAAAGTAAAAGCATTTCTAAGCCCTCTAGCTGTTTCATCTGTTAATTCTGTATATAAATCTTCTTTTATTCCATTATCGTTTAAATCACCATATTTTTTAGTTCCTGGTTCTACATATGCAGATTTGTCTTTAAAATCTAAGTTTCTAGCTATAATAATATATTTTCCAGCATATGTTTCGCCCTTTCTTGAGTTTTTAACAAAAGCAACATAATCATCAATACTATTGATGACAAGTGGATCAGTTTCTGTTCCAGCACCTTCTAAAACACCTGGTGTAGTATCTTTTTTTACTTCTTCATATCCAATTATTTCAACTACTGGCTCTTCTCTTACTGTAAAAGTATAGTTCTCTGACACAACATCAAATGTTCCATCATCATTTTTCTTAAAATCCCTTTCATTACTTAGAAAATATTCCTCTAAAGTCATATTTTTAGTAAATTTAATAGTTTGATATTCTATTAAATCTAAAGAAAGTTCTTCTCTTCCTTTCGCAATTTGATACTCGATAGAAGCACCTGTTGCTTTCTCTAAAATTCCATTTTCACCTAATACTAAACTTAAACTAATTCCTGAAAGTATTAATAGTACAATAATTGTAATTACTAGTGCAATAAGCGTAATACCTTTTGTTTCTTTCATATTTTTCTTCATTGGTTCCTCCCTCTTTAGCATAGTTTTTGCGGATTAAATAATTATTTTCATATATACTTATATATATATACATATATATGTAAATACATTTTTGAAAAAATTTTCTTCCTTTATTGCACTTTATATTCGCTTATATCTGGCTCTGTAAAATCTGCTTCTGTTACTGTATTAAACTCATATACATATTCTGACACTGGCCATCTTCCTCAATATCAACAACTGCTTGTGATGACATTCTTTTTTAACCTCTTTTTTTTAGCAATTATTTTAGATATATCACTATATGTTAAAGTTTTCCCATGTTCAATTGAGTTCATTATATCAATTACTTCTTGTCTAAACGATGTTAAATTTTCTATTTTATATTTTGGTGTAAAGTTTGGGGCTTTGCCACCGAAATAAATATCTAACCATTTACTTGTTTTTTTTAATATTTCTAAGTCTTTCTCTTCACAGTCTATTTTGTGTTTAGAGGAATCTCTTGAATTTTCAAACCACAAACCAGTTAAATATTCTCCATCGCTATTCATTATCATATCTGAAAATTCTTTTGGTGTTTTATGAATATATTTATATGTCATAAAAAGCATCTCCTATATATTAAAATATTCTATTTCTAATAAATTTGTCAATTAATCCTCAAACGATTTCACATCAATTTTAAGTACTATTTTCTACTAAGATTTATAATTGTAAAAGCCATGAGAAACTTAAACTCTCACGGCTTTTTACTTAATGCGTTTTATCAGTTTTGTTTTCTTCTTCTGACTTCTGTCTCATAATTTCGTCCACTTTGTGCATTACATCTTCATTTGGAAAAATAGATGATAAAATGTATACATCTTTTTCATCTTTCTGTTCCGTACAAGGTTCTGCCTTTTTAAAGACTAATATTTCACTCCTTTGTAATCACATATTTGAGTTAGCAACCATAATACTTTTTAGCATTACAATTTTATTTTAATTTGATGTCAATATAAATAACATATTGGTCAAAAATATTTTTATAAAAAACTAAATATAATACATAAGTCGTTGTAGCGGCAAATTACTATTTTTCTTTAAATTCTTTGAGTAGTATATTAAATCAGTACAAACTAAATCTCCATCTTTTTATCTCTTTCTATCTGTTTAGAGTATCTATCTTCCTCTGAAAATACACATCCACAGTATTTTTGCATATATAAACCTAATTCTCTAGCTTTTGCTTGTCCTTCTCTAAAACCAACTCTAAAATCTCTATAAATAAATTCAACACCATATTTTTTAGCCATCTGTTCTGCTATTTCTTTTATAGTATCATGCTGCTGATATGGACTTACTAACAAAGTTGTAGAAAAAGCATCAAATCCGTTTTCTTTTGCAAATTTTGCTGTTTGCTCTAGTCTAACAGGATAGCAATAATTTTTACAACGATTTTTTAAATCATTTGAAACATTTTTACAAAATTCATCTAATCCATAGTCTTCTTCTATTATTAATTTAAAGTTTTCCATTTGACTGTATTCTTTTAATGTATCTCTTCTAGTTTTATATTCTATATATGGATGAATATTAGGATTATACCAATATGAAACTGGTTCAATACCTTCTTTTCTTAGGCTATCAATACAATACACACTACATGGTGCACAACAAGTATGTAATAATAAATTCATTTTTATTACAATAAATACATAGATTTACTAATAATCTATGTATTTATCAACTCCTTTTCTCAAACAATTTTAATTTATTTTTTAAGTGCTTTCGCTTATTTTTAGCTTTTGTTTTTCTATCTTAATTACTTTTTACTTCATGATATTCTTTTTCTGTATTTACTTTCCAAATATTATCTTTAGTTGTAATATTGTTTTTAATGTTCTTTACAGTTTCCATAGCAGTTACCATAGAATGATCCATATTGTTATATCTATGTTGACCATTTCTTCCTACACAATATAAATTTTCAAAACCATTTAAGTATTCTATTAATTTATCAATTTCTGAATATGTATCAAAATATGCTGGATATGCTTTTTTAACTCTTTCTCTATGAGAATCTAAAACATCACTTTCTTCTATAACTCCCATACTTACAAGTTCTTTTATTGCAAATTTAGTAAATTCTTCATCTGACATATTCCAATATTCGTCACCTTCATTGCAAAAATATTCAAGTCCAATCCATACATTTTCTTCTGGATTTGAAACCATATATGGAGACCAGTTATTGAATATTTGTATTCTTCCTAATTTTACATCAGGTTCTTGTACATAAATCCAACAATCTGGAACTATATTTCCTAAAGTTTTTATTTTAGTTTTATTCTTCAAATCTAATTTCTTTAAAAGTAATCCAACTGTCATAAAATCTCTATATGGTAATCCTGTAGCAATATTTTTTATATCTTCTGGCACAACTTCTTCTTTCATGTCTTCCACTAAATCTTTTAATGGCATTGATGATATAAATATATCTCCTTCAAAGACTTCTATTTTTCCATCGCAAACACATTCTACAGATGTAATTTTGTTTTCTTTTAAGTTTATTTTTTGAACTGAATGTTGTTTTAATATTTTTCCACCATTTTTTTCTATTTCATCAGCTAAATTCTCCCATAATTGACCTGGTCCATATTTAGGATACCAAAATTGTTCAATTAAAGATGTTTCTACTTTTTTGCTCTTAGGATTAAATATTTTTCTAAACATATCTTTTATTACTGCTGTAATAGACAAGCCTTTAACCCTTTGAGAACCCCAATCTGCTGAAATAACGCTTGGGTGTCTTCCCCATAATTTTTCTGTATATTTTTCAAAAAACATTCCATATAAAACTTTTCCAAATCTATTAATATAAAAGTTTTCTAATGATGTTTCTTTTTTCTTTACAAATATTGATTTTAAATAACTAAATCCGGCTTTTATTGTTCTAATTAATCCCATATTAGTAAATGTTTCTAATTTTAATGAAACTGGATAATCAAAAAATTTCTTTAAATAATATATTCTAGAAACTCTATCTCTAACTAGCATTACTTTATCTTCTTTTTCTGGATCTGGTCCATCTTTTACTAATGGTTTTTCTCTATTTAACTTTTTATCATCATAAGATGGAGCTCCTTGTACTGGCATTAGATTTTCCCAAAAATCCATAACATTTTCATCTTTAGAGAAAAATCTATGTCCTCCTATATCCATTCTATTTCCATTATATCTAACTGTTTTGGAAATTCCTCCAACTTGGTTTTCTTCTTCCAAAATAACAACTTCATATTGATTATCTTGGTCTTTTAACAATTCATATCCAGCTGTTAACCCTGCTGGTCCAGCTCCTATAATAATTACTTTTTTCATTTGCTACATTCCTTTTCTTTTTATTTATTTCCAAAAGCAAATTGCATGTTCAACATTCCAATAAACTTTTGGGGATATTTTTTTCATACTTACACCTGATATATTTAAAAATCCAGTTAATATGTTTATTATCAATGTAAATATTGCTATTCCTATTACTATTTTTTCTAAAATATTTCTTGCTTCTTCTGTTTCTGTATTTTGATAATTTTCCAAAAATATTAAAATTCCGGCTAATACAAAACACCATGAAAAATCAAGTAAATATCTTCCTGTGCTTCCTGCTTGCATTACAACTATTGTATTTAATAAAATACCAACAACTAGTAAAGTTATTACTAAATTTTTTAATTCTTTATTTTTACATTTTTTAAAAAACTTATTTATTCCAAATATACAGAAAAACGCTATTGGTGACAATATAAATGTTCCGCCTGGCATATCTTCTATATAGTAATATGAAAATGTCTCAAAAATATTTGAATTTACTTCTATAAACGGAAATCTTGCAATAAATGTTGGTATATTAAATAAATTGCAAATAAATCCTGCAGGTATTGTTATTAACCTGTTTTTTAGATTTCTCATATCATTCATTGTTAATTGATATCTAGCACCAAATTCAAATATACTTCCAAATCTGATGTAATTATAATACATAAGTGAAATTCCTACAAGTAAATATGGAATTCCTACTAATAATAAAATTTTTAAAATATTCATTTTGCTATTTTTCTCACTTTTTAATAAATTCCATAAAATTGGTATTATTAAAATTGAAGCTATTAAAGTTGTCGGTCTGCATGCAACAGCAAGTGCTAAGCACAATGAACCAATACAAATTCTTTTTTTGTAATTTTCACTATTTGTTGTTAAAAATAAATATATTCCTTGCAGTACAAAATACAATCCTGCTATGCTAACCATTTCGTAAAATCTTGGTGCTACATTTATCCAAATTATAACACTTCCAAATAAAAATATTATTTCAGACAAAAACATCAGCTTAAATGGTAATTTATTAAAATATTTTTTGAATATTTTTTCTATTATTAAGGCCATAATTAGCAATGATAATATACTAAAAATTAATACTCCTATTGCTGTTTTTAAAAATGTTCCCGTAATTAAATGAAATGGCACAAACAATATAAGTGTTGGTAAAATTCCAAAATACACATAATAATGATTATTGTATAAAGCTGCGTCCCATATATAATCTATACCTCTTCTTATTGAATTTCTTTCAACTGCATCATACGGATTCTCTAAGCTTAAAAGTTTTTCACTTGGTTCTTCTATTAAATGAACTTGTCCGGATTCTAATGCTTGTACAAATTTTTCATTATATAAATCAGTTTGTTCATTTACATTAAACACATTAAAGAAATAAACTACAAGCATTGCTAATGCCATTGTAAAAAAATATACTTTTTGCTGTAAAAAATTTCCTTCACTATAAGCTTGTTTCCAAAATTCTTGTGTTCTGAAAGAATAAACTAACATCATTACAAAAATAATAATACAAGTTCTAATTATGTTGAATTCAAAAGGTATTTTTTCATTTATTGTAATATTTTCTAACAAATTATTATTATTATTATTTGTATTAACATATCTTATTTCTAAATTTTTAACATTTCCAGAAAAATATGTTGCTATATATTTAGAGCTTTCTATTTCTTGGAAATAATCTTTTGCTGGTAAATATCTGCCTTGCGTAGTATTATCACTATAACAAATTTGATATTGAATTGTATCTTCTGAATTAAATTCTAATTTTATCGTTTTTACATCAACATCTAAATTGTCTAATACAACTTTTGAATATCCTTCTTTAAAATTAGTCGTATTATTTTTTATTTCTTCTGCCGAATATGTATATGTTTGATTTTTTGAAAAATCTAATCTATATGAATTAATATTAAAAATTGTAAACTCTAAAAATACTGCAATTAGTATAGACTTTAAAAAAGTTGCATATTTATTATTTATTTTTTCTTTTTTATTTAATAAATATATAACTATATAACATACTAGAATTATTAATATACCAAAATACTTCATCTTCCGTCCCTTCCATTTATACTTAACATGTTTTCTTTATGCATTTTATATAAAATATTCATATAAAAGAAAAACCATTAAGCATTTCTTTTATACAAACAATTCTAAAATAATACTTTAATTTCTATATTCTAATCCAAAATGTTCATAAGCCATAGGTGTTACCACTCTACCTCTAGCAGTTCTTGCTAAAAAACCTATTTGCATTAAATAAGGTTCATATACATCTTCTATAGTTGTGGTTTCTTCGTTTACTGTTGCTGCTAAAGTTTCTAGTCCAACTGGTCCACCGGAATAATGGTGTATAATTGTTTCTAATATTTTTTTATCTATATTGTCTAATCCCAAATCATCTATTTCTAATTTTTTTAATGCCATTTTTGCAATTTCTAGAGTTATTTCTCCATCACCTAAAACAGCTGCATAATCTCTAACTCTTTTTAGTAATCTATTTGCAATTCTAGGAGTTCCTCTTGAACGTCTTGCAATTTCTTCTGCTGCTTTTTCATCAATGTCTAAATTTAATATTTTACTTGATCTTTTTACTATTGTTTTTAAATCTTTTACTGAATAAAGTTCTAATCTTTCTACGATTCCAAATCTATCTCTTAATGGTGTTGATAAAGCTCCTGCTCTAGTTGTAGCTCCAATTAAAGTAAATTTAGGCAAATCTAGTCTAATGCTTCTAGCTGTCGGTCCTTTTCCTAAAATAATATCTAAGCAAAAGTCTTCTAATGCAGGGTATAATATTTCTTCTACATTTTTATTTATTCTATGAATCTCATCAATAAACAAAACATCATTTGGAGATAAATTCGTTAAAAGTGAAGCTAAATCTCCTGGCTTTTCTATTGCTGGTCCAGAAGTAATTTTTATATTTGAATGCATTTCATTTGCAATAATATTAGAAAGTGTTGTTTTTCCAAGTCCAGGAGGACCATATAATAAAACATGGTCCAATGCTTCTTCTCTTTTTTTTGCTGCTTCTATATATATTTTCATATTTTCTTTTACTTTTGTCTGCCCAATATATTCATCTAATGTTTGTGGTCTTAATGTATTTTCTTGAATTTCTTCTTCAATATTTTGAACTCCTGGTCTCATTAAATTTTCTTCTTCCATTATTTACTCACTTTCTTATGTGTAACTATAACATAATGTTTAAAACATTTATTTTTGATTTTAAATTTTGATTTTAAATAATAATTTTTTTAATTCTCTACCAAACCTTTATATTCTATATCTTCCATAAATGGAAATATTTCTTTTACTCTTTTTAATGTATATATTGCTGTTCTTTGATGAGGACATTTTTCCGGTGCTTCGATTAATTCGTTTTTATAACAATTTTTGTCCATTTTATAAATCAAATATTTGCAATTCATATACATATAATAAATTTGAAAACCATTATTTAAGTCTTCCCAAAACATTTCAAAAGTATATTTAGAATCCATAGTCTTCTCCTAATTATTTTATCATTTCTTCAAATTCATTTTCAGAAATAACTGTAATTCCTAATTCTTGTGCTTTTGTTAGCTTGCTTCCACTATCTTCACCAGCTAATACATAAGTTGTTTTTTTAGAAACTGAAGATGAAGTTTTTCCACCAAATTTTTCAATAATTTCTTCTGCTTCTTTTCTAGAAAATTTTTCTAAAGCTCCTGTTAGCACAAATATTTTTCCATCAAATCTTAAATCTGAGCTCTCTTCTTCTAGAGATTGCATATTTACACCATAATTCTCTAAACGATTAATTAAATCTTTAGTTTGTGGTTGCGCAAAAAATTCAAAAACACTTTCTGCCATTATTTCTCCCATATCATGGGCAGCATTTAAGCTTTCTAAGCTAGCATTCATTAGATTTTCCATATTTCTGTATTTTTTAGCAAGTTGTTTTGCTGCTTTAACTCCAATATGTCTAATTCCAAAACCATTTATCACTCTATATAAATCATTAGATTTGCTTGCATTAATACTATCTATTAAATTTTGAGCAAATTTCTTTCCATTTTTCTTTAATGAAGCAATGTCTTCTAATTTTAATTCATATAAATCTGCTATATTTTTTATAAATCCTCTATTTAAAAATTCTTCAATAATGCTATCTCCTAAGCCTTTTATATTCATTGCTTCTCTTGAGGCAAAATGTATAATATTTCTATATTGTTTTGCTGGACATTCAATTCCTATGCATCTTCTAATTGCTTCGCCTTCTTCTCTAACTGCATCAGCTCCACAAACAGGGCATTTTTCTGGAATTACAAAATCTCTTTCTGTTCCATCTCTTTTTTCTTTTATAACACCTACAACTTCTGGTATAACATCTCCTGCTTTTTGAATTACAACTGTGTCTCCTATTTTTAGTCCTTTTTCTTTTACAAAATCTTCATTATGCAAAGTTGTTTTTGAAATTGTTGAGCCTGCAACTTTAACTGGTTCTAATATTGCCATTGGTGTAATAGCTCCAGTTCTTCCAACTTGAAATACTATATCTTTTAGTTTTGTTTCTTTTTGCTCTGGTGGATATTTGTATGCAATAGCCCACTTTGGAGTTTTATAGTTTGTTCCTAAAATTTCTCTTTGTTTCAAATCATCAACTTTTACAACTGCTCCATCTATACCGAAACTTAAATTATCTCTTTGTTCACCAATTTTTTTGATTGCCTCAATTGCTTCTGGTATATCTTTGCATTTTTCTACTACTGGATTAACATTAAATCCTAATTTTTTCATATATGATAAAGACTCAAAATGTGAAGTGAATTTTATATCTTCTGATTTTTGAACATTAAATATATAAATATCTAAAGGTCTTGAAGCAGTAATTTTACTATCTAATTGCCTAAGTGAACCTGCTGCTGCATTTCTAGCATTGGCAAAAAGTGGTTCTTCATTTTCTATTCTCTCTTGATTCATTGCCTCAAATTCTTCTTTTCCAATAAAAACTTCACCTCTAACAGTAATTGTAACTGGTTCTGTTAATTTATGAGGTATATGTTTTATTGTTTTTAAATTTTCAGTAATATCTTCGCCAACTAGTCCATTTCCTCTAGTTGCACCTCTAAAGAATTCACCATTTATATATTCTAAACTTACTGAAAGTCCATCAATTTTAGTTTCTACAACATATTCTATTTCTTGATTTGGAAGTGCTTTTTTTGTTCTTTCTTCAAAAGCATATAGTTCTTCAAAATTGAATATATCTTGTAAACTTTGAAGTGGCACTTCATGTTCTACTTTAGCAAATCCTTCTTTTACAGTTCCACCAACATGTTGTGTTAAAGAGTCTTTTGAAATAAATTCTGGATACTCTTTTTCTAAATTTCTAAGTTCTAACATTAGCATATCGTATTCAAAATCGCTTATGTCTGGATCGTCATCATCATAATATTTTTTTGCATAATATGCTGTTAATTTATTTAATTCATCAATTCTTTTTTTTGCATCTTGCTTATTCATTTGTTTAAACACTTTTTGATTTATTAATTTTCTTTAAATAAATCTTTTCCTTTCTTCAAATAATCATATCCTGAGAAAATTGTTGCTATTACAGATATAGTTAATAATACTGTTGTAATTATGTTTAAAGTATATGAAAATGTTCCCATTTGCATAGCACCTTGTCTTATAAAGTCTGCAAAATTATATTTATCAAGAAAAACAAGTATAATTGCAATCATTTGTGTTACTGTTTTTAATTTTCCCCAAACAGATGCTGCAACTACTTTTCCTCCTTTTTCAACAGCAACAAGTCTATATCCTGAAACTAAAAATTCTCTTGCTAATACTATTATTGGAATCCAAGCTGGGATTTTTCCAAATTCAACTAACATTACTAATGCAGATAATACTAAAATTTTATCTGCTAATGGGTCTAAGAATTTTCCAAAAGTTGTAACCATATTTTTGCTTCTTGCAATATATCCATCTAATTTGTCTGTAATAGATGCAATAATAAATATAATATTCATTATCCACAAATAAGTTGGTATTCCAAGCATTTCACCTGGTAATACTCCTGTAGTACCTAAATATCCAACAATTACAAAAAATGGTACTAAAATCATTCGAAAAATAGTTAATTTGTTTGCTAAATTCATTTTCTTAATCTAGTTTAATTTTAAATTAAACTAATCCCCTTTCTTTAGAATATTTATTTTTTAATTTTCAACAATGTTTGATGAATTAAATATACTATTAGTTACAACATTTGTTGTATTAGTAGTATTATTTATTTTTTTGTTTTCTGAAATTTCTTTTTCACGAGCAGTTTTCAATTGTTTTATTAAATTTTCTAATTTACTTAAATCTTTTCCAATCATTTCAAAATCACCTGATTCTTTAGATTCTTGTAAATTGCTTTCTGCTTTTATAACAGAATCTATTATTGCTGACATATCTTCCATATCTACAACATTAATATCTACTGCATAGTCTGTAAATAAATTAGTTAATGCCTCTTCTATGTTATCTCCTATCGCTACTGTACTTCCAGATGCAACTATAACTTTTTTTAGAACTGGTATTTCATCTTCATCATTAAGCATTACTTGGTAAACAGGCTCTACATATAAAAGTGTATTATTTATTGGTATAATTTTTATTTCTCTAGTAAGTTTTGTTCCTGATGTATTTAATTTTTCTAATTCAGAAGATATTGTTGTATCTTGTTCGATTTGATTATTAAGTTGCGCTATTCCAACTACATTATTTTCTGCTGAAAACTTATATAAACTTAATTTTGGCACACCATTTTCACAAGTACCTACTAAATAAGAAATTATATTTTGCTTTGATTGTCTATTGTATGTTAATACTAGTCCAAATTGTTCTTCTTCTGAATCTGGTGTTTTACATACAGTATATGTTGGTTCCATAGCAGATGTTGTCTTTTTAGAATTTGTTGTTCCTAATGCTATAGGTGTTATTTGCCAAATATCATCAGATCTATAAATTGAATCAGCACTTACATCATGGTATGTTGCAATCATTTTAGATTGAACTTTGTATAAATATTTTGGATATGTAAAATGTTTTGATATTTCTTCTGGTATAGTATCTTCAGCAAATAAATTTGGATACATATTTTTGTATGCCATTATAATTGGATCTGTTTTGTCTGTAATATAAAATGTTGTTGTTCCATTATATGCATCAATCAAAACTTTTACAGAATTTCTAATATAGTTAATTTTTTCTTTTTCATTGTTTGGATTTTCTACTGAAACTATTTGTGAATAAGGATATTCACTAGAAGTTGTATATCCATCTACTACCCAAACTAATTTTCCTGAATCTGTTATTACTAAATATGGTTCACTATCATATTCTATATATGGCATTACGCTTTTTACTCTATCTAATATATTTCTGTTTGCTATTATTTTAGTGTCATCTTTTATGTAAGATGAAAATGCTAATTTTAAATTTCTGTTTGTTAATCCTAAAATAAATTTATCCCAAAATCCAAGATTTAGTCCTGCATTTCCTTTATATACATTTTCTTCATAAGTTGTAGCTGTTATTGGATAATCATATTCTTTTCCAAAATCAGTATTTACAGCAATTGCACTATTTGTATCCATTCCAAAATAAATTCTAGGTTCTGTAATTTTCAAATTTCCTACTGCATTTGAAAAATCTGATAATAAATATTCTGCATATCCATTATGATCTCTATCACTAGCAGAACTAATTATTGTTGAATATCCATGAGTATATTTGAAAGTTCTATTATTGTAGCTCATATCGTAGCCACTAAGTATTTCTCTTGGTGTTATGTATACTGATTGTCTTTTTCCATTTATCTCATAATTTGCAAGTTGTGTTCTTCTATATGAATAATAAACACTATTGTCTTGATGTGTAGACACCATTTTTAAAATAACATCTTGTGATATTACTGGTATATTAGAAATAAGATCTGCATTTTTACTTACTTCATCACGAGTAATAGTTTCGTAAGATGAAATATTTTTTTGCTCTAGTTCTATTCCATAAGCTTTTTTAGTATTTTCTATGTTGTATTCTATATAATCTTTTTCTTTATCTAATTGATTATTTTGTACATAAATAACTTGATAATATGTCATTGCTAAAAATAAACATACTAAATATACCGGAACTATACAAGCTGATATCATTCCTTGTTTAAAATTACTTTTCTTTACATATTTGAATAATCTTAATACAGATAAAATCATTACTATACTTAATATTCTATATCCCCATAATTTGATAGTTGTATCTGTTGCACCAGCACCTGTTAATTCTGTATCTGATATAGACATCATATTTTGTGTTAGAATTCCTTGTGAATAGCAAATTATATATCCTGCAAAAATACATACTATTAAAAATGCAAAAAACATTATTTGTTTTACAAAAGTATTCTTTTTTAAAGTTTCTGCTGAAACTCCATCTAAGCAAGTATTTAATGTTATTACATAATAAAATGCTGTATATATTATTGATAAAATACAGAACCATATCATAATCATTAAACAACTTTTTAAAAATGGTAAAGTAAACATATAATATCCAATATCTAAGTGAAATATTGGATCTGGATTTCCACCAAATTCTGTACCATTTGCAAATATAGCATATTGTTTTCCTATTATGTTTGGAACAATTAAACTTGCTATAATTCCACCAACTAAAGCTAAGCTTTTATTTGGCAATTTAGGTAAAGGCTTTTTATCTTCATCAAAAAACTTTTTTAATCCACTTTTTATAACTTTATTATTTATATAAATTAAAATATATACTATAAAAAATACTGTAATAGATATTGTGTAAGTATTTTTTAAATCAGTCATAAGAACAGATGTATAATTGTCTCCAACTTGTTTTACATTTAAGTATTTTGATCTTATTGATATTACTGTTCCTAAAATAAATATTGCTAAAAATATTATTACAGCTAAAGTTCTCCATGCAATATTTATTTTTTTCTTTTCTAATTTTTCTTTTTCATTTGTGTCAACTTTTTTTTCTTTACTTTTACTCACAAATAAACCTTCTTTCTCTTTTATATTGGATTTATTGATTATATTATAGCATCTAAAAATTCTTGTGAATTAAATACTTCCATATCATCTATTTGCTCTCCAACACCAATAAATTTAACTGGTATTTTATTTTCTGCAACAATTCCTAAAACAACTCCACCTTTTGCTGTTCCATCTAATTTTGTTAAAACAATTCCTGTTATATCTGTTGTTTCTTTAAATGCTTTTACTTGTAAAATTGCATTTTGTCCTGTTTCTGCATCTAGTACCATTAGAACTTCTTTGCTTGCTTCTGGCAATTCTTTTTCTATAACTTTTTTTATTTTGGCTAGTTCGTCCATTAGATATTTTTTGTTGTGAAGTCTACCTGCAGTATCACAAATTAAAACATCAGCACCTATTTCTTTTGTTTTTTGAATAGCATCAAAAACAACTGAAGCTGGATCTGTTCCTTCATCTTTTTTTACAATAACACTGTTTGATCTTTCTGCCCAAATTTCCAATTGTTCAACAGCAGCAGCTCTAAAAGTATCTGCAGCAGCAACAACAACTTTTTTTCCATCTTTTACTAATTTATTTGCAATTTTTCCTATTGAAGTTGTTTTTCCAACACCATTAACTCCAACAACTAAAATTACAGATGGTTTTGTATCTAAGTTTAATTTTGGTTCAGCTACATCTAAGATTTCTTTCATAATTTCTTTTAAAGCTTTTTTCACATCTTGTTCATCTTCTATTTTTTCTTTTTTTATTTTTGTTCTTAATTTATCTATAATTTCAATAGATGTTTCCATACCTATATCTGATGTAACTAAAACTTCTTCTAGTTCTTCTAATAGTTCTTCATCTACTTTTCTGAAAGAACTAAATACATTATTAATTTTTTCATCAAAAGTCTTTTTTGTTTTTCCTAATCCTTCTTTTAATTTATCGAAAAATCCCATATTTCCTCCTTGTTATTTGCCTTAAAATATTTTAATTAATCAACTTCAATGTATTTCTCACTTTTCTTTAAACAATACTTTACAAATCATTTTTGTTTTAATTAAATTTCTACCTAAACTTCTAACGATTTTTTAATATTTTAATTTATAAATCTTTAAATTTTTTACTTAATTTTTAGCAAAATAATTCTTTTTATTTATATCATTATATGCCTTAAAAATCAACCCTTTTATAGGAAGTTCACTCTACAAATCTTTATTAAAAATCTCACCATTAGTAAGTTCACATAATTTTAATTTTTATCTTCCATTTTTTAACTATTTATGGTATAATAAATTCAGTATGATATTTTTTTGAAGTGTGGTGCGGTTCTTTTACAGGAGGAAAACAATGGTTAAAAAAATAAGAATGACACAGAGAGAATTAATCAATAAACAAAAAGAACTTGAAAAGTCTGAAAAAGAATTGGTTGCTTTACAAAAACGCTCCGCTGTTTCAAGAACGTTTGGTACAGATACCGAAGCTGGCGGAATCAATTCAGAATTATTGCAGTGTTACCAGGAATATGCACCTATTTACCAGCGCATTTCTGAATTAAAAGACGAAATCGATCATGCAGAGATCGTTGAAGTCCAAAATGATGGTAAGGTAGGTTACGGTGCAGTGGTAGTAGTAAAGTTCATCTACGATGTTGATGATGTAGAAGAAACCAAACTTCTTATCACATCTTCTACTGGCAGTGTATCAAACTACGAAAAATATACAGTTTGTACACCAAACTCGCCACTCTTTGCTTTTATTGAAGGAAAGGAACGAGGATTTTCTGGAACCTTTAAATCTGAATCCAAAAAAGTTTCAATTGAATATGATCTTGAAATTCTTGATGTCTACTATCCAGTAGACTTAGAAAAAAAGTGATAATATTCTAAGAGTCAGATAAGCAATAACTAAGTACAACAAAAAAATCATCGCAACACACGAATTCCAACTTAGGAAACAACTTCATACTAAAAGCACTCGCAAAATTTAGCGAGTGCTTTGCTTTTATTTATTTTTTTATATTTGTTATTTATTATTTAAAAATCAATTTATATTTTATAATTTTATTCTAAAAAGCTTTAAATCCTATGCCTCTTGTTCCAACTACTTCATCATTTGAAAAATATTGTTTTCCTGCAAATGTTAATAGTTTTGCTTTTGCAAAATCTATATTTCCATTTTCATCTAATATTTCTTCATCAGCATTTACTGCAACTACTTCTGCTGTGAATACATCATGTGATGGCATTGATTTTATATCTATTACTTTACATTCTAAACTAATTGGACATTCTTTAATATATGGAACACTTACTTTTGTAGATTCAACTTTAGTTAAATTACATTTATCAAATTTATTCACTTCTCTTCCAGATTTTGTACCACAAAAATCTGCTTCTTTTACTAAATCTTTACCTGGTAAATTTATAGTAAATTCCATATTTTTTCTAATTAATTCATTTGCATATCTAATTGGTCTTATAGACACATATACAATCATTGGCTCTGAATTTAAAATTCCTGTCCATGCAATTGTTGTTATATCTGTATTTTCTTTATCTCCTGAAGTAACTAATGCTACTGGATTTGGTGATAAACCATATTTAGGTTCTAATGTTTTTTTCATAAAAAATCCTCCTTAAAATTATTTCATTCATTTCAATTATACTCATTTTCTATATAATCTTTACAAATATTTCAAAATTAATTTGCAATTATCTGGACCATACACTAAAATGCCTTACAATTAATTTTCTATTTTATTTTCTATTTCGTTCTCTTCTTTATTCTCATCATTATCTTCTTCGATTTTATCTACTAGTTCAAAAGCTACTTTTCTTAGTTCTTTATTTGCTTCAATTACTCTTATATGAACTTTATCTCCTATTTTATAAACTTTTTTACTGTTTTCTCCTACTAATTTCTTTTGAGTTTCATCATAAATAAAGTATTCTCCACCCATATTTTCAAATCTAATCAAGCCTTCTACTGTATTTTCTAGTTCAACAAACATTCCAAAAGATGTTACAGATGAAACAATTCCATCAAATTCTTCTCCAATTTTGCTTTCCATAAATTCAGCTTTCTTTATATCTTCAGCTTCTCTTTCTGCTTTTGTTGCTGTTTTTTCACAATCAGATGAAGATTCTGCATATTTATTAGATTTTGCTGTTAAATCTTGCAATTTCTCTTCTGGCACATTATATCCATCTTTTATATATTCTGATATTACTCTATGAATAAACAAATCTGGATATCTTCTAATTGGTGATGTAAAGTGGCAATAATATTGACTTGCTATTCCAAAGTGTCCTTTATTTTCACTTTCATATCTAGCAACTTTCAAAGTTCTTAATATTAATGTAGAAATAACTTTTTCATATTCTGTACCTTTTATTTTTTCTAGTACCTCTGAAAAAGCTTTAGGTTTTATGTTATCTCTATTAGCTTTTATTTTATATCCAATATTAAATAAAAATTTATTTGTTTCTTGAATTTTATCAAAATCTGGTTCTTCATGTACCCTATATATAAAAGGTGCTTCTAACCAATAAAATTTTTCTGCTATTGTTTCATTTGCTGTAAGCATAAATTGCTCTATTATTTCATTGGCAAATGTTGTTTCATATTTGTGGACATCTATACATTTTCCATTTTCATCTAATACCAATTTGCTTTCTGGGATTTCTAAATTTAAGTATCCATTTGTTACTCTTCTATTTTTTAATATTTTAGCTAGTTCTTCCATCAATTTAAAATCTGAAATATATGGTCTATATCTTTCTAAAATATTTTCATCTTGATTATTTATAATCTTATTAACATCTGTATAAGACATTCTTTCTGTTACTTTTATTACTGATTTGCAAACATCTGATGAAACAACTCTACCTTTTTCATCAATTTCCATTAAACAAGATAAAGCAAATCTATTTTCGCCAGCATTTAAACTACAAATTCCATTTGAAAGTTCAAAAGGTAACATTGGTATAACTCTATCAAACATATATACACTTGTCCCACGCAAAATTGCTTCTTTATCTAAAACTGAATCTTCTTTAACATAATTACTAACATCAGCAATATGAACATCTAATTTATAATTTCCATTTTCCAATTTTTCTACATGAATTGCATCATCTAAATCTTTTGCGTCTTCTCCATCTATTGTAAATATGTTGTCATTTCTAAAATCTCTTCTATTTTTTATATCTTTTTCATCTATTTTTTGAGGAATATTTTTTACATATTGCATTACTTCTTTTGGAAATTCATTGTTTAATCCAAATTCTTTTACAACACTTAATAAATCAACACCAGCTTGATTTATATTTCCTAAAATTTCCATTATTTCCCCTTCTGCATTTTTGCCTTTCGTTGGGTATTTTTCAATATATACAACTACTTTGTCATTATTTTTAGCTTCTTTACATTTTTTCTTTGATATAAAAATATCTGTTGCAAAACTTTTATCATCTGGTACAACAAATCCAAAATTTCTACTCTTTTGAAAAGTACCAACTATAGTTTCTCTTTCTCTTTTTACTATTTTAACAATTTTTGCTTCTGCTTTTTTTGTTCCTTGTTTTTGTTTGTATATTAAAAATTGCACAGTATCCCCATCTAAAGCACCATTTACACTTTTTGAAGGTACAAATACATCTTCTTTACCCTCTTCTTCAAAAGTTATAAATCCAAAGCCTTTTTCATTTGCACAAAATTTACCTGTTAATTTTTGCTTTTTCTTATTTTTACTCATTTTTTCCCTTTCATACTAAAAATTAAAAATATATTTTATATACAAAAAAGGCAGTTTAAAAAAACTGCCCCTTAGTATACATTTTAAATTCTATACCATATAAATAATTCCTAATGCTAATGTAATTACAATAAATAAAACCATTAAAATAATTGTAGCTCTTTTCATTTTTCCTTCTTTAGTTCTACCTTTATTTTTTTCGTAGAAATTATTTGCAGAGGCACCTACTATTGTTCCTGAAGCTCCACTATCTTCTTTTGATTGTTTCATAACTAAGACAACTAAAGCTAAGCAAACAACTAAATATACTGCTATTAATATATATTTTACTATTTCCATTGTTTAAAACCTCCATTTTTCCGCTTTTAACTCTTACAGTTTACCATAAGATTTTTTAAAAATCAAGTGCTATTATTCATTTTGTTTAAAATAATTTATGTTATTAATTAAAATTTGTATTTTTTATATTTTGCTTTATAAATAACTAAAGCATCTTTGTACTATAAATATTATAAAAAATTATCTATATTTACATCACTTAATTATTTTCCAATTTGTTATTTATATATAAAAAATTAGAAATTATTTTTCCAATATTGATTATACAAATTTATTGCTGTTTCTGGACTATCAATTCCAGTTGCATTTTTTATTGGTGCAAAGTTATTTTCTCTTTTTCCTCTAAGCATTGCAATATTATCAAATTTTTCAAAAGCATCAAATATAAAACTTTCAAATTTGTAACTATTTGGCTCTGTTGCTTGAACTAGATTTCCATTTTCATTTAAATAATTATATTTTTTAAATGCTTTATGATATGGTAATTTTTGCTCTGCTAAACTTTTTATTGCATCAATTGAAAATAAATTAAACATAACATGTGCTTCACCATATACAAGTTCTCCATTTTTATCTTTTTGATTTGCCATTTCATCTGATATTTCTGTATATTCTATAACTTTTACTTTATTATTTTGTTTGCACATAACTCCAATTTTTTCTTTTGGACTATTTTTTATTAAAGTTTTTGTTGCTAATTTACAATTTTTTGAAATTGCAACTCCAATTAAATATGGATCAACCATATTTACAAGTACATTATCAACAGCACATGTAAATATCCATTTTATATTGTTTTTTTCTAAATTTTCAATTATTTTTCCATTTTTTAAAGAACGGAAAACACCACCATGACCATCTGCTGCTTGTTTTATTTGATAATTTTCATCAACTAGTAAATCACCATTTGGACTCATTAAAGGCATTTTTGATTGTTTGAAAAATTTAACTTTTTCTGGATTATATCCAAAATAATTATGCTCTTTAAAAAATTGCTTTGTATCAGCATCATTTTCTTCGCTTGTCATTATATACCAAGGAATTACAACATTGTATTGTTTATTTGCTTTTTGCATTGTTTCGCAAAAAATTTCAAACAAATACTTTTCACCTTTTATAGTATTTATTTTATATGTTCCTTTTGGTCCACTATGTCCTAATCTTGTACCCTGTCCACCTGCTAAAGTTACTACTGCATATTGATTATTTTTAATTATATCTTCACCTAATTTTTTATATTTATCTTTTTCTGTTTCACTTGTATTTTCCAACACAGTTGCACTTAGTGGTTGGATTGACTTTGATTGTATTTCTATTTTTTTATTTACATTTTCAAATACATCTGTTGCATATTGCAAATCTACATTTAATATTGATTTTGCTAATTTTTCTTTATTTTCATTGCTAGCATTTTCTAATATTTTTAATACTTTTTCTTGATTGTATTCTTTTAAAATTTTTTCTGCTTTTTCTATTTCGTTACTCATAACTATAATTGCTATAAAGCTACTCCTTTTTTACATATTGACATTTGAATTATAGCACATTAGATTTTAAAATACAACACTCTTAGTTATTTAATCAGAAGTTCAAAGTGCTTGCATAGTAAAATAAAGATGTGCAAATAAAAAAACTTGTGTGCAAAGTTGAGCCGATACATTTATATAAGAAAAAGCTGTTCATAATAAATATTACAAACAGCTCCTTTTACTTTATATAATTTTCAAACTATATAAAACTTATTTTAAATTATCGCTACATCTCTTGCAAATTGTTGGGTGTAATTTATCTAATCCAACTGTTTTAGAGTACATCCAGCATCTTTCACATTTTTGGCCCTCTGCTGGTTCAACTTTTACACCAATTGCTACTTCTGTATCTTCATTTCTTCTGTTTTCATTTAATACAACTTCTGAAACAATGCATATTTCTTTTAATAATTCTTCTTTTCCTTTTAAGAATTCATATTCATTTCCTTCAGCAAAAATTGTAACTTTAGCAGCTAATGCTAATCCAATTTCTTTGTTAGCTCTTGCTACTTCTAGCTTTTTAGCAACTTCATTTTTTACAGAAATTAATTTATCCCATTTTGCTAATAATTCATCATTATCATATTCTGGTTTTACTTTAGGATAGTAGTCTAACATAACACTTTCTGTATTTTCATCTTTTTTATGAGGCATATATTTCCAAATTTCTTCTGCTGTATAGCATGTCATTGGTGCTAAAATTCTAACTAAACTTGAAAGAATTTCATACATAGTTGTTTGTGCTGCTCTTCTTTCTACTGCATCTGGTTTTGATGTATATAATCTATCTTTTATAATATCTAGATAGAATGCACTCATATCAACAACACAGAATTGGTTGATTGCTTGATATGCATCATGGAAAGCATAAGTTTCGTATGCTTCTATACATTTTGCTATTAATTTATTTAATTTAGCTAATGCCCATTTATCTATTTCTTGTAATTTGCTATATTCTACTGGTTTTTCTACATCAAAATCTGATATATTTCCTAAAATATAACGAGCTGTATTTCTTATTTTTCTATAAACTTCTGTTACTTGTTTTATAATGTTTTTAGAAACACTAACATCTGATTGATAATCTGAAGATAACACCCATAATCTTAAAACATCAGCACCTGATTCTTTTATAATTTCTTGTGGTGCTACAACATTTCCAATTGATTTAGACATCTTTCTTCCTTGTTCATCAACAGTATATCCATGTGTTAATACTTGTTTGTATGGTGCTTTTCCAAAATTAGCAACAGATGTTAATAAAGATGATTGGAACCAACCTCTATATTGGTCACTACCTTCTAAATATAAATCTGCTGGTGGAAGTCCTCTTTCTGCTAAAACAGATTCATGTGTAGAACCAGAATCAAACCATACATCCATAATATCTTTTTCTTTTTTGAATTCTGTACATCCACAATTTGGACATTTTGCATTTTCTGGCATTAATTCTTTTTCTGTTAAATCAAACCAAGCATTAGATCCTTTTTCTCTAAAGATATTTTGAATTTTTTCTAAGCTTTCATCTGTAACGTATTCTTTTTCACAGTCTTTACAATAAAATACTGGAATTGGAACTCCCCATGTTCTTTGACGAGAAATACACCAATCATTTCTGTCTTCTACCATTTTTGAAATTCTTTCTTCACCCCAAGATGGAATCCATTTTACTGTTTTTATTGCTTCTAATGTTTCTTTTCTAAATCCATCAACAGATGCAAACCATTGACTTGTTGCTCTGAAAATTACTGGATGTTTACATCTCCAACAATGTGGATAAGAGTGCATTACATCTTCTTTAGCTAATAATAAATTATTTTCATCTAACCATTTTACTATTTCTTTGTTTGATTTAGCATAGTACATATCTTTAAATTGACCTGCACCTTCACCTCTTTGAACACCTTTGCTATCAACTGTAACTATAATATCTAAACCTTTTTTCAAACCTAATAAATAGTCTTCTTTACCATAACTTGGTGCACAGTGTACACAACCAGAACCAGTGCCAAGTTCTACATCTACTGTATCTTCGCTACCTGTTACTACTTTTGAATCTCTATCTAAGAATGGATGACGGCATATAACACCTTCTAAATCTTCACCTTTTATTTCTTTAACAATTTTATAATCTTCGATTCCAGCTTTTTGCATTACTGTATCTACTAATTCTTTTGCAAATATTAATTTTTCATTATTTGCTTCAACAACAGCATAAGTAAATTCTGAACCTACTGCAATTCCAGTATTACCTGGTAAAGTCCATGGTGTTGTTGTCCAAATTACAACATAAGAATCTTTTTCATCAAATAATCCTTTGCTATCTTTTACTGGAAATTTTACAAATGCTGTAATTGCACTTACATCTTTGTATTCGATTTCAGCTTCTGCTAAAGCTGTTTCGCAATCAGTACACCAATAAACTGGTTTTAAACCTTTATATATATATCCTTTTTTGTACATACCAGCAAAAACGCCAATTTGCTTTGCTTCCATTTGTGGTTGATATGTTATATATGGATGTTTCCAATCACCTAATACACCTAATCTTTTAAATCCTTCTGTTTGTTTATCTTTGTAGTCTTCCGTAAATTTCTTACAAGTATCTCTGAAAACATTTACTGGTATTTCATCACGATTTAAACCTAATTTTTCTATTGCTTTTTTCTCTGTTGGCATACCATGTGTATCATATCCAGGAATATATGGTGTGTAGTATCCTTGTAAGTTTTTATATCTTACAATTGTATCTTTTAAAACTTTGTTTAAAGCATGTCCAATATGGATTTCTCCATTTGCATAAGGAGGTCCATCATGTAAAACAAATGGTTCTTTTCCTTCATTTTTCTTTAGCATTTTTTCATATAAATCATTTTCAAAAATGCTTTCTTGAATTTTTGGTTCATTCTCTGGCAAATTTGCTCTCATTGGAAAATCTGTCTTTGGTAAATTTAAAGTTGCACCATAATCAACTTTTTCTTGTTTTTCTTCACTCATATCCATTCTCCTTTATATAAAATTATTATAAACATTTTTAAATTTTGAAAAAATTCTGTGCAAATACAAAAAAACTATCTCATCCAACTAGGACGAAATAGCTCTATTTCCGTGGTACCACCTATTTTATTGAATAATAAATATTATTCAATATCTCATTTTCCTTTTAACGCATGGCTATGCGAATTGTTTTAATAAATTTTTATAATCTTTCAAACAATTAGCTCTAAGGTGATAATAAATAAAAATTGACTTACTAATATTTCACCAAATCTATTAGCTCTCTAAAAGCTTAATTATTTATCTTGTCCTTGTCTTTGCTTTTCATTTTAATCTTTATTTTAATATAATTATAATACCACCGTTTACCTTTATTTGTCAACACTCATTTTTGACTTTTTATGTAAATCGTGCTATAATCAATTCCTACAAAAAATTAGAAGGGAGATTTTACCCAATGGGAAAAAAATCTGAAAAAGAAGTACTTTTTGAAAAAGTACACCGGAAAAAATCAAAGAAAGTAACCTTAGCTATTGGGACACAAGAAATCAGAACTATAACTGTATATGAAGAATATATTTTCAAGTTTAGTGATGATTCTCCTATCAATAGTCTGGTACGTTCTATTCATCGTACTGTTCGTACATCTGAAAATGGTCCTAGAACAGAACTCTATTACCGTGACTGTTACAACCATGCCGTTGCAGTAATGAATGATTCTTTAATCAACCTGTTTGCAAATCTAAATGAAACTAATATCTTCGTTACATATTGTGGAATAATCCTCATCTGGGGAAAGTATGAGTTATATTCTACAATTGATATGCAAAAGTTAAATTTTCACGAAGAACTTGACGAAGTCGGTTTTTTCAAACATTATGAGATTTGCAACATTTTTTCAAACGAATCCGGTAAGGACTCAATTCGTTTAAAACTTCATGGGCATCCTGGTTGGTTAGAACTCTTGTTACTTTCAGAAGTAAACTTAAATCCGAGACGGAGCAAATGCTCCACAAAGATTTTTTTACCAGAGATCAAGGATCATCAAAAAAGACATCATAGATATAGCAAAAAGCAAAAATGATTCTTAATCTATTTAGAGAACAAAAATGCATTAATATTTGATTTTCATAATTTTTCAAATCTATTTATACGTGCATTTGTTCTTTGGCAATTGCCCAAAAGAAAAGTGTGACTTTGTAATTACTTACATAGCCACACTTTTTGTTTTGTATCAACATACTTATTATATCATGATTTACATAAATTTTCAAGAATTGTAAACTTCTACATATCATGTTAAAATTAAATTACAAGTATTTTTCATTTATAGAAGTTGTTATACTAACACTCTTAGGAAAGTATCTTGTTTAGCACATTGAAAAATAAATAATTAGAGAGGAGAAAGAATCAATGGCAAGAAACAACAAAAAAGAGATCGTACGGAAAACGTACAAATTAGCAACATATCACAAATCAACTAAAATCCCAGCAGAAGTAAAAAAGCCTTTATTCGGCTTAATCGCTTTTAACTTAATAAGTTCTGCTATATTTGACTTATTTAGCTTTACGTTAAAAGGATCACAGTATTGGGCAGGAAAAAACACATTTTTATGTTTAGTGTGTTTAGTACTGTACTTTTCCAAAGATGTGCTTAATTCTGTAAAAGGAACTTTCTACGATTTAAAAAACGCAGACATTGACAATCTTTATAAAAGCTTACTCAATGGTAGTATTATTGAAATTGTAGATGCTACCAGAGATAAGGTATATAAAGATGAGAAATTGCTTACAACGAGTGATTTAATCTTTGGAATTAAAGAATATATATCACTTGTCCACAATCTTTACAAAAATATACCAACGGCGTTCGTAGATACTGCTACAATGTTTGTAATGACAGTAAGTTTAATGTTAATCGAATTCAATGAATCAAAAGATATTAAATTAACATTAACATTCTTTGGAATTCTTCTGATATGTGCGACATTGTATGTTGTACTTTTAAAAGTTCGGATTAACCAGAGAAACAAGTACCGAAAAAAAATGCGAGAACTCAGAAAAAATGAAGAGAATTTTTTAAATGACTTAAGGAATTTGATTCCTATTGAGAAAAAGGATTTTAATTACCATGCAAACAAGTTTAAAGATTGTATTTCTAACAATATTAAAGAAAAAAAATCCTTGAACTTAGATATGAATATTAACTTTTTACTTAGGAGTTTAGTTCTTCTCACATTCATGATGTTAATTGCATTCTTAAAATTGAAAGGTAAACCATTAACAGCAACAGTTATTTTGGATGTAGTAGCTACAACATCTGTATATGATGTTTTGCTCAGAAAAATTCAGAATATCTTGTCAAATTTTGAAAACATTCTGGATATAACAAGTGACATGGAAGTATACTTTGAGGAATACAAACTCATCGTTGACTGCTATGACAGGGAAATTAAGTTAAGAGAAGAAGAATTAAATAGTGATATTAATAGTATAACTATTTCACCATTTAATTTTTCTTACACCTCAAATGGTGATGTATTTAAGCTGACCGTTTCTGATGGATTTTCAATTTCAACAGGAAATATTGTACTGGTAAATGGCCATACTGGTTGTGGTAAAAGTACAATAATGAAACTGTTGACTGGTAAAATTAAATTAGAAAACAGTCCTGTTTCTTTCAAGAATACTAGTGGTTATCTTAATTCTGTTATTCTCGAAGCAAGGTCAACACTTGGCTGTAACAGTGTATTGTCTGAAATAATTTTGGATGATGTATCTGATGAAATGAATTGCGACTTTGAAAAGCTTCTGTATCTGTTAAAAGAGCTGACTTTATTTGACGATATTTTAGTTATGTTGCATGCTAGTAATATTGAAGAATCCAAAAAAGATAGTCTTGTCCTGAATTATTTAAGCAAGAAAACCTTTAAAGAATTCTCAACAGGTCAGCAACAGAGGCTCTTGATTACAAAAGTTCTTTACCATTTGAAAGACCAGCAGATAATCGCTTTCGATGAAGTTACAAGTGGCTTAGACGATGCAACAGCAACAAAAGTTCTGAGGTTTATTTGTGACTACTGCCAGGAAGACAAAAAAAGAATTATCCTGTTTGCAACACATCAGGTTGCTCTTACCAGAAGCGTGTGTGATACTGAAATAACCTTTCACACCAAAGCAGAATCTTCAGAAGCTATTTTTTCTCAGCTCTGATGCATTTTATGCAAATTTATTAATGAAATGTTTTAAACAAAAAGAAACCTCTAAAGCTACTTGGCTTTGGAGGTTCTTTCCTTTTACATTTTTACATTAAAATTTTATACTAAATTTTTTATAATTCCATTAGCAGCTTTTTTTCCTGCGGCTAATGCTCTACAAACAGTAGATTTACTTTCTGTATCATCTCCACCTGCATATACATTATCTAAATTAGTTTTTCCATCTTCATCAATTTCAATCATTCCCCATTCATTAAGTGCAATTCCTTGTGCTTCTAATACTTCTTTATTTGGTTTTAGACCAATAGCAAAAACTAAAGTATCTGCCTCTTCTACAAATTCTGTTCCTTCTACATCTTTTGCTTTTGAATCAACAATTTCTGTTTTTATGCAATTTAAACTTACCATTTTTCCATTTTCTACATTTGCAGAAATAACTCTAACTAATTCATTAAATTTAACACCATCTTCGATTGCTTCATCTAGTTCAATTTCTCTTGCAGGCATGTGTTCTCTATCTCTACGATATAGAATTTTCACTTCATCTGCTCCCATCTTTATAGCAGATCTTGCAGAATCCATTGCAACATTTCCACCACCAATTACAACAACTTTTCCAAGATTTTTTATAAATTCTTTATTATTATAAGCTCTTAAAAAAGTATCTGAATCATATACACTAGATAAACTTTCTTCTGAAACTTTGTACATAGACGGCTTAGTTGCACCAATTCCTAAAAATACAGCATCATAATTTTTTCTTAAATCTTCTAAAGATAAGTCTTTTCCTAATTCTGAATTTAATTTTATTTCAGCTCCTAAATTTTCTATAGTTTCAACTATATTTTTTACAATATCTTTTGAAAGTCTAAAATCTGGAATTCCATAAGTTAAAATTCCACCTAATTTTTCATCTTTTTCAAATATTGTTACTTTAAAACCTTCTTTTAAAAGTTCAACTGCACATTCTAATCCTGCAGGTCCTGAACCAATAATTGCAATATTTTTACCATTATATTCTTTTTTACTTATATTAGATTTGCAATTATTACTTTTTGCCCATTCATTTGCAAATCTTTCTAATGCTCCTATTTTAGTTGCAGTTTGCTTTATTCCTCTAACGCAACTTCCTTCACATTGTTCTTCTTGTGGGCAAACAATTCCACAAATATGACTAAAAATATTATTTGATTGTAATATTTGATATGCTCTTTCAAAGTTTTCTTCTTTTATTTCTGTAATAAATTCTGGTATATTAGTTCTCATAGGACAACCCTTTGTACTACAAGGTTTTAATTTACAATTTAAGCACCAATTTGCTGCATTTTTTACTTCTTCCATATTCATTATTTTCTCCTATTATCTAATGTATCTAAATTTTTATCAATTATTAATTATTTTATTCTTATATACAAAAAGCTATTTTTCTGTATCTAAATCACTAACACCAGTAACATCTTCTAAATCTAATAATTTCGAAATAACATCATTTTTCTTTACTTTAGCAGGTGCTCTTCCTGTTAATTCTAAGAATGATTTTTTACCAGTATTATTTATATCTAATTTAATCATTTCTATTTTATCTTTTTCAAATATTTCTTTTGCTTCTTTAGCTACACTTTTAGGATCACTACAAGCTACTTCAAACCTTAAAACTGGGAACTTTTCTAAGTTATCTGAAACCAAATGTGAATAAGATAGAATTATATATGTAATTAGTGTTGCTACAATAGCAATTATATACTCTCCAAATCCTAAACATAATCCAATACATGTTACTGTTAAAAGAGATGCAGCTGTTGTTAATCCTTTTACATTAAAGCCATCTCTTAAAATTGTACCTGCACCTAAAAATCCTATACCAGATAATAATTGTGCTGGTATTCTGCTTGCATCAGCTCCTGTTGCTTCACTCATTTTCACACCTAGAAAAGCTATCAAAACAGCACTAATTCCTAGCAATACATGTGTTCTTAAACCTGCTGGTTTGTTCCAAGATTCTCTTTCCCAACCTATTAGACCTGCTAAAACGACTATAATTACTAGTCTAAATAATAAAACAAATGCATCAATTTGTTGCAATTGTGAAATAATATTTTCAATAAAACTCATTTTTCTTTTATTATATATTTAAAATTCGCCTTAAATTTTAAATATATAATCTATACCTCCTTCTTTAATTTATTTATAATATATATATATTATTTTATGTTTTAGTTACTTTAAATTTTAGTTAATTTAAAATAAAATTGATATTTTTTAATATTTATTTTTTGCTTTTTCTGTCACCTGTAATTTCACTTAATCTTTCTGCATTTTCTTTTTGTTTGTTTAAATTCAACCAACTAAAATATGAACATACGAATTCTCCATTGCTAGTTGTATTTTTCTTTCTAAAATATCTCATAATAAATTTTATCCTTTCTATTTTTTTAAAAGATATGGTAGTAAATAATTTTGATTATAAAAATTATTTTCCTCAATTTATTATTATTTTTTTCAAACAAAAGAAAATTATTACTGTTAAATTCTAGAATTTATAAAATCTAATATTTCTTCTTTGCTATGATATCCAATAATTGTATTAACAACTTTGCCATCTTTAAACAATATTAAAGTTGGTATACTCATAACATCATATTTTATAGCTATTTCAGGTTGTTCATCTACATTTAGTTTTCCTACTTCGATTCTTTCTGAAAGTTCATTAGATATTTCTTCAACAATTGGTGCTATCATTTGACAAGGTCCACACCAACTAGCCCAAAAATCTACCAAAATTGTTTTTTTTGAACTTATTACTTCTTTTTCAAAATTTTCATTTGTTAGATTTATCATTTTTTCCTCCTGTAAATTTATTTTTTCTTATAATACAACATACAATGGCAATACCCTTCAAAATCTGGATCTTTTATTTGCTCTCTAAATTCTTTACACATACATTTAGTATCATCATTTTTTTCCAGTCTACATGGGCAATATCCACCTTTTTGCTTTAATCCCTCTTTTATTTTTTCAACAATTTCTTTATTTTCATTTAATTTAATTTCCATTTAACATTATCCCTTTATAAAATTTTTATTTATGATAGTATATCCTTTTTATAAGTGTTTATTAATTTGTTTAATTCTGCACCTAGAAATACTGCATAAAAGCATGAATATGTCCACATCATTATAAGCATTAATGTTGTTAAACTTCCATAAGTAATTGAAAATCCTTTAAATATATCTAAATATCTTGAAAATACAAAAGAAATTATATTAAGTAAAATACCACCAAAAATTGCTCCTATAATTTGACTTTTGAAAGTTACTTTGTGTTTTGGCATAAATTTATATAGCAGTATAAATATAAAAATAGTTGCTATTACAAAACCTATTTTTGTAATAATACTTGCTATTAAACTATAATTTGGCATTCCTTCAAATTTATCTTGAATAATATTTCTTAAACTATGTCCAAACACCAAAGCTACTAACCCTGCGACTATTAAAATAATAAATAATACTGTTTCTAATATAACTTTTGCCCTTAAATATATATATGTTGTTATTTCTTTGCCTCTAGTATTATAAACTGATTGCAGTCCTTTAGTCAAGGCAAAAAAACCTTTACCGGCCGACCAGATGGTAAAAATTATTGATATCGATATTGTACCAATTGATTTTGAATAAACTTCTTGAATTACCCCAACAATCATATCATTCATATTTTCTGGAATAATTTTTGATATAACATCAAATAAAGTTTGAGGTTCCATTCCTGTATATTGGATTAATGTGATAAGTAATATTATGAATGGTATAAATGAAAGTATTGTATAATATGCACATTGTGCAGAATATTCACTTACATGGTCTTTTCCCATATTATCAAATAAAGTTTCTACAATTTTATATTTTTGCTTTAATTTTGATTTTTCCATACTCATTCCTCTTCTTTTAAATCGGTTATTATTATACCATATTATTCATAATAACAAAAGAGAACAAATAAAAAAATCACAATAATCTTGAACAAAATTTTCATAGTTCATAATTATTGTGATTTAATGTTTAATTTTATTTATATAGCTTTTTTTATTATTTAATTACATTATATTTTTTTAATAATTTTTCTATATCAGTTCCACTGATTGTTTTTAAAGCCTTTCTTAATACAATTTCTTCTGTAAATCCAAGTTTCATTTCTTCAATTGATTTTCCATCTCTTAGTTTAACAGTTGCATTTAATAAATCTCTTATATCATAAGTGCTTCCCCAAACTTCTGGAACTCCTCTATCTATGTCTAATAAAGTGTATACTGCTTCCATAGCTGTTCTTATAGAATATTCTGTTGTAAAAATTGTATCTCTTTCTGTTTCTGCGAATTGTCCTAAAAATGCTGCATTAACACAACCTTCTGGCACAACAAGTGGTCTATCTCCTTTAGCTCTTGGCATAAAGAAGGCTGTAATGTATGGCATCATACAAGGAACTGTATTTGCACTATTTGTTGCCAATTCTTCTATTTGATCAGTTGGAACTCCTAAATGATATAACCATTCCATACAAATTTCCTTACCTGTGCAGTCTCTCATTGGTTTCTTTATATAATCTCCTGGTTTATCACTAAATAATCCATATATCCAACCTACTAATTGTCCTTTTGGTTGACTTCTAAATTGTGGTTGTCTATTAAAAGTCCAACTTAATAGCCAACTAGAATCTTTTACTGTAACAATTCCACCTGTTACAACTCTTCCACTAAATGGATCTCTTTTACATATATTTTTAATATATGGTACAATTTTTTCATCTAAAGTTGTAACTGTTGCACTCATCCAATTACTTTGTTCTGGATCATAACAGAATTTATCTGGATTTCCAAAAGCTTTATCTTGACTTGCAATTTTTCTCCATAAATCCCAGCCACCACCTGGTTTTATTTCAGATTTAAATTCTGCCTTTGTATTTTGACTACCAAAAGTTGAATTTTCAACACAACCACCATTAGTAATAAATACTAAATCATTTTCTGTCAAATCTATATTTTCTTCTTTTCCATCTTTTATTACAACAATTGTTTTTGCTTGTTTTTTATTTTCTGTAATATCAAATAAAACATTTTCTACTTTTGTTCCATAATGGAATTGAACACCAAATCCTTCCAAATATTTTATCATTGGTAAAATCATTGATTCATATTGATTATATTTAGTAAATCTAAGTGCTGTAAAATCTGGTAATCCACCAATATGATGAATATATCTTTTTATATATAATTTCATTTCTAAAGCACTATGCCAATTTTCAAAAGCAAACATTGTTCTCCAATATAGCCAAAAATTTGAATCCAATACTTCATTATCAAAAATTTCATCTATTCTTTTATCATATAAGTCTTCATCTGGTGTAAAAAACAATTTCATTATTTCCATTGCACCTTTATCTGAAATATTAAATTTCTTATCTGTATGTGCATCTTCTCCACGATTTTCTGTTGCTCTCATTAAAGAATAATTTGGATCTTCTTTGTTTAACCAATAATATTCATCTAATACACTTACACCTTCTGTTTCTATTGATGGAATTGAACGGAATAAATCCCACATACATTCAAAATGATTATCCATTTCTCTACCACCACGCATTGTATATCCTATGTCATTGTACAAATATCCATCACATGCTCCACCTGGTATTGGCTCTTTTTCTAAAACATGAACATTTTTTCCTTCCATTTGGCCATCTCTAACTAAAAAACAAGCTGCTGCTAAAGCACCTAATCCTGAACCAACTATATATGCTGATTTTTTATCTACATCTACTGGTTTTTTAGGCCTAGCAAAAGCTTCATAATTTCCACTACTATAATACATTTTTATTTCCTCCTTTGTTTTATTATTTGCATCTTATTGCAAACAATACTATTTTTCAATAAACAAAAAAAGCATTTTGTATAATTTTTTTACAAAAATGCTTTTCTATTTAATTTTATATTTATAAATTTAATTTATATTGTTATTTATTTTTCTTTTTTACATTTGCTATTTTCACTTATTTTAGTTATTGCTTTTATTCGTTCTTATTTTTTCTCTTCCATAATTTCTAATTACTACTATTTTACATAGATAATTTTCCTATTACTCTTTCAAATTCTCCATCTAACATAATACCTAATTTATTTACAATATTTTTAGGTTCTTCTATCATACCCTTTTCAATCCAATCTTGAACAACGCCTACAAAGGCATATTTGTAAAAATTTGAAATAAATTTTTTATTACTTTCATTTATACTAATATTTTTAGATTTTTCTTCGATTACTTTGGTAATTAAATTATTAGTTTGTTTATATATAAATTTTAATAAACTCTCTCTACTTACAGAGTTATATGTATTATGTACAAATTTTTTATTTTCTAAAATATATTCAAAAACATATAAGAAACCATTTTGCCATGTTTCTGAAAGATTTCCAGATTCAATTTTTTCAATCTTTTCGATTACTTCATTTTTATAAATCCATTCTAACAAATCATATATATCTGTAAAATGATAATAAAATGTTTGTCTATTTACGCCACAATCTTCTGTAATATCATTTATTGTTACTTTATTTACCTCTTTTGTTGCCATAATTTTTTTCAAAGATTGTGCTAATGCTTTTTTGGTTATTGAACTCAATTCGATTATCTCTCCAATCTTTATTGTAGATTAATTTTTTCATCTTTCATTTGAACTAAATAATTTTTTATATAGCCTATTATTGTTATAATTTGCATTGCTATTGTTATTTCTAGTGCTATTTGAATAACTCTATTATCTATAAATATTAGATACTTTAAATAACATAATCCTACTGAACAATCTAATATAACGGTTTTTACTTTTCCTAATATACTTGATTTTGGTTTACGACCTTTAATTTTTAATGTCACATTTATAATACTTATTATTAATTCTAATAGCAATACACAAAAGAAATGTTTAGTAGAACTTAAAAATATTGGAACTATAACAAATAAAGTAAATAATTTATCACATACTGTATCTAAAGTAGCTCCAAATTCACTTGTAACTTCATATTTTCTAGCAAACCATCCATCAATACAATCTGTAAGTGAAGATATTACTATAACTGCAAATGCTAATTCTATTTTTTGAGTAACAGCTGCAATAATCATTAATATTGGTGTTAATATTCCTCTAATTAGTGTTAGCATATTTGGTACTTGTCTTTTTATTCTATATTTTTCTCCACTAAATATATCTTCATACAAATTTTTAAATTCCATTTTATAATTCATTTTATAAATCCACCCTTATTTTAATTCGAATTGCAAATTACTAATATCTGGCTTTATATTATTATTTTCTTTTTTGGTGAATTGTATCACAATTTTTTTTAATTATCAACTTTTTTTATCCTACAACTTTTGGCTTTTTATTTCCATCTGTTGATTTTACTGCTGACATAGCAATTTCTTTACAATAAGGATCTGTAATTTTACTCAAAGATCTTTCAAAATATTTTGCATCATATCCATAAGCACAAGCTTGTAATAAAAATTCAAGTTGATCTATATTTTTTATAAATCTTGATTCTTCTGTCTCCTGTTTTTCATATTCTTCCCAAATATTTAAATAATCATTATTTTCATCTAATGATTGTAAGACTTTTAATATTGCTTCTCTTTCTTTTTTGTGTTTTTCTTCTTTTGTTATATTATCATAAGGAGTATAATCACCTGCATATACCTCACCTAATTCATGTACAATTCCCATCTTTATACACTTGAAAGCATCTAAGTTTAATTTATTTTTTTCTATTATTGTTAATGCAAGTAAAGCTACTGAAAAAGAATGATCTGCTATAGATTCGCATTTTTCTTTATGTTCTAATCCTATTCTTACTTTTAACCATCCTTGTCTATATATGTTTTTTAATTGATTATATTTCATATAAAAAGACAATATATCATTATCTATCTTTTCAAATTTTTCATAAGGATTTGTATCCTTTATATAATTTTGATTATTAGGATCTTTTAAAAATTCCATATCACTATTCCTCCTCAACTATTTTACATATATTGATTATATAATTTTATCTACCATATTTCTAGCAATTTAACTTAATTTTTTGAATTTTTTTATGTTATTTTTCAAATAAAAAAACAACCAGATTTTATTTTCTGATTGTTTTTTAATTGGTGCGGTAGAGAGGACTTGAACCCCCACGGTCTCCCACTAGATCCTAAGTCTAGCGCGTCTGCCAGTTCCGCCACTACCGCATACATATGTAATTGACATTAATAATAATAACATACCACTATATAGTTGTCAAGATTTTTTACTCATTTTTATTAAAATTTCATCATTAACATTGCAAATATCTAGCATTATGCACTTTATTTCTATATTTCTATTTTTTGACTATTTTGTATTTCCATGCTATAATTAAATTTAGTAACCTAAAATTTTATTTACATGAAAGGAGATTCTCACTATGAGTAATCGGAAATTTGATTTAGAAAGCACTAAAAGAAACATTTTAAAGTATTTAAATTCACATCATAACAAGGATGGCTACTGGGAGCTTATCATTTCGGATCACATCTCGGTATCAAACAAAGCAAACGATTTTAGCTTACAGTATGTGAAAAGAAATTTGGAACCAGAAGGAAAAAGATTATATTATTACATTAATCTCCTTTTTCAAAATCTTGGTTTTAAATCATTCAAAAAAGAAATGAAAGATCTACTGCAAGATGCTATCAAAAAGAAAATCCTTGGTGGAACAGCAACATACAAATATGTTTTTATTGTTGCAGAGTTTGCCAGTAACAGCTGGGTATTACCTGCATACGAAAGCTCAGAGGCAACATCAAAAATCAAGGCTCTATATTTTTACAAATTTATTGATAGTATGCTACAACCGCGCTGTTTTATCACACAGAAACAATCAAAAAAAATTGCAGAGCAGTATAGAGTTGTTGCAAAACGTCCCAAAAAGATTGTTTTGGACTTCTTAGAAGATCCTACAAAGCCTTTTATATCAATGGATTCAATGGATTTGGACCAATTATTGCAACATGCTTTAAAGCATAGTTTTTAAAGTCATTCTATTTCAAATCAATTATGCTTTTTCTCGCTACTATCAACTGAAAAGCGAGAAACCTTTCAGCATCAATTCCTAAACAAAGCAGGAAGCCCTAAAAAGCTTCCTTGTTTTGTTTTTTATTTTAATTTTATTATATTACTATTTCCATTGCTTATTGATTAAAAATTTCATAAAAATTCTTAAATACATATCCTCTATCTTTAAAATATTTAATAACCTCTGGTAATGCTTCTAAAGTATAAGATTTATCTCCTGCATCATGCATTAACAATATAACACTTTGATTATTTCCAATTGTTTTTATCATTCTATCTATTAATTTTTGTTTGTCTGTAATTCCTTCTGCATCTCCTGTTAAGGAATTCCAATTCGTTGATACAATTCCTTTAGAATTCAAATCTTGTTTTGCTTTTGCTTTCAAATCATTATATTTTCCACCACTAGATCCCCCTGGAAATCTAAATAATCTTGTATAATAATTAGGATTTCCTAAAGCATTTTGAACTGCTTGTTGGCATTTCATATATTCATCATATACAGATTCAACACTTGAATAAATTTGTGAATATTTATGCGAATATCCATGATTTGCAATATAATGTCCTTCATTATATTCTCTTTGCAATATTGTTGGATTAAGTTCTACTCTACTTCCCAAAACAAAAAATGTAGCCAAAACATCTTCTTGTTTTAAAACATCTAATATTTTAGGCGTTATTTCTTTTGATGGTCCATCATCAAAAGTTAAATAAACTTGTTTTTCTTTTGAAGAATATATTTGTTTTATTTCTTCTTGAGCATTCGGATTTTCTCCGGGAACAAAGCCTTTTTGTATATTTTCTTCTGAATGTACTGGTATTTGTGAATGTTCTCCTGTATATTTCAAAGCTTTTTTATCTTCATTTTCTGTAGGATCAGTTATTGAAACCATATTATCGTTTGAACTATTTTCTTTTTTTTCATTATTAAAATTAACTGTCACACCAGTTGCTTCTGTATTACTTGTGTTTAATGTTTCAGCTATATTATTTTTCTCAGCAATATTACTTACCATACTTTCTTCTTTAGCATTTTCTTTTTTTCCCATTCCATGATATGTAAGTAAAAAACTTCCTAATAGAATTAACAAGCATATCAATACAGCAGATATTAATCCTACTATTTTTCTTTTATTTAAACTTCTCGGTGTTTCTTCAAAGTTAATATCTTCATTTTCAATTTCTTCTGTTTTATCATCATCGACATTATATAACATAATTTTCACTCCCCATGACATTATACTATATTTTAGCATTTTTGCAAGTTTAATATTCTAATTTTATTTATATAAAAGTTTTTTGGGCATAAGCTTTTATATAAAAAAAATGAAAAGTGCTTTCTATTATATAATAAAATTGCTGGCAAAGTACACAATGTACCTTGTCAGCAATCCATTCATTCTACAGCTAGAACAAATTTGCGTCAAAATAAAATTACTTGAACTCAAACACTAACCACGGTTTTAAGTTTTGCCACTGATCAGTTGTCTTAGTTTCATGCAACGTTTGTATTGTCTGAAGCGTTATACTCCTTGCTTGTTCATAGTTTGGAGTTACAGCTCCAGCGAAATAGAAGCCTTCTCCATCACTATCCTTCAACAAAATTGAATCAGTTGGTTTCTCCATTATCAACGCTGCTTTTTCTATATCAGTAATTTTCTCACCATATGGTTCTCCACCACACAGCAATCTTACCGCGTCATTAACTTCGAGCTGTCTTTTTTCAACCCAATAGTTAATTAACCAGATACAAAACAACTGATACTGAAACTCATAACCAATATCAACCTTATGTACGAAATTCCAGTTAAAGTTCTCAACTTCCTGTATCCACCATTCATATGAATGAGGCCTCTCCACATAATTTGGGAAAAATGTTTTCTTGGTTCTTTCCCAGTTTAAAGTAGGTCTCCAAAAAGGTGTTAATACATCTTGTTCTTCAGCTAACAGAATAGCTTTTTCCTTAAATTCTTTTGCAATTTCGTTATTCAAATCAATCTTAAATACGTTTGCAAAGAAATTAGGAATAGTTGGATCAACTTTAATAAAGCCCTGTTCGCTAAAAATTTCCTCTTCTAACCTTATTTTCCGCCATTTAAAAACTCTACCAAATTTAGTCATGTTTCATACTCCTCCTCAAAAAAACATGTTGTTTATTACTACGTATTATATAATAACATAAAAGTCTAATTTTGTCAATTTTATGTAAAGTTTGCTGTTCGATTATTCATCTTTACTTGTATTTATCTTGAAAAATTTCATAATTTCTACAATAAGAATTGGTGCAAATATTAAAGCAATTGTTTCTGCAAGTTTATCTGCTGGTAATAAAACAATACTAAATATACTTCTTAAAGCTGGTACTAATAATACTATAAACATTAAAGCTGCTGAAACTATAGTCGCTAATATTAAATATTTATTATTAAAAGGATTTGACTTGAATATTGATTTTTTGTTATTTCTAACATTAAATACATGCACTAATTCTGAAAATGCTAATACTGCAAAGGCCATAGTTTGAGCTGTATCTATTTTCACCATTTGGTCTGGTGAATTTGTTGCTAATCCACAAATAAATGCGATTAATGTTAATAATCCTATCATTATTCCTTGATAAATAACTCTAAATGATAATCCTTTTGTAAATACTCCTTTAGAATTTTTAGCAGGTTTTCTATTCATTACATCTTTTTCTGCTGGATCATAAGCTAAAGCTAAAGCTGGTAATGAATCTGTTACCAAATTAATCCATAATATTTGAATTGGTAATAAAGGTTCTAAATAATTTATATATTCTTGTGTTATTCCAAATGTATTTGCAAGCCAAGGTGTTATTAATATTGCTATAAATAATACTACTATTTCTCCAACATTACTAGATAGTAAAAATGCAATTGCCTTTAATATATTGTCATATATTCTTCTACCTTCTTCAACAGCAGATACTACTGTTGCAAAGTTATCATCTGTTAATATAACATCTGCTGCTTCTTTTGCTACATCTGTTCCTACAACACCCATTGCACAACCAATATCTGCTTTTTTCAATGCTGGCGCATCATTTACACCATCACCTGTCATAGCAACGATTTCACCATTTGCTTGCCAAGCTTTTACTATACGAACTTTGTGTTCAGGAGAAACTCTCGCATATACAGAAATATTTTTAACTCTTGAAACTAATTCATCATCTGTCATTTCTTCAAGTTCAGTTCCTGTAACTGCTTCATCTCCATCTTTTAAAATTCCTAATTCTTTAGCAATTGCCATAGCAGTTATTTTATGATCACCTGTAATCATAACTGGTTTTATTCCAGCTGATATACATTTTTTAACAGCTTCTTTTGCTTCTTCTCTTGGTGGATCAATCATTCCTACCATTCCGACAAAAATTAAATCTGATTCTAAATTCTTCATATCTTCTTCTGTTAATGGATGATTAAATTCTTTATACGCCATTGCTAAAACTCTAAGTGCATTTTCAGCCATTTCTTTATTTGATTTTTGAATTTCTGGCATATAGTTTTCTAAATCTTTACGAACTTCACCATTTTTAGAATATGCAACACAGCATTTTAAAAGTTCGTCAACTCCACCTTTTGTATATACAACAAATTTATCTCCAATTTTATGAACAGTTGTCATTAATTTTCTATCTGAATCAAATGGGATTTCTGCTACTCTTGGATTTTCTTTGTATATATTTTTTGAAAAATTTAATTTTAATCCCATATCTACTAATGCTGTTTCTGTAGGATCTCCTGTTAAATTTCCATCACTTGCAATTTTTGTATCATTACAAAGCATACTAGATTCTACAACTGTTTCTTCTTCAACACTTAATGTTCCTATTTCTTCTATTCCTTGTAATTTTCCATTTGCAAATATTTTTTGAACTGTCATCTTATTTTGTGTTAAAGTACCTGTTTTATCTGAACAAATTACACTTGCACTTCCTAATGTTTCAACTGCTGGTAATTTTTTTACAATTGCATTTCTTTTTACCATTCTTTGCACACCAATTGCTAAAACAATTGTTGATATTGCAGCTAAGCCTTCTGGAATAGCAGCTACTGCTAAAGAAACTGCTGTCATAAACATATGTATTGGTTCTTTTCCATACATAGTTCCTACTACAAATATAATTGCACATATTACTAATGCAACAATTCCTAGTGTTTTTCCTAAATTATTTAATTTTACTTGAAGTGGAGTTGCTTCATCTTCTGTTTCATTTATCATTTCAGCAATCTTTCCAACTTCTGTTTCCATTCCAGTTTCTACAACAATACCTTTTCCTCTACCATAAGTAATTAAACTAGAAGAAAATAAAATATTTTTTCTGTCTCCTAATGGTATATCTCCTTCAATTTTATCTGAAGTTTTATCTACTGGTACAGATTCACCTGTTAAAGCAGATTCTTGTGATTTTAGATTTACAGCTTCAATTATTCTTAAATCAGCTGGTATAAAATCTCCTGTTTCTAATACAACAACATCACCTGGCACAAGTTCTCTTGATTGTACAACTTCCAATTTACCATTTCTAACTACTTTTGCAACATGGCTACTCATTTTTTGTAAAGCTTCTAATGATTTTTCAGCTTTATTTTCTTGTGCCACACCAATTATTGCATTTACAACAACTACAATCATTATTATTATTGTGTCTGTGATTCCTTCTCCCTCTTTAACACCAATAATTCCTGAAACAATAGCTGCAATAATTAAAACAATAATCATAAAATCTTTAAATTGTTCTAAAAATTTTTGAATTAAGCTTTTTTTCTTTTTAGCTTTTAATTCATTAAATCCATATTGAGATTGTCTTTTAGAAACTTCTTCTTTTTTCAATCCTGAATCTACATCAGTGTCAAGTTTTCTTTGGACTTCATCAATACTTAAATTAAACCAGTTTTGATTCATTTTTCCTTCCTCCTAATTTATTTATTAAAATTTGAATTTGCTTTCTAATTTTTTATATTTTTATTATATTTTATTTATCAAACAAGTTCAAATATTTTATACTAATTTTATTTTATATCTTTAAAATTAAATTTTTTGTCTTTTCTAGGAAGTAACTTTATATTATTTTTTCAAAAAACAAAAAAGACCTTTAAAGAAATACTAGATTTCTTTAAAAGTCTCACTTCTCTTACGAGCTTACTAACCAGATTTAAAATCGAGATTGTTGATTAGTAAATTTATAGTTACTCCCTCTTAAACTATTTGTATTATAATAAATTTCTGAAAATTTTTCAAGTGATTTTTTTAATTTTTATATTACAGTAATTTTAAAAAGTTTTTAATTGTCATATCCTCTTTATTGCAAGTAATTAACGACTACTATCTTCTCCTTGTCCACTATATCCATCTTGTAATCTTTTGGCTTTTTTGTTTTCGACACCTAATACTTCATTAATATCTTTTCTAAAAAACAAATATCCTATACGACTATCTTTTATTTTTTCTGCAAATTTAAGAGTTCTATCTAACATTTTTCTTAATGAATCATTATCTTTTTTTAGTTTCTCTTTTTCTATGCCATCTCTTTTTATTTGCATTATATTACCTACAAAAGCATATTCTCTTGGAAACTCTTTTAGTCTTTTTGCTATTTCTTCTTCCTTTACTTCATATTCTGCATCATAATAAACAGTGTCTTTACCTTCGTCATTCATATAATATTCATGGCTTTTTCTATTTTCGCGTACTAATAGCTTTCCATCAACTTTATCAAAATAACATATATTTTTTTTAATTTGGTACCTATCTGGTTCATCATTATCATAATCTCCAGCAGCAAAATATTGATCAGCTTGAAATTGTTCTGTTAAAACTCTTTTATTTAAAGATTCCATAGCAACAACATTACCATATTCATAAAAAGTAAATTTTCTTTCAGAATTTTTATCACTTGGACCTCTAACATCTTTTATTCTAGATTTTAATTCATTACTTTTTTCATCAAAATAAAAAACTGTATACTCAAAAGGTGAAGTTCCTCTACTAAAATTATATCTCATATAAGATGATTTTTCTACCCAGCTACTATCAAATCCATTTGCTTCTAGATAACTTTTTATTGTAGCTAAATTAGAATCTAATTTTTCTTCATTTTCTTGTGATAAATCTTTTTCTTTATTTATATCATTCATCTTTCAAAAACTCCCTTATATTATTAATACAATTTTAATTTTGATTGGTGGAGGTGCGGAGAGTCGAACTCCGGTCCAATAATCCTTCCACATAAATTTCTCCGAGTGCAGTTTGTTTTTTATTTTCCCTTTACTAACATAAACAAACATATTTTAGTAAAAGTAGCTCATATTTAATACCCACAAATCGTAAGAGCATCAATTTGCTTTGTTTCCTACTAATTTAACACCATTTTTCTAGCCGTAGATATTCTAGAAAATGATGACGCCGCAACTAGGCAGCGTAAGCTAATTCTTCGTTATTAGCGTTTATTGTTAATCGCACCTTTTTAAGTGGCCAGGTGCTCCCACTACTCGCTATTTATGCTTCTACATTACTGTCGAAACCAAATACACCCCCATATTGTAAAATTTATTATAACATTTAAAAATAAACTTTACAATATATTGAATTCAAATTTTTATAGGTATAATATTATATATTTTTATAAATGATATTCAATTTATATGCTTATAATTTTTATACTTATATTTTTTGGGTTACAAATCACCAATATTTTTCTATATATACAATAGATGTATAATACTCAGATAAATCCGGATAATTAATTTCTTCATCTGTTACAGTTCTTAAATTTATATCATAATTTGTTTTTGAATTTTGTCCATCAATATACGCAATCGGTAAATATGTGCTTTTTTCTATATAAACTTTTATGCTATCATACTTATCTTTACCCCAGATTAAAAGGTAACAATCTTTTCCTTCATAATTTTCTGATTTTATATATGTTGGAATTTCAAACATAAAAAGATTAATATATGCATTTATTTTATCTTTAAAATTTGCTTTGCTAACATATTCTTCAAAAGATGTATAATCAAGCATATATCCATAATTTTCAAAGGGTCCTTTACTTCCTATTAAAGTTCCATACACCATATTTGCAACTTTTTTTCCATCTTCTGTTTTTAGTGGAATAAAATCCAAATTTTGTTCATAATTCACAAATCTTAAGTTTGAACTATCATCTACATATTCCCCTGTATTATTCATACTAGAATATTTATTTTCTTCTTTTAAAAATTTGTCATTATTCCAATATTTCAATTCTGTTTTTGCATTATTTAAATAATCAATTTGTGTCACTGTCGCATAATAATTTTTATCTTTATTTTCATACACTTTTGACATTATATTATTAAAATATATAAACATAAAAGACTTATATATAAAAAATATTACTACTGCTAATATTAAAACTATAATTATTGATTTTATTATTTTTTTCATATACTACACCTCTCTTTTTATATATTCTCTTATTTGATTTATGTCTAGTCCAATGTCATTTTTGCTTATTGTTAAGTTTTCTCTTTCATAATCATTTGGTGTATATTTATTATCAATAATTTGATTTTCTCTTACTTTTTTATTTTTTGCTGTATAAATTATATTTTCTAATCCATCTATATAAGTAAATAAAATAGTATTATTATATCCTACTACTTTTTTTGAATAAGGATAAAATTCATATTCTAAAATTAAATTATTTCCATCAACTTTGACTGAATCTAAAATTTCTTTTAAATCCATTTTTGATACCATTTCTTTTATTCTATTTTCATCAGTTATACTTGTATTCATATATTCTTTAAGCTCTTTGCAAGTTGAAAAATCAATTCCAAAAGTTTTAGCAACATACCTTACAGAACCTTGTTTAGCAAAATTAATATAAAATTCAGTTTTTCCAACTGTTGGTTCACTAGCATTTAAAATATTAAATTTTGTGTCTGAATATTGATATGTAGTTCCAGAACTAGGCATAGACTCCTCTGCATATTTTGTAGTTGAAGAAATCGCAGAAATTTTATATTTTTCTTTTGTTTGCGCATATTCAAAATTATTATTTTTTATATCTAAATATACAGGTTGCATGTTTTTAAAATTTTCATCAATAGCTTCATCAGCCATTTTAAATTCTTTTTTATTTCCTTTATATTCCCATGTATATTCTACTGGTAATAATTCTATTTTGTTTCCATTTATATCATATGCATACAAAGTTGGTATGTTTTCTTGTTCTTTTTGATATTCTTTATTAAATTTATAAAATCCCAATATTGCTGCAATTAATAAAATAACAACTAAAATTACTACTGATTTAGTTTTCATTATGTATTTTCTTTTTGATATTTCTCTTTTTCCGTTTCTTATGTTTCTTTTTTAAAGTATCTTTTTCCTTTTCCATATTTTTCACTTGTACAATGTAAATATTTAATAACTTTGTAATTCGTGCCAAGTTTCGGACAAACTTGTTTACAAAGTTTGGTGTAAGCCTTCATCTAATAAGAAGTATAAAACACTTTCTTATTAAAGTACAACTCTCTCCTTTCATATGATTAATTATCTCTTTATTTCTTAATTTACCATTACATAATAATTAGATAAATTTGGTAAATCGATTTCTTCATCAGTTACTTCTCGAACTTGGAAGTTATATTCTTCTTTTTGATTATTTAGCTTATCTATTGTTGCTACTGGTAGAAAAGTTTCTTTTTCTACATATCTTATTATAACAGGACTTGTTCCTCCAAAATATTCAACTAATTTGTAGCACTCTTTACCTTCATATTTTTCGGAAGTAATTAAGTTTGGAGCCCATGATATTTCAACAAATTTATTTTTTATTTTTTCTATTAAGTTATCTCCATAATTAAAATATTCTGGATTATATGTTTCAAATATTGAATGTGCACCAACAAAGTTACTATCATTTACATAAGCTACATCTTTATTAAATTCATTCATATTTTCAAATGTAGTTACAACTATGTTTTCATCTTTATCTTTATATAAAATTCTGCTCATAATTTGATTGTTATTTTTATCTGAATTTGCATACTCATATATAACTTTCAAATATTTTTCATTATTCCAATATATATTTTTTCTAGCTACTTTATCTGGTTCAGATAACTCTATAAACTTAACTTCTGCCCAATAGTTTTTGTTTATATTTTCATAAATTTTTGCATATATGCTTTTTTTATAATAAAAATTAAATGTTTTATATAATCCAAACAATACAAAAATTGCAATTATTACTATAAGTATTATTTTTATAACTTTTTTTAACTTTTTCATAAATTCACACCCTTTTCAATTTTTAATTTCTAAATTTTTATTTATTGATAAAATTCTTTATATACTGAAAATTTATATTATTTTTTTGCTGAAAAGACTGTCTATTCACGATTTTTTCACCTAATTCTCTTTTTTCTGATTGATTTGTTTCTTCATTGTAATAAATAGTTTTTTTATTTGTTGCTGTATATACAATATTTTCTAAATCATCTATGCATGAAAATAATATTGTATTATTTGTTATTAGATCATCATTTATATAATATTCATATTCAAGGATTAAATTATTATTTTCAACATTTACACTTTTAACTAAACTATTAAATCTTAATTGTTTTACTAATTTTTCAATATTTTCTTTATTTTCAAGTTTTAGATTTTCAAAACTTTTTGATGCACTAATACAATTGCTATTTAGTTTATTTGCTCTAAATACATAAGTTACATATCCTTGTTTTTTATATTGAACATAATATTTTATAAGAAAATCTCCTTCTGTAGATGATGATGCTCCTGCTTGTATTTTTGATTTATCTTTAAAATCAGTTACTGCAGTTCCACCACTTACGTTTTGATATTCTCCATTTTTATATAAATATTCTTCACAATATATTTCATTTATTTTGTATTTTTCTTTTGAAGTAATATATTCTTCTTTTCCGATTTCTAAATTACAATTTATATAAGCAGGAATTTGCTCACTATAATCTTTTTTCAAATAATTATCATCTTTATAATTACTAACATTTCCTTTATAATCCCAAGAATATTCTACTGGAATTAATTTTGTTTCTGTTCCATAGGCATCATAAAAATAAAGTTCTGGTATATTTTCTTGTTCTTTTTGATAATCTCTACAAAATTTATATATTCCCAAAATTGCTGATATAATTAAAATTACTATTAAAATGACAACTGTTTTAGTTTTCATTATTGGTTTTTGAGTAACTACATTTCTCTTTTTCATATAAGAAACTCCCCTTTCTTGCTTTGCTCAAAGGAACATTCTATAATAATTTTATCTTAGTAAAATTCCCTAATTATTTTAAGTTTTAGTCATTTGATGGTTTTGGTACTGACAAAGTAATTTTTCCATCTTTTATATCTATTCCAACATCACTATTTCCAGATAAAATTAAAACTATAGTTTTAATAAAATCTTTAGTATATGTTGTTGAATTTAATATTTTTACATAAGAATTATTATCATCTTCTTCAAATGTAATGTCCACATCTTTTATGTCTTTTTTCAAAAAATAATTTACAGTTTCTACAATTACATATATTAAAGTATCAACTCCTGTAGCATAAATTATTTTATCAATTTTTTCTGTTTCAATATTGTATTTTAAATTAATTCCTTCTGAATTCTTTTTATTTTTCAAAAGTATATTAATTGCATTTATTAATTCTCCAGCAGTTGCAACTTCAATACTTTCAAAATTAATTGTTTCAAATAATTCACCTAATTTATTATTAGCTCTATTTATAACACCGTTTTCATCTTTAAATAAATTAGATTCTTCCTCAATTGTTTTATTTGCTATACTTATTGCAAATAATTGATCTTTTGCTTCATTCACTAAACCAACTATTAAATCACCTAAAAATTGTTTTTTATAATTTAATAAATCAATTTTTATTTCTTGTCTTTGATTTAATTTCATTAATTTTATAGTTTTTATTGCGGATAAAGTTAACAATAATAATTCATCAATTTCTTTTGTTTTGTCATAATATCCTTGGATATCTAAGTTTGTAAGCATTTCAATTGGTGGTTTCTTTTCTGCAAAACCTGTTTGTAAAATAACTAATGTAGTATTATTTACAGTTCTTAATTCTTTTACAAATTCTTCACCTGTCATTTGTGGCATGAAATAGTCTAATAAAACTATATCAATCCTTTTCTTTTTGCACACGTCAAGTGCTTTAACTGGATTTGAAAATGTAGTTATTTTCATTCCATTATCTTCCAAATACATTTTTGTCATCTCTAAATAGTTTTCATCATCATCTACTAATATGATGTTTACATTTTCAGCTTCATTTTCAATACTCATTATTTTTTATCCTCCACTTTCATTGGTATTTTTATAATAAATTTCGTTCCTTTGCCAACTACTGTTTCAAAATCGATAGTTCCCTCATAAACGCCTTTTATAACAGTAGCTGCTAAGTATAAACCTAAACCTGTTCCTTTTGAGCCTTTTGTAGTCATTATATTGTTAAATATATATGGTTGAACCTTTTCCGGAATACCACCAGCTTCATCAATTATTTCTATTAAGCATATATCGTTTGATTCTTTTTTAGCAAATAATGTTACATTTCCTTTTTTTCCATTAGAACTATAAGCTTGTATACCATTTACTACTAAGTTTGTTAAAACTTGTCCAAGTTTTGTTCTTTCTCCATATATTGAAATTTCTTCTTTAATATCAATTGTAAATGTACATCCTGATTTTTTTAATTCATTTTGAACAATTACATTTAAATCACTTGCCATCATATTTAAACTAAATGTTTCTTTAGCATCACTACCCATATTTCTAACTTGGTTTCTCATACTTGTTACAATACTTATAATTCTATCTGTAGAAACTTGCATATTATTTAATATTGCTTTTTCTCTCTCATCAGTTGTTTTCTTTGATAACATTGTAATTGCTGTGTTTATTGCAGAAATTGGAGTATTTATATCATGTGCCATACCACCAGCCATTTCACCTAATACAGATAATTGCTCTTGTTTTAACATTATATCTTGTTGCCTTGCTAATTTCATTTGGATATGGTTGTAATTATAAGAAACATCTCCAAGTTCATCATTAGACAAAATTGGCAAATAATTTTCTTTTGATAAATCTTCTTTTTTCAAAATTTCATCCATATTATCAGCAATTCTCTTAGCATTTGAAGAATTTGATTTTGCCCAAATATAAATAATTATAGTATATGCTAAAAACATTGCACAAATACAAGTAATATAGAATCTCATAGAATTTTCATCAGCTACTGAAAATTTATATCCTATATACCAAGGTAAACCATTATTATCATATATTCTTTTGCAGTATAATTGTTCATCAATTCCATAAGATTCATATAGCATTCCATCTATTTCTGTAAAATCTACTATTGTATCTTTATTTTGTTCTTTTCTTCCAAAAAAGTAATCTCTATATTTTAAAGTAAATTTACTTATTGAGTTATTGTAATTAGTTGTATATGAATTATCATTTGGATCAATTACAAATCCTGTATCGGCATTTTGTAAAATAGGAATCGTATTTAATTTTCCTAGTAAAGTATCTTTGTTTATTTCACCATCTTTAAAATCAATTGAATCCATATATAATTTATAATAATTTTCTAATGATTCTGATTTTACTTGAATTGTTTTTACATAAGCAAGCACTGCAAACAAAATTAATAACGAAAATATTAATGGTAATAATTGTAGCATTAATGAATTGGTATTATCTATTCTAAATCCAATTTTTTCAAACTTTTTCGTTTGTCTATATGTAAATTTCAAAACCTTTTGCATATAGTTTTGTGTTATTACTAATATTGCAACTGTAAGTAAAAGCCAAAAAGCCAAAATGATTGTTCCAAATCTTACTAATGAAAACAATATTTTGTCAAAATTTTCAATAAAGCTTTTACCAAAAACCATACAAAACATTACTACAAAAAATCCAATAAATATTGCAATTCCCCATTGTATTGCTAAAAATTTGTAAGGCACATTTAAACAATCATTTCTGACTTTTAAAATAATATCATAATCAATTTCTTTTCTGTGGGAATATTGTTCTAGATAAATATTAATATTTTTTGAAAGAGCTTTTAATGTTATTAATTGTATAAAAAGTACAACAAAAAAAGCCATTATATATATTTGTAAGAAACTAAGACCTATAACATCTTTTTGAAAAGTTGTATTCATTGAAAATGTAGGCAAATTTAATAATTTTGGCGTTAGAAAATAAATAAAAATAAAAGCCAAAATATCTAATAATATAATACTTAAATTTAACCTATTTTTAGATATATTTGATATTCCATTCTTTCTATTTGTTTTGTTCTTTTGTTGTTCCACTTTTCTTTCCTCTCAGTTTTCTTTTGTAATTAACTATACATAAAAATTATATCGATTATTTATTTTTTTTGCAATATCTTTTAACAAAAAGTTATCAAGATTTAATATTATAAAATAAAAGTGGACATTATGATAATTTCAAAATACAAAATTTCATATAAATGTCCACGTTTTTGTTCATTACGCCAATTTTTTTAAAAAAACTTGTGTGCAACGTTAGGCGTAAGCCTTTATTGCTTTTATTATTTTATTTCATCATTTCTTTCATTTTTACTAAAGTATTTAATGCATCAATTGGAGTTATTTCATTTAAATTAACTTTGTCTAACTCTGAAGCAATGTTTGCTAAAGTCATATTAAAGAAGTCAAATTGTCCTTCAACTTGCTTTTTAGTTTCCTTTTCTTCTTTTACTTTAACTCCACCTTTTTCTAAAGATTGTAATATTTTATTTGCTCTTGTTACAACTTGTTTTGGAACGCCTGCTAGTTTAGCAACATGTATACCATAACTTTCATCAGTTCCACCTTCTATTATTTTTCTTAAAAATATTATATCTTCGCCTTTTTCTTTTACTGCAACTGAATAATTTTTTATTCCATCTATTTTTTCTTCTAATTCAATTAATTCATGATAATGTGTTGCAAATAAAGTTTTGCATCCTACTTTTTCTTTATCTGCTATATATTCAGCAACTGCCCATGCTATTGATAGACCATCATAAGTAGATGTTCCTCTACCAATTTCATCTAAAATAACTAAACTATTTTGTGTTGCCTCTTTTAAAATATTCGCAACTTCTGACATTTCTACCATAAATGTACTTTGTCCACTACTTAAATCATCAGAAGCTCCAACTCTAGTAAATATTTTATCCACAATTCCTATTTTTGCTTCTGTAGCTGGAACAAAACTTCCTATTTGAGCCATTAATGTAATTAATGCAACTTGTCTCATAAAAGTAGATTTACCAGCCATGTTTGGTCCTGTTATAATTGCCAATCTACTTTCTTCTTTGTTTAAATTTGTATCGTTTTGTACAAAACTTCCACTATCTATCATTTGCTCTATAACTGGATGTCTGCCATCTTTTATGTTTATACAACCTGATTCATCAACAGTTGGACAAACATAATTATTGTCTTCTGCTACAATTGCTAAACTATTCAAAACATCTGCATTAGCAATAGCTGAAGCTGAAGTTTGAAGTCTTTCGATATTTTTTCCTATTTCATTTCTTATTCTAGCAAATTCATTATACTCTAATGCAACAACTTTTTCTTCTGCTCCAAGAATTTTTCCTTCTATTTGTTTTAGTTCTTCTGTAATAAATCTTTCTCCACCTGTTAAAGTTTGTTTTCTAATGTATCTGTCTTCTGGAACTTGACTTAAAAATGATTTTGTAACTTCTATATAATATCCAAAAACTCTTGTATATCCAACTTTTAAATTTTTTATTCCTGTTAATTCTTTTTCTTTTGCTTCTAATTCTATTATCCACTTTTTTCCATCTGTAGAGGCAGAACGATATTCGTCAATATCTTGCGAATAACCATTTTTTATAATTCCCCCTTCTTTAATACTTATTGGTGGATCTTCGACTATCGCTTCATCAATCAATTCAAATATATCTTTTAATTCATCTAAATTTGAATATATTTTTCTAAGTAATTTTGAATTAGTTGTATTTAAAAGTTCTTTTAATTCTGGTAAATGTGAAAGTGAATTTTTCAAAGAAATTAAATCTCTTGCATTTGCATTTCCATAAGATATTTTTCCAGCAAGTCTTTCTATATCATAAACTTTTTTTAATATATCTGTAAGTTCTCCACGAAGCATAATATTTTCTTTAAATTCTTTAACTGCTTCTAATCTTTCATTAATCTCTTCAACATCAAGTAATGGATCATTTATCCATCTTCTCAATAATCTTCCACCCATTGATGTAGATGTTTTATCTAGTACCCAAATTAAAGTTCCTCTTTTAGATTTGTCTCTCATTCTTTCTGTAAGTTCTAAGCTTCTTCTTGCATTAATATCTAAAGCCATATATTTTTTTACTTCGTATAATTTTATTTTGTTTATATGCTCTAATTTAACTTTTTGTGTTTCTGAAAAATAATTTAGCAAACCATTTATTGCTTGAACAGCAAATTTTTCTTCTTTTAATGAACTTTTTTTCTTTCCATTATCATCTTCAATTGTATATAATTTTAGTAAAGTATTTTCGTCTTCACTAAAAATTTTATCTTCTCTAACTGTTACAAAAGTATTGTTTCTATCTTTCATTATTTCTAATTCTTTTGTAGACATTCCCATAGCTTCATTTACTACAATTTCTGCTGGTACATATCTAGCATATTCATCAAGTAACTTTTCGAAATTATTTTCAGATAACTTTATTTGTGTAGCAAAAAAATCTCCAGTACTGATATCACAAATTGCAACACCATAATACAATCCTTTTTTTACAATTCCCATTATGTAATTGTTTTTCTTTTCTTCTAACATATTAGTTTCTATAACAGTTCCAGGTGTTACAACTCTAATAACATCTCTTTTTACTAATCCTTTTGCTTCTTTCGGATTTTCTAATTGTTCACAAATTGCAACTTTATATCCTTTTGATATAAGTCTAGAAATATATAATTCTGCCGCGTGGAAAGGCACCCCACACATAGGTGCCTTTTCTTCTGTTCCACAGGCTTTTCCTGTTAAAGTTATTTCTAGTTCTCTTGATGCTAAAATTGCATCATCGTAGAACATTTCATAAAAATCTCCTATTCTATAAAACAAAATACAATCTTTGTATTGTTCTTTTGTAACTAAATAATTTTGCATCATAGGTGATAATTCAGCCATTTATTTTTGCTCCATTTCTTTATATCTCACAAATTTTATTTTTTGCTTCTTTGTTTTGATTCATTTTTTGAATTTTTTTCATTTGTATTTTCTTTTTTAGGATTTTTATTTTTTGGTTGCTTTTTTGTATCAACTTTGTCTTTTGGTGTACATTTCTTTTTAAAAGCTTTTGCTTCTTTTTGAATTCTTGTTTGTTTTGGATTTTTGTAGTCTTTATATCTTTGTAATTTATCTGGATTGTTAGCTAATGTTGATAATATTTTTTTGTCTAGTTCTTTTTCTGTCATATTTAGCTCTTTTGTAGCTTCTTGCATTGATAAATTATCGAAAAGCATTTTGTTAATTACTATTACTAATTTTAATTGTTTTAAATTTTCTTCATCACCAGCTAAAGCTTCTTCCATTCTTCTAATTAAGTCATCTCTTCTTAAACCAAATTGCTTTGCTGTTTTTCGAATTGTCAGTTCTGTATTTAGTATTTTATTAATAAAAATCATTTCATTTTTATTTGTCATAATTAACCTCTTTTATCTACTTATTATTTCTGCTTTTAAATACCATTTATGTGCACTTGTTATTTTTACTGTTACTATATCTCCAATTTTTTGTCCTTCAATTGGTTTAAATACAACTACTTTATTTGTATCTGTTCTAGCAGTATACATTTCTTGATTATTTTTACTGTATCCTTCAATTAAAACTTTTTGATTTGTTCCTATATATTTTTCGTTATTTTCATCTACATGAGAATCATATAAATCTTTTAATCTATCAAATCTTTGATGTTTAATTTCTTCAGGAATTTGATCATCTCTTTTTGCTGCAACAGTTCCTTCTCTTGGTGAATATATAAACATAAATATTTGCTCATAATTTACTTTTCTAACAACATCTAATGTGTCTTCAAATTCCTCTTCTGTTTCACCAGGAAAACCAACTATAATGTCTGTTGAAAGTACAACATTTTGAACTCTATTTTTTATTTTATTTGCCAATTCTAAATATTGTTCTTTTGTATATTTTCTATTCATTTCTTTTAATACTTTTGTATTGCCTGATTGAAGTGGTAAATGAATAATTTTGCAAACTTTTTCATTATTTGCAATAGCATCTATTACATCATCTGTAAAATCCTTTGGATGTGGTGAAATAAATCTTATTCTTTCGATTCCATCTATTTTACAAACTTCGTTTAATAAATCTGCAAAATTTTTGATTTTATCGTTTCCTTTATAAGAGTTTACATTTTGACCTAATAATGTGATTTCTTTATATCCTTCATTTGCCAATTCTTGAACTTCTTTTAAAATTTCTTCTGGCTCTCTACTTCTTTCTCTTCCTCTTACATAAGGAACTATACAATATGTACAAAAATTGTTGCAACCATACATAATTGTAACAGAAGCTTTAAATTTATCATTTCTTTTTATTGGTAATCCTTCATAAATTTCGCCATCTATATCTATTACATCTTTTATTTTTTCTTGTTCTACTAATGCTTTATACACATATTCTGGAAGATTTTGCATTGTATGTGTTCCAAATACTATGTCTACAAATGGATAGCTCTTTTTGATTTTATCCACCATATTTTTTTCTTGCATCATACAACCACCAATTGCAAGTAAAACTGATTTAGATTCTTTTAGTTTTTTTATTTCTCCAACTTTTCCAAATAATCTTTCTTCTGCATTTTCTCTTACGCAACATGTATTAAAAATAACAATGTCTGCTTCTTGCATTTCTTTTGTTTCTACATAATTCATTTCACTTAACATTCCTGCTAATTTTTCTGAATCATTTTCATTTAATTGACAACCCATTGTTAATATATAATATTTTTTTGCTTTTGAATTATTTATTTCTTTTACTTTTTGAATATATTGTTCTTGTTCTACTTGCACTTTTCTCTCCTCCTAATTCCGTTATATTCTATAACAAATGCTTTTATTTTGCAAGTGGAAAAATAGAAGTTTTTGGCGAAAAAAGTATAATAATTAATTTAATTAGTATTCTTACTAAAAATACTTTTTTATAAATCCAACTCGTATGTTTTTCCGTCATTTTCTATATTTCCTGAAATTATTGCTCTCTCAAAATTATTTTCTTTATAATCTACATTTGCTGTAATTGTTAAACCTGATGGTTGGATTATATCGATTTTTTGTCCTTGTTTTTTTAGATATGATTCTACTAAGCATACAGCAACACTTCCACTTCCACATGCAGTTTCATAAAATAATGTATCTATATCTTTTACCCAAACAATTGGGTTTATCTTTATTTTTTCATTTTCAGCTTCTTTTTCACAAAACATCACTCCAACTGCCGAATTATTTATAAGATTATAATCAACAATCAACTTTTTTCCAATTTGTTTTAAATTATCTTTATTTTTCAAATATTTTTGTGCTTCAACTTCTTTAATAACAATAACCGTAATTCCTTTTAATTCAACTATAAAAATACCATTTTCTTTTTCTTTAATAATATTATTTTGTCTATATAATGGTATTTCGCACCATGCATTTTTATTTTTATCTACACCTGCTAAAATTAGATCTTTTGAATTTACACTTATTTGTATTTTTCCTGGCATGCCTTCTAAATAATTATACGCTGCACTTCTAGTAGCATTTCCACAAAATTCTCCACCTGCCATTTGCAATTCTTTTCTTCCAGTATTGTTAATAAAACCAACTTGTTCTACATTGCTATGCTTCTTCATAATACAATCATTAATTTTTTTCTTCATTTCTTTAGTATAATTAGTACCATATACAAGAGCAGTATCATTACCAGCTGGTCTATATATTAAATATTTAATTCGTTCCATTTTATTTCCTCCATTTTTTATTTTTTTAGAACAATTATGTTTTAATACTTTTAAACTTATTTTCATAAAAAATATATACAAAAAAAGACTAATTTATAGAATTATTCTTCCTACAAATAGTCTTTTTTGTATATCTATTTTAATATTTTTAAACTATCGTAGGCACATTGAACTTAGCCTGTACCTACGCTACTTTTAGCAATAGTTACACGCTCCTACAATGATGATGAAATTTGTTTAAAAATATTTTCAAATTCATAATTATTCCTCTTTTCATTTATGTATTTATTAGTTTAACATAATCTCTTGTTTCTGTCAAACAGAATAAGTAAATAGAAAAATGTTCTACATTTTAGTAAACTTAATTAGCTTTTCCTAAATCTCTAATTTGGTCAGTTTGTACATTATATGCATAATATTCAGAACCCAAACTAGTTTCTGTATTTCCATTAATACATCTATAATATACTTTAAAAGCCACTTCAGTATCATCATCTATATCTAATGGTGTTAGCAAATCTTCAACATCAAAATACTCTATTGTATATTCTCCTTTTGTAGTTCCTTTATTTTCATTTATATAATTATCTACAAAAGTTTTTAATTTGCTAGATAAATCTATTTCTTTAACGATTTCACTACTATCTTTCATATTTAAGTCTAATATATAAGTTTTTTTATTTAAAAAATTTTCTTCTAAATCATATTTATTATCATCCATTAATAGTATATATCTTTGGTTATTATATAATTTATATAATCTTTTATTTACATTTTCTGTTTTGGTTGTAACTTCTGTTTTAGTTGTATCATCTATTTTTGCATCATTGCTATTTTCTTCTGAAGTAACTTTTTCTTCTTTTAAAATTTCTATTGTTGCTTGTAAATTATTAATTTTAGAATTCAATTCAGTAATCTCATTATTTGCATTTTGTTTATCATTATATATCTTATATGTAAAATATGCCATTAATACAATAATCAAAATTGCAATCATTAAAAAGAATGTTGATAAACTTATTTTATTTTTTGTTTTTTCATTCATACTATTTCTCCAATCTTTTGTAATTTTTATATTTTCATTATACATTTTATTGTAATTTTTTTCAATATATTTCAAAAATAAGATTTTATAGATTTAAACAAAGAAAAAAAGTAGAGATATGTTCTCTACTTTTTTGGTGGGCAAGGATGGATTCGAACCATCGTAGACTCTCGTCGCCAGATTTACAGTCTGGTGCCATTAACCACTCGACCACTTACCCATTTTGATATTTTATTAAATTTATTATATAGAAAAGCTTGATATTTAAGCTTTTCTATATGGTGCGCCATCAAGGATTCGAACCTTGGACCCACCGGTTATGAGCCGGTTGCTCTGACCAGCTGAGCTAATGGCGCATGCGTTCTTTGCTTAACGCTCTTACATTATAATTCATGATTTAGTATATGTCAAGTTTTTTTCAAAACTTTTTTTGATTTTTTCCAAAAATTTTTATTTAATTTCTTTAAACCCTTTATTTTATGCACTTTCTATGGTAAAATATTTTTGTTGAATTTTTATAAAATTTATAAAAAATGCAAATGAAAGGTAAATTATGAACACAAAATATTTAGATAAAATAGAATTTTTTAAAATTCGTGAAATTTTAAGTAATTATTGTAAAACATATATTGGGCAAAAAAAGGCTTTAGATCTATTACCCTATTTAACTGAAAAAGACATTGAAAAAGCATTAAATCAAACTTCAGAAGCTGTAATATTATTATTTCGAAAAGGACAAGCTCCTATTTGTGAAATAGAAAATATTTCAGTTCATTTAAAGCGCTTAGAATCTCGGTTCCTCTCTTTCAGCAAAACAGCTTTTAGACTTAGCACATATTTTAAAAATTTCTAGAGAATTAAAAAATTACTTTTTTAATGATGATATAGATTTATCAGATTTTAATAATCTATCACCTTTATTTAATAATCTTTATATAAATGAAAATTTAGAAAAAACAATCTTCTCTAGTATACTAGATGAAAATACTATTGATGATTCTGCTTCTACAAAACTAGCAAATATTCGTAGAGAAAAAAGAGAAAAAGAACAAAATATTAGAAATAAATTAAACTCTATTTTAAAAACAAAATTTGTTCAAGAACCTGTTATTACTATGCGTTCTGGTCGTTTTGTTGTTCCAATAAAAAATGAATATCGTTCAGATGTAAAAGGTTTCGTACATGATATTTCTTCTAGTGGTTCAACTATTTTCGTAGAGCCTATTAGTGTATTTGATTTAAACAATGACATTAATAATCTTAATGTTGAAGAAAATATAGAAATTGAAAATATTTTAACAAATTTATCTGCCATGTTTTTTGATTTAACAAATCAGCTAGATAACAATTTAAATCTTATTGGTATTATTGATTTTATTTTTGCAAAAGCAAAATATTCAAAAGATTTAGATGCAAATTCAGCAAAAATCAATCATAATAAACAAATAAAATTATTACAGTCTTGGCACCCTTTAATAAATAAATCTCAAGCTGTTAAAAACGATATTTTAATTGGAGAAAATTATACTAGTTTAATTATAACTGGTCCAAATACTGGTGGAAAAACTGTTACTCTAAAGACTGTTGGAATTTTAGTTTGTATGACAATGTGTGGTTTACATATTCCTGCAAAAGAAGGAAGTACAATTTGCTTAGTTGATAACATCTTTGCAGATATTGGTGATGAACAAAGTATTGCAGATTCTTTAAGTACTTTTTCATCTCATATGACAAAAATTTCTAATATTTTAACAGAAGCTACTGAGAATAGTCTTGTTTTACTTGATGAATTAGGTTCTGGAACAGATCCTGTCGAAGGCGCTAGTTTAGCAATCAGTATTCTTGAAAACTTAAATAAACGTGGATGTTTAACAATAGCTACAACTCACTATCCAGAAATCAAACATTTTGCTCTAACAACAAATGGTTTTGAAAATGCTAGTGCAGAATTTAATATTAATACTCTATCCCCTACATATCGTTTATTGCTTGGCGTTCCTGGAGCAAGTAATGCTTTTGAAATAAGCAAAAAATTAGGTATTTCTGATAATATTATTCAAAGAGCAAAAGAATTTCTATCTAATGATGAAATAAACATTGAAGAATTAATTAAAAATATTTATGAAGATAAAAAGATTATCGAAAAAGAAAAAGCTGAAATTTTAGAAAAATCACAAAAAATTAAACAATTAGAAAAAGAACTTGATAATAAAAATTCAAGTTTACAGCAACAAGAAAATAATATAATTGAAAAAGCAAAAGAGCAAGCTAGAGAAATTTTACTAAATGCAAAAGAAGATGCAAATTCTTTAATTCGAGATATCGAAAAAGAATCTAATTCTAAAAATTTAAACAACATTAGAAATGAATTAAATAAAAAAATAAACAATTTACAATCTACTAAAAAAACAATTACTACTGAAAAAAGTTTAAAAGAAAATAATTTAAAAATAGGTTTGCCTGTTTTTATTCCATCAATAAATCAAACTGGAAATCTTTTATCTTTACCAAATAAAGATAAAATTGTTCAAGTTCAAGTTGGAATTATGAAAATGAATTTCAAGTTAGAAGCTTTAGAATATGGTAAAGAAGAGAAAAAAGAAAAAAATTATTCTTATTCAAAGCAACATAAATTGAATATTAAATCAGTTTCACCAGAAATAAATGTTATCGGTCAAAATGTTGAAGAAGCTTGTTTTTCAATAGACAAATACTTAGATACTTGTGCTTATAACGGTCTAAATACTGTTCACATTGTACATGGAAAAGGAACTGGTGCTTTAAGAAAAGGTATTCATCAATTTTTGAAAACTCACCCACATGTTAAAAGCTATCGTTTAGGAACTTTTGGTGAAGGTGAAATGGGAGTTACTGTTGTAGAACTAAAATAATTTTTAGGTTTATAGATAGCCTTAAATATCTAAATACTGTAAAGGATTTTAATAAATATATTTTATTATAACTGTACAATTATGAAAAAAATTAAAGAAAATAATTTAGATAACTTTTTAGATAAATTTATACAAACTACTGATTTTCCAACTTTAGATGCAATGTTTTATATTATGGAAAAATTAGGAAATCCACATCAAAAGCTAAAATTTGTTCACATTGCTGGCACTAATGGAAAAGGCAGTATTGTCGAAATGTTAAACAAAGTTTTATTATGTACTAATAAATATAAAATTGGAAAATTCATCTCTCCACATCTTTGTATTAGCAATGAATCTATACAAATAAATAATACTTGCATCTCTCCAATTACTGTTGAAAATTATATTCCAATATTTGAAAATTTAGAACAAAATTATTTTGAAGATACAGGAAGACATCTTACTCGTTTTGAAGTTTTAACATCTATGGCTATTTTGTATTTTTTTGAAAATAATTGTGATTTAGTTATTCTAGAAGTCGGCCTTGGTGGTCTATATGATTGCACAAATATTGTTTCTCCTTTAGTTTCCGCTTTTGGTAATATTTCATTTGACCATACTGCAATACTTGGAAACACTTTAGAAGAAATTGCTTTTCAAAAAGCTGGTATAATAAAAGAAAATTCAAATTCTGTTATATTTGATCAACCTGCAATTTCTACAATCCAGCAAGTATGTGCAGAAAAAAATAATAAATTAATTTGTATAAAAAAAGAAGATATTAAAAATTATTATTTAGAAAATAGTTACCAATATTTTACTTATAAAAACAACCAATATTGCGTAAATTTAAAAGGAAAGAAACAAATTGAAAATGCTTGTGTTGTAATAGAAATTATAAATATATTGCAAAGCAATAATTTTGAAATATCTTATTCAAACATTTTAGAAGGTCTTAAAACTGTAATACATCCTGCTAGATTTGAAAAAATTTCAGATAATCCAATAATATTCTATGATGGTGCTCACAATGAAGATTCTATTAAAAATTTAATAGATACAATAAAAACTAATTTTCCTTCTGAAAAAAAGCACTTTGTTGTATCTATAATTCAAACAAAAGATTACAAAACATTACTTGATTTACTTGTAAATGCTTTCGAAAATTGTTGTTTTACATTTAATAGTGGTTGCAATAATAATCATAAATTTTTTGATAAAGAAATTTTGTATAATTATGCTAAAAGTTTAAATTCTAATAATATGTTTTTAAAGGCTGAATTACAAACATCATTAGAAAGTTTATATAAACAAGATTCTAATGTAATTAATTTTGTAATAGGAAGTTTTTACAATTATAAAGCAACAAAAGAAATTATTGAAAAAATAAAAGCTATTAACTAAATTTGTTAATGGCTTTTATTTCTCTTATATATTTCAAATAAATATAATTTTGCACTCTATGTTTTATGTATTTTTCAGGCAATAATTCTAAGTAAAATATTTTATCTATCAAATTACATTTTTCTAAATACACCAATTACTTTTCCAAGAATCTCACAATTTGGAACTATTATAGGATCCATTGTAGAGTTTTCTGGTTGTAATCTAATATGATCTGTTTCTTTGTAGAAAGTTTTTACTGTAGCTTCATCTTCTATTAAAGCTACTACTATTTCTCCATTTGTTGCTGTATTTTGTTTGCGTACTAATATGTAGTCTCCATCTAAGATTCCTGCTTCAATCATACTTTCGCCTCTAACAGTAAGCATAAAACTTTCACAGTTTCCTACAAAGTCAATTGGAATAGGAAATGAATCAGTAACATTTTCTACTGCTAAAATTGGTGCTCCTGCTGTAATTTTTCCAACGACTGGTACATCAACCATTTCTTTGTTTGTGTATACTGGTTTATCAAAAGATGTTTGTTCTCCTTCTAAATTTCCACCTTTTAATAATTTTAAAGTTCTACCTTTTTGACTTTCTTTTTTGATATATCCTTTTTTCTCTAAAGATTCCAAATAACCATGTACAGTTGCTGTTGATTTTAACCCAACTGCTTTTCCTATTTCTCTAACTGATGGTGGATATCCATTTGTTACAACTTGTTTTTCTATAAATTTTAATATTGCTTTTTCTCTTTTATTTAAGCTGTTTGGATCTTTTCTTCTCATATAAATAAACACTCCCTTATATTCTTCTTTTTCTTTATAGAAACTTTTATTCGTTTTTTCTAAAACGATATTATCACAAATCATTTGTTTTGTCAAACGAAAGTTTGATTTTTATAATTTATTTTATAAATATTACATTTACTTTACAGAATTGCATTTAAATTTTCACTTGACTTTATTTTATAAATCTAATACTTTGATTTACATATTTTTATATTTAATTTCTTTTAGTCATACCATTCAAATACCCAATCTAAAATATTTACTGTATCCCCTTCTTTAACACCTTTTGCTTTTAAAGCATCATCAATTCCAAGTTTTTTAAGCATTCTTTGTAAATAAGCAAAAGATTCATTATCTTCTGTATTTACCCTTGCCATTAATCTATCAATTGCAGGTCCTTCAACTGTAAATTCATTATTGTTTCTTATTACAGTAAATGGATCTTCCTCTTCTTCAAGTGTATAAATCATTCTTTCTTCTGGTTCAACTATATCTTCTTTTGGAAGTGTTTTTATAATTTCTGCTACATAGTTAAATAATTCATTTAGTCCTTCTCCTGTAACAGCTGAAATTTTAAAAATTTCTAAGCCATTATTTTTAGCAAGCTCTTCTAATTCTTTATAATTATTTTCATCTTGCATAGAATCTATTTTATTAGCTACTATTATTTGCTTTCTTCCTGCTAGTTTTTCACTATATTTTTTTAATTCTTCATTTATTTTATTAAAATCATCTACAGGATTTCTACCTTCTGTTCCAGCAACATCTATAACATGTAATAAAAGTCTTGTTCTTTCAACATGTCTTAAGAATTGAATTCCTAATCCAACACCATCACTAGCACCTTCTATAATACCTGGTATATCAGCTAATACAAAGCTATCTCCATGTTCTGTTTTTACAACACCTAAATTTGGATCTATTGTTGTAAAATGATAATCTGCAATTTTAGGAGTTGCAGCAGTAACTCTAGACAAAATTGTTGATTTTCCAACATTTGGAAATCCTATTAATCCAACATCAGCTAATAATTTTAACTCTAATATAACTTCTTTTAATTTACCTTTTTCACCATCTATCGCAAAATGTGGTGCTTGTCTTGTAGATGTAGCAAAGTGTACATTTCCTTTTCCACCTCTACCACCTTTTAAAATAAGTTCTCTTTGTCCATCTTCTGACATATCTACAATTACTTTTCCTGTTTCTGCATCTTTTACTATTGTTCCTTTTGGTACTTTAACAGTTAAATCTTCACCACTTTTTCCAAAGCATCTATTTCCACTACCATTTTCTCCGTTTTTAGCTTTGAATTTTTTTGTGAATCTAAAATCTATTAAAGTATTGCTATCTGGATCAACTTCGAAATAGATATCTCCACCTTTTCCTCCGTCTCCTCCATCAGGTCCACCAGCAGCAACATATTTTTCTCTTCTAAAAGTAGCTGCTCCATCTCCACCTTTTCCTGATTCAATTATTATTTTTGCATAATCTACAAACATTTTCTTCCTTCTCTTTCTTTTTAATTAATCTTCAAAATAATTTAGCATCATTGCTTTTTTAATTTTTTTCATTGTTTCTTTTGCAGTTTTTCTAGCTTTTTCTGTTCCTTCTTTTAATATTTTATCTACCTCTTCTGGATGAGCTTCATAATATGCTCTTTTTTCTCTTATTGGTTTTAATGTATCAGAAATATTTTTTGCAAGTTGTTTTTTGCAAGCTACACAACCTCTTTTTCCTTCTCTACATTCTTTGCAAATTTTTTCGCATTCATCTTTATCTGTAAATAAATTATGATAATAAGCTACCATACAAACATCTGGATTACCTAAATCATCTTTTTTTATTCTATTTGGATCTGTAACTGCACTCATTACTTTTTTATTTATTTCTTCTTCGCTATCTGATAAGTAAATTGCATTTCCTAAAGATTTACCCATTTTTTCATTTCCATCAAGTCCTTTAATTCTTTTTGTACTTGATAGTACAGCTTGTGGTTCAATTAATACATCACCATAAATGCTATTGAATTTTCTAACAATTTCTCTACATTGTTCTATTAAAGGTAATTGATCTTCTCCAACTGGTACTAAAGCTCCTTCAAAAGTAGTAATATCAGCAGCTTGACTTACTGGATAACCTAAAAATCCATAAGTTACACTTTCTCCAAAAACTTCTCTTTTTTGTTCTAATTCTGTTTTTACAGTAGGATTTCTTTGTAATCTTGCTATTGTAACAAGATTTGAATAAAATACTGTAAGTTCAGCTGTTTCTGGTATCATTGATTGGATATATATTGTTGTTTTCTTAGGATCTATTCCTACTGATAAATAATCCATAGCAACTTCTCTAACATTTTTTCTGACTTTTTCTGGATTATTAAAATTATCTGTTAAAGCTTGAACATCTGCTATTAATATATATGGATCATAATTTTCATTTTCTTGTAATTCTAATCTTGTTTTTAAAGATCCAAAATAATGTCCTATATGTAATTTTCCTGTTGGTCTATCACCTGTTAAAATTCTTTTCTTTTCCATAAAAAACTCCTAGCTTGAATTCTTATTCAAGCTTTACCCCTTTCTCAATTTCAATATATCTATTATACTTTAATTTCTTTTAAAAATCAATCTTTTTGCAATTTTATTTTATGTAAATTAATTTATTATTTTTAATTTGTAAAATAGACCACCACCGAAATATCGATGATGGTCTATTTCTAAGTTGTTACTTCTTGAAGCAATAGGATTTGCCATAGCCTGCGCAAGACAACTCCTTAGACTGTCCATCAGCATACTTAATCGTGAAACGACTACCTAAGCCGTAATGTACCCAATTCGTAATAGTACATTCCTGCATTTTGTCATCTTCAACAATGTAGCACTGCTTACCAGACATAAAGCAAGCAACCTTGTACGGGAGCATTTCTCCGGAATTCATCAGTTCCAAGTACTCCTCCAAAGACTTAGCCATCACAACCTTGTTTTCATCAACAGGCTCATCTTTCTTAAAGTACCGGATTACCTTGTTTTCCATATCCAACAGATAGTACTCCACATCCTCCTTGCAACGAGTAATCATTTCTTTGTTCAACGGATAACCGTTAATCACATACATGTCGTCAGCATCATAGGCTGCGTCGTGGTACCCAGTCTGAGGCAAATGATCGATATATGCATCGTCCGGCTTTTCACCAATTTCCAGCATACATTCCTCATACTTCCCCATCTCAGGATAATACACTACTGCGTGTTCTCCCAGCGGGATCCTCCACTTCTTTACTTCACACACAACTTTTTCAATCATGCTGTAAAACCTCCTTGCCTTAGTGGCGTTGACAAAATATATTTTTGTGTGAGACACAATGCTAATATTTTACATCATTTTGAATAAAAAATCAAGGTTTTAAGCAAATTTGGTGTTTTAATCTCATATAATTTACATAATCAGTTTGATTTATTATGATTTTTGTGATATAATATTTTAGATACTATAAATCTTTAATATCAACCGTGAGATATCTTTAACTCACAAGACAGGAGGAATCATAACAACAAAATCAGAAAGAAGAAAAAACAAAGCATATTGGAGAAAGAAACGGTTGCTTAGACCAAATTCAATGTATTGCAACCGTGTAGTTCCAAAACATCTGAAAGAAACAGTACGAGCAGCAGATAGATGGAAGTACAAGATCAAAATAAGAGAATCTTTTTATTCAGACTTCGTCTATACCAGTCTCTGGTACACCGAACGTGAGCGGTTGAAAATTTTCTTAAAAGAGCTGAAAGCAATCAATATCTTCTTCAAAAAAGATTTAAAATCATCTTTGAATCTAATGATTGAGATTGTTGATGTTGCAACACACTTTTATGATGAAGGTCTTCTGCATCTGGCACCAGGTAACAAGTTAGAAGATGTTGAAGAGTTTAATGCAAATTTATCTGTTTTAGCGTGTAGAGAAAAAACTCCGCATGGTTTTTGGAATCAGTCACCTATTGGTGGCAAAGTAACTTTCGACAATTTGTATCTGGCTGTATCTGACAGAATTACACCTAGAGAAGCAAGAAAATTACCTAAACTATTGGTAACTGAATATCACGGAGAATATTTCATGCCAGTCGTTCCGTACAAACCGCTACGAGAGTGGGCAACTAAGAAACAAAAAGCAATATTTACTCACAACTATCTTGAATTTAATGCAGACAATTTTGTTCAAGAAACAATCAAAGTTAAAAACATAATTCAGAGAAATATTGAAACACTTCTTGAATAATCAATTACTATAACCGCACGTCTTCTCATCTCATCTTATCTTATCATTTCTGATTACAGCAAAGCAGGCCCGCCTTATAATTTTGGCGAGCCTGTATTCTTTTTATCAAATAATTTGCACACAAGTTTTTTCTTGTTTATATTAATTTACTTCAAGATTCTAATTGTATTAAATATTGTTATAAGTGTAACACCAACATCTGCAAAAACTGCACTAGCCATACCAAGCACTCCTATAGAACTTAATACCAATACTAGTATTTTTACAAATATTGCAAAAATTAAGTTTTGTTTTATTATTTTACATGTTTTGTTTGCAATTTCAATTGCTTGAACAATTTTTTCTATATTATCTGTCATTATTACAATATCTGATGCTTCAATAGCAGAACTTGAGCCTACACCACCCATTGAAAATCCAACATCAGCTAATGCTAATACTGGTGAATCATTTATACCATCACCAACAAAACCAACTTTGCATTTTTCATCTCTTTTGTCTATAATTTTTTCCATTTCTTTGTACTTATCTGTTGGTAACATTTCAGCTTTTACATTGCTAATTTTCAAATCTTTGGCAACTTTTTTAGCCACTTCAAAATTATCACCTGTAAACATTCTTGTTGTTATTCCCATTGATTTTAATTTTTCTATAGCTTCTTTTGTACCATGTTTTATTGTATCTGCTAAAACAATAATTCCTGCAACTTCATCATCTATTTTTACAAAAATATCTGTAGTTCCATCATTTGTATTTTCACACTCTACTAGTTCACTATTTCCAACTAATATTGTTTTTCCATCTATTTGATATGAAATTCCTTTTCCAGCAATTTCTTTATATTCTTTAACATTAGATGTATCTATATCTTTTTTAGCACTTCTAAGTATTGATTTTGCTATAGGATGATTTGAAAAGCTTTCTCCTATTGCAGCATAATTTAAAATTTCATCTTCTGTATATTTTGATAATTTAGTAATTTTTTCTACGTTAAATTCACCTTTTGTAAGTGTTCCAGTCTTATCAAAAACAATTTCTTTTAATTCTTTTAAAGAATCTATATAGTCACTACCTTTTATTAAAATTCCTTCTTTTGATGCTTTACCAATTCCAGAAAAATAACTTAATGGAACTGAAATTGCAATTGCACAAGGACAAGAAATTACTAAAAATACTAATGCTCTATAAATACTTTGTGAATATGTTGTGCTACTTACAATCGGTAAAAATACAGCTACTAAAATTGCCAAAACAATTACAATAGGAGTATAAATTCCTGCTGCTTTTCCTACAAATGTTTCTGTTTTAGCTTTTTTATCTGTTGCATTTTCAACTAAATCTAAAATCTTTTGTACTGTACTATTTTTATATTCATCTGTAACTTTAATTTCTAATAAACCATTTTCATTTATACTTCCAGATAAAACTGAATCTTCAACTTTTACTTTTCTAAGTTTGCTTTCACCTGTTAATGATGCTGTATTTAGACTAGCCTCTCCTTTTACGACAATGCCATCTAAAGGTATTTTTTCGCCTTGCTTTATAACGACTATATCTCCTATTTTTACATCTTCTGGTTTTACTACAGAGATATCTTCACCATTTTTTAAATTTGCATATTCTGGTTTTATATTCATTAATGATGAAATTGATTTACGTGTTTTATTTATTGCTTTTTCTTCTAATATTTTTCCAATTTCATAAAGAATAATTACCATTAATCCTTCAAAGTGTTCACCTATAAAATATGCTCCTATACAAGATAAAGAAACTAAGAAGTTTTCATTTATTGAATGACTTTTTATTAATAGTTTGCCTGCATTTTTTAAAGTTCTGTATAATAATATAACATAACCTACTAATACAACTATCATTGAAACTATTTGCATTCCATCTATTTTTTCTAAATACAAACCTAAACTTGCAATTGCTGTACCTATTAATAATCTAATTATTTGAAATTTAGTTTTACTTGAATTCTCTTTGTTTGTTTTAACTTTTTCAGTTTCTTTTGAAAATTCTTTTACTTCTACTTCTGGCTCTATTTCTAAAACTTTTTTAATTACCTCTTCTTTTGAAACTGAACTTGTTTCGTAGCTTAATTTTAATTTACTAAAATTAACGACTACATTTTCTAGTCCATCAATTTTTTGTAATCCTTCTTCAATTTCTCTCGCACAGTTTGCACAATCTAATCCTTCTAATAAAAATTCATATTTTTTTAAATCTGCATCTAGAACTTCTACTTCTGGTTCTATCTCTAGTACTTTTTTAATTACTTCTTCTTTTGAAACAGTATCAGTTTCGTAGCTCAATCTTAATGTATTAAAATTAACAACTACATTATGAAGTTCTTTGTTTTCTTTTAGTCCTTCTTCAATTTCTCTTGCGCAATTTGCACAATCTAAATCTTTTAAAATAAAATTATACTTCTTCAACATGCTCACGTCCTTTCTCATATATTTCACTTACATGTTCATCTGCTAATGAATAATAAACAATTTTACCTTCTTTTCTAAATTTTACTAATTTTGATTGTTTTAAAACTCTTAATTGATGTGATATTGCAGATGGTGTAGAATTTGTGATAATTGCTATATCTCCAACACATAATTCATCTTCTAATAAAGCACTAATTATTTTCATTCTCGTAGAATCTCCAAAAACTTTAAATATTTCTGCCATATCAAATATAATTTCATCTGATGGTAAATCTTTTTTTATTTTTTCAACTTTTTCAAAGTCTACAATGTTTTGTTCTTCTAATTCTTCTTCCATATTTTTTCTATAATTAAAAAATTTTAATTATAAACTCCTTTTTCTATAATTTGAATTTTTAATATTTATTCGAAAGTTTTTCATTTGAATAACTGTTCATATATTCATTATATTCATATAAAATATTTTTGTCAATATATTTTAGAAAAATGATTATTAAGTTCTTATATATTTTTTATGTTTCAATATAGTATTAAAGTCTATTTATAAAATTTAAAATATTATTATTCGTCAGAAATATTTTCATAAAAAAATACCACTACTAATTTTTATATAGTAATGGCATTTTTTATTTAACTTGTTTTATCTAATTTTTATTTCTATTGGATTTTTGTAATTATGTTTAAAAATCACATTATTAATATTATTCTTAATTTTTTAGTTTTTGGTAATTATTATTTAGTTTTTTGTCTTCTTAAAATCCAACCTTCTTCTGTTTCTACAGGTATTTTTAAAATAACTTTTTGTTCTGCTCTACCTGGATTTACGGTATCTATTTCTTCCATAGTATCAGCATCCCAAAGTTTCTCTATTTTAAATGAAATTGGTTCTATTTGTTTTGGAACTATTAATTCTAAAGTATCTCCAACACTTAATTTATTTCTTATTTCTATTAATGTTTTATTCTCAATATCTTTTATAATTTTTCCACCAAATTCAAAATTTGCATTATATTGTCTTCCAGAATAATCTTGAAAATCTTTATTATTTCTATCATTAAAATAAAAAGTTGTTAATCCTCGAGTTTTAGTTTTTTCTAATTCTTTCATATATTTATCAGCATTATAATTTTCTGGATCTTTCATATAATCATCTATAGCATTTCTATATGCATTTATTACTGTTGCTAAATAATATTCTGTTTTTAATCTTCCTTCAATTTTTAAACTATCTATTCCTAAATCTACAATTTCTGGAATTTCATTTACTAAGCATAAATCTTTTGAAGAAAATATATAAGTTCCTTTTTCATCGGTTTCAACTGGCATTAGATTTCCTGGTTTATTTGTTTCTTCAACATATACATTATATGCCCATCTGCAACTTTGTGCACAATCTCCTAGGTTTCCACTTCTTCCAGCTAAAAATTCACTTAAAAAGCATCTTCCAGAATATCCAAAACATAAAGCACCATGTCCAAACATTTCGATTTCTAAATCTTTTGGTTTATTTTCCATTATTTCTCTAATTTGTTCTTTATTTAATTCTCTTCCTAAAACAATTCTTTTTGCCCCATTTTTATACCAAAAATTGCAAGAATGATAGCTAACTGTATTAGCTTGTGTGCTTATATGTATATCTACATCTGGTGCTGCTTCTTTTACTGCATCTACAACACCACCATCAGAAATAATAATTCCATCTACTTTTAAATCATTTAATAGCTTTGCTTGTTCTTTTATATCTTCATAGTTTTCATCCCAAGCATAAATATTTATTGCAGGATAAACTTTTACTCCTCTTTCATGGGCGTATTTTACAATCTTTTCTAAGTCACTATCTTGAACTTCAGAACGAGAACGTAAAGATAATTTTGGTGTTCCACAATATAAAGCATCTGCTCCATACATAATTGCTATTTTAGCTTTTTCAAAAGAACCAGCTGGTGCTAATAATTCTACTTTTTTCATAATCTATTTCTTCAATTTTATTTTTATTAAAATTGAAAAATCTCCTTCCACTATATATTTCTAATTTATTTTTAATTCATAATTATTTACATAATAGTTATTTTAACACATTTTCCAAAAACTTACAATGTTTAAAATACATATTCAAAAATTTTGTCATATCTTGTTTACATATTTATTTATTTTTCCTCTTTTTGTAATTTCATGTCAACGAGTTTTCCTTAGAAAATATTGTGTTTCAAGGAATTTTGTGGTATAATTAATTTGTTGTCATAAAAAATCAAGGAGGTTTTTATGAGTAATTCTAAAGATAACATTTTTAATTTAAAACTAACAGATATTTCAGGAAAAAATTCACAAGAAATTTTAGCTAAATATATTAATAGTCTTGAGAATTTTATAAAAGTTACTGAACTTGATAATTCTAGTAAGACTATATATTCAGCTTATTTAAATGGTTTAAAATATTATCAATATGTAAGTAATCCTGATGGCGACTTTTTTAAGAAGACTGTTTCTCTTGTTAATGAACAATATAATGAACTTTCAAAAAAATTTCCAGGTTTACAATCTGAAGGTCGTATAAAATCTGTATTAAGTGCTGATGAAAAAATTAAAGATAAAATTTGTGAATATATTAAAGATGGCAGAGATTTAAATCATTTAAGTTATAGTTTACGTGATTTTGTTGCATTTAGATTTATAACTCCAGATAACAATTTTTTTCATTCAAAATTTCTTGCTGTGCAAAATTGCTATAGAGTATTAAATCACCATATTGATATTTCAAAAAAACAAGGTTTTAGAGCAATACCCATTAGAAAGGCACGTTTGGCAAAGATTAAAGAGCCTCACGAATTTGATAAAGATCCAGAAACTGAAGGCATTTACATACCAAAACATAAATCACCTTTCTTTTCTAGAAATTTTACGAATTTTGTAAAAGATTATATACGTTATCCAAAAAAATCACTATATCAGTCTTTACATTATAGTGTTAATGTACCTTTATCTGTTGATAAAGATTTTCCAGTAGCAATAGAATATCAATTTAGAACACAAGAAATGCATGAACACTCTGAACATGGCATTTTTAGTCATGATAAAACATACAAACCAAATAAATTATTTCATGTACTAAATGTTCCAACTTTTATAAAGCTTGATAGTTCTGGAAAATTTAAAGTTCAAAGTTTTGAAAAAAACTTACAAACTAAATATGGTAAATTTGAAGATTTCTACAAAATTCCATATAGAACTTTTGTAAAACTTTCACCAGAAGATCAACAACATATTTTAGAAGGAACTCATGGTGCTATATTTAACGAAAATACTTATAATTGGGAAATTGCTGAATTAAATTGTCTACCTGGTCTTGATTTTAGAAAATATCAAATTAATCATACAGATATACAGAAAAAATTCAAAGATACTATTAAAAGAAAATCATTACAACAAGAAAAATAATATAAGAACTAGTATGCAAAATTTAAAGTAGTGTTTTCTATCATATGTAAATGTTCTACACTCTCTACTATAAAGCAATAGTGAGCTGATCAATTCAAATATCCAGATCAGCTCACTTGTAATTTGTTCGCATATGAAAATTTATTTTATTCTTATAATTTATTACTTTATGGTTAAATACATATAATATTTTATAATCTATTACAAATATCTATATTGTTAAATGTTCTAAATATTCTTTTCCTTCTTTTTCATTCAAAATTTTCATATTTATTGTTTCTTTTTCTAATTCTTTTAAAATCTCTACTGTTTTATCTTCTGAATTCATATCTATTATCACTAAATTATTGTAAAAATTCTTTCCATATTTTAATTCTCTTACATAATTTTCTATTCCTTCTTCTGCATTTTTTACAATCAATAATAATTTAACATTACTTTTTATTTTGCTATATGTATAATTTTGATATATACTTTCAATTAAGCATATCATTCCATATAAAGCCATACACCAAATTAGTGTTTGAATAATAAAATCTATCATTATGTATCTCCTTAAAATTTATTTTTCTTTTAATACATATTATGTAGATTTCATTTTTTTGTTACAATTTGTCGTTTCTTTTTTATTTTAATAATTAATTAATAATACTTATTTAATTGTTAAAACAAATATTGATATATACTTAATTAAACCTTTCTAATGTACAAAGTTGGACATAAGCCTTTATATAATAGGAAGTGCAAAGCACTTTCTTATTGTATAACAAAAGTGGACATTATAATAATTGCAAAAGACAAAATTTCATGCAAAAAAAATAAAACCCTAAAAGGGCTTTACTTTTTATAATTTATATTAGATTCTTATTATATTACTATAATATTTGCAATATCTAATAAGTAAACTACTTAACTTAATTAGATTAATTGTAATAAAGCTACATCAGCATTGTCACCTTTTCTAGGTTCCATTTTTAATATTCTTGTGTAGCCACCTTGTCTACCTTCATATTTTGGAGCGATTTCATTGAATAATTTATTCATTAAATCTGTTCCTTCAACTTTATTAATTTTTGTCATTAATTTTCTTCTTGCATTTAATCTTGAAGGCATGTCTTTTTGTCTTTTTTCAGTTGTTTCTTCTTTAACAACTCTTAAATATTCTTTTCCATTTTTGCTTGTTACTTTTTCTGTAACTTTTCTACCTTTGCTATCTAATTTAGCTTTTACAACTTTTACTTCTACTTCTTCAAAGTTTTTATGTTCTTTAACAGCCAAAGCAATAACACTATCAGCAATAGCTTTTACTTCTTTTGCTCTTGCTTCTGTTGTAACAACTTTACCATTTAAAATTAAATCTGTTGTTAAACATTTTAGCATTGCTAATCTTTGGTCAGTTGGTTTTCCAAGTTTTCTTGTTCCTGCCACTTTTATTCACCTTCCTTAAAATTAATCTTCTTCTGATGTAAAGTTTAATCCTAAAGCAATCAATTTATTTGTAACTTCATCTAATGATTTTTTACCAAGGTTTCTAACTTTCATCATATCCTCTTGAGATTTATTTGCTAAATCTTCAACTGTTGCTATTCCTGCTCTCTTTAAGCAGTTATATGATCTTACAGAAAGTTCAAGTTCTTCGATAGGCATTTCTAAAACTTTTTCTTTCTTTGATTCTTCTTTTTCAACCATAACTTGAGTATTTTTTGAAGCTTCAGATAAGTCTATAAATAATTCTAAGTGACTTACCATAACTTTTGCTGCTAAACTTAAAGCTTCAAATGGTTTTAAGCTTCCATCTGTCCATACTTCTATTGTTAATTTATCATAATCAACCATTTGTCCAACTCTTGTATTTTCTACTGTATAATTAACTTTTTTTACTGGTGTAAAAATAGAGTCAATTGGTAAAACATCAATTGGATTGTTTTCTTTTTTATTTTTATCAGCAACATTATATCCTCTACCTCTATTTACTGTCATTTCCATATGGAAATCAGCGCTAGCTGATAAAGTTGCTATATGTAATTCTGGATTTAAAATTTCAACTGTACCATCTGTTACGATATCCCCAGCTGTAATTTCTCCAGCTCCTTTATGGTCAATTCTGATAATTTTTTCATCGTTATCAAATACTTTTAATCTAACATTCTTTAAATTAACAATTAACTCAGGAACATCTTCTACAACTCCTTGAACTGTAGAAAACTCGTGTACTACGCCGTTTATTTTAATACTTGTTATCGCAGCTCCTGGTAATGATGATAATAGTATTCTTCTTAAAGAATTTCCTATTGTCATTCCATATCCACGCTCTAATGGTTCACATATGAATTTTGCATAATTCCTCTTATCGTCTGCTTCAACACATTCGATGTTTGGTTTTTCAAATTCAATCATTTTTACCTCCTAATAGGTTATAAATCAACCTTTTTTAAATTTTAACTTTCTCATGTTAGCGTATCCTAAGTATAAAAATTATTATTTGTTGTATAACTCAACGATTAAGTGTTCTTCAACTGGTAAATCAATTTCTTCTCTATTTACTAATCTTACAACTTTACCACTTAATTTTTCAGCATCTAGTTCTAACCATTCTGGAACTGGTCTTGCTACACCATTTTCTAAGTTTGCTTTTACAACTGGATTATCTTTTCTGATTTCTCTAATTGCAACAACATCTCCTGGTTTTACTAAATAAGAAGCAATATTTACTTTTCTTCCATTTACTTCTATATTTCCATGTGTTACGATTTGTCTTGCTTGTGCTCTTGATGCACCAAAACCTAATCTATAAACAACATTATCTAATCTAGTTTCTAATATTTGAAGTAAGTTTGTACCTGTAATACCTTTTTTATTAGAAGCCATTTCAAAATATGATCTAAATTGTTTTTCACCAACACCATAGAATGATCTTGTTTTTTGTTTTTCTCTTAATTGTGTACCGTATTCAGATAATTTTGTTCTTTTTTGTCCGTGTTGTCCTGGAGCATAGTTTCTTCTTGTTACACTACATTTATCAGAATAGCATCTGCATCCTTTTAAGAACAATTTTTGTCCTTCTCTACGGCAAATACGACATTGCTCATCTTTATATCTTGCCATGTGAATTTACACCTCTTTCTAAAATCTCTTTAATTAAATGCTACGCATTTATATTTATATAATTTCGTTTTTAAATCTTATTAATACTAAGACTATACTCTTCTTCTTTTTGGTGGTCTACAACCATTGTGTGGAATTGGAGTAACATCTTTAATCATTGTAATTTCTAATCCAGCTGTTTGTAATGCTCTGATTGCTGCTTCTCTACCAGCACCTGGACCTTTAACATAAACATCAACTGTTTTTAATCCATGTTCCATAGCTGCTTTTGATGCAGTTTCAGCTGCTTGACCAGCTGCGAATGGTGTACTCTTTCTAGATCCTTTGAATCCAAGTTCACCAGCACTAGCCCAAGATATTACATTACCTTGTGTGTCTGTAATAGAAACTATTGTATTATTAAAGCTTGAATGAATATGAGCAGAACCTCTATCTATGTTCTTTCTCTCTCTTCTTCTTACAACTGTTTTCTTTGTATTAGCCTTTGCCATTTAGTATTCCCTCCTTAATTTATTTCCTACTAACTAAGCTTTTTTGCTTTTACTTACTAATTTTCTTGGACCTTTTCTTGTACGGGCATTAGTTTTTGTTCTTTGTCCTCTTACAGGTAGTCCTCTTCTATGTCTTAATCCTCTATAACAACCAATTTCTGTAAGTCTTTTAATATTTAAAGCTACTTCTCTTCTTAAGTCACCTTCTGTTTTGTAACCTTCCATAGCTTTTCTAATACTTGCAACTTCATCATCTGTTAAATCTTTTACTCTAGTATCTGGATTTACTCCAGCTTCTTTAAGAATTTTTTGTGAGCTAGCAAGTCCAATACCATATATGTATGTTAGTCCTACTTCTACTCTTTTTTCTCTAGGTAAATCTACTCCTGCTATACGAGCCATAAATTTTAGCACCTCCAAAATAATTTTCTTTTCCTTTACAGGACTTGTATGGCGGTTTTAAGTTGAAATGTATTTAAACGCACAAAAACTAGGTTAATCTAATTTTTGTAAATTTAAATAGTCTTAAAACCATTTATATAAACAGAAATGTGAAAATCGAATTTCTTCGACAGCCGCTCCACATTTTTGTTGATATCAAAAATTAAAATTAACCTTGTCTTTGTTTATGCTTTGGGTTTTCGCAAATTACTCTTACAACACCTTTTCTTTTGATAACTTTGCATTTTTCGCACATTTTTTTAACTGATGGTCTTACTTTCATTTCTTTCCCTCCCTAAACTTTATATAAAATATATTTTTTAGCTTATTTTGCTCTCCAAATAATACGTCCTTTTGTTAGATCGTATGGTGATAATTCTAATTTTACTTTATCACCTGGGAGAATTTTAATATAGTTCATTCTAAGTTTGCCTGAAATATGTGCTAATACTTGGTGCCCATTTTCAAGTTCTACTTTGAAATTTGTGTTTGGTAAAGTTTCTACTACTGTACCTTCTACTTCAATAACATCTTCTTTAGACAAGTGTTTTACCTCCTATAATTGTAATTTTTCACAAATTTTACTCTGTATTAATTACAATTTTTTACTATTTTTCAATAATAAGCTAGTATAGTATATAACACTTTTATTAAATTGTCAATATCTTTGCTTCATTTTCTGTAATTAAAATTGTATTTTCATAATGAGCTGCTAAACTTCCATCTGCTGTTACTATTGTCCATCCATCATCTAATTCCCAGATATCTGGTTTTCCAGTCATTACCATTGGTTCTATGCAAATTGTCATACCTGGTACTAATCTAGGTCCTTTTCCAGCTTTTCCTATATTTGGAACACCTGGATCTTCATGCATTTCTTTTCCTATACCATGTCCTTGGAATTCTCTTACTAAACTAAATCCAAAACTTTTTACATAAGTTTCAACAGCATGTGAAATATCCCCAATTCTATTATCTGCTTTTGCATATTTTAATCCTTCAAAAAAAGCTTGTTTTGTAACTTCAACTAATTTCTTTGCTTCTTCAGATCCTTCTCCGCATATAAAAGTTCTTGCTGCATCTCCATTGTATCCATTTTTTTCAACTACTAAATCTATACTTACAACATCACCATCTTTTAAAATTTCTTTTTTTGATGGAATTCCATGTATTACAGTATCATTTACAGATATACATAGTGTTGCTGGGAAATCAGGTACTCCTCTTACTCCACTTGGATATCCTTTTTGTGCAGGTCTACCACCTTTTGATTTTATAAAATTTTCTGCTAATTTATCTAATTCTGCAGTTGATATTCCTGGTTTGATATGTTTTTCTAACATTTCATATGTTTCTGCTGTTATCTTTGAAGCTTCTTTTATAAGTTCAATTTCTCTATTAGATTTTATTGTTATCATTTTTTTTACCTCTTTACTAAATTACTTTAATATAATCTTTCTAACTTATATAAGTAATTATTTATTATTTATTATTTATTATTTAATTCTAAAATGATTTAATAAATATCTACTTATTTATTAATATTTAAAATAATATTTACATATTTGAATTTTAATTTATTTATTTTTTAGATATTCAATAACATCTTTTGAAACTTCTTCTTTCATTCTATTTACTCTTTGGCTTAATGTTGTTGAATATAAAGCTCCTGTTCCTTTATAATATTCTGCTACTGGAGCTGTTTGTTCAAAATATACTGCTAATCTATTTTTAGCTTTTTCTATTGTATCATCATCTCTTTGATATAATTTGCTTCCACATTTATCACAAATTCCTTCAACTTTTGATGGATGTAAAACGGTATTATAAACAGCTTTACAATCTGCATTTGAACAAATTCTTCTATTTGTAATTCTTTCTAAGATTTCATCTTCTGGTGTTTCTAAGTTTACAACTATATCTATTTTACTTCCTGTTTCGGCTAACATTTCATCTAATGCTTTAGCTTGATTAACTGTTCTTGGAAATCCATCTAAAATCATTCCATTTTTTGTATCTGGTTCAGCTAATCTTGATTTTATCATTGATACAGTAATATCATCTGGAACTAATTGTCCTTTTGTAATATATTCGTTTGCTTTAATTCCTAATTCTGTTTTCTCACTGATATTTTTTCTAAAAATATCTCCACTTGAAATTGCTGGTATATTGTATTCATTTGATAAAATTTCAGCAACACTTCCTTTTCCTGATGCAGGAGCACCTAACATAATAATAATCATATAACTATACCTCCTAAGTTAAATTCATATATAAAAAATATTTTCATATTTTAAAATTTTTATACTTATTTCTTATATATAAACTGAACTATCTAATAACTTCTAATTGTATAAAATCCAAATTAGGCAAGGCTGCAAAGCCCGCCTAATTTTAAAAGAATTATTTTTCTAAGAAACCTTTGTAGTGTCTCATTACTAATTGTGATTCTAATTGTTGAACTGTTTCTAGTGCAACACCAACTACGATTAATATTGATGTACCACCAAATGCAAGGTTTAAACTTGTAAATCTCATAAGCATTGGTAATATAGCAATAATACTTAAGAATAAAGATCCAAACCATGTTAATTTGCTAATAACACTTGTTAAATAATCTGTTGTTGGTTTTCCTGCTCTAATTCCTGGAATAAATCCACCATTTTGCTTAATATTTGTAGAAACTTCTGCTGGATTAAATGTTGCAAATGTATAGAAGAATGTAAATCCTACGATTAACACTAAGTATACTAAAGCATTTGCTAAAGAGTATCCCCAACCAACACTTGATGTAGATGTTGCAATTGAGAATTTATATAATCCTGCTAAAAAACCTGTTCCTGCTATTTTATCTGAAGCAAAAATTTGAATCATCATAGCTGGGAATGTCATGAATGATGAAGCAAAGATAATTGGCATAACACCAGCCATTGCTAGCTTAAGTGGTATATGTGTATTTTGTCCACCATACATTTTTCTTCCAACTACTTTTTTAGCATATTGAACTGGAACTCTTCTTTCAGCTTGTTGTACGAATACAACACCTGATACTAAGATTAAAGATCCTACTATAACAGCAATTGCTGTTACAAATCCAACTGTACTGAATCCTGTATCTGTTACAATTAAGTTCCATAAAGAAACTACTGTAGCTGGTAATCTTGATATAATACCAATAAAGATTATAATAGAAATACCATTTCCGATACCTTTATTTGTTATTTGTTCTCCAAGCCACATTAACATTGCTGTACCAGTCATTAGAGAAACAACAACTAATAAGCCTGTTAAGAATCCTGGATTAATAAATATTCCTGAAGATTTATAAGAAATATAAATTCCTAAAGCTTCAATAAGTGATAAAACTAAAGTTAATAATTTTGTATATTTATTAACTTTTTGTTTTCCAACTTCTCCACCTTCCTTCATCATTTTTTCTAATGAAGGTATTATCATAGCTAACAATTGTATAACAATTGAAGATGTGATATATGGAGTGATTGTCATTGCAAATATTGACAATCTAGAAAAAGCACCACCAGAAATAGTATCAATTAAACCTGTTAAAGTTCCTGTTGCAGAATTCATTTGCTCAGAAAGAGTAAATGAATCTACACCAGGTACTGTTATATAACAGCCTAATCTAAATATTACAATTAGAAGTAATGTATATAGTAATTTTTTTCTAACTTCTGGAGTCTTTAGAGCGTTTTTAATAGTCTTAAACAACTAAATCACCTCAATCTTTCCACCTGCAGCTTGAATTTTTTCTGCAGCAGCTTTTGTAAATCTTGTTGCTTTAACTGTTAATTTTTTCTCTAAGTTTCCGTTTCCTAAAACAACGATTCCATCATTAATTTTTCCAATAATTCCTTCTTCTAATAATGTTTCTGCTGTAACTTCAGTAGCTTTTGATTGGTTTAACATACTTAATGTTACTTCTGTATAATTTCTTGCAAAAATATTATTAAATCCTCTTTTTGGTAATCTTCTATATAATGGTGTTTGTCCACCTTCAAATCCTCTTCTAACTCCACCACCTGATCTTGCTTTTTGTCCTTTTTGTCCTCTTGCTGAAGTTTTTCCAAGTCCTGAACCGATTCCACGACCTACTCTCTTTTTAGTAGCTCTTTTAACAGCTGGATGTAAATTTCCAAGTTCCATTTTTTGCACCTCCTTAGTTTGAATTTTTGTTATTCCGATTATATCATTTATATAATATTTTTTAAATAACTTTATTAATTTTTTATTTAATATTTAAGTTATTCAAGAAATATATTTTTTCAAATTTATTTCTTGAATTTATTTATTATAAAATTTCGCTAACTTTTTTTCCTCTTTTTTTAGCAACTTCTTCAATAGTAGTCATGCTCTTTAATGCTTCGATTGTAGCATAAACAACATTTCTTGGGTTGTTTGTACCAATAACTTTAGTATTGATATCTTTATAACCTGCAAGTTCAAGAACTGGTCTAACGCTACCACCAGCGATAACTCCAGAACCTTCAGCAGCTGGTCTTAAAACAACTTGTGCACTACCGAATCTACCAACGAATTCATGAGGAATTGTTGTTCCAACGATTGGTACAGTAACTAAGTTCTTTTTAGCATCTTCAATAGCTTTTTTGATTGCATCTGGAACTTCAGCAGCTTTTCCATTTCCAACACCAATATGTCCTTGTTCATCTCCAACAACAACAACAGCGCTAAATCTAAATGTTCTACCACCTTTAACTACTTTTGCAACTCTATTGATAGCAACAACTTTCTCTTTTAATTCTACTGATTTTTCTTCCATGGGTTAAAATTTCCCTCCTTCTTTTAGAATTCTAATCCTGCTTCACGTGCAGCTTCTGCAAGTTCTTTGATAACTCCGTGATATACAAATCCACCTCTATCAAATACTACAGTTTTTACATTTTTTTCTAAAGCTTTTTTTGCTATTAAAGTTCCAACTTCTTTAGCTGCTTCTTTGTTAGCTGCTTTAGTTTTTACTTCTTTATCAAGTGATGATGCATAAGCGATTGTTACTCCTTTAGTATCATCTATAACTTGTGCTATAATATTTTTATTACTTTTTGTAACTGCAAGTCTTGGACATTCTGCTGTTCCACTTATTTTAGTACGAACTCTTGCATGACGTCTTCTTCTTTCAGCTTTTCTATCTATTTTAGTAATCATTTTTTCTCCTTTCTAGGTTTTACTTCTAGGGGTATATCTAATCCCTTTAGTATATTTCTTTAAGGGATTAAATATACCCCCTAAAGCTTACACATAACCTGAACATTTAAAAAATTAATTTATATCTGGTTTAAATTTTATTTTTTACCAGCTTTACCTTCCTTACGTCTAATAACTTCTTCAGCATATTTAATACCTTTACCTCTATAAACTTCAGGTGGTCTTTTTGTTCTGATAACAGCTGCTGTTTGACCAACAACTTCTTTATCTATACCTTTTACAATAATTTCGTTTGCATTTGGAACATCAAAAGTGATTCCTTCTGGTGCTTCCATTTCAACTGGATGTGAATATCCTAGAGTTAAAACTAATTTATTTCCTTGTTTTTGTGCTCTATATCCAACACCATTTACTTCTAATTTTCTTTCAAATCCATGAAGTGTTCCTTCAATCATATTATTAACTAATGTTCTTGTTAAACCATGTAAACTTTTGTTAGCTGGTTCATCATTTGGTCTTACTACTGTAAGAACATTTCCTTCAAGATTTACTTTCATATTTTTATGAATTTCTCTTGTTAATGTTCCTTTAGGTCCTTTTACAGTAAGGTTTTGACCATCTATTTTAACTTCAACACCTTCTGGTACTGTAATAGGTTTATTTCCTATTCTAGACATTTAAGTATCCTCCTTCTTTAATTATATATTTGGTTAATTAAAATTTGAAGTTTTTCAAATTTTTTCGCCATATCTTAATTTAGAAACTACCAAACATAAGCTAAAACTTCTCCGCCTATACCTAGTTCTCTAGCTTTTTTATCTGTCATAATACCTTTTGATGTAGAAATTAATGCTATTCCTAAACCATTTAATACTCTTGGTAATTCGTCTTTTGAAGCATAAATTCTTAAACCAGGTTTACTGATTCTTCTTAATCCATCAATTACTCTGTTACCTTTCTCATCATATTTTAAAGTAATTCTAATGATTCCTTGAGCACCATCTTCTATTTCATCAAAAGCTTTTATATATCCTTCTTCAAGTAATGTTTCTGCAATAGCTTTTTTCATTTTAGATGTTGGAACATCAACTGTTTTGAATTTTGCGCTATTTGCATTTCTTATTCTTGTTAACATATCTGCTATTGGGTCAGTTATATTCACGTTTTTACCCTCCTTCTTTATATTTTATTTTAGAATGTTTTTACATTCTTTTGCTATAAAGCATTATTGGCAAAAGCATTTTACCAGCTTGCTTTTTTTACGCCAGGAATTTCTCCTTTATGTGCTAATTCTCTAAAGCAAACACGGCAGATGCCATATTTTCTAATATAAGCATGTGGTCTTCCACAAAGTTTGCATCTATTATATTCTCTTGTTGCATATTTTTGTGGTTTTGCACATTTAACTTTTAATGATTTTTTAGCCATTTGAGACTCCTTTCTTAAAATAAATCTTTGCAAATTTAATTGCACAGGTTACTAAGTTTATTCGTTATTTTTTAACTTAGTTTTTAAATGGCATTCCTAAAAGTGTAAGTAATTCTTTAGCTTCTTCATCACTTTTAGCTGTTGTTACAAATATAATGTCCATACCTCTTAATTTGTCTATTTTATCATATTCGATTTCTGGGAATATTAATTGTTCTTTAATACCCATTGAATAATTTCCTCTTCCATCAAAAGAATTTCCTGAAACTCCTCTGAAATCTCTAACTCTTGGAAGAGCTACATTAAATAATTTGTAAGCAAAATCATACATTTTTCCAGCTCTTAAAGTTACTTTACATCCAATTTTTGCACCTTCTCTTAATTTAAAAGCTGCTATTGATTTTCTTGCTTTTGTTATTATAGGTTTTTGACCTGTAATTAAGCTTAAGTCGTTCATAGCATTATCTAATGCTTTAGGATTGTCTTTTGTTTCTCCTAAACCGATATTAATAACTATCTTCTCTAACTTTGGAACTTGCATAACTGAAGTATAGTTAAATTTTTTCATTAATGCTGGAACTACTTCTTTTTCGTATTGTTCTCTAAGTATTTCCATTTACTTAGTTCCTCCTTTCACATACTTTTTATCTCTTAATTTATTATTTTATTTTTGCACCACATTTTTTGCAAACACGAACTTTTTCGCCTTTTTCTTCAACATATCCGATTTTTGTAGCTTTTCCACATTTTGGGCAAACAACATTAGCTTTAGCACTATGTATTGCACATTCAGCAGAAATAATTCCACCTTCTTCACCTTGTTTTCTAGGTTTGATATGTTTTTTTCTTATATTAACACCTTTAACAACTATTTTGTTTGTTTTTGGTATAACACTTAAAACTTCTCCAGTTTTTCCTTTATCATTTCCAGATAAAATCTTAACTGTATCACCTTTTTTTATTCTCAATTTATTCACCTCTATTTCTTTTGGGTTTTATTTATAAATTTGTTCTTTTAAATTTTATTAATTATAAAACTTCTGGAGCTAAAGATAATATTTTCATATAATCTTTATCTCTTAATTCTCTAGCTACTGGTCCGAATATACGAGTTCCTTTTGGTGTACCATCTTCACGGATGATAACTGCTGCATTTTCATCAAATTTAACATAAGAACCATCAGCACGTCTAGCACCTTTTTTGCTTCTTACAACAACTGCTTTTACAACTTCACCTTTTTTAACAACTCCACCTGGTGTAGCTGATTTTACAGAAGCAACTATAACATCTCCTATTTCGGCATATTTTCTATGTGATCCACCTAAACATCTAATGCACATTAATTCTCTTGCACCTGTGTTATCGGCAACTTTTAATCTACTTTGTTGCTGTACCATTGTTTAGTCCTCCTTTTTCTTACTTTTGAATTTTGTTTTGAACTTATTTAATAATAGCCTTTTCAACAACTCTTACTACTCTCCATCTTTTATCTTTTGATAAAGGTCTTGTTTCCATAACTTCAACTTTATCTCCAGCTTTGCAGATGTTTTCTTCGTCATGAGCTTTTAATTTATAAGTTCTTTTAACTGTTTTTCCATATATTTCATGTCTTTCACTTGTTTCTACTGCAACAACTACTGTTTTGTCCATTTTATCAGAAACAACTGTACCAATCATTGATTTACGAAGATTTCTTTCTTCCATTAGGGATTACTCCTTTCTTAATTATTTATTTCCGTTTAACTCTCTTTGTCTTAATTCTGTTTTTATTCTAGCAATATTTCTTTTTACTTCTCTTACTTTTAAAGGATTGTCTAATCCGTTTGTTGCTAGAGAGAATTTTAACTTAAATAGTTCTGTTTTTAATTCACTTAGCTCTTTTTCAAGCTCTGGTGAAGTCATTTCTTTAATTTTAGTATTTTTCATTCTACTCATCACCACCTATTTCAGTTTCTCTTTTTACAAATTTTGTTTGAACAGGTAATTTATGAGCTGCTAATCTTAAAGCTTCTCTAGCTGTTTCTTCAGGTACACCTGCTATTTCAAACATAACTCTTCCTGGTTTTACAACAGCTACCCAATATTCTGGAGCTCCTTTACCTTTACCCATACGAGTACCAGCTGGTTTGCTTGTTACTGGTTTATCTGGGAAAACTTTTATCCAAACTTTTCCACCTCTTTTAATATAACGTGTCATTGCAACTCTGGCAGCTTCTATTTGGTTAGCTTTAATCCATCCAGCAGTAGTAGCTTGTAATCCATATTCACCTTCATTTACTACATTTCCTCTTGTAGCATATCCTCTGTTTCTACCTTTTTGTTGTTTTCTATATTTTGATCTTTTTGGCATTACTGGCATTAGTCTCTACCTCCTTTTGCAACTTCTTTCTTAGCTTTAAGAACTTCACCTTTATAAATCCAAACTTTTACACCTATTTTTCCATAAGTTGTATCAGCTTCATAGAATCCATAATCGATATCTGCTCTTAAAGTTTGAAGTGGTATAGTACCTTCTTTGTAGAATTCTGTTCTAGCCATATCAGCACCACCTAATCTTCCTGATACTGATGTTTTGATACCTAATGCTCCAGCTTTCATTGCTTTTTGCATACATTGTTTCATTGCTCTTCTGAAAGAGATTCTTCTTTCAAGTTGGTTAGCAATGTTTTCTGCAACTAATTGTGCATCTGTATCAACATTTTTAACCTCTACAATATTTAAATTAACATCTTTGTTAATCATTTTTTCTAATTCTGCTTTTAATTCTTCAGAAAGTGCTCCACCTTTACCAATTACTAAACCTGGTTTTGCTGTGTAAACATTTACTTTAACAAATTTAGCAGTTCTTTCTATTTCAATTTTTGAAATTCCACTAATAAATAGTTTTTGTTTAACATATTTACGAATTTTTTGGTCTTCAACTAGGTAATCACTGAAGTTCTTTGAATCTGCATACCATTTTGAACTCCAATCTTTTATAACACCTACTCTAATTCCATTTGGATGAACTTTTTGTCCCATGTCGTAAATATCCTCCTTTCTTTTTATTTACTCTCTCTTAAAACGATTGTTATATGACTTGTTCTTTTTCTAATTCTAACAGCTGAACCTTTTGCTGCTGGTCTAATTCTCTTTAATGTAGGACCTTGATTTGCATAAATCTCTGCAACATATAGGTTAGCTCTATTCATAAAGTGATTGTTTTCAGCATTAGCTATAGCTGATTTTAATAACTTTTCTAATATTTCACTTGAAGCTTTTGGAGCAAATTTTGCAATATTTAATGCTTCATCTACTTTTTTGCCTCTCATTAAGTCTGCAACTATTTTAACTTTTCTAGCTGAAATTCTTGCATAACTAAGAGTTGCTCTTGCTTCTGCTACTTGAGCTTGCTTTTCTTCCACGGTTATTTCCTCCCCTTATTTTATTTTTTTGTTGTTTTGTCTCCAGCGTGTCCTTTAAATGTTCTTGTAGGAGCAAATTCTCCTAATTTATGACCAATCATTTCTTCTGAAATATATATAGGAACATGTTTTCTTCCATCATGAACAGCTATTGTGTGTCCTACCATTTGTGGGTAGATTGTAGATGCTCTTGACCATGTTTTTAATACTTCTTTTTTTCCTGTTTCATTCATAGCTTCAACTCTTTTTAATAATTCTGGAGCTACATAAGGTTTTTTCTTGCTTGATCTTGACATTTTTTATTTTCCTCCTTTCAGGAATTCTATCTTTATCAATTTCGTATTATTTTCTTCTCTTTACGATAAATTTGTTTGTTTGTTTTTTCTTATTTCTTGTCTTATATCCAAGAGCTGGTTTACCCCAAGGAGTTAATGGTCCAGCGTGTCCAACTGGTGCTCTACCTTCACCACCACCATGAGGGTGATCGTTAGGGTTCATAACAGAACCTCTTACTGTAGGTCTAATTCCTAAGTGTCTTGTTCTACCAGCTTTACCTAATTTAATATTTTCATGATCTGTGTTTCCTATTGTACCAATAGTAGCTCTACATCTGATTGAGATTAATCTCATTTCTCCAGATGGTAATCTAACATGTGCATAAGCACCTTCTTTAGCCATTAATTGAGCTTCTTGACCAGCACTTCTTACTAATTTTCCACCTTGACCTGGGTTTAATTCAATATTGTGAATCATTGTACCAACTGGAATGTTTTCGATTGGTAAGCAGTTACCTGGTTTGATATCTGCGTTTGGTCCTGAAACAACTTTGTCTCCATCAGTTAATTTTTGAGGAGCTAAGATATAAGCTTTTGTTCCATCTTCATATTGGATTAAAGCGATATTAGCACTTCTGTTTGGATCGTATTCGATACCAATAACTGTTGCTTCCATATCATCTTTTTGTCTTTTAAAATCGATTACTCTATATTTTTGTCTGTTTCCACCACCTTGGTGTCTAACAGTAATTCTACCATAAGAATTTCTACCTGCATTTTTCTTTTTAACTTGTAATAAAGATTTTTCAGGAGTTTTCTTTGTTATTTCTTCAAATGTTGAAGAAGTCATATTTCTTCTTGATGGTGTATATGGTCTATAATGTTTAATTCCCATTTTATTTTCTCTCCTTTTAATATTTATTGTCCGGGTTATTTCCCGATAATTTTTTTCGTTCTAACTAAGCTCCCATAAATTCATCAATTGAATCTTTGTATTTCTTAGTAATTTTAACAGCTTTTCCACCTTTTCCTAAATAACTTTTTTCTGAAACATTAGTATCGATTGTTACGATAGCTTTTTTCCAGTCTGAAGTTCTACCTTGGTGTACTCCAACTCTTTTTGCTTTTCCTTTTACAGTAATTGTATTTACATTTAATACTTTTACTTCAAATAATTTTTCTACTGCATTTTTAATATCAACTTTTGTTGCTTTTTTTGCAACTTTGAAAGTGTATTTTCCTTCTTGCATATCCATGCTACTTCTTTCAGTAACAACTGGAGCTAATATAATATCTTCTGCTACCATCTTAAGCATACACCTCCTCTATTTTCTTAACAGCATCTACTGTTAAAACTAATTTTTTATGTTTTAATAAATCAAAAACATTTAATGTTGCAACTGAGCTTGTTCTAACACCTTCTAAGTTTCTTGTTGATTTTTGAACATTTTCATTCTTTTCTGGAATTACAACTAAAGCTTTGTCTTCAACTTTTAAGTTTTTCATAGCTACTGCCATTTGTTTTGTTTTGATTTCTTTGAAATCAAATTTATCAACAACTACTAAATCATTTTCTAAAACTTTTGAGCTTAATAATGATTTAATTGCTAATTGTTTTTCTTTCTTATTTACTCTGTATTTGTATGAACGTGGTTTTGGTCCTAATGCAATACCACCTTTAATCCATTGTGGAGCTCTAATAGAACCTTGTCTTGCTCTACCTGTTCCTTTTTGTCTCCAAGGTTTTCTTCCACCGCCTCTAACTTCTGCTCTTGTTTTTGTGCTTTGTGTACCTTGTCTTTGATTAGCTAAGTAGTTAACTAAAACGCTATGTACAATAGCTTCGTTTGGTTCAATTCCAAAGATTTCTTCTTTTAATTCTACATCGCTAACTTTTTTACCTTCTACATTATATACATCTACCTTAGGCATTCTTCTTTTCCTCCTTCCTTCTATTTAGATGCTTTTACGCTAGTTTTTATTTTTAAAATGCTTCCTTTATTTCCTGGTACGCTACCTTTTACTAAAAGTGCATTTTTGTCTAAATCTACTGCAACAACTTGTAGGTTTTGTATTGTAACTGTTTCAACACCCATATGTCCTGGAAGTTTTTTACCTTTAAATACTCTACCTGGAGTTGATGTTGGTCCCATTGAACCTGGTCTTCTATGATACATAGAACCATGTCCCATTGGTCCTCTTGATTGACCATGACGTTTGATTACGCCTTGGAATCCTTTTCCTTTTGAGATACCTTGAATATCAACGCTATCGCCTGATACAAATGCATCAACTTTTATTTCATCTCCAACTTTTACTGAAGATACTTCAGCTACTCTGAATTCTCTTAAATGTTTCATTGGAGTAACTTTTGCTTTTGCAAAATGACCTTTAACTGGTTTGTTTACTTTGCTTTCTTTTACTGCTCCAAATCCTAATTGGATTGCATCGTATCCATCTGTTTCAACTGTTTTAACTTGAACAACGCTGCATGGACCAGCTTCTATAACTGTGACTGGAACTACATTTCCTTTTTCATCAAAGATTTGTGTCATTCCTACTTTTTTTCCTATTAATGTTTTCATTCTAAAATTCCTCCTAACTATTGGCTAATTCATAGGTAAACTAGCTTGGTTTGTTTGATAAATTATAATTTGATTTCGATATCAACACCTGCTGGTAACTCTAATTTCATTAAGCTATCAACTGTTTTTTGTGTTGGATAAAGAATATCAATAACTCTTTTGTGTGTTCTCATTTCAAATTGTTCTCTTGAATCTTTGTGTTTGTGTGGAGAACGTAAAATTGTTACGATTTCTTTTTCTGTTGGAAGTGGAACTGGACCAGAAACTTTAGCTCCTGTTCTTTTAGCAGTATCTACTATTTTTTCAGCAGACTGATCTAAAACAACATAATCGTAAGCTTTTAATCTAATTCTGATTTTATCGCTTCCTACTTTTGTGTTTGATGTTGCCATTTAATTTTCCCTCCTTAAAATATTTGTTACGGCTAACAACAAGTTATCAACGCACCCTGGTGTTTCATTTAACCCCATTTTTAAATCCAAGGCTATCTTTCGTATCAATAATATAAAATAATATTGAATCCTCTAAGTTGCTTTGGATAAGTTTATGTGCTTTTATCAAACTTATCGCCTAGGTCTAAGCCAAGACATACTCCACAGAAGTTCCCTCCACCTTAATATTTAAGATGTAGCCACATTCTGCTTCTTCGCTTTATCTTACGCAGTAATAATTATACTACGCAAATTTCCTAATGTCAACCATTTTTTCTACATTTTTACAAAAAAGCCATTATATTGAAATGAAATCTATTTGTTCACTTCATATAATGACTTTTATTATTTAGAATTCTATTTTTGAAGCTATATAATTTTCAACTTCGTCTATACTAATACGAACTTGTTCCATTGTATCTCTATCTCTTACTGTTACACATCCATCATTTTCTGTTTCAAAATCTACTGTAACACAGAAAGGTGTTCCAACTTCATCTTCTCTTCTATATCTTTTACCTATGCTTCCTGCTTCATCATAATCGCACATAAATTTCTTAGATAATTTTCCATATACTTCCATTGCTTTATCACTTAATTTTTTAGATAAAGGTAATATAGCAGCTTTGTATGGAGCTAAAGCAGGATGTAAGTGTAATACTGTTCTTTTATCTCCTTCTCCTAAATCTTGCTCTTCATAACTATTGCATAAAAATGCAAGTACAACTCTATCTGCTCCCAAAGATGGTTCTATAACATATGGTACATATTTTTCATTTGTTTCTGGATCTTGATATGATAAATCTTGTTTTGAATGATTCATATGTTGAGTTAAATCATAATCTGTTCTATCAGCAATTCCCCATAATTCTCCCCAACCAAATGGGAATGCAAATTCAATATCTGTTGTAGCTTTGCTATAAAATACTAATTCTTCTGGTGAATGATCTCTTAATCTAATATTTTCTTTTTTCATTCCTAATGATAATAACCAATTTTCACAATAATCTTTCCAATATTTATGCCATTCTAAGTCTGTTCCTGGTTTGCAGAAAAATTCAAGTTCCATTTGTTCGAATTCTCTAGTTCTAAAAGTAAAGTTACCAGGTGTAATTTCATTTCTAAAAGCTTTTCCTATTTGAGCAATACCCATTGGCATTTTCTTTCTTGATGTTCTTAGTACACTTTTAAAATCTACAAATATACCTTGAGCTGTTTCTGGTCTTAAATATATTTCTGATGTGCTATCTTCTGTAACACCTTGAAAAGTTTTAAACATTAAATTAAATTTTCTAATATCTGTAAAATTTGTTTTTCCACAATTTGGACAAGGAATTTTATTTTCATTTATAAAATCTACCATAGCTTTGTCTGTCATACCATCTGCAATCATATCGTTTCCTTGTTCATGTGCCCATTCTTCTATTAATTTATCAGCTCTATGTCTTGTTTTACATTCTTTACAATCTATAAGTGGATCTGAAAATCCTCCAACATGTCCTGATGCAACCCAAGTTTCTGGATTCATTAATATAGCTGCATCTAATCCAACTATACTTGGTTGTTCTTGAATAAATTTCTTTCTCCAAGCTGCTTTAACATTGTTTTTTAATTCTGAACCTAAAGGGCCATAATCCCATGTATTTGCTAATCCTCCGTATATTTCTGAACCTGGATAAATATATCCTCTTGTTTTACATAAATTTACAATTTTTTCCATTGAATCAACTGCCATTTTACATTCCTCCTTTAAATATACTTTAGGGACGATTGTTTTTCGTTTTGTTTACGGCATATAAACAAACAAAAAAGCTTTCGCACCTAGCAACACTGCTAGGGACGAAAGCTATACTTACGCGGTTCCACCCTAATTGACTTAAAATAAGTCCACCTTAATTTTTATTTATTACTCCAAAGCTCCAAAATATAATTCTTATTGTTAAATTTTCACTATCTTTAACTCACTAAAAATAAGTTTTATTATACTTCCTCTTCTTCAACATAATTATTAAATTATTAATATAATAACAACTTTAAATTCAAAAGTCAATAATTTCTATAAATTTTTATGAATTATTTAATTTTTATTGACCCTCTTCTCTTGCTAAAATAATTAATCTCTTACTAGAATCATCTGTACAAGTTGATAATGAAATTTCTCTTTTTCCATCTGTATCTCTTTGCATATATTCTGCATCATCAGGGCTTGTTTCATACATACTGTATATTACATATGTAACTTTTTCAGTTGTGCTTTCTATAATAATTTTATCTCCTTCAGATAATTTTTTATTGTTAGAGAAAAATAATCCGTTTCTATAGTTGTGTCCAACAATAACTGTATTTCCTGGCATATTTAAAGATTCTAGTTTTGTTGGATATAATACTGCAACAGCTACTTCAATTGAATGTTTTGTTACTTCGTTTAATATTGGATAATTACATTTTGTTTTTGGAATATTTATTGTTCCTAAAATTTCATATCCATCTAAATATGTTTTTTCAACATTTGCTGTAGCTCCACTTGCTGCTGTATTAGCTTGTGATGCTGTTGTATTTAATGTTTCCAAAGGATTTTGTACTTCTCCTGCTGTTTCGTTTGCTGTTTCATTAGCTGTATTTGAAGCAAATTCTTTTTTTACACTTTGTGTTGCTTTATTAAATTCTTCTATTGCTGATTGAGCTTTTGAATTTTTATCGTGTTGATTAAACATATCGTAGGCAAAATATCCAATTATTCCCAATATTGCTACAATTATAACTATTAGTAACATTGTTAAAAAATTACTATATTTACTATTAAACATACTTTTATCTCCTTTTATTCTAATTCCATAATTTTATTATACCACATTGGCCATAATTGTTCAATTATTTTTTGTGCACAATTAAAAATCTATAAAATTATGCAATCATTTTTCTGTACCTTGTTTACGAAACGTTTTATAGAATTAGGAATTTTAACAAGCTTTCATAATATTAGAACAACCGTGGACATTATGATAATTGCAAAAGACAAAATTATATAAAAAGAGATAGTACAAAACTACCCCTTTATTTCTTTAAGTTTATTTCTGTTTTTTTATTATTCTAATATTGCTTTAATTCTTCTTACACCAGCTGATGAAGCTTCTTCTTTTTTAATTTTGAAGTGTCCTAATTCTCCTGTTCTTGCAACATGAGGACCACCACAAAGTTCAACTGAAACATCTCCAATTTTATATACAGTAACTACATCACCATATTTATCTAAGAACATAGCTTCAGCTCCCATATTTAAAGCTTCTTCTTTCTTCATTTCTAATCTTTCTACTGGTATGTCCATTTTTATGTATTCATTTACTAAATCTTCTACTTGTTTCTTTTCTTCATCTGTCATTTTAGCATTATGTGAAAAATCAAATCTTAGTCTTTCTGTTGTAATGTTACTTCCTTTTTGATGTATATGATCTCCTAAAACTTTTTTCAAAGCTGCATTTAATAAATGTGTTGCTGTATGATATTTTGTTTCTTGTTCTCCTTGACTAGCAAGTCCACCTTTAAATTTTTGATCACTACCCAATCTAGATTTATCTTGATGTTCTTTAAATAATTTATCAAAATTTTCCATATCAACATCAATTCCTTGCTCTTTTGCAAGTTCTACTGTCATTTCTGGTGGGAATCCATATGTTTCGTATAAATTAAATACTACTTGTGCATCTAATTTTTCTTTTCCTTGACTTTTAGCTTTATTAACAGCTTTTTCAAATTCTTTTTCACCTTTTTGAAGTGTTTTTATAAATTTGTCTTTTTCTGCAACAATTACAGAAATAATTGTTTCTTTATTTTTTTCTAGTTCTGGATATAGTTCTTTTAAACTAGCTATTGATACTTCAATAATTTCTGGTAATAAATCTAAATTAATTTCTAGTTTGTTTAAATGTCTTGTCATTCTACGAAGTAATCTTCTTAAAATATATCCTCTATCTACATTGCTTGGTTTTCCACCGTCATTTATAATCATCATGCTAGAACGTAAATGCTCTGCAACAATTCTTCTACTTTCTATGTTATCAACTTTTTGTAGTTCTTCTAATTTTTTCATTACTGGTTCAAAAATTTCTATTTCATAAGGTGTTTTTTTGCCTTGTAAAAGCATTGCCATTCTTTCTAATCCTAAACCTGTATCAACATTTTTTTGTTTTAATTTTGAATAATTACCTTTTTCATCTTTATAGAATTCCATAAATACATTATTCCAAATTTCAACATATTTACCACAATCACAAGATGGTTGGCAGTTTTCTGAACATGCTGGTTTTCCTGTATCGTAAAACATTTCTGTATCTGGTCCACAAGGTCCTTCTTCACCTGCTATCCACCAGTTATCATCTTTTCCATAAAAATATATTCTTTCATCTGGAATTCCTGCTTTTTTCCAACATTGGTAAGCTACTTCATCTCTTGCACAGTCTTCATCACCTGCAAAACATGTTACTGATAATTTTTCGTTTGGAATTCCTAGTTCTTTTGTTAGAAATTCATAGCTCATAGCAATTGATTCTTCTTTGAAATAATCTCCTAAAGACCAGTTACCTAACATTTCAAAATATGTTAAATGTCTATTATCTCCAACTTCATCTATATCGTTTGTTCTAACGCATTTTTGATAATCTGTAAGTCTTGTTCCTGATGGATGTTTTTGCCCTAATAAGTATGGAACTAATGGTTGCATTCCAGCTGTAGTAAATAATACTGATGGATCATTTTCTGGAATTACTGGTGCTGATGGTATAATTGTGTGTCCATGATTTTTAAAAAAATTAAGATATTTATTTCTAATTTCAATTGCTTTCATTTTTTACAACTCCTCTATATTAAACTTTTTACAGGTTTTTATTATATTATAATTTTATGTGAATTTCAAGTATTTGATTTATTTTTTCGTCTGTTTTTGTTTTAATTCTTAGTAAAACTATTTTATATGATTTTAAAAGTAGAACAAATAAAACGAAAGTGGACATTATGATAATTTCAAAAAAAACAAAATTGTATATAAAAAGAGATGCTTTTTTCTTTTCAAAAAACATCTCTAATCTATATAATTTAAACTTCTAAATGATTTCCTAAAAATCCTGCTGCTGATTGAGCTACTTTGTATTCTGCTTCTCCCATCTTTTTTGAAGGTTCTTTTGCCATCAAAATTACACTTCCTATAACATCTCCATCTGAAATAATTGGATAAATTACTTGAGAATTATAAATCCTTTCTCTACCTTCATTTTGAGTTACTGGTATTGCTATTTCATTATTTTCTTTACTTTTAAAAACTTCTTTATTTTCCATTACTTCTTCCAATTCTTTGCTCAAATTCTTTTCTAAAAAATCTTTTTTTGAGCCTCCTGAAACTGCAATTACTGTATCTTTATCTGTTATACAAGCAATATGTCCAGTTGTTTTTGCTATTGTTTCTGCATAGCTTGAAGCAAATTCTGATAACTCTCCTATTGGTGAATATTTTTTTAATATTACTTCTCCTTCTTTATCTGTAAAAATTTCTAATGGATCTCCTTCTTTAATTCTTAAAGTTTTTCTTATTTCTTTAGGAATAACAACTCTACCCAAATCATCTATTCTTCTTACAACACCTGTTGCTTTCATATTTCCTCCTTTTTATTTATAATAAATATTATCTAAATTTTTCTTTATATATTCTTATTATGACAAAAAAGGAAAAAATTATTCATTTTTTTATATAAACGTAAAAGACTGCTTTAAAGCAGTCTTTCTCTAATTATTATTTTAATTTTGGGGATTTTACTAAATTATTCTTGTCATTTTTATTTTTGTTATCTTATATTTTGTGTTCTATCACACCGTCCATCTACCATTGCATCACACTCCTCTGTTCTTTTGTTGTACTTATTTTATATAGAAAACCTTAAATCAACCTTAAAAGTTTGTGAATTATTTGTGATGCATTTATTAACTTTTTATTAAGCCGTATTTTATTTATTATTTATAAGAACAAAAGTGGACATTATGATAATTGCAAAAGACAAAATTTCATGCAAATGTCCACGTCTTTGTTCATCACGCCAAGTTTTTGAAAAAAACTTGTGTGCAAAGTTGGGCGTAAGCCTTTGTATAATAGAAAGTGCAGAGCACTTTCCTATTATATAAAAAAACATATTTTATAATTTATCAATATCATCTAAATTAAATTCTTTTTCTTCTTTTATACTAGCAAAAGCTGAAAAAATAGAATTTTTATATAAATCTAAAATTGTATTTAAGTCATTTGCAAATTCTTTAAGCATAACTATTTTTATGCTTACATCTTTCCCTTTGCAATAATCTTCTAAAACTTGTTTTAATTTTTTTATGAAGTTTACTTCTGGTTCCAATTCTTCTTTATGTTTTTTTGCTCTATCTACAAGCATTTCTTTTATTAAAACTATATCTTCATTACTTGCACATGTAATTCTTTGGAACATTTGATATGCGTCATAATGATTAAATATTGGTTTGTCCATACATTCATTTGCAAACTTATCGTAAAATAATTCCATTTTCATAGGAATACATTTAAATATTTCATCTGCTTTATTTCTATACATTTTATCTTCTAATTCTTTATTTAATTCATGGAAATGATTTATAATTTCATCCATATCATCTCCAACATCAATTCCAATTCGAGATAATTCTTCATCTAAATTATCACAATATTCAGATGATTTTGCAGCTAAATCCATACCTTCCATAAAAGTATTTTTTATTGTTTTCATATCATAATCTATTAAGCCTCTTCTTATAAAGTAGCTATAATATGCAAACAATTTTACTATTTCTATCAATTTTAAAGAACCTTTTTTTACTTCTTCTATAACTTCTTCTATAATTCCTGGGAATTGGTCATCTGATATTTTCCAATATTCTTCTGTAAGTAAACGTTTATATCCTGGTAATTTTTCTGTATCTATTGTATTTATTATAGTTTCCATATCATTTTTGAATGCTCGCATATCAAAAATTCTAGTTCTAACATATATTTCAATAAATTTAAAAAATCTATAATCTGATTTAAAATTGAAATAATAGTTATTATCAAATTCTTTAATATAGAATTGTCTATTATCCATTAAAACTCTTGAAGATACTAATATTGCCTTATACTCTTCGTTACTATTAATATTTACAAATTTATCTTTTGTTATTTTACCAGCTTTGATTTCAAATGATACAGCTATAGTAAATATTAACATTGTTTGTAATACTCTTAAATTTGTATTTGGATAAAATTTATTTACATTTTCATATACTTTTTTAAAATCATTTAATGCGTGTTTTAAAATTCTTAAATTTCTTGTTCCACTTTTTATAAATGTACTTGTTATTAAATTTGTGTGTTCTCTTAAAAATCTCATTAAGTCTTGATTTACTTCATATCTCATAAGAAGTCCATCAATTATATAATTAAATCTAGGAGCATATTCAAATGTTTCTCCTATTAATTTTTCTTTTATTCTTTCATAATCATTTGCTTTATCGAAAACATACTCTATTTTCTCTCTAATTTTCTCTACCATTGGTTTATCTGCCTTTAGCAAATTACCTTCTTTATCTAACAAATATGTTGCGATAAAAGTTTTCATTTCCAAATTAGAACTCTTTAATTTAGTAGATAATTCTTTTTCATTACAAATAATGATTGTTTTTATGTGATCATGCTCAACAAAGTTATTTATATATCCTAAAATATCTATAACATCTACATTTGCTCTTTCTAGATCATCAAAACACAAAACTTTATCATTTGTAGCAAAAAAACTAGCATAATCTATTTTATCTCCATTTTGTGTTACACCAAAAAAGTTAGCCATATCTAGTCCAGTTTTTGCATACTCAGGGATTGTAGTTTGCCCATGAGAATCCATATATTTTCTCATATTTTTATCCATTAATTGTGTTGTTTCAATAAATATTTTTTTACTTATATCTTCCAAATTTGAAATACCATATAAAGACATATAAATAGTTGTATATTTTCTTCCATTTAATTGAAGTGACTCTATTTTATTTCTTATTTTATGATTCCAAAAATATGTTTTTCCACTTCCCCATTCTCCATTTATCATTATCGCATAGTCTGTATAATCTGCTCTTACGTAATCTAGTATGCTATCTACAAGTTCTTCCATATAAATATTTCCTTTCTTTAATCTTTTGCTATTACTAATACTAAAATATCTTTAGCACCAGCTTCTTTTAATATTTTAGTACATTCTCTTACTGTTGCACCTGTTGTATATATATCGTCTAATAAAATTATTTTTTTATTCTTTATTTTTTCATTTTCAATTATGTAAAAAGCACCTCTTATGTTTCTGCTTCTTCCTGTTTTTAATAATTTACTTTGAGTTTTTATATTATCTTTTTTCAATAAAATCTTTTCTTCTGTAATTTTTAATGTCTTTGATAGTTTTTTTGATATTAATTCTGTCTGATTATATCCTCTTTGTTTTAATTTATATTTACTCATCGGAACTGGTATGATTATATCATAATTTACCAAATTTCTACACAAAATTTTATCTTTTAAAATATTTTCTGCAAAAAAATTACTAATATATGGTGATGATTCAAATTTGAAATTTATCATTAATTTCCTTATTATATGTTTATACTCAAATATATAAACATATTTATTATAATTTATATTTCTAACTTTTAGTATTTGTGCTTTTCTGAATTTTATTATTTTTTCTGAGCATTTATCACAAATCCATTCATTATTTTCTTCTTTTTCTAAAATCCAATCTTTAGTTTTTTTCCCACAAATTACACAAATTGGTGGAAATAAAAAATCGAGGACAATTTTTGCTAACATATAGCTCCTTTCTTGCCCCCGATATTTATTTATACAATATAACAATTTTTAAAATCTTTTATGTCTTCAATTTGCTTGTACTTTAAAATCTTTTTATACTTTTTATTTGCATAATTTTATACATTTTTAATTACTATTTTAAAGCTTCAATTCTTTCTTCAACAGCTTTTAACATTTCTTTGTAATTTTCTAATTTTGCTTTTTCTTCATTTACTTTAGCCTCTGGTGCTTTATTTACAAATCCTGGATTTGAAAGCATTTTTTCTCCTCTTAGAACTTCTGATTCTAATCTCTTTTTCTCGCTTTCTAATCTTGTGATTTCTTCTTTTATATCTACTAATTCTTCAAATGGTATAAAAGCTTTTATGTCATCAACTACAATTGATATAGCTTTTTCATCAATTCCAGTTAAATCTTTTTGAATCTTTATTTCACTAGCAAATCCTAATTTTGTTAAAAATTCTTTTGATTCTTCTAATTCATTTTCTAATGAATCTGTTACTAAAATTAATTTTGATTTTTTAGATGGATGAACATTCATTTTTGTTCTAACATTTCTAATTTCAACAATTAATTTTTTCAATTTTTCTATGATATCTTCTTCTTTATCAAATACAAATTCATCTCTTAAAGTTGGCCAGCTACTTACCATTAAGTCTTCTGTTCCAAAACATATTAATTTTGAATATATTTCAGATGTAACAAATGGCATAAATGGATGTAATAATTTTAATGATGAACTAAATATGTGATTTAATATATCACTTACTGCAACTTTTACATTTTCATCATCACTATATATTCTTGGTTTTACCATTTCTATATACCAATCACAAAATTCGTTCCAAATAAATGAATATATTTTGTCTAAAGCAATTCCTAAATCATAATTTTCAATATTTTTGCTAACATCTACTACTAATTTATCAAATTTATTTAAAATCCATTTATCTTCAATTTTTAATAAATCTGGATTATATTTTTTATCTTTTTCATATACTTGATAGCAAAATTCTCTAACTTTATCATCATCTGCTAAGTTCATTGTTATAAATTTAGCTGCATTCCAAATTTTATTTGCAAAGTTTGATGCTTGTTCCAATTTTTCTGGCATATATCTAATGTCATTTCCTGCAGTTGTTCCACTAATTAATGAAAATCTTAAACTATCTGTTCCGTATTGATCTATTACATCAAGTGGATCTATACCATTTCCAAGTGTTTTACTCATTTTTCTACCTTGGCTATCTCTTACAATTCCATGTATTAATATATCTGAAAATGGTTTTTCTTTCATTAATTCTAAACCAGAGAAAATCATTCTTGCAACCCAGAAGAAAATGATGTCATATCCTGTTACTAAAACATTTGTAGGATAAAAATCTTTTAAATCTTCTGAATCTTTATTTGGCCAACCTAAAGTCGAAAATGGCCACAAAGCAGAACTGAACCATGTATCTAATGTATCTTCATCTTGATGTAAATGTGTGCTTCCACATTTTTCACATTTTTCTACTTTTGTTTTTGAAACATTTATATGTCCACATTCATCACAATAATATGCTGGAATTCTATGTCCCCACCATAATTGTCTTGAAATACACCAATCTTGGATATTTTCCATCCAATTAAAATATGTTTTTTCATATCTTTTTGGTACAAATTTGATAGTATCATTTTTTACTGCTTCAATTGCTGGCTCTGCTAATGGTTTCATTTTTACAAACCATTGCTCTGAAATCTTTGGCTCTATTGTATTTTTACATCTTTCACATTTTGCAACATTATGTGTATAATCTTCAACTTTTACTAAAGCTCCAATTTTTTCCAATTCTGCTACTATTTTTTGTCTTGCTTCTTTTAATTCCATACCAGCATATTCTGGTTTTAAATTTCCCATTTTAAAGTTTTCATCAAAAACTTCTATAATTTCTAAATTGTGTCTTAATCCAGCTTGATAATCATTCATATCATGTGCTGGTGTGATTTTAACACAACCTGTTCCAAATTCTTTTTCTACAAATTCATCTGCAATAATAGGAATTTCTTTGTTCATTATTGGTAATATACATGTTTTTCCAACTATATCTTTATATCTCTCATCATCTGGATGTACTGCAACTGCTGTATCTCCAAGCATTGTTTCTGGTCTTGTTGTTGCAACTATTATATATCTATCTTCATCTTTAATTTTATAACGAATATGCCATAAATGAGATGCTTCTTCATGATATTCTACTTCTGCATCTGAAATTGATGTATTACAGCTAGTACACCAATTTACCATTCTTTTACCTTTATAAATTAAGCCTTTATTGTAAAGATTTACAAATTGTTCTAATACAGCATCTGACATTCCTTCATCTAATGTGAAACGTTTTCTATCCCAATCACATGAACAACCTAATTTTCTTTGTTGTTCCATAATTGTTCCACCATATAAATGAGTCCAATCCCATGCTTCTTCAATAAATTTTTCTCTTCCTAAATCTTTTTTTGTTTTTCCTTCTGATTTTAGTTTTTGTACTACTTTCATTTCTGTAGATATAGATGCATGGTCTGTTCCTGGAACCCAAAGAGTTCTGTATCCTCTCATTCTTTTATAACGAATTAAAATATCTTGTAAAGTATCATCTAATGCATGTCCCATATGCAATTTTCCAGTAACATTTGGTGGTGGCATCATAACACAAAATGTCTCTTTTGTTTTATCTTTTGAAGGTTTAAAGTATCCTTTTTCTTCCCATTCTTGATATAGTTTATCTTCAAAATCTTTTGGATTAAACTTATCATTCATCTTATGATTTTCAAGCATTTTTTGTACCTCCTTTTATTTATACTAATTTATATAATTATTTATTAGTGCCATTAAGAATTATATTTTCAATATTATCTATTGAATCATTTTGAATATCAAACCCCATTTTAATTGTTTCTAATAATGTAGCTTTTGCATCTTCTTCACATTCATTAATATTTTGAAATAAATCTAATTCATGTTTGCTATGTAAACATAAAAGCTCTAATGGTGTTTTTAATTCAACTTCTTTGTAATTTTGTTCTTTTATTCCATTTTCTCTAAGCATTTTTCTTCTTTGAGAAATAGTTTTTGCACATTCTTTTATTTTACAACTTTCTTTATCTGTTAATCTATCTAAAAAATCCAACATTTTTACAGCAAATTCATTCATTTTAATATCATCTTGTGGTACTGAATATCCACAAGCCCTTAAAATAGCTATTTCTTCATCTTTATCAACATTTGCTGCTCTTCTTTCTTCATATACTAATTTTATTGGATCTACATATTCATCTTCTTCGCGTTCCATATATTCCTCCAATTATTATTTTATCTTTTGTATCATTTGCTTTTATATTATAAGCATTTTTTGTATCAAAAAAAATTCGCCCTTATACAAAGGGCGAATTATATTCACGGTACCACCTTAATTATTATAACTTACTATAATATCTCTTTGTTTTTAACGCTGACATCAGCGAGTAAACTTAAGTTTATTTTCGGTTTACCAGCTCCAAAGTTACTTCGATTTACTTTTCTATAAGAAGCTTTCAGCCTAAGACTTCTTTTCTCTAACTAGCTAGTTTAAATTTACTACTCTTTTTCTTTGCTTTTATTATGATGTTAAAATAATATCACAATTTAATTTGTTTTACAATACTTTTTTATTATTTTTATTATACTAAACCAAATGTAACAGCTATAATTGATGCTGTTGTAACAATTCCTAAAATTAATAATGGAATTGTCCATAATTTTACTAATGACATTCTTTCTGCTAATCTTTTATATGATGTACTGTCTTTTTCTAAGACATTTTTTAAAACTGTATCCATTATTAATATAAATAATGCTGAAAGCATTGTTGTTGCATAATTAGCATTAATTGAATAAGCAAAAATAAAAATTAATTGGAAAGATAAAGCATAACTAAATAAATCATACCATATAAATAAATTTTTCACATCTTTTTTTGTTATTCCATCGTTTTTTGCAATTACATCAGAATACATATCTTGTACTTTATTCCCCATTTTAATATCTCCTTTTCTTTTGTTAAGATAAATTTATATTATTATTTTATCTAATAAATATTTTTTTATCAATAAAATTTTAAATTTTTATATTAAATTTATTTTTATATTATAGAAATATTTAACAAATAAACTTTTTATATTTTTAATTTTATTTAGTTCATTTCTACTTTTCCAATAATAGAATTAATATCATCAATTTTTTGATTTTGCATATATTTTTCAATTCCTTCTATTACTTTTATGCTTGTTTCTGGATCTGCAAAATTTCCAGATCCGATTGAAACTGCTGTTGCTCCAGCAAGCATAAATTCAACAGCATCTTCACCTGTCATAATTCCACCTAATCCTAAGATTGGTATATTTACAGCTTGTGCAATTTGATATACCATTCTTACAGCTACTGGTTTAACAACTGGTCCAGATAATCCACCTGTATTATTTGCTAGAATCGGCTTTTTCTTATTTATATCGATTTTCATTCCCAATAATGTATTTATTGCTGAAATTCCATCTGCTCCTGCATCTTCTGCACCTTTAGCAGGTTGTGTAATATCAGTAACATTTGGTGTTAGTTTTACAATTAAAGGTTTTCTATCTAATACTTTTCTTACTTGTGTTGTAACTTCTTTTACACCTTCATAAGTAGTTCCAAAAGCAAGACAACCTGCTTTAACATTTGGACAAGAAAGATTTAATTCTACACCATCTATATCTAAATCGTTTAAAATTTTACAAAGTTCAACATATTCTTCAATTGTACTACCACAAGCATTTACAATTATTTTTGTATCGAAATTTCTAAGCCATGGTAAATCGTATTTAGCAAAATATTCAACACCTGGATTTTGTAATCCTATACTATTTAACATTCCTCCTGGTGTTTCGCAAATTCTTGGTGGTTTATTTCCAGGTCTTGGTTTTAAAGATGTTCCTTTTGTTATAATTCCACCTAATCTATTTAAGTCAATAAAATTTGAATATTCTCTTCCATAACCAAAAGTTCCTGATGCAACAGTTACTGGATTTTTCATTTCTATTCCACATAAATTAATTTTTGTATTCATTTTTCCTTTTTAATTAGCTTTTAAATATGAAATTTAATTAACTAATTCCTTTCTATTATATTTTTAAAGTTCTACATCTGTTGATTTGAAAACAGGTCCTTCTTTACAAACATGTCCATATCTAGGCTCTGCTTCAGATATTACCTTCACAGCACAACCTAAACAAGCTCCTATTCCACAGCCCATTCTTTCTTCTAAAGACATCTCACATGGAATATTATTTTCATTTGCAAAACTTTGTACAGCTTTTAACATTGGAAGTGGTCCACATGCAAAAATCATATCTGGTTTTTCTTGCATACAATCTGATTTTAATACATCTAACGCAAACCCTTTTTGCATATAAGATCCATCATCTGTTGTAATTACTACTTTATTACAAACATCTGTAAATTCTTTTTCTAATGTAACTAAATCTTTATTTCTAAATCCCATATACATTGTTACATCAGCTTTTCCTTTTAGTTCTTTTGCAAGTTCATATAGTGGATATGTTCCTATTCCACCACCTATAATTGCAACTTTTTTGTATTCTTTTACTGAGAAAGTTCCATTTCCTAAAGGTCCTAATACATTAATTTTATCTCCAACTTTTTTGTTTGATAAAATTTCTGTTCCTTTTCCTTTTACTTGGAAAATTATTTCAATGTTATCTCCATCTATATTGTAAATACTTATTGGTCTTCTTAAAAATGGTTCTCCTGTTGTTGAAACTTGTATTTCAATAAAGTTTCCTGCTTTTGCATTTTTTGCTATTTCTTCTGCTTTTAAAGTAAATTTATATATTCCTTCAATAAGCTTTTCTATTTTTAAAATTTCACAATCTGCTTTTACTGGCATTTTTCCCTCCATCTAATTTTTATATTAAAAAAATTCTACACTATATTTTGCTTCAAAAGATTTATTTGGTTTTAATTCAATTAAATCTTCTTTTTCTTCAAAGTTTCCATTTGAATCAACTTTATCTGCAGTATTAAACCAAGGTTCTATACAAACAAAGTTTGCATCTGGTTTTGACCATATTGCTAAATATGGAAAATCTGTAAAATCAAATGTTAAAACTTTTTTTGTTTCTGTTTTTAAAAACACTTTATTTGATTTTATATTTTTCATTATTACTGCATCATTTTCAAATGTATTTTTGTCTAAAAATATTCTATTTTCTTTAATATATTTTTCTGTATTTATTTTTTCATTTGAAATCAATCCATTTTCTAATTGTTTTATTTCTATATCTGTTTCTTCTTTTTCAAATTCTAGTCTATATTTTCCACTTGTATATTCACACACAAATGCAGGATGTCCACCTAATCCAAATATCATAAGTTCATCACTTTTATTAACCACTTTATATTTAGTAGTTAATTTATTCCCAGACACTTCATAAGAAACATAAAGTTCAAATTGAAATGGAAATTTTTCAAGTGTTTCTGCATTAGATTTTAAAACATAAGAATTTTCAGATAATTTTTCAAATTCCATATCTCTTGCAAATCCATGTTGTCCCATTTTGTATGTTTTTCCATTTATTTTTGTTTCGTTATCTTTTAATTTTCCTACTATTGGAAATAAAATTGGACTATGTCTATTCCAAAATTCTTTTCCATCATGTAATCTTTCAATTCCGTCACACATTACTGAAACTAATTCAGCACCTTTATTTACTGTTTTTATTTCTAACATAAATCTCTATCTTCAAACATTATATTATCAATTTAAAACTTGTAAATTGTAGCAAATTTTACTCTTTAATGTTTTGCACCTTTCTATTTACTTTTAATTGCAGAATTTAGTTCATCTCTCATTCTTATTGCTTCTGCTCTTGTTGCTTTTGCATAATCTTCTTCTGCAAATTTATCTTTCCATAAATCTGATTTATAAGCACACATTAAACTTCTTGTCGCATTAACAATTCCACCAAGTCCATTTTTGTCAAATCCTAAAGCTATATCTTCTGCTTTTCCACCTTGTGCACCATAACCTGGTATTAAGAAATAACTATGAGGCATTAATTCTCTTAGTTCTTGTAATTGTTTTGGATATGTTGCTCCAACAACTGCTGATACTGAACTATATCCGTTTTCTCCAATTAGTTCACTTCCCCATGTATTTACAAGTTTAGCAACTTTTTTATAGATTTCTTCTCCATCTTCTGCTTTTACATCTTGAATTTCACCAGAAGATTTATTTGAAGTTTTTACTAATACAAATATTCCTTTATCATATTTTTTGCAATCTTCAACAAATGGCATTACACAATCAGAACCCATATATGGATTTACTGTTGCAAAATCAACATCAAAAATTGCTTGTTCTTTTTCATCTATCATATTTTTTCCTAAATATGCTCTAGAATATCCTGCAGATGTTGAACCTATGTCTCCTCTTTTTACATCTGCCATAACTACCATACCTTTTTCTTTGCAATAATCTATCATTTCTTTGTATAGTTTAATTCCTTCTACTCCATACATTTCAAAATATGCACTTTGTAATTTTACAGCTGGAATTATGTCGTAAGTTGCATCTATTAAAGCTTTGCTATATTCTAACATTGCACTACACATTCCTTTTAAATTTGTGCTGTATTTTTTTCTAACACATTCTGGTACCATGTCATATCTTGTATCAACTCCAATAACTGTTGGGTTGTCACATTCTTTTATTTTTTCGATTAATACATCCATTGCATTTTTCATTTTGCTTATTTCTCCTTTTTGCTTAAATTATATTTTAGAAAATTTAGTACTTTGCATTTGTAAAAATGCTTTTCATATTAGTTTAAAAGCATTTTTACTTTTCTTATTATTTATTTGAATAAACTACTTTTCCATCACAGATAGTGTATTCTACTTCACCTGATAATTTTTTTCCTATCCAAGGTGTATTTTTAGATTTTGAAACAATACTTTCTTTTGAATATACATATTCTTTGTTTGGATCAAATATTGTTAAATCTGCTATAGCTCCTTCTTTTATTTCACCTTTATTTATTCCTAATAATTTTGATGGTGTGTAAGACATTAATCTTACCATATCCATATAATCAATATATCCTGGTTTAATTAGATTTGTAATAGTTGCTGCTAATGCTGTTTCAAATCCGATTATTCCATTTGGAGCAGTAGCTAAACCTTTTGCTTTTTCTTCTTCTGTATGTGGAGCATGGTCTGTAATTATTGCATCTATAGTTCCATCTTTTAAACCTTTTATAATTTCTTCTTTATCTTTTTCTTCTCTTAAAGGTGGATTCATTTTTGCATTTACTCCTGAAGTTAAAACTTCCTCAACTGTAAAACTATAATAATGTGGGCAAGTTTCACAAGTTACTTTTACTCCTCTTTTTTTAGCATCTCTTATCATTGATACAGATGTTTTTGTGCTTATATGGCAAATATGAGTATGTAAATTATTTGTTTCTGCAATTGTAATATCACGAGCAGCCATAATTTCTTCTGCTTCTGGTAAAACACCTTCAACTCCTAATTTTTCTGCTATTTTTCCAGCATTTATAGCACCACTTGAAACTGATTTTTCTTCACAATGCTCTGAAATAAAACTTCCTATTTCGTTTGCTTTGATCATTGCTTCGCGAATCATTCTTGCATTTTCTACTGGTCTTCCATCATCAGAAAAAGCAATTGCTCCAGCCTTTTTTTGTTCTGCAAAATCTACTAGTTCTTCTCCTTTTTCACCTTTTGTTACACTTGAAAAAGGTAATACATTGCATAGTCCAACTCTTTTTGCTTCATTTATTATTTTTTCTAAAACAATAGCGCTATCTGGAGTAGGATTTGTATTTGGCATTGGACAAATAGTAGTAAATCCACCCTTAACAGCGCTATGGCAACCTGTTTCTATTGTTTCTTTATGTTCTCCACCTGGTTCTCTTAAATGGCAGTGCATATCAACCATTCCTGGCATAATAAATAGTCCTGCACAATCAATAACTTCATCAGCAGATGGTATATCTTTCGCAATTTTAACAATTTTATTATTTTCTATTAAAACATCTAATTTTTCATTTGTATTACTTGCATAATCTAATACAGTTCCATTTTTTAATAAAATACTCATATCTTTTTCCTTTCAAAATTTATTTTCTCTCTTAACATTTGCATTTTATCATTTTATTATATCTTTTTCAAGAAATTTATTATTTATTCCCAAAAAGTAATTGCATTTTTTTGAATTAACATATACAATTATTGTATAAACTTTATACAATGTAAGGAGAAAACCATGAAACAAAACAATGGATTAACTTTAATAGCTTTAGTTATAACTATAATAGTATTATTAATTTTAGCTGGTGTATCACTAGCTTTAACTATAGGAAACAATGGTATTTTATCAAAAGCAACAACTGTTGAGTCAACATATAATCAAAGTGAAGTTTTAGAAGAATTAAAAACATTGACTGCTGAAAAATATTTAGCAGCATATAATGAAACTCTAGGAAAAGATTTAGAAACTAAATATAATACTGATATTCTTTTAAGAGATTTTTTTGATGCTGAAAAACACATTATAGATTACAATAATTCAAAAGATGAAGATGGATATCGTTATTATTTAATAAATATAAATGAATTAAAAAGAAACATTACAAAATATGGATTTGGAACTTGGGAAAATGGTGATGTTTTTGCAATTAGAAGAACTGTAACTGGTTCTGGAGATTCTATTTCTCTTGGTTCAGATTGTGAAGTTTGTTACAAACCAAAAACATCAGAAAGTTCAGAGATTGTAAATATTGGAAAAATTGATATTAATCACCCTGTAAAATAAATTACATTCAAAGCAATATAAAAGAGTCTAGTGTATAGACTCTTTTTTTATTAATATTTTTCTTGTATGGCACTTAAAAAACTATCTGTTCGAGACTCAATAACATCTTTTTTTATTAAATCTTTAGAAACAAAGCAAATACTATTTTTTCCCCACCAATAATTTATCACATAAAAATTATCAAATTCATAAAAATCACTAAATTCGCATTTTTCAAAACTAGCTTTATTTTCAGTTACTTCTCTATATAAAATATAATCTAATGTATTAATTGATAAATTACCATTATTTAATAAATCAATAACATTTTCACTTGTTTCAAAACTTACATTTTTTACACCATATAAGAATATTTTTGCTTTGTTCTTTTTATAAAATTTTGAAGTTGAAACATCTGTTAGTTCAACACTATTATCTATTTCAGCTACAATATTTTCTTTTTCACCTGTTATTTCATTTATTATAGCAATATGTTCTTTATTGATATATCTTTCTTTTATAAAAAATCCTGCTACAATTATTAATATCATTAGTAAAACTGCACTTAATATAATATATACTTTTTTCATTAAAATTCTCCTACATTACAAACATCTTCAAAAGTTAAATCTGGTGTACCTATATACATATTATTGTTTCCAACTCTTGTATTACATATTATTACAACATAATCTTCATATGTATATTTTTCATATTCTAAAAATTTTTGATATGTTGCAATGTTGTTTTTATAATCTAAATAGTAAGAACGTAAGATTGTATCATAAGATAATATTGTACTATTATTTAACAAATCTATTGCATCTTCATCCCAATATATCAGTTCTTTTATATTATAAAAGTAAATATTTTTTCCATATTCTTTCTCAAAATTTTTAGTTGTTACTTTTCTAATATTATTATCTTTTGTATCTGCCAAATCAGCATATACAATCCATTGAGAAGCCTGTAATACTGCCTGACTATAGCCATTTCCAAAATAATTTTTTCTATAAAAATATACACAAATTATTATTGAAATAATAATTATTAAAATTATTGGAATTAAAACTTTTTTATATTTCATAAGGTTCTTTTTCATATAATCCCCCTTTGATAACATTCTACATTATAAATAAATATAAAACAACTGCTAAACTGAATTATTATTAATTTTTTGTTCCATTTATGCAAAAAAAATTGAGCATAAAGCTCAATTTTTTATTGTTTTTGTTATATTATATTTGAATACCATAAATATTATTTGCAATGCAAAGTTTTGCTCTTTTAGCTGTTTTTTCATCACCGTTTAAAGCATCTTTTAAGAAAGATGGATGTGCTAATAAAAATTCTTTCATTGAACCATCAGGATCTGCTGCAAATCTTTTTAACATACCTAATTGATTTTCATTTATAATTCCAAGCTCTAAAGCTTTTGTAAATAAAGCTGTATCTATTTGAACTGTTGATAATGGTTCTATATGATTTTCTTTTAATAATTCTGTTCCACCTTGCATTCTATCAACAACAACTGCACTCCAGAATATATCTGAACCTAAATTTCTAATTGCTGGAATCCAAGCTCTTTCATAGCTAGATGCTTGATTTAATAAATCAGCTACATGTAATACTCTTTGACCTTCTAGTTTTGTTACTTCTGTACTTTCTTCAAAATCGCAAGTACTTACTACTGTTGATAAATCTTTAAAAATTGTAATATGTGGTTTTCCTAAAAGATATGCTATCATTATAGAAAAATACCAATCTCTTCTTTCTCCACCAGATACATAATTTATATAACTTGTATCTATATGTGTTGCAATATAATCTTTTAAAGTATCTATTACTGCTCTATAAATTTCATTATTTTCGTATTGTTCATTAACTTTCTCAAATAATGCTCCTGGAATATTTACTTTTTCATCTTCTGCAAGTTCTTGATCTATAAATTTTAAAAATTCATTTGCAGATTCTTCACTTCCATATAAATATTGTGTGTTTACAAAATATGGTCCTATTTTTCCAGATGTATACCAAAATGGTTTATTTTCTTCACAAATTTTAAATGCATTTGTTTTAAATAATAATGACACTAATTCGTTGTTCATAATTTACCTCCAAAAGTTATTATGTTTTGTTTTTATTTGTATATATAATATAAAATATTGCTTTAAAAGTCAATGCTATAAGAATTGTATTTGGCAAAAATTTGCTTTTCTCGTATAAGTTGTTTACTGTATAAAGTTTTATAGAATCACATTTAACTTAACTCCAAAAATTTGCTTTAAATTATACTTATATTTTCTTTGCCAACAATTTCTTCAAATTTTGCTAAAATTTTGTCTGTTAAATAAACTACTCCACATGGTTTAGCAACTTCGTTTTCTGTAATTTGCATTTTCACATTTGATTTATCTCCACCAAAAAACTTTATTGCTCCTCTAAGTTTATCTTTTTGTTCTTCACTCAAATTTGTTATATTCACATTCAAAGTTTTAATAGTATTCGCTTTTTGTACTCTTGTATTTTCTGTTTTTCCAATATTAGATTGCATATTTTCATTAAAGTCAACAATTGTTGTAGCAACAATTTTAGGTTCTTCATCTTCTCTAATACTAAGTCTACCATCTACAACAACAATATTTTCTTCAATAATAGAATTACTAAATCTAGAGTAACAACTATCAAATGCAATTATTTCTGCTAATCCATGCAAATCTTCCAATGTAATAAATGCCATTATTGTATTTTTCTTAGTAAATTTCTTTTTTACTTTACTTATAATTCCTACAATTTTTATATTTTGTCCATCTTTATAATTTGATGTTTTTCCAAATTCTTGCAAATCATCTGAAATTTGTAGCAAATCTAATGTATTAATATTTGTATTTTTTTCTATTATTTCTCTATATTTTTCTAATGGATGACCAGAAATATATATTCCAAGCATTTCTTTTTCCATACTTAGCAAATCTTTTTGATCCATTTCTGGCTTTTCTTCAAATACATATTTTTGTGTTTCCTTAATCTCTTCTGTTTCACTTAATATATCAAACATAGAAACTTGATCTTCCATGCCTTTTTTATTGTAACTGCTTATTGTATCTACAATATTTTCGAATGATGCAAGTAATGTAGCTCTATTTTTTCCAAGTTCGTCAAAAGCTCCTGCTTTTATTAGACTTTCTAAGCATTTTTTATTTACCGCTTCATCTTTTATCCTTTCACAAAAAGCTGTAAAACTTTCATAAGGTCCATTTTTCTTTCTCTCTTCAACAATACTGTTAATTGCTGATAATCCTACATTTTTTATACTTCCTAAACCAAATCTTATTTTATTGTGTGAAACTGTAAACTTTGTTTCACTTTCATTTATGCTAGGATTTAGTACTTCAATTCCCATGTTTTTACATTCTTCAATATATAATGGTACTTTATCTAAATTTCCCAAAAAGCTATTTAGTGTAGCTGCCATCAATTCTTCTTTATAGTATGCTTTCAAGTATGCTGTTCTATATGATATAACTGCATATGCAGCAGCATGAGATTTATTAAAAGCATATTTTGCAAATTCAGCCATTTCATCAAAAATTTTATTTGCAGAAACTGCATCAATTCCATTTCTAACACAACCAGGAACTACAATATTTCCAGCTTCATCAACTTGACCATTTATAAAGACTTCTCTTTCTTTTTCCATTACATCAAGCTTTTTCTTTCCCATTGCTCTACGAACTAAATCTGCTCTTCCTAATGAATACCCAGCTAAATTTCTAACTATTTGCATTACTTGCTCTTGATATACCATACAACCATAAGTTACATTTAAAATAGGCTCTAATGCCGGATGTGTATATTCATTATGTCCTGGATTTTGTTTTCCTCTAATATATCTAGGAATTTGATCCATTGGTCCTGGACGGTACAAAGAAACACCTGCAACAATATCTTCTAAGCAATCTGGTTTTAGTTCTTTCATGAAGTTTGTAATTCCAGCACTTTCAAATTGGAATATACCATAAGTTTTTCCTTCTTGCCATAATTTATAAACTTTTGGATCATCCATTTTTTCATCAAACTTTACATCAATTCCTCTATTTTGTTTTATTAAATCTAAACAATTTGCTATAACACTTAATGTTCTAAGCCCTAAAAAGTCCATTTTTAATAATCCAAGTTGTTCTAATAAAGTCATTGTGTATTGAGCTACAACGTTTCCATCATTTACATATAATGGTACATAAGTATCTACTGGATTTTTGGTAATTACAACACCACAAGCATGTGTTGATGCATTTCTTGGCATACCTTCTAATCCTTTTGCTATATCAATTATTTTCTTTGTTGTTTCATCTGATTCATATAATTCTCTAAATTCTCTATTTTCTTGCAAAGCTTTATCTATAGTAATATGAATTTCCATTGGTATCATTTTAGCAAGTTTATCAACTTCTCCATAAGGTACATCAAGTACTCTTCCGACATCACGAATTACACTTCGAGCTGACATTGTACCGAATGTAACAATTTGAGAAACATGATCTCTTCCATATTTTCTTGCAACATAATCTATAACTTCTTGTCTTCTTTCATCAGAAAAATCAACATCAAAATCGGGCATACTGATTCTTTCTGGATTTAAAAATCTTTCAAAAAGCAAATTATATTTTAATGGATCTATATCTGTAATTCCAATAGCGTATGCGGCTATTGAACCTGCTCCAGATCCACGCCCTGGCCCTACTGGTATACCAACAGATTTTGCATAATGAATATAATCCCAAACAATAAGATAATAATCTACATATCCCATTTTTTCTATAATACCAGTTTCATATTCTAATCTGTCTAAAACTTCTTTGCTTGGATTTTCTCCATATCTTTCTTTTATTCCATCATTACATAATTTTCTAAAATATTCAGCATGTGTTTTAAATTCTTCTGGAACATCATAATTTGGTAGTTTTGTAACACCAAATTCAAATTCAAAATTACATTTTTCTGCAATTTTCACTGTATTTTCAATAGCTTCTGGAACATTTGAAAAATAGTCTGCCATTTCTTCAGGAGATTTTACATAAAATTCATCTGTTTCAAAACGCATTCTATCTTCATCAGTCATCTTTTTGCCAGTTTGTATACACAATAAAATCTCGTGATTATAACTGTCTTCTTTTTTTAAGTAATGTGCATCATTTGTAGCAACTAATGGAATATCTAATTCCTTTGATAGTGAAATTAAATTTTGATTTGCAATTACTTGTTCTGCCAAACCATTATTTTGTATCTCTAAATAATAATCATCACCAAATACACTTTTGTACCATAAAGCAACATCTTTTGCTTTTTCCATGTCTTGTACCATTATAGCTCTATTTACTTCACCTGCTAAGCATGCACTTAAACAAATTAATCCATCTTTGTATTTTTCTAAAACTTCGTGATCTATACGAGGCTTATAATAGTAACCTTCTGTGTATGAAATTGAAACTAATTTTATTAAATTTTGATATCCTTCTTTGTTTTTTGCTAGCAATATTAAATGATAATATTTATCATCTATTCCTGCCTCTTTTTGAAGTCTACTTCTTGGTGCAACATACACTTCACAACCTATGATTGGCTTTATTCCTTCTTTTTGACATTCTTGAAAAAAACTAACTGCACCAAACATAACTCCATGGTCTGTTAGTGCAATTGATTTCATTCCTAATTCTTTTGCTCTTTTTGGTAAATCTTTAATTCTACACATTCCATCTAATAAGCTATATTCACTATGTATGTGCAAATGTACAAAATCTGGCATAATTTTCTCCTCAAATTATAATATTTTTATAAGTTCTCCCATATCTTTTCCTGCTACTTTTGGAACTTTTAAAATTTGAAATTTTGATACTTTATCTCCAAATTTTATTTCCACTATATCTCCCTCTTTAACTTCGTAACTAGGTTTTACAACTTTTCCATTTACTGAAACTCTGCCCATATCTGCTGCATCATTTGCAACAGTTCTTCTTTTTATTACTCTACTAACCTTTAAAAATTTATCTAATCTCATTTTTATTCCTTGCATTAATATTATTTAGGTTTTTATTATCTATTTTGATAAAGGCTTCCCTATAACCCTTTAACATTTAAAATTCAAAATATTGTTTATATTTATTGTATAAATTTATCCATATATCATCATCATATAATTTAAAATATTTATATATTCCTTTAGCATCTGGTCTATATAAATTGTGATGCCTTTTTTCCATTTCTTCTTTTGCTTCTACAAAAAATTGATGTCTTATTTTTCCATTTCCAGCTAAAGCTGCATATGTTAAACTCATTAAAACTTTATCGTACTCTAGTATTCCACATTTTTCTATTTTATTTTTTACAATTGACAAATCATAAGGAACTAGTCTTTTTTCAACTTCTACTTTTTTATTATTGATATGTAAAATAACATATTCTGCTTTTGTTAAATAATATGGTGATACACCTGCACATCCTACATTTACTAATAGTTTGCCATTAATATTTCTATACCAAACTGGTTCATGAGAGTGTGCAAAAATTAAAACATCTTCCTCTAACGAATTTGCATATTTATTTATTAAATCTTCATCAACTTTATGTATTTGTTCTTCTATGCTTTTGGGTGAACCATGTACTACTTTAAATTTAACTTCTTCAAATTCTAAATTTAGATTTACAGGTAATTTAAAAATAAAATCTAAATTTTCCTTTGTTAGTTCATCATTCATAAATTTAACATTTTTAAATTGTAAATTTGGCCATGTATACTGTGATTTATTATATTCTTTTAAATATTCTTCTTTATTTCCTTCTATTATGTAATTGCTTGTATTTTTTATTATTTCTAAAGTTTCATTACCAAAAGGTAAATCATTTACTAAATCCCCTGGAAAAATATATTCATCTACATTATTTTTTTGTGCATCTAATATGGCTGCTTTTAGAGCCTCACTGTTTCCATGTATATCTGATATTACTGCTATTTTAATTTTTCTCACCTCTTTAATTCAGTTGAATTATATCATGCGATATTGTTATTTTCAAGGTTAAAGTTCAAGTTTTAAAAACAAAAAAACACTGCATTAGCACCTCTAGCTATTGTAGTGTTTTTTAGATTTTTTGATATATTAACATTGTTTGTTAATATCATTTTCACTTTAATTTTTTTAACTTTTATTATCTTATATATTTTTTCAAATTCTATTTTATCTATATCGATTATATCTATAATTTTGATCATTATTATATTGATTAGAATAATAAATTCCATCATTATTTGATTCTTCATCACCTTCAAATAATGTGTTATTAACAGGTGCATTACAATAATTTCTGTAACATGGAAATGGTCTTCTTTCGCATAATAATTTTACTAAATATGCAGTAATTAATGATAAAACAGTATACACGATTAATAAAGCTATCAATGTAGCTGTTGTATCAATTGCAAAAACTGTTACTAGTAGTATTGAGAAAAATATTCCAGCAACTTTATATGGATTGTGCAACAGTGTTTCTAATATAATCGAAAGTACAACAATTGCAACTGGAATTGCAAAAAAAACAAGTAAAGTATTCATATTTCCTCCTTGTATATTAGAAGTTTAATATATTTTATTCATTACTTGTTTTTTAGTTCCAAAATATATTCAAATTTTATCATACTAATATTGTACTTCAAGTAAGCACAATCCTCTAGCTGGTAATGTTTTTCCTGCTTTTTTTCTATCTTTTTCTTCAATTATATTTTTTATTTCTTCTGGCTCAATTTTTCCAATGCCTACATCAACTAAAGTTCCTGCAATAATTCTAACCATATTGTATAAAAATCCATTTCCAGTAAGTTCTATTATTACTCTATCATCTTTTCTTTTTACTACTGCTTTGTATATAATTCTTACACTACTTTTACTACTTGTACCACTAGCTTTAAAAGCTTTAAAATCATGTTCTCCTTCAAAATATTTTGCTGCTTCTTGCATTTTATTTTCATCTAATTTTATTGGAAAATGATATTCCATATCTCTATATAAAGCTGTTCCAAATTTTGAGTTATTTATTGTGTATCTATATGTTTTTGAATGAACAGAGTATCTACTATGAAATCTTTCTGGTACTTCTTCTGCTGATTTTATTACAATACTTTTTTTAAGTTTTGAATTTATAGCATAAGGAAATTTGTCTATATCTATTTTTGAATTTGTTTTAAAATTTGCAACTTGCCCAAGGCTATGTACTCCTGCATCTGTTCTTCCAGAAGCAATTAGTTCTATTTCTTCACCAGTAATTTCTCCAATTGCTTTTTCAATCTCTCCTTGTATATTTAGTTTGTTTGGTTGTTTTTGCCATCCATTAAATCCTTTTCCGTCGTATTCTATTACCAATTTTATGTTTCTCATTTCTGTTCTCCATTTTCTTTTTAATTAAATTTACTTATTACATAATACAACAATATGCGAATTTTGGCAAATTTTATCTTATTAAATTTGTGTGCAAAGTTGGACGTAAACCTTTATATAATATGAAATGCAAAACATTTTCCTATATATAACAAAAGTGGATGACACTTTGTTATTATATATAAAAGAAAGGAGGGCAATCGCCCTCCCAATGCCACACATTGTTTTTTTCTTTTGGTACTGTCTACTATCTGATGTATAAGTAGGCACAGTTTCCATTTTGCTTGATAAACGGTTTTTGTGCATCCCTAGTATTCGCTAAGGAAATCAAAAAGATTCCCTGATTTTTTCTCAGCTCTACAACTTTTCTGAGCAATGATGGGTATGCCAACAAATTGTCTACAATTATAGAAATTTGATACTGCTGATTGATATACACACCTGCTAACGTATCTAATTCTTCCCGTTTAATTCCAAGTCTCTCAAAATCTTCTTCGCTAAGACCTATCTTGCCTCCAATACTTGTTTCTAGTGCCTTCTTTAAATTTTCATCTCTGCGTTTTGTCATAATATGTACCTCCATCTATCATACACACATTGTTGTTTCATAATTAGTATTATATCATTTCTTTTGCATAAAGTCAAACTTTATGTAAACACATTTTTCGACATTATATAACAACACAAATTTAATTGAATTTTCAATTATTTAATTGACCAAAACTTAAAAATATGTGATAATTTAATTATAGTTATATCAGAATAATTTAAATTTAAATATTTGATACGAGGTTTATATGAATTTATTAGACAAAGCCAAAAGTGGTGATAAATCTGCTTTTGAAGAATTAATTTTAAATAATCAATATGCAATTTATAAAACAGCTAGAGTATTTTTTCAAGAAGAAAGTGAAATAAATCTAGCTTTAGAGCGAACTTTTTTTGTTTCTTATCGTGAAATAAAAAGTTGCAAAAATGAAGATACATTTTTAATATGGATTTTAAATCAATTAATTTTAACATGTGATGCTTTAGAAGAAAGTAAAGCAAAAAATCCAATTGCATTACCTCCTGCTACACCATACACATCTTACGAAAATTATAAAGAAAATTCATTAGTTGAGCAATGTATTTCTAGACTTGAAATTGAAATTCGTTTAGCAGCTTTACTTTATTTTTATATAGGATTAAATGAAAAAGAAATTTCCAAACTTCTTAGAATATCTGAACATGAAACAAAAAAGAAAATAGAAAAAGCACGAACTGAATTAAATTCAATTTTATTTAACGAATAAAAGCTAAGCTTTTCCTTTTAAAACTAAATATTTAAAGAGAGGATTAAAATTCATGAACAATTTTAATAACAATAATGATAACAAAATTAGAAACACTTTATCACAAGACAAGTACATAACTGATTCAAACAAAAATACAATTAACAATTATATTCCAAATGAAAAAGTAAAACCCAAAAAAGTTTCACAAGCCCAAAAAAATTTTATTATTTTTCTATTAATTATTATACTATTGTTAGTTGCATTAATTTTATATTTATATGAAAATAAGTCTGATACAAAATTATCGGATTCGCCAAAAGAAAAAGAAAATTCTATTGAATTAATTGATAAAACAATAAATCAAAATACCAATTTATCTGAAACATCTAATTTGGAAAATGAAAACCAAATTTCTTCAGAAGTTTCTAATTCAAATACTTTTGCAATAGAAGATTTTAAAAACTTTTTAAATTATTATGGGTACGCAATAAATCGTCTATCTAATTTAAATAATGATGAATTAGAAAAAAATACAATTTATGTATATATGGCAATGAAGTATTTTGATTCACAAGCAAGTAAATCTTCTGGATTAAATACAATGAATACTCAATTTGCAAAAAATGTAGAAAATGTCAATAAATTTATTTACGACATAAGCAAAATTCAAATAACTGAACCTTTAGCAACTTATGAAGATTATGTTACTTATTCTGGATATTCAAAATCCTACGAATATGGAAAAAGCTCAAATATATTAGAACAATATAAATGTACTGATGCAAAAATTGAATCAACAACAAATGATGGATATAATGTTATCGCACAAATTTCTAGAATAACAACTGATAGTACTATTAATTATGAAGTTTCTATAAATGTACAATTAAATGAAGATTATTCTTATGTACCATATTATATAACATCTATCGTACCTAAGAATTTAACAGAAGATTTTGATACAACTTACCATTTAATAAATTTATATAATTTTACTGCTGATGATTTAAAATCAGCAAAAACTTCTCTTATCACAGCTATTAATAGAGAAAACAAATCTCAAAACAAAGATATTTCTATTGAATATACCATAAACATTAATTCTATAACACAAAGAGAAAACGGTTTTTATGAATTAAATGCTACTGCATCTTATATGGATTCTGAAAAGAAAAAAATTGAAAATCATTATTCAGCTATTATAATAAAAGAAAATAATAATATTTCTGTTAAGAATTTAACAAAATTAGATAATTAATTGTTATTCACACCAATTTTTTCAAAAGACTTGTATTCAAAGTTAGGCATTAGCCTTTCTATAATATGAAGTAAAAATCACTTTCTTATTATACAAAAACCTTCACTTTATAATTTTAAAGTGAAGGTTTTTTATTAAATTATTAATTTTAATTAATAATTTTTTATTTTAATCAATTAAATTTTTCGAATTTAATATTTCATTAATTTTCAAATTAAACTTATATTGTTATAATTTAAAATTTATTTCTTTTCTTCTGATTTTTTATTATCTTCTGCAGTTTTTTCATTTTTTATATTAGGTTCTGTAATAAGATTTTTAATTAAAATCTTTTTTAACACATCTTCTCTAACATCAGCTATTAAAGTTCCATCTTTTGCAATAGACATTTTTCCTGTTTCTTCTGAAACAACAACTACTATCGCATCTGATTCTTTAGAAATTCCTATAGCTGCTCTGTGTCTTGTACCTAATTCTCTAGCTATATCTTTATCATCTGATAATGGTAGCATGCATGAAGCTGCAGCTATTTTATTTTCACTTATTACAACTGCTCCATCATGAAGTGGTGTATTTGGAACAAATATATTTACCAATAATTGAGGTGAAATTTCTGCATCCATTGGAATTCCTGTTGCTATAATATCTTGAATTCTAATATCTCTTTCAATTACTATTAACGCTCCTGTTTTTGTTTTTGAAAGTTCTGTTGCTGCAATTGCTATTCTGTAAATATTTTCTTTCTTCTTTGCTTCTAAATCCTTATCTATCCCAAATAATCTACTAAATCTATTTGTGCTACCAATCTGTTCTAACCCTCTTCTTAGTTCTGGTTGGAATACCACTATTAATAAAAATACACCATACGTCATAACAGATGACAATATGTAATTCAATATATATAAATTTAAAAATTTACTTATAAATGTAGCTAAAACTAAAAATATTATTCCTTTTAATAATTGCCAAGCTCTTGTATTTTTTAGCATATGAAAAACTTTATAAGCTAAAAAACATACTATAACTAAATCAATTACCAATGATATTAATTTTATAGGGTACAAGTATAAGTTTTTTAAATAAGTTAAAAAATTTTGCTCATACAAAATTTTAAATGATTCTGCTAAATTATCTATCATTTTTTGCCCTTTCTAGTACAAATTTATTTTCAATTATGCTGCAATTAGATAATATAATAATGTACCACATACAGAAAAAATCATTAATAATAAAAGTATTCCTGCAATAATTTTGCCTGCTATTTTCTTTTTATCCATTTTTCATCAGTCCTCTCTTACATAATATATATAAGTTTATCACACTAAATTTACTTTTTCAATAGAACAAATCTGAAAAATTTGAATCTTTTACCAATAAATTTGAAAGTGGTGGCCATACAAATATAGCCACCATTTTTGAATTTATTAATAGTTAAACTAAAAGACTATCTCTAGATATTTTTCTAAAAATAGTCTTTTAATTTTTTATTTAAAATATAAAGTTGGATTTACAGCTTTACCATCTAAATACATTTCAAAATGTAAATGTGGTTCATCCAAAACTTCAAAACTTGCTGTATCTCCTACTGTTGCTATTGTTTGTCCTTTTTCAACAGTTTCTCCACTTTGTACAAATTCAGTTGTTAATAAATTTGAATATACTGTTTTGTAATTGTTTCCATGGTCAATTGTTATTGTTAATCCATATCTAGGATCATTTTTTATGCTTTCAACTTTTCCTGCTTCAGACGCAACTACAACTGACGTTCTTTCAGCCTTTATATCAATTCCTAAATGTGTTGTCCACTCTTCTAATGTATTTGAATAAGCTAATGTATCATCTGCAAAATCTTTAGATATTTCACCTGCAACTGGTGCTATAAATTTTAATTCTGTGTTTGAATTTTCAGCATTACTATTTTCAGTATTCGTTACAGTTTCTACATTTGTATTTGCTGTCTTATTTTCGGCAACATTATTTGCACTTTCTTTTGTAGTATTTGTTGTATTAGTTTTGTTTGCATTGCTATCTTTTGAATCATTATTTTTTACAGCATTTGTATTATTTCTCGAAGTATTTGATGATGTATTTTTTGTTGAGTTTGTTGCTGTATTAGTTGTATTTTGAGTTGATGCCTCATTTTTACCTTTATCTTGTGTTGTACTAGTTGAAATTGTATTCTCATTAGGTACAACAGAATTTATTGCTCCTAATTCCAAAACACTTAAATCTGCTTGTTCCTTCAATTTTTTATTATACATAGTAAATATACCAATAAATACAATTACAGAAATTGCCAATACTATAGTAAATAATTTTATTGTTTTACTCATTTTTTCTTCTTCAAAAAAATCTCTTTTTCCCATACTTTCTCCTTTTCAAAAATTTGATTTCATTTATATTTAAAGTATTTGCATTTTTTTGAAGATTATTCACTTATTTCCACATCTTTATAATAATGTTTAATTATCTCAATATAGTTTTTTCCTTGTTTTGCTAAACTATCACTGCCACTTTGACTTAAGCCAACTCCATGACCATATCCAATTACTTTAAAAGTAATTTCATCACCTACAATTTCTACTGTAAATTTAGCTGATTTTAAACCTAATATACTTCTTGCTTCAACACCAGATATTTCTTTGTTTCCAATTTTTATTGTTTTTACTCTATCAGCACTTGTATATTCTTTTATTAATATAGCATCTTTTGCATTAAAGTCTATATTAAAATCAGAATACTTTTGAAACATCTTTGCAATTAATTCATCTTTGGATAATTTCACCTCAGACTGATAACTTGTATAAGCTTCTTCCCCACTTGTTTCTACACTTACCAAATATGGTAGATTTCCTCCCCATACATATTCTGGATTCTCTGTTTTTCCACCACTATTGCTATGAAAAAAAGCGTTTATTGGCTCATTTTGATACAATATTACTTTACCTTTTGTACCATCTACTGCTGTTACAATTTTATTCCAATATTCCTCTTTTTTATCATCAGCCCATCTTGCTATTCTATTTTCTTTTGATATCCACGCCTGACAGCATAATGGACTATCACAAATTGAAGCATTTTCATGTTTACTGCCATGTTTTATTTTGTATATTGTATATGTTCTTGCAACAACTGCTTGAGCTTTCAAAGCTTCCATTTCATAGCTTGCTGGCATTTCAGCTGATACAACTCCAAGCAAATATTCATCTAAATTCAAAGTTTCTACACTTTGATTTGCAGTATGTAATAATTTAATTGTAGTATAGTCTCCATAATTAAATGGCTCTGTTAATTCTACTACTTGATTAGATACAGTTTCTTCAACTTTTGTACTTTTCTTAAATACAACTGGTAATAGTATAGCTACAATAACTGCAAAAATAACATATTTTAAAAACTTTTTTAACATATTATTTACCTTTAATAAATTTTTATAGTACAGTTTCTTTTAGTAATTTTTCTTTTAATTCTTTTAATATTCTTCTTTCAATTCTCGAAACTTGTACTTGTGAAATTCCTAAAATTTCAGCTACTTGAGTTTGTGTTTTTTCTTTGTAAAATCTTAATACTATAACTTTTTTATCTCTTTCTTTTAATTTATTTATCATTTCATTTAATGTAATTCTATCTATTATTTTTCCTTGTTCATCTTTATTTATCATTATTTTATCTAACTTTGTACATTTACCATTTTCATAAATTTCTTCATTAATTGATTCAACTTGTCTTAATGCTTCTATTGCTGAAACAATTTCCTCTTCTGACACTTTTAATATTTCTGATAAATTTTTAACAGAAATTGATTCTCCTGTTTTTATTAAATACTTCTTTTCTATTTCTTTTATTTTCATTCCCAACTCTTTAGTAGCTCTACTTATCTTTATCATTCCATCATCTCTAATAAACTTTTTTATTTCACCTAAAATGTATGGAACTGCATAAGTTGAAAATTTAACACCAAATTCAAAATTAAATTTTCTGATAGATTTTATCATTCCTATACAACCAATTTGATACAAATCTTCTAATTCATAGCCTCTCCCTATAAATCTCTTTGCTATACTCCAAATAAGACCACTATTAGTTTCTATCATTTTTTCTAAAGCCCAATCATTTCCAAGAGTAGCCTTTTTTAGAATAGCTTCATTGCTTTCATACATATTTCCTCCTGCTCAAAATTTTAATGACACCAACTAATTTTTATATCTCACTTTTATATTTTTTTCGTTTATCTTTTGTTTTTTATATTGTATTCTCAAATTAATAAGTAATATATAAATAAATATATACATTATTTAATTTCGTATGTATTTACTGAAAAATCTTTTTCTTTTTTTATCTTTTTTCCCATAGTTATTTTTGTTCCTAATCCTACTACTGATTCTACTTTTAAAGAATCCATAAAACTTTCCATTATAGTAAATCCCATTCCTGAACGTTCCAAATTTCCTCTTGTTGTATATAATGGTTCTTTAGCTTCTTCTATATTTTCTATACCTTCACCATTATCTGACACTTCTATTTCAATTTCATTTTCATATAATTTAGCCCTTACTTTAACAATTCCTTCTGTATTTGGATATGCATGAATTATACTATTTGTAACAGCTTCTGATACTGATGTTTTTATATCTGCAATTTCTTCGATAGTTGGATCTAATTGTGTAGCAAATGCAGCAACAGCAATTCTAGCAAAAGCTTCATTTGCAGATTTACTTAGAAATTCTATTTTCATTTCATTCTTTACAATTTTATTCATATATAAAATCCTTTCTTACCTTTAAATTTTTAAGGCATACTTTTATTAAATCAATTTTCAATTAAATACTTATTTATAACTATTTTTATAAACTTTTATTTATATATTAGCTATTTTAGGTTCTTCTATAATTGGAATTATTTTTAATATACCTGCCATTTCAAAAACTCTCTTTATTTTAGGATTTACATTTGTCATTTCTATTTTTGTTCCATAACTACAAGCAGTTTTGTATCTTCCTATAACTAGTCCGACTCCGGCGCTATCCATAAATACAACGCGATTAAAATCAAGTATAACTCTTTTAGGCATAAATCTTTGAATTTCATAATCAATTCTCCTTCTAATAATTTCAGATATATGGTGATCTAGTTCCTCTGTTATTTCAAATACCAGAACCTTGTCCTCCACAAAATGTTTAACATTCATTTTGCTATCCTCCTTTTTTCTTTTGTTATATCTTAATATTCTATATTTGCTAATTTTTTTCCTTCGGAGAATTTTAAGAAGTTTTGCCGAAAAAAAAGAAGTCATTGACTTTTTTTGACTTCTTTTTTGTTTTAATATTTTATTCTTTATATTTTTCTATTTATATATAAAATTTGACAAGATTATTGGTTGGAAATTTTTAAATCTTTTAAATTAAAATATAGTTAGCTTACTTCTTTTCTAAATTTATGCAAATCAAACATATTAAGTAAAATGTGATAATATTATTTTTTAAAACTTCCAGATTCTTGTTGCCACCCAATATTAGTTAATGGTGTCCAATTAATAATTGATGAGTTTCCACTAAAATACAAGTTATTCAAAGTTCCATTTTTATGTAAATTTGCTAATATTTCTAAATTTTGTATATTATTATAGTTGTCATATATACCATTACAATTATTCAAATTTAGTTCTTCTAATACACTCATATTTTTAAGAGGTTCTAAATTTGAAAATCCATTTGTTATACCACTTAAATTTAATTTTTTTAGATTCACACAATTTTCAATTCCAGATATATCTAATATATGACAATCAACCAAACTTAATTCTGTTAAATTAGTATTTTCTTTTAAAAAGTCTAAATTTTCTAAATTCACACCAGTCATTTTAATAGATTTTACATTTAATAATTTGTCTTTCCAACTTGAAACAACAAATTTAAAATTATCTTGATTATCTCTTCCATCAAAATCTATACTTTCTATTTCTATTTTATTCAGATATGATAATATATCATCATTTACATATTCTCCAATTCTTATATCCAAACCAAGCTTATTTATTTTTACATTATAATTTGCTAGTTGTATCAACTCTGACTTATAAAAATTCCAATTTCTTGCCATATGTCCTAATGGTACATTATCTATTGTTTTTCCTTGTAAATTTCTAAAATCTAAATTAACTCCAGAATACCATGCTCTTATTGTATTTATACTTGATGGTAATATAAAAGTACCTCCACCATCTTGAAAATATCCACTTGTTAATTTTGTACAATTTGTTAAATCTACAATCCCTGTTCCATTCATACTATTGGTTGTAATATATGTAATTTCAGTACATTTTGATAATTGTTGTTTTAAATCATAGTTTTCTATACCAGCACCACAGTAACCTGTATAACCTGCTTTTCCATAGTAGATATCTGTTCTTGAAATTGTTTTCTGCATTTTAGTTAAATCTATATTTGGATTATTACATTTAAAAGATTTCAATCCAGTTGCATAAGTATCTAATTTTGATACTTCATCACCTGTAATTCCAGTATTGCTAAAACAAATTTGTTGTAAATTTGTTTTTCCTTTTAGAAAATCAAATGACGTTAATTTTGTACATCCAGTAAGATTTAATTCATTTAGATTTTTATAATCTCTTAGTATTGCATTCAATTCTTCATTACTTAATACACTTCCACTTAAATCCATATACAACACAGTATTTTTCTTTGATATATCTAGATTTTTCAAATATGCAATTTTTTCTGTATCTCTTTCTGTTAAATTTTTATACGAAAAATTTGATGATGTTACTAAATATTCTAAATATGTACTATTAATACTTTTGTTTGATGGTATAACTCTTTGATATGTTTCTGCAATTTCAGATACAGATGCTAAATCAAATTTTGAATTTCCACTTAAATATAAATTATTTAATGAATTCTGATTTTTTATATAATCAATCCATTTTATTTGATTTTCTTGTAGATGCAAAAAATTAAGTTTTACAGAAGAATTTATATAAGACAAAGCATCAGTAGTTGTATTTTTTTCAGCTGTCTCATCTGCACCCAAATTATTCATTGGCGCACATAATTTTTTTAAATTTGACATATTTTCAATTCCTTGTAAAGTTTTTAGCTGATTACACTCTACTTTTAAATTTTCTATATTGCTAAAATCTGTTAACCCAATTAATGAATTTATATTATTATTTTGTAAATTCATATATTTTATAGCTTTTTTAGTTGTTTCACTTAAATTTGCCAAAGGCTCTGTGGTTGTTATTGTTCTACTAGATTTTCCAGTATTATAACTACTACTCATATTATCTAAATATATAAGATCTCCAACAATACCAAATTTTTCTAAGCTTGAAAAATTTGCACTAGCTAAATCTGAACAAAATTTATTTAGCTCATTATCATCTATACTATATAAATACATCCTTTTTATTTTACTTTCTAATTCTTTTAATGCAGAATAATTTGTAATAGTACAATTTTTCAACATAATTTCTTCTATTTGAACAGCATTTTGTATTCCTTCTAAAGAACCTTCATAGTTAGTTAATGTCAACTTTTTCAAAGATGTCAAATTATATAAATCAGTTAAACTTACTCCTGAATTACCATTGATATCAATAGTTGTTACTTTTTTCACATCTTGTACAGTAACTTTTTCACCATTTTTTATCAATTTAGAAAAAGAACTTCCTTCTGCAAAAACTTCTCTATCTTTGTCATCTATATCTAACTGTGAACTATCTATACCAAGAATACTATCTTTTCCAGATGAGCAATAATATACTTTTAAATCACTTGTTACACCATACACATCATTAAAGCTTGCATAGTCTTTATATGTTCCTTTTCCAGCTTTGCCACCTTTTAAAGTTATTCCACTATTAGATTTAGCTTCAAAATTTGCCTTATCTATAAAATAACACATTTGTCCATCACTACTAACTACATAATTCAAACCACCAAATTTATTATTTTTTGGCATCCAAAACCAAGATGCACTTTCAGAATTTGATTGTAGTGCTTCTACTTTACTATTACAGTCTTGTGGTAATGTATCAAAATGTGAAACATAATAACTTTGTAAAAATTCTTCTAATTTTGCACAATCTTGCAAATATGTTGCATTTTGTGCTTGTGTAATTATTCCATTATCTCCAATTGTCGCATTCAAACTTACTCCTGCTAAAATTAACATTACTATTATTGAAATTACTAGAGCTATTAATGTGATACCATTTTTAAATAGTTTTCTTTCATTCATTTTGCATTCTTCCTCCTATGTATTTATTATTTTGAAAAAAGAGCAAAATTTAATTTTGAATTAAAATGAACACTATTATAATTGCAAAAAAACAAAATTTCATGCAAAATTCCAATCTTGGTTCACAGTGCCAAGTTTTTTAAAAAACTTGTACACAAATTTGATTTGCTCTTTTTTCTTTCAATCCATAAAACAAAAATGCAAAGAATCGCTACTTTTGTTTCTTAAAAGAAAACCATTTTAAGTTCTTATTTGTAATTTATAAAAATACTTTTTCACATCAAAAATAGCACTAACAATATTTATTAGTGCTAATAGATAATTTAACTACTTCGTATTTTTCTACCTTTACAAATCTTATCATTAGACTTCCTTATATATTTATTTTTATGGATTTTTCTTCAAGTATCATACTTAAAGAAGCAACAAAAGACATGTAAGTATAATAATATATACTATTTCATGTCTTTTGATACTTAATAATCTATATTCTTATAACCTTTGATAATATATTGTTTTTTCATACCTTGGTGTCGCAATCTTCTTTTTCTATTTAATATGAAGATTGCTCCATTCGCACTCGCATAGCTCGTTTGATCGCTTACGCGGTATTTCAAAACAATATATATCAAAGGTTTGTAAGATTTTTTAATTACTTTATTCAATAATTTGCATAATGAATTTTTAATATATTAATTATTGACAAAAATTTTGTGTAATGGTAGAATTTTAACAAATAAGCAAAGTCTTTAAGTATGATACTTAAAGACTGTTTTATTATTTCTTTTCTTTCAACTTCTTATTATTTGCACTTTTCAATTTTTTTGGTTTGTCTAATTTGTTATCATCTAAATATTTATAGTTTAGTGCATTATTTTTAGTAATGACTGTTTTTCCTAATTTTTCTTCTAAATTATCTCTAGCTACTTTTGCAACATTTCCACCCATTTGGGCTATTTTTATATTTTCTTTTAATCCATAGGGTTTATGTTCTTGTGCAAGTTCTCTAGTTGCAATTTCACCTAGATCCGTTAATGTCACTTCTATATCCGTCATATTATCTCTTAATGACTCTTTTCTAATTCCTTTAAATTCTTTGTATTCTGAAGCTTTCATACCAGACCATTCTTTATAAATTTCATTTGTAAGTATCCCATATTCAACATTTTTAGTTATGCCTCTTTCTTTCCATACGTCTGTTAGTTTACGTCTATCAACAACTCCTGTTAATCTTTGCTTAATCCATTTGTCATCATATCCACGATTTCTATAATAATCAACAGCACGATTAACAGCAAGTTCTGGATCAAATACTTCATCAATTCTCTCTTTTCCCATTTGAGCAAGCCAAAGTTTAAATGGCTCTGCTTTTGGACTTGGAATTGATTCAATTAATCTAAATATTCCTTTTGTATCTAATGTATCTGTTAAATAGCTTTTTCCATCTTTTGGAGATTTCATTTTCAGTTGTACGCATTTTGCGTACAACTCACTCTTTTCTTCTTCTGTCATTCTTCTTTTTAGCGTATTCCAGTAATTTCTTGGATTATTACTTTCAGTTAAAGCACTAATAATATCAACCACACTAAAATAGTAATCTTCCTTTTCACTATCCCAAATACTTCTTATTTCGCTACCTTCAAAAAGATTTGAAATTGTTTCTAATTTATTATTATCCATTTAGGCATCACTTTCCTTTATAAATTTATTATGCTCGAATTATATCAATTTTCTTCCATTTTTTCAATAAAAATAAACACATTTATTGTTCCATTAATTTTTCCTTCAATCCTGTATTTCTCTTTTTGTTTTCTGAATTTTTTACCATAAAATCAATTAATTTATTACTTCCTATAACAATTAATAATTTTTTAGCTCTTGTAATTCCTGTATATAATAAGTTTCTTGTAAGTAACATATTTGAAGATGGTGGTATTGCTAATATTACAACATCAAATTCACTTCCTTGTGCCTTATGAATTGTAATAGCATAAGCATGTTCTAATTGTTCTAATTCCGAAAAAGCATACCAAGCTGTTTTTCTATCATCAAAATCAACTTCCAATTGTTTTTCTTCAAAATCTATTTTAGAAATTCTGCCTAATTCACCATTAAAAATTCCTGTTCCATTTTCATATTTAATATCAGCTTCTTTTCTACCTTTTTCCCAGTAAATATCGTAATTATTTTTAATTTGCATTACTCTATCACCTTCTCTAAAAATTACTCCTCCATAATTTTTTTCAAGCAAGTCATCTCTGTGTGGATTTAAAGCTTCCTGCAAACTTTTATTTAATTCTTTTGTTCCTATTTTTCCTTTTTTAGTTGGTGTTAAAACTTGTATATTTGTAAAGAAATCATAATCACCATATTTTTTTAGTCTTTCTTTGCTTAAAGAAATTACTTGATATAGCATCTTATCTTGATTTGATTCATTAACGTAAAAGAAATCCTCTTCTGCATCTTCTTCATAATCTTTTTTTCCTATAAAATTAACACCATTATTAACATTATGTGCATTTACTATTATTTTACTTTTAGCAGCTTGTCTAAAGATTTTGTTTAATGAAACAGTTGGTATTTTTTCTGATTCTATCAGATCTTTTAAAATACTTCCTGGACCTACTGATGGTAACTGGTTTGAATCTCCTACCAATACTAATTTGCTACCTAAAAATAAAGCTTTTACAATATAGTTCATTAAAAATATGTCTACCATCGACATTTCGTCTATTATTAAAACATCTGCATCTATTGGTGAAATATCTGTATCTATAGTTCCTAGCTTATCATCTTCTACTTTTCCTATTTCTAATAGTCTATGTATTGTTTTTGCCTCTTCTCCTGTTGTTTCAGTCATTCTTTTTGCTGCTCTGCCTGTTGGTGCACAAAGCACAACTTTTCTTTTATGTGCCTTATATAAATCTAACATACATTTTATTATTGTTGTTTTTCCTGTACCTGGTCCACCTGTGATTATGCATACATTGTTTTCATTTATCTGTTCTATTGCTTCAAATTGTTTTTCAGATAGTTTTATAGCAAGTTTTGTTTCTTGTTTACTTATTTCTTCTTTGAAATTTTTTATATATTTTACATTTTTAAAGTTTTGTAGTTTTAGAAGTCTTTCAGCTATATTAGTTTCTGCTTTAAAAAATGGATACAAATATACCCAATCATCTCCATTTTTATTTTCTGTTTCAATTTCTTCCTTTACATTCAAATTGATAAGAACATTTTCAATATGTTCTCTATCTACTTCTAGCAATCCTTGTACAAAAATTATTAAACTTTCTTTTTGTACACAAGTATTTCCATTATAGCTTGCTGTTAACAAAGCATATTTTATTCCACTTTTTATTCTACTCTCATTGTCTTTTGCAACACCTATTTCTAAAGCAATTCTATCTATTTTGTGAAAATCTACACCATATACAATATCTATTAAAATATATGGATCATCTTCAATTTTTTGTACTGCATCTTTTCCCAAGCTATCAAATACTTTTTTGCTATTGTTAGCTCCTATTCCAAATTTTTCTAGAAATCCTACAATTTGCCATAACTCCCATTTTTCATTAAATTCTTCTCCTATTTCATAAGCTTTATCTTTAGAAATTCCTTTTATTTCTGCTAATCTCAATGGTTCAAATTTGAATATATTTATACTTTCTTCTCCAAATTTATCAATTATTTTATGAGCAGTTGCAGGACCTATTCCCTTTATTGTTCCACTTGCTAAATATTTTTCTAAAGCCATAGCAGTTTCCGGCATTAATTTTTCAAAGCTTTCAACTTTAAATTGCTCTCCATATTCTTGGTGTGTTACCATTTTTCCTTCTAATTTTAAAGAGTCTCCAACTGCAATAAAAGGCAAATACCCAACTATTGTAATTAAATCTTGCTCTTGTGTCTGAAAAACAGCTATTGTATAACTATTAGCTTCATTTTGATATATAAATTCTTCTATTTGCCCTTTTAATTCCAACTTTTTCTCCTTTTTCACAAAAATATGTTTGTTAGTATTCTATCAAAACTTTTTATCTTTTTCAATATATTTATTTTAATTCTATTTTGTACAAAGAGACTTTACTTATTAAAGAATATAAACCTTATTTATATGAAGTAATCAGAAAATTAATTAATGAATAAAATCAAAAAGAACATTTGAAATTAAAATTCATAGTATATATTTTATAATAAATATCTTATATAAATTTGATATATATTGTTTTGAAATACCGCGTAGCGACCAAACAAGCTTTGCGAGTGCGAATGGAGCAATCTTTTCATTAAATTAAAAATCGAAGATTGCGACAACAAGGTATGTAAAAACAATATATTATTAAATTTTAAAAATACTAAAATATTGCTTAGTATACTATGAATTTAATTTTTCAAATGTTCTTTTTTGTTAAATATTAAATTTTATATCTTTTATCCAAAAATTCCTTTTCTTTTTATTGGAGGTTGTTCATTCATTGTTTTTGCTAATTCAACTAAAAGTTCTCTTTGTTCATGTGTTAATCTTTTTGGAACTTGAACTGTTACAGTAAAAACAAAATCTCCTCTCCAATTACCATTTATACTTTTGAATCCTTTATTTTTTATAGTAAATTTTGTACCAGTTTGAGTACCTTCTGGAATTTTAAATTTTTCTTTGCTACCATCTACCATTGGAACTTCTATTTCAGTACCAAGAGCTGCACCTGTAAATGTTATTGGTATTTCACATAATACATGCTCTGCTTTTCTAGAATAAATACTATGTCTTTTTACATGAACAACTATGTATAAATCTCCTTTTGGTCCACCATTTTTTCCTGGTTCGCCTTCACCTTTTAATACGATTGTTTGTCCTTCATCTATTCCTTCGGGTATCTTAACTTTTATTTTTACTGATTTTCTAATAGAACCCTTTCCTCTACAATCTGGGCATGGTTCTTTTATTATTTTTCCTGTTCCACCACATTGAGGACATACTTTTTGCGTAGCCATTTGTCCAAATGGAGTAGTAACAACTTGTTTTATTTTTCCAGTTCCATTACATGTTGAACATTTTTCTGGTGCAGTTCCTTTTTTTGCACCTGTTCCAGAACAAGATGTACATTCTTCATTTCTATTTAAGCTTATTTCTTTTTCAACACCTAAATAAGATTCTTCAAAAGTAATATCCAAACTAATTTTTAAATCAGCACCTTTTCTTGGTCCATTGCTATTTGCTCTTCCTCTTGAATTACTTCCACCAAAAAATGATGAGAAAATATCTCCTAGGTCGCCAAAATCTCCAAAATCTGAAAATCCACCAAAGCCATCAAAGCCAGAACCATAAGAATAGTATCCTCCACCTTGTGCTCCATTTCCAAAACCTTGAGGTCCATCAAATCCAAATTGGTCATACATTTTTCTTTTTTGACTATCTGATAAAACTTCATAAGCTTCATTTACTTCTTTAAACTTCGCTTCTGCTTCTTCTTTATTATCTGGATTAGCATCAGGGTGATATTTTTTAGCTAATTTTCTATATGCTTTTTTTAATTCATCATCAGTTGCATTTTTCCCAACACCTAAGACTTCATAATAATCTCTTTTATTTGCCATCTATTTTTTCACATTCCTTTCAAAAGTGCCTTTATCATTTAATATACAAACAAAATGTGGGTTTATGTATATAACTAAATTCTCACAGTTTGCATAATACCCACTTTTTGTTCTTTTACATTATTTATTATTTGTTGTCATTATTGTCATCTTCTACTTTATAATCAGCATCATAAACATTACCATTTTCATCAGCTTTTGGTCCTTCTGTGCTTTCAGCACCTGTTGCACCAGCTGTTGCTCCAGCATTTGGATTTACTTGGCTGTATAATTTTTCTGATATTTCGTAGAATACTTTTGTTAATTTATCTGTAGCGTCTTTTATAGTTTCTACATTATTTGTTTCAAGAGCTTTTTTAGTATTTTCGATTTCAGCTTCTACTTTAGCTTTTTCTTCTCCACTAATTTTATCTCCTAAATCATCTAATGTTTTTTGGCTATTATAAACTAAACTTTCTGCATTATTTTTAACTTCAATTTCTTCTTTTCTCTTTTTGTCTTCTGAAGCATGAGCTTCTGCATCTTTAATAGCTGCATTAATATCATCTTCAGATAAGTTTGTGCTTGCTGTAATTGTAACTTTTTGTTCATTTCCTGTTGCTTGGTCTTTAGCTGAAACATGAACGATACCGTTAGCATCAATATCAAATGTTACTTCGATTTGTGGTACTCCTCTTGGAGCTGCAGGAATTCCTGTTAATTGGAATCTTCCTAATGTTTTATTGTAAGCAGCCATTTCTCTTTCACCTTGTAATACGTGAACTTCAACTGATGTTTGACCATCTGCTGCTGTTGAGAATACTTGTGATTTTTTAGTTGGTATTGTTGTATTTCTTTCGATTAATTTTGTGAATACACCACCATAAGTTTCAATACCTAATGATAATGGTGTTACATCTAATAATACTAAATCTTTAACATCTCCAGATAATACACCACCTTGAATAGATGCACCAATTGCAACACATTCATCTGGGTTAATTCCTTTATCTGGTTCTTTTCCTGTTATTTTCTTAACAGCTTCTTGTACACAAGGAACTCTTGTTGATCCACCAACTAATAATACTTTGTGTAAATCTGCAGCTGTAATTCCAGCATCTGTTAAAGCTTTGTTTACTGGTTCTACAGTAGCTTCTACTAAATCATGAATTAATTCTTCAAATTTAGCTCTTGTTAATGTAACATCTAAATGTTTTGGTCCTGTGCTATCTGCTGTGATGAATGGTAAGTTAATTTGTGTTTGTTGCATTCCTGAAAGTTCTATTTTAGCTTTTTCAGCTGCTTCTTTTAATCTTTGCATTGCCATTTTATCTGTTGATAAATCTATTCCATTAGATTTTTTGAATTCTGATACTAAGTAATCTATAATAGCATTATCAAAATCATCTCCACCTAAATGTGTGTTACCACTTGTAGATAAAACTTCAAATACTCCATCACCAATATCTAGGATTGAAACATCAAATGTTCCACCACCTAAGTCATATATCATTATTTTTTGATCTTGAGCTTCTTTATCCATACCATAAGCAAGAGCTGCTGCTGTTGGTTCGTTTATAATTCTTAAAACTTCTAGACCAGCAATTCTACCAGCATCTTTTGTTGCTTGTCTTTGGCTATCATTAAAATATGCAGGAACTGTAATAACTGCTTGTGTTACTTTTGTTCCTAAATAATTTTCTGCATCAGCTTTTAATTTTTGTAAAATCATTGCTGAAATTTCTTGTGGTGTAAATTCATCACCTTCTATTTTAACTTTTTCACTTGTTCCCATTTTTCTTTTAATTGATATAACTGTATTATCAGGGTTAGTAACTGCTTGACGTTTTGCAATTTGTCCTACTAATCTTTCACCATTTTTTGAAAAAGCAACAACAGATGGTGTTGTTCTATTTCCTTCTGCATTTGGTATTACAACTGGCTCGCCACCTTCCATAACAGCTACACATGAATTTGTTGTACCTAAGTCAATACCTATAATTTTTCCCATTTTAAATTCCTCCCATTTATATACGAAAATTAATTTATTTTAAATTTTAATTATTTTTCTTTTGTTTATTTATATAAAAACAAATTGGAAATTGTTTAGTATCTTATTGAAATAATAACAAATAATTTATTTTAATTGTTACATTTAAACTTTCCTTTTTTGTTTATATTCAAAATTTTAGTTTGCTACAATTACCATTGAATGTCTTATAACTTTATTGCCTATTCTGTAACCTTTTCTATATTCTTGAACAATTTCTTGTTCTCCTTTTGTGTCGTCTTCTATATGACTTACTGCTTCATGCAATTCTGGATCAAACTTTTGACCTATTGCTTCTATTGCTTCTACATTGAAAGATTTTAATGCATCAGAAAATTGTCTCATTACCAATTTTACGCCATCTTGATATGCTGTATCTTCTGTTTTAGCATTTGCTGCATTTTCTAGATTATCCATAATTGGTAATATTTTTGAAACTACATCACCAGTAATCATTCCATACATGCTTTCTCTTTCTTTAGAACTTCTTTTTTTGTAATTTTCAAATTCTGCAAAAAGTCTTTTATATCTATCGTTTAATTCATCAATTTCACTTTGAATATTTTCAACAACTTCTTCATTTTGTTGAACTTCGTTTTCTTGTACTTCTGTTTCGTTTATGTTTTTTTCTTCTTTTTCCAATTTTTAGACCTCTCTTTCTTTTTTATACTAAAATTTTCCATTTTTAAAGTCTTCATTTAATTTTTTGCTTATATATTTCATAACAGAAATTACTTTTGAATAATCCATTCTTTTTGGACCTATAATTCCTATTGTTCCTATATCTTTATCTTCTAATAAATGATTAAATGTTACTATACTGAAATTTTTTAGTTCTTCTTTATCTGATTCACTTCCTATATAAACACTTATATCATTTGCTACTCCCGTATTTAATACATCTGCAACTAAATTTTTAGCGTCTAATACATTTAGAAAGTCTTTTGCTATATCTACTTTTTTAAATTCTGGCATATCTACAACTTTGTTTGTACCTTCTAAATAAACTCTATTTGAATCATCTATTAATTTATTTATTTCTTTTATAATTTTTTGAATTATATTTATACCAGTTTTCATTTCTGCCATTATAAAATCTTCAATTGGTCCATTTAATTTTTCTAAAGGTTTTCCAACCAATTTATTTTTGAAAATTACAGTTAAATCATTTACTTGTTCTTGAGTTATATCCTCGTCGAATTTTATAATTGATTCTCTAATTATTCCAGAATCAGTTAGAATAACAGCCATTAAAACTCTAGTTCCTAATAAAACAAATTTTATATCTATGATATTATGATTGTTTACATTTGGACCTATTGCAATAGTTGTATAATGTGTTATTTCAGACAATGTTGTTGTAGCAATTTTAGTTAAATCTTCTAAAGCATTAACTTTAGTTTCTAGCCTTTGCTTTATTAATTCCATTTCTTTTCTACTTATATCGTCTTCTCTTAGTAACTCATCTACATAATATCTGTATCCTTTTTCAGAAGGAATTCTACCACTAGATGTATGTGGTTGCTCTAAAAATCCAATCTTTTCCAAATCAGCCATTTCATTTCTAATAGTAGCACTGCTGCATCTTAAAGCTCCATTTTTTACTAAATTTCCAGAACTAACTGGTTCAGCTGTTTCTATATATTCTTCAATTATAGCTTGCAATATTTTTCTTTTTCTTGCATCTAGCTCTTCTGGCATTTCTTTCACCTCTTTTAGCAAACTTATTGTTTGACTGCTAATATAATATATCTTTATTATCGTTTTGTCAAGATATATTTTGCATTTTATATAAATTCTTCAAAAACAATATTTGCTAAATCCAATCCCTTTTTAGTTAATCTAATATTATCCAAATCAACTTCAATTAAATCCATTTCTTGTAATTTACTAATTTCAAATCTAAAATAGAACAAAGGATTCAATTCAAATTTTCTTTGAAATTCTGAAATAGAAACTCCTTCTATTTTTCTAAGACCAAGCATCATATATTCTTTCGCAATGTCTTCTTTTGTTCTATTTTCTTCTTCAATAATAATATTATTTTTAAATTCATTTTTTTCTATATTAGTTATATATTTATTTAAGTCTTCTACATTATAAAATCTTTTTCCATTAAAATAAGAATGTGCTGCAATTCCAAATCCTAAGTATTGTTTTTGCGACCAACAATTTGTATTATGTTTTGATTCAAATCCTGGTTTTGCATAATTTGAAATCTCATAATGAATGTATCCTGCATCTTCAAAAGCTTTTTTACTTTTCCAATACATTTCTCTTTCAAGGTCATCTTCAACTAAATTTTCTTCTTTGTTTTTAACTTTTTTCCAAAGTTCTGTGTTTTCTTCTAAAATTAATGAATAAATTGATATGTGTTCAGGGTTTAAATTTATAACTTTTTTTACACTTTGCATTAAATCTTCCATGTTTTGTTCTGGAAGTGCTAACATTAAGTCTATATTAATATTTTCAAATCCTATTTTTCTAGCCAATATATAATTTTCTATAAACTCTTCATAACTATGAATTCGTCCTATTTTATTTAATAAATAATTATTTGTAGATTGTAATCCTATACTTAGTCTATTTATTCCCATATTCTTATAAGCTTCTAACTTTTCTTTAGTAATAGTTCCTGGATTTACTTCTATAGTTATTTCTACATCATTTTTTATTTCCCATTTTTTGTATATAGCTTGTAAAATGTCTTTTATATAATTTTCGTTAATAAAAGAAGGCGTACCACCACCAATATAAATTGTTGTTACTATATATTTATTTGTATTTTGGCTGTTTTGTATTTCTTTTATTAGTGCATCTACATATTTTTTTTGATTAATCTCATCTATATTTGAAAAAGATTTGAAATCACAATAACTACATTTTCTTTTGCAGAAAGGTATATGCACATATATTCCTAATTCTTCCATTTTGCACCTCTTCTTATATTTTTCACATCTATATTATTTATCTTAGGTTTCTTACAAATTTTTCTATAGTATATTATTTTTTCAATTCTTCTGCAAAGTTATGTATTTTTTTCAATCTATGATTTACTCCAGATTTTCCAAGTGGTTCATCTAGCATTGTACCTAATTCTTTTAAAGTTGCATCTGGATTCTCTAGTCTTAATAAAGCTATTTTTCTTAATTCTTCTGATAATTCTTCAAATTTATTCATCTTTTGTATAAATTTTATATCATTTATTTGATCAACTGCCGCATTAACAGTTTTATTTATATTTGCTGTTTCACAATTTACTAACCTGTTTACATTGTTTTTCATTTCTCTCATTATTCTAATTTCTTCAAATTTTAAAACTGCTTTATTAGCACCAATTAATGCTAAAAATTTAGATATTTCTTCACTCTCTTTTAAATACAAAATATATTTATTTTTGCTTTCTAGTAGTTTTAAATTTATATAAAAATATTTGCATATATTTAAAATATAATTTGCATTTTTTTCATTTTGAAAAGAAATTTCTAAATGATATTTCTTTTCTGGTTCATTTAAAGATCCAGCTCCTAAAAAAGCTCCTTTTACAATTGTTTTCAATATATTTTCATCTGTTGATGTAACTAATTCCAAACATTCTTCTATTTTTGAAGAAAATGGTATGCTTGCTAAATAAAATTTTCCTTTTGTGCAAGGATCATATTCAATATCCAAATTAAACAAAATTTTATAAAAAGCTTCTATATTAAATTCATTTTCTGTAACAAATTCTATTCCATTTTCTTTTTGATTACTATTTGCAGTTAATATATACCCCAAAAACTCTGCTTTTAAAATTTGCTTGTCTTTATAATTTATTAACTTACTTAATTCTTCTTTTACTTCATACGAAAATGACATATCTACAAATTCCTTTTTATTTATCTAAATTAAAAACTTATTTGTTTTTTAAATCTATTAGTCCATTAAATTAGCAACTATAACTCTATCATTATTGGCATAGTCTTTTACTCTTGAAACAATTTTAAAATTCTCATTTCTCAAAATTGAACAAACTGCTTCCATCTGATTATACCCAATTTCTAAAATTAAATATCCTTTTGTTGTTAAAAATTTTTTTGATTCTTTAGCAATTCTTTTATAGAAATCTAATCCTGTTATTCCACCATCTAAAGCTATAATTGGTTCTTTTTGTACTTCTAAAGATAACGTTTTGATCACATCTGTTTCAATATATGGTGGATTTGATACGATTAGATCAATTTTTTCATTTACATTAATACTTTCAAATAAATCTCCCAAATAAAATTTTACATTTACATTATTTGAATTAGCGTTTTTCTGTGCTATTTCTATAGCTTTTTCACTTATATCAGTTCCATAAAAATTATATTTTTCACTTATTTTTTCCAATTCTTTTCCTAAGGAAACAATTATTGCTCCACTTCCTGTGCATAAATCTAAAATATTTATTTTGTTTTTTTGAAAAAATTTTTCTTTTAAAATTTTGATTGCTTCTTCTACTAAAATTTCTGTATCTGGTTGTGGAATTAATACATTTTCATCAACATAAAATTCACAATTTCTAAAAAACTGTTTATTAGTTATATATTGTATAGGATATCCTGACTTCAATTTTTCTATTTTTTCTTTAAATTCTTTTTCTTCTTGTAATAATAATTCTTTTGTATTATTTATTACCAAATATTCCTTACTTTGTTTTAAAATATCTGTTAATAAAATTCGCACCTTTAATAAGCTGTCCTCAATTTCATTTTTATTTAATTCTTGTTTTCCAAAATTTAAAGCTTGTTCTATATTCATCTTTTTTCCCATTTTCTATTTTTTACACTACCATTATAATTGCTTTTTCTGTTTTTTTCAACAATATTTTTGCATAAAAACATATGTGTACTATTATAATAGTTCTTTTTAGTCACATCATTATTTTTACATTATTTCAAGAAAAAAATAAACCTTAAGATTTCACTCTTAAAGTTTATTTAAAATGTGAAACATTTTTATGATTTTTTATCAATTTTGTTTCACATTTTTATATTTCTTAATTTATAGTATTATTATATAAAAAAATACCCCACGTCTAAGCCGTAAGATGAAGATTTTTTATGGACCTGTATATATACAGGTGGGTGTCCTCCTAAATACTTATGGGTTTCTTACATAAATGCAAGCCTACACGCCATATCTAGAGTTCAGACTCCCTTCTCCAAACTTGTAGGTTCTAAAAAATCAGTTCTACACGCACTACGCAGGGAAGATTATTAACTTATTCTTAACTTGAACTTATTATACATTTTTTGTTTTATTTTCGCAACTATTTTTCACTTTAAAATTTTAAGTTTTATATTATTTATCTTGTTTAATCTTTATTATTAATATATTTATCTTAATTATTCTAATTTTTTCAAAATTGTTTTTTTATTTTATATTTGTTATAATTTAATTTAGCTTTAAAATTTTGGAACATATTGTTCTTCGTTATCCTCAACATATTGTAAATATACATTTTCCAGTCCTAATTTTTCCACAAAATGTTCTATCTCTTCGTATTCTTCTTTATAAAGTTTTCTAGAAATATCTTTATTTTCTTTTGCTCTGTAACTTGGAAAATATTGTGCCATTACACTACAATATGTATTTTTACCTAAATTTGATTTTATCCATTTCAAAACACTTTTTGTATTTTGTAAATGATTTGGCAAAACTAAATGCCTTACAATTAGTCCTTTTTTTAATATTCCATTTTCATCAAATATTGGATTTCCTACTTGCTTTTTCATCTCTAATATAGCTTTTGTTGCTATATCAAAATAATTCTCAACATTTGATAATTCTTTAGATAATTCTGAATAATAATATTTCAAATCTGGTAAATAGATATCTATATATCCTTCTAACATTTTTAATGTTTCTACACTTTCATATCCACTAGAATTATAAACAATAGGGATTTTTAATCCATTTTTTCTAGCAATTTTTATTGCTTCTATAATTTGTGGTACAAAACTAAATGCTGTTACTAAATTAATATTATTAGCATTTTTATTTTGTAATTCTAACATTTTATTTGCCAAATCTTGTATAGTAATTTCATTACCTTTTTGTAATTGACTAATTTCATAATTTTGGCAATATATACAATTCAAATTACAACCAGTAAAAAAAATCGCACCAGAGCCATTTGTTGCACTTATACAAGGCTCTTCATAAAAATGTAAATCTGCTAGAGCAACTTTAGGATTTATTCCTGATCCACATTTTCCTTTTAGTTCATATCTATTTACTTTACAATTTCTAGGGCATAATGTACATTTTTCTAATATATCTATTTTTTCCATTTATTAAACTTCTAATATTACTAATCCACTTTCTAATTTTATACTTATATAATTTAAGTTTTTTATCTCTTCTGGAGCATCTTCAACTTTTCCAGAATAGATTAATTCTCCATTTCGACTTACTCTTAAATCGCATCTTCTCATATCTTTAATTTTTCCGTACATATCTTTGCTCCTAACTATTTTATGTATGCGATTTTATCACTTTTTATTAATTTGTCAATATTATTCTTTTATTTCTTTGGCAAGTTTACCTATTGCTTTAGTTTCTATTCTAGATACATAAGATCTACTAATATCTAGCATTTCAGCAATTTCTTTTTGCGTTTTAGGTTTATCTCCAGCTAAACCAAATCTTAATTCCAATATAGTTTTCTCTCTTTGTTTTAATACTATTTTCATTTTTTGATAAAGTTTTTTTACTTTAATTTTCAAATCAACTTCATCTTCAACATTTTTTTCATCTACTTCTAATATCTCTTGCAAAGTTACAACATTATCATCTTTGTCTTTCCCCACAGGTTCATTAAGAAAAACTTCAGAATTTACTTTTTTATTACTTCTCAAAAACATAAGAATTTCATTTTCTATACATCTAGCAGTATATGTTGCAAGTTTTATATTTTTTTCTGTATTAAAACTATTAATTCCCTTTATTAAACCAATCGTGCCAATTGATATTAAATCATCTTGATCTATATTTGTATTATTATATTTTTTAGCAACATGAGCAACTAATCTTAAATTGTGTTCTATTAATATATTTCTCGCATTTTCGTCCCCTTGCATCATTTTTTCTAAACAATCTTTTTCTTCCTCTGCACTTAATGGTTCTGGAAATAAATTTCCACTTTGTATATATCCAACACCAAATATCATTTGACCAAAAAAATGGTAAAGTGCATCTAATGTAAAAACAAGCATTTAGTACCTCCCTATTTTAAGCATACTAAAATATATGAAAATTTATAAAAAATGTGCATGGACTATTAAATTATTGTTGCAATTATAATTGCTAACGCAAAGAAAAACACAGGCAACATATATACAATATTTTCTACTTTAAAAATAGCATATAATATTAGTCCTACTATTGCACCTATCAAGAAAAATATTAAAATTAAATATACTTTTCTTTCAATCCTTCTTGCTTCTTTTTCTCTTTGTAGTTCTGCAATTCTATCTTCATTTCTTTCCATATTAGTAAATTCCTTTCCATCTAAAACTTAAAAGAATATTATTCTAATATCTTGGAATTTCATCATCTACACCATTACCAGTTTCAAACATCATATCTTCTTGCATTGATCTCATTGATTGTTCTTCTGTTTCTCTCATTTCATTTTCTCTTGCTATATTTTCTGCTATTCTTCTATTTTTATTTGTTTTACAAATTAAACAAATAATTACAACTATTACTAGCAAAATTAAAATTACTTTTTTATTTTCTACTATCCAATTAATTATTTTTTTCATACTATTTTTCCTTTAAATTTTTATTTTTATAAATTTGAGCATAAGCCTTTATATAATATGAAATGCATAGTAATTTCATATTATGTAAAAAAAGTGGACATTTTATAAAATTATACAAATGTCCACTAATTCTCTATATACTAAATAACTTTATTCAAATTATTTCATTATGTTAGTTTATTTCAGATATTTCATATTTAGCAACCCAATAGCCTTCTAGATTATTTCCGTCCCATGTAAATGCCTCTGGTATTGTATATCCAGAATCTGCACTTGTTTTGCTACTTGGTACAAATATAACATCTGTTGAATCTGAACTTGCATCTACTCTATATTCATATCTTGGAATCCATACAAACATTGCCATTGTGCTATATGTAGTATTTATTGAAGCTATTTCCATACCTTTTTGTAAATTCAATGTATATCCTTCATTTGCTTTTATAGTAACAATATTAGCCCATTTTCTATTTGCATAATCATACCAACCTGCTGGTACATTTGTTGGATTTCCGTTAGAATCATATTGTACTTTATCTCCAAGTAAAGCTTTTTTGTTTGTAGAATCATATACAACATAATATGTATTATCCTTGCTAAAGCCATCTAGTTTTGGTGCATTTGCTGTACCTGTACCAGACATATTAGTTGTTACTGTTCTTGTTAAAACTTTATATTGTTTTTCTCCATTACCTTTATCGTATAATAATGGTGCTGTTAGCTCAATTTTGTATGTATGTCCAGCTGATAAGCCTTCAATATTATATCCTGCTTCTGGAATACTTATAGTTTTTTCACTAACTACTTTACTATTATTAGATGTATCTGTTACATTCAAAATATATCCATTAGTAGGTACGTTTCCTGAATTTCCACCACTATAATATACATTTGCAATTCTTATTGATGTTGCTGTTGTTTGTGTTACAAAACTTGCTGGTTCTTTTATATCTTCTATTTCATACTTACTTACCCAAATTCCAGAAAGTTCTTTTCCACCAAATGTAAATGATTCTGGAATAGTATATTTATCAAATAAAGATCCTAATATACTATTTGTTTTAGATTTTGTAATAAAAATACAGTCTACAGTATCATCTGATTCTATAACTTTATATTTATATCTAGGAACCCATGTCCAATATGACATTTTTCCATCTTCTGTTTTTGTTGCTATATTAGCCCATCTTTTCTTTGTATAATCATACCAACCTTCTGGTGCATTTGCTGCAACCTTTTTATCTGAATCTATACTATCTGTTTTTGTTGATATTTTATCTCCAAGAGTTGCCGTTTTACCACTTTCATCATATTGTACAAAATAAGTAGTATTTGGATTAAATCCTGTTAAATCTGGATTAGCAATTTCATTTGCTGTTCCTTCTGGTGTTGTAAGCTCTCTTGTTAATGTCATATTAATTTCGTAGAATGTTGGTGTTGTAACTTCAATTGTATATGTTTTATCTGGTGCTAATCCATCTACAACATAAGGTAAATTTATATTTGAAATAGTTTTATCAACACCATTTCCACTTACGTGAATTGTTACATTTTTTCCTATTGGACTTTCAGCTCCACTTGGTGTACTATTTCCAACTGTTGTTATACTTTGAATTGTAATACTATTTTTATCTGTTGTAGCAGAGAAACCTGTTGGGTGAACTGGATCTGAAATTTCATATTTACTTACCCAGATTCCTGGTAATTGTTTTCCATCAAATGTAAAACTTTCGGGTAAAATATAATCTGAAACATCAACTGCTGATCCATCACTTGCTAAACAATTATTGCTTGTATCTACAAATTTACAATCAATACCAGAATCTGTTACTTTATAAACATATCTAGGTACCCATGTCCAATATGACATTTTACAATCATTAACAGTTACAACATTTGCCCATCTTTGATTTCCATAATCAAACCAATTTTCTGGAACATCTAAATATATAGGATTTCCAGCTGTACTTGTTTGATTATCTGTACCATAAGTTAAATAGTATGTTGTTGCTGTATTGAATCCTGTTAAATCTGGTGCAGAGCAATATGTTTTTGAAGATCCATAAGCATCATACGTACCTTTTGAATAAATTTGATAAGTTCCATCTGGTAATATAATTCCTACACCATTTACAAATACTGTTATTCCCAATTCTAAACACCATTGAACTTCATCATCATTTCTAGAATTAGCAAACCATATCATAGTCCCTGCTTCTACACCGATATGTTCTTTATAATAATCTTCAATTTTAGGAAGTATTTCTAGAATATCTGTATTTGTAATAGTTTCTCCACCAGAATCTTCACTAAGTTTTCTTAAATCTTTAAAATGTTTTGTATAAATATCATTATAAACATTTACTGTATCATTTTCTTGCCCAGCTTCTCTTAAAGCCCCTGCATATAATGTTGATGTTGCTGATACATCTAAATCTCTTTCTAGATTATAGTTCAAAGCATAAGCATCAACATCTTCTTTATATGCAGCAATTGCTTGCTTAAATTTAGCAGATTGCGCTCTTTTAATAATTCCATTATCACCTATAGTTGCATTTAAACTTACACCTGCTAAAATTAGCATTACAATAATAGTTATAACTAGAGCAATTAGAGTGATTCCTTTATTGTTTCGTATTCCTCTATTTCCTTTCATGTTATTTCTCCTTTATAATACCAATCACATTTCTTTTTTATTTTTTCTATATATTCATAAGAATCTGCTGCACTCGCATGTCCTATCCAAGCAATTAAGCTTTGAGCTGCTTCAAACAAATCTAATTCTCCTTTTGAATATAAATAATTCCAATTTCGTACTTTCTTATATATTTTTTTCTTATTCTGATTTAACAAAACAATTTTATTATTATAAACATGATAACCACAAAAACTAACGCCTTGTTTATTTTTAAAATAATTTGTCTTTTTATTAAGAGATAATTTTAACTTTTTTTCTAAAAACTCTTGAATTTTTTCTTTCATTAAAATTGCTTCTTCTTTGCTAGACAATAACAATATAAAATCGTCCATATACCTTATATAGTATTTTACTCTAAGCTTTTCTTTTACATAATGATCTAATTCATTCAAATAAATATTTGCAAAAAATTGAGATGTATAATTTCCAATTGGTATTCCAACTTTATATGTACCATCAAATAAAATATGTTTCGTACATTCTAAGAAATACTCGTCTTTAATTTTTCTTTCTATCAATTTATACAAAATGTCTTTGTGAATATTATTAAAAAATTTTGCAACATCACATTTTAAAATATAATATTCTTCGTTTTCTCTTTTCATTTTTTGCATATAAAATTGTAGTTTCTTTATAGCTTGATGTAAGCCACGTCCTGGTATACAAGCATAAGTATCAATTATTAATTTTGGTATAAAAATTGGCCTAATAAATTCTTCAACATACCATTGTTGCACTACTCTATCTCTAAAAGGTAATGCCATTATTTCTCTTTTTTTAGGTTCATATACTACAAATTTTCTATAAATTCCTGGTTTGTATTTTTGAAAATACAAATCTTTTAAAATGTCATACAAATTTTGAGCTAAATCCATTTCAAATAAAATTACTTCTTTATTTTTATGTTTTAATATAGAAGCTCTTCTATATGCTTCATATATATTTTTGAATTTTATCTTTTGTCTAAAAATGTTATTTAATCTCTTTGACATGTTTTCATCCAACCACCTATCATTTTTCCAATTTCAGAAAGATGATTATTCCATGTCATGTAATTTTGTTCTGTTATATATTTATCCATATATGATAATCTAATCAAAGTTTTTAAAACATAAATTTCTATATCAGCATCTTTTAAATTTTTATACCTTTGATCCATATTTTTTTCTTTCCAAGAATACATTACTAATCTCAAGATTTTATATAAAGATTGTTTTATGTCTGTACATAAATCAAATCTTTCAGACTTTGGAAATTTTTTCAATAAATTTTTAGAATAAAATATAAGGTCCACTATTTTTTCATATATTATTAATCTTGTATCTTGTTTTGCCATATATTTTTTGTGTATATCACTTTTGAGTTTCCTCTACTTGCACTATACAGCTCCTTTCAAATTTTTACCAATTAGGAAGGAATTACACTTCTTTCGTGTGAGAATTTAATCAGCAAAATCCGTAAATTTTGCTCCTCCTAAATTTTTATTTCAAATATTTTTTATAATATTTAAAATAAATTTCACACAAGAGTCCAGCACCACACACGGCCACCGCACGAGACGTGTTGTTACTATTGCTATTGCCATTGTTCCTATTGAAAGCAAAGACACCATTGTTGCCACGTTTGAATACGGGATTGTCGGAAGTAACAAGGTTCTTATTGCCGCTACAGTGTAACACCTAATTATATTTCCTGCACGCTTTTCAAAAGTCAGGTTACAGTACTAAAGTCCAGCACCACACACGGCCACCGCACGAGACGTGTAGGAACTAACGCCATAGCCATTGAACCTACCGAAAGCAAAGACACCATCGTAGCCACGCCTGAATACGGGAGAGTCGGAAGTAACAAGGTACTTAGAGCCGCTGTGTAGCCCCATAACGTCGATTACTGCATCACCCTTGATGACCGTAAATGTATCGTAGTCTGCTGTTGCTTGGTTATTTTTGTTTACATATTGATCAACATATTTTGAACCTTGATAATGATGTAATATGCTATTGTAAGAAGATGCACCTGTTACAGTACTTCCACCTTGTTTACAGAAACTCGCTGTATATTCCCAGTTTCCATTTCCCATACCATATATACCAGTATAGTTGTTTGGTCCTGTTGTCCATGTTCCTGCATTATCATCACTACCTGCACCATATCCAGATGATGCTAGCAATACTGCAGCACCCCATTCAGAGTTTTTTATCATGTGAACATCAATATTATTTGAAGAAGATGTTTCTTTTACTTCTGTTGATGATGTCTCAAAAGTTGCACTTAATCCCATTGGTCCATCAGCAGATTCCATCATTCTTATATTTTTAAAAAAATCGTTTGAAGTTGTATTAACTAATGCCGAAAAATTTGGCCTAGATTGGTAAGCAGCTTCACTCTTTATTGTTAAAGCTAATATTGCTACCAAAAAGATAAATAAAATGACATAAAATTTTCTTTTCATTTTTTCCTCCTCTGTATATTTAATTTGGAGGAATGAGTAGGCATTCCTCCAGAAATCCATAAAAACAAAACATCTTAATTGATTTTTCATCAATTAAAATAGAAAGTCTTGTTCGCTCGAAGGAAAACCACTTCGTAATTCGTTAAGTTCTATACTTAAAGAATTACAAAAATGTTTAAAAACCTTGAAATTATAAGCTTTTCATAAATATTTAATTTTAAAAGTAAAAAAATGTCGAATTTTTTTCAAATTTAGATATTGACTTTACATTATGCCAATGTTAGAATTTAGGAAGAAAAAGATATACATTAAGTATAGAAATTAAGGTAATTTTCTATATCTAATGTATATCTTCTTTTTTTATCTCATTTTGCATTTTTACTAATATATTCATTGCTTCAATTGGTGTAATCGAGGTTAAATTAATTTCTTTTATTGTTTTTATTATATCTAAATATTTATCATTTTCTTTAACTTTAGTTAATAAAATTCCACTACTATCAAATGAATTTTCTATTTTATTTCTATTTTTATTTGAATCTAGCTTTTCAATTATTTCATAATCTATTTTCTTTAGATTTAAAGCAGTTTCATATCTATCAAAATATTGTACTGGTAATTCACATTTTCTGTACAAATTTCCAACTTGCTTTTCTACAAATCCAAAAATTTCTCTAATTTTATCTGCATCTTCATTATAAGTTATATAGAATAATCCATTTTCAAAAATATACATTTTGTGTTTATTAAAAAATTTCAATTCCTTATACTTTTCAAACTTTGCATTTTTTCCCATTTTTTCTATTCCTTTCTCATTTACTATTTTTAAAATACATATTGCAAATTATATACTTGCTTCTTATATTTTATGTCTCAAGTATATACTAATAATATTATTAAATTCAAATGCAAATTCTATAAAAAGCATAATAAAAGAGATTTGAAACGCAGTATTTCAAACCTCTTTTCGACATTTTTCCACTTTTTTCCACTTGGATTAATTGCAAATTTTATAGAATTAAATTACCAATTTTAATTTTCTATTTCTTAATTCTTTTGCATGGTTTATTGAAGCCTCACTTATGCTTCCACTAGATATTCTAGCAATTTCATTTATTACTTCATTTTCATTTAATAATTTGATTTTTGTTGATGTTTTTTCGTTTACAACTTGCTTTGAAATATAATAATTGTAATCACCTTTTGCTGCAATGCTAGCTTGATGAGTAACACATATTACTTGATGATTTTTAGAAATAGATTTCATTTTTTCTCCTGTACTGTTTGCAGCAATTCCACTTATTCCTGTGTCTATTTCATCAAATATTAAAACTGGTATTTTATCTACATCTGCTAATACATTTTTTATTGCTAACATTATTCTTGACATTTCGCCACCAGATGCTATTTTTGTAAGTGGTTTTGCTTCTTCTCCAACATTAGTTTGAATCATAAATTCTATTTTATCTAATCCATCTTTATTAAAATCTGTTTCTTCATTATTTTCGAAATGTACACTAAATTTTGCATTTTTCATTTCTAAATCTTGTAATTCAGAATTTATTTCTGCTGATAATTTTTCTCCATATTTTTCACGAATTAAGTGCATTTTGTTTGCTAATTCTAGCATTTGTTTTTCTAATTTTTGTTTTTGTTTTTTTAAGCTTAATATATATTCATCTAAATTTTCTATTTGATTAATTTCTTCTGATTTTTCTTCTTTATATTTTAAAATTTCTTCTATTGTATTTCCATATTTTCTTTTTAATGAATGTATTAAGTCCCATCTTTCTTCTATTTCTTTTTGCTCTTCTTCATCAAAATATATATCTTCTCTATTACTTGAAATATCTCTAGCAGCTTCTTGCAACTCATAATATGCATTTTTTAATTCTCCAACTAATGTTGCATATTCTTCTTTGTATGTTTCAATTTTTTCCATTGATCTTATTGCTATATTTAAGTTTTCTATTACATTTTCACTGATTTGCATTTCTGCTTCTTGCAAATTATTAACTATTTTTTCTGAAGAAGATATTATTTTTCTTTTTTCTTCAATTTCTTCCTCTTCTCCTATTTTTAAATTTGCATTTTCTATTTCTTCTACTTCATATTTTAGCAAATCTAATTTTCTTTGTTTTTCTCTATCATCACCATAATTATCATTTAAAGCTTTTTTAGTTAGTTGATACTCTTTGTATAATTCTGTATATTCATTTTTTACATTTGATATTTCAAAATCTGCAAATCCATCTATTAAGCTTATATGTGTTGAATTATCTAATATTGATTGATTATCGTTTTGCCCATGTATATCTATTATGTCTTTCATAAATTCTTTTAGTTCACTTACTGTAACTAATCTACCATTTATTTTACATAGATTTTTACCTTTTATATTCATTTCTCTAGATACAATTACAGTATCTTCTTCAAAACCTTTATTTGGTAAATACAAACTCATTTCTACATAAGATTGATTTTCGCCTCTACGAATCATTTCTTTGGAAAATCTACCACCAGCAATTATTTGCAATGAATCTATTATTAAAGTTTTTCCTGCACCAGTTTCACCTGTAAGTACATTAAATCCTTCGTTCAAATTAATATTTATTTCGTCTATAATTCCTATATTTTTTATATGTAAACTTGTAATCATATTTACCTCCATAGCGAATTTATGTTTGCTATATCTATTATACACGAAAACGTTTTTTTGTCAACACATTTGTTCTCTTTTTTTATTTATTTTTTTAATTCTTTTATTATTTTATTCATTGCTAAATCTCTATGATTGTGTACTTCTCTAAATTCCTCTTCTTCCATATCTCCCATTGGCTTATCGAATCCTTTTGGTATAAAAACTGGTCCATAAGTTAATCCACCTAATTTTCCAGGTTTTAATGCAATACTTCCTTCACATTCTCCTCTTGCAACTATTTTTTCTCCATTTGGTAGTACAGCTGTTAAAACTGTTACAAATTTACAAGTTCTATCTTTCATATCTGTATATTGTTTCATATTTTCCAATAGCTTAGATATATTTTCCATTTGTGTAGGATGTTCTCCTGCATATCTTGCAGTATATACTCCTGGTTCACCATTTAATTTATCTACACAAAGTCCAGAATCATCTGTTAAAATTATTCTTTCTTCTATATTGTTTTTTGTACAAAATTCTTTTATTGCTTTTGCTTTTATAGCTGAGTTTTCTTCAAATGTTTTTCCATCTTCTACAATTTCTTCATTAAAATTTATATCTTTTAAAGAAATAATATCTACATCAAAGTTATTTAATTTTATTATTTCTTTCATTTGTTCTAATTTTCCTGCATTTCCTGTTCCAAATAAAATCTTCATCTTCATTTTTCCTTACTAATTATATTTAGGTTTTAAAAATGGTTATACCTATAAACCGATAATAATATTATTATTAAATTGATATCTATTATTTTTAATAAAACTAATAATAGTACCAAATAAATATGTTTTTATTTTATCAATTTGTAAAAAATAATTCTACTATTTTAGTATTTTTTTATAAATTTTTTATTTGCAAAGTTGGCGTAATCCTTTTTATAATAGAAAGTGTAGAACTTTTTCCTATTATAGAAAAAAGAGCACCATTTCTGATGCTCCTCGCACAACGCTTTTTTCTTTAGCAACCTACACGGTGCCTTCTTTGCCCATTTCTAGACATTTTAGCATTTTGCTTTTTATTCATCCTTTCCTGTTCTTTTCTCTTGTTGTCTCTTTTTCTCATTTCATCCATGTAAATTGCGTGTTTCAGGCTCATTTTTTCCTCCTGTTCGCGTACATTCGTACGACTTTAATCCTAATTGATAAGTTACCATATTTATTTTATCATAATTTTTAGTATTGGTCAAATGCTTGTAAATACAGGATTCTATCTTAATTTTTTGTTACTTCTCTATTTATCCACGACATTATCACTTTTACTACATAATTTATTTCTTCATCTGATAATTCATGATTTTTTCTTATTCCATGGATTTTTTCAAGACAGCCTCTACAGCAACAGCCTGTAGCATGTTGTGCTATGAATACAGGATGAACCTGTCTCATTGGTGTTTGTTTTCCATCATTTTTTGGAATTTCTGGTGCAATTCTTTTAGTTATTAAATCTCTTGCATCACTTTCTATTTTTTCTATGCCTTTTTCTTTTACATATTCTTTCATTCTATTATTTAAATGAAATGAATTTCTAAATTTACTATTTGATAAAGAATCTAACAATTTTTCAATATCCTTCATCTTGTATTTCATCTCCTTAGTCCAATTATTGCTTTAATTTTATATTATTATATCTCTTTTAATACTTTACAAGGATTACCAACAACAACTACATTAGATGGTATATCTTTAGTAACAACACTTCCAGCTCCTATAACTACATTATCTCCTATTGTTACGCCTGGCATTACACAAACATTGCCACCAATCCATACATTATTTCCTACTTTAATTGGTTTTGCATATTCTAATCCTTTATTTCTTGTTTTATAATCTAAAGGATGTCCTGATGTATAAAATCCACAGTTTGGTCCTATAAATACATTATCTCCAAATTCTACTTTGTTGGCATCTAAGATTACTAAATTATGATTTGAATAAAAATTCTTTCCTAAATATATGTTAAATCCATAGTCACAATAAAAATTAGGTTCTATTGCCATTATATCAATTTCTTTTTGAAGTAATTTTTCTAGTATTTGCTTTTTTTCTTCTATATTTCTAACATCGCATTCATTAAATTTCTTACATAGTTCTTTAGCTTTAATTCTTTTTTCGGATAAATTTTGATCATAATTTGCATCATAAATTTCTCCAGCTAACATTTTTTCTTCTTCACTCATTAAACAAGTCTCCTTTATAATTACTTTTTATAAAAATGGAAATCACAACATTCATTTCCATAACCTAAAGTTTTTGTTCGTGAAAATCCTAATTTTTTTAAATTTCCATAAGTTATATTATCAATATCACAAAAAAGATGACACAACTCTTCACAATTGTTTTCTACACATGCTGTGTGCCAAAGACATTTTTTCATTGTTACATCAAAACTATTTTTATCACATTTTTGTTCACTTTCCCACAAGTCAGTCTTGCGAACAACTTTAAGAAATACTTTACTGTAAATTGAATAAAATCCAGGAATTTTTTCCATTTTTACCATAGATGAATGCTTTTGTTTGCCTACTATATCAATCATATATTTTTGCATATGTTGATATACTTCTTCTTTGGATAATTCTTTACTTAACATAGCTTTATACAAAGCTATACGTGGAAGTATTGTTTGTACAAGTGTTTCTATTTGATTTGCTGATTTTCCTCTTATATTTTCAATAATTTTATTTAATATTTCTTCTTGACTATTAAATAATTTATTTCCTTCATATTCTCCAAATTCTTCTTTTAGAAATGATTTTATTTGTTTTTGTTGTTTTATTTTCATATTAGTTACCTCCATAAGCTATTTATTCTTTATTATAAAAACGTTGTACTCTTCTTTATTAATTTCAAAAGCATTTTTCAAATCAAAAGTTGCTGAATAGTACTGATTTGTTATACCAT
>CAKPRG010000004.1 GCA_934182465.1 uncultured Clostridia bacterium | reverse complement strand
AACACAGAAGTCAAGCTCCTTAGTGCCGAAGATACTTGCGGGTTACCCTGCTGGGAAAATAGGAAGTCGCCAGTTTTTTTATTTTTATAAATATAGTAAGATATAGAAATTAGAAATTAGAAATATTATAAATTAGTAGATTTAACAAATAATAAGAATAAATTTAAAAATTATATAGAGTACTGCTATAAACAAAATTATTACTTATTATTTTATAAATTAAACATTATATCTACAATATTTTTAATTTCTAATTTTTTTTATTATATATTCTTATATAGTAGATATTGACAATTTTTGTATAAATAAATATAATTCATATATACAAAGGAAGGAATATATCAATATGAATCTAGATGTTAATTCAGCAAATCCATATAATTTTTTTAGTATGGATGCTAACATAAATATAAAAAGCAAACAAATAGGAACTGCAGATTATGATGAAATTCTTAAATATAGAGTTCCTACTGTTATTTTCAGATTAGATTCTCAATTAGAAAAAATTGAAGACAAACATTCAGAAGAATATTTAAATACTTTAAAATTGAAAGAAGAATTAGTAGAAGCCTCAACAAAAATTCCAAATAAAGATGATGCTAATATTTTAGTTGCAAAGGATATGCCAAAAATTATAGATTTATTTGTATTATCGAGAGTTTCGAATCTTATTGAACTTGTAAAGTGTGAATTGAATGGAAAAAAGAAAGTTATTCAATCTGCTATGTATATTAATCCACATGAAGAAATAGAAGAAATGTTAAGCAAGGTTAATTCAGATATTGAAGAATATGAAAATAGTGATTTAATGGTAGAAAAAACAAGTAATAAATATAATAATTTACTAAAATATAAAGAATTTTTAGAAAGAATGGATACTGCCTATGAAAAAATAGCAACAGCCAAAGGTAGAGATTTATTAGATGTTAAATTTTTAAATGAAGGAAAATTTAAACAATCAGATTTAGATAGATGGAAAATTCTACCAGATATAAATTCATTTGAAGAAAAAGATCGTATTATTTCTGAAAAGTTAAGCCATGAACTAAATGAAGTACTATTAAGAAGTAAAGTTAAAGATGGTGTTTTTACTAAAAATACAACAGATCCATATGAAATGATATTACGAAAAATAGAAAGATTTAGAAATAGTATGGGACGTAAATCTATGGAAGCACCATACAAATGGCAAATTTTTATGTCTAGACAACCAAAAGTAATTTATACTGGAAAAGATGAAACTGGAGCAGAAATTTTAGCATATGGATATGGTAAATATATTTGTCAAAGTATGTTTTTACCACCAACTCCAAAAAATCCAGATGGAAGACCAGTATACAATACTGATAAAGATATAGTAGGAGTTACTAGAATAGAAAAAAATGGCGAAAGAAATGATCATTTAGTATTGTTTTCGGAAGCAGAGATATTATCAAGAAAAGTTGATACACAATTTTTAGCCAATATATATTTTTCTAAAGAATTAATGGATGCAGTTGAAAAAAATAATTATTCTTATTTGGGAGATATTTATAAAGCTCGAACAGAAGAAATAGATCCAAATGCAACATATGGAAATTATATAATAGAATATAATGACATAAATGATGACCAAGTAGTTTCTTCTTTAAGATTAGGTTATTCAAATTTTAGTGAAGCAATAGATAAGAAGATGATTCATAGAAAACCACTAATAAAAGATGAAGATCCATATGTAGAATATTTGAATATTCAAGAAAATATGGCAAATGGTCAATTAATTGAGATAAAAAATGGAAAGTTTTTTTCTCATAGGAAACAAGTTGAATTACCAGAAATGATGGAAAGAATAGGAAGTTATCATAAACAGATTGTAAGTAAAATTTTAGAAGACAGACAATTAAAACATGAAGAACAAAATAGTAAAAATTCCAAAATACTTAAATTTACAGATTATGCAGGACATGATTCTAACGATGAACCAGGAGAAAAATAATATATGAGCAAAATAAAAAAACATGAAAAAGTTCTTTGGAAACCAGGAACATGTGTATATCCAATACCAGCTGTATTAGTAAGTTGCGGAAATATGGAAAAATCAAATATTATAACTGTTGCATGGACAGGAATATTAAATACAGAACCAGCAATGGTATATATATCAGTAAGACCTACAAGGTATTCATATAATATTATAAATGAAACAAAAGAATTTGTAATAAACCTTACAGATGAAAATTTAACTTATGCTGTAGATTGGTGTGGAGTGAAATCAGGTAAGGATTTTGATAAATTTAAAGAGATGAATTTGACTAAGCAAAAAGCTGATTTTGTCAAATCACCAATGATTGCTGAATCACCAGTTTCGTTAGAATGTAAAGTAATTGAAACAAAAGTATTAGGTTCTCATACAATGTTTATGGCAAAAGTATTAGGAATACATGCATCTAAAGAATATATAGATGAAAAAGGCGCATTTGATATTAGTAAATGTAATTTGATTGCATATGCTAATGGTGGATATTATCAATTAGGTAAAAAAATGGGAAGCTTTGGATATTCTGTTATAAAAAAGAAAACAAAAGCAAAACAAAAAAATAAAGATAACAATAAAAATGCTAAAAGAAATTTTAATAATAAAAAGGATTATAAAGTAAAAACTAAAAAAAGTAAGAATATAGACAATAAAAAAACAAAAAAATAAAAAGCACAAATTTAATTTGCAAAAAAGCTAAAAAAATTGAAAAAAATCAGTATAAATATTGACATATTGCTAAAAATGTGGTAAATTATTAAAGCGTGTATACAAGATATATGCAATCACATCGTTATAAAATAACAAATAAATTAAATTAAGCTTCATTAATAGTAAACGGAGGTGTAGTAAGATGGCAGCAAAAGGACCAAGAGAAAATATTACTTTAGAATGTACAGAGTGCAAAAGAAGAAACTATGTTACATCAAAAAATAAAAGAAACAATACAGAAAGACTAGAAGTTGTTAAGTATTGTAAATTCTGCAAAAAGCGTACAACACACAAAGAAACAAAATAGAATCCTTTTAAGGGGGAAAAATAATGGCTAAAGAACCAAAAAAGAATAATAAAAAAGAAGTAAAAACAGATGCTAGCAAAGTTAGTGAAGAAAAAAAAGTAGTTGAAGCTAAAGAAGAGAAGAAAGAAGCTAAATCTCCAAAAGCAAAAACTACAAATAAAAAAGCTACTACATCAAAAGATTCAAAAAAAGTAGCAAAAGATAAAAAAAGCTTTGCTAAAGATTTTAAAGCAGAATTAAAAAAAGTTACTTGGCCAACACCAAAGCAACTTGTAAATAATACAACAGCAGTTGTTGTTATTGTTCTAATTACTGCAATAATAGTTTTTGTATTAGATGTTATATTTGAAAATGCAAACAAATATGGTGTTGATAAATTAAAAACTATAGTTGCAAATGAACAAGTAACTGATCAAAATACAAGTGAGGATGAACAATCATCTAATACAACAGTTGAAGAAGTAAATAATTCGTCAGAAGATACTACTACAACTGAATCAAGTAATACTACATCAGCTGAAAATTCTGGTAATGCAGAACAATAAAATGAAAGCATAAGATAAACTCATTTTGAGTAATAAGAAGAAGTAGAAAAGGGAGGCTAAAATATGTCTCAAGAAGAGAATAAAATTGAGCCAAAATGGTATGTTGTACATACATACTCTGGATATGAAAATAAAGTAAAAACAGATTTAGAGAAAACAATAAAAAATAGAGAACTTGAAGATTTCTTCTTTAATATAGTAGTTCCTATGGAGGAACAAGTTGAAATAAAAGATGGTAAAAGAAAAGCTAATTTAAAAAAAGTTTTTCCTGGATATGTTTTAATCAAAATGATTGTAACAGAAGAATCTTGGTATATTGTTAGAAATACAAGAGGTGTTACAGGATTTGTTGGTTCTGGTACAGATCCAATACCATTAACAGATGCAGAAATAAGAAACATGGGATTTGATGAAGTTCCAGTTAATGTTGATTATGTTGAAGGCGACTCAGTACAAGTTGTTAACGGTCCATTAGAAGGATTTGTTGGAACAGTACAAGAAATAAATAAAGAAAAACAAAAAGTAAAAGTTTTAGTTTCTATGTTTGGTAGGGAAACTCCAGTAGAATTAGAATTTTCACAAGTTCAAAAAAGTTAGGTTAAAGGAGGTGCTAAAAAAATGGCAGAGAAAGAAGTTGTAAATGTTATTAAATTACAAATAGAAGCAGGAAAGGCAACACCAGCTCCACCAGTTGGACCAGCTTTAGGTTCATCAGGTGTTAATATTATGCAATTCGTAAAAGAATTCAATGATAGAACTGCAAATCAACCAGGTATGATCATACCAGTTGTTATAACAGTATTCAAAGATAAATCTTTTACATTCATTACAAAAGTTCCACCAGTTGCAGTTCTTATAAAGAAAACACTTAATCTTCAAAAAGGTTCTGGTAAACCAAACAAAGATAAAGTAGCTAAATTAACAAAAGAACAAGTAAAAGCAATTGCAGAACAAAAAATGGAAGACTTAAATGCAGCATCAGTAGAAGCTGCAATGAGTATGGTTGCAGGTACAGCTAGATCTATGGGTGTAGTTGTAGTAGACTAATAAAAAAATTGGGAGAGCATAGCTCGTTAAAACCAAGAGGAGGAAATAATGAAAAAAGGAAAAAGATATGCAGAAGCTGCTAAATTAGTAGATAGTGCAAAACTTTATGAAGCTAAAGAAGCTTTAGAAGTGATCGAAAAAATGCCAAAAGCAAAATTTGATGAAACAGTTGAATTACATGTTAAATTAGGTGTTGATTCTAAACACGCTGATCAACAAGTTAGAGGAACTGTTGTATTACCAAATGGAACAGGTAAATCTTTAAAAGTATTAGTATTTGCAAAAGGAGATAAAGCAAAAGAAGCTGAAGCTGCTGGAGCAGATTATGTTGGTGCTGAAGAATTAGTTCCAAAAATTGAAAAAGAAAATTGGTTTGACTATGATGTAATCGTAGCTACACCTGATATGATGGGTGTAATTGGTAGATTAGGTAAAGTATTAGGACCAAAAGGATTAATGCCAAACCCTAAATCTGGAACAGTAACTATGGATGTTACAAAAGCTGTATCAGAAATTAAATCTGGTAAAGTTGAATACAGATTAGACAAAACAAATATCATTCACTTAGGAATGGGAAAAGTATCATTTGGTGCTGAAAAATTAATGGAAAACTATCAAACAATTATAGATGCTATTATAAAAGCAAAACCAGCAGCTGCTAAAGGACAATACATAAAAAGTGTTGCTTTGACAACTACAATGGGACCAAGTTTATATGTTAACCAAAAATAATTTATAAGCAATGTATTTGTTTATAAACCAAATGTAAATTATAAGTTTAATTTAATTATTTAATAAATAAAATTTAATATTTACCTAAGACAGTAGGCAAAAGTAAGACCTACCGAGGTTAGTTTATAGAGCGGATTTACCACTTATATACTTTTGTCTTAGGAAAATAGTATATAAGTGGTTTTATTTATATAAAGCATCTTATATATTTATGTATAATTTACTAATTACAAAAAATTATATTAAAAGATAAAACTAATTTAATATATATTTACGGAGGTGAAAAAGTTGGCTAGTGAAAAAATAATTAAACAAAAAGAAGAAGAAGTTAAGAAATTAGCTGAAAAAATGAAAACTGCAAGTTTAGTTCTTTTAACAGACTATAGAGGAATCAATGTTGCTGATGACACAACTTTAAGAAAAGCTGTTAGAGAAGCAAATGGAGAATACTTAGTTATAAAGAACAATATTACAAGAAGAGCATTAAAAGAATGTGGTTTTGATGTTGAAGAAGAAGCTTTACAAGGACCTACAGCAGTTATTATAGCTCAAGAAGAATATTTACCATCTTTAAAAGCTGTATATAATTATGCTAAAGGAAAAGATTTCTACGAAATCAAATCAGGAGTTCTAGAAGGTAAAGTATCAAGCAAAGAAGAATTAACAGTTCTTGCACAACTTCCATCAAGAGAAGAACTTATCGCAAAACTTGCTGGTTGCTTACTTGCAAATGTTTCAAAACTTGCTGCTACACTTGATGCAGTTAGAGTTAAAAAAGAAGCTGAGTAATAAAAAATTATACAATATAGTATAATGTAAAAATTTAAATTAAAATTAAAAAATAAAATAAATGGAGGATTTAAAAATGAGTGAAAAAACAGATAAAATGTTAGAAGAAATCGATAGCTTAACAGTTGTTGAATTATCAGAATTAGTAAAAGGAATTGAAGAAAAATACGGAGTAACTGCAGCAGCAGTTGCAGCACCTGCAGGAGCTGGAGCAGCAGCAGCTGAAGAAAAATCAGAATTTGATGTAGTATTAACAGATGCTGGATCAAACAAAATCTCTGTAATCAAAGTTGTTAGAGATGTAACAGGATTAGGATTAAAAGAAGCTAAAGAATTAGTTGATGGAGCACCTAAAACAGTTAAAGAAGCTGTTGCTAAAGCAGAAGCTGAAGAAATCAAAGCTAAATTTGTTGAAGCTGGAGCTACAATCGAATTAAAATAATTCTATTTAGATATTTAATTTAACATAAAAAATCAATAAAATTAAAGAAAGTTATGAATGTGAATTTACACATTTGATAACTTTCTTTTTTTGTAGAATTTGAAATTATCATAAAGTTCACTTATGTTGGACTTAGATATTTTTTTGATGAATGAACATCAATTAATTTTTTTCTAAAAATCAAAATTAAATATTGCTAATATTTTGGTTTTAATATATAGTATTATAGAAGAATAATTGAAAATGATTTTATAAAATTTTAATATTAAATTAAAAATTAATTTTAAAGTTAATAGTAACATTAACTTTAATTCTAGTTTTGTGTTAGCTTTATTGCTAAACTAGCATTAGAACTAATTTTAAATTTAATATATTTAGTATATAATATTATAGAATTCATAACTAAAGAGAAAGGATTGGTTATTTTTATGAAATCACAAAAAGGAATAACGATGCTTAGCTTAGTTATTTATGTTGCAAGTTTTTTAGCCGTAACAGGTTTAGTTGCAATAATAACTACATTTTTTTATAATAATCTAAAAATAATAAATACAGATATGGGAAGTAGTGCATATTACAACAAATTGAATTTATATATGGCAAATGAAGCTAAAAAAAGTGGTAATCAAATATATAGGTTTGAAAGCGGAGCTGATAAACAGAATTTTGTTACTTTTAAAGATAATACAAATAAAAAAAGTGCTTTTGTAAAAATAGGAAATATTATATATTATAATGAATTTGAAGGAACTGATTCTAGTATAGCATACTATAAAAAAATTGCTTTATGCAAAAATGTTAATGACTTTAAAATTAGTGTTGATGAGACATCAGGAAAAAAAGTTTTAAAAGTATATGTAAATATAGATGGAACTGCTTATAGTACAAATTATGTAGTAGGGGATTAAAAAAGGAGAAAAAACCAATGATAAAAAAGATTTTTACAAGAATAAGCATATTTTTTGATATATTAAAAGATTTTTTAGTAGCAGTTTTAGCTGTTATACTAATATTAGCATTTACAATTGGAATTGCACATAATTTATTAAAAATAAATGAAGTATCTAGCAAATATTCAGGACCATACAAAAATTTAGTAACAGTTGGTGATAAAGAAATGATGAATGTATATTCAATTGGCAATGGTGCAAATACAATTGTTATCTTAAGTGGATTTGGTGTGCAATCACCTGTTATTGAATATAAAGCATTAGCCAATTATTTAAGTTCTGATTATAGAGTAGTTATTGTAGAATACTTAGGATATGGATATAGTTTAAAAGCTAAAACAGATCGAACTAGCAAAAATATTGCAAATGAAATAAAAAAAGCTTTAGATGGTGCAGAAATAAATGGACCATATATATTGATGCCACATTCTATTTCAAATATATATGCAATAGAATTTCAAAAGATGTATCCAGATAATGTAAGTGCAATTATATCTGTTGATGGAATAATGCCAAATATGTCTAAAGAAAATAAATTTTTATCAGAATTAAATCAAACAAAAGACAATGTGAAGATTTCATCAATAGCAGAATTTACAGGATTTGCAAGAATTTTAAGTTATGTTAAACCAGAAATGTTTTATATAGATAAAATGCAAAATAGTGCGATTTATACAGATGCAGATATAGCAGAGTATAGAAGGAGAATTGGAATTGGATATTTAACTAGTTCTATGGTAAAAGAAATAAATAAAATAGAAGAAAAGGTTATAGCAGAAAAAGAATATGTATATCCAGATAATTTACCAGTGTTAGAAGTTTTAACAAGTGAAAGTATTAATAAATACAAAGATATGAAAAAACAAAATAACATATCTAAAGATTATGAAGAGTATGCAAGTGAATTATTAAGTAATAAACAAATACAAGAAGTTAAAATTGTGTCTGGAGATCATATGATACCAATCACAGATCCAGTTAATTTAGCACAGACGATAAAAGAGTTTATTATGACTCATTAATAGGGAGTAAAAATGACAGAAGTTTTAAAAAAATTCAAATTAGATAATAAGGTATTTGATAATTTTGATGATTTAATGTCAAAACATTTGGATTCAGTAGAAGAATTAACAATAAGTAATATACAAAATAATTCAAAGTATTTTAATATTATTAGTTTATTTACAGGTGTTAAAACATTAATCATAGAAGGAAAATCAAAATTAAATGTAGATGGAATTATATTAAATATTTGTAAGCCATATTTATTAAATAATTTAATATTAGATGGTGTAAAATTACCAACAAAAGTTTCAATGAAGAAATTAATAAATCTAAAAATGATTTCATTAAATAATATGGAATATTGTGATATAAAATCATTTTTGGATTCTATAGAAAAACCAGATAAAATTAGAGCAATAACATTGAATTCGATTTGCTTAGCAAATAATTCTATAAATATATTGAAAATATTTAAGTCATTAGAAATAATTAATCTTATAAATGTAGAAAATGGTTGCTTAAATAATTTAGAATTTCTTTTAGAAAATAAGAATTTGGAAAAAGTAAATATAGAAAATAATACAATAGATTTTAAAGAAGCTACTATTTTATTGAAAGGATTGTATAGAAAAAATATTGTAGTAAATATACCATCAAAAAATACTAATAATAGCATTACAAATTCATTAGAAGTTGACAAAAAAGGTAAAATTAATCTTACTTTAAATTCAACAGATTTGGATGACTGCATAGAGCAATTTGATTTGTCACAACTTGACAAATTATTGTTAATAATAGATACAAAAATTAATTTTGATGAATATATAGAACAACTAAAAAAAGTAAAACAAAATATTAGTATTGCTATAAAAGATGCTTCTTATTTAACTAAAGAACAGGCAGAAACAGTAAAGGAAAATTTAAAAATAAAATATATAAATATATTAGATTTTAATGGTGTGCTACATTACGAAAAAGAAAAAAATTGTTATCAAATAGATAGATATATAAAAATACGTGAATGTATAGATAATTTTATTTCAAGAGTTCCATCTCATAGTAGAGAAATAGAAAAGTTTTTAGAAATTTATAAAATCTTAGCTGAAAACATTTCATATGATGAATTTTTAGAAGACAATATAGAAGATTATAATGTAACTAATGAAATAAAATCAACTAATTTAGAAAATGGATTAATAGAAGGACATTGTGCTAATTCAGGTTTTGCTGAAATTTTAAAAAATTGTTTAGCTTGTTTAAATATAGAATCTAATATAGTAACTGGAACTATGCAAAAATCAAAAACAGAAATAAATTGGAATCAAGTTAAAATAGATAATATATGGTATAATGTAGATATTGCATTGGATTCAAAAACTTTAATTAATAAAAATATAATAAAGAAAAAAGCAAATTACTGTTTATTAGGAGATAAAGAGTTTTACCAAACTCATATAAGAAAAGAAAATAGAGTTAATTGTTGTTTGTATACAGTAAATAGAAAATCTGTGAATTTATTTTTTAGAACTGGAATATTTTCAACAAAAATTGCAAAAGCTTATGTGTTTAATACTTTTTGTAGTCTAAGAAAAATGTTTTTAATAAATAAAAGACAAGCACTTCCAAAGGGCAAAGATGATAAAGAAAATTAAAGGAGATGCTTAAATGATAAGCAATGGATTAGAAAAGTATTTAATATTAAAATTAAATAAAAAAGGAAATTTTAATGAAAAAGATTTTGAAAAAATAGAAGAAATTTCATTAAATTTTAAAGAATTAAATTCTCAAAAGTTGGATTATGATTTTAAAGATTTTTTGAAATTTGAAAATTTAAAATTTTTAAGTTTACAAAATTTTAATATTAAAAATTATGAAACTAATATAATTAATAGAATAAAATCATTATGTGCTGTACAAATGACCAATTGCAAAATTAGTTCTAAGTCAACTTTACAAGGAAACTTAGAATTAATTTCTTTTCAGCATTGTAAAAATTTAAAAATAAAATATATAAGCAATTTGAAAAAACTAAAAATTTTAAAAATAGGAAACAATAAAAGAATTTCAGTAAAAGGAATTTCAAAGTTAAAATCATTAGAAAAATTATATTTTAGAGATATAAAATTAAGTTATAGTAGAGAACTTGAACTTTTACCAAATTTAAGTTATATTAATTTAGCAGAAAGTAAATATTCAAAAAATTTAGAAAAAAACTTATCAAATAATATAGAAATAGATAAATCTATAATATAATAGCCAAATTACTAATAAAACGTTGAAACAATTATTGTATAAGAAATGTAGAAAGGAGAGTATGAAAATCATACAAAATAAATAAAATGAAAGAAGAATTTATAAATTTATTATTAAGTACAAAAAGAGAAGGAATAGAAGATGTAATAGCTTTTTTAGAAAAAACAGATTTCTTTACAGCTCCAGCTAGTACAAAATTTCATGGTTCTTATGAAGGTGGATTATTGGAACATAGCATGAAAGTTTATGAAATACTAAAAGAAAAAGTAAAACATTTACCAATTGAACTTGAAATATCAGATGATACAGTAAAAATAATAGCTTTGTTACACGATATTTGTAAAGCTAATTTTTATAAAGTTGATTATAGAAATGCAAAAAATGCGTTAGGAGAATGGGAAAAAGTACCATATTATACTGTAGATGATACTATTCCTTATGGACATGGAGATAAATCAGTAATGATGCTAACAGAATATATGAAATTAACAGGAGAAGAAAAATATTGTATACGTTGGCACATGGGATTTACTGAACCAAAAGAACAATACAATACTTTAGGACAAGCTTTTAAAAAATATCCATTAGCATTAGTTTTACATGAAGCAGATTTAGAAGCAACATATTTCTTCAATATCTAGTTAAAAATAACTAAAATATACTAGACTTTTAAATAAATTACATATATAATAAAGTAAAATTGTGTCATAATATGGAGGAAGCTGTTATTATGTATGAGAGAAATGCAATAGTCTTAGAAAGATATTTTTGCAAAAAATTGGGATATCAAAAAACTAATAATTTAAAAGAAAATTTTAACAATTACTGTAATTTACTTGACAAAATTGAACAATTTCAAATAAAAAGTGAAGCTGAAAACAAATCTTTAACAGAATTTAATGATGTTTCAAATAGGTTAGCAAGTATTCAACAAATGCAAGAAAAATTATATAAAAGAAATGCAAAATTGGAATACAGTAGAAATCTTATTTTTGGAAATATAGAAGAAGATGTAAATGAATTAAGTAAATGCTTAAATAAAATTGAAAGTGATATTTCAAAAACACAAACAGCTTTTATAGAAACAAGAGAAAATTTTATTAGTACTGTTGAATTGTATCAAACTAAGAAAAAAGAATTAGATATAGCAATACAAAATAAAAATGAAGCAGAAGAAGAATATAATTCTGTTTTAGAAAATGCAAAAGCTAATTTTGAAAATATAGAATTAGATATAGTTGATTATATAAAAGGAATTACTACAGATGAAATAAGAAAAATAAAACGTGAACTTATAGAAGTTATTACTAAAAATGGTGCAAAAGAAAAAATACCATTTGATGCAGATATAGTTTCAAAAGCTTCTGAATTTGCAACAGAAATCTCTAAAAAAGAAGCAGAATGTTATGTTATTATTTATGACAAAACTAAAAAACTATTAGATGAAATTGAAAATAATTCATTAAAAATGGATAGACATAGAAAATGGAGAAGAGATAATACAGCAAAATTAAAATTCTTTAATGCAGAAAAAGAATATTTAATTCAATTTTTAGATAATGAAAGATTACCAGTTATGCATGGTAAAAAAATACATAGAAAATTAATGTTAGAAGCTTGCAAAAATTTAATCTTAGATGTAGATCAAATGAATAATTTGTATGAATTGATATTAAGAGAAGAAGCTGGTAGATCTGCAAAAAAAGCATACAAAGAATTATACAATAAAGATTATTTTAGAAAAATAGAAGAAGGCAGTTTGCAAATAGAAGACGAGGCAAGTAAATTAGGATTAAATACTGCAATGGTAATAAATTCAAATTATTGGCGTGTTGAAGGAATAAGAGAAATATATACTGCTTTTTACCAAATAATTACAGAAATTTATGGAAAAGAACTAGAAGAATTTGAAACAGCAGAAGAGGAAACAGCAAAAGAACAGACAAGCAATATAGAAGAAACTGTAGAATTAGAACTTCCACAAGCTAAAACAATAGAAAGCATCGCTGAAGAAGATGATGAAATAGAAGAGGAAGAAGAAAAACAAAATATTCAAAATGCTCAAATAGTAGAAGAAACAGCAAAAGAAAAAGTAAAAATAAATAATATAGAAATATCAAATACAAATGAAGATACTGAAGAATTTGAAGAAGACGAAGAAGATGAATTTTCAGATATTGAAAGTCAAATTGCTGAACTAGAAGACGATTTTGAAAATGAAGAATATGACAGTATAGAAGATATACCATATGAAGATGAAAAAATAGATGACTTTGATGCAGAAGAATCTTTATTTGCCCCAATAATCAAAGCAAAAGAAACAGGAGAAGACTTAAAAGCAGCATTACAAGCTGTAAAAGAAGGTCCTAGCAAAAAGAAAAAAAGTAATATTTTCAAAAATCTTATAAAGATGAATACTAAAGGTAAAAAAGTAGAAGGGTAGTGAAAAGATGGATTGTTTATTTTGTAAAATTATAAGTGGAGATATTCCAAGTAATACTATTTATGAAGATGAAATAGTTAAAGTATTTTTAGATATAAGCCCAATATCAAATGGTCATTGTTTAATAGTTCCAAAAAAACATTATACAAATATAGAAGATATTGATTTAGAAACTTTAAAACATATAAATGAAATTTCTAAAAAATTGCATAAAGAATTAAAAGAAAAACTAAATTGTGAAGGATTAACACTTATCCAAAACAATGGACTTGGTCAAGAAGTAAAACATTATCACTTACATTTAGTTCCAAGATATACAAATGACGAAATTATGATGAACTCAAATAAAGAAGTTTTAGAAAGTATAGAAAATATAATGAATAAATTAAAATAATTATTGGAAACGAATAGTAAGTAAACTATTCGTTTTTTCTATTAAATTCGACATAAATTGACAGTTATATTGACTTTTGAATAATACCGTGATATTTTAATAATGTCACAAGGTTAGCAAAGCTGTTTTTTAATTAAGGAAGGAGCGTAGACTATGACAGTATTTGATAGCCAAAATCTTTTGTTTAAAAAACCAATTGGACCAGTAAAATTGGAAAAAGTGAAAAATAAAACAAAAGAAGGGCGATTGTATTTAAAAATACAATTAGAAGGAAAAAGAAAAGTACAAAAAGTTTGGTTAGTATTAGACCAAATGGCAAAAATGGAAAAGAAAAATCTTAATGTACTTATGAAAAAAGTAACTGATGAAAGTGATAGTTCTGTTTTTGAAATTAATGTTGTTTTTTCAAAGCCGGCTACTTATGAGTATTACTTCAAATTTCTTGATGAAACAGGTGAACATTACATCAGAAGAAAAAATGGTATATTTGAAGGTTTTATAACTAATCAAATTGAAGAAATGCCATGGTTACTTACAGTTTATAAAGAAATAGACTCTAGTAAAGTAATGAAAAGTGGTATTATGTACCAAATTTTTCCAGACCGATTCAGAAAAGGAAAAACCAAAAGTAAATTACCAGAAAACAGATGGTACAGAAAATGGGGAGAAATGCCTTGCTATGTAAATGGCGAAGAAAAGGCAATTTCTACAGATTTTTTTGGTGGAAACTTTGTAGGAATGAAAGAGTCAGTTGGATATTTGAAAAAATTGCATGTAAATGTAGTATATTCAAATCCAATTTGTGAATCTTCAAAAAATCACAGATATGCAGCAATTGATTATAAGAAGCTTGACCCTGTATTGGGAACACCAGAAGAATATAATGAATTAATAGAAGCATATCACAAAGCATCTATATTCTATGTGATAGATGGAGTGCTAAATCATGTAGGTTCAGATAGTATTTATTTTGATAGATACAATGAGCATAATTCTGATGGTGCATTTCAGTCTAAAAATAGCAAGTACAGAAATTGGTTTTTTATCGATCCAAATGATAGTAATAATTATAGTTGTTGGTGGGGCGATAAAAGTCTTCCAAAACTTAATTATGATTCAGACGAGCTGAAAGATTATATACTCGGAGAAGATGGAGTTATACACTATTGGTATAGAGAATGGAAAGTTGATGGCATTAGACAAGATGTAGCAGATGAACTTCCAATCGGACCACGAGAAAAGATATATGAAATTTCAGATGAAGAAAGAGGAAATAATAAAATAATTATTCCAGAGGTTTGGGAAGATTTAAGCCAAAAATGGGCGTATGGAGTTTTTATGGAATACGCTCAAGGTAAACAAGCGACATCTGTTATGAATTACCCAATAAAAGATACTATTTTACCATATGTAAGGTATGGTGGAGATTATTGGGCAAGTCAATTTAAAAAAGTATGCAATGAGATTTTTAAGGAAAACTATCCTAGAGAAATTGCATATTCTGTTATGAACTTTTTGTCAACACACGATACAGTGAGAGCTATAACTAAACTTGCTGGACCGGAAGTTGACAATAATTCAAGAGAATGGCAGGCAGCTAATAACTTTTTAAACAAAAAAGATTATTTGTTAGGTAGAGCAAGATTAATGCTTGCTTATGTAGCAATATTCTTTTTACCAGGCATACCATCAATATATTATGGTGATGAAATAGGTTTGCAGGGAATGAAAGATCCATTTTGTAGAGCATGCTTTACTTGGAATCATATCGACAAAAAGATATTAAGATTTTTCAAAAGATTGTGTGCAACTAGATATGGTAAATCTGATTTTCTTGCAGAAGCTGAATTTAATGTTTTGGTATGTGAAGGTGATTTTTTGGTATATGAAAGAAGCTTTGAAGATAAAAAGCTTCGTGTGCTTTTAAACTTTTCTGAAAATGAGAAAGATATAACAAAGCTTTTTGAAGAGTACGAAATGGAGGAATGCTCAGTTAGAGACATAGTAGAAGAGCCGAATATAATTTTCAAGATCAAAACGAAACAGAAAGATGCTGTTGTAAGACAAGATACTAATGGAAACAAGAGAATTGTTTTGTCTGGTTATAATGGTATTGTATGTTTTAAATAGGTAATCAGATATTGTGCAAAAAAAACGGTGGGACTTCTCACCGTTTTTGCGTATTATAATATATATTAATTGTGCTAAAAATTAAGTTAGTACATTTTCATAAATCTAAAGATAATTGTTGATTTTTATATTAAATTTGTAAAAATTCAATATGATTATTTAAATTAGAAAATTTGTTTGTATAATCTTGAAAAGTAAAATTTTTTATTGTAAAATATATTAAAATTTTAAAAAATATAAATAAGCAATAAAAAGTACTAAGGAAAGAGGAAAAAATGATATACGAATTTGAAGTGCCAGGGAAAATAACAGGCAAAGGTAGACCTAGAGTAAATACAAATACTGGAGTCGCATATACACCAACCAAAACAAAAGACTATGAAGAACTAGTAAAACAATATTTTTGGATAAAATATCCTAGAGTAAATCGAATTGAAGGAAGAACAGCAGTGAAAATTATTGCATATTTTGGTATTCCTAAAAATACTAGTAAAAAAGATAAAGAAAATATGATAAATAATGCAATCAGTCCTACTAAAAAACCAGATATAGATAATATTACAAAAATAATTTTAGATGCATTAAATGCAATAGCTTTTAAAGATGACAATCAAATTACAAAATTAGAAATTGAAAAACAATACTCAGAAGAAGAAAGAGTATATATCAAAATAGAAGAATATTAAAATAATTACAGTAATAGTTATAAATTTAAAATTGTAAATATAGTATTTGAAGAGGATTTTATGGAAAGATACAAAGAAATAGAACAAACAATAACAAAAACATATAGAAAAGAAATATGGAAAAGGTTTATAAAAGGAATAACAGAATATGAAATGATATCTGAAGGCGATAAAATAGCTGTATGTATATCTGGCGGAAAAGATTCAATGCTTCTTGCTAAATGTTTTCAAGAATTAAAGAAACATAAAAAAATGAATTTTGACTTAGAATTTATAGTTATGAATCCAGGGTATAATGAACTAAATAAACAAAAAATTATAGAAAATAGTAAAATATTAAATATACCAATTACAATGTTTGAAACAGATATATTTAATAGGGTTGTTAATATTGAAGATAATCCATGCTATCTATGTGCCAGAATGAGAAGAGGATATTTATATGAAAAAGCAAAAGAACTTGGATGCAACAAAATTGCTTTAGGACATCATTTTAATGACGTAATTGAAACAATATTAATGGGAATGCTTTATGGAGCTCAAATGCAAACAATGATGCCAAAAGTAAAAAGTACATCACATCCAGGAATGGAGCTTATTAGACCTTTGTATTTTGTTAGAGAAGAAGATGTTATAAGATGGAGAGATAAAAATAATTTAGATTTTATTCAATGTGCATGCAGATTTACAGAACAATATACAAATAATGATAATGCAAATCATATGTCTAAAAGAGAAGAAATGAAAAGATTAATAAAAGAATTAAAAAATAGATATGAAAACATAGATGTAAATATATTTAATAGTGTGCAAAATGTTAATTTAGATACAATAATTTCATATAAAAAAGGAAATGAAGAGCATCATTTTTTAGATAATTACAAAAATAAATAATATAAAAAGTCTTTTTGCGAGGAATAATAATTAAAACTCCCGAATAGAATTAAACAAAAATATTCATATGGGGGTTGACTTAATTTGAAAAATAATACAATTGAGGAACGTGCAGTTTTATTAGCACATTATATTATAGATTCAAAAGATACAGTTAGAGGAGCCGCTAAAAAGTTTGGAATTAGTAAAAGTACAGTACATAAAGATGTGACAAAAAGATTGTCAAATATTAATTTTGCACTTGCGATGGAAGTTAGAAAAGTATTAGATGAAAACAAAGCAGAAAGACATATAAGAGGTGGAATGGCAACTAAGTTAAAATATATACATCAACATGAACAAGAAAAAAATATATCTTAGTAATTAATAAATGTTACAAATGTAATACAAAAGATAAAAAAATGAAACAAAATTCTAAAATACAGTATTATCAATTGTTTGCAGGAATTTCAAAGCACTTGCTTTTTTGACTTTTGACAATATCCGTGATATAAGATTCACAGATAAATACAATAGAAGTAGGTGGTAATATGGGAATTTACAGATCTGAAATAGCAGACTTAAGAAAAAATATTTGTGATAACATAGGACAAAAAATTATTGTAAAAGAGTCACCAGGAAAGAGAAGTAAGCCACAAGAAAAAGTTGCAGTAATTGAAAATACATATAAAGATTATTTTAGAGTAAAATTTGAAGAAGTAGATAGATTTGGTTCTTATAATTACACAGATTTATTTACAAGAACTGTAGAGGTAAAATTATATAATGGTGAAGAATATGCACCAATTTTGCCACCACAAGTTGAAACAAAAAAACATAGAGTAAATACTGTAAATACAAATCCAGCAATAGAAAATGCATAAATTAAAAATAAAAGTAATTTTTTTAATAAATCTCCATATAAATGGTATTAGAAATTAATAACATTTATAGGAGGTTTTTTTATGGCAATAAAACAAATGACTCTTATGCAAAGAGTAAGTAGCGGAAATAAAAAATTTGAAGTTAGTGGAGATATAATCGTTCCTGACATAAAGCCAGATATAGTAAGTATTACAACTAGCAATGCTAATACTTATATATATAAAGAGGAAATTTCAACAGGAAAAATTAGAGTTGATGGAAATATAGATGCATATATTATTTATATTTCTGATAGTGGAGAAACGAGAAGTATACAAACAACATTGGACTTTGTCGAAACAATTAATGATGAAAAAGCTGAAGAAAATAAAAGATTATTAACAGGGGTAAAATTAGAATTTTTGGAAGCGAAAGTTTTAAATGAAAGAAAAATAAATATTACAGCAAGTTTAAATATTGATTATCAAATTATGGAAAAAGAAAATTTAAGCATAAATATGGATTTTGAAGAAATTGGAAATGTACAAAGACTAACAGAAAAAACAAAATTAGCATGTTTAATAGGGGAAAATAAAGTTAGAACTTCTGTAAAAGAAGATTTAAAATTAGATGGAGATGAAGACGCAGGCGAAATATTAAAAGTTGATTTGAAAATAGAAAATTCAGATGTAAAAACAAGTTACAATAAAGTTTTAGCAAAAGCAGAAGCAAAAGTTCAAATAATTTATTTGACAGAAGACGGAAAAATAAAAAAGATAGAATCATCAATACCAATTATGAGCTTTATAGAGATTACTAATATTGAAGAAAAGCATAATTGTGAAGTTAATTATAGAGTAAGAAATATGTTAGTAAAAATAAATAATAAAGAATTGCATAGTATAAATTTTCAAACAGAATTTGAAGTTTATTGTGTAGCAACACAATATGAAGAAATTTTACTAACAAAAGATATGTATAGTATGAACAAAGAGCTAGATTTAGAAAGTGGAAAAATGACAATATTTAAAGAAAATAGTATAGAAGAAAAGTCAATTAAAATATCTGAAAAAATAATGTTAGAAAATCCAGACAAAATATATGATGTTCAAACAAATCCAAAAATAACAAATAGTACGCAAAATGGTGAAATGATTAATTATGAGGGAGAAGTAGAAGTAGCTGTGTATTATACAGCAGTTCATAGTAATAATTTGAATATAAAGCAAGTTAAAATTCCATTCATAAAAAGTACAACAAATACAATTACTACAAGTGATTTAACTGTTGTAAATAGTAGATTTAGTGTTACAGGTGAAGATGTAAATGTTGAATTTGAGATAGTAGTAAAAAATAACAGTTTAACTACTAGTGAAATAACATACATTAGCAATGTAACAGTAAAAGAAGATGCAAAAGAAAGTGATTATAATATGTTTGTTTATTTTGTAAAAAGTGGTGATACGATTTGGAAGATAGCAAAAAAATTTAAAGTGGATATGCAAAGCATAATAGAATTAAACCATTTAGAAAATCCAGATAAGATAAATGTAGGAGATAGATTGTACATAATTAAATAAAATTGTACAATGAAAAATAATGGAAAATAAATTATATTCAAGAAGAAGGATATCTTTAAAAGCTCCTAAAAAAGTAAAATTAATAAAAATATTTGTATTTTTATTTTTTACATTAATAATATTTTCAGTTGTTTCATTTTTTAGAGCAGCATATCCAATTTTTAAAGCAAGTTGTGAAACAGCTGCAAAATCTTTGACAATAAAAACAATAAATAGCGAAGTAAATAATTTGATGAAAAATTATAGTTATGATGATTTGGTGAATGTTGATAAAGATGTAAATGGAAAAGTAAATTTTGTTAGAACAAATACAAAACCAGTAAATGAAATTATGACACAACTTGCTATAAATGTTCAAAAAGATATAGATAATGCCGAAAGAACAAATGTATATATAAATTTAGGAAGTGTTTCTGGAATTAGCCTATTAAAATATATAGGCCCAAAATTTAATATAGAACTCGAAACATCTGGAAATGTCGAAACAAAGTTAAATAGCAAATTTACAGCAGTTGGGATAAATCAAACTTTACATGAACTGTATTTGAATGTTTCAACTAAAATAACTGTATTAACACCATTTGGAAGTTTTGGTAAACCAATTAATACTGATGTTTTGCTTGTTGAATCTGTTATAGTAGGGGAAATACCAGATACTTATTATCATTTTACTGGAGAAGCTGATGCTGATTCTGCATTTGAGATAATGGAGTAGATTAAAATTAAAAAACTATTTTTCATAATATATAATTGATTATTTTCGTCAAGTGAAAAGTTAAATGCGATTCTGTAAAGTAAAAGCAACTTGTACGAGAAAAAGCAAGTTTTAAGCGATATATTTGCTTGAAAAAGTTGATTATTTGGATTGAACGGAATTGCTGATTTTGACAGATTTAGTAAAACTATGATATAATTTCAAAGATACAATAAATATTTATTTTATTACAGGAGGAAAAGATATGATGTTAACAACGGTTGTAGCAAATGTGAATGCAAAAGTAAACTGGATATGGCTACTAATAGTATTGGCAATAGCTATCTTTGGTCTTGTTGCGCTCTTACGCAACTATGTGCAGGACTTATGGGGAGAACTTCGGCTCTCACTAATATTTGCTAAAGAAAGGCTGGCGATTGCTGAAGCAGCTGATCCGAATAAAGTAGAGGATCCAGAATTTTTAAGAAAATGTATTGAATTTGATAAAAACAAGATACAGGAAATTGAAAATAGAATGAGGAAAATCGAAAACAAATGGAAGTTCTTTTTCAGAGGCAGAGTAATAACTTCTTTTGATTCTGCTATTATGAAGCAGGAAATTGCTTATAAAAAAACTTTGGCGAGAATAAAGAAGTCAGCTTAATGTACAAAAATAATTGCCAATAGCAAAAAATTTTAGAAAAATATCATTAATATGAAATTGCAGTTGGTAATTTGGCAGTCACTTAAGTAAAGTTAAATTAAACTTGAGTGATTGCCTTTTTTATGAGAAAACAAAAATATTTTCTCAAAAGCTTGACTTTTGGAAGAAAATGTATTAGAATAATTACGCATTGTATGTAGGTATGTTAAGTTGATTCCAACCTCTCCCCGGTAGTTGCGAATAGGTTTCATATACTTATATAAGCAAAATATAAAATTTAAAAATTGAAATGGAGGGTATTTGTACCATGAATAATACTACATATAGCCCAAAAAAAGGCGAAATAGAAAGCAAATGGTATATAATAGACGCAACAGATAAGTCATTAGGTAGAGTTGCTAGTGAAGCAGCTAAATTATTAAGAGGAAAACATAAACCAACATTTACTCCAAACCAAGATACTGGAGATCATGTTATTATATTAAATTGTAAAGATGCAGTTTTAACTGGAAAAAAATTAGATCAAAAAGTTTACAGACATCATTCAGGATACATTGGTGGAATGAAAGAAACATCAGCTAGAGTTATGATGGAAAAAACACCAGAAAAAGCTATGTTTAAAGCTGTTCAAGGAATGCTTCCTCACACAAAATTAGGAAGACAAATGATCAAAAAATTAAGAGTATATGCAGGTAGCGAACATGAAAACGCTGCTCAAAAACCAGAAGTTTGGGAGGTAAAATAAGATGGCAAAAAAATCTGAAAATATAGTATTCCAAGGAACAGGTAGAAGAAAAGAATCAATCGCAAGAGTTAGATTAACAGCTGGTAAAGGTAATATAGTTGTTAATGGTAAACCTTTAGATGAATACTTTGGAACAGAAATTTTAAAAGTTATTGTTAACCAACCATTTGCTGTTACAAACACAGTTGGTAAATATGATGTAATAGTTAAAGTTGTTGGTGGTGGATATACAGGTCAAGCTGGAGCAATCCGTCATGGTATTGCAAGAGCTTTAAATGAAGCTAATTCAGAATTTAGACCAGCATTAAAATCAAACGGATTCTTAACTAGAGATCCAAGAATGAAGGAAAGAAAAAAATACGGACTTAAAAAAGCTCGTAAAGCTCCTCAATTCTCAAAAAGATAATGTGCTTTTACAAAAAATATCAAACCTCAGAAGTTTTATTACTTCCGAGGTTTTTTGTTAAATTTAGACTATAATGATTATTTTCAATTACTTTGTTTTAGTAATTATTGTTAAAGTTAGAAAAATAGATAGATTACGACAAAGAAGATAATAAAAATTATATATCAAATTATATATCATTAATTATGTAAGAAAGTGATTGATGAAGATTAGCTATAGTAGCTATAAAAATTTATGGATTACAGCTATAATTTTTTTTTATAAGTGTTGACAAATAAAGAAATGTATGCTAAAATAATTGTGTTTTAAGAAGAAGTATCCACTTCTCACCGTATCTTTAAGTAAGCATTCGGTTAGAAAATATCATAAAATTAGCATTTTATACACAGAAATGTTGAGATATTGTGGATTTGGCTTTTTAAAATAAGTCAAATTTTTTTTTGGAGGTGTTTTACTATAAAACAAGAATTGCCTATAAATAGACAGATAAAAGAAAAAGAAGTTCAAGTTATCGGAGAAACAGGAGAAAAAATCGGAGTTTTACCAATAGAAAAAGCAATAGCAATTGCAGAAGAAAAAAATTTAGATTTAGTTCTAGTTGCTCCAAATGCAAAACCAGTAGTTTGTAAAATAATGAATTATGGAAAATATAAATTTGAACAAGCAAAAAAAGAAAAAGAGTCTAGAAAAAACCAAAAAGCTGTTGAAATGAAAGAAATTAGAGTTTCATCAAATATTGGTGAACATGATTTTAACTTTAAGAGTAAAAATGCAAGAGGATTTTTAGAATCTGGAAACAAAGTAAAATTCACATTAAGATTTAGAGGAAGAGAATTAAACAATGTAAAAGCAGGTGAAGCAATATTATCAAAATTTGCTGAATCTCTTGAGGATATTGCAACAGTTGAAAAAAAGCCATTCTTAGAAGGTAAAACAATGTTTGTAATTTTAAATAAAAAAATCTAAAATGCGAAGGGAGATAAAGAAATGCCAAAATTAAAAACAAACAAAGCAGCAAAGAAAAGATATTCTTATACTGCAACAGGAAAAGTAAAAAGAACAAAAGCTAATAGAAGACACTTATTAGCAAATAAAACAAAAAGACAAAAAATGAATGCTAGAGTACAAAACGGAATTGCAGACAAAACAGTAGAAGCAGGAATTAAAAGATTATTACCATATGGTAACTAGAATTTAGGTAGAGGAAAAGGAGTGAAAAATAAATGGCAAGAGTAAAAACAGCAAGAACAACTAGAGCAAGACATAAAAAAGTATTAAAACAAGCAAAAGGTTACTATGGAGCAAAACATTATAGATATAGAATGGCTAAACAAGCTATTATGAAATCTGGAATGTATGCTTATGTAGGAAGAAAAGATAAAAAGAGTGATTTCAGAAAATTATGGATAGTAAGAATTAATGCAGCAGCAAGAATGAACGGATTAACATATAGCCAATTAATCGCTGGATTAAAAAAAGCTAATGTTACAATCAATAGAAAAATGTTAGCTGAATTAGCTGTATCTGATAGCAAAGCATTTGCTGAATTAGTTGAAGTTGCAAAAAAAGCATAGTTATAAATAAAATTATATTTGAGTAAAGAATCTTCGAGTTAAACTTGGAGATTTTTTTATTATATTAGGAAAGTTCTTTGAACTTCCTAATATATAAAGGATCATACTACAATTTGCACACAAGTTTTTTTCAAAAACTTGTGTGCAATGAACAAAGAAATAGATATTTGTAAGAAATTTTATTTTTGTAATTATCATAATGTTCACTTTTGTTCTAATATAAATTTACAAAAAGTTTCTAATAAAAATATAATAATTTGATAAAATTGCCATAATAACTATTATATAAAATAGAAAATAACAATGTGATATTATGTTACAAAAAGTCGTAAAATAGCGAAAATAAAAGACTTTTGTATATTGATTTATCTATGATATATTTGACAAAATAGTAACATTATGTTAATATATTAATTGTAAATATATTATATTTATTTAACTATTAATAGCAAGCACTACAAAAGAAAAAAAGTGTTTTGCTGATTCAAGTCTCTCGACTTACGAGAGCAGAAAGGAAAAAAGATGTACGAAGAACCAAAAACTGTAAAAAGCATTGTAGCAGAAGATGAAACTTTTTTAAGAAACTGGTGGTATAAAATCCAGAGATATGCTACAGTGAAGCAGCCATTCAATCTTAAAAAGGCAAGAGCCGAATACAGAAGATTGGTTGCATAATTACAGAAAACAATTGTTATTTGAAGTCTTTTAAAGGCGGAAAGAGGTTGAAAGTAAAGGCAATTTCTTTTCGCCTCTTTCTTTTTTATCTTTTCGTCAAGTGAGTCAAGTGAAAAGTTTAATGCAATTTGTACGAGAAAAAAGCAAGTCTTAAGCAATATATTTGCTTGAAAAACTTGCTTTTTTTACTATTTTCATTTACTAGTCACAAAAAACTTCGGAAAATGTTGACAAATAGAGGAATCTATGTTAAAATATCTAACTGTAAACTGCTTAACTATGGTATGTAAAAGCTAATTAAGTTTAGCTACCAAAGTTGGAAGTTAGCGAGTATACGAAAAGGGAGGTGCATTTTTAATGTACGCAATTATTGAAGCTTGTGGAAGACAATACAAAGTTCAAGAAGGTGAAAATGTATATTTCGAAAAATTAGAAGTAGAAGAAGGAAAGAAAGTATCTTTCGATAAAGTTATTCTAGTTTCTGATGATGGAAAAGTACAAATTGGAAATCCTTATGTAACAGGTGTAAAAGTTGAAGGAAAAGTAGTTTCTCATGGTAGAGGAAAGAAAATCTTAGTTTTCAAATATAAAGCTAAGAAAAATGAAAGAAAAACAAGAGGACACAGACAAGATTACACAAAAGTAGAAATTACTTCAATTAAAACAGCTGCTGAAAAGAAAACAACAGCTACAAAAGCTACAAAAACAGAATCAAAAGAAAAAGTAGCAAAATAATTTATATATGAAATATCAATTTAGAGAATATAAATATATAAAGCGAAAGGAGTGAATCTTAAATGGCACACAAAAAAGGTCAAGGTAGTGTTAAGAACGGAAGAGATAGTGAGTCAAAAAGACTTGGTGTAAAAAAATCTGATGGACAAATCGTTAAAGCTGGAAACATATTAATTAGACAAAGAGGAACAAATGTACATCCAGGAACAAATGTTGGAATCGGAAGCGATGACACTTTATTTGCTTTAGTAGATGGTACAGTTAAGTTTGAAAGAAAAGGAAAAGACAAAAAACAAGTTAGTGTTTATCCAAATGCTTAAGTTTATAAAAAAGATTTTTAGAGAGCAATTGATGCTCTCTTTTTTTGTACAAACTTTTCACAAAGAAAATATATTAATAGTTATTTAATATCATATATAAATATTGTAAGAAAAAATAAGTAAATATTAAAAAAAGGTTTGAAATTTATATATATTATGATTATAATATAATATATTAATACAGAATTTAATTTTAGAAAGGAAAATAGATATGGGAAGCAAAATATCACCTGTTATAATAGTTGCATTATTAGTAGTTGTTGTTGCTTTAGTTGGACTTGCTGTAAATATACTTTCTCCAAGCAATAAACCAACTGATGAACATAAAGTTGAAGGGCAAAAAATTGCTCCAATAATTGAAGCTACTGTTAATACTAAAGAAGAAGGACAAGAAAAAGTTATAATTTCAGTTGTAGCGTCAACTGATGATGAACAAGGAATTGCATCAATTACATTACCTGATGGAACAACTGTTAATGGTAACACAAAAGAATATACTGTTACAGAAAATGGAGATTATGTATTTAAAGCAAAAGGTGTAAATGGAGAAGAAATATCTACTAATGTTGTAGTAGAAAATATTAGAGTTATTTCTGCAGATAACCCTTTTATACCAGATGGATTTGAACATATTGGTGGAGATGTAAATAGTGGATTTGTTATTCAAGATACATATGGAAATCAATTTGTATGGATTCCAGTTGAAAGTGGAATTTTAAAGAGAAATACAATGTTAAATGCAGATTTTGAAGAATCAAATACAACATCTTCTGAATTAGTAAATAGTGTTGCTAAAAATTATGGTTTTTATATAGCAAGATTCGAAGCTTCTAGTTTTGAAGCAAATGGTAAAAAAGTTGCAGCTAGTATGGCTGGAAAAATACCTTGGACAAATATTAATTTTGCAGATGCATATCAAGCTTCACTAGACATGTCTTCAGGATTTAACTATCCAGAAGGAATAAAAACAGCAATAGTTAATAGTTATGCTTGGGATACAGCTTTGGATTGGATTAATCAAAATACACCAAATTATGCAACAAACACAAAATATGGTAATTACTCTGGAACAATATTACCAACAGGGCAAACAGCAAGTGATATTGTAAATAATATATGTGATATGGCAGGAAATGTTAGAGAATGGACAACAGAAATAGATAAAAGTAAAACAGCAGAGTCATCTTCTAGTTCTAAAAAGAATACAACAAGTGAAGGAGAAAACGCTGGTTTAAAAAGAACTGTTCGTGGTGGAAGTGCTAACTTAAGTAAAACTGCTAATAGTCATATTGGATATTATGAAAATTTATCAGATGGTTATTGGGGATTTAGAACTATTTTATATAAATAAAAAACAATAAATTTTCGTTGCTGAAAAATTTAAAAACTGAATTATTAGACAAATTAGTTTAATAATTCAGTTTCTTTTTTTATGAAATTAAAATCAAAAGATTGCGAATTTAAGTTAATTTGCAACCTTGCCATAAATTCTTTTCTCGCAAAATTTTATCAATACCATTTAAAACCCATTTTTTATGAGAATTCCAATCAGGTGCAACTAACAACTCTTTTGGAGCATCACCACTAAGTCTGTGAATAACAATATTAGGATTAATATGAGTGATTATATATTCTAAGCAATTCAAATAATATTCTAATGAAATAGTTTTGTATTTGTTAGATAAATACATATTTTCTAATTTAGTGTTTTTAACGACATAAGTAGAATGAATTTTAATACCTTGTATATTAAATTGATTAATGAAATTAGTTGTATTAATAATATCTGCAATTGTTTCATTTGGTAAACCAACCATAATATGTGAAACAACATCTATATTATATTTATTTAATAAATTAACAGCTCTTTCAAAATCTTTTGCATTATATCCACGATTTATCAAATTTCCAGTAATATCATTTGAAGTTTGTAAGCCAAGTTCTACACAAACATAATAATCATTTTTGTAACTACTTAAAAGCCTAACAATTTCTTCATTTATACAATCTGGTCTGGTAGCAATTTCTAAGCCAACGATTCTAGAGTCAATTAAAGCAGAATTATATTTTAATCTTAAGTTTTTGATTGAATCATAAGTATTAGTGAAGTTTTGGAAATAAGCAATGAATTTATTTGCTCGTTCACTTTTGTAACTTTGAAAATAGTTTTTTACTTGAGAAGAAATTGAATTGCAAACTTGATTAATATAAGCAGAATTAGTAGTAATGTGTGTAAGGTTTGTATTAATGAAATTAGTGCTATTTAAAATAGCAGAATCAATATTTGATAAGTTGTGTAATATGTCAGCATTTCCATTAATTCTAGCAATGTGTTCACCAGAACCTTTTTCACTACAAAAAATACAACCATTTTTACCACAATGTCCATCTCTGTTTGGACAAGTAAAATGACCATCAATGCAAATTTTTAAAGTTCTTTCACCAAATTTTTCTTTTAAATATTTATTTAAGTGTTTATATCTTTCTTTTTCCATAAAATCAGTATAGCAAATATATTAAGAATAGTCAAAAATATAATAAAAGATAGATATTAGAGATTTGTAAATAATATATAAAAATATAAAAAATATATATAATTTTGAAAATTTTTAAAATAATTATTAATTTTATATACAAATATATAAAAAACAGCCAAGGAAGTTCTTGGCTGAAAAAATACTTTAGTATTTTTATTAAATTTTTTCAATTATTTTTGAGTTTTTTAATTGCTTCAAGTTTTTTCTCTTTGTCAGCAGCTTCGTATTTAGAGTATACTTTTTTGAAAGCATCTAAATCCATAACTTTGTATCTACGGATTTGATCATAAATCTCTTTGTATACATCTACTGACATTAGCTCGTCACGAAGTTCGGCATACATACCATGAACTAATGGATCTGTATATTTTTGCCAAGATTCTTCATCATCACATACTAAAAAACCACGCATGTATGTACCTGAAATAGGCAATGTACTTCTAGAGATAATGAATTCAGCAGTGTTGGTTAAATCTTCAGGAGCAAACCAGTTACTACGAAATTCATCATTGCCATAAATCATCAGTGAGGCAAATTTATGCATCTTTGATTCGACATGTTGTTTGAAATATCTGCCCCAATCGGCATTTATATCAAGTTCGTTGGTCATATCATTTAAACCAACGATGGTTAAATTGCTTTCTGGAATACCTGGATACATCTCTTGAATTACCTTGATTCTAGTTTCAACTGAATAAGGATTGCGTAATGTTCCACGTTCTTGTGCTGAACCTACAAGGATGCAAGTCCTTTTGCACAATGATAAGCTAGTATCAAACAAGCTTTTGTGTCCTACGTGTGCGTGAGCAAAGCGCCCACAAACAACGCCTAAATCATAATGTGGTGAACAAATCATAAAAAACTCCTTTCTTAATGAAAAATATTAAAATGTGTCCAAAAAAGTATATCATAAAAATTGAAGATTTACAATTGCAAAATTTATATTGATTTTAGCAAATCATATAAAAATATCTTAAAAATATAGATTTTTAGAAAAAGTGTGATATAATAATTAGACATAAAAGCAAGAAACTGACTGAGCCGTATATTGATTTTTAATTCAAAATTAAATATAATAATTTTGTAAATAAATTATATGGAATATTACAATTGTTAAAAATATTTTACATTGATAAAAAATATAACAATTATATAAAAATAAAAATCTTACTTTAATCAAAAGTATAAATTGATTAAACTGAATATAAGTTAAAAATAAATGGTATGACAAAAACAAAAATTATACTGTTATTTTATATAAATAAAAAACAAAGTTAGGAGGTAAATTATGAGCAACTTAATTGAAATTCGTTGGCATGGTAGAGGTGGTCAAGGTGCAAAAACAGCATCACTACTTTTAGCTGATGCAGCATTTAATACAGGAAAATATATTCAAGGATTTCCTGAATATGGTCCAGAAAGAATGGGTGCTCCAATAACAGCATACAATCGTATTAGTGATGAACCAATTACAGTTCATAGCAATATATATTATCCAGATTATGTAGTAGTTGTAGATGATACATTACTTGATTCAGTTGATGTTACAGCTGGATTAAAAGAAACTGGAGCAATTGTAATTAATTCAACATTAGATAATGAAACTTTAAAAGAAAAATTAAAAGGTTATGCAGGAGAAATTTACAAAATTGATGCAAGAAAAATATCTTTAGAAACATTAGGAAGATATTTTCCAAATACACCAATGCTTGCAGCAATAGTAAAAGTTTCAAAAGTAATGCCAGAAGATGCTTTTTTAGAAGATATGATTGGATCTTTCAAACATAAATTTGCTAAAAAGCCAGATGTAATTGAAGGAAATATGAAAGCATTAGAAATGGCATTAAAAGAAGTAGAAAAAATTAAATAGAAAGGATGAATAATAATGACTGAAGATAGAATAAATAAAAATACTCCTTACCAAGATTTAACAATAGGTGGAAATATTTATGAAGTTGGTAATGCAAAAGAATTCAAAACAGGTGATTGGCGTTCAAGTAAACCAATTTTTAAATCAGAATTGTGCAAACAATGTGGACTATGTTTTCCAGTTTGCCCAGATGATGCAATTCCAGTAAACAAAGATTGCAAAAGAGAAGATTTTAACTATGATGCTTGTAAAGGCTGTGGAGTTTGTGCAAAAGTTTGTCCTTTTAAAGCAATAGTAATGGAATAGAAAGGAGTTAAAAATGGGAATTAGAGAAAGATTAAGTGGTAATGAAGCAGCTGCTACTGCAATGAAACAAATTAATCCAGATGTTGTTGCTGCATTTCCAATTACTCCATCAACAGAAATACCACAATACTTTTCAACATTTGTTAGTAATGGAGTAGTAGATACAGAATTTGTTGCAGTAGAAAGTGAACACAGTGCTATGAGTGCTTGTATTGGAGCAGAAGCAGCAGGTGCTAGAGCAATGACTGCAACATCAGCAAATGGATTATCTTTAATGTGGGAAATGATTTATATAGCATCAAGTTTAAGACTTCCTATAGTAATGTCTTTAGTAAACAGAGCTGTATCAGGACCTTTAAATATACATTGTGATCATTCAGATGCAATGGGAGTTAGAGATAGTGGTTGGATTCAATTATTTTCAGAAACAAATCAAGAAGCTTATGATAATTTAATAATGGCACATAGAATTGCCGAAAATAAAGATGTTTTATTACCATTAATGGTATGCCAAGATGGATTTATTACATCTCATTCAATTGAAAACATAGAGCTTATTGAAGATGAAAAAGTAAAAGAATTTGTTGGAAAATACAAACCAGAACATTATTTATTAAATAAACAAGAACCAATGGCAATAGGTCCTTTAGATTTACAAGCATATTTATTTGAACACAAAGCTCAACAAGGAAAAGCTATGGAAAAAGCAAAAGATGTTATATTAGAAGTAGCAAAAGATTTTGAAAAATTAACAGGAAGAAAATATGGATTTTTTGAAGAATATAAATTAGATGATGCAGAAGTTGCTATTGTTTGTATGAACTCAACAGCAGGAACTGCAAAAGCTACAGTAAATAAATTAAGAGAAAAAGGAATTAAAGCAGGTCTATTAAAAATAAGAGTATTTAGACCATTCCCAGCTAAAGAAATAGCAGAAGCTTTAAAAGGATTAAAAGCTGTTGCAGTATTAGATAAAGCTGATTCATTAAATGCTGCAGGAGGAGCTTTATTTGAAGATGTTACATCTGGAATGTTTGTAAATAATATTCAAGTACCAACTATAAATTATATTTATGGAATTGGTGGTAGAGATACAACTGTAGAAGACTTAGAAACAGTTTATGAAGATTTACTAAAAATAAAAGCAACTGGAAAAATGGAAAATCCTTATAGATATTTAGGTTTAAGGGGGGATAAATAATGTCATATAATCATAAAGAAGTTGTAGCAAATAGACCATCAAGACTTACAGCTGGACACAGAATGTGTGCAGGTTGTGGAGCACCAGCTGTTGCTAGAATGATTCTTCGTGCTGTAAAACCAGAAGATCATGTAGTTGTATCAAATGCAACAGGTTGTATGGAAGTTTCTACTTTCTTATATCCATATACAGCATGGACAGATTCTTATATTCATACAGCATTTGAAAATGCAGCAGCTACATTATCAGGTGTAGAAGCAGCATATAAATCAATGAAATCTACTGGAAAAATTCCAGAAAATGAAGTTACAAAATTTATTGCATTTGGTGGAGATGGTGGAACTTATGATATAGGACTTCAAAGTTTATCTGGAGCAATGGAAAGAGGACATGATTTATTATATGTTTGCTATGATAATGGAGCATATATGAATACAGGAATTCAAAGATCATCTGCAACACCAAAATTTGCAGATACAACAACATCACCAGCAGGTAAAAAAATTCCTGGAAAAATGCAATCTCGTAAAGATTTAGCTAAAATTATGGTAGGACATCACTTACCTTATGTTGCTCAAACTTTAGCATTAGGAAATTTTAAAGATTTATATGAAAAAGCTGAAAAAGCAATTTATACAGAAGGACCAACATTCTTAAATGTAATGGCACCATGCCCAAGAGGTTGGGGATACAATACAGAAGACTTAATGCAAATAAATAAATTAGCAGTTGAAACTTGCTATTGGCCATTATATGAAGTTGTTGATGGAGTTTATCATATTACTTATAAACCAGCTAAAAAACTTCCAATTGAAGAATTCTTAAAACCTCAAAAGAGATTTAAACATATGTTTAAACCAGGAAATGAATGGATGATAGAAGAATTCCAAAAAGAAGTTGATGCTAGATGGCAAGAACTTTTAGATTTAGAAGAAATGACAAATAAAGCAGATGCTGAATAAAAACTAAAAATATAAAAACCCAGTGATTTAATTTAATTATTACTGGGCTTTTTTTATTGAAATTTTTGAATTTTGATATTGCATAAAAAATAGAGAAGATTAAAAAATAAATTTTGAAGATGAACTAAAAATAATTTGCTAAATATGTCAAAACAATACGTGCGTAAGTAGAAAAATGTTGCAAAAAGTAACAATATTACAAAAATATTACATAAAAATTTGCATATACATTGACTTTTTATGAAAAAAAATATAATATATATAAGTAAAAAAATGAAAATAAGATTTTGGATAATATATTAAAATTCTTATTGCCGAAGGCGTTTTATGTTATAAGTACTATATCATAAAACAAAAAGAAGTATTACCAAATGGAATTTTAAGGAGGATAACTAATGGGAGAAGTTATTGTAATAACATCAGGAAAAGGTGGAGTTGGAAAAACAACAACAACTGCAAATCTTGGATCTGCTTTAGCTTTAGCAGGAAAAAAAGTTGCTTTAGTAGATACAGATATTGGTCTTAGAAACTTAGATGTTGTTATGGGACTAGAAAACAGAATTGTATATGACTTAGTAGACGTAATTGAAGAAAAGTGCAAATTAAGACAAGCTTTAATAAAAGATAAAAGATTTAAAGAACTTTTCTTATTACCAGCTGCACAAACAAAAGATAAAACTGCAATAAACGAAGAACAAATGAAAGAGTTAGTTAAAAAATTAAAAGAAGAATTTGATTATATTTTAATCGATTGCCCTGCGGGAATAGAACAAGGCTTTAAGAATGCTATTGCTGGAGCAGATAGAGCATTAGTAGTTACTACTGCTGAAATTTCAGCAATTCGTGATGCTGATAGAATAATAGGATTACTAGAATCATCAGAAATAAAGAATCCAGAATTAATTGTAAATAGACTAAAACCTAATATGGTTAGAAGAGGCGAAATGATGGATGTTGATGATATAGTAGACTTATTATCAATAGGTTTAATTGGTGTAGTACCAGATGATGAATATATCATTACTCAAACAAACAAAGGAGAACCAGTTATTTCAAATAAAAAAGCTCCAGCTGGAAAAGCTTATATAGAAATTTCAAGAAGAATTTTAGGAGAAAACATAGAAGTAACTGTACCAGGAAAGGAAACAGGTTTTTTTGCAAGATTAAGAAGATTATTCGGAAAAGCTTAAATCATAAAACAGAGGGGAAGAAAAAAGATGTTTGAAAATTTTGGAAATTTTTTCAAAAAAATGGTTAAGCCTGAAACTGTTGAAGATGTAGAATCAAAAGATGCTGCAAAAGAAAGACTTCAATTAGTTTTAATGCAAGATAGAGCAAATGTATCAGCTGATTTTTTAGAACTTATGAAACAAGAAATTATAGATGTTATAAAAAAATATATAGAAGTTGATGAAAATGCAATTGATGTAAGACTTACTACACAAGTAAATTCAGATGGAACAAATGGAGCACCATTATTATATGCTAACATTCCAATTGTAAATATAAAAAATGAAGCAAAATCAGAAAAAAATAAAACAACAGAAGTAGTGGCAGAAAAGAAAATAGAAAAAGAAGATGAAATTTCTTTTAAAGATAGAACAGTTTTATTAGATGAAAATGCATTAAAAGAATTAAATGGAGAACTTAATTGTAATATAGATAAAAATAAAACAAAAGATATGAATATAGATGAGCATTTAGAAGAAAACAATAAAACAGTTGAAGAAATATCAGATAAAAAAGTAGAAGTAAAAAATGCAAGTTCAGAAGAAAATTCTAATTTAAAAGCAGAAAGTGAAAATTCTATAGAAGATAAATCTAATATAATAGAAACAATTGTAGAAGAATCAATTAAAGAAATAGATGGCACAAAACTAGAAGAAAAAAATAATGAAAATATAGAAGCTATTAAATCTGAAAAAGAAGTTAGAAATAATGAAACAACTATTGAACAAGTAAAAGATGAAAATTCTTTAGAAACAGATAACTTATTAAAAGATATAGAAGAATTGGAATATGACGACGAAGATGATGACGATGTAACTTTTGATGATTTACTAAAAGCTGCAGAAGAAGCTGAACTTGCTGAGAGCGAAGAATCTTCTGAAGCAAAAGAAAAAGAGAAAAAAGAAAAAACAAATAAAACTGGAAGAAAGAAAACTAAAAAGAAATAAATTTGAACAAGAGAAAAAGTGAAGGGAAATAGAATGAGAAATAAATTGCTAAAAAATACAGAATGGGCTGTATTAATTGTAAGTATCATATTATTCATTATAGGTACAGTAGCATTATTTTCTGCAACGCAAACAACTGAATTAGAAGAATTTAAAAAACAAATTAGATGGTTTGTAGTTAGTATTCCATTCTTAATACTTGCAATGACAATAGACTATAATATTATAGTAAAATTTTCACCATTGCTGTACGTAGTAAGTATTGGAATGCTCGTTGGTGTACTTTTTACAGAACCAATAAATGGTGCTTCCAGTTGGTTTAAAATAGGAGAAAGTTTTACTTTTCAACCTTCAGAAATAGCAAAAGTTGCTGTAATATTGTTTATGGCATTTATTTTAAACAAATTGCAAATTAAAGGTAGAAAAGAAATAAATAAAATTTGGAAATTATTAATATACTTTATACTTATGGGAATTCCAATTTTATTAATAATAAAACAACCAGATTATGGAACAGCTATGGCTTTTATAACAGCTTTATTATGTATGTTATTTGTATCGGGATTAGATAGAAAATATATAATATTTGCAGTAGTTGCAATAGCAATAGCAGCACCTATTGTTTATACTCACTTACCTGCACATGCTTTGTCTAGAATAGATAGCTTTTTACATCCAGAAAATGATATAAGAGGTGCATCATACAATATGTATCAATCAAAACTAGCAATTGGTGCAGGGCAAGTATTTGGTATGGGATTATTAAAAGGAAATCAAACACAATTAGGTTTCTTGTATCCAAAAACAACAGACTTTATATTTGCAGTAATAGGTGAAGAACTAGGATTTGTTGCAACTGTAAGTATTGTAATTTTGTATATTGTTCTTATAACAAAAGCAGTATTTATTGCAAAAACTGCAAAAGACAATATAGGTTCATATATTGCAATAGGAATAGCTGGAATCTTTTTATTCTATATGGTAGAAAATATAGGAATGACAATTGGATTATTACCAATTACAGGTGTACCATTACCATTCGTAAGTTATGGTGGAAGTTCATTAATAACAAACTTTATATGTATTGGATTATTATTAAATATTAGTTCAAGACGACAAAAAGCGATATTTATGGGGTAAAATATGTATTTGAAAAAATTGAAAATAGGAAATGTAGAATTAGAAAATAATTTAATATTAGCTCCAATGGCAGGCGTAACAGACCTGCCTTTTCGTATTATATGTAAAAAATACGGAAATCCTGGGCTAATATGTAATGAAATGGTAAGTGCAAAAGCAATTTGCTATGAAGATGAAAAAACAAAATTGATGTTGAACTATGAAGATTTTGAAAGACCAATATCTATGCAAATTTTTGGAAATGAACCAGAATTTATGGGAAAAGCTGCAGAAAAAGTAAGTCAAATATCAGATATATTAGATATAAATATGGGATGTCCAGCACCAAAAGTAGTTAAAAATGGAGATGGAAGTAAACTATTATTAAATCTAGATTTAGTATATGAAATAACGAAAGAAGTAGTACAAAAATCATTAAAACCAGTTACTGTAAAAATTAGAAAAGGTTGGGATAGTGAACATATTGTTGCAGTGGAAGCAGCAAAAGCAATAGAAGAGGCAGGTGCAAGTGCAATAGTTGTTCATGGTCGTACAAGAGAAGAATTTTATTCTGGAGTTGCTGATTGGGACATAATTAGAAAAGTAAAAGAAAGTGTAAATATTCCAGTAATTGGAAATGGAGATGTAAAAACAGAAGAAGATGCAAAAAGAATGTTTGAAGAAACCAATGTAGATGGAATAATGATAGGACGCGCTAGCTTGGGAAATCCGTGGATTTTTAAAAAGATAGGATACTATTTAGAAAACAATGAAAAAATGCCTGAAATCTCAAATACAGAAGTTAAGAGCGTAATAAAAGAACATTTTGAATTGCTATTAAAAGAAAAAGGTGAATATGTTGCAACAAGAGAAATTAGAAAACATATAGCATGGTATGTAAAAGGAATGAAAAATGCAACAGTATTTAGAGAAGCAATAAATCAGGTTGACAGTGCAGAAAAATTTTTCTCTTTATTAAATCAATATTTTGATAGTTTGTAAAAGTATAAAATCATAAAAAATAATATAATGAATAAAATTGAAACAAATAGATGTATTGTCTATTTGTTTTTTTGATGAAATATTTTAATTTTTTAAAATTATATATTTTAAAGAATTGTATTATTATTTAAAAATGATAAAAGGGAGAAAATAATGAATTTGGATTGTAAAAAAAGAAAATTAATTATTGGATTAATTTTAATAATTATGATAATTTTAATATTTTTTATAAGTATTTATTATAAAAATAAAATTACTGGTAATAATATAAATATCAAAAACAATGAAGATATTATTGCTTATGTGAAAGATATTAAAAATTATAAGGCAAATTTAGATGTTACTATTTATAGTAATAAAAATGAAACAAAATACAAAATATATCAAGAAGTAAAAAATGACAAAAGTATTCAAATAGTAAAAGAACCAAAAGAAATAGAAAATTTAACAATAGAAAAGGAAAATAACCAAGTAAGAATAAAAAATACAAATTTGAAGCTTGAAAAAATCTATACTGATTATAGTGAATATTTATCAAATTTATTATGTTTAGATTCAATAGTAAAACAAATGCAAAATGAAAATTTGAATATAGAAGAAGAAGGGAATACTGTAATATTACAATTAGAAAATTACGAAAAAAATACATATGGTAAATATATTGAAATATATTTTAATAAAGAAACTAAAAAAATAGAGAAAATTGAAATTAAAGATAAAAACCAAAAAACTAAAATTTGCATATTATATACAGATATAGAAATAAACTAAATAAGCATAGCAATAATTACGTTCTATATGTAATTAATAGGAGTGAAGAAATATGATAATAAAAAGAGGAGATATGTTTTATGCAGATTTAAGTCCAGTTATAGGTTCAGAGCAAGGTGGAATTAGACCTGTTTTGATAATACAAAATGATACAGGAAATAAATATAGTCCAACTGTTATTGCTGCTGCAATTACATCACAAACGGGAAAAAGTAAATTGCCTACGCACATAGAAATTACATCAAAAGAAAATGGACTAAAATCAGATTCAGTTGTTCTTGCAGAACAAATTAGAACAATAGATAAAAGCAGATTAAAAGAAAAAATAGGGCATATAGATGATACTAACATAATGAATCAAGTTAATAATGCAATTGGAATTAGTTTTGGATTGGGATTTGAAGAAGAACAATAGTAAACTAATTAAAACAATTTATATAAAAATAGCCGAGGAAAAGGCTATTTTTTGTATAGTAAAATGCTTTGCGTTTCCTATTATATAATTTGTTAGAGTTATTCATAATTTTCTTATAGTTGATGTTGAAAAAAGAAAAGAAATATTATATAATACTAGTCATCATTAAAATATATAAAAGGGAGAGAAAAGCGATGGCATATAATTTTAAAGAAGTAGAAAAAAAGTGGCAAAACAAATGGTACACAGAAGGAACATTTAATGCAAAAGATGACTACACAAAGAAAAAATGGTATGGATTAATAGAATTTCCATATCCATCTGGACAAGGTTTACATGTAGGACATCCAAGAAGTTATACAGCATTAGACATTATAGCAAGAAAAAGAAGAATGGAAGGATATAATGTTTTATATCCAATTGGTTTTGATGCTTTCGGACTCCCAGCTGAAAATTATGCAATTAAAAATCATATACATCCAAAAATTACTACAGAAAATAACATAAATCATTTTAGAGAACAATTAAAATCATTAGGATTTTCATTTGACTGGTCTAGAGAAATAAATACAACAGATCCAGAATACTACAAATGGACACAATGGATTTTTATTCAATTATTCAAAAAAGGTTTAGCATATAAAACAACAATGCCAATTAACTTTTGTACAGGTTGTAAAGTTGGTTTAGCAAACGAAGAAGTTGTAAACGGTGTGTGTGAAAGATGTGGAAGCCCAGTAGTACAAAAAGAAAAAAGTCAATGGATGCTTGGAATCACAAAATATGCACAAAGATTAATAGATGATTTAGATGATTTAGATTATTTAGAGAAAATTAAAATACAACAAAAAAATTGGATTGGTAGAAGTGAAGGAGCAGAAGTAAACTTCAAAATAAAAGATACAGATGATACTTTACTTATTTATACAACAAGACCAGATACAATTTATGGAGCAACATATATGGTAGTTGCACCAGAACACGAAATTATAGAAAAATATAAAGATAAAATAACAAACTTAGAAGAAGTAGAAAACTACAAAAAACAAGCTAGCTTAAAATCAGATTTTGAACGTTCAGAATTAAATAAAGAAAAATCAGGTGTTGAAATAAAAGGAATTAAAGCAGTAAATCCTTTTACAAAAAAAGAAATACCAATTTGGATTTCAGATTATGTATTAATTACATATGGTACAGGAGCTATTATGGCTGTTCCTGCACATGATACAAGAGATTTTGAATTTGCTAAAAAATTCAATTTACCAATAAAACCTGTAATAATGCCAAAAGCAGATACAGAAGCTGGAAAATTACAAAATGAATTAGAAGCAAATTTTGATTACTTATTTGCTGGAGATAAAGTGCCAGAAGGAACAGGAATGAAAGAAGCATTTACAGATGTTGAAAATGGAATAGCTGTAAATTCAGAATTTTTAAATGGGCTTTCAAGTAAAGAAGCAATTCAAAAAGCAATTGAATATATAGAAGAACATAAATTAGGAACAAGAAAAGTAAATTACAAATTGCGTGATTGGGTATTTTCTCGTCAAAGATATTGGGGAGAACCAATTCCAATGGTATATTGCGAAGACTGTGGTTGGGTTCCAATTCCAGAAGAGGAATTGCCATTAAAATTACCAGATATAGAAGATTATGAACCAGGAGAAAATGGAGAATCACCTTTAGCAAAACAAACAGAATGGATAAATACAAAATGTCCACATTGTGGTAAACCAGCTAAAAGAGAAACAGATACAATGCCTCAATGGGCAGGTTCATCTTGGTATTTCTTAAGATATATGGATCCACACAATAAAGAAGCTTTAGCTTCAAAAGAAGCAATTGAATATTGGAGTCCAGTTGATTGGTACAATGGAGGAATGGAACATACGACACTTCATTTATTATATTCAAGATTTTGGCATAAATTCTTATATGATATTGGAGTGGTTCCAACAAAAGAACCATATCACAAAAGAACATCACATGGTATGATTTTAGGTGGTAATGGAGAAAAAATGTCTAAATCAAAAGGAAACGTAATAAATCCAGACGATATAGTAAAAGAATTTGGAGCAGATACATTCCGTGTATACGAAATGTTTATGGGGCCATTTGATCAAACAGCTCCATGGTCTATGGAAAGCATTCGTGGCTGTGGAAAATTCTTAGATAGAGTATGGAATTTACAAAATATAATGACTGATGAAGATAAATATTCTGAAAAACATGAAAAAATGATGCACAAAGCAATAAAGAAAGTATCTTCAGATATTGAAGAAATGAAATTCAATACATCAGTTGCTACATTTATGACAATGACAAATGAATTTGTAAAAGATAAAATGATAACTAAAGCAGAATACAAAACATTTTTACAATTATTAAATCCATTTGCACCACATATGACAGAAGAACTATTTAGCATATTAGGAGAAACAAAAACAATAAATGAAACACCATGGCCAACTTATGATGAAGCTAAAACAATAGATGATGAAATTGAAATTCCAGTACAATTAAATGGAAAAGTAAAAGCAGTTATAAAAGTAGAAAAAGATGCAGATGAAAATACGGTAAAAGAAGTTGTAAAAAATGATGAAACTGTTCAAAAAGTATTGGAAGGAAAAAATATTGTTAAAGAAATTTATGTAAAAGGAAAAATTTACAATATTGTAGTTAAATAATTACATAGAAAGCATAAAGATTTAGTGGAAGAATATATCAATAATTATTATAAAAAGAATTAGATACTTTGGAATTAGATAAAAAAAGAAAAAGATGCAGGGCGTAAAGCCTTGCATCTTTTTTGCAACAGTAAAGTGTATAACTTTCAGTTGCAAATGACATCAATATGTCATAACGGTAAGCCCGTTGAAAATTAAGAATGCAATAGTCTGGACAGAATAAATGTATGTTACATATGGGGATTGCCCTTAATGTAATACACTTTCTTTTCCAAACTGGTCTCAAGTACAGTGGATCCCATCTTTTCGAGCATAAGCTGAGCAGCAGTATTCTTGAGGTCGATATTGAAATAAAATACTGTTGCAGGGAACTTCTGCACTACTGTTTCCAAAACATTCGTCATATAATGATTGCGACGATAGTTTGGAGCAATAAAGCCGGAAACATTGTAGGCACGAGCTGATCTTTTAAGCTCTAAATATCCAATAATTAGTGACTTCGCTCCTTTTTTGTAGAATATGCCATACAGGTCTTCTTTTACAGGATTGTCTATTTTATCTGTAAAAAATTTCTGTAAGGACTTGTCGTTCATTGCCATAGCAATAAATCTTAATTCAATTGCATTTTCTCTAGTAAGGGGCTGCAATTGCAGATGTTTGTTTCCTAAAACGTTCATAATAATTCCTCCTTATAAAACAATAAAAATTAAAAAGCATACTATATTTTATCAAAAAATAACAAAAAAGTCAAATTCTATAAAATATGAAAAGTGAAAATGCAAGAAATAAGCCACTTTTATATATTATTTATAAAAGCAGCTTAAAGCGTAATTATTAAATTTTAATACATATTAATTAATGAACTTTCAAAGTATTTGTAATTTGGCATATGAGCTTTTAAAAGTTCATAAAACTTTTTTGAATGAGTTTTGTATTTTAAGTGGCAGAATTCATGAAATATAATGTATTCAATTGTTTTTTTATCGTACATAATGATTTGAGGATTTATACAAATAAATCCAGTTTCTTTACTGCAAAAAGCCATACAATTATTCATTTTTGAAATGCGATAATCTTCTGGAGCAAAGCCGAAAGAATGTCTTGCTTTTTCCATAACATTTTCTATTTCATTTTCTGCGATTTTTGTATACATTTTTAATAATATTATATTTAATAATTCTTGATTATTGTTTTTTCTATATTGCATAGGAAGATATATTTGAATACTATTTTTGTTTAAGTTTAGTTCTGGTGATTTTATTTTTAAATAGTAAATATCAATTGAATAATTTATTCCAAAAATTTTAGTAAATTTAGGTTGTAAAGTTTCGTCTTTTCCAAATATAAAATTATCATTAGTATTGTTATTATGTGAAAAATTGTAATTTGATGTATTACCTGATTTTCTAACTGTTTTTGCATTTGTTTTTGAAAAAATATTCATTTTAAAAATCCTCCTAAAATATATTTCTGCTCTGAACTTTTGTTCTGTTATTATTTTACACACAGAAAATTTGTTTGTCAATACTTTTTGCAAAAATATGTTCGGAAAAATTATAAAAAAAGAAAAAACTATTGGCAAAATTTTTTAAAATACTTGTCAATAGTATGCTATAAAGTTTTATACATTACTTTATTATTTCTATTATTAGTTTCATATATTACCTTATTATATTTTTTATTCTATAAAGTTTTTATTTATTACTATGTTATCCTATTTCATTTATTGCTATATTATCTTATTTGATTTGATTTTATTGCTTTTTAATTTTAGGTTTTGAAACTAGGGAAGCAATGTAACCAAAGAACACTGCAGCAGCAATTCCACCAGCAGCTGCTGTTATTCCTCCTGTAAATATACCAATAAAGCCTTTTTCAGAGATAGCTTGAATAGTTCCTTTAGACAATAAACTTCCAAATCCTGTTAAAGGGACTGTTGCACCACAACCAGCAAAGTCTATTAAATATTTATATATTCCTAGACCACCTAAAATAGCGCCTGTTGTAACAAAAACAACTAATATTCTTGCTGATGTAAGTTTCGTTTTATCTATTAAAATTTGTCCGACAATACAAATAAGTCCACCAACTATAAAAGCTTTCAATACCATAAACCAATCCATATCTATATAATCCTTTCTTAAAGTATTTCTAAATTATAAATATGTGTATAAGAATAAAAGTGGACATTATAATAATTGTAAAAAACAAATTTTATGAAAATGTCCATATCTTTATTCACTATGCCAAGTTTTTTTTAACTTATTTTTCAATATTTTTATACACTGTGTTAAGTTTAAAAAACTTATTCTTCAATACTAATAGCATGAGCAATTCCGTGGGATTGATTCACCTTGCTGACTACTTGTAGAATTCATTAAAGCTCCTGTTGCCATTAGTAGAACTTTTTTATATTTTTTCTCTTGAAACATTTGATAAATATATCCAGAAAAAACTGATGCTATACAACCACAGCCAGAGCCACCAGAGTGAGTATCTTGTTTTTCTTTATCAAAAATTAATACACCACAATCATTGTAATTAGAACGAATATTGTAACCTTTTGATGAAGCTAAATCTATTAAAATATCTTTTCCAATGTATCCTAAATCACCAGAAAAAATAGCATCATAATCACTAGGTTTTCTACCAGTATCTTTAAAATGAGAAATTAAAGTATCTGCAGCAGCACCAGCCATTGCAGCACCCATATTATTAGCATCTTTAATTCCCATATCAACGATTTTACCAGGTGTTAACATAGTAATTTTTGGACCAGTACCATTTTTAGATAAAACAACACTACCACTACCAGTAACTGTCCATTGACTAGATTGAGGCCTTTGATTTCCAAGCTCTAAAGGAAAACGAAATTGTTTTTCAGCACTACAAAAGTGACTAGAACTAGCGCAAACAACATTTGTTGCAAAATCGCCATCAATTGTCATAGAACCAAGTGTGATAGATTCGACAAAAGTTGAGCAAGCACCGAAAACACCAAAAAATGGAATATTTAATTCTCTAAGTCCAAAAGAAGATGAAATACATTGATTTAATAAATCACCAGCAAAACAAAAGTCAATATCAGATTGAGCTATTTTAGATTTTGCAATAGCCATATTTACAGTTTCTTTTATAAACTTGCTTTCAGCTTTTTCCCAAGATTTTTCACCCCAAAATTCATCATCTAAGCACTGATCGAAAAATTTACTTAATGGCCCATCTTTTTCTTTTGGACCAACAATACTTGCTGAGCTAACTATATTGACTGGGGTATTTAAAATAAAACTTTGATTTCCAACTTTTTTCAATGTTATATACTCCTTGTATAATATATTTAAGGCTTAAAGTTACCCTTAACTTTATACTTTATATCACTTTCGTGATATACTCCTTAATTAAACTAATGTAATACTTTGAGTGTTGAATATTAAGTAAATAATACCAACAATAATTCCAGAAGAAATTCCATATACTAATACTGGACCTGCTACTGTAAACATCTTTGCACCAACTCCAAGCACATAACCTTCTGATTTATATTCCATTGCAGGTGAAACTATGGAGTTTGCAAATCCAGTAATTGGAACTAAAGAACCAGCACCGGCAAATTTTCCAATTCTGTTAAAAACATTAAGTGATGTTAAAAATGCACTTAAAAATATTAATAAAATAGAAACTATTGTGTATGAATTACTTTCTTCAATTCCACGCATTTTACAAAATTCAAAAATTATTTGACCAATAGAACAAATAAGTCCACCAACCCAAAAAGCATTAAAGCAATTTTTGAAAATAGGGGAATTTGGAGTTTTTTGATCAACATATTTTTGATAATCTTCTTTACTTTCTACTTTCATAAAAATCCTTTCTAAATTTTTTAGATAAAAATTACATATTATCTTGTTCTTCGTTTTCCGGAACTTTAGCGCTTTCAACAAAGAATGTAACATCTAAATCAACTAAATATTGATCAATTTTGTCATTTTTTAAAGTAGCTCTTTGAGAAAGAACTGTGATTCCAGATAAATTATTTAAAGTACAAGATGCTTCTGCTATAGATTTTACAATAGCATCTTTCCAAGAAACATTTGAATATCCTGTTATTTTTATATGTTTTTCACAAATCATAAAAAAACCTCCTTTGAATTTTGTTATTATATTTTCCAGAAAAGCCATAAATTATTCATGAAAAATTCATAATTCATAAATAAAATGACAATACATTTTAAATGAAAGTTTTGACAAAAGAAAGGAAAGATTTTAATTATGGAAAATGGAAAATATTTGGAATTATTAGGAAAAACTTATAAAAATATACAAGAAGTTTCAGAAGAAATTATAAATTTGCAAGCTATACTAAATTTGCCAAAAGGAACTGAATTGTTTTTAAGTGATATACATGGAGAATATGAAGCATTTATTCATATATTAAATAATGGATCAGGAATAATAAAAAATAAAATAGAAGATATATATAAAGATTCAATAACTGAAAAAGATAGAAAAGAACTTGCAACAGTAATTTACTATCCAGAAGAAAAATTAAATCTTGTAAAAAAAGAAGTAAGAAAAAACAATAAAAACATAGAAGAGGCTCAATCAGAAATAAATGAATGGTATAAAATAATGTTATATAGACTTATTGAAGTTAGTAGAGCAGTAAGTTCAAAATACACTCGTTCAAAAGTGCGTAAGGCATTACCAAAGGGATTTGATTATATTATTGATGAATTATTACATTCACAAGGAGAAGATAGAAATAAAGAAAATTATTATAAACAAATTATTGAAAGTATTATTGACCTAAATAGAGCAGATGCTTTTATAATTGCAATTTCAAATTTAATAAAAAGAATGGCAATTGATCATTTGCACATAATAGGAGACATATATGATAGAGGACCAGGTGCGCCTATTATTATGGATAAACTTATGGAATTCCACAGTTTGGACATACAATGGGGAAATCACGACATATTGTGGATGGGTGCTGCTAGTGGAAATGAAGCATGTATTGCAAATGTAATTCGTATATGCAGTAGATACGATAATTTAGCAACATTAGAAGAAGGATATGGAATAAATATAAGACCATTGTCAATGTTTGCTGTAAAAACTTATGCTAATGATGATTGCAAAAACTTTTTACCTAAAGCAAAAGAAGTTTCTAGATATAGTAACAGTGATAAAATAATTATTTCAAAAATACATAAAGCAATTTCTGTAATTCAATTTAAATTAGAAGGAAGCTTAATAAAAAAACATCCAGAATACAAAATGAAAGACAGATTATTTTTAGATAAAATAGATTATGAAAAAGGAACTGTTTTGATAAATGGAAAAGAATATGTGATGAATGACAAGAATTTTCCAACTATAGATCCTAAAAATCCGTACAAACTAAGTACAGAAGAGGCAGAAATAATAGAAAGATTAAAAAATTCATTTTTACACAGTGAAAAATTGAATGTACATGTAAACTTTTTGTATTCAAAAGGACATATGTATCAAAACTTTAATCAAAATGTTTTATTCCATGGTTGCATACCAATGCTAGAAAATGGTGAATTTGAACAAGTGGAAATATTAGGGAAAAAATGTAAAGGAAAAGAATTGATGGACCATATAGAAAATGTTGCACATAAAGCATTTTTTGGGGATTCTAAAGGAATAAATCAAGAAGCAATAGATTATATGTGGTATTTTTGGTGTGGACCAAAATCACCTCTTTTTGGAAAAGATAAAGCAGCAACTTTTGAAAGATATTTTTTGGCAGAGAAAGAATTACATAAAGAAAATAAAAATCCATATTATGCTAAAGTTGATGATGAAAAAATATGCAATAAAATTTTGGAAAACTTTGGAGCCGATATAGAAGAAGGACATATTATAAATGGACATATTCCAGTAAAAGTTAAAGATGGAGAAAGTCCTGTAAGAGCAAAAGGAAAATTAATAGTAATAGATGGAGGATTTTCAAAAGCATATCAACCAACAACAGGAATTGCAGGATATACATTAACATATAATTCAAATGGATTAGTTCTTGCAGTAAATGAACCTTTTGAATCAAAACAAAAGGCAATAGAAGAAGGTAGTGACATCAAAAGTGAAATAATTTTGCAAGAAAATGTGAAGATGCGTAAGAGAGTGAAAGATACAGACATTGGCACTAGATTATGTAAGGAGATAGATGAATTAAAAATGCTTTTAAGTGCTTATCGCGAAGGTATTTTAAAGGAAAAAATATAATGTTACATTTTGTTTACATTTGAATTACTATTCAGTAAAATCTATTGACTGTAAGGGAAAATAAATATATAAATATTGTATATTAAAAGTATTAAATTAGCGAATTTTGGAATAATAGTAATAGAGAAAAATGAAGGAGTAATTAGAATGGCAAGCAGTTTGGGTATTTATATTGAAGACACAATGATTAAATATGCAAAAGTAATAAAAGAAAAAGATTCGTTCAAAGTCGACAGCTTTAACGTGCTTTTTTATGATGATTTACACAAAGCCCTAACACAAATCATTAACGAAACGAATAGTTACAAGTTGCCAATATGTACAAATATTTCAAATGAAATTTATGGTTATGTAGAAGTTTTTTCAGGATTAAATAAAAACGATATAAAAAGTACTGTAGATATTGAATTTGAAATGGATTGCAACGAGAAAAGTTACAATAAAGATTCTCTAGAGATGAGATATATTGTAATGAACGATAAAGAAAATTCAGAAAAATTAAAAGCTTTATATATAGCAGCAAATAAGGCAGATATATCAAAAAAAGCTCAAACATTAGGACAATATAAATTAAATTCAATGGCTCCAATATCAGCAAGTATAACAAATCTAATTAATGTTGGAGATAAAGATAATGTTGCAATTATAAATATTGAAGATACAACAAAAATCACAACAATATTAAATGGACAAATTTATAGAATAGATACAATAGATATTGGAATGAAAAATATCTTAGAAGAAATAAATAAGACAGAAAATTCAATGGCAAAATCTTATGATATTTGTAAAAATATTACAATATATACACAAGATGTTCAGGCAACTCAATCTGAAGGAAACGAACACTTAGAAGATATAATGCCAACATTATACAAAATAGTTACAGAAAGTAAAAAAATGTTGGATAGTGCTTTTGGAAATGTAACAAAAGTTTATTTGACAGGTGCTGGAACAGTAATTAATAATTTAGATTTATATTTCCAAGAATATATGATAAATACAAAATGCGAAATTTTGAGACCATATTTTTTAGAAGGTGGAAATGTTAGAACATCAATAAAAGATTATATAGAAGTAAACTCAGCTATGGCATTAGCATTAAATGGACTTGGAATAGGAATGAAAGAATTAAACTATGCAAATTCAGCTAGTGCATTAAATACAGATATTGTTGCTAAATTAAAAAATATGCTAAAAATTGGAGGAGGAGCACCATCTGGAAAAAATGCTGGTGGAAAAATGAATCTTCCAATCAATATGTCTTTTAAAGGACCTTTAACAGCAGTTGAAAAACTTATGCTTAGAGGAACAGCAGTAGCTTTAGTTGCAACAGTAGGATTTATAGGATTTTCAAATTTTGTTACAAAACAAATAGAAACAAAAAAAGAAGAAGTTGATGCATCATTAGCAAAAACAAGCAGTGAACTTTCAAAAATGGATACACAATTATCTACAATAAATTCACAAGCATCAAGCTATAGTTCAATGATAGATGCAATTAACAAATTAAATAATCCTACATCAAGTGATACAACTGATTCAACTAGTGATATAGGTGCAAACTTAAAAGAAACAATAATAGGCAAAGATGCAATACCAAACTTATTAACAAAAATAATGACAAAAATACCACAAAAAGTAAAAGTTACATCTATTGAAAATACACAAGATAAACATATTGTTATTCAAGCAGAATCTTCTCAATATGAGCAATTAGGTTTCTTTAAAGGATTATTAACAACAGAAAATATTTTAGCTGATGTTAAATCAACAAGTGGTACTAAAGAAGGAGATGTAATTAAAGTTACAATAGAAGGAGAATTGCCATGAGAAAAATAGTATTTTTACTAATTATGGTTTTAGCAATTGTAGGATGTTATATAGTTTCTGTAGAAGGGGTACAATCAAATCTAATACAAATTGCAAGTTATGATGAAGTAAAAGCAGCAAATAAACAATTAGATACACAAATTAGTGAATTAAATAGAAAAAATACTACAGAATACGAAAGTAAAAGAACAGCATTAACAACAGCTGTAAAAAACTATAAAGACAAAAAAGAAAAATATGAAGCATTAGCTCCAACAGTTCAAGAAACAGAAGAACAAGAACCTGAAGAAACAACAACTTCAAATACAAAACCATATGATGTAGATTTCTTATGGACAATAGTTGGTAATTATGCAACAGAAACAGGAATTTCAATAGATTTTACTTTTGTAAAAAGTACAACAGCATCAACAAGTAGTTCAGACTACTTTACAATGTCAGATATAAATTTTACAGTTTCAGGAACTTACAATTCAATAATAGAATTTATTTATGATATTGAAGATGATGATAGATTAGGATTTGAAATTAAAAACTTCAAAATGTCAAAAGGTGGTTCTGGAGTACAAGCAACATTTAGTGCTATAGGAGTTCCAATTAATAATGAAAACTTAACTACTTTAACAACACAATCAACAACAGATAGTACTAATACAGCTTTAACAGGAAACACAACAACAGATAACACAGTTGCAGGAGATGCAACAAATGCAATTTCAAATACAACAGCAAATACAAATGCAGTTTCAACAGATACAAATACAGTAGCTAATACAACAACTACTACAAACATTACAACAAATACAACTGCAAATGTAACAAGATAAAGGGAGGAGAAAAATGAAATCTTTAGTAAAAGAATTATTTATAGGTGTTTTGCTATTGATGGTAGTAGTATTTACATTAGGAATTTTATTTTATGATAGTATGCCAAATAACAAAGCAACACCAACCTCTATAACTTATACAGCAGATACAGCTGTAACAACAACAATACAACAAATTTCAGAAGAAAAAGCCAACAGCACAAGTAATTCATCAAGTTCATCAAATTCTTCTGGATTAGATATAGGAAGCGTAATAGCTTCATATAGCATAGGTTCAACAGATTTAAGCACTTATGCTCAAAGAAAAACTTATGAAAGTGGAAAAGTAGATCCATTTGAAGACTACAAAGAAGAAACAAATACAGATGGAAATACAACAGGTGATAACAACAATTCTACTGGAAATAACAATAGCAGTAATAGCAATAGTAGTTCAAATTCAAATAATGGAAATAGTAACAACAATGGTTCATCAAAAAATGATTCTTCAACAGGAAAATTATTTGAAAACAAGAACTCTAAATAATTAATTAGGTTTCAACATTCAATATAAAGTAAAACTTTATATGAAAAGATAAAATATATTTTATATAAACCAAGGAGGAACAAAAAATGAAAAATCAAAAAGGTATTACATTAGTAGCATTAGTAATTACAATTATTGTGCTATTAATCTTAGCTGGTGTATCAATTTCACTAGTAGTAGGACAAAATGGTGTTCTAAATCAAGCATCAAATGCTGTTAATAAACAAGAACAAGCAACAGTAAAACAAGATGTAGAAATGGCAGTTGCAAGTTGCACAACAGATATGTATGCAGCTATGGCAACAAATACATCATCTGATATTAATGAATTTTTAACTCAAGCAAATTTATCAAAATATTGTGATTCAAGTGCAACAGTAACGTATACTAAACCAACAGTAACATATACAACAAAAGGAGGAACAAAATATACATTAACATTAACTTTTTCAGGTAATACTGTTACAGTAGGGGATCCAGTAAAATCAGATTCATAAAATTTAATTTTAATAAAAAAACTAATATAGGCATATGCATTATGTGATGTATATGCCTATTGTTAAATAAGGGGAAAACATTGGATATATTTACATATATAATGATATTTATGATGGGAACGGTATTTGGAAGTTTTTTTACACTTGCAGTTTATAGAATACCATTACATAAAGATATCACACATGAAAGATCATTTTGTCCAAATTGTAATCATAGATTAGAATTTATAGACTTAATACCAATATTAAGCTATATATTTTTAAAAGGAAAATGCAGATATTGTGGACAAAAAATAAGAATTAGATATTTAATACTAGAAATACTTTCAGGAGTAGTATTTTTGTTGGCATATATGAGTTTTGGCATACATTTTCCAGAATATAATGTATCAACATTAGTTGCTTTTGTAGCATTTGTATTTATGTACATTACAGTTGTAATTATTTCTGGGATAGATAAAGAGTATAGAACAATAAATCAAGGTGCAATACTATTTGGGATTATCATGCAAGTATTGTATATATTATATCTATATATAGTGGCAAAAACTAATGTGTATAGATATAGCATATATTTAGTTTTAATTCTAATTTTTGAATTAGCTAATTTATTATATTTCAAAAAGAAGAAAGAAAATAATTATGTATTAGAAATATTATTATATTCATCATACATAACATTTGTAGTTGGTGGAGAACTATTTTTAGTAATAGCAATTTTAACTACAATATTAATAATAATTAGTAATTTAATACAAAGAGTAAAATTTAATATACATGACAAAGCAGATATATTAAAAGAAAATGTAAAAAAGAAAACACGTATAGGGTTTTACATGGGAATATCAACAATAATAGTAGTTTTAGTGGAAAACATTTTATTATATTGTATAAAATAGCAAAAGAAAGGAGTATCGCATATTTTTTATGCGAAAGGAAACTATGAAACATAAAATACTTAATCTTTTAACAAATTTTAAAAATGAAAAAGGAGCAACAGGTGCAGATATAGTTGTTGCTTTAAGTATTATTGTTTTAACAGTATCTGTTATTTCAATGGTTTATATAAACTTAACAAATGGAAGTAAAAATGTAAACCGTACAGCAGGTGCTACCAGAATTGCTACAAATATTTTAGAAAATATAGATAAAATGAGTTATGAACAATATAATAAAGCATTAGATGCTTTTGCAACAAATGATTCAAAAGGTTGGACTGTAACAGGTGATGCAAATGCAAAAACAATTACATTAGAAGGTAAAAAAACAGGAACTGAAAAAATTTTTGATACAAAAATACCAAAAGGATACAAAGTAGAATTAACTTCACAATCTATAAATGCTGGAGATTCTTTACCAAAATATGATTTAATAAAGAAAATAAATGTAAAAGTTACATTTACTGTATCAAAAACAGAACAAAATGTATCTTTATATACAAGTAAAGAAAGAGAGCAACTTGCTGAAGTAAATAAACCAGATATAGACTCTTTAAATGTTACTGGAAAATCTTATGTACCAATTAAATATTCAACAACACAGCAAGCTTATGTGGTAACAGATGAAAAAGATATTAATTGGTATGATTATAGTAATAAAGTTTGGGCTATGGTATATGTAGATTCTTTATCTAACATAAATAGCATAAAAGATGCAGGAAAATTATCAACAGCACAAGCAAATAGTACTGGAAACATATATTATTGGATACCAAGATTTTCAACAGATGGACAAGCTTTGTATAATACTTCTAATTATCCAATAACAAATATACAAATTACAGCAATAAATGATAATACAAAAAAAATGTCACTATTTTCAGTAGGAACAGCGACATTATCAGCAGACACAAATGAATTTAATTCTAATGGAAAAAAAGGACTTTGGAAAGCTAAAAATTTATTAAATTCTGATGGTACAATGCAAGCTTTTAATAGAACAAAATTTGGACCAGTTCAATATTAGAAAATTTTGGTATTTAATAAAAAACTATTTATTTTGAAAATTTTATAATGTATAATATATAAAGAATTAGGATTGAACAAAAGAGAAAGGAGAATTTCTAGAAATGGCATTGAACGGTAAAGCACCGATTGGTGTAGAACTTGTGAAAAAAGGTGTAGTAACAGAAGCAGATATAGAAGCAGCAATTGAGTATCAAAAAGAACACCCAAATAAAAAAATAGGAGATATATTAAATATATTAAACCTTTGCCCACAAAGAGATTTGATAAGAGCAATGGGTGAAATATTAGGAGAAAAAGTAATTGTTTTAAGACCAGATTCAATAAATGTAAATGTTACAGAATATATTTCTCTAGATATATGTAAATCATGTAAAGCAATGTTATTTGATGTATTGGGAGGAAAAGCAAAAGTTTGCTTTGCAGATACAGCAAATAAAAAAGCAATAGACCAAGTTCGTTTAATATTATTAAACCGTGGTTTAGTAATGGAAAAATATTTAACATTTGAAACAAATATAGATAATGTTATAGAAAGTTTAGAAGGAAAATCCGGAGACAATATTACATCAACAGGTGATGTTACAGGATTGGTAGATACAATTATAAAAACTGGTATGGACAAAAGAGCCAGTGATATTCATATAGAGCCAATGGAAACATCAATAAGGGTTCGTTATAGAATAGATGGTGATTTGGTTACAGTAGCTAGTATAGAAAAATCAAAACAATCTCAATTAGTAGGTAGATTAAAAGCTATATCAAATATGCACCAAGAAAAACAAGAATCACAAGATGGTAGAATTTTGTTATATACAGATTACAATATTCGTGTATCTTCACAAAAAACAATCAATGGTGAAAAATTCTGTCTAAGATTATTAAAGAAAAATGCAGGAATTAAAAATATATTTGACTTGGGATTCCCACAAGATGATGGAATTTTGAAAAAATGTTTTGATAAAAGAAACTCTATTACAGTTATAGCAGCTCCTACTGGAGAAGGTAAAACAACAACATTATACAGTATATTAGATTACTTAAATAAACCAGAAATAAATATAACAACAGTAGAAGATCCAGTAGAAATTCGTGTTCCTGGAATAAACCAAATTGAAGTAGATGCAAAAGCAACATTTGCTCAATCATTAAGAACAATACTTCGTCAAGATCCAGATATCATACTACTTGGAGAAATTCGTGATTTGGAAACAGCAGAAATTGCATTACAAGCTGGTCAAACAGGACACTATGTATTGTCAACTATACATACAATAAATGCTGTTGAGGTTGTTACTAGATTAAGAAAAATGGGAATATCAGATTACGATATTTCAAGTACATTAGCAACAGCAATTTCTCAAAGACTTGTTAGAAAAGTTTGTCCACATTGTGCGATAAAAAGAAAATTTGATCCAGATGAAAAAGCAATGTTAAATAAATTAGTTTCAAAATACGAACCAGAATTTGATTTTAAAGATAAATTTACTTATGATGTAAAAGGTTGTAAAGAATGCAACTATACAGGATTCTTAGGAAGAATTGCTTGTTTTGAAATATTAGAAATAACAGAACCATTAAGAGAACTAATATCAAATGGAGAATCTAGTTTGAAAATTAGAGATGAAGCATTAAAAGAAGGGTATAGACCATTAGTAGTTGATGCTGTTAATAAAGTTGTAAATGGAGTTACAACTCTAGATGAAATAAATAAAAAATTAGCATTGTTCTAAAATTTTCTAAAGATAAAGGAAGGAAAAATACAAATGTTATTAATTGAAAGTATTATAAAAGAAGCTATCGAAAAAGATGCATCAGATATTCACTTAATAAAAGGATTAAAACCAATATTAAGAATAAGAAGGTCTTTAGTAGAAATACCAGATTTAGATGCACTAGACGAAGGAGATCTTTACGATATATATGATTATATTGTAAGAGGAAATATAGAGAAAGATAATATGTATAAAAAACAAAGAAAGTTAGATACATCTTTAGTATATGGAGATATCCGTTTGAGGGTTAACTGTTCATTTGCTGATGATGCTCCAATATTTACAATGCGTATTATCAAAAATGAACTACCAAAATATGAAGACTTAGGATTGCCAGAAATTATTCGTACAATGACATACCAACCACAAGGAGTTATATTAGTTACAGGTAAAACAAACTCTGGTAAATCAACAACACTAAGTGCTTTAATAGATGAAATAAATTGTAGACAAAATAGAAAAATACTTACACTAGAAAACCCTATCGAGTTTAAGCATAGAAGTAAAAAATCAATAATAGTACAAAAAGAAATTGGTCCAGGAAAAGATGCCTTAACATTTAGTGATGGAGTTAAGAATGCCTTAAGAGAGGACTGTGATATCCTAGTAATCGGAGAAATTCGTGATAGAGAAACAATGGAAGCTGCTATAGATATGGCAGAATCTGGTCACTTAGTTATAGGAACACTACATACAAAATCTTGTGCAGAGACAATCGATAGAATGATAAATTTCTATGATGTTAGAGATCAAGCACAAATTAAAAACTTAATATCAACATTACTAAAAATAGTTGTATCACAAAGACTATTAAAAGAAGCAAATTCAGATAAATTAGTATTAGTACCAGAAGTAATGGTAGTAGATAACACAATAGCAGCTTGTATAAGAAAAGATAAATTTAGCACATCAGAAATAGAAGATGCTATACAAGGAAACTTAGAAAAAGGAAGTATAGGATTAATAAATTCATTGGCAAATTTATATGTACAAGGAAAATTATCTTTAGATCAAGTAAAAGCACAAGTAGAAGAAAAGAACTACGAAACATTAAATAGAACAATTATGCAATTAAACTTAAGAAAAAATGCGACAGCACAAGCACAAGCGCAAGCAAGAAATATGTATAAATAATGTATTAGGAAGAGTAAAATATAAAGATTAAATAAATGAAAAGTACAAACCGAATGGAGGAAAAGTAGATGCCAACTTTTATTTACAAAGCGATTACACCTCAAGGAAATGTTGTAAAAAATAAGGTTGATGATGCTAGTAAGTTAAGCTGTATAAGAAAGTTAAAAAGAAATGGCTTAACACCAATTAGTGTAACTCAAACTCTTACAATAACAAGAGGTGGCGGAGGAAAAGTACAAAGGAAAAATATAAAAACTGCGACAGAGCTACAAAATGAATTAATTAATGCAAAAATAGCACCTAAAAATACAGTAAAACAACCGTTAATAGAAAAAATAGATAGAGCATTAATGTCAACAGAAAAAATCACATCAAGAGATATAAGAGTTTTTACACAGAATTTCTATTTGTTAAAAAAGGCTAATTTTAACAATATACATGCATTGCAAACTGTTATAGAAACAACAGAAAATCCAAAATTTAAGTCAGTACTAGAAGATATATTGTCTGGTGTTGAATCTGGTGAATTTATGTATACAACAATGGAATATTATTCAAATGTATTTCCATATATATACATAAATATGATAAAAGTTGGAGAACTTTCAGGATCATTAGAAAGCTCATTACAACAAGCCGTAACTTATTTGGATAGCAATGATGCATTAACAAGAAAATTAAAGAAAATTTTATTACCAAATGTGGCAATGTTTATTGGTATTATAATTATGTTATTTGTAGCTGTAATTATAGGTGTGCCGATGCTACAAAATGTATTTGATCAAATGGGTGGTGGTGAATTACCAGCAATAACATTACAATTTGCTCATTTTGTTGATTTGTTAATTCAATATTGGTATATACCAACAATAGCAATAGCTGTAGCAGTAGGAAGCTTCTTCTTGTGGCTATCAACACCAAAAGGTAGATACAAATTTGATTATTTCAAATATACAATGCCAATATTTGGAAAATTGATATATTCATTAGATTTTACTAGACTTATGAGAAGTGTATTACTTAACTTGCAAAATGGTATGAGAATCCAAGATTCATTGGAAGTTAGTAAAAACGTTATAAAAAATAATGTAATGCTTTCAGTAATAGAAACATCAATAAATAATATATTTATTGGACAATCATGGATAGATCCATTTGAAAAAACAAGATTGTCTAGCCCTATGACAACTGAAATGCTTAAAATTGGTATGCAAACAGACTTAACAGAAATGATTGCAAAATTACTAGAATATATGGAACAAGATATAGACAACACAATGGAAAAAGTTATAAAAGTTTTACCAGAAGTATCTTATGCTTTTGTTGGTGTAGTTTTAATTTTCTTCGTAGTTGTAGTATTAGTACCTTGTATCCAAATGTACATGGGTGGATTCTTATTCGAAGCTTATGGCTACTAAAAATAATAAATGATAGATTTTATTTAATAAATGTGTTTAATGAAATTTATGCTTAAAGAAGTTTAAATTTAAAGAAAAATACGTTTAATAGAAAACGTACTGTATAAATAAAAAAAGAAAAGGCAATTTGTAAGAATTGTCTTTTTTGATGTTTATTATGAAATTTAATTAAATAATTCATAGAATTTTAATGAAATAAATTTTCGCTTTTTTTACAAACAAGATAGACAAACACGAAAATATATTATAAAATAGTACACATAGGAAATGATAATAAGCAGATGTGGTTTTGCCACCAAACATTACACTATACGCAAATACATAAATAAAAAAGACTCACATCTGTACAAAATTTGACAAGTCAGATGTGAGCTTTCACAAAACTTGGCAAAACCACGTTTGTGGATTTGTCATTTCCTATAATTATTATAACATTTATATGGAAAAAGTCAATAAATTTAAAATATGAAAAATCAAAATTGAGTTGTGTAGTAAAGAAAAAATAAATTTGTGTAAAAAGAGAATAAAAAAAAGAATACTGTAGAATAATATTATTATTTAACAAAATAGTATAAATGATGTCATAATGTGTATTACGAAATTTCTTGCTAAAAATATAATGTTTTGTTAAAATAAATTTGTAAACAAGTTGAGGGAAAAGTATGGAAAATGATAGTGAACTACAAAAGTTATATGAAGATTATGTTTCTCAAAATATAGTGATAACAGAAAAATATAACGAGTATTCGAAACAATTTGCCAATAATATGGATAACTTAATTACTAAATTAAATACTTTAGATAAAAACTTAATAAAAGAAATTGAAAAAATAATTGATTTAATGACTAAAATGCAAGAAGAACAATCAAGGCAAAGTTTTAAATTGGGATATAGCTTAGGTAGAGAGATGAAAATAAATTAAAAAATTAATAAATTAAAAATTAAAAATAAATGATGAAACAAAGAAAATACTAGATTTAATAAAATATGTAAAAAGATAAATAGCAAATAAAAGCATTTGCTATTTATTTTTTTTATCAGGCACGATCGTAAATAAATCATTTGGAGTACAATCTAAGACTTCACACATTTTTTCTATATGCTCATATTTTATAGATTTAGTTTTGTTTGTAACAAGATTGTTATAATTAGTGTAAGTCATTTTTAATTGACTAAAAAGCCAGTATTTAGTTTTTCCTTTACTTTTCAAGATTTCTAGAACATTTAACTTTAACATAAACAAACCTCTTTCAATAAAATGTTACAATTGTATTATAAATAATAATTAATACTTGCAAAACTTATTAAAAAAGTATATACTGTAAACAGTAGATATTGAATTCAGGAGATACTGAAAACAATACATAGTGCTTCGGAGGTGGTTTTCCCTCCAAAATTGACAAGACTTCTTTAAAGTTTTGTTTTTATGGATTTGGGGAAGTCTGAAAAGACTTCCTTATATTAATTATTCTATAATACATATCTATTTTATACTATTTAAACAAAAATTTAAAGTATTAATTCTTAATTTATTTACACTTTTTTACTATTTTAGTAAAAAAAGATAAAAAAATGTGCAACTAAATCGAATTTTCTTGAAATTTTTGCTTTTTTTTTAGTGATTTTTAATTAAAGAGTTAGTATTTGGAAAAAATAAAATTGAAAAATAGAGTGGGAAAGATAAAAAATATAATATAAATTATTAAATATATTGGAGGTAGAAATGGACAAAAGAAAAAATAATTTGCAAAAAGGTATAACATTAATAGCATTAGTAATTTCAATAATAGTAATGCTAATTTTAGCAGGAGTAAGCTTAAATGCAACAATAGGTGATAATGGAATAATAACACAAGCACAAAATGCAACATATATGCAAAGTATTTCAGCTTTGGAAGAATACTTGCAAACAGAATATGTAAAATATTATGATGAAACAGAAAATTATACAAGCAAAATAGAATTATTATCATCAAAGTTAGGAAATTTATGCTTAAAAGATGGTACAAAAAATTATATAACTTATGATGGAAAAATGTATTATTTAATAAATAAACAAGCATTACCAGATGATGTGAAAAATCAATTAAAAGGTGGAGACACAACAGAATATTTAAAATATATAAGACTTCAAGATGTATATGGAGTAACACCAGACTTAAAAGTATATTATTGCGAAAGTGGAACAGATAATGCACTCGGCACGCTAGATAGCACCGAATTAGATCCAAATACACCTTTAAAGAAAATAAATCAAGATGCAGAAATGAAATCAGCAATAACAGAAGCTTTAGAAGCAGTAGGTGTAACAGTTGGAGAAGATGGAGTAACAGTAGGTGATGCTTCAAAATTAAAAAATATAGAACTAGATGGAAGTAAACACAATATAACATCAATATCTGGATTATCAGAATTAAGTTCATTAAAAACAGTAACATTAAGTAATTTAAATTTGAATGATTTAGAGGGATTACAAAATTGTACATTGTTATATTATGTTTATTTTAAAAATTGTAAAGTAAATGATTATTCAAAACTTGCAACAGTATTAGATTTGCAATATTTATATTTATATTTACCACCATCAATGAGTGAAGCAGATGCAAATGCACAAGTAGTTAATTTAGGAAATGGCCTAGCAAATGCAACAGAATTAAATAAATTAGAGTATTTTGGAATATCAGGAACGACAGATGTAATTGAAGGAAAAATACGGAATTGAAATGATATCTGGTGTAAACAAATGGATTTATAATGATAATAAAAGGAGTCAATTAACCGATATATCTGCAATAAGTAAATTTTCTAGCTCTATAAAAAATACAGTAAAATATGTATTTTTAAATAATAATTCTTTTAGTAGTATAGAATGTTTAGGTGATTTAAAAAATATATATGAGTTGGATGTAATGTGTAACAGTAAATTACTAAATTTAAATGGATTAGAAAATCATACAAATTTAGTATATGTTTTTGCTCAAAAATGTAATTTGCAAAATATAAACGGATTAGAAAACACGCCAGAACTTTTTGGATTATGTATATTATCAAATATTAATTTGAAGTCAATAAATGGAATTGAAAACTCAAAAAAAATCGATCATATAGAAGCAGGTGGATGTGATATAATAGAGTTATCAGCTTTACAAGATAACAGTAAAGTGAGATATTTAGCATTACAATATAATGTTAACTTAGAAAGTATTATAGCTTTAAAAAATTGTACAGGGTTAAGAAAATTATTTTTAGCAGGCAATATAAATATGATAGGAACAGAAGTGAGAGATGCCTTAGCAGATCCAACTACACATATATTGCAAAACTGTGGAGCAACTTATAATATACCATCAAAATATAATATATATTTTACAACACTAACATCTTACGATTATTCAAACTTAGGATTAACAGATGATTCTGATGAAATAAATTCGTTAAAAAATAAGACAAATGTGACAAGACTAAATTTAAGTGGAAATCCAAATTTAAGCAATAGCAAACTACAAGAAATATTAAGCACAATGACAGGATTAAAAGCTTTAAGTTTGAATGGTTGTGTAAATTTGGAAACAATTGAATTTGTAGGTGAAAATAAAGTTGATAAATTGGTAGAATTAGATTTAAGAGGAACATCGAAAAAATTAATAGATTTATCAAATTTGAATAATAATAAAACTTTAATAACTTTATTAATTGACAATACACAAATAGATTTAACTAAAATACAAGATTTAATAAATAATATATCTGATGTGAATAAATTCTATTCTAAATATGAAGATTCAATAGCAAGTAATGGATATTGGTGGGTTGCAAGAGGAATTGCTTTATATGGCAATTTAAGTGAATATTCTTTAGAAAATTGTAGTAAGATAACTAATTGGGCTTTTGGAATAAGTGTGGAATATAGAAATCAAATTAAAGGTGTTTTGGATTTATCAAAATTAACTAATTTAAAGTCCTTTAAAAATGGCGCAACTAGCATATCAGTAAAATTGCCGAAAAGTTTACAATATTTGGATTATTGTGTAGGAAAAAATTTAGACCTATCAGAATGTACCAACCTAATAAGTATTAGTTTTTCAAATAACACTAAGAGTAAAAACTTTGATATAGAAAATTACAATATTAATTCTGCATATCTAAAAAATGTAGAAACAGCTAAAGGTTGTTCAAAAAACTTAAAGTTTTTAAAGAATGCAAATAATTTAGATATAAGTATAACAATTGGAGAAGCAGCAGATGGAGTTGATTTTTTAGAAAGTTTGGAAGGTTTACCTGTTAAAGCTAAAAGTTTAAATATAGGTAGAGCGGTGTTGCTAGAAAATGTTGATGCTTTAAAAAATGAAAATAATTTAGAAACATTATCAATTAATAATACTGAAAAGATATCTAAAATAGATTTATCAGGATGTTTGAATTTAACTACTTTAAACTTAACAAATGGAAATATTAGTGAAGTAAAAGGATTAGAAAAAATTACAAATTTAACAAAAGCTTATTTAAATAATAATAAAATAACAGATATTGCATCAATAAAGGAAAGCAAAAATTTAGTTAAATTAAATTTGAATTCTAATAATCTTACAGATATATCTATTTTAGAAAGTTTAATAGATGAAAATGGAAAAACAAAATTACAAGAATTACAGTTATCTGATAATTTATTACAAACTGTTAGTATTAATGGACATAACAATGTTGAAACACTTAAAAAGTTATATAATGCAGGATTAAGAACTTTAGATATTTCAGGTAATAATTTTACAGCAGGTTCAACTGATGAATTGAAGAGTTTGAAATGGACAAGTTATAAAGAATAGGAAGGATTACTACTATTTAGGTATTTTATTTCAGAATATCAAAATATTTTAAATAAGAGTAATAAAAAACAAATTGAATTTTGAAAGGAAAATTTAATGAAAGATAAGAAAGTAATAGTCTTAATTACTATTGTACTAATATTGATTATATCAGTATTAGTAATAGTAAAAAATAAAAAGCAAAACAATCAGCCGACAAATGCAATTAGTGAAGTACAATATGATGAGGAAAATGGAGTATATTATATAAAAAATGAAATAACAGGAGAAATAATAGCAAATAGTACTGATGAAAGTGGATTACAAATGTATATAGATAATCCAGATTATAATCCGAATCCATTACAATCATATTCGGATATAGAAGAATAGAATAAAAAGATGTTAAGAATAAAAAAGATTTAATTTTAATAATAAAAGAGAATCTAAAAATCGGCAAAATAATTTTGTCGATTTTTTTCTTGACTTTTTATATATACCCTGATATTATAATGGCAATTCAAAAAATTGATTTGTTCATTTTGAAATGAATAATATAATTTAATCAAAAAAGTTTATAATCTTTAGCAATCTGCTAAAAGGAATTTCAAGAAATTAAAAATTATTTCAAATATTATAAATGTTGTTTTATAGCACAGTTTTATGTGGTAGGAAAGTTCTTTGCTTTTTATATTATATAAAGTCTTACTGCACAAAATTTTTTTCAAAAACATGTCACGATGAACAAAGACGTGGAAATTTGCATAAAATTTTTTTAGTAATTGTCATAATATCCACTTTTGTTCTTATATTAATGTTTAAATAATAAATTATTTAATTTAAAATTTCTCGTGCAAATTTTCTTTTGCAATTATTCTAAATATTTATAAAAAGTTAAAAGTAAAAAATCAAAAATAAAAAAGATACAAGGAGGGAAAAAAGATAGAAAAATAAAAGTTCAAAATGAATGATTGATTTTTTGAAAAATTATTAATTATTTAAGGAGGAGAATCAATAATGATATTAAAACAAAGAAAATATAAGGAATATAATAGAAATGAGATTAGTTTAAGAAATGATGATGTATTTAAAATAGCACTAGGAAAAAATGAAAATGTGCATTTATTGAAAGACTTTTTACAAGCAATATTAAAAATAGAGATAACTAATATAATAGTAAAAACAGAAGTAACATTAGATAAGACTACAACAAATAATAAAGGAAATAGATTAGATTTGTTGGCAGAAATTGATAACAAAGAGCAAATAAATGTTGAAATTCAGACTAGTAACAAGTATAATATTGTTAATAGAAGTTTGTATTATGGTTCTACATTATATAGAAATTCATTAGAAAAAGGTCAAGATTATAATAATGCTAAAAAAACAATAGTAATAATGATATTAGATTATAATGAATTTAAAGAAGGACCATATCACGAAGTTGCAAGACTGAGAAGAGATTTTAATAATGAAATTATAACAGATAAAATAGAGTTTCATTACATACAACTTCCCAAATTTATAGAAAGTGTAAAAGAGATAAAAGGAGATGAAGAAATCTGGTTAGCATATATCTCAAATCAGCTCAACGAAAAAGAAAAGGGGGAACTGATAAATATGAAGAAAAGTATACAAGAAATAAATGCAATAGTAGATGAAGTAATGAATGATGAAGAAGTGTATAATGCATTAACAATAAGAGAATTAGATGAATATGATAGAAGATCAGCATTAAGCTATGCAGAAGAAAAAGGTGAAAGAAAAAAACAAATAGAAGTAGCGAAAAAACTTTTAGAAAATAAAATAGATATAGACATTATTATAAAAACAACAGGCCTAACAAAAGAAGAAATAGAAAATATTGATGAATTAGAAAGAGAAATAAATTAAGTAATTTTCAAATTAAATAAAAAAATGAAAATTATGAATTTAGAAATTTTAATATCACATAATATATGACATTAGAAAAGAAATAATAAAAAAGTCTTTAATTACAATGATTAAAGACTTTTTATATTTGTTAAAATTCTATCATTTGCTGAATTTTAAGTCAATAAATAGTATTGATTTTTTTTAAAAATGAATAATGTGAAAGAGTGGAAAAAGATATGAAAGTATATAAAAATATACTATTTCATGTCTTTTATTGTTTTCTTTAATCATTGTACTTAAAGAAAATCCATAAAAATAGAATAAAAGAAAGTTTTGAAATGGTTTTCTTTCAAAAGAAAAGCAAAAGTCATTAGACAAAGCTATTTTTTATAGCGTTTAAGTAGACAATTTGTTTTTTATGGATTTAAAAGGAGAAGTATAAATAAAAAATATTTCTCCTAATTAATTATAAAAAACATAGGAGGAAAAGCACAAATGAACGAAAGAAAATCATTTCAAAGTATTACTCAAAAAGAAAAAATAAAAAGTAAAAATGGTATAACTTTAATAGCACTAGTAATTTCAATAATAGTAATGCTAATTTTAGCAGGGGTAAGTTTAAATGCAACTATCGGCGATAATGGTATTATAACTCAGGCACAAAATGCAACATATATGCAAAGTATTGCTGCTTTGGAAGAATATTTTAACAATTATTATGTTGAACATTATGAAGAAATGAGTAAAAAAGATGAAAGTAAAGTACTAACGTTAACAACAATGGAGCCAACTTGGTTCTATATACCTGCAAACGAAGGTGTTGGTGGATTAAGATATATAGTAGATAGTGAAGGGCATGCTCTTTATTTGATAAAGAAAAGTGGTTTGCCAGATGAAATAAAAAATCAAATAAAAGGTGGAGAAGCCGGAGAAGGCACTTATGCTGATTATTCAAAATTAAACGATGTATATGGATTAACATCAGATTTAAAAGTATACTATTGTTCAAATGGTACAGATTCAATAATGGGAAAAACAGTTGAAGATTTAGATGCAGATAGTCCAAGAAGACCAGTATTTAAAGTTGCTGAAAATTCTGATATATATAATTTGCTAAAAGACTTTGATAATACAGACGGAGAATCAGATGGAGTATTAACAGCAGAAGAAGTAAAAAGTGTAACAAAATTAACAATAGATTCAACATCATCAGTAACAGACTTTTCAATGTTTTACAATTTAGTGTCATTAAGAGAACTAACAATTGATAGTAAAACGTTAAATAATTTAGTAGGAATAGAAAATTGTCCACAGTTAAATTATGTTTATTTCAAGAGTTCAGTAATTGCAGATTATAGTAGTCTATCAAAAGTAAATAAATTAAAATATTTATATTTATATAATATAGATGATAATGAACTAGCAACATTGTGTAATGGAATAAAAGATGCACAATTTAGTAACTTAGAATATCTTGCAGTTGTAGGAAATGGAAGTTATATATCTGATACAAATGTAACAACTTCTTATAATTCAAAAAAAACAACAAAGGTTATTACGAATTTAGTACCTTTAGAAAGTTTGTCAAGCGCGACTAAAAATGCAGTAAAATATTTATCAATAAACAATAATAATATAACTGGTGATTTAACTGAAATTAAAGATTTTGCAAATTTAATTTTGTTGAGATGCGAATATAATCAATTAACTTCATTAAATGGTATGAAAAATATGAATAATATTGTATATTTATGTGGTGTTGGAAACAAATTAGGAACAATTATTGATAGTGGGATAGAAAGTAAAGAAAGTACTGAAACAGGAATGTCAATCTCTAGTCTAGCAAACAAAAAATCTCTATATCAAGTAAATTTAAAAGATAATGTGAATTTAGCAAATGTAAGTTATTTTAAAGAAGATACAGCATTAAGATATTTGTATTTATCAGGTTGCAGTACAACAATGAATGTAAATGTAATAAAAGATCAAATAATAGCATGTGGATCAAATTATAGTTTGCCAGTAAAATTTTTAACTGGAACAGTTTACAATGTTGCAGATTATTATACACCAGCAAATGTAACATATGATGAATTATATTCAGATTTATATGGAAACACAACAATAACACACTTAAATTTAGAAGGTTGTACAAAAATAAATAATACACAATTTAATGCAATATTATCTAGCATGAAACAATTAAAATATTTAACATTGAAAGATAATACAACACTTACGAGTGTAGACTTTATAAATAATAATAAAGTAACAGGATTAATAGAACTTGATTTAAGAAATACAGGAGTAAAAGGAGAAAATTCATTAGTAAATTTAAATGAATATGCAAAAGAGTTAAAGACATTAAGAGTTTCAGATGGAACTGGATTTGCAAAAATCGTGGATACTATAAATAGATTAAGAGTTAATAGTAATTATAGATTTTGGTATAGTACGAATGGTGATGGTATGAGTGGATTAAACTGCAGTGATATGAAAACATTTAAATATGTAGAAAATTTAAAAGGATTAAAATATTTATATTCTACTCAGTGGGAAAGCTCTATAGGAGAAAAAGAGGCTATTATAAATTTAACTAATACAGAATTACAAGAAGTTATGATGAGAGGAATATATGGTAATATTTATTTACCAAAAACAATAGAGAAAGTTACATTAGGAGTCTGTTTGCCAATTTTTACAGAAAATTCAGATAAATTGAAGGTAGTTGCTATATATATGCCTTGTTCTACACAAGATGGAAAATACACCAAAGCGTTTTTTGAAAGTTTTAAAAATACACCAAATGTAGAAAATATAACATTGACAAGATTAGTGAATCTTGGAATTACAAGTTTATCAGAATATTTGGAATGTGAATTACCTAAAGTGACATACTTAAATTTATCTGGTTTATCAGGAAATGAGATTCAAAGTATACTTCAAGACTTAAATGGTATTGAAAAATTTCCTAATTTACAAAATATAGAATTAAGTTATACTAGTAGAAAATTGGATATAAGTGCAATAAAAAATTGTACAAAATTAACGAAAGTATATTTAAATAATGCAAATATTCAATCAATTTCAGGATTAGAATTTTTAAATAATTTGCAGGAATTAATTCTAAAAAATAACAATATAAGCAATTTAAAACCACTAGAAAATTTAACAAATTTAACAAAATTAAATTTGGAAAATAATGCAATATCTGATACAGCAACTTATACAGATACAGATGGAAGTGTAAAAACAATAAATAATATTAATTTATTAACAAATTTAAACAAAAGCAAAAATGGAAAACTAGAGAAATTATATTTAAGTGGAAATGATAATATTATAAATTGGTCACCATTATCAAGTTTAACATGGTCTGCGAAGAGTGGCTGGTAATTAAAAAATATATGAAATTAATATATAGTAAATAAGTACTATTTTTGATAAAAGTAAAGTGATAATATAAAAATTACAGAGAGGAAAATTGGAGTTAATGAATAAAGAAAAAATAAAATTAACAGTATGTATAGTTGTTGCAATTTTATTAATTATAGTAATGGCTGTAATAATAAGAAACAGAAATACAAAAAAAGAAAATAATGCAAATAATTTTGAAATATCCTATAACAATGAAACACAAGAATATTATATACAAGATGAAAATGGAAATATTTTGCATTCAGCACCAAGTGAAGATGAACTATATATTTATAAAATAGATCCAAATTATGATGCAAAAAATTACGAGAATACAGTTGAAGAATAAATAATTAATTAGATAAAAAGATTGATGTTAAAATTGTTAACAGTCTGAAAATTTAAAATGGAATAGTAAGTCTGGTTGGTAATGAACAATTTAAAATTTACAACTGTGCTACAAAACAATGAATATTAAGCACAATTGTAAAGAACAGAAGAAAATTAGTTAATATATATTGAATTAGTTATTTTTTATTATATTATCATATCAATAATAATATACGATGCAAAAAATGTGAAAAAGCGTCACAAAACAATGCAAAAAATGTGATAAAACACATTGAAATAGTGTAAAAAATGTGATGAGTATATGAGATTAGAAAGAAAAATTGATAGATATTTAATTGAATGGAAAAAGAACCAAGATAGAAAGCCTTTAATAGTAAAAACTTAATTCCAGTTTAAGTAAAGGCAAATAATAATTCTACTATATTATTAAATAATTTGATAAATAGTGACAAATATAATTATAAATATAAAAAGTCTTTAATTACTAGAATTAAAGACTTTTTATATTTGATAAAATTCTATCATTTACTGGATTTCAAGTCAACAAAATAAATAATATTTTTTCAAAAATCAATATTAAATAATAAATAAAAAAGGCATGAAAGTATATAAAAATATACTATTTCAGGTCTTTTATTGTTTTCTTTAATTCTAGTAATTAAAGAAAATCCATAAAAATAAAATAAAAGAGAGTTTTGAAATGGTTTTCTTTCAAAAAGAAAAGCAAAAGTCATTAGACAAGCTATTTTTTAGCGTTTAATCTGACAATTTGTTTTTTATGGATTTAAAAGGGGAAATATAAATCGTTTAATTAAACATGTAGTAAATTTTGCAAATTATATTGAATGTAAATTTATGGCGATAAAATTAAATATAATATATTTCTCCTAATTAATTATAAAAAACATAGGAGGAAAAGCACAAATGAACGAAAGAAAATCATTTCAAATTCAGAATGATATTGCTGATAATAAAAATATTAACAAAGTTGATGAAAAAGAATTTTATCAACAATATAGCAATAAGAAATTAGAAAAGATTTGCATAACAAATGTGAATAACTTAAACAACAAAGCAGGTATCACACTAATAGCTCTAGTAATTTCAATAATAGTAATGCTAATTTTAGCTGGAGTAAGCTTAAATGCAACAATAGGTGATAATGGAATAATAACACAAGCACAAAATGCAACATATATGCAAAGTGTTGCTATGTTAGAAGAATATTTTAACAATTATTATGTTGAACATTATGAAGAGATGAATTCAGAGGAAAATAAAATAACTGAATTATTGAACAATTCTGAAAGTTCTTCTTGGATTTATAGTCCAAGAAGAAATGGATATGGTTCATGCGATTATGTCCTAGATGAAAATGGAAAGGCTTATTATATAATTAATAAAGCAAATTTACCAGAAGAATTACAAAAGAATTTAAAAGATGGTGATACATTGAATAAAACATATAGTGATTTTATAAAATTGGAAGATTTGTATGGAATTACTTCTGATTTAAAGGTTTATTATTGTAAAAATGAAAATAATATTTTGGGAATATCAAAACAAGAATTAGATAATGATAATCCAACTAGAATTGTATTTTCAGAAAATAATAATTGGGCAAAAAGATTGAATAATGGAAATGAAATGACTGCAGAAGATATAAAAAAAGTTAATAGAATAACATTAACTGGAAACATTTCAAATGAAGATATGAAGGAATTATATAACTTTTATTCTTTAAAATCTATTAATATAGTAGATGCTAAAATAGATAGTTTAGATGGTATTGAAAATGCCAATAGAATTGAAGAAATAAACATAGAAAATAGTACAATAGGAGATTATAGTAAATTAAAAAAATTGAAAAATATAGCAACTATTAATTTAAAGAATATGCAACAAGAACAAGTAGAAAAATTTTTTACAGAAAATTTTGAAGCCGAATGGAATAATTTGCAAATATTAAATATAAAAAAATGTACAAATCTTACAAACTTAGAATTTTTAGAAGGAATGACTGAAGGTACTAAAAAAGCTGTAAAAATCTTTGATTGTAGTAATAGTAAGATAGAGAGTTTAAAAGGGATTGAAAGTTATGTGAATATAGAATCTTTTACTTGTGATAGTACAAACATAAAAGATTTAAAAGAACTTAAAAATATGAATAATTTAAAAGAAGTTTATGCAAGTTATTGCCATAATTTAGGAAATAATGAAGTATATGACTTAGCGTTAGAAAACAATGGAAAAAATAAAGATTTAGATTCTTTAGCTAGTTTAGAAGGAAAAAAATTAAAAATATTATCATTAAGGAATGCTTATAATTTAAAATGGATTAGTTATATAAAAGAAATTTCGAGTTTGCAACAGTTATTTTTAGATGCAGATGAGAAGATAGTAATGGATGATATGGTTTTAATTAAAGATATTGTAATAAATATTTCAAATCAAAATAAGACAATACCTTCAAAATATTTAGCTTTATTTAATACTGAAAAAGCAATAGACTATACTAATAGAAATTTAGAAGATAGTTCTGCTGAAATAGCATCTCTTAAAAATAATAAAGAAGTAGAAAAATTAAGTTTGTATGGTTGTTCAAAGCTTACGAATGAAAGATTAAATGAAATACTTTCAACTAATAGTAATTTAAAGGTTTTACAACTTTATGGTTTAAGTAATTTAACAAGTATTGAATTTGTGAAAAATATGCCAAATTTAGTTGAATTAGATTTGAGAGGTACAAGTGTAACAGATTTAAGTTTATTAGAAAATTTAACTATTAACAAAAAAATTTCATTAAAAACATTAGCAATAGATAATGAAAATATAGAGTTAAATACAATTCAAGCAGTTATATCAAATTGTTTAAATGAATCTCAAAAAGGTTTTTTTGATAATTTGACTAGTGGAATTTTAATAACAAATTATAATTTATTAAAAAAAATTAATACTTGTACGGAAATAACAAATTTTTTAGCTACTGGATATAATTATGTACTTAATATAGATGCAAATGAAAATAAATTTATAGATTTTAGTAATTGTCAAAATTTGATTAATATTAGTATAGGATATCCTAATTTTTCGATTAAAGTACCAAGGAGTTGCAAAAATTATGCTCAAAATGCAACAACATATTTACCAGACATAACAGAAGCAGAAAATTTAAAATATATATTATTAAGTATTACAACTGTAACGCAAGATGGATTAAATAAATTATTTGAAAATGCAAAAATTTTGAATAATTTGGAAAGTATAAATATTTCAAGTTATAGTTCAGAAATGTTTAATTCATTAGAAGTTTTAAATAATTTTTCAGATAATAATGTCGTGAAACATATATATTTAGGAAATTATGATTATAATTATTATAATTTGAAATCATTATCTGGAATAGAGAAACTTAAAAAATTAGAGACTATAGATTTTGATAAAACAGGAATATCTTCATTAGATGGATTAGAAAATTTAGTGAATTTAAGAAGTATAGTAATAAAAAATTCTAGTATAACGGATATTGCTGCAATAACAAATTTGAAAAAATTAGAAATTCTAGATTTAAATAATAATGCATTATATGATAATTTTTATAAGAATGTTGGAAATGAAACAATAAAATATAATACATTACAGATATTAAAAGATTTAAATAAAAATGGAAAATTATTAAAAATAAACTTAGAAAAAAATGTAGGATTAATAAATAAAGAACAATTAATAAAAGATGGAAATAAGTGGAGTGATGATTCTAAGTGGTAAATAAGATAAATATTTAATTGGATAGAATAAAGATTTAGAAAGAGAAGAATTTTAAAATTTGATAAGTTTATTAAAATATGATATAATTATTATTGTGAACAATATTATATTTGTTTTGATTCTAGGAGGAAATGCGTATGAGAGCAAGAACAGTAAAAGATGTATGGGATCGGTATCATCATATAGTTGATGGGCACGAAGAGAGAAGCAAATGGAGTAAGTATCAGTTTTATCCAACACCAAAGGTAAATTCTTGGGAAGAGGAAGAGAAAGCTTCAAGAGCATCAAGCATGACAAGCGGGCCAGTAACGTCATCGAGACGGTATATTGAAGAAATGCAGCGAAAGAACGCTGAATCCGCTCGCAATTTTAATTTCATCTGCGGAATGGAATCATTGCTTAGAGACTGTAAATAGAAAGTAATGTCTCTAAAAAACAACCTTTAATTACGTTAATTAAAGATTGCTTTTATTTGATAAAATTCTACCATTTACTTAAATTTAAGTCAACAGTTAAAGTTTTATTTCCTATGAAATAATTATAAAAATAATTAATAAAAAAGACATGAAAGTATATGAAAATATACTATTTTATGTCTTTTTTTTTTTCTTTAATTAACGTAATTAAGGAAAATCCATAAAAATAGAATAAGAGAAGGTTTTGAAATGGTTTTCTTTCAAAAAGAAAAGCAAAAGTCATTAGACAAAGCTATTTTTTATAGCGTTTAATCTGACAATTTGTTTTTTATGGATTTAAAAGGAGAAATATAAATACAAATATATTTCTCCTAACTAATTATAAAAAACATAGGAGGAAAAAGCACAAATGAACGAAAGAAGATCATTTCAAAATGGTATCACACTAATAGCACTAGTAATTTCAATAATAGTAATGCTAATTTTAGCTGGAGTAAGTTTAAATGCAACAATAGGAGATAATGGAATTATTACTCAAGCACAAAATGCAACATATATGCAAAGTGTTGCAGTATTAGAGGAATTTATGCAAGAGCAATATATTAAATTGTATGGTACTACAGAAAATTCTAATAATAAAATCGAATATTTTTTAAAAGATATAAATGGAAGCAGAAAATACATACAAAAAGCAATGAATAATAATTATTTTTTTATGGATAGCTCATCTGGAAATACTTATTATTTTATTGAAAAATCCGAATTGCCAGAAGACATAAAAAGTCAAATAAAAGGTGGTGATAATTCATTAACTAATAAAACAATATGGGCAGATTTTAATGATATATATGGTATAACAAGTGATTTAAAAGTATATTATTGTGGAAGTACGAATGAAAATAGAATTGGTGCTACAGATGAAGCAATAAAAGCTGATAAAGAATTGTCAAAACCAATATCTGGTATGTCAAAAGGAAGCGATTGGGCAAAAGCTTTAGGATTAGAAAAAGATGTAACTTATAAGGATTTGTTAAATGTTACAGAATTGAATATTACTAATAGTAATTTAGATTTGAAATTAATGTATAATTTAGGAAGCTTAAAAAGATTAACTTTTAGCAATGTGAATATTAATAATCTAGAGGGAATAGGCTCAGCAGTTAATTTGAATTATATATTTTTTGACAATTCAAAAATTGAAAATTATAAAGATATGGAAAATTGTACAAAATTGCAGAGATTATATTTTTATTTTCCATCAACAATGAATGAAGAAGAGGCCAATAAACAAATTGAAAATTTATGTGATGAAAATATAGGAATTGCCAATGCCGATTTGAAAAATTTAGAATATTTTGGAATATTTGGAAAAGATTATTTTAGTGATAGAGAAACTGATTTTTCTTGGATAGGATTATATGCACTAAAATCAAATGTAACCAATATAACACCAATTGAAAAATTAAAATCCAAAAAGTATATTAAATATTTATATTTAAATAATAATAAAATATCAACAATAGAATGTCTGAGAGGATTTGAAAATTTGTATTTGTTGCTATTAACTAATAATAGTATGTTAAATAATTTAGAAGGTTTACAAAACTTGCAAAAACTAACATATTTATATGCTCAATATTGTGATTTATACAATACAAAAGGATTAGAAAATTGTACAAGTTTATATTATTTGAAATTAACTAAGAATAGTAATTTAACTACGTTAAATGGTTTAGAAAATTCTAAAAATTTAACTTATATATATGCAGAAGAATGTTCTTTAGGAAAAAATGAAGATATTAATTATAGTTCAGAAGATGATTCTTTAAAATGTATAAATAGCTTGGAAAATATAGCAGAATTATACTTATCAAAAAATGATATAAAAAGAGTAGAATATTTAAAAAATTTCAAAAAAATTAATAAATTATATTTAGAAGGTAATGAAAATATTAATGGAGAATCTCTGCTATCAATAAAGAATGTTATATATAAATGTGGAGACTATATTTCTATATCATCAAAATATTCATTATTAGTGTTAGATGAAAATACGACTAATTTATCATTAAAAAGTCAAAACATAAATAAAGAAAATTTTATTTTATTAAAAAATAAGTCTAAAATAGAAAAATTAGATTTAACAAATTTAAATATATTAGATAATGCAGGAAATGAATTATCTCAATCAGAAACAGATAATTTAATAAACGAAGTATTAAGTACGTTAAACTCAGTAAAATATTTAAATTTAGAAAATATATCGAAATTGCATACAATATCTTTTGTTAAAAATATGCCAAATTTAGTAGAAATTGTTTTATATGGCACAAATGTAGTAACAGGTACTTTGAATGAAAATGGTGAATATAATGGTTTAGAACTATTGAATGATAATTTAAAATTGGAAAATTTAGCTTTAGATAATGAAAATATAGAACTAATAAAAATACTAGAAACTTTGAATAGAATAAAAGATGGATATATATACTCACCAAATAGATTTCTTGAAATAGGTGGATTATATGTTAAAAATTCAAAAATGTTTGAATCCTTAAATAAACCTAATTTAGGATTAGAAAAGTTGGGATTAAAATGTATAGAAACTGATAAAGTTATAGATTTGAGTAAATGTACAAGTTTAAAAAAGGTAACTTTGATATATGGCTCTGGAAATAAAGTTCAATTACCAGATTCAGTTGAAGAAATTTATTTGGATGGACAATATTTATATGGTAAATATCCAAATAGCTTAAAAAAAGTAAGATATATTAATCAAGGACTTACAGAAGAAGTTTTGAGTAATTTAGCTAAAAATTGTCCGTACCTAGAAGAAATTGCTACTGGAAATAGTAACAGAGGGTTAAATAGTTTAGATGGTTTTGAAAATGCAAGCTTTAAAAATTCATTGAAAGTTTTAAATTTAACAGGAAATGATAGAAGTGAAAAAAGTCCTATAAATAATATAAGAGGCATATCAGGATATAGTAAATTAGAAACATTAAATATATATAGGGCTAATATTTCAGACTTATCTGGAATTGAAACATTAACTAATTTAAAAGAATTAAATTTATCTCAAAATAATGTAACATCATTAGAAAATTTAAAGAATAATATTAATATAAATAAAATAATATTACAATCTAATAAAATAGCTTCTTTACATGGATTGGAAAATTTGAAACAATTAAACTATTTAGATTTACAAAATAATTGCTTACAAGATATTATTCAGTATACTAATGAAAATAATGAAACTCAAACGACTAGAAATTTGAGTATTGTTAAAGTCTTGAATAATAGTAATGAAGGAAAGTTAAATACATTGTTGTTAAGTGGAAATTCAAATTTAACAGATTTTTCTGAAATTAAAAATTTAAGTTGGTCAAGCAAAAACGGATTTTAATATAAATATAATATTAGTATAGAAAGGGATTGAACAATTATATAGCTTAATATTTCTATATAATTGATTATATGAGAAATTATGGAGAAAAGAAAATATATATTTTGTATAATAGTAATAATTTTAATAATAAGCATGTTAATTTACATAAAAAATATAAATATAGAAGAAAAAAATGAAATAGATAATACATTAAAAATTGATGAAATTAAAGAAAACGAAGAAAAATATAATGTATATGATAAAAATACAAATGAACTTATAGTTGAAAATATTTCAAAAGATCAAATACAATTATATAAAGATAATCCAGATTATAATCCAAGTGAATTGTAATTTGTAATAAGCGAAGTTTAATAATATTTTATAATAGTATAATACAAATCATATAGAAGGTAGTAAATTCAAAAAAATACCAAACTTTGATTGAATATTATTTGAAAGAATATTAAAGTAGAAGTAATTGCCAAATATAAGTTTGAAATGTGGAAAAAGTAAAAAAAGCAGAAAGTTTAAAGTAAAAAAAGTAGAAAGTTGAACAAGTAGAAAGTTTAAGTAGTTGACATAATTTTACAAAACGTGATATACTGTAAAAAGTAACGATTAACAATCCAACCACAATTAAGGGGGAAAACACAAATGACCAAATACGAAAAAATCAACCAAATAATATCAGAATTTTCAATTTATTTTGAAACTCTAGGAGACAAAGATCGGTATGATTGCATAGAACTTGCAAGAAAGATATGCCAATTTAAAATTGCGCAAAATGCAGATGAAACAATATCAATGGATATTGTTTATGGTGTGCCAACAAGCTTTTTAGGGACTTATGAAACGAATGAAGCAGTTTTTATATATGCTTTATTTAGTGGATTAATCGAATTAGAATTTGATTTTAAAGAAACAAGAAGAAAGTTAAAATTAGATATTGCAAAAGAATTTGAAAAGTATATTCGAGTGTTAAGTATTTGTATAAAAGACATTGCTTTGGATGAGAAACTTGAACCTGTTAGAGACTTTAACTGTGATGAATTTTTTGAAGAATTAAAGCAAGTTGTTGTTGATAAAAGAAAGGAAAAGATAAAATTACTAGAGGAGCATAAAGCAAATAATATTGAACAAATAAGATTAATCAATAGTATTTACGATAAGTTCCATGTAATTAGTACTTGTATTTTATTTTTTGATTCAATTGACAGAACAAATAAAACATATGGTAAAAGTGATTCAAGAAAATTACAATATGCAATATTTATTATATTTAAGTATGTATATACACAAACTGCTTTGTGGATGTCACAAAAGTCTGTAATGTATTGGGAATCAGTACCGGCATGGCAATTGGTTGAGGATTTTGAACTGTTGATTAGAAAGCATTTTTTAAAGATAAGGTAGGGCATTAGCCCTGCTTTTTCTTTATAATCTTAACAAATTTTCTACTTTAAATTCATTATTAAAATAATAGGAATCAAGAATTTCATACATATTAGTATCACTGTATTCAATTTCTTTAGAGTATTGCTTTACAATTAAAATACAGTCATTTAATGTAATTGAATTATATTTGTACCACTTACAGAAAAATAAAAATTTGATAATGTGTATACTTGCTACCATAAAAGCAACTTTTGAAATAATATCACTATCAAAGCATCCTTTAAGAAAATATCTCCAAATAAAATAAATAGCTAAATTACTCAAATATTGATTAATTTGTGGATTGTTTTTTTCAAATTCACTAATATTTTTATAATAAATTTCAACTAAATCTATTTGATTTTTCAAATATTCAGTCCACTTAATATCAAGTGGTTCTAAATTTATATAGAAATGTAAAAGATTTTTTAATGATGTTTGATTTTCTAAAGTTGTACATTTTTGAATATTTGAGTTTGAATGTACAAATAAATTTTTAAAATCTGAAATTTGTAATTTTTTTGCTTTTTCAAAATTATCAGAATTTATACAATTTTGTAGTTCATTTGAATATAATAAAATAATTTTTGATTTTTGTGATTCTGAAAATTCAGAATTATTATTAAAAAAGTCTATTATATTTTTTCTTGAAATATATAGTAAGTCATAAAGAACAGAATCATATTCATCACATTCTTCAAATTCAATATTTTTTTCTTCTGTAGAAAAGTTATTAGTTTGAGAAAGAATTATTCTGCAAGCTTCTTCGCAACATAATCCAATGCCACCTTCTTTAATGCCGTTAAACCACTCATAATATCTAGGGTGCTCAGAACAAATTTGGCATAAATGATTTTCACCAATTTCTAAAAAAACATTGCATAAATTTTTTTCGTTTAAAAAGTGACAACGTTCTTTTGAATCTAAAATAAAATGATTTGTTTCTCCAAAAGATATATTTTGGCAAAGTTCTTTACCAAAATCCGTTTTTAAAGATTTATAATATTTAGCTGTAGTTTCATCAATATCAATTTCCCAGCCAATACAACAACAATCTTTACATTTATCTGCAATACATTTGAATTCTTTAAAATAATTTGGAACTACTAATTTCATAATTTTCTCCTAATTTATAATGTAATATATTGTAAGTATTATAACACATATATTGAAAAAGTGAATTAGTTTTTAAATGATTTAAGTTTGACTTTTTATACATCAAAATATATAATTTAAGCAAATAATTCAAAAGAAAAGGAGAGCTTGAATTATATAAAAACAAGCAAATATATATTATGAGAATAGGTGTAGATTTAGGTGGAAGTCATATAGGAGTTGGACTAATTGAAGAAGATAAAATAATTGGAAATACAAAAGATAAAATTTTAACAAGACAAGACAGAGTAAATATTGAAGAAAGCATTGTAAAAGAAATTACTAGAATGATAAATGAATTACTAGTAGAAAATAATGTACAAATTGAACAAATTGAGCTTATAGGAATTGCATCACCAGGAACAATTTCAAATGGATATATTGTAAAAGCAGGAAATTTAAATATTAAAGATTTTAATTTAGTAGGAGCTTTAAAAGAAAATTTTAATATACCAATTTATATTAGAAATGATGGAAAATGTGCTGCTCTTGCAGAGAAAAAATATGGTGCAATGAAAAAATATGATGATTGTGTATTTATAAATATAGGGACAGGAATTGGTGGAGCAGTTTTTATGAGAGGAAAATTGCTGGAGCCAAAAAGATTTTCTGGGTTTGAATTAGGACATATGGTTGTAAATAAAGGTGGTAGACAATGTAGTTGCGGAAAACAAGGTTGCTTGGAAGCTTATGCATCTATAAAAGCTTTAAGACTAAAAATTTCAGAAACATTAGATATAGATAGTGATATATCTGGACAAGAATTAAGAGAAAAAATTATTCCTGCCAATAGAGAAAAAGTTTTACAAGATATACATACATATATAGAATATTTAAAAACAGGAATATGCAATTATATAGATATATTTGAACCGGAAGTTGTGTGCTTTGGAGGAAGTTTTGCATATTGGAAAGAGACAGCATTATACAAACAATTAATTAGTGAAATAATGGAACCAAATGCAACTTTCAATTCAGCAAAGCCAGAATTTTGTACAGCAGAATACAATAATGATGCTGGTATTATAGGAGCAACAATTATTGAATAAAAATATAATTTAAAATTAAAATAATGAAACGAATAGTGCTATGTTATGATAAAGATATAGCACTATTTTAGTATAATTTGGAATTATAATTATAAGTGTAAAAAAGTGGAATTTAAAAAATTGATTTTATTTACATAATATGGTATAATAAAAATGTAGGTATAAATTTTTTTATTTACATGGAGGTAGTATTATGCACATAATGAAAAGCAGCAAAGAACGGAAAGAAGTAAAATTCATCGGAATTACCAGAAAGCCAGAAAACATTGCACATGCACGAAATTGTACAGAAATTAAAGCTTTCGAAGTCGAGTTTAACTCTGTTAACTCGTCTTTTGAGGACGATTTTCTGGAAACTCTGGAATGTTACAAAAAGCATGGAACTTCGCTGAATGTTACCAAGGTGAAAGCACATCGCTATAAGGTGATCCTTGAGAACTCTGATGGAAATGCTTTTGGCATCTTATTTCGAATGTATATGTCTTATCGACATAATCTTTGGATGGAAATTGACACGGAATTGCGTTTCGAACCGATTCTCGACTTTACTGTTGAGTTTGCAGCTTAACTAAAACCTCAAAAAACGACTTCTATTAAGATTCTCGAAATTTGAATCAAAAAGATCGTTTTTCCCCGTAGCTAATACGGGGTTTTTCTTTTTATTTGACAATAATGAAAAAATAGTGTATAATACCAAACAGTATAAAAAGAGATTTAAAAAAATTTATTAACAAATTGTTCGGAAAATTAATTAGTAAATTATTAAAAATAAACAGTACGGAAACGGAATAGTAAATCGTTAATTAATATAAAAGAAAAGAGACAAGGGTATATTTATATTAAAGGTGTGTAAACGGTTTAAAATTAAAAAATAATAAACAAAATATTGAATATAAAACATAAAATTGTAAATCATAAAATATAAGATACACAAATAGAATATTTGTATTTATATTTATTTTATCAATATTAAAATTTAGCTAAATTATAAAAATATAAGCTAAATTTAATAGTCTTTTAATAATTCCAAAAAGTATTAATTTTCGAATAGTTTAATAAAATTAAGCTATTTTTTTATGCGATAAAAAATAAAGAAAGGAGAGCAATTTTACTATAAGAGAATGAGAAAATAAAAAATAAAATGTAATAAAAATAAAGAGTAAAATTGCAAATTTGATATATGGATAACAATACAAAATCAGAAGTTCAATATACAGATGCAGTGTTTTCAAAAGATAAGAAAACTAGAACTAGAACAAATTTTAAACCAACAATAAATAGAACAACAAGGAAAAGAAGGGGAACTGCTGGAAATACAAATACTAAAACAAACACAAGAAATAAGGAGAATGCAGTTGTAGCTGAATCAACAAAGGAATTAAAAGAAAATATAGAAATCAAAGTAGAAAACAATAATGAAACAGAAAACAAAAATACTAAAAAGACAACTAGAAAGACAAGAAATCAAAATACTAACAAAAATACTAATAAAACAAGAACAACAAGAAAGAACAAAAAAGATTTAGTTGGCGCCCAAGAGGAAGTTGGATTCAAAAAAGATCATTTAAAAATTATACCTTTAGGTGGAATTCAAGAAATAGGAAAAAACATAACTGTTTTTGAATATGGAAATGATATTGTAATAGTAGATTGTGGTGTATCATTCCCAGAAGATGATATGCTTGGAATAGATTTAGTAATTCCAGATTTTACTTATTTAGTAAAAAATAGAGAAAAAATTAGAGGATTAGTAATAACTCATGGACATGAAGATCATATTGGCTCTATTCCTTATTTTATAAAAGAATTAGGAGATATACCAATTTATGCTACAAAATTGACAGCAGGTTTAATCGAAAATAAATTAGAAGAACATCATTTAAAAGAAATAACAAGACTAAAAGTTGTAAAACAAGGTCAAACTATTGTACTTGGAAAGATGAGAGTTGAATTTATAAGAAGTTCACATAGTATTCCAGATGCAGTTGCATTAGCTATTCATACACCAGTTGGTACTGTTGTTCATACTGGTGATTTCAAAATAGACTATACACCAATTGATGATGCAAGAATAGATTTAGGTCGTTTAGCAGAACTTGGAAATAAAGGAGTTTTAGCTTTATTATCAGATAGTACAAACTCAGAAAGAAAAGGATACACAATGTCTGAAAGTACAGTTGGAGAAGTATTTGATAAATTATTCTTTAATTGTAAAAAAAGAATTGTAGTTGCAACATTTGCATCAAATGTGCATAGAGTTCAACAAATTGTTGATGCAGCTGTGGAAAACAATAGAAAAATTGCTGTATGTGGTAGAAGTATGATTAATATGATAGAAACAGCAATTGAATTAGGATATATAAATGTTCCAAAAAATGTTTTTATCGATATAGACATGGTAAAAAATTATACAGATGATCAACTTGTTATAATTACAACAGGTAGTCAAGGTGAAGCAATGTCTGCATTAACTCGTATGGCAAATGGAGAACACAAGAAAGTAAATATTACTGCAAATGACTTAGTAATTATTTCAGCAACTCCTATTCCAGGAAATGAAAAATATGTTGCAAAAGTAATTGATGATTTAATGAAAATCGGAGCAGAAGTAGTATATAGTGCTTTAGCAGATGTCCATGTTTCAGGACATGCTTGCCAAGAAGAACAAAAATTAATGCTTTCTTTAGTAAGACCAAAATATTTTGTTCCAGTACATGGAGAATATAGACAATTAATAGCACATAGTGAGACAGCAAAATCATTAGGTTATGATAATAAAAATATCTTTTTATTAACAAATGGAAGAATTTTGGAAATGAATCAAGATGAAGCTAAACTTACAGGCACAGTACCATTTGGAAAAGTTATGGTAGATGGTCTAGGCGTTGGAGATGTAGGAAACATAGTTTTAAGAGATAGACAACATTTATCACAAGATGGCTTAATAATTGTTGTTTTAACAATGGATTCTGCAACAGGTGAAGTAATAGCTGGACCAGATATAATTTCTAGAGGATTTGTATATGTAAGAGAATCTGAAAACTTAATGGATGATGTAAAATCTGTTATTGGTTACCAAGTTCAAAAATGTGTTGATGAACACATTACAGATTGGGCAAGTATTAAATCAACAATAAAAGATAATTTAAGAGAATATATATACAAAACAACAAAAAGAAATCCTATGATTTTACCAATTATTATGGAAGTTTAATGAAATGCAGTAATACCAAGCTATTCAAAACTTGGTATTACTTTTTTGTTACCTTTTTGTTAGTTTTTGGTTATTTTTAATAATATAACAATATAATATTTTTAATAAAATAATTAAAAATTTATGTAAAAAATAATTATGATTTGCTATATAGTTGTAGTTTAAAAGGAATTGTTAATAATATATAAATATTAAAAAGAAAAACGTTAAGTGAAAAATTAAATGCAATTCTGTAAAGTAAATGCAACTTGTACGAGAAAAAGCAAGTTTTAAAAAGAAAAATTGGATTAAAAGAGTGAAACACTTTTCAAATTAAATTAAATATGATATAATACAAAAACTTAAAATAAAGATGAATATAAGAAACAAATAGTTTGGAATAAAATTTTCCTTACTATTTGTGCTTTTCAGGAAAGCAAGAAAGGGATGGAGTTTAATATGGATAATAAAGAATTAGCAAATTTAATTTTTCCGGATGCGAAAGATTATAATTATTATGAAGAAAAATATCCAGAAAGAGATTTACCAGAAGGAGCAGAAGTTGTTAGAGTTGCTCCAAGTCCAACAGGATTTATACATGTAGGTGGTATTTTTCAAGGATTAATAGCTAAAAAAATTGCAGAACAAACAAATGGTGTATTTTTTGTAAGAATTGAAGATACTGATCAAAAAAGAAAAATTGAAAACGGTGTAGAAGAAATATTAGGAGCATACAAAGATTACGATTTATATCCAGACGAAACAGTAGGAAAAGGAAATTATGGTCCTTATGTTCAAAGTGAAAGAAAAGAAATATATCAATCTTATGCAAAAAAATTACTTGAAGAAGGAAATGCATATCCATGTTTTTGCTCTCCAGAAGAATTAGATCAAATTAGAGAAAATCAAACTAAAGCACAAGAAAGAACAGGATATTATGGAAAATGGGCAAAATGTAGAAATATGCCTATCGATATGGCAGCAGAAAAAATAAAAGCTGGAGTTCCTTACATAATTAGATTCAAATCACCAGGAAATCCAGACAAAAAAATTAAACACAAAGATGTAATAAAAGGAAATATAGATTTTCCAGAAAATGATCAAGATATTGTTATTATCAAATCTGATGGTTTACCAACATATCATTTTGCACACGCAGTAGATGATCATTTAATGCATACAACAATAGTTACTCGTAGTGATGAATGGGTAGCATCTGTACCTTTACATTTACAATTATTTAGAGTATTAGGATTTAAAACACCAAAATTTGCGCATACAGCTCCATTAGAAAAACGTGAAGGAGATACAAAACGTAAATTAAGTAAAAGAAAAGATCCAGAAGCTGCTGTTAGTTACTATACAAAAGAAGGTATACCAAAAGAAGCTTTAAAAGAATATTTAATGAATATTGCAAATTCTAACTTTGAAATTTGGAGAAAACAAAATCCAGATAAAGATATGATGAAAGATTTTGATTTCAAACTAAACAAAATGGGAGTTAGTGGAGCTTTATTTGATATGGTAAAACTTTTAGATGTATCTAAAGGAATAATATCAAAATTTACAGCAGAAGAAGTATATGATGCTACATATACTTGGGCAAGTAAATTTGATGAAGAACTTGCAGAGATGCTTAAAGACAAAGATTATGCTTTAAAAGTTTTAGGTATTGAAAGAGGAAATGCAAAACCAAGAAAAGATATTGCAAAATGGTCTGATGTAAAAAATATAATTTATTATATGTATGATGAAAAATTTGACAAAAACGGTGAATTTGAATATCAAAAAATAACAGACAAAGATGAAATCGAAAAAATTGTTAAAACTTATTTTGAAAAATATTATGATGAAAATGATGATAAACAAACATGGTTTAACAAAATGAAAGATTTATCAGAAGAAATGGGATATGCTAGAGAAGTTAAAGAATACAAAACAAACCCAGAAGCATATAAAGGTCATGTTGGAGACATTAGTACTGTAATTAGAGTTAAATTAACAGGAAGATGTAATACACCAGATTTATATGAAATAATGCAAGTAATTGGAAAAGAAAGATTATTAAAAAGAATTTAATTAATTTATATAATTTATCTTATACAAAACTTAAAAAAGTTAACAAAATTTTTAAAAGAAAGAGAAATTTTCTAACACAGGACAAAATTTCTTGTTCAGGGTAGATTTTTATGATATAATTAATATGTAAACTTAATTTTTAGCAGTTTCAAGGGAGGTTAGATTTTATGATTGGAACTAAAAAGAAGATTTACAGTCGAAAATTATCAGAAAAAGAAACCTACGAGAGAGGCATTGCATTCCGACTTCGGATTGTAGATTCGTGCGGTGGCATAAAAAGACAAGCTCGTAAAAACAAGATGACGGAAGACGAATTTGTGGATCGTATTTTTGAACTGTTTAAAAACGGCAGAACACCACAGATCCATAGCGAATTTCAGATTTACGTGAAGGTTTGTCTCAATGCTACAACATCTCCTTACCGAGAATCTCTAACTGTCAAAATTGACAGATTGAATGTAGTGAGGGAAATTATCCAAGATTTCAAACACAATCCTTCGAAAGAATTTGACAATCTTTAGAAAGAGAAGGAATCTGGATCTATTGAAAAGAAGTTGCTTGCCTTGCGGGGCAAGTGGCTTTGCCACAATAGCAAAATAGAAAGGTTATTTTGAACATAAAATGGAATATAAAGTAGGAGATAGAGTAAAAACTAAAAAACAACATCCATGTGGTAGTAAAATATGGGAGATAACTAGAGTAGGTGTTGATTTTAAATTAAAATGTACAGGTTGTGAACATACAATAATGCTACCAAGAGAAAAAGCTTTAAAAATGATCGTTTCTAAAATAGAAAAATAAAGTAAACAAATTATTTTAAATTAATAGTTTACTTTTTTATTATTTGTGATATAATATGAATATCAATCAGATAACAGAAAGAAAAATAAAAATAAAAATGTTAATTAAGAACTAAGTAGTAAAAAATCTTTTTATAGAGAGTCTGTGGTTGGTGAAAACAGAAAAAAGAATTTACGAAATCTACTCTTAAGATATTTCTAGCAAAACTAGACCGAGTTGTTGCAGGTTATAGCAAATTAAAGAGATAAATCAAGGTGGTACCGCGAAAAAAGATTATTCGCCCTTATGTAGAGATGCATAAGGGCTTTTTTGTTATAAGAAAGGAATGTTTAGTATGAAAAAAGTAGAAGTAGGAAAAAAATATCAACATTTTAAAGGACACAAAGTAGAAGTTATAGGAATTGCAAAACATTCGGAAACTTTAGAAAATTTAGTAATATATAAACATTTAGGTACAGATGAATTATGGGCAAGACCAGAAGCAATGTTTATAGAAGAAACAGATGTAAGCCAAAAAGCAGGAAATACAACTGGTCAAAAACATAGATTTGAATTAATTGAAGAATAATACAAAAAAATAATAGGGGGAAAATAAAAATGATAGATATAAAATTTTTAAGAGAAAATCCAGAAATAGTAAAAGAAAATATTAAAAAGAAATTTCAAGATCAAAAACTTCCATTAGTAGATGAAGTTATAAAATTAGACAAAGAATCAAGGGAATTAACTTTAATGTGTGATGAACTTCGTATGAAAAGAAATTCTATAAGCAAAGAAATCGGTGGGCTTATGGGACAAGGAAAAAAAGAAGAGGCAGAAGCTAAAAAAGCAGAAGTTCAAGAAATTAATGAAAAATTATCTCAAAACGAAGGTAGAGAAGAAGAATTAAAAGAAGAAATAAAAGCTCGTATGATGAAAATACCAAACATAATGGATGAATCTGTACCTGTTGGAAAAGATGATAGTGAAAATGTAGAAAATGAAAAATTTGGAGATCCAGTAGTTCCAGAATATGAAATTCCACATCATGCAGATATTTTAGCAAAAATAAATGGATTAGATAAAGAAAGTGCCGGAAGAACAAGTGGAAACGGATTTTATTATTTAATGGGAGATGCAGCAAGACTTCATTCAGCAATGCTTGCTTATGCTAGAGACTTTATGATAAACAAAGGATTTACTTATTGTATACCACCATTTATGATTCGTAGTGATGTAGTAAATGGAGTAATGAGTTTTGAAGAAATGGATGCTATGATGTACAAAATTGAAGGAGAAGATTTATATTTAATTGGAACATCAGAACATTCAATGATAGGAAAATTTAAAGGACAAATTATACAAGAAAAAGAATTACCTTTATGTTTAACATCATATTCTCCATGTTTTAGAAAAGAAGTAGGTTCACATGGAATAGAAGAAAGAGGATTATACAGAGTACATCAATTTGAAAAAGAAGAAATGATTGTAATTTGTAAAGCAGAAGATGCAATGGAATGGTACAACAAAATGTGGAAATACACAGTTGAATTTTTTAGAAGTCTAGATGTACCAGTAAGAACTCTTGAATGTTGCAGTGGAGATTTAGCTGATTTAAAAGTAAAATCTTGTGATGTTGAAGCATGGAGTCCACGTCAAAAGAAATATTTTGAAGTTGGAAGTTGTTCTACATTAGGAGATGCGCAAGCTAGAAGATTAAGCATTCGTGCAAAAGGTGAAAAAGGAAATTATTTAGTTTCTACTTTAAATAATACTGTTCTAGCTACACCAAGAGGATTAATAGCTGTATTAGAAAACAATTATCAAGAAGATGGAAGTATAAAAGTTCCAAAAGCATTACAACCTTATATGGGTGGAACAGAAGTAATTAAACCAAAAGAATAATTTAGATTATATAAAAATATTAAAAAACAAAATATAAATTTTATATGTTAAGAATTAAGGAAAGTGTTTTATTTAAGCACTTTCCATTGTTTTTGTCTGAAAAATATGCTATAATTATTTGGTAAGTTTTTTATGTAACTCAGTAACCAATTGTTTAGAGTATAATGTTTTATCAAAGAAAGGGCTAACCTATGGAAAAGAAAATTTGTAACTTTAAAGAAGAACATCGGTGTGTAACAGAAGTAATTGGATTACAATGGGGAGATGAGGGCAAAGGAAAATATGCTCACATTTTTTCAAAAAATGCAAAGTTTGTTTTAAGGACGACTGGTGGTAATAATGCAGGTCATACAGTTGTTGTAGATAGACAAATGTTTACAGTACATTTATTGCCATCTTCCATTGTACGCTCTGATGTCTTAAGCATCATTTGTTCAGGTGTTGTTATTGATCCTGAAGTGTTTAATGACGAAATCGAGAAAATGAGAGAACAATGGATTCCTATTAGTAGTGAAAAACTTTTAGTAAGTAATCGTGCTCATGTGATTTTTCCATATACGAAAGATATGGATTTATATCAAGAGTATATTAAAGAAGAAAAGATAGGAACTACTAAAAGAGGGATAGGTCCATGTTATGCAGATAAAATGAACCGAGTAGGAATAAGAGTTGGAGATTTATATCTTTCAGATTATGTACTTGAAAAAAAGATTAAGGAAGCTATAAAAATTCCAAATATTCTTTTTGGGCAGTACAGGCGAAAAAGAATATTAACAATTCCAATTAGAATTGTTAAGAAAATTAAAGGTCAACAGGTTGAAGAAGATCTAGGGTTTCACAAATACAAAGTGCCAGAAATAATGAAATTGTGCAAAAAATACAGAGAATATTTAGAGGAATATCATGCAGATGTTCAGCATATAATCTGGGATGCTATTAATAATGGCGAGGAAATTGTAATTGAAGGGGCACAGGCTCATTCCCTAGACATTGACCATGGAGATTATCCGTTTTGTACAAGCTCAAGTCCTAATGCTTCGGGGGCGTTATCTGGCGCTGGCATTGGTCCAATGTACGTTAAAAGAGTATGCGGAGTATTTAAAGCATATTGTTCGCGTGTTGGAGCAGGACCATTTTTAACTAAACAGACAGGTGCTCTAGGAGAGATGATTAGAGAAGAAGGATACGAATATGGAACAACAACTGGAAGACCGAGAGATGTTGGTTGGCTTGATTTAGTACAGTTAAAAGAAGCTATTATGACTTCAAGTGTAACTGAATTGTGCATTAATCACATTGATACTATTGGTCGAGTAGGTTTGATGAATGACAATTGCATCGAGGTATGCATTGGTTATTTTTATAAAAGAAAAGTAATCGATTATATTCCAGTGAATCCTACTGAGTATGTTCTTCCAAAGTATGAGATGTTTAAAGGTTGGAATATTGAAGGAAAACCTAAGAGCTATGAAGAACTTCCTGAAAATTGCCGAAAGTACATCGAATTTATTGAAGAAAAAGTTGGAGTACCGATTAAATACATTGGTATCGGACCAGAAGAAAACGACTATGTTGTTAAATCAAGTAATGGTATTGTTAGCAATCGAATGTGAATTTCTTGAATTTTTAGAGTTACAAAAACTTACGAAACAAAAGACTTTAGTTAAAAACTAGAGTCTTTTGTTATTTATAAAAATGTTTATAAAAATTAATATTGAATCTTGTAAATTCGAAAAGTTGATAAATTATGTAAAATATAGTATAATATGAAAAGTAAAAAAGTAGTGGAGGAAAATATGCAAGTAAAAAATCCAAAATTTGAAATATCAGCAGTAGGACCAAAACAATACCCAAGTGGAGATTTACCAGAGATTGTTTTAGTAGGAAAATCTAATGTAGGAAAATCATCATTTATAAATACAATGCTAAATAGAAAAAATTTAGCAAGAACAAGCAATACACCTGGAAAAACTAGACTAATTAATTTTTATAATATAGATGATATATTTTATTTTGTTGATTTACCAGGTTATGGTTATAGCAAAATGTCTAAAGAAGAAAAAGTAACATCTGGAAGATATATAGAAAATTACTTAGAAAAAAGAAATAATATACATTTAATAATTTTAGTTTTAGACATTAGACATAAACCAACATCAGATGATTTCTTTATGTATGACTATATATTAAAAACAAATTTACCATTTATGGTAGTAACAAATAAGGCTGACAAAATTGCAATAACCAAAGTAGATGATGCAGTAAATACTATAAAAGAGTATTTAGGAATATCATATACACCAATATATCCATTTTCAGCAGAAAGAAAAATATATACTGAAAAAGTTTGGGAAGAAGTCGAAAAGTATATAAAATAAAACATATAAAGTTAAAAATATATTTTATTATAATTTTAAAATTAAAAATGAAAAAATAACTAATAACGAATAATTTTATCAGTTTGTAAAGTTTTTTTGAATAATAATGAAAATAAGTACAAAATGAATAAAATTAAGTATAAACTTGAAATTTCTGAATATAAAAATTCCAATTCCATATAATATTTTTAAATAATATTATAAAAACATTAAATCAATGTACACATACATATATAATAAGATTTCTAAAAAGAAAGTTATTGTTTTATTATGTACATTTAAAATGAATGTGAAAGGAATGGAATTTTTTTATGCAAGAAAGATTTGTAAGAGAAACAAATATTAAAGAATTGCAAGAAGAACAAAAAAGGCAAGAATTATTAAATAGAATAAATGAATCAAAAAATTATTTAAGAAATATGTACAACAATATGCAATTTGCAGAGAGTGATTTAATTGATTATTATACTTATCAAATAAAAGCAGAAGAGGCAAAGTATAGTTATTTAATTAAACAAGCAAAAAAGGAAAAAGGCTAGCCAACCGAAGTTGACTAGTCTTTTTTGCTCTCCAAGAGGAGTGCAAGTGGGATTGTAAGGGAAATTATTTTTTTATTTCTTATTGTACTTAGATGCTTTGGATTTTCTGTTAAAAAATTCTTTAAAGTACAATTTTTTTGGAAAGTACATTCCAGCAAGGTCATTTTCCTCTGTAAGAGGAGAATGAAATCCAGCAATATCGGTTTGTGCAAGTTCTTCATCAGTTAAGATGAAGTATGGACGAAATTCTGCGACTCTGTCCTTATGGTTCGCAGGAATCCGATTGTTAGCAAAATAATTCATTGCATCAGTACGGAACTGAAGCTCGATTTTCCCACCAGGTAAAATTTCGGAATAAGAAGGAATTGTTAATACAAAGTGCATACTCTGATAACCATTTTTCTTTGGATCAAAGTAAAACTTCATAAAACTCACAAAACCCTTTAACAGTTGTCTGTCATTATCTGTCGGCAGTTCAATTTCTCCATCATCAAATTTACTAATGTCAAATTCTTCTGGAGAATCGGATCTGCTGATTTCTTTCAGCTGAAACGGTACTCGAAGCAGCCTAGTGATGATACTGATTGTAGATTTATCATAGTTGCTGGTCACGAACTCGAGAAATTCGTTTTTGTCCTTGCGATTTAAATCACAAAGAATGTTAAGGAAGGTTCTGGCAAATACGCAGGTTTTATTTATGGCCCCTTTGCGATTCATGGTAATAAATCTCATACCATACAAATCATCAATTATTGGTGGCACAAGGTTAGCTGCGTAATACAGTCGCTTCGGAACTTCACTTCCAAAGGCGCTTTTGATACGTGCAATACTTTTCTCAAAAAGCAAATCATTGGAATCATTGGAATCATTTGAATTTTTGAAATATGTCTCGTTTAAATACGAAACAATACATGAAGCATATATTGCAATATCATGCATAATTGCAGAGTAATCGTCTTCCATGAGACGACAATTGATGCCAGCCTTAAGACCATTGATAAAGTAATCAACTGCAGCTGCATCATCATCAGAAATGTTGCAATGAGTAAGTTCATCAATTAATGCCTCATAGACATCGATTACAGATTCTGAAGACCGAGTTGTTGCTTTGATATAAGCATTGTGGATAATTTCTAAAGTTTTTTTATGCATATAATACCTCCATAATGTAAATTGATTCTAAAGTGTCCCTTACATAAATAAATTTAAAACTCCCAACAATATTATATCATAAAAACTATAAAAAAGCTAGTAGCTTACTCAACTGTAACTGATTTTGCAAGATTTCTAGGTTTATCTACATCTAATCCTTTTTCTTTTGAAATGTAATATGCAAAAAGTTGAAGAGGTATTATTGATAAAATAGGAGAGATGTATGAAGCTGTTTTTGGTATTTGAATTACTTCATCAAATTTGTGACCTTCTAAATCTTGATTTGTAATAATTAAAGTTTTAGCACCTCTAGTAATTACTTCCTGAATATTACTAATAGATTTTCCAACTAAGCTAGGAACTGTAATTACAGAAACAACAGTAACTCCATCTTCGATAAGTGCGATAGGCCCATGTTTTAATTCACCAGAAGGATAAGCTTCTGAATGAATGTAAGAAATTTCTTTTAATTTTAAAGAACCTTCCATTGATGCAGCGTAATCAACGCCTCTACCTAAAAAGAATATATCTTTTTCTTTATAAGTTTTTTGTGCAAATTCTTTGATTTGAGTAGTGTTTTTTAAAGTTTCTTCGATTTTTTCTGGAAGTTCATATAAAGCATTTTTTAAATCATCAACTTGAACTTTATTTCTTTCTAATGTTTCTGCAAAATAAATTGTAAGAACAGCAAGAAGAGCAATTTGTGATGTATATGCTTTAGTAGAAGCAACTGCAATTTCTGGACCTGCATGTGTATAAATAGTGTAATCTGCTTCTCTTGTTATAGAACTTCCACTAACATTTGATATTGCTATTGTTTTTGCACCTTTAGATTTAGAAAGTTTTAATGCTGCAATTGTATCTGCAGTTTCACCAGACTGACTAATAAAAATACATAAAGTTTTTTTATTTATTAAAGGATTTCTATATCTAAATTCTGAAGCAACATCAACTTCAACAGGAATTTCACAAATATTTTCTATCATAGTTTTAGCAACTAGCCCAGCATGCATAGCAGTTCCACAAGCTATTAAATATATTTTTTGTAAGCCTTCAAGATATCCTTTTGAAAAATCTAAACCATCAATTTGACATTTTGAATTTTCTGGTAAATGAGCCCAAATTGTTTCTTTAATAGCTTTAGGTTGTTCAAAAATTTCTTTTAACATAAAATCTTCATAACCATCTTTTTCAGCAGATAAAGCATTCCATGTGATATTTACAGGAACTTTTTCTATAATATCTAAATTACTATCAAAAAATTCAATATTTTCTCTAGAAAGTAGGGCAAATTCATTATCATTTAGCAAAAAGAAATCTTTTGTATATGATAATATTGCTGGAATATCAGAACTGATATAATTTTCATTATTTCCTTTTCCAATAACTAAAGGACTGTCTTTTCTAACAACTATCATTTCATCTTGAAAATAGTCAGAAATAACTTCAATAGCATAACTTCCTTTTAGCATATAACATGTATTTTTTACTGCTCTTAAAAATTTTAAATTGTCATTATTTGTATCTTGCATAAAATTGTAATGAATTAGATTTGGAATAACTTCAGTATCAGTATCTGATAAAAATGTGTAGTTATGATTTTGTAAAAAAGATTTTAAATCAGCATAATTTTCAATAATTCCATTATGAACAACAGCAAAATGTTTACTATTATCTAAATGAGGATGTGAATTTATACTAGAAGGCTTTCCATGAGTTGCCCATCTAGTGTGAGCTATACCAATAGAACCATCTAAACTTTCAATACCTTCTGTTTTTTCTAGATCTGCTACACGACCTTTATTTTTAATATTTTTAATGCAATCTTTTTCAATAGTTGCAATTCCAGCAGAGTCATAACCTCTGTATTCTAATTTGTAAAGCCCATTAAGTAAAATAGGCTCAGCTTTTTTGTTACCAATGTAACCAACGATTCCGCACATAATAAAATTCTCCTTTTTATGTATTATTATGTGTAAGAATTACTAGTATATACTTTGTTACAATTTCACAATTGCTTTTTATATATACCTTTGGTAGTAATATACCACTAGAGTATCCGCCGAATCTTTCGATAACTCTAGACCTCGTCAACATACAGATTTAACATACCGATATGTCCAGGCGCTTAAAGTTTTATATATCTTACACTTACTATATGATATGTAAAAAAGAATAAAGTGTCAAATGAATTTTGTGTGAACAAAATTTCTTATAAATAATTAAAAAAATAAATATCCAGTTTATTTTAAATTATAATTGATTGCGTGCAAAAAATTTTGAAAAAAAGATTGAAGACTAGACAAATTTATTAAAATATTGTAAATGAAATTAGAAAATGTTATAATTTTAATTACCAAATAAAAGAGAAAGGGATTAATTAGGTAGGATAATATAACTAATATGTCTATTTAATTGATTATATGAGAAATTATGCAAGAATTAGAAAAAAAGTTAAAAGTAATGTTCACAGAAGAACAAATTCAAAAAAGAATAAAAGAAGTGGCAGAACAAATAGATAAAGATTATGAAGGAAAAACAGTTGTTGTTATATCTGTATTAAAAGGAGCTATCTTTTTTACAGTAGATTTAGTAAAAAAGATGAAAACACCAATTCAACTAGAAGTAATGCAAGTTTCAAGTTATCAAGGAACACAAAGTACAGGAAATATTATAGTGAAAAAAGGCTTAGACACAGATATTGAAGGAAAAGATGTTTTAATAGTTGAAGATATTATAGATACAGGATATACATTAAAATATTTAAAAGAATATTTAAAAAGTAAAAATCCAAATAGCTTAAAAATAGCTGTTTTAGCAGATAAAAAAGAAAGAAGAAAAGCAGAAGTAGATATAGATTATACATGTTTTGAAATTGAAAATAAATATGTAGTAGGATATGGATTTGATGTAGATGAAATAGGAAGAAATATACCATATATTGGATATTTAGATGAAGAATAAAAATTTGGAGCGAGCAAGATGTTTAATATAGAAGAAGAACTAAAAAAACTACCAGGCAAACCAGGTGTTTATATAATGCATGATAAAAATGATACTGTTATATATGTTGGAAAAGCAGTAGTTTTAAAAAATAGAGTTCGTCAATATTTTAGAAAAAATAACAAAACAGCAAGAATAGAAAAAATGGTTTCTTTGGTAGATCATTTTGAATATATTGTAGTTGGCAATGAAGATGAAGCACTTATTTTGGAATGTAATTTAATAAAAAAATATAGACCTAGATTTAATGTTTTATTAAAAGATGATAAAACATATCCATATATAAGAATTGATGTTAAATCAGATTATCCAACTGTTACAATGACTAGAAGAATTGTAAATGATGGTGCAAAATATTTTGGACCATATCCAAATGTTGGAAGTGCAAAAGAAACTATAAATTTTATAAAAGAGAAATTTCAAATAAGACAATGTAAAAATTATAGAAATAAAGATAGAGCTTGTTTAAATTATCATATAAAAAAATGTCTTGCTCCTTGTATGGGATATGTAAAAGTAGAAGATTATAAAAAACAAATAAATCAAATAATGATGTTACTAGAAGGAAAAATTGATAGTATAACAAAAGAACTTCAAAAAGAAATGATGGAATATGCAGAAAAGCAAGAATACGAAAAAGCAGCAAGTATTAGAGATAGAATATTAGCAATAGAAAGAATTGCAGAAAAACAAAAAGTATCAAATATATCTGAAAACAATATTGATGTAATAGGAATATATAGAAATGATGTTTCTGTATGTATTGAAATATTTTTTGTTCGTGGAAGTAAGATGATAGGTAGAGAACATTATTTCTTTGATGAACTAAAAGATATGGAAGAATCAGAAATTGTTGCTGGTTTTATAAAACAATATTACATAGATAAAAAAGATTTACCAAACAAAATAATGCTAAGATATGATTTGGAAGATAAAGTAGCACTAGAAAATTGGCTTGCTTCAATGGCTGGAAGAAAAGTAGAATTAAAGAGTCCTCAAAAAGGAGAAAAACTTCGTTTTGTTGAAATGGCAGAAATAAATAGTAAAATAACTTTAGAAAATAAAATGAAAGATAAAACAGAAATTTTAACAGAACTTAGAGATGTTTTGGAATTAGATCAAATTCCTACAAAAATTGAAACTTTTGATATTTCAAATATTGCAGGTTCTTTTATTGTTGCTGGTATGTGTGTAGCAATAAATGGAGAAATAAAAAGAAATATGTCAAGAAGGTTTAAAATCAAAACTGTTTTAGGACAAGATGATCCAAGATGTACACAAGAAGTTGTATCTAGAAGAATTAAACATTCTTTGGAAAATCCAAAAGGTGGATTTGGAACTTTACCAGATTTAATTCTTGCAGATGGTGGTATAACTCAAATTAGAGCAATAAAAAATGCACTAGAAGAAAATAATGTTGAAATACCTGTATTTGGTATGGTAAAAGATGATCATCATTCTACTAGAGCTTTAGTAAATGAAGAAAAAGATGAATTTGAAATTTCAGAAAATTTATTTCATTTTATTACTAATTTGCAAAATGAAGTACATAATACAGCAATTGAATATCATAGAAAAGTAAGAGACAAAGAAATGACAAAATCAAAATTAGATTACATAGATGGTATTGGAGAAAAGAAAAGAACTGAATTATTAAAAAAATTTGGAAGTGTTGCAAAAATAAAACAAGCCACAGTAGAAGAAATAGCAGAAGTAAGAGGAATAAATAAAGAATTAGCACAAAAAATAAAAAAAGAATTATAATTTGAATTTGAGAAAAATTTTATATTGAATGGTTTGAAATTTCTTATTATATAAAGGATTACGCCCAACTTTGCACACAAGTTTTTTTTATAAAAAACAATAATATTATTTTTTGAAAGTGAAATTTTAAAATTAATAGGAATAAAAAAATTTCTTTGGAATATAAATTAATAAGAATCAAAAAACAAAAGTGGACATTATAAATTTGGGAAAAGATAAAAGTTTTATGAAAATGTCTACGTCATTGTTTGTTGTGACAAGTTTTTAAAAAATATATTAAAATATAAAAATTTTAATATACAGGTATAGAAAAGGAAAAAATTACTAAAATTATATTTCAAAGGAGTTTTTTTATGAGAAAAAATATATTTTTAAAATTGTTATGTGGAATTACTATAATAAGTTTTGCTTTTTTTGGAATTTTGTTATATAATTTCATACAAGTATTATATATGTTATAAAAGGAGAGCGTTTTGGAACTAATTGTTGGAAAATATGCTGGTATGTGTGAAGGTGTAAGCTATGCAGTACGAAAAGCAAAAGAAATTGTAAAAGAAAATGATAAAGTTTATTGTTTAGGTGAACTTGTACATAATAGACAAGTAGTAGATGAACTTGAAAAAAATGGAATGATTACTGTACAAGACATAGCAGAAATTCCAAACTATTCTAAAGTTATTTTTAGAACACATGGAGTACCAAAAGAGATATATGAAAGAGCATACAGAAAAGGACTAGAAGTATATGATTTAACTTGTGGAAATGTACAAGCAATACATGTAAAAGTAGACAAAGAGAAAAAGAAAAGTTTTATAATAATAGTTGGAAATGCAAATCACCCAGAAGTAATTGGAATAAAAGGATTTGCTGGTGAAAATAGTTATGTAATAGATGATGCAGATGAAATTTTAGATGCATATATGGAATATGAAAAAACAAAAATGGGATATGTATATGTGGTTGGACAAACTACATTTTCATCTAAGAAATTTGATGCATTAACAGATGAACTTAGAGAAAATTTTGCAGAAACAATAGTAATGGTAGATAAAACAATTTGTAGTGCTACAGACAAAAGACAAGATGAAACTAGAGATATATCAAAAAAAGTAAACAGTATGGTAATAATAGGTGGAAAAAATAGTTCAAATACACAAAAATTAGTTGAAATAGCAAAAGAAAACTGTGAGAAAGTTTATTTTGCTCAAACAAGAAAAGATTTAAGAAAAATGGATTTTGTAGATGAAGAAAAAGTTGGAATAATGGCAGGAGCATCAACACCAAAAGAAGTTGTAGATGACATTATCGACTTTTTTAATAAAATTAGTGTTGAATAAAAATGAGTATTGAGAATAATATTATTAGTGCTTTACAAAAATTTTTAAATTATTTATATAATAAAAATGACACAAGCCATGGAGGAAAATTATTTAACCTCTGTGGCTTTTGCCATTCTTATGAAAGATAATTACATAAAGTGATAGATATAATTATTAAATTTAGTTTATAAAAACTTTATTTTTTGTGAGAAATGTAGTATAATAAAAAAGTAATTGAAATAAAAAATAAATATAAGAGGAATTAAATTAATATGAATATAGCAAGTGATTGGAAAGATTATGAAATTTTAGATATGGCAAATGGGGAAAAATTAGAAAGATGGAATAATATTTATTTAATTAGACCAGATCCTCAAATTATTTGGAAAGAAAAGTCATATCCAGAAAAATGGAAACAAGCTAATGCTAGATATAATAGAAGTAGTTCAGGTGGAGGAAACTGGCAAAAATACAAAAAAATTCCAGATGCTTGGCAAGTAAAATACAAAGATTTAACATTTAATATTAAACCAATGGGATTTAAACATACTGGATTATTTCCAGAACAAGCTGTTAATTGGGATTGGATGATAAATAAAATAAAAAATGCAGGTAGAGAAATAAAAGTATTAAACTTATTTGCATATACAGGAGGAGCAACAGTTGCTTGTAGTTATGCTGGTGCTTCTGTATGTCATGTTGATAGTTCAAAAGGAATGGTAACATGGGCAAAAGAAAATGTGGCATCTTCTGGATTAGCAGATAGACCAGTTAGGTATATTATAGATGATGTTACAAAATTTGTACAAAGAGAAATTAGAAGAGGAAACAAATATGATGCTATAATAATGGATCCACCTTCTTATGGTAGAGGAAAAAATGGAGAAGTTTGGCAATTTGAAAACAACATAGCAGACTTAGTAGAATTATGCTCACAAGTTTTGTCTGATAACCCATTATTTTTCTTAATTAATTCATATACAACAGGGATTTCATCAAAAGTTTTAGAAAATATTTTAACATTAAAATTACATAAAAAATATGGAAAATTATCATCTGGTGAAATCGGACTTCCAATGAAAGAATCAAATTTAATTTTACCATGTGGAATTTATGGAAGATGGGAAGAATAAAATGAATTTAAAAGTTATTTATGAAGATAATCATATAATAGTAGTTGAAAAGCCGGTAAATATTCCATCACAAGGAGATAAAACTGGTGATGAAGATATGCTTACAATTATAAAAGCATATCTAAAAGAAAAATATAATAAACCAGGAGAAGTATATTTAGGATTAGTACATAGATTAGATAGACCAACAGGTGGAGTAATGGTGTTTGCAAAAACTTCCAAAGCTGCCTCTAGACTTAGTGAACAAATAAGAAACAAAAATTTTGAAAAACAATATCTTTGTATAGTAGATGGCAAAATGGAAAATGAAAAAGGTACATTTAAAGACTATTTATTTAAAAATGAAAAAACAAATACAAGTAAAGTTGTAAATCCAAGTGAGCTAAAAAGCAAACTTGCTAAAAATGCAAAAGAAGCAATATTAGATTATGAAGTTGTAAAATACAATGAAGAAATAAATTTATCAGTTGTAAAAGTTTTATTACATACAGGTAGACACCATCAAATAAGAGTTCAGTTTTCTTCTAGAAATCATAGCCTATATGGAGATCAAAAATATGGAAATAGAGGTAGAGGAAAACAATTAGCTTTATGGGCGTATTCATTAAGTTTTAATCATCCAACAACAAAAGAACGTTTAACATTTGAAGATTATCCAGAAAAAATTGGCAGTTGGAAGATATTAGAAGAATAAAAAAGAAGGAGTGATAAAATTATGGTTTATGAATTTGCTAAATATCCAGACGAAACATTAGTAGTTTTTTCTGATATTAGAAAAAAAGAAAATGGTGATGAATATATAAGAGTATCTTTTGAAAGACCTACTAAAAATGGTTTTGATACAGTTATTTTTGAACTTCCAAGTTATGAAATTGTAGAAAAAGCAGGTAATTATTCTGATGAGGAAATAAAAGAATTTAGAGAAACAGTAGAAAAAGGAGCTCATTTATTTTTTAAATATGCAAGACAAGGAGGAATTAAATTTGCCTAGTATTTTAGAAATAATGCGGATATAAGATTTATTTTTGGTCAAATGAAAATAATGAACCTATACATGTTCACATATCGAAGGGAAAACCAGTACCAAATGCTACTAAGGTTTGGCTAACAAAAGCTTCAGGATGTATTTTAGCTAATAATAATGGACGTATTCCAGAAAAAGAATTAAATAGTTTGTTAGAAATAATACCTTTATATTATATGAAAATCGTTTCAAAGTGGAAAGAATTTTACGGAGAAGATTCAGTAAAATTTTATTGTTAATGGTATAAATATGTTGTTTGCTCATACAATGAATTAGAATTTGTTGGAGGGAACAATATATGAAAGATAAAATGAAAAGATATGTTTTTGTTTTAGGATTATTAGTAGTAAGCATTGCACAATTTTCTTTTGTGTCACAGGCAAACGAATTAAGTAACGAATTGTTAGCTTGGGGATTTAGAAGAGGAGAAAATCATACTCAGCCTGTATTAGATAGTAAAAGTTTAAAAGTAGTAAATGAGTATAATGGAATTGCAATGGGAAATTCAAATGATAAATATGTTTATTTAACTTTTGATTCTGGCTATGAAGCAGGCTATACGGAAAGTATTTTAAATACATTAGCAAACAATAATGTAACAGCTGCATTTTTCATAACAGGACATTATCTAAACACTGCTGAAGATATGGTAAAAAAGATGATAGAAGGTGGAAATGTTGTCGGAAACCATACCGTAAATCATAAATGTTTACCTAATTTAACTAATGAACAGATAAAAGATGAAATAATGAAATTACATACTGCTGTATATGAAAAAACAGGGTATGAAATGAAATTTTTTAGACCACCAAAAGGTGAATTTAGTGCGAGAACAACAGCTTATATTAATTCTTTAGGCTATACAAGTGTGCTTTGGTCATCTGCTTATGATGATTGGGATAAAAACAAACAAGGAAGAGAAGAATATGGCAAAAAGAAAGTATTAGATAATTTGCATAATGGAGCTGTTATTTTATTACATTCAACATCAAAAGATAATAGTGTTATTTTAGATGATTTAATAAAAGAAATAAAAAAACAAGGATATGAGATTAGAAGTTTAAACGATTTTGTAAGATAAATATAAAATATTTGACAAAAGTATAGAAAAAAGGAGATATTTTTGTGGTAAATTTAGAATTATATAGAATATTTAAATTTGTAGCAGATGAAGAAAATTTAACAAGAGCAAGTGAGATTTTAAATATATCTCAACCAGCAGTAACAAAACATATACACAATTTAGAAAAGGAATTGAAGTTAAAATTATTCTATAGAACACAATATGGAATGAAATTAACAGTAGATGGAGAAAAGATATACAATCAAATAAAAGATGCTATAAATACATTGATAAATGTAGAAAATAATATAAGACAAAGTGCAATATTAAATTTGGGAATTCATACAAATATGCCAAAAGAAATATATAGAGAAATAATAGCAAAAATAAGAAAAGATAATGCTAATATTGAGATTGCTATAGAAAAAAGTCCTACTGAAGAGATGTTTTCAATGTTAGAAAAACAGAAGATAGATGCATATTTATCAAAAAAACAACCAGAGAATATACATAATAAATTTATTAAGTTTATTAGATTAGGTTTTTTTCATGACAATTTTTTTGTTAATAGTAATTCAAAATATTTGGATAAAAGTATTTTGAATCATGATGAAAAAATGACTATATATACATTAAGGAATATATCCAGTACAAGTGAAAATTTGAAAAATATATTAAAAGAAAAGAATTTTAAAAATATAGAAATAAAGAATGCAACATTTAATACAATTATTGAAAAAATGCAAAATGAAGATATAATTGCATATATAACAGAAGAATATATACAACAAGAACTTGAGTGTGGTAAATTAAGAAAACTAAAATTGAAAATTGAATCTCCAGTTCTAGAGTATGGAATTTATTACAATTCTAATAATAAGATAAAGAATATAAAAAGTATATTTAAAAATATTCAGTAATGAAACGAACATAAGATATAACTCTAAATTATATCTTGTGCTCGTTTTTGTATTTTACATAATACAAAAATGTTGCTACAATAAATGTAATAACAAGGTAGAAGCCTTAAGTTAATTAAATCTAAATAAGCAGGAGGAAAAAGCTATGAAAATTTTAGGCATGGAAATTCCAGATGAAGTTGCGGAGGTAATTGTTGCAAAGGCCAAAACAGAGGAACTATTTAATGAATATTTGGATAATATGAAATGGGAATGGAGATTTTTAGAAACTAATGAGTATGTTCTACGGGCAATAAAATTTCAAAAGAAAAATCACCCTAAATGTAAGATTGCATTTAAAATTGAGTATGATGCAGATGGATGTTTTGAGATTGGAACTTCAGGTAGATCAGATAGCAACGGTGTAATAATAATTACCATTTATTATGATTCTTCTTATTCTTTGAAAAAAAGTCATGACAAATTGTTTAAGCATATAAAAAAAACGTATCAGATCGATTTTGAAGAATACTATCCTACATTGTATTCGGAAAGACATATTATTGATATTAAGTGTAAAACTAGTCAACATTTGAATGAATTAATTGCAGATATTAATGAAAGGATTCCAGAAGTTATTGTAAAACAAATGGAAGATAATATTATCAGAATTCAGATGAAATAAATTTTATAGCTAAACTTAAAAAGATTTTATGAAAAGCACTCTTAATAGGGTGCTTTTCAAATTTGTTTTAAAAGAAATAAATGAAATTTTAATAAATTTATAATATAAAAACTTTTAAAACAAAAAAATTAGTGATACAATAACATTGTTAAAATAAGGTTTATAGGTAAATCCTCAAAAACCTAAATAAATATACAAGGAAGATTGTGTATGAATGTTTCAAGTTTAACAGAAAAATCAAAAACTTTAATTTCTGATGCAAGTAATATAGCAGTTCAAAATAGAAATGCAGAAATTACAGAATTTCACATGGTTGATGCAATGGTAAATAATGAAAATAATCTTATATATCAATTGCTAAAAAATATGGGAGTAAATGTAGAAGAATTAAAGGAAAATATAGAAAATGAAATTCGATTATTACCTAAAATCACAGGTAATGTTGCAATGCGTTTTTCACAAGAAGTTGAAGATGAGTTGCAAGAATCAGAAAAACAAGCAAAAAATATGAAAGATGAATTTATTTCAGTTGAACATATAATGCTTGGTATTATAGAAAAATGTACACCAAAATTAGGTAGAATATTCAAGTTATATAGAATTGATAAACATCGTTTTTTAATTGCATTGAAAGATGTTAGAGGTAATGTATCTGTAAGAACAGATACACCAGAAAATACTTATGATGTATTATTAAAATTTGGAAAAGATGTAACTGATCAAGCTAGAAATAACAAATTAGATCCTGTTATTGGTAGAGATGAAGAAATTAGAAATGTAATGAGAATATTAACTCGTAAAACAAAAAACAATCCAGTTTTAATTGGTGAACCTGGTGTTGGTAAAACAGCAATTGTTGAAGGTTTAGCACAAAGAATTGTTAGAGGTGATGTTCCAACAAGTTTAAAAGACAAACATATATATTCTTTAGATTTAGGTTTATTAGTAGCAGGAGCTAAGTACAAAGGTGAATTTGAAGAAAGACTTACATCTGTAATGAATGAATTAGATAAAAGTGAAGGAAATATTTTATTATTTATAGATGAAATTCACAATTTAGTAGGAGCTGGAAAATCAGAAGGAGCAATGGACGCTAGTAACTTGTTAAAACCTAAATTATCAAGAGGTGAGTTACATTGTATGGGTGCAACAACTTTAGATGAATACAGAGAATATATTGAAAAAGATCCAGCATTAGCAAGAAGATTTCAACCTGTTATGGTAAATGAGCCAACAGTAGAAGATACAATTACAATTCTTCGTGGTATTCAAGAAAAATTTGAAATATTCCATGGTGTAAAAATTCAAGATCAAGCATTAATTGCAGCAGCGACTTTATCAAATAGATATATTACAGATAGATTTTTGCCAGATAAGGCAATAGATTTAATAGATGAAGCTTGTGCAATGGTTAGAACAGAAATGGAATCAATGCCAATTGAATTAGATGAAATTTCTAGAAAAATTATGCAACATGAAATTGAAGAAGCAGCTTTAGAAAGAGAAGAAGATAATAGTTCAAAAGATCAACTTGCAAAAGTTCAAAAAGAACTTGCAGAATTAAGAGACAAGTTTACTGAAATGAAAGCTAAATGGGAAGAAGAAAAGAAAAATATTGCTAGAGTAAAAGCTTTAAAGGAACAAATTGATTTAGTAAATGCTCAAATAGAACAAGCAGAAAGAAATTACGATTTAAATAAAGCAGCAGAATTAAAATATTCTACTTTACCAAATTTAAAAACAGTTTTGGAACAAGAAGAAAAAGAAGCAGAAAAAAGACAAGGTGGAAAATCAACATTATTAAGAAATAAAGTAACAGCTGAAGAAATTCAACAAATAGTATCTCGTTGGACAGGTATTCCTGTTACAAAAATGCAAGAAGGTGAAAGATTAAAAATAATGAATCTTGAATCTACATTACATGAAAGTGTAATTGGACAAGATGAAGCTGTAAAAAAAGTAACAGAGTGTATTATTCGTTCTCGTGCTGGAATTGCAAATCCGAATAGACCAATAGGTTCATTCTTATTCTTAGGTCCTACTGGTGTTGGTAAAACAGAACTTGCAAAAACATTAGCAAGAACATTATTTGATGATGAAAAAAATATGATTCGTATAGATATGTCTGAATATATGGAAAAATTTAGTGTAACAAGATTAATAGGAGCACCTCCAGGATATGTTGGATATGAAGAAGGTGGACAATTAACAGAAGCTGTTCGTAGAAAACCATATTCAGTAGTTTTATTTGATGAAGTTGAAAAAGCTCATCCAGATGTATTCAATATATTTTTACAAATATTAGATGATGGTAGAGTTACAGATTCACAAGGTAGACTAATAGATTTTAAAAATACAATATTAATATTAACATCAAATTTAGGATCTCAATATATATTAGACAGTATTAGTGAAAATGGAAAAATAACAGAAGAAGCTAGAAATGAAATAAATCAAGCTTTAAGAACACACTTTAGACCAGAATTTTTAAATCGTTTAGATGAAACAATTTGCTTTAATCCACTTGGAAAAGAACAAGTATACAATATTGTTAAATTAATGCTTAAAGATTTAAGCAATAGATTAGCATATAAAGATATTAAATTTAATATAACAAATGAAGCAATAGATTTTATAATTGAAATAGGATATGATGTTAACTTTGGTGCAAGACCATTAAAAAGAACAATCCAAAGTGAAGTTGAGACTTTAGTAAGTAAAGCTATTATTGCAAAAGAAATAAATTCTGGAGATAATATAGAAGTTTACTTAAATAAAGAACAAGAAGAACTAGAATTAAGAAAAATATAATTGGAGGCAAAAAATGGCAGATAGTGCAGAAGTTGTAGAAGCTAAGCAAAAGACAAATGATAGAGAATTTTACCTAGAAAGAGTAAAAACAATGCCACTTTTAATAGAGTGGGCAAATGATTCAATTAGAGATGACAAAGAAGTTTTGCTTACTGCTGTGAAAGTTGATGGAGGAGCTTTAGAATTTGCAAGCAATAGACTGAAAGATGATAAAGATGTTCTTTTAGCAGCTGTTTCACAAGCAGGTTGGACTGGGTGCTATGCAAGCGATAATTTAAGAAATGATAAAGATGTTATATTAACAGCAGTAAAAAATGATGGACAAGTATTATATTATGCGAGCGAAAGATTAAGAGATGACAAAGATGTTGTACTTGCTGCAGTAACTCAAAAACCACTTATATTAAAATATGCTAGTTTAAGACTTCGAACAGACAAAGATGTTGCAAAAGCAGCTGTTTCAAAAGGAAAAAAGAAAGTAATTGGTTATTTAGCACCAGAACTCCAAAAAGATGAAGAAATTTTAAAATTATTAGAAGAATAAAGTCATACACCTTCTTTTTTAGAATATATATTCTAAAGAAGAGGGTGTTTTTTATATAATAATAAATGATTCGTTTTTATTATATAAATGATTATGCCCAATTTTTCACACAAGTTAAAAAACTTGGTGCAATGAGCAAATATCAATTATTAATATTTGCTTAGAAGGGATAAATTGAGTATGAGAAAATTATCAAATATAAATAGAAGAGTGAAAAATGCTTTAGAAATTCCAAGGGAAGTTGTAGGAAAAATTCCTAAAATAACAATAACAGCTTTTGATGAAATGCTAATAGAGAATTTTAAAGCAATTTTAGAATATGAAGATTTTTTTGTGAGAATTTCAACATATATTGGAGTTGTTAGTATAAATGGATTTAATTTGAAACTTAGTCAAATGACAGAAGACGATATACTTGTGTCTGGAAAAATAGAAAGCATAGATTTAGAAGCAAAAGAATAAAAATATATTAGTTTACTAAAGCAAAAAAATTAGATAAAAACAAGCGAAAGGAATGAAATTTACAATGCTAGTTAGACGTTTATACATGCACTTAACTGGATTTGTAACTATTGCAATTGAAGGTTTTTTTGTTGAAAGATTTATGAATATGTGCTTTGCACAAGATATATTTTTGTGGAATGTAAAAAGAGAAAAAAATACTTATGTAAAAGTTTGTATAAGTACAAAAGACTTTAAGAAAATAAAAAGAATAGCTAAAAAAACTAAGTGTCGTGTAAAAATTGAGAAAAAGACTGGTGTTCCTTTTGTTATACATAATTATAGAAAAAGAAAAATATTTTTTATTTTTACAATATTAATATTTGTTTTAATATTTATAATGACAAGGTTTATTTGGAATGTAGATGTTATAGGAAATGAAAAAATTGATAAGAATGAAATATTAGAATTATTAAAGGAAGATGGAATTGAAAGTGGAACTTTAAAAAGTAAAATAAAAACTGATGAAATAATAAATGAGATAAGATTGCAAAAAGAAGAAATTGCTTGGATTGGAATTAAAATAAAAGGAACAAATGCTATAGTTGAAATTGTTGAAACAAAAGAAAAACCAGAAATAGTTGATGAAAATGAAGTATGTAATATAGTTGCTAAAGAATCAGCTATCATTTCAAAAATAGTAGTTCAAAATGGTACTGCTAGAGTAAATGTTGGAGATGAAGTAAAACCAGGTGATTTGTTAGTAGAAGGAATAATGGAAGGAAAGTATACAGGAATAAGACAGGTGCATGCTGAAGCGTCAATTTATGGCAAAATTTTATATGAAAAAAGTAAAAAAGAAAGTTTAATACAAGAAATTGAAAAAAATACAGGAAATGAAGAGAAAAAAATAGAAATAAATCTAAATAATTTTAAAATTATTTTACCAAAAGGGGTTTCAAAATTTGAAAATTATGATACAATAAAGACGAACAAAAAATTGAAGTTATTTTCTAATTTTTATCTTCCAATTTCAATAACAAAAATTAATTTAATTGAAAAAGAAAAAGAATATAAAAATTATGGTCAAGAAGAGTTAATTGAAAAGATAAAAAAAGAACTTGAAGAAGAGTTAAAAGAAGAACATAGCTTACAAGATAAAGAAATAGAAGAACTTTTAGAAACTAATGTAGAAAACGGAATTGTTAACGTAAAAGTTACTTTTATTGTACAAGAAGAAATTGGCACAAAAGAAAATTTATAGATTGAAAGGGTGAGACATTTTATGGAGGAAAGAAGTTTAAAGGTTTTAGCTGCAGACACAACTTTTTTTAACAAAATCTCAAATACACTAACGAAATTATTAATGCCTACAAAAATAGGATTAAATGGTTTTTTAATTACAATAAAAAGAACAAATGCAATAAAGGCATTTGAAAATTTAGAAAATGCAGATGATACAGATGCTCAAAGAAAAGAACAATTAACAAACAAATTTGAAGAAAGTTATACATTATATTTAGAGTCAATAGATAAATTTATAATGGATTCAATATATAAAAAAGTAAAAAGTGGAACAGCCTCAAGCTTTGAAAGAGAAGCTTTATCTAAATATTACAATATAGTTCATTTAAAAGAAAACGAATATTTAGAATACAAATATCAAAAACAAAAATTTTTATTAGAAGTAGATTACCAAAGTGTTGTAACATCAGAAAAAGAAAAAATAGTTCCAAGATTTGAAAAATTATATATCAAAAAAATGGACGTATTATACAAAGGTATATTAAAACACTATTCAGTAAAATTATCAGATGGTCAAAGAAATAATGTTGCAACTTCAGTAGAAACATATAAAAATATATTCTGCACATTAGAAGAATACATAAAAGAAATATTACCAATAAAATTAAAAACAGATAACAAAGGTGAATATTCTAAAATTATTTCAGAATATGAAGAATATGAAAGATTTAGTGTTGGAAAATTAGATGAAAAAGATTTCTTAGAAAAAAATATGATTTTATTAGGATTAAGTAGAGTATTATTTACACATAGCTTACCATTAGTCGCAGCAGAACAATGTTACAACAAATTATTAAGAGATACTAGAAAATTAATAATTAACTTAAAACAAGAAACTAAAAGAGAAGAAGCTTATCAAATGCTTTTGAAATTGATAGAAGATTACAATGTAAAACTTTTATCAACAAAAGTTTATTGGGACAAACCAGAAGAAAGAGAAGTATACAAAAAATTCTGGTCAGCATATAGTAAAGCAAAAACATCAGAAGAAAAAGAAATTCTATCTTTAAAAAGAGAATTATATGATTTAAAAGATGAATCAGATAAATATGAACCAATTCGTAAATTTTATAAAAATAAATTAGTAGAATATGGTGCAATGAGATCTTTAAGAAATGAAGCAAAAACAATAAAAAATATTAAATACATAAAAGTAAAATAATTATACAAAAGAAGGCGATACTATATTTATATAATATCGTCTTTTATATAATAGGAAAGGAAAAATTGAATGGGAAATTTTTCAGAAATAGAATATAGAGGAATAGATGAAAAAAAAGAATATGAAGAACTAATTGAAAAAGTATTAAAAAAATGCTTTGAAATAGAAAATATTGAAGATAAAAATTTCTATATGAGCATTATTTTAACAACACCAGCAGAAATTAGAAAACTAAATAAAGAATATAGAGATATAGATAGAGAAACTGATGTGTTGTCATTTCCAATGTATGAAAAAGAAGAATTAGAAACAGTAAAACAACAAAAACAAGAATGGAAAGATACTTTAGGAGATATTGTAATTTCAATTGAAAGAGTTGAAGAACAAGCAAAAGAATATGGACATAGTTTTGAAAGAGAATTTGCATATATGCTAGTTCACGGTTTTTATCATATTATGGGTGAAGATCATATTGAAGAAGAAGACAAAAAAATAATGAGAGCAAAAGAGGAAAATGTTTTAAGTAAATTAAATATAGTTAGAGAATAAAAGGTTGGATCTAAAAATGAAAAAAACAAAATGGCACAATAAAAATTTTTTTCAAGCAATGAAATATGCACTAAATGGAATTAAATATGTATATGAAACACAAAGAAATATAATAATTCAAAGTATATTTGCAATATTGGCGATAATTTGTGGAATTCTTTTTCAAATTAATAAATATGAATGGATTATTTTGGCTATTACTATATTTTTTGTTATTGTTGCAGAATTTTTTAATACAGCTATAGAAACAGCAGTGGATTTATGTACAGAAGAAATAAATGAAAAGGCAAAAAATGCAAAAGATGTAGCAGCAGGAGCTGTATTACTTGCAAGTTTTTGCTCTGTAATAGTTGGACTAATTATATTTTTACCACATTTAATTGCAATTTTTTAATATGAATAAAATATTTTGTGAGCATATTTGCAATATTGCAGATTATTTGTAAAAAGCCTTAATTAATAAAGAAAAAAGGATAAAATAAAAGAAACCAAAAAAAGATTTAAAACATAAAATGGAATAGGAAAGGTAATTATGGAAGAAAAATTTAAATCAGGATTTATATCATTAGTAGGAAGAACAAATGTAGGAAAATCAACATTATTAAATGCTTTAACAGGAGAAAAAGTAGCAATTGCTACTTGCAAACCACAAACAACAAGAACTGCAATAAAAGCAATAATAAATGGAGAAGACTATCAAATGATTATCACAGATACACCTGGTATTCATAAACCAAGAACAAAATTAAGTGAAACAATGATAGACACAGCTTTCAAAATGCTTACAGAAGTCGATTGTATAATGTTTTTAATAGAAGCAACTTCTAAAGAAATAGGTAGAGGAGATAGCAGAATATTAGAAAAAATAAAAGCAAGTAGAAAACCTTGTATTTTAGTTATAAATAAAATAGATTTAGTAAAAAAAGAAAGTTTGTTAAAATTAATTGAATTATATAGAAAAGAATACAATTTTTCAGCAATTGTACCTATATCTGCAGAAAAAAATCAAGGAATAGATATGCTAATTTCTGAAATTTTAAAATTATTACCAGAAGGTCCAAAATATTATGCTGATGATGAATATACTGATCAAACAGCTAGACAATTAGCAGAAGAAATTATTAGAGAAAAAGCTTTAAAACTTTTAAATGATGAAGTACCACATGGTATATATGTTGAAATTGAAAAATTTGCATACAGAAAAACATCAAAACAAGAAGATATATACGATATAGATGCAACAATATATTGTGTTAGAGAATCACATAAAGGAATAATAATAGGAAAAGGTGGAAGTTTATTAAAAAGAATTGCTACATATGCAAGACAAGATATAGAAGAAATGCTTGGAACAAAAGTAAACTTGAAAGTTTGGGTAAAAGTAAAACCAGATTGGCAAGAAAATGATAGCATAGTTAATAAATTTAAATTAAAATAATTAAGTATAAATCTTCTAAAATTACAAAAGATAAATTCAGAGAGGTGAAGTTTATATGACAAAACAATTTGCATGGAATAAATTTAAAGAAACTGGAGATATTAATGCATATTTAGAATTTATAGAAGTAAGAAAAATAGAAGAAAACAATAAGGATAATATAGATGAAACAAGTAAAAGTAAGTGGAATAGTTATATCTGAAAATAATATGGGTGATTTTGACAAAATGCTAACAATATTAACTCCAAATTTAGGAAAAATTGGGTGCAGTGCTAGAGGGGCTCGAAGACCAAAGAGCCTTTTACTTAGTGGTACTCAATTTTTATGTTTTGGAGAATATATGCTTTTTAAAGGCTCAGATACATATACAATAAATTCGTGTGAGACAATTGAATTATTTTATAATATTAGAACAGACTTAGATAAACTGATGTATGCATCATATATTACAAAAATAATAAATGATGTTACTACAGAAAATCAAAATTCATATAATACTTTAAAACTGTTTTTAAATACATTATATGCAATATCAGAAACTGATAAAAATTTAGATTTTATAACATCAGTGTTTAAACTTAGATTATTAAAAATATTGGGATTTGCTCCAAATATAAAAGAATGCACAAGTTGTAAGGAAAAAGAGGATTTAAAATATTTTAGTATAAGAGATAATGGATTTAAATGTAAAAACTGTGGAAAACAAGATACAAGCTGTATTGAAATAAGTGATGCAACTAAAAATGCAATAAGATATAGTATTCTAGCAGATCCTAAAAAAATATTTTCTTTTACAATTTCAGACAATAGTTTACAAGAATTGAAAATGATAGCAGATATTTATTTGAATGAAAAATTAGAAAAGGAATATAAGCTAGAAAAACTATTTTAAAATAAATAAAAAGTTAGGTACAAATTGAAGAAAATAGAAAAAAATTGAAAATCACTTGCAAAAAGGACAAAATACTTATATAATGAATTTGCAAAAATGCAATATACAAAAAAGAAAAAAGGAGTGATTTGTTATGAATCTAACAATAACAGGAAAAGAACTAAAGGCTACAGAAGCAATTAAAGAGTATGTAGAGAAAAAATTAACAAGAATAGAAAAATATTTTGAAGAAAGTGAAATGGATGTAAATGTTACTATCAAAAACGAAAAAACAGCACAAGTAGCAGAAGTGTATGTTTCTGTAAATGGTAGCATCTACAAAGCAAGTTCAGACGAAAAAGACTTATATGCATCAATAGACAAAGATATTGATATCTTAGAAGGACAAATCAGAAAAACAAAAGCTAAAAGAGAAAAAATGCAAAAAGATGCTTCTATTAAACAAATGTCTTTTTCAGGAGAAGAAGCTAAATTAGTAGAAAATGAAATTGTAAAAGTTTTACATTATGATATTAGACCAATTTCTATCGAAGATGCACAAATGAAATTAGAAGAAAACAGAACAATGTTATTCTTACCATTCATAAATGTTGATACAGGAAAAGTAAATGTTATTTACAAAAAAGAAAACAACAATTATGGATTAGTAGAACCAGAAGCTTAATTTAATTAAATAAATATGTAGAAATTTTATAAGATTTCTATAAAAAGAAAAGAGGTACATACTTTTGTATGCACCTCTTTTTTTTCCTAAAACTATTTGTTTAACATTTGATTTTCAGCTTGTTCAATCATTTTTCTTACCATGTTACCACCGATTTTACCAGCATCTCTTGCAGAGATATTTCCGTTATAACCGTTTTTTAAGTTAACACCTACTTCAGAAGCAACCTCATATTTGAATCTTTCTAATGAATCCATAGCTTCTGGAACTACTTTCTTATTACTACTTGTCATTTTAATTTCACCTCCGGGATTTTGTTTTAAATTTTATCTAATAATAAAAATTTATTTACTAAAATTAAATAAAATCTAAAAATAATAGTTTTGAAAAAACATTTCTAAATGTAATTTCAATATTATGTTTCCACCAAATTTAAAAAATAAACTGGAAATTTTAAACAAAAAAAATACAAATTTTGACATTGAATTTGTTGTAAAAAAATGTAATAATGATATAATAAAAACGAAAATGTGAAAAGAGTAATAGTTTGAAAAAAATATAATGTCTTTCATAACTATAAAATTTAAGTAAAACTAGAAAGGAATGTATTTTTTTATGTACAAAATAGTTACAGTTGATTTAGACGGAACTCTTTTGAATTCAGCTGGAGAAGTTTCAGATTATACAAAAGATATTATCCAAAAATCAATAAATAGAGGAACAGATGTTATTTTAGCATCAGGAAGACCAATAAATTCAGTAGAAAGTATTGCTTATGAAATTGGTTCGAAAAATTATTTAATTTCAGGAAATGGAGCAATAGTTTATGATATTGCTAAAAAAGAAGTTATATATGATAGATTTTTAAATAAAGAGCAAGTTTTAAATATAGTAAGAATATGTGAAGAAAATAGTATATATTGCAATGTCTATACAGAAATGGAAGTAATTGCTAAAAGTTTAAATTATAATGTTTTATTTTACTACAAAGAAAATGCTAGAAAAGCAGAAGGGAAAAGAACTAATATAAATATAGTACCAAATATGTACAAATATATAGAAGAATTATCACAGGAAAGATTTTTAAAAGTTACAGTATGTGATGATAATAGAATGATTTTTAATAGTATTATAAGAAAATTAAAATTAATAAATGATATTGATGTTTTAGATGTATCTCACATGTCAAGAAAAGTAATAAAAGATGGTACATCACAAATACCAATAGAATATTATTATACAGAAATTACAAATAAGAATGTAAATAAATGGACTGCAATAGAATTTTTATTAAACAAATTACATATACAAAGAGAAGATGTAATAGGAATTGGTGATAATGTTAATGATAAAGAAATGATTGAAAATGCTGGACTTGGTGTTGCAATGGGAAATAGTAGTCCAGAAATGAAAGCAATAGCTGATGTTGTTGTAAGCGATAATAATTCTGAAGGTGTAGCAGAAGTAATAAAAAAATTTGTATTAGAAGATTATTAAAAAACTAAATTTACAAAAAGATTACAAAAAAGTTATTTTTTTGTTACATTACGCAGATTTATTGTTTTTATCCAATAAATATTGTAAAATAAAATAAATGATTTAATTTGGTAGAATTATGCGAAATTTTAGGATATATGTCTAAGGAGGTTTTTGAAAATGGCTGTTAATCCAATGCAAAGAAGAGCAAGAAATTCATTCTTAATAGGTTTTTTAGTAGCACTTATTATTATGGCACTAGTGGTACTATTATTACTTTATAAAATTAAAAATTTAAATGAAGCAAAAGAAGCTTTAGAAAGTAAACAAAGAACTGTTTTAGTTGCTACAGCTGATTTAAAATCAGGAGAAGAAGTAACTATGGATTCATTTAAAACAGAAGTTGTACAAACTACAATGGATACAACTCAAATTATCGAAGAAGACGATTTTAAATTTAAAGATGATAAAACAGGAGATACAATAGAAAAGTATTCTGAAGATGGAACACAATTACAAAAAAAATTAGTTATGAAAGTTGGAGTTCCTGCAAATTCAATTGTTACTAAAGACATGGTAGCAGAAGTTGATGGACAAACAACAGATGATCAAAGAATTCAAGAATACAATATGATTATTTTACCATCAGAACTTAGAAATGGAGATTATGTTGATATTCGTGTTCGTTTTCCAAAGGGACAAGATTATATAGTTGTAGCAAAGAAAAAAATAGAACAATGTACTGCAGATACAATTTGGGTTAAACTTACAGAAGAAGAAATTTTAAGTTTAGGAAATGCAATTGTTGAATCTTATACTGCAGAAGGTACAAAATTGTATGCCACAACATATACTGAACCAGGATTACAAAATGCAGCAACACCTACATATGCTGTAAGTGAAGATGTATTAAAATTAATAAATACAGATCCAAATATTCGTGAAACAGCAAGAACAGCTTTATGGTCTAGATATAATGAACAAAAACAAAATGAGCAAAGAGTTGGACAAATTGATGCAGCTTTATCTGCTTATGAAGATGGTAGAGCAAGTTCAGTTGAATCAGGAATTGAAGAAGAAATTACAAACTTAAAAACAGCAAGAGAAAGCTTTGTTGAAGAATTAGATGGTTCTGGTGAAGTTGGTAGATCTAACTAAATAAAATAGGAGGAAAAAATGGAAAAAGTCGCTTTTATAGGTGGATATGATAAAACTGATATGTTATTACAAATTGCTAAAATATTAACTGTATTAAAAAATAAAGTTTTACTTATAGACACAACAACATTACAAAAGTCTAGATATATAGTTCCAGTTATGACTCCTTCACAAAAATATATAACAACATATGAAGATATAGATGTTGCAGTAGGATTCAAAGGTTTTAATGAAATCCAAGCATATTTAGGAGTGCAACAATTAGATTATGATTATGTCTTACTTGATATAGATTCTTCTATATATTATGAACTATATCAAGTAAGTCCAAATGATAAACATTTTTTTGTAACATCATTTGACTTATATAATTTAAGAAAAGGCTTAGCAGCTTTTATAAGATTAAAAGCTCCTGTAGAAGTTACAAAAGTTTATTTTACAAAAAGTATGTTACAAGAAGAAGATGAATATGTAAAATTTTTATCCAAAAATTTAAAAATTTCTTGGAATGAAGATATCGTATTTTTCCCTTTTGAAACAGAAGATTTAAATGCAATATATATAAATCAAAGACAAGCAAAAATAAAATTTACTGGATTAAGTAATATATATGTAGACAGTGTGATGTTTTTAGTAGAAGAAATTTCTGGTAAAAGTCAGGGAGAAGTTAAAAAAGCAGTAAGATTAATAAAAGAAAATTAAGTACAAAGGAAGGAAGTCGTCAAATGGCAATAATTGCTTTTTGGAGCGCAGAAAAAAAAGAATGTGGTCAAACACTTTCTATGGCAGCATTAGCAACTTATATGTGTGTTGAACATAATTACAGAACTTTATTAGTAAATGCAACATATCAAAATCCAACTTTGGAAGGTTGTTTTTGGAATCTAAAAAAAACAAATAAAGTTGCAAGACAATTAAATGGTGGAAAAATAGATATTGCATCTGGTGCAGAAGGTTTAGTCAGTGCCATTGCAAGTAACAAAGTTACGCCAGAAGTAGTTTCTAGTTACACAAAAGTTGTTTTTAAGAATAGACTTGATGTATTACCAGGTTTGAAAACACCAATAAAAGAAGATTTTGAAAAGTCTTTAATGCTATATAAAGATTTATTAAATACAGCTAATAAATATTATGATTTTGTATTTGTAGATGTAAATAAAGGTCTAGAGTCAGATACAACAAAAGCAATTTTGGATTGTGCAAGTGTAATAGTTTATGTTATGCCACCAAATTTACAATTAATAGACCAATATATTGTTAATGCATCAACAATGCCTATATTACAAAAAAATAATATGATACCAGTACTTGCAAGATCAGATAATTACTCTAAATATAATGCAAAAAATGTTGGAAAATACATTGGGGAGAAAAAAGGTGTAGGCACAATTCCATATAATGCTTTATTTATGGAATCTGCATGTGAAGCACAAGTGGCAAAGTTCTTTTTACAAACGAAATTGTCAAATGTTGCATTAGATAAAAATAGTAGATTTATACAAGACATACAAGATGTTGATAAAAAAATAATTTATAAATTACAAGAATTACAATACCTAACATAATTTTAAAGGGAGGAAGCCTTTAATGAATATAACAAATATAATGTTAATGTTCGTAGTTGTCGTAATTGTATTTGTTACAATTGCACATATGATTAAAAAGAATAAAAATGAAATCGTGGAAGCCAAAGTTGATGTTGATGACAAAACTTATACTTTAGACAAGATGATAAAGTTTGTTAAACAAAGACTTGATGAAATTACAAAGATAAATTTGTATGATATTGGTCTTTCTGAAGAAGAATTAAAAAGAAGAAAAACTAAAAAGTACGAATTGAAAAAAGCTTTAAAAGGTTGTACATATGGTGATGTTAACGATAAAAAATATGTAAAAGAATTAATTTTTGATTTGTTATCTAAAGAATATGGTGTTAATGAAACAAATATATCAAAAGTAATTCCATTTGATACACCATCATTACTTACAGCACAAGACAAATTTGATATTCTTATTCATGAATACAAAAAAAGTTTTGGATATGAAGCTTTGACAGAGATAATTAAAAAGTATAATTTGGCAACATTAAAATTCGTAGATGGGGAATCAAAACCATGTTATGTAATTACTAATGAAGAGATTGATGATATATACGAAAAAGAAAATTTCTCAATCAGTTTTACAGATAAATTAGAAGTTGTTGTTCAAAGAATTTATCAACAATATAAAGGATACAGTAGTATTGATGAAATCCGTGATATGAATATAGATGGTGTATCTGGTGGTGTATCTGGTTTACCAGAAAGTTTCTTAAGCCAAGTTGCACAAACAGATAACGATTATTTAAGACAAGCAATGGAAGCAAAAATTCCTAGAGCTTGTGATAGTATCTGGATATTCTTCCAAGGTAAATCAATAAGACTTGCATTTTTATCTTTTGGAACAGAAGCAGAATTAAAAAGAGTATGTCAAAACATTTATAAATATAATAACCCAGGTCAGTTATCTGATACAAATGGTTATAAAATCAATGAAATGAAAGACGGTTCTCGTGTCGTTGTTGTTAGACCAAGTATGTCTGAAACATGGGCTTTCTTCGTAAGAAAGTTCGACGTAAAGAGAGCTACACTAGAGCAAATTGTTAAATTCCAAGGTAAAGAAGAGACAATTGAGCTTTTAAAATTCCTTGTAAAAGGTGCAAGAATTATAGCACTTACTGGAGAGCAAGGTTGCCGGAAAAACAACAATGCTTATGGCTATGATTGAAAACATATACGAAACAATGAACCTTCGTATTACAGAAACTGCATTCGAGCTTCATTTAAGAAAAATTTATCCAACAAGAAATATCTTATCAATGCGTGAAACAGAAACTATTTCTGGACAGGAATGTTTGGATGTTCAGAAAAAGACTGATGGTTCTGTTAATATCATCGGTGAGGTTGCAACTGACCCCGTAGCATCTTGGATGATTCAATCAGCACAGGTTGCTTCTAAATTTACATTATTTACTCACCATGCTAAAACATTTCCAAACTTAGTAACAGCACTAAGAAACTCAATGCTTCGTGCAGGGGTTTTTAAAGATGAAAAAACAGCAGAAGAACAAGTTGTTCAAGTTTTAAACTTTAATATTCACTTAGTAAAAGACTTTAAAGGTAGAAGATATATTGAAAGAATTACAGAATGTATACCAGTAGAAGAAAAAAATGAATATACATTTGACCATAATAAAGAAAAAACATTAGAAGGAAAATTAGATAAATTCTTTAATAATGCTACAATTTATTTCACTAAAACAACAAATAGAGAATTATACAAATACCGTAATATTCTTGAATTCGTTGATGATAGCTATGTTTTATGCAATCCAATTTCAGAACAAAATATTCGTGAAATGAGAAATAATATGGACGATAATGATGTTGTAGCTTTTGATGCTTTCTTAGAAAGAAATTGGGGAATTAAACCACCTAAAATTCAAAACTATGCTGAAGAAGAAAATACTTTAGAACCAGAAAAAGTTGCAGTAAAAGTAGAAAATACTAATGTTCAAACAGAAAATCAAAATGTAAATACAACAGTAAATACATCTGCCACACCAGTAAACGAAGCAAATGTTACAAAAACAAATAAAGGAAATGTAGCAAATACAGAAAATAAAGCAGAAAATTCTAATCATAGAGTGATTCGTAGAAATATTGGAATTAGAAAAAGTGAAAAAAATAATTCAGAAGATGGAATAAACAAAAATAATTTAGGAACAGTAGGAAGAAATTCAATTTTAAATGGAATTGATTTAGAAGATGAAAATAATGATGATAATAAATAAAAATATATTGTTTTAAGTCAAAAGAAAGGTGGGTGCAAAATTAAGTAAATGGGTTCTACAGAAATGCTTAAATATTTAATATTTGGTACTTTAGGTTTATTTGCAGTAATTGCAATAGCTTATTATATCATTTATAAAAAAATGCAAAATAAAACAACAAAATATGTAGCACAATTAGTTGAAGGAACAAAAGAAAGTTCTTTCTCTATGGAAGTGTTTTACCAAAAATTCTATATTAAATGTGCGAAAATACCATTTATTAGAAGATATGCCTTAAAATTAAGAAGAAGACTTGAAATTATAAATCTTGAAGATGAATATCTTACAAGAAAGCAAACAGCACAAATTTTATTAAAAGCGTGTTTGGTAATTGTACCACTAACAATAGTAATAATTTTAGCTACAAAAGGTAATATGGTATTAATGCTATCTTTATTACTATTTGAAATATTCTTTATTGAAACAATTATAGAAGGTTTTGTAGATAAAATTGATAATCAACTATTAAGAGAGCAAATTGATTTCTTTGCTGAAATAAGACATGCTTATCATGAATACAATATGGTTGAAGAAGCAATATATGAAGTAGCACAAAATGATGAAGTAAAAGTTTCTAGACAAGCTGAAAAAATACATGAAGTATTAATTTCGGATGATCCAGAGATGGAATTAGAAAAATATTATGATATAGCACCAAATAGTTTCTTAAAAGAATTTGCTGGTATTTCATATTTAACAAAAGAATTTGGTGATAGAAAAGATAAAGATGGTGCATCTTTATACTTAAAAAATTTAAATAATATTACTCAAGAAATGCAAATTGAAATTTTAAAAAGAGATAAATTAGATTATGTATTTCAAAGTTTGTCAATGATTTCTGCTGTACCAGTTTTATTTATAGATGCAGTAAAAGGATGGGCAGTTAGTCAGTTTAGTTTTACAAAGCAATTCTATAATGGAACTTTAGGATTTTATGCAGAAGTAGCATTACTTATATTAACTTTTATAAGTTATATATTAACTAGAAAATTAAAAGATAATGGTAGTGTAAAAGTTGGGGGAACACCAGAAAATCCATGGCAAGCAAAATTATATAAGAAAAAGTCAGTAAAAAAATTTGTAGATTTATTTATACCAAAAGATGGAACAAAAGAATACAGAAAAATAACACAACTTTTAAAAGATTCAGCTTCAAAATTGAAGATGGAATGGTTATATATAAACCGATTAACTGTTAGTGTAATAGCTTTTATAGTTGCAGTATTTGTATTTTGGCAAGCACATAGGATGGCAATAGATTATGTATATACAGAACCTACATCAGATTATAACTTGCTAGGTCAAATGACTGAAACTCAAGAAAAAAATGCGATGGCTGTAACAGAAAAACATAATGAATATATAGATAAATTTAGAGATGATTTGAATGTACAACAAAAAGATGTAGAAAAAGCAATGCGTAAAGATGATTACTATAGTAAGTATACTGATAAAGAATTGTCTGATGAAGCAGAAACTATTTTTGAAAAAATACAAACAGTACAATCAGAAAACTTTAAATGGTTTGAATTATTAATGAGCTTTGTAGTAGGATTTATAGGTTACTATGGTCCAGTATTAATGTTAATTTTCCAAAAGAAAATGAGACAAATGGAAATGGAAAATGAAGTAATGCAATTCCAAACAATCATTTTAATGCTTATGAAAATAGAAAGAGTAAATGTTGAAATGATTTTGGAATGGCTTGAAAGATATTCTAATATATTTAAAGAACCAATTTCAAAATGTGTAAATAACTTTGAAAGTGGTCCATGGGAAGCTTTAGAAGAATTAAAAAATGATGTATCTTTCCAACAATTTATAAGAATTGTTGAAAGTTTACAAGCAGCAGTTGAAAAGATTCCTATTAGAGAAGCTTTTGATGAATTAGATACAGAAAGAGCTTACCATCAAGAAAAAAGAAAAGAATCAAACGAAAGAATGATTTCAAAAAAATCAATTATAGGAAAAGTAATTGGATTTGCTCCAATGGTTTGTCTATTTGTTATGTACTTGATAATTCCATTATGTGCAATAGGTTTAATAAGTATGACAACCGCATTCGAACAAATGTCAGCTCAAATGTAAAAAGAAAGGATTAAAGATTATGGAAAATGCAAGTAAAGCTTTTTTAATAGCAGGTGGAACATTAATAGGCGTAATGCTAGTAATACTTATCAATGTGTTTTTCAGATCTTTAAGTCCATTAGAAAGACAAAAACAAAATGAAGAACAAGCAGAACAAATAACAGTTTTTAATAAAGAATATGATGCATACAATAAAAAATTAATGTATGGTGTTGATTTAATTTCGGTATTAAACAAAGCAAAGAGTAACAATGAAAAATATGTATCAGGAAGCTTCTTAAGTGGTTTTAAGTATAATAATGATTATTTAATAAATATAGAATTTACAATAAAAGAAGATTTAACAGATACTGTCTTAGTTAATTATTTAAGTACAAAAAAAGTCAATAATGGTGGAGAAATTATAGAAATAACAGAAAACCAAGAAGGGCAATATGTAAATGGAAAAGGTGCAATAGATACAAAACTTACTTCTGCTTTTAAAGAACCAACACAAAATTATTTTAGCAAAATAAATGATTTAAGTTTGAAAAAATTAGTAACAGGATATTATAAAAGTAAGTTTACTAAAGGAACATATAAGTTATTAGATGGAGATGATAATCCAAAAACAAATGATACTGTTAATACCCTTTTAAATGTAGCAGATGCAATAAAGCAAAATATAAAAAATCCATCTGATGACATAAAAGATAAATTATTTTCTGAAAATGGTTGGAGTTCTGCTGAATGGAGAACATCATTATATGATTTAAAAACAAGAAAATTTAAATGTGTAGAAGAAAAATATAATGAACAAACAGGAAGAATAAAATATATGAAATTTGAAGAAATATAATGTTCAAAGGGAGAAGATAAATGGACAATTTTTCAAAAGCTTTTTATATGGCTGGAGCTACTGTAATTGCTTTATTAGTTTTATTTTTAATGATATATATGTTTAGAGAAGCTGCAAAAGTAGGTGAAAATTATGATTCTTCAAAAGGAAGAGAAAATGTAGATAGTTTTAATGCAAAATTTGAAAGATTTCAAGCTTCTGATGAAAAAAGTGATATAAGTACTGATAGCGATACTGTATATAAAACAGATCCAAATGTAGCTTCAGATGTTGTATCAGCAATAAATTTAGCTTACAATATTAATAAAAAAAGTGGAAATGATCCAGTAAATAATGTAGAAGTATATGTGTATTTAAAAAATAATACAGTAGCATATTCTTTACTAAATAATAGTTCAGCAAAAAAAAATACAATGTTTAAAGGAACTGATACAGGTTCGTATATTACAACAAATGAATTTTTAAATTTAGAAGTAGACACAGGAAAATTTTTGAGTGATACGAAAATACAGACAAATACAAATAAAGTTATATATAGATACACTTTTCTAGGAAATCTAGAATACAATAAGCAAACAGGAAAAGTAAATAAAGTAAATTTTAGATTGATGGAAAATAGTGATTTTTAATAAATAAAAATGTTGAAAAACAATATTTTTTAATATATAATATAAAGGATAAAAGAATGAAAAAAATTTTTGCAATATTATTACTGACATGCTTTATAGTTATTTTAATAATAACCGTAAATTTTAATATTTACCAAAAACAACAAAGACAAATACAAAATTTTAATAGACAATACGAAGAATACAACAAAGAAAATCTTTCTGGTGTAGATATTACAACATTAATAAATAAAGCAATTAGCAATAACGAAAAAAATAATATAGCAAAAGATGAAAATGGTTTCTATATAGAAAACGAAGAAAATAGTATAAAAGTATATATTACAATGATAATAAATGGAAAAACATACCCAATGGAAAGTATAAATAAATTGGGAATGAAAGCTTTTACGAGTTTCTTTGGAGAAATAAAATTCAAATGTACAGGAATGACTTATCATAAAAAAACAGCTCAAATAGCAACAATGACATTTGAATCAATTCAATATTAAAGGTTTTAATGTTACTATTGAAAAAAATAGTGTTAAAATAAATAAAAAACTAAGGAGGAAAAAATATGGAAAACGCATCAAAAGCACTTATTATAGCAGGTGCAATTCTTATTTCAATTTTAATTATAGCTATAGGTATGTATATTTATACAAATTCACAAGCATCAATTACTAATGCAACAAGCCAAATGAGCACACAAGAGAAAGCAGCATTTAACCAAACATGGACAACTTATGAAGGTCAACAATCAGGATCTAACTGCAAAACTTTAATTGCTCAAGTATTATCAAGTAATACAACAAACATCAATGAAGAAGATAAATTAATTGATCTTGCATATCAAGCAAAAAAAGATGGAGCAACTGAAACTGTTGAACCAGTAGTAGATGATACAAAAGCTACTGAAATGTCAAAAGCAAAAAATGCTATAGATAACAGACATACATATACAGTTACAACAGATTTAGATGGAAAAACAGGTTTAATTAATAAAATAACAATTACTTACTAATATGGGATTAATATGGGAAATTCAATAGATATTAAAAAAGTATTAAAGATAATGGCTATAGTTATAGGTATTGTAGCTGTAGCCTTACTTATAATATTAAATCTTAATACATCTAAGAAAACAGGTAAAACTGTTAATGGCAGAGTAAATAATGAATTTAATAGTAGATATTTAATATATGATGGCAAAAAAAATGGTTCATCAGTTAGAGAATTACTTGCTTTAATTATTGATAATAATAAAAATAATAGTAATGATGCTACAAAACTTGTAGACATAAAATATCAACTAAAAAGAAATGGTGAATTTAAAGAAGTTTTTTCTAATGTTGCAAATGTAAATACAAAAGAATTTGAAAATGTCAGAGCTTCTTTAGAACCAAAACATGAATATTATGTTGAATTTGTTTATTCTAAAAAAACAGGAAATATTTCTGGAATTATTATAAAATATGAAGATACAAAAGAATCTTTTGTTCCAGATGAACTTTAAAAGATAAGAGAGGTTAGGTACTTATGGAAAATGCAATTGATGCTATGAAAATGGCTTTTGCAGTATTAGTATTTGTAATAGCATTATCTACAGCAATATATGCTTTAGGTATAGCAAATGTTACTGTACAAACAATTATATATACTAATGACAAAACTAACTTTTTCAATAATCTAGATGTTACAGCAGAATCAAAAACATATAGATTAGTTGATGCAGATACCATAGTGCCTACTCTTTATCGTTATTATAAAGAAAATTTTTCAGTAAAACTTTATGATGAAAACAAATTAGTTCAAATATTTGACTTGAATACAGAAAGAAATGTAAGTAAAGCTGCAGCTTTAAGACCAGCTGCAAGAAATGATGAACAAAGAACTTTGCTTGCAATATATGGAGATAAAACAGCAGAAGCCTCTACAAATCCATATTTATTTGAAGCACCTTGGATGGGAAATGCCACAGTTGATACAAAAACAAGAGTTGACTTGTATGTAAACGGTGAATGTGGATATATAAATAATATATTTGTAGATTATACAAGTAATAATTTAAAAAGACTAATAGATAAAAAAAATAGTAGTAGTGAATATGAATTTGTAGAATCTTTTGTAAAATATACATATAGTGGAGATACCATTTCTGTTGGAGAAGGAGAAGGAATTGAAACTATTACAGGAAGTAAGCAACCAGAAGATAAAATAGAGATAACATATACTCTAAAAAAAGTTAATTAAAAATAATTTTAAGGAGGATCATATGAGTGATACTTTAATAACAGTTGTAGCAATTTTTTTAGCTGCTATATTAATGTTTATATTTCCATTAATGTCTGTAGCAGAAAGAGGAGATGATATGTCTCAACTTTCAGTATCAACAGCTACATCAGAATTTGTTGATAATTCAAGAGCAATAGGTAAAATTACAATGGCAAATTATTCAAAATTAACTTCTACAATTCAAGCAACAGGAAATGCTTATGATGTAGAAATGGAAGTTAAAGTTTTGGATGAAAATATTGGAAAAAAATCAGCTTGGACATCAGGAACAGTAATTGGTGAAAATGTATATTATTCAGTATATACATCACAAATTACAGATGTATTACAAGCAGGAAGTTCATATGCTATGAAAGAAGGAGATATTCTTTCTGTAAGTGTTAAAAACACAAATAAAACAATGGCGCAAACAATAAGAAGTGCGTTCTATTCAATTACAGGAAATGATACTTATCAAATAGCAGCACAAGCATCTGGAATGGTACAAGCAACAGGTTCAAAATAAATATTACAAATGAATGAAGAGGCTTAAGCTGAGACTAGAGTTATTAGTTGAACTTAAGTCTTAAAAAATATATTGCAAAGGATATAATTAATGAAATTACAAAGTTTAGCAATTGTTTTTACAATAATAATATTGCCTTTAGTTATAATATTAAGTAATTACATACAAATGCAAGTAGATACAATTGCATTACAAGCTTCATACAATTCTAAATTGTTAGGGGCAACTTATGATGCAATGTCTTCTTTAGAAATAAATACAGCAAATGAAGATTTATCTGCTGTATCAGATTCATTAAGAACAATACTAGAGGCTTCAAATAATACATTTTTTAATACATTAGCAACTAATTTTGGTATGTCTAATGCAAGTAAATCATCTTTAGAAGCGTATGTTCCAGCAATTTTATATACTTTATATGATGGATATTATATATACTCACCAACAGAACAACCAATAATTATAAAATATGGATATACATACGAAGTAAGTGGAGATACTGCAATAGAAAAAACAGATGAAAGTTATACAGGAACGCAAGGTGGTCAACCAATTTATGATGCAAATGGAAACTTACAATACTTGAAAAAAGATGCATCTTATACAACAAATATCTCAGATTCAAATATTGTATATGAACAAAAAAATTTATTGAAATCATATATGCCTTATTCTGCAAGATATGTTAATGGAAATATTGATGTTACAATAAATTATACATTAGATAATTATTTAAATATTATTGGAACAATAAATGGAGTATATTATACAAAAACAGGATATTTAATAGATAAAAATTTATTAGTAGATGTTTTACAAGATGGAAGTAGTATTAAAGATCAAATATTGAATTTTAATGAAAATACTGCAGAAGAATATATATTATCAAATGAACATAACATAACAGTAAAATTAAAGGAAAATGAAACAGAATCTACAATAAGTATGAATGCAGATGGAAATAATATTACAAAGAAAAAAGCTAATTTGAAGAAAGCTTATGAAGATTATCAAGCTTTGTATGCAAGTTATAGAAATGCAGCTACTAGTGGAGCTGATACAAGTGCAGTTAAGCAAAATTTAGATAATAAGATGAATGAAATACGTGATTTAGAATATTCTATACAAAATGCACAAGCAGTTGCATATTATGTGAGATCTACAATTTTTTCTAATTGGGTATATTCAAATTTAAATTCTATTAGAGAATGTGATATACAAGAAGAATTATCTGAAAAAACAGAAAAGACTTTTACAACTAATAATGCAAAAAAACTTGGAGACGATTATAAAGAAATTTTTTATAAATTTAAAGAGAGAGAAAATGTAATTTTTGATGCAAGTCAAGATCCAGATGGTGATTCTAATTTCAATAACCACAAAGATATGGTAATAAGAAACTCAATCCAATACAATTTAAATTTAGCTTTTTCAACATATAGTAAAATGTCATCTGGAAAATTTACTTTTGAAATGCCAATAATGACAGATGCAGAATGGGATAAAATTGTTAGAAAAGTATCAGTAGTTGCATATTTACAAGGAATGCCATGTGGAAGCAAAAATTATAGTAATTATGCATTAGTATCTAGTACAAATAATGAATTAACAGTTATACCAGAAGATATTTATTATGTAGAAAAAAATAATTTTAATGATGAAAATTCAACTTGCCATAAAATAGATTGTACAGAATTTGATTCTTCTGATAGTACAACAGAATATATTGCGTTTCCTTCAAAAGAAATTAAATATGATAAAATATATAACAAAACATCAAAAGTATATGAATATGATCATAAAAATGTATTATGTTATAACTGTATAATCAATAGAAATTATTTGAAAAATGGAACAGATGAAAATAGTTATGCAGAAGGATTAGATATACATTCACTTTCTGCTAACAAAAAAACAGCTTATTATAGAGCTGTTGGAGCTTTAAGACAAGGTTTATACAAAACAAATGCATTAACAAAATCAGAAGGATATTATAAAATTTATCCTACAAGTGGTACTGTTAATTCAAATGGAACACCAAAACAAATGCCAGCAGGAACAAATACGATAAGTTTAGAAGCAGGAAATCTAAAAAGAAGTTTAGGTGAAGTAAAGGGAATAAAAATTGTTTTAAACAATATAAATTCAAATGATGTAAGAGAAACAACTATAAATTTTGATGTTAAAATTAATGGAACATCAATTGGACAAAAATCATTATCAGTAAGTAAATATTCTAAAAATCAAACAATAGAATTAGAAGTTGATCCAAATTTATTTAGAGGGAATACTGCAACAAATATTAGTATTACTTTAACAAGAGATTTAACAACATCAACAATTTCATTTAATGAACCATATATAAATATAGTTTATAAATAAAATTCAACAATAAAGTTAAAACTAAAATTGTGAAAAATTTAAAATTTATATTCACCTTAAAACTAAAAATAAACTATAATATAATGAAATATAAATAAATTTTAGAAAAATCAAATTTAATAATTAATAAAAAAATGGTTATGCTATTTATATGAAAAAGATTAAAATAGTAATAACCATTTTATTTTTATTAATTATATATATGTATATTTCTAATGTAACATTAATCCCAAAACAAATAGTTTTATTAGAAGGAGAAAATTATAAAATAAGAACTCTGCTTGGAATAGATGTTATTCAAACATCAGCAGTCGTATCAGAAAATGGAAACACATCACAAGTAAATTTGAATATGTTTGGAAATACTGTAAAACAAATTAATGTGACTAGATTAGAAAATGTTGAAGTAATACCAGTTGGAAAAATAATAGGATTAAAGTTATATACAAATGGTGTTTTGATAGTTGGAATGTCAGAAATAGAAAATGTAAATCATCAAAAAGAAAGACCTTATGAAAACTTGAATATTCAAGAGGGAGATACAATATTAAAAGTAAATGATTTAGAAATACAAACTATAGAAAATTTACAAAAAGAAATAAATAAATCAGATGGGAAAAATATAGATTTAACAATATTAAAAGAGGATGGGACAATAGAAACATCAAATATAAAACCTGTAAAAGTAAGTAATACAGAATATAAATTAGGGTTATGGGTAAAAGACGCTGCAACAGGAGTGGGAACTTTAACATATTATGAACCAAATAGTAAAAGTTTTGCAGCATTAGGACATGGAATAACAGATAGTGATACTGATAAACTGATAGATATTGACTCTGGAAATATTGTTACATCAAAGATTGTATCTATTCAAAAAGGAGAACAGGGAAAACCAGGAGAAATAAGAGGAAGTATTATAAATCAACCAACAATAGGAAAAGTGTATAAAAATACTGAATTTGGAATATATGGTGAATTAACAAATTTATCTAATATAAAATTTAATTATTCCAATAAACTTAAAGTAGCATTAAGAGACGAAATACAAGAGGGAAATGCAAAAGTACTGTGCTCAGTAGATGGTAATGAAGCAGAAGAATATGATATAAAAATAGAAAAAATTTATAAAGACAATAATGAAGATAATAAAAGTATGTTAATAGAAGTGACTGATAAAAATTTAATAAACAAAACTGGTGGAATAATAAGAGGGTTATCTGGAGCTCCAATTATACAAAATGGAAAGTTTATTGGTGCAATAACGAATGTTTTGGTAAATTCACCGACAAAAGGATATGCTATTTTTGGTGATATAATGATAAAAAATATGAATATGAAATATTAAAAAAGTGGACATTAGTCCACTTTTAATTTTCAAAATTAACAAGCATTGGACCGATTTCAGTAACAGTTCCAGCACCTAATGTTAATACTAAATCATTATCTTTAACATTTGATTTTATATAATTTACAACTTCATCAAAATCTGGCATATATAAAGCTTCTTTTCCAAGAGAATTAATTTTGTTTGCTAAATCTTTTGAGCTAATACCAATTGTATTTTTTTCACGAGCTGCATAAATATCTAAAAGAATTATGTGATCAAATTTAGTTAAAACTTTTGCAAAAGCATCTAAATGAGTTTTTGTTCTGCTATAAGTATGTGGTTGAAAAATTACCCAAGATTCATTAAATTTCTTTTCTGCAATAGCATTTGCAGTTGCTTCAATTTCAGTAGGATGATGACCATAATCATCAAAAATTGAAACAGAAGCTGTATTAGAATTTTTTGGAGTAATAGCTCCTTTATATTCTAATCTCCTTTCAGCACCAGTAAATTCCTTTAAAGATTTTGCTATTACATTTTTGCTAATACCATAGTAATCACAAACAGAAGTACATGCAAGAGCATTTAAAATATTGTGTTTTCCAGCAACAGAAAGTTCAATATGTTCAAAGAAATCACCATTTTTGAATATATCAAAAATAGCAAATCCATTATCGTTAAAAGTTATATTTTTTGCTATAAAGTTAGCATTTTTATTTTCTATACCATAAGAAATAAATTTAGATTTTACAACATTTTTTAAGTTGAAACAATTTTTATCATCAGCATTTGTAACTAATAAACCATTAGGTTCTAGCAAAAGTGCAAAATCAGTAAATGCTTTAACAACATTATCAAATGTTTTGTAGTAATCTAAATGATCATTGTCTATATTTAAAATAATTGCTGTATTAGGGAAGAATTTTAAAAAGTTTCCTTTATATTCACAAGACTCTAATATAAAATATTCACTATTTCCAACTCTATAGTTACCATCAATTTTATTTAAAATTGCACCAACTTCAATAGTAGGATCTTTTTCAGCATTTAAAAAACATACAGACAACATAGAAGTAGTAGTTGTTTTTCCATGAGTTCCTGCAACGCAAATAGTTTCTTTATACATTTTTGTAAGTAAGCCAACAAATTCACCACGACCAACTAGAGGAATATTATTTTCTCTAGCTAAGACCATTTCTGGATCTTCATCTTTTATTGCAGCAGAAAAAACAATTAAGTCAGCATTTTTAGCATTTTCTAAATCATGACCAATTGTAGTTTTTATTCCATGTAAATTTAATTTATCAGTAATTTCACTGTGAGCAGCATCAGAACCAGTTACGTGAAATCCCCAGTTATGTAGTGTTTCAGCAACAGCACTCATACTAATGCCACCAATTCCAATTAAATGAATTTTTTTGAATTTTTTTAAATCTTTAACTTCTAAGTTCAATTATTATGCGCCTCCTTGAATTTTTTACATTATATAATGAAACATAAAGTTTTTCAACTCTCAAAAAGAAATTTTGTGAATAAAATATGTTTTAATTTTTATAAAAAGAAAGTTTTTTGGAGAAAATTCTATAGTAGAAAAATCTTTAAAATTCGATTATGCAAAGAATCATGCCAAATTTTTACATAAGTTTTTTTAAAACATTTGCACTAATATTATTTTATGAAAAAGAAAAAAATATGTGAAAAATTATGTAATTTACTAAAATTTATAAAAAGATATAGATTAGGTTAATAAAAATTGAAATTTTTGTAAAAATAAGAAGGAAAAAAAATTTTTTTGGCGAATATTATAATTGTACATAAATAATAATATATGTATAAAAAACTTGAGAAAGAGGTGCTTAACAAAATGAAAATAACAGATGTACGTTTAAGAAAAGTAAATTCAGAGAACAGAATGAAAGCTGTTGCTTCTGTAACATTCGATGAGGAATTCGTAGTTCACGATATCAAAGTTATCGAAAGTCAAAATGGATTATTTATAGCTATGCCTAGCAGAAAAACTCCAAACGGAGAATTCAAAGACATCGCTCATCCAATTAATGCTGAAACTAGAGAAAAAATTCAAAAAGCTATATTAGAAGCTTATGAATCTCCAGAAGCTGAAACAGCAGAAGTTGAAGAATAGAAATACAATAAGTCACGGCTTAGCCGTGGCTTTTTTGTATTTTTATTTTTTCTATAATTATAATACTTCCATTTTTACCAGTTACTAAAGAAAAATCTTCAAGAGAATTACTGTTAAGTCGTTCTTTTTTTATTTTTCTATTATATTCAAAAGGTTTATCAAAAATCATTTCAACTAAATTATCATCATCATATGTACCTTTTTCTAAATAATAAGGATCAAAAATATATGCAAAATTAGAATCTAAAGAAGTAAGTAAGCAATAGTGTTCACATTCTTGATGTACTCTTAAAATTGCTACAGCTCCATTGCTAATTTTTTCTTCCAAAAATTTATTATATATAGAAACATCATTATTAATTAATTTTGTACATAAAATAGGCATTCTTTGCTTTGTACTATTTTGATTTAACCAATTACTTAAAAAGTCTAATGCTTGTGTTGATGTACCACCTTTTCCAATTTCGCCATTTGTATTGCAAATATCGAGAGTATGGTGAGAAATAAATTTATAAATTTCTGGTGAAATTTCACTTCTATAAAATAAAAAGCGTATAGCATTTAGCAAAGTAGTTGTACCACAATCGTAATCTGTTATTTGATATTCTAATGGTGTTTTGCAATCATATTCATTATTCATAAAAATCTGATCCTTTATATATATTTAGGTTTTAAACTGGATTTACCTATAAACCAAAATTATAAAATATATTGTAAATTATATTTTATATTATCTATTATAAATTATAAACTAATATATTTTATAAATTTTAAAATGAGTTTGTAATAAAAATATAGTATATAAAATAAAATTTATAAAATTGGTATAAATTTATGCAGTTTATATAATAAATTTTATATTGTAATATAATATTGAAAAATCTACATGAATGGGTAGTAGCAATACTTTCAACAGAAATATTATATCATGATTTTGAAAAAATGTAAAATTTTTTAAAAAAATTTATAAAATGTGTTGACAAATGATTTATCAGATAGTATAATATCACTTGTCAGCAGGTGATAGACAAAAAGAAAATGCCAGTAAATGCAGATGTGGCGGAACTGGCAGACGCACAGGACTTAAAATCCTGCGGTTGAATAAACCGTGCCGGTTCGATTCCGGCCATCTGCACCAATGATGTATCTGTTCGAACTAATGGAACAGATAGATACAAAAATCAATCAGAAAATAAATCTGGTTGATTTTTTTGTTGTCTAAAATAATATTAAAATCATCCAAATGAAATGATGGTGTTAATATTGAAAATAATTAAACAAGAATTACAATTTGAAGAATGTCTAAAACAGAGACTTGAATTTATATGTGAATTTGCTAAAGTTACCCCTACTTTTATAAATGGTAGCATTAGAAAATTAGAAAAAACTAATCTTACATATATTGAGCCACATAAAGTGATTATTAAAAGTATTACTTTTTTAGTTTTCTATTATTCAAATGATGTGTATATTTCAAACTTATATAAAAAGATAAAATTATCAGAGTTAGAAGAAGATTTGAAAAAAATATAAATTTGTAAATATTGGCAAAATTTAGGTATAAATTTGAAATTTTATGTAAAATGTGCTATAATTAAATTATGCAAAAGTCAAAAGCGCTTTCTGGTAAGACCATACCACAATTAAGGATGGCACAGAGAAAGGAGAAAATATGACTTACAACAGAACTCAGTATGCAGTGGACAAAGAACGTGGAGTTTTTCGGGTAATGGGAATTTGCTTCGAAAACAGTGCTGACGACAACAAAATTAAAGATGTTCTCTCTGAGATTTCCTATATGGATGTTGTTGCACCTGCAATGATGACGAGAGAGGCTCTGTGTCTGTACGTGAAGGCTCCTGAATATGTATTGGAACGCATGGCAACAATGCCTGTGGGTTCTAGCTTTGAGTTCAATGGGCTCAAGATTACTCGTTGGAGTAACCTTACCTACAACGGAAAAGCTATTTGAGTCGGTGAATTACGTCTCCAAAATCCTTTTTTAGGTCTCATTTGTCAAAGAAAAGGTAAGATCATCCCCATAGGATGGTCTTTTTCATTACTTTAAAAATTTTAGTAATTTTATATTGCATTTTATCAAGAATATGATATTTTTTTAATAAATTGATTGATATTTGTATCAATTGTTACGAGGCCGAAGAAGTTGTAGATGTCTACGTCAACGGCAACAATAAAGAGTAAGAGTTAAACAATTCTTACTCTTTCTTTTTGCATTTTGGAATAAGTATTTTACTAATCTGTTGCTAATCTAATTATTTGAGATATTTAGTAAAAGAGATAAAATTTAGAGTTTTATATATTTTGAATTAGCAATATTTTCAATTTTTTATAAATTGTAATAAAAATATATGAAAATATTGAAATTTATGATATAAATATAAAAAAAGAAGAAGCTTATAAAAACGGTTAGAAAGTAAAAATTTACAATAAATATACGATTTGGAGGTTTGAAATGGAAATAGAATACCCACCATATACAATTACTGATAAAATGTTAAATTTGGCGACAAGTATAATGGAAAAAATAGGAGAAGCAAATTATTTTGAAAGTTTAAATAGATTTCCGGAATTAAGAAGAAAAACAAGAATTCAGTCAATACATTCATCTTTAGCAATTGAAAATAATCAATTATCATTGTTTCAAGTTGAAGCTGTAATAAATGGAAAATCAGTAATAGGAGAGCAAAAAGATATTCAAGAAGTTAAAAATGCATATAAGGCTTATGAAGAGATAGATAATGTAAATCCGTATTCTGTAGAGGATTTAAAAAAGATACATGGAATATTAACTTTTGCTATTGAAGATGATAGTGGAAAGTTTAGAAATCATGGAGAGGCTGTTTATGATGGAGATGTTCAAATTTTTATGGCTCCACATCATAGAATGGTTCCAACATTAATGGATAATTTATTTAATTGGATGAACGAAGCAAAAGAAAAAGTTAATCCATTAATTTTATCTTCCATATTTCATTATGAATTTGTATTTATACATCCCTTTTCAGATGGAAATGGAAGAACTGCAAGATTATGGCAAACAGCTATATTATCACATTGGAAAGATTTATTTAAATATATTCCAATAGAAAGTATAATAAGAAAACATCAAGAAGAATACTATGCTGTTATTCAAAATTGCAATAATGCTGGAAATTCAAACGAATTTATTGAATTTATGCTTGAAATTATCAAAGAAGCTGTAGATGGAATGATTTTAACATCTAATAAAGAAATTACACAAGAAACTACACAAGAAACTACACAAGAAACAATAATAAATTTAATCAAGAAAAATCCAGCTATTACACAAGTTGAAATGGCAAAAATACTTGGATTAACAAGAGATGGAATATCATATAATATAAAAAAACTAAAAGAAAAAGGAATAATTAAAAGAGATGGTTCTACCAAAAATGGTACTTGGAAGATATTATAATTAGAAAAATTGAAAGATAAGAAGTAAAAATATGGGAATTTTAGATATATTTGATAAATTTAGAGATGCTATAATTTTAAAAGAAGATTGTGAGTTAGAAAGAAAAGTAAAATATTTGAATGAATTAAAGAATAAACATCCAAATAATAAGAATATTAGTCAACAATTATATATGGCTCAAAAGGGATTGGAAGGAGAAAATGAAATAATATATCAATTAAAAAAATCTAATATTGGTATGTTTGTTCTTCATGATGTAAACCTTATATATGAAGATTTAAAAGCACAAATTGATTTTATTGTAATAACGCCATGGTGTTGTTATTTTATAGAATGTAAAAATTTAATTGGAAATATTTTAGTTGACGAAAAAGGGGATTTTATTAGAGAATATTATTTCAAAGGTAATAAAGTGAAAAAAGGAATGGAATCACCTTATAGACAAGTTCAAGCTCAGAGAGAAGTTTACAAAAAAATTTGGGTTAAATTACAAGGAAAATTAAAAAGTTTCATTTGTGAAAGAAATTTTGAAAATATTCATAGAGTACTAGTTGTTGCCTCAAATGGAGAAAATATATTAAATACCAAATATGCTCCAAAAGAGATGAAAGATAATATTGTAAAAGCAGATGCTCTAATAAGGAAATTAGAATATGATCGTAACCATAGTGATAAAGATTTGTGGGATAATAAAAAATCAATGGAACAATGGGCAAATCACTTTATTAAATTAAATGTAAAAAAAGAAGAAAACTTTGAATTTGATATTAATGATAATGAATGTGAATATTCTAATAATGATAATTTAAAAGAAAAGTTAATTGAATTTAGGAAACAAAGATCCAAAGAAAAAAATATACCTGCATATTATGTTTTTAATAATGATGAATTAGAGAAGATTCTAGAGCTAATGCCAAAGACAATTGATGATTTAAAAAAATCAAAAATATTACCAGATGTAAAAATAAATTTTCACGGAAAAGATATTATTAATTTAATTAATCAAATATAATTTTAAATTTGTATTTTAAATGAAAGTGTGATATATTTTCTAAAAGTTTTATATTAAATTTTAGGAGAGATGTATGGGAAAGTTTTCTAATAAAATGAAAGAAAAATACAAAGAAACTAAAAAAGGATCACTTAGAGTTTATTTGACATTACGAATTTTAGTTATAATTTGTATGGTATTACAAATCTTAAGAGGGGATTTAAACAATGCATGTTTATGTTTGGTGTCGTTGTTTTTATTTACAATTCCAACACTAATACAAGATAAATTTCAAATAACATTGCCATCTTTGTTAGAGGGAATTATATATGTTTTTATTTTTTCTGCAGAAATTCTAGGAGAAATAAATAATTTTTATGGAATTATTCCTCATTGGGATACTGTATTACATACAATAAATGGATTTTTAGCAGCAGGAATAGGATTTTCATTAATAGATTTATTAAATCAAAATAGTAAACAAATTAAATTATCACCGATTTTTGTTGCTTTGGTAGCATTTTGTTTTTCTATGACAATAGGTGTTTTATGGGAATTTTTTGAATATGGAGCTGATTCTTTATTGAAATTAGATATGCAAAAAGATAGAATTGTCACAACAATATCATCTACTGAAATAAATCCAGAAAAGAAAAATAAACCAATAGTTATAAATAATATAAAAGAAACAGATATTATTACAGAAGATGGAACTTTCGTTATAAATGGTGGATATTTGGATATTGGAATTAATGACACTATGAAAGATTTAATCGTTAATTTTATTGGTGCAGTTGCATTTAGTGCGATAGGATTTTTATATATTGAAAATAGGGAAAAATACAAATTTGCAAGTAATTTTATACCAACTAAAAACAATTAGATTATTATTTTTAGAAATAGAGGATGATGATAATGATTTTGTTAATTATAGTAATATTAAGTATAATTGTATTATATACAATTATTAAATACAATTCTTTAGTAAAAACAAATAATTTAGTAAAAGAAGCTTTTTCAACAATGGATGTGTATTTGAAGAAAAGATGGGATTTAATTCCTAATTTAGTTGAAGTAGTAAAAGGTTATGCTAATTATGAAAAAGATACTCTTAATGAAATAACAGCTTTGAGAACAAACATATATGATAATATGTCAATAAATAAAAAAATAGATATCAATGAACAAATTACACAAAATATTTCAAAAATTATGGCAATTTCTGAAAATTACCCTGAGTTAAGAGCAAGTGAAAATTTTTCAAAACTTAGTAAAGAACTTACTGAAATAGAAGATGAAATTGCAAATAGTAGAAAATATTATAATGGAACTGTTAGAATGTTAAATAATAAAATTCAAATGTTTCCAAGTAATATAGTAGCAAATATTTTTAAATTTAAACAAGAAAAAATGTTTGAAGCAAATACAGAAGAAAAAAATAATATAAAGGTGAATTTATAAAATGAAAAAAAGGTATGTGAAAATTGTTTTAATTCTAAATTTATTATTACTGTTGTTAATAATTCCAAATAGAGTTTTTGCAGTAACAACATCAGGAGACTATGAAATTTTGAGTTATAATGTAAATATAAATGTAAACGAAAATAACACTTTTGATATTACAGAAAATATAACAACAAATTTTTCTAAAGCAAAACATCGGGATTTTTAGGAAAATACCATTAAAAAATGAAGTAATAAGAACAGATGGGACAAAATCAAGTAATGTTGCTAAAATTTCAAATATTGAAGTAAGTGATAATTACACAAAAAGTAAGAAAAATGGATATGAAATTATAAAAATAGGAAGTAAAGATAAAACTTTCTATGGAGAACATACCTATAAAATTAAATATACATACAATATTGGAAAAGATCCATTAAAAAATGTTGACGAATTTTACTACAATTTGATAGGTAATGAATGGGATGCTAAAATTGATAAGGTAACATTTAGAATAAATATGCCAAAAGCCTTTGATGAATCTTTATTAGGATTTTCAAGTGGACCAAAGGGTTCTACCAAAAGTGCAGATGTAAATTACGAAGTAGATAATAATGTAATAATTGGAGCTTTTACAGAAGTCTTATATCCAGGAGAGGGAATAACTGTAAGATTAACATTACCAGACCAATATTTTAAAAATACAGGTTATAATTTTGGTATGAGTTTAGATTTCGATACAATATATCCGTTTTTGGTAATCATAATTTCTTTAATTTGTGTTTTACAAGCAGATAGAATATGGCACAAATACGGAAAAAATGATGTAGTAGAAGTGGTTACGTTTTATCCACCAAAAGGATATAATTCAGCTGAGATAGGATTTTTATATAAGGGATATGCTGACAATTCTTCTGTTATTTCATTATTAATATATTTAGCAGACAAAGGATATTTGAAAATAGAAGAAAATGGAACAAAAGGAAATAGAAGTTATAAAATTACAAAACTAAAAGATTATGATGGTAATAATAAATGTGAAATGATATTTTTTAATGAACTATTTGTTAGAAAAATAGTATCTAATAAGTACTTAGAACAAAGACTTTTAAAAAGAGAAAAAGAAACTAGTTTAAAAATAAGTGACGACGAACTAAAAAAAATAAATGAAGTATCAGTAACAGAAAGCGATTTAAGGAATGATTTTTATCTTGTTATAAATAGAGTTAAAGAAACTTTGGAAAATGAAGATAATCAAAATAAAATATTTGAGAAATCATCAAATAGTAAGAAGAATATTTTAAAATTAATGTCTGCTATAATATTTATTTTAATTACAGTTGGAACAGCTTTAGAATATTCGAGCAATTTGCTTTCAACAATGGTTGCAATTATATTTTCAATTGTATGTGGCATATTTAATAGTCGATTTTCTAAAGAACTTTATAATGGAAAAGCTAAAATACCTAAATTATTATCTACATTGTTTTTTGTAATTTGTACTGGATCTTTTGGAATATTTCCTGTGTTTCAATATTTAATACAAAGTAATATGTATATTATAATGAGTATTATTGGAATAATTTGTATAATAACTATTATTATATTTTTAAATTATATGGATAAAAGAACAGAATTTGGAGCTGAAATGTTAGGAAAAATAAAAGGATTTAAAAGATTTCTAGAAATAGCAGAAAAGCAACAATTAGAAGATTTAGTAACAAAAAATCCTGAATATTTTTACAATATATTACCATATACATATGCTTTAGGAGTGTCTGATATATGGGTAAAACAATTTGAAACAATGGCAACACAATATCCAAAATGGTATAGTTCTGACGATACAATCCAAAACTACAATATAGAAAATTTTGTAACAAAAACTATGAAGTCAATAGAAGATACAATGAGCACTAAACCAATGCCAATTGCTGGAACAAGTAATAATTACCATTCAGATTATAGTAGCTGGAGTAGCAATTCATCTGGTGGAGGTTTTTCAGGGGGTGGCTCCGGCGGAGGTGGCGGCGGCTCTTGGTAAGGAAAGCTATAAAATAAAGTAAAATGTATTTTAATTCAGTTTCATACAAAATTACCATGTTAAATATGAAATTGCATTTGACAATTTAAAATAAAAATAATATAATTAAAAAGCACGCTTTAAAAAAGAAAGTGCTTTTTATTATGTTTTAAATACATATAAATATATATTATTTAATTAAAAGAAAGGGGAAAAATAGTGGAAAAAGAAAACATTTTAGGAACAGAAAAAATTAGTTCACTAATTAGAAAATTCTCGATTCCGTGTATTATATCAATGGTTGTAAATGCTTTGTATAATATAGTGGATCAAATTTTCATTGGTAGAGGAGTAGGATATTTAGGAAATGGAGCAACAAACGTAGTATTTCCATTAACTATTATAGGACTAGCTATTTCATTAATGTGTGGTGATGGTACATCAGCATATTTAAGTTTAAAATTAGGAGAAAAGAAAAAAGAAGAGGCTGCAAAAGGTGTAGCAAATGGTATTATTTTAGCTTGTATATTATCAGTTTTATTTTGTACTATAACTTTAATATTTTTGCCTCAATTATTAAATTTATTTGGTTGTACAGATAATTTAAGAGAATTGTCATTAGCTTATGGTGGAATTATATCAATGGGTTTACCATTTGCAATGGTTGCAACAACTTTAAATTCAATTATTAGATCAGATGGAAGTCCAAAATATTCAATGGCAACAATGATTGCTGGTGCTGTTTTAAATATCATTTTAGATCCTATATTTATTTTTAAATTCAATATGGGAGTTCAAGGTGCTGCTATTGCAACAGTAATAAGTCAAATTTTAAATTTTGTACTTAATGTTTTATATATTAGAAAATTCAAATCTATAAGAATTTCAAAAAAATCATTGGCATTAAACTTTAATATTATAAAGAAAATAATGGCTTTAGGTATTAGTAGTTTCATTACTCAAATGAGTTATGTATGTGTTATGTCTGTAATCAATAACTTACTAGGAAAATATGGGGCTGATACAAAATATGGCTCAGAAATACCAATTACAGTTGTTGGTATTGTAATGAAAATAAATCAAATTTTAACAAGTGTTATTTTAGGAATTGCAGTTGGTGCACAACCAATATTTGGATATAATTATGGTGCTAAAAAATTAGATAGAGTAAAAACAGCTTTAAAATACGTTATAGGTTCAAGTGTTTGTATTAGTACTCTAGCATTTATCTTATTCCAAACAATACCAGATAAATTAATTAGTATTTTTGGTAGTGGAGATGACAATTACATTGAATTTGCTTGTATAGCTTTTAGAACATATTTATTATTATGCATATGTAATGGAGTTCAAATTCCATCTGGAATATTTTTCCAAGCAATAGGAAAAAGTTCAAAAAGTGCTTTATTATCATTATCTAGACAAATTATATTATTAATACCTTCAATGTTAATATTAGGTGGAATTTTTGGATTAACAGGTGTTTTAGCTGCTGGCCCAGTAGCTGATGGAATCGCATTTATACTAGCTTGTACATTATTATTCTTAGAAATAAAAAATCTTAACAAAAATACATCTAGAAATGATGCAATTTTAGATGATGCTGAAGTTACAAATAAATTAGATAAAAAAGTAGTAATAACAATTTCTAGAGAGTATGGTTCAGGTGGAAGATACATTGGAAAATTAGTAGCTGATAAATTAGGAATAAAATTATATGATAAAGAATTTATCAATAAATTATCAAAAGAAACAGGTCTTTCAGAAGATTATATTGAAAGTAATGAACAAAAAAGAGAATCTATAGACGGACTATATTATAATGGTATGAGCAATGCAGATGAATTATTTGTAAAAGAAGCAGAACTTATTAAAAAAGTAGCTAATAAAGAATCTTGCGTTATAATTGGAAGATGTGCAGATTTTGTTTTGAAAGATAAGAAAAATGTTATTAAAGTATTTGTTTATAACAATATGGAAAATAAAATAAAAAGAGCAGAAAAGTTTTACAATATAGACAAAAAGAAAGCTGAAAAAGAAATAAACAAAATTAACAAATTAAGAGCAAATCATTACAAACATTATACAGATAGAGAATGGCAAAATCATGAAAACTATGATATTTGCATAAATAGTGATGCTTTAGGAGTAGAAAAATCAGCAGATTTAATTTGTGAAATCGTAGAAAATAAAGAAAAAGCATTAAAGAAGTAAAATATTAAAAAGATATTGTATTTTAAAATTTCATGTGCTATAATGAATTCGCGTTAAGCAAAATGAATTTATTTTTTAACTGAGTATCCTTCTTTTTAGAGTGAGATTTTAGTAAAAGTAATTCAAATCTAAAAAAGGAGGTATAGTCAATTATGGAAAATAATTATGAAGATATCACAATTACATGTAAAGATTGTGGTAAAGAATTTGTTTTTACTGCTGGAGAACAAGCATTTTATGCTGAAAAAGGTTTTACAAATAACCCAGTAAGATGCCCAGAATGTAGAGCAGAAAGAAAAAGACAAAGAAACAATCAATAAAAATAAACCTCTAGATATTAAAATCTAGAGGTATTTTTTTTAATCTTACCATTCAATTTGTTCAACAGGTGTTGGATTAGGGTTGATTTCAATATTTGTAACTTCACCACTTTTAAAATGAATAACTTTATCAGCCATAGATGCTATTGCAGAATTGTGTGTAATAATTATAACTGTCATATTATCTTTTCTACAAGTATCTTGAAGTAGTTGTAGAATTTGTTTTCCAGTTTTGTAATCTAAAGCACCAGTTGGTTCATCACATAGAAGTAGTTTGGGATTTTTTGCGATTGCTCTTGCTATTGCAACTCTTTGTTGTTCACCACCTGATAATTGAGCAGGAAAATTATTGAATCTATTTTCTAGGCCTACTTTAGTAAGAATATCAGCAGGTTCTAAGCTATCTTTGCAAATTTGAGAAGCAAGTTCAACATTTTCTATAGCAGTTAAATTTGGAACTAAATTATAGAATTGAAAAACAAATCCGACATCTTCTCTTCTATATTTGCATAGTTTACGATTATTGAAATCTGTAATGTTCTTGCTATCTACAATTACATTTCCAGAAGTTGGTGTATCCATGCCACCTAAAATGTTAAGAGCTGTAGTTTTTCCGGCACCAGAAGCTCCTAAAATAACTGCTAATTCACCTTTTTCGATTGAAAAATTTGCACAGTTTAGAGCTTTGATTTTATTTTCATCAGAACCGTATTCTTTTACAACATTATTAAATTCAATATAAGACATAAAATAATTCCTTTCAAATTTTATTTATAAATTTTAAATTTTGCATAAAATTTTGTCTATTTCAATATCATACAGGCTATTTTTGTTTTGATAACAAAAATAAACAAATTATAATGATTACTAGTATTTACTACAATAAAAAGTATAACATAAATATAATTTTTTTTACAGAGAATTTATGAAAAAACTATTAGTGTTTTTGTAAATAAAGCTTGTTATTTTTGCTTTTTTTAGATATAATATTTAAGGAAATTACTATAAAGAACGGAGCTGTAATTATGAAAAATAAACAATCTGTAGAAGATGTATTAATTGGTCCAAATAGGCCTGTTACAAAAAAGAAAAGTAAAGCACCAGTAATATTAACAATATTTTTTATATTAATATTAGTAGCAGGTGGTGTAGGAGCTTACTATTATTATACAAATTATATTTTAGAAAAACCAAAAGCAAAATTTTTTAGATATTTAGCTACAAATAATTTTAGTGAATTGTTAAATAACGAAGTTTACAATTCAATTGAAGAAAAAGCTTTGACTCAAACAAATCATTCTAATTTAACAGTAACAGCTACTTCAAACTTAAATAATTTGTCAGATATAGATATAAGTAAATTTAATATCCAATTAAATCAAATGTTAGACAATGCTCAAAATAGAAAATATGCAGAATTAAAAGTTAATTATGCCGGAAACGATTTAATTTCAGTTAAAGGAATAAAAGATGGAAAATCAGTAGGAATTGCATCTGATGAAATAGCAGACAAATATTTAGGATGTAGTGAAGAAAATGTAGGCCAAACAATAAATAGAATACTTGGAATTCAAGCTGATACTACAATTATAGAAAATGGAATACAAGCATTAAAGACAGAAAAAGTAGATATAGACGAAGCGTTTAAAAAAGAAAAGGTAAATGAATATACAAAAATTATAGAAAATACTTTTAAAGAAGATCAATTTACAGAAAAACAAAATATTTTAATAACTACAGATGAAAATAATACATTAACAGCAAATAGTTATGAATTAAAAACATCATTAACAGAGCTAAATAATTTATATAGTGAATTATTAAAACAATTAAGAAATGATGAAGAATTTCTTTCAAAAATTTGTACAGAATCTTCAAATACTGTATCAAGCAATAGTACCAATAATATTCAACCAGATATTTCAAACAATTTAGATGTTCAAAATACAAATATAGATATTACTCCAATAGGTGAAAATACTGTAATAAATGAATCTGAGAATTCTTTAACAAATTCATCAACAAATTCATCAACAAATTCGGAAATAATTTCAGATGAAAATGAAGATGATGAAGAAATTTTTTCAATAATTTTAAATACATGTGTGTTAGGTAAAAAAACAGATAAAACAGTAGAAGAATTACAAAAAATTATAGATAAAGAAGTAACTAAGGTTGAAAATAATAAAATAAAAGATGAAGAAGTAAAAATTTCTATATATGTTACAGATGAAAAATTAAAGAAAATAGCAATAAAGTCTGATTCAATAAATACTGAAATCGAAACTTTAAGCGAAGATAACAAAGAAAAAATAAAAATAACAATGCTAGGAATAAAAGATGAATCAAATCTTACAAATCAAATAGAAGAAAATTTATTGCCAAATAATATGTTGCCAGAAAACAATACAATTAATACTGAATTGAATGTGCAAAATACAAATATTGAAAATACTAGTTTGGAAAATACAAATACAGTAGACTTTAATAATGTAAATACAAATGCTACAGCAAAAACATCAACAAGTTTAGATGATGATTCAAAAAATGGATATACAATTAAAATTGAAAAAAATAAAACAGATATGTCCACTAAAATATCAGCTGAAATTGGAATTGTAAATAATTTAGAAATAAATACAAAATTAGCAATCGATTTAACAACAAATGGAACAACAAGTTCAAAAGAGATAAAAAATGAAGCTATAATTACTTATACAAATCAAGAAGGACAAACAATAGCAAATATTAATTATAATATAAATTTTGAAAATGCAACTGTAGAAATTCCTGAATTAACTGAAGAAAATTGTTTATTTTTAGATACTCTTAATGATGAAGATTTAAGCAATATAATGCAACAAATTATGGATAGAATATCAGTTGTAATGAGCGAAAAAAATGCTAAATTAAACTTAATAGATCAAAACAATAACTCATCAGTTGTTGAACAAGGAAACACACAAAATACAACAGATGTACAAGCTAAAGAGGATGCAAAACAAAAATTAATCGAAGTAATTTCAAATATGATGGGTGAAGCACAAGCAAGAGGAGAAACTTTTACATTAACAAATTTAGCAAATTTACAAATTGAAGGATACAATGTTACTGTAAACATAACAGGAAATATAGCTGTTATAACAGTAAATGGATATGTATTTAATTTAGATTCAGATTTTAATTTATCAGAAGAATAAACATAAGAAAAGAGGTTGTTAAATGGAAAAAAGTACAAAAAAAGAAAGTAAAAAAGAAAGCTCTACTAAAAAATTAAATAAGAAAGCAGTTGCTTTATGTGCAATTGTAATTATTATAATAATTCTTATGATTGTAGCTTTTAAAATTGGTAAAAATGATAATACTGATTATATAATTAGTGGAAATATATCAAATTTAGGTTTAGTTACTGAAAATAAGGATGCCGTATATTACAATAAATATGAAAATGGAATTGTAAAAGTTAAAAATAATAAAGAATATCAAATAACAAATGAAACAGCATATTCAATGCAAAGTGTAGATGATTATATCTATTATTTAACAAAGGGAGAAAATAATAGCTTATTAATAAAAAAAGTAAAAACTAATGGTGATGATAAAAAAACAATAAAAGAAATACAAACATCAATAAGTAAATTTTATATTTTAGATAATTATTTATATTATGCATCAACAGGAGCACAGTCTGGAATTGCAAAAATAGCACTAGACACAAATAGTGAAACATTAATTTGTGAAGATAAAATTGAAGATTTTGCTGTAACACAAAATGGAATTTATTATACAGATGATTTTGGATATTTACGTAGTATGAATTTAGGTGGAACAGAGCAAAAAGTATTATTAAATGATGAAATAACAGAATTTCAAACTTATGGTGATTGGATCTACTATTATAATCAATCAGAAAATTGTTTAAATAAAATAAAAATAGATGGTAGTGAAAAAGACAAAGTATCAGATAAAGTAAATTCATATATTTTTAATGTGTACAAAGATAAAATTTATTTTTATGATTCAGAAAATAGTAATATAAGTTGTATAAGTACAAATGGTAAAAATTTGAAAGTAATTACAGAAATAAAAACAAATAAAACAAAGATAAATTTAACAACAAATGGAGAACTATATTATTTGAATGCTTCAAATGGTGATAACAATATTTATCAAATGTATAGAATAAGTACAAATGGTGCAAAATTAAATGAAATAAAATATTAGAAAAATATTGACTTTTAAGGTATAAAAATATATAAATATATTATAGTTATTTACAAGAGAAAAAATATAGGAGGAGCTTTTATGAAATTAGGAACAATAGTATATGATAATAAAATTTATAATTTAGATTATATGTCATCAGAAGATATGCAAGGACTCCTTCAAAAGATAGAAAATTCAAAAGATAAAAATTTTGAGCAAGGACAAAGAATAATCAAAAGATAAAAGTTTGGAGGTGTCTTAAATGGATAAAAGAATAAACGAGCAATACATATCTATGGTATTGGACAAAATATGGAAACAAAATTCAGAAAATATCCAAATGGAGGCAATAGTAAATAGAGCATTAACAGACAAAATCTCCACTGAAACTATAAATACAAAAGTAAACTCAAAATTAAATGCTATATCAGTTGAGATAAAAAATATAAATCCTAAGTACAACGAAAATTCTAAAAATTATGATAGCACAAAAGCTGATATTTTAGATGCACTTACAAATTATGAAACAGCATTAATGGAACTTAGTGATTTTTATGATGAAAAAATAGAACAACTAATTTTAAAAAAAGTTGAATTAGATACACAAAAATTAGGACTTCTTATGAAAGATGAAATCTTATTAGAAAAAACAGAAAAAAAAGTTGATGAAAAAGAAAATTTAACTTCAAAAGTATCAAAAGGTGTAAAAGGCATTGTAGAAAAAATTAACTTTAAAAATCAAAACAAAGAAAAAGAATATATAGATGTTAGTTTATACAACAAAGTTCAAGACATTGCAGATATAAAACAAGAAGTTAATCAAAAAATGGAAAACAGAGTAAAAAAGGCAAAAGAAGATTCTAGTAAAAATAGTACTCAAATTCAAAAAATTGATGAACAAATTAAAAATATAGACTTAGAAATAAAAAAAGTCAATGAAAAAAAGCAACAAAATTTAATGAATGCTATGGAAATGGGAGATAAATGGATTGCTGTAAATCTAAAAAGACCAAAAGCATTTACTAAAATAAAAAGATTTTTTATGAGTAAATTTAATACAACAAAACTTATTCATAAAAATGTTATAACACCTCTAAACAATTTAGTAAAAGAGTTTAGAGAAACAGAACTTGCAAATGTAAAGGGGTAAAATGAATGAGCAAAGATTTTGAAACTTTTAAAAAACAAGCAAAAGAAGCTGCTAAACAAGCAGGAGAGGAGTATAGGCCGTATAGAGAAAAAATAGAAGAAAAAGCACTTCAAGCCTATGAAGCTCAAAAAGCAAACGAAGCTAAAGAAATACAAGAAGAAATGGACAGAAAGGAAGTAGAAGCTGGATTTGATAGATAAATACTTGATTTTTTTTAAGTAGTATGTTATATTATTAACATATTAAAAATTCTTAATATACAAAACCGTTTGAAAAAGCAAAGTAGGTAAATGAAAATTATATTTAGAGAGAATAGGCATTTTGCTGAAAGCCTATTTATATAATATTTACTGAAATTTCACTTTTTAGGTCTTTTATTGAACAAAGTAGGTAAAAGCGTTTGCAACGTTATAGCAATAATGAGGTTATAATTTTTTATAATAAATTTAGGTGGTAACACGGTAAATTCGTCCTATATGCTAAGTGCATATGGGACTTTTTGTTTAATAAGAAAAATATTTGTATTTTCTATTAAAAAACACACAGAAATTTATAAAATAAATTAAGTATTCGAACAAAAATGTAGACTTAAATATTAATTATCAAAAATATTTTTAATGTCGCACTGGTTCTATAAATGGAGGTATAAAAATGAAGGAAAAGATTGAAGAAATCAGAAAATCTGCAAAAGAAAAACTTGTAGAAATTCAAAATTTACAAGAATTACAAGATTTAAAAGTAAAATATTTAGGAAAAAAAGGTGAATTAACATCTATACTAAAAGGATTAGGTTCTTTATCAGCAGAAGAAAGACCAAAAGTTGGAAGTATGGTAAATGAACTTAGAGATGAAATAGAAAAATCAGTTCAAGAAGTAGAAAGCAACATAAAAGCTAAACTACTAGAACAAAAATTAGAAAAAGAAAAAATAGATGTAACAATGCCTAGCAAAAATGTAAACTTAGGTACAAAACATCCTATTACACAAATAATAGATGAAGTAAAAGAAATATTTTTAGGAATGGGATACAGTATTGCAGATGGACCAGAAGTAGAAACAACTCATTACAATTTTGACCAATTAAATACACCTGCTGATCATCCAGCAAGAGATTTACAAGATACATTTTATATAACAGAAGATGTTATTTTAAGAACACAAACATCACCAGTTCAAGCAAGAGTTATGGAAAATCAAAAACCACCAATAAAAATTATTTGCCCTGGTGCAGTTTATCGTTCAGATACTTTAGATGCAACACATTCACCAGTGTTCCACCAAATAGAAGGTTTAGTTGTTGATAAAAACATAAAAATGTCAGACTTAAAAGGAACTTTAGAAATGTTTGCAAAAAATTGTTTAGGTCCAAATACAAAAATAAGATTTAGACCACATCATTTTCCATTTACAGAACCATCTGCAGAAGCTGATGTATCATGCTTTGTATGTGGAGGAAAAGGATGTAGAGTTTGCAAAGGAGAAGGTTGGATAGAACTTTTAGGTTGTGGAATGGTACATCCTAATGTATTGAAAAATTGTGGAATAGATCCAGAAGAATATTCAGGATTTGCTTTTGGATTTGGTGTAGAAAGAATTGCAATGGCAAAATTTGGAATTGATGATTTACGATTATTATATGAAAATGATGCTCGTTTCTTAAAACAATTCTAATATAAATGTGAAAATTAATTAAAAATCGGATAATATATAAGTTTATAGATTTTCTATAAAATCTAAATTTAATATAAGGAGAGGTAATTTAATTACTTTATAAAACTAATTAAATTATATGTGAAAAATGAAAGCAAGTATAGAATGGTTAAAAGAATATTCAGATATAGATGTTGAAGCAAAAGAACTTGGTGATATTTTAACAATGACTGGTTCAAAAGTGGAAACAATAGATTCAAAAGGAAATGATATAAAAAATGTAGTAATTGGAAAAGTTTTATCAGTTGAGAAACATCCAGATTCAGATCACTTAGTAATTTGTCAAGTGGCTTTAGGAGATGAAAAAGTACAAATAGTAACAGGTGCACCAAATGTAAAAGCTATGGATATTGTAGCAGTTGCAAAAGATGGTTCAGAATTACCAGGTGGAGTAAAAATTAAAAAGGGAATGCTTCGTGGAGTTGAATCTTGTGGAATGATGTGTTCATGTGGAGAATTAAATATTCCAATTACAAGATTTCCAAATCAAATAGAAAATGGATTAATGATATTACCAAAAGAAATGGAACAATATTTAGGTAGAGATGTTGTTGAAGTATTAGAATTAAAAGAAGATGTTATAGATTTTGAAATAACACCAAATAGACAAGATTGTTTATCAATTGAAGGTTTAGGAAGAGAAACAGCAGTATCTTTAAATAAAGAATTTAAAAATCCTAGAAAAAATTTAATGACAATGCCTGTTGAAAATAAAGATAGTATTGAAGGATTAACAGTAAAAATTACAGCACCAGATTTATGCTACAGATATATTGCTAGAGTTGTAAAAAATGTAAAAATTGGAGAATCACCAAACTGGATGAAAAGAAGATTAGAAGCATGTGGTGTTAGAAGTATAAATAACATAGTAGATATTACAAACTATGTAATGCTAGAATTAGGTCAACCAATGCATGCTTTTGATATAAATTCAATAGAAGGAAAAAATATAACTGTAAGAAAAGCAGAAAAAGACGAAAAAATAACTACATTAGACGAACAAGAAAGACAATTAGATGATTCAATGTTAGTAATTGCAGATGATAAAAAAGCAGTTGCTATTGCAGGTGTAATGGGTGGATTAAATTCAGAAATAGAAGAAAATACTACAACAGTTGTATTTGAATCTGCAGTATTTAATGGTGGAAATGTTCGTAAAACTGCTAAAAAAGTTGGATTAAGAACAGAAGCGTCTAGTAGATATGAAAAAGGATTATCACCAGAAAATGCATTAAGAGCTGCAAATAGAGCAGTAGAACTTGCTGTATTAATTGGAGCAGGTGAAGAAGTAGAAGGAAAAATTGATGTATATCCAACAAAACAAAATATACCACAAGTTAAATTAGATGTAGAAAGAATTAATAATTTATTAGGATTAAATGTATCTGAAAAAGAAATGATAGATATTCTAGAAAAATTAGATATGAAAGTAGAAAATGGATATGTAATTCCACCATATTTTAGAACAGATATCAATTATGTAGCAGATTTAGCAGAAGAAGTTGCAAGATTTTACGGATATGACAAAATTGGAAGCACATTAATAGAAGCAGAAACAACTTTAGGTATTCGTACAAAATCACAAAAAATTCAAGATAAAATAAGAGAAGCTTTAGTAAATAAAGGCTTAAGCGAAATATATACTTATGGTTTCTACAATCCAAATGAATTAGATAAATGTTGTATAACAGAAGATAGTGATTTAAGAAGTCAAACTATTAAATTAAGAAATCCACTAAGTGAAGATTATTCTGTTATGAGAACAACTACATTACCAAGTATGATGCAAACATTGTCTACAAATAGTGCAAAAAAGAATAAAAATGTTGCTTTATTTGATATATCAAGAGTATACCGTGATGTAAACGGACAAATTTCAGAAGGAAAAAATCCAACAGAAGAAATGCTTGTAACAATTGGTTGTTATGGAGATAATATAGATTTCTATGTATTAAAAGGTTTAGTAGAAACAGTATTTAAAGTTTCTTCTGTATTGAGATATGAAGTAATATCTGAAAAATCAAATCCTTCATATCACCCAGGAAAAACAGCTAAAATTTGTATTGGAAAAGATGTTGTTGCAACATTTGGAGAAATTCATCCAGAAGTTTGCGAAAACTATGATATTTCAAATAGAGTTTATGTAGCAGAAATATCTGTAGATAAACTAGTAAAATATGCAAGAGTAGATAAAAAATATGTAGAAGTTCCAAAATATCCAGCAGTAGAAAGAGATATAGCAATGCTTGTAGATGAAGATATTGAAGTTGCTCAAATAGAAAAAATAATAGTAAGAAAAGGTAAAAAAATCTTAGAAGAAGTAGAACTATTTGATGTGTATAGAAATGATAAATTAGGAAACAAAAAGAAGAGTATTGCATATAGCCTAAAATTTAGAGCAAAAGACAGAACTTTAACAGATGAAGAAATAAACAAAACAATGGAAGAAATTATTGCAGAATTAGAAAAAACTTTAGGTGCAGAACTTAGAAAGTAAAAGCTAGTTAAGTATAATTTTATTTTAATTTTGATAAAAATATAGAGAGAAAATTGTAAAAGAATAAAAAGGATATGACAACACATATCCTTTTTGTATTTTAGTAAAGCAAAATGTTTATAAAAACTTTTTCAATCTTTCAATATTATTTTCTTGCAAGCGAATAAATCCATCTAAAATATCTTTTACTTCTTGTGGAGCTTGTGGATTTTGATTCAAAAGTTTAACTCCTTTTATAATTCCCATGTCATTACCTTGAATAAGTAGCTCTGAAATTTGAGAATTACTTTTGTCTTTTAATGTGTTCATTTGAATTCCCATCCAACTCATCATTTTTGTATTTAGTTCTATATCATCTGGAATTTCACCAGCCTCTTCAAATTTTGCATCAACTTTATCTAAAGAATCACGATATCTGTTATATTGAAAGCTAAGTTCATCTTGAAAATTTTGCTCAGATACTTTATTAGAAACTTCTTCAATAGCAGACATTCCCATTGTAATTCCTTTGTGAAGTTCGTTTAAAATAGTTAAATCGTCCATATTTCCTCCTTTTAATAATATTTATTATGTGCAAAATTTGAACTACAATTCATAAATTTAAAAATACAAATTTAATATGAAAAATATAAAAAATTGTAGAAAATATTTACAGATAGAAAGATAAAATTGTAAAAAATATATACAAAAATGTAAAAAATGTTATAATTATAGTACAGTATAGAAAAGGTGGAATTTTTATGAAAAAAATATTTTTAAAAATAAGAATTATTATGACTAATATTTCAAGAATAATAATGAGTTTCTTATTTATTAATTTGAGCTCTCTTTTTCAAAATAATGCTCAAGCAACAAATACAAATGTAAATGAACCTATTATTATAACCTGTTACGATGCGGGACCTCCAAATACGAAAGAAGCTCTAGTAGATTCAATGAACTTAGAAAAAGTATTTATAATAGCAGTACCTGTTGTTATTGTAATTGCTTTAATTTCATTAATTATAATAAAAAAGAAGAAGTCAAAAAAGGAGAAAAAAGATGTTAAAAAAGGTTAAACTACCTGGATTAATATATGAAATGACAACTGTATGTAATTTAAAATGCAAATATTGTTATAATTATTGGAAAAAAGAAAATGATGATACATTAGATATTGAAAAATATAATACTAAAAAAGTATTAAAACAATTTATGAAATCTGCAAAATGTAATGAAATAACATTTTCACGGTGGTGAACCTACATCAAATTTTCAAGAACTATTAGATTGCATTATGTATGCTAAATCTAGAAATAAAAAGGTTACTATTATAACAAATGCAACATTATTAGATAGTGAAAAAATAAAACTATTAGCTAAATTAAAAGTTGATTTGATGGAAATAACGATAAATTCATACAATAAAACAATTCATGAAAATATAAATGGAATTAAAGGCTCTTTTGATAAAAGCATAGATGCAATTAAAAATTTTATTGCTAATAAAATAGAAGTAGTTGTTCCAATAGTTATAACTAAATATAATGTTAATGATTTAGAGAAAACATTAGAATATATATATAATTTAGGAATTAAGAGAATAATGATTAATCGATATAACATTGGTGGAAACGGATGTAATAAATATGAGGATATTTTAGCAGATGTTGAGGAGTTACAAGAGGCTTATGAAAAAAGTCAAAAATTTGCTGAGAAATACAATTTAAGATTATATTCTTTGGTATGTACACCACATTGTGTATTAAATCCAGATGACTATCCCAATATAGTATTTTCAAATTGCGAATTTAATAATTTAAATAGGAGATATACTTTATCAAGGAATGGAAATATTAGATTTTGTAATCATTCACCAGAAATATTAGGAAATATATTTGAGAATAAAATGATAGATATTTTAAAGTCAGAAAAAATAAAACAATGGTCAGAAATTGAACCAGTATTTTGTAAAGATTGTAGTAAAAAAAATATATGTCAATTTGGTTGTAGAGCAGCTTCACAACAAATGGGATATGGATTGGAAAAAGAAGATCCAATTGTATCTATTTATAAAATAAAAAAAGAATTTAAACAAATATAAAGGGAGTTATAAATTACAAATGGGAAATGAAGTAAAATGGACTGCAGAACAGAATTTAGCAATTTATGAAAAAGGAGAAAATATTTTAGTTGCAGCAGCTGCTGGTAGTGGAAAGACAGCAGTTTTAGTTGAAAGAATTATTCAAAAAATTATAAAAGATAAAATAGATATAGATAAATTGCTAGTAGTTACATTTACAAATGCTGCAGCATCAGAGATGAGAGAAAGAGTACTTGAAGCAATTTATAAAAAACTAGACGAAAATCCATTTGATGAAAATTTGCAAAAACAAATTGTTTTATTAGGAAAATCAAATATATGTACAATACATTCATTTTGTTTAGATGTAATTAGAAATTATTTTTATGAAATAGATATTCCTGCAAACTTTAGAATAGGTTCAGAAGAAGAAATTGAGCTTTTAAGACAAGAAGTATTGGAAGATATTTTTGAAGAACTTTATGAAGTTAATGATGAAAAATTTTTAAAATTAATAGAAGTATATACTAATTATAGAGGAGACGAAGCTTTAAAAGAATTAATTTTAAGAATTTATAAATATATACAAAGTTCACCTTTTCCAGAAAAATGGCTAAGTGAAAAAATTGAGATGTTTGCAAAACAAGAAAATGAAATTGATTTTTCAGAGACAGAATGGGGAAAAATTTTATTACAAGAATTAAAAGAAGAATTGTATGATGCAATTTGTAATTTACAAATTGTTGAGAAAAATATTTTTTACCATAGTGAATTAGAAAAATTTACACTAACGATTCAGAAAGATATTTCTAAATTAAAAGATTTTTATGATTATGCAAGTAAATCTTGGGATTTAGCTTATGAATATTCAAAAACTTTTAAATTTGATACTTGGCCAAGAGATAAGGTAAATATGGATTTAAAAGATAAGGCTAAATCAGCAAGAGATACTGTAAAAAAGAAGATACAAGATGTTATTGGAAAAATATTATTATATAATTCAAAAGAAGCTTTTGAAGATATTTATGCCATGTATGATATTTTAAAAAGTATAGAAGAAGTAATAAGTAAGTTTACTTTAGAATTTAAAAAAAGAAAAAAAGATAAGAACATGATAGATTTTAATGATATCGAACATTATGCATTAAAAATATTAGTAAAGCAAGATGAAGATGGAAATAATGTGCCAACAGATATTGCAAAAATGTATCAAGACAAATTTGAAGAAATAGCAATAGACGAATATCAAGACAGTAACCAAGTCCAAGAATACATATTATCTACAATTTCTAAAGGAAATAATATTTTTATGGTTGGAGATGTTAAGCAAAGTATATATAAATTTAGACAAGCTTGTCCAGATTTGTTTTTGTCTAAATATGAAAAATATACTAAGGAAAAACAAGGAAAAGGTATAAAAATTCAATTATTTAAAAACTTTAGAAGTAGAAAAAATATTCTAGATTTTACTAATATAATTTTTGAAAATATAATGAGCAAAGAACTTGGGGATTTAGATTACACAGAAGAGGAATATTTGAATTTAGGAGCTAATTTTGAAGAAAAAGAAAATTCTTATTCAGATTTTGAAAAGGCAAAAACAGAAATGCTTTTAATAGATATGGCTGAAAAAGAAGAGGAAAAAGATATTTGGAAAGATTCAGAAGAACAAAATTCTGATAAAAATTTAAAATCTAGTGAAACTGACAAAAAAGAAAATGTTGAAATTTCTAACGAAGATGATGAAGAAAGTTATCAAGTTCTTGAAAAAGAAGAATTGGAAGCAAAGCTTGTTGCTCAAAAAATTAAAGAAATTATAGATAGCAAAATTAGTGTTTCAGACAAGAAAAAAGGCTTTAGAGAAGTAATGTATAAAGATATAGTAATACTACTTAGATCAACTTCTAATTTAGCACCAATTTATGAAAAAGAATTAATAAAAAACAATATACCAGTATATAGTGATGCAAATTCCGAATATTTAGACACTTATGAAATACAAACAATTATAAATACATTAAAAATATTAGATAATCCAATGGACGATATTGCCCTTGTATCTGTAATGCGTTCAGAAATAGGAGCTTTTACAGATAATGAATTAATTGAAATAAGATTAGAAAACAGAGATGGTAGTTTTTATAGAAGTTTAGTAGATTCTAGTATAAAATTAAATGGTAAACTACAAGAAAAAGTAAAATTATTTTTACAAAGAATAGAAAATTGGAAAAACAAAAGCAAATATATGAATTTGGCTGAATTAATTTGGGATATATATACAGAAACAGGATTTTACAATTATGTATCTTTAATGCCTAATGGGGAATTAAGAAAAGCAAATTTGAAAAAATTATTTGAAAGTGCAAAATCTTATGAAAATTCTAGTTTTAAAGGATTGTTTAATTTTATTAGATTTATAGAAAAAATAAGAATAGGAAGTGGAGATTTATCACCAGCTAAAATTATAGGAGAAAATGAAAATGTAGTTAGAATAATGAGTATTCACAAAAGTAAAGGTTTGGAATTTCCAATAGTATTTCTATCTAGTACAGGAAAAAGAATTAACTTACAAGATTTAAACGATACAATTTTATTACATCAAAATTTAGGTCTAGGGCCAGAATATATAAATTATGAAAGAAGAATACAATATTCTACAGCTGCAAAACAGGCAATAAAAATTTTATCAAGAAAAGAATCTATATCAGAAGAAATGAGAATTTTATATGTTGCATTAACTCGTGCAAAAGAGAAATTAATTATAACTGGAATAGGAAAAGATATAGAAAAAGAATTAAATAAAAAAGAAGAATTATTAGAAATATATCATTCAAAAGAAAAAATAAATCCAATTTTATTAAAAAAATATATTACTTATGCAGATTGGATAGAATTAATTTACAAGAATGACAAATTAAAAGATCAAATGAATTTGAAGATTATATCAAAAGATGAGTTTAAAAATGATAGTGAAGAAAATGAAGTAGAAATAAAAGAATTTGATTTTAACAAAAAAATTGATACTGATAAAATAAATAATGAATTAAATCAGATATACAAATATGAAATTTCTACAAAACTTCCATTAAAAAGTACAGTAAGTAAAATTAAAGAAATGGAAAATGATGAAACTGTTTATAATTTGGAAATGGATTTGTTAAATGATCAGTATATGTTTGATTTACCAGACATGGTAGAAAAAAATGAAACTAAGAATGAATTTTTAATAAAAAATAAATTAGATTTAAAAAGTCAGAAACCTAAATTCTTAGTTGAAACAGAAAAAGTTACTAATAGTGAAAAAGGAACTTTAGTACATTTTATATTACAGAAAATAGATTTTAAGAAGGAATATAACTCTAGTAGTTTAGAAAATTTGATTCAAAGTTTTGTTGTAAATAATAGTATATCAGAGGTTCAGGCTAAAAGTATAAATAGAGAAAAAATATTGCAATTTTTAAATTCTGAATTTGCAAACGAATTAAAAGAAGCAAAAGAAATATACAAAGAAAAAACATTTTGTACAAAATTAAAAGTAGAAGATATATTTAAAAATGTAGAATTTAAAGAAAACGAAAAAAATAATTATATGTTAGTGCAAGGAATTATAGATTTGTATTTTAAAAATTCCAAAGATGAATGGATTTTAGTGGATTATAAAACAGACTATGTAAAAGAAGAAAAAGAATTAATAGAAAAATATAGCAAACAACTAGAAATATACAAAAAAGCATTAGAAGATGAATTAGAAGAAAAGATTTTACATACTTATATATATTCAATTTACTTAAACAAAAAGATAGAATTATAATAATAGTTTTGCTTTACAAAAAAAATTGAATATTGTATAATAAAAATGATTTATAAAAGAAGAATAGAGGGAATTACTATGAGTACAATGAAAAACTTTTTAAAGTACTTATTATTATTAGTCGGATTTTTTATATTATCAATGGTTTTAGAAAATGGACTTATAAATAATATGTATGCAACAATAAATGGAGAATCAAATGGAACATTAGTAACATCAGGTGAGAGTTTAGCTTCAGACTTAGACGTTACAGTAGAATCAGCAAAAGCTAGCAATGTTAATGGAAGTTTGAAAGTTAAAATTACTAATACATCTGGGCATTTTATAGAAAAATGTTGTGCAAAAGTAGAATTATTCAGTAGACAAAATTTATTAGTTGCAACTAAATATATAGATATCAATAATTTTGAAGTAAATGAATCACGTTATTATGAAATAAAATTCCAAGCAAAAGAAGTTGCTAGATATGCAATTTCATTAATCGAAAGTGCACCAGATAAATCTAATATAATAGATATACTTGGTTGGGAAATTGATTTAAGTAATGTATTTGGAATGGATTTAACAAAATTAAAAGATTTATTTAGTGTAGAAGGAATGAAATCTGGATTATCATCAGCATGGCAGTTTGCAGTAAATGTAGCAAATTCAGTTCCATTATGGGCATGGTTAATTGCATCTGGTATAGTAATTTGGTATATGCCAAAAGGATTTTTATTTAACATATTCCCATTTTAGTATAAAATAAATATAATAATAAAAAATAGATATATAAAGACCTTAATTTATATATCTATTTTTAGAAAGAAGAGGTTTTTATGGAAATTGTAATTTTAAATTCTCCATTAGTAATACACAAATTATCCATTTTAAGAGACAAAAATACTGGAACTAATTACCAGTATTAGGTGATGCTGGTAATGGAATTTTTGGTACAAAATAAATTAAACGAAAGGTAAATAATTATGGGAAACAAAGAAGAATTGTATAAAGAACTTGAAGAAAAAGCTATAAGCATAAGAAGAAATATTGTTGAAATGGTGTATATGGCATCATCTGGACATCCAGGTGGTTCATTATCTATAGCAGATATATTAACAGTATTATATTTTTTAGAAATGAATGTAAGTCCAATAGAACCAAAAGATGAAAATAGAGATAGATTTGTTTTATCAAAAGGACATGCTTCACCAGCTTTATATGCAACATTAGCTGAGCGAGGTTTTATAAAAAAAGAAGATTTAAGAGGTTTTAGATCAATAAATAGCATTTTACAAGGTCATCCAGATATGAAAAAAATACCAGGTGTAGATATGTCAACAGGATCTCTTGGTCAAGGTTTATCTGTAGCTAATGGAATGGCTTTAGCAGGAAAATTAGATAAAAAAGATTATAGAGTTTATTGTTTATTAGGGGATGGAGAAATAGAAGAAGGACAAGTGTGGGAAGCTGCAATGTCAGCAAGTCATTACAAATTAGACAATTTATGTGTAATTGTAGATAACAATAATTTACAAATAGATGGAGTAGTTTCAGAAGTAATGAGTCCATATCCAATAGATAAAAAATTTAAAGACTTTGGATTTGAAGTTTTAAAGATAAATGGACATGATTTTAAATCTATTATAAATGCTTTTGAAGAAGCAAAAAGAATAAAAGGTAAGCCTACTGCAATTATTGCAAAAACAATAAAAGGTAAAGGTGTTTCTTATATGGAAAACAATGCTGGTTGGCATGGAAAAGCACCTAATGAAGAAGAATATGCACAAGCGATGAAAGAACTTATAATAAAAGGAAAATAGGAGAGTTTAAGTATGAAAGAAGATATAAAAATTGCTACAAGACAAAGTTTTGGAGAAGCTTTAGCTTCACTAGGAGAAGAAAATAAAAATGTAGTAGCATTAGATGCAGATTTATCAGGAGCAACTAAAACAAGTATTTTTGCTAAAGAATTTCCAGAAAGATTTTTTGATATGGGGATTTCAGAACAAGATATGATAGATACAGCAGCAGGGTTGGCAACTTGTGGGAAAATACCATTTGCTGCAAGTTTTGCTGTTTTTGCAACAGGAAGAGCTTATGACCAAATACGAGCCAGTGTATGTTATCCAAATCTTAATGTAAAAATATGTGGAACACATGCAGGAATTACTGTTGGTGAAGATGGTGCTACACATCAAATGTTAGAAGATATTAGTTTAATGAGAGGATTACCAAACATGACAGTTCTATGTCCATCTGATGATATATCTACAAAATGGGCAGTAGAAGAGGCTAGCAAAATAAATGGACCAGTATATATTAGAGTTGCAAGAGCAGCAACACCAGTTATATATGATGAAACTAAAATTTTTGAATTAGGAAAAGCTGTTCAATTTGGATATGGAGTAGATGGAACTGTTTTTGCAACAGGAGTAATGGTAGCAGAAGCTTTAAAAGCACAAAAAATGTTAAAAGAATACGGAATAGATATTAGAGTAGTGGATATGATTTCTATAAAACCAATAGATGAAAATATAATAGCAAAATGTGCAAGAGAGACTGATAAATTAGTTTCTATTGAAGACCATAGTATTATTGGTGGTTTAGGAACAGCAATAGCAGAAGTTTTAACTGAAAAATATCCAATAAAATTAAAAAGAATGGGTATGAAAGATTGTTTTGGAAAATCAGGAAAAGCAGTTGAATTAATGAAATATTTTGGATTAAATGCAGATGCAATTGTAAAAGAAATGAGAAGTTAAAATTAACAAAAGTTGACATAAAACAATTGAAATTTATAAAAATATGTGATAAAATATAGAAACTATAAAATATGGAAAGGAGGGCTAAGTTATGGCAGATAATAAAAATCCAAAACTTTGCCCAAAACTGGCATATTGCCGGTTTGCAACAAGATGTTTGAAAATTGATGAAAGAATTAGAAAGCAATTGAGAAGACAGGGACATGCTTTAGTAAGTCTCGAAGAGTTTCAGGAAGATGAAGAATTTCGTACTGAAACAGAAGAACAGCTGAAAAAGATGGGATATATTGAAGTAAATAAAAAAACTCATCTTTGGAAACTGGATATGGAGCAGAATAAACTCGAACTCGACATCTTTGAGGGTAGACAGGAATGTCCAGAGATTGTATAATTCTTAAGTTTCAATGTTGCAAGTAATCCATTAGAGGGGAAATTAGTAGCTAATACTTTTTTTCCCTCTTTTTCTTTTTTATGGTATTGCATTTTTTTACGTTTACTGATATTATATTATAGAATTAAAATAGCATAAGAAGTATTTTTATAAGGAAGGTGCTAAAAAATAAATGATCGAATTTAAAAATGTAACAAAAATATATAATACTGGTACAGAGGCAGTTCACAATGCAAGTTTCACAATTGAAAAAGGTGAATTTGCATTTTTAGTTGGAACATCTGGTTCAGGAAAATCAACTTTAATAAAATTAATTTTAAAAGAAGAAGAAGCAAACAAAGGAAATATTATTATTAATGGAAAAGATATTACTTTTTTGAAACCTAAAAGAGTTCCATTTTTACGTAGAAGTATGGGAGTAGTATTTCAAGACTTCCGTTTACTTCCAGACAAAACAGTTTACGAAAATGTAGCATTTGCTATGTATATTGTAAAAGCTACACCAAGACATATAAGAAGACAAGTTCCAATGGTACTTTCTTTAGTTGGATTAAGTAACAAAGCAAAATGTTATCCAAATGAACTTTCTGGTGGTGAGCAACAAAGGGTTGCTCTAGCAAGAGCTTTAGTAAATAATCCAACAATGATTATAGCTGACGAGCCTACAGGAAACTTAGATCCAGTTACATCTTGGGATATAATGAATTTATTAAACGATATTAATGCAAGAGGAACAACAGTAGTTATGGCAACACACGCACAAGATATTGTAGATAAAATGAAAAAAAGAGTTATACAAATAGATAAAGGTATAATTGTAAGAGATGATAAAAAGGGTGGTTATAGTAGTGAGATATAATAGTTTTACATATTTAATAAGTGAAGGTTTTAGAAATTTATTTAAAAATAAAAAAGCAACAATGTCTTCACTAATAACAATGATATGTGCAATGTTTTTGTTTGGTGTATTTTTTGCTATTGGTGAAAATGTTAATACAATAATGAATCAAGTTCAGCAAGCACAAGGAATGGAAGTATTTATAAAAATAGATGCAACAGATGAACAAGTAAGCGAGCTTGGAAATAAAATTAAAAAGTTAGATGGAGTAAATTCTGTAAAATTAAAAACTAAACAACAAGCCTTAGATACAGTAAAAGACGAATTAAAAGATTATCAGTCTTTACTAGAAGGTTTTGAAGGAGTATTTCCCGCATCATATATAGTAACTTTAACTGATTTAAGTTATAGTGAACAAGTAAAGTCAGAAATATTACAAATGGAAAATGTAGATGATATTATGAGTAGTGATCAAACAATAGATTTATTAATGAAAATTGCAAATGGTGTTCGTATTGCAATTGGAGTAATTTTCGTATTGTTAATTATTATATCAATAACAATTATTTCAAATACAATAAAATTAACTGTACATGCAAGAAGAAAAGAAATTTCGATAATGAAATATGTTGGTGCAACAAATGGATTTATTAGAGGACCATTTATTGTAGAAGGTATAATTATAGGAATAATTGCTGCTTTAATAACAGTTTGTATAGTCGGTTTATTGTATAATGCAATAATTGAAAAAATAGAATCATCTATGATTTTACAACAAATGCAAGTATCATTACTTCAATTCCAAGAATTATCAAGATATATATTAGCAGTATATGGAATGCTAGGAATTGGTATTGGTATTTTAGGAAGTAGTATTTCAATGAGAAAATATTTGGAGGTTTAAACTTGAAAAATATTATTAAAATTAATTTCATAATTTTAGTAATTTGTGTATTACTTACAGTTACTGTTTTTGCAGAAGATAATATTCAAGAAAATCAAGAACAAAGTAATGTGGCTGAAAATACACTAGATAGTTTAAATGTTCAAAAAAGTGATTTGGAAAATCAAATACAACAAAAAGAATCAGAAATACAATATATTCAAGAAGATATGTCTGCAACTTTATTAGAATTAGAAAATTTATCACAAGAAATTGCAGATAAGCAAAATGAAATAGCTGAAATAGAATTACAAGAAATAGAATTAAACAAATATATAGAAACAACAGAAGTAGAATTAGCATCATTAAAAGAAAAATATGCAAAACAAAAAAATGCATTAGAAGCAAGATTGGTTGCTATGTATAAATTTGGAAATGCAAGTTATTTAGATGTTCTGTTAAATTCTAAATCACTATCTCAATTTTTATCAAATTATTATTATCTTACAATAATAACTAAAACAGATACAAATTTATTGAAAGCTGTTGAAGAAAAAAGAGATAGTATACAAACTTTAGCAAATAACTTAGAAACTAAAAAAAATGTGCTGATGGTATCTAGAGAAACTAGAGAAAAAACACAAATTGCATTATCAAACATGAAAATAATAAAAGACAAAAGAGTTACTGAATTAAATGAACAAGACTTAGCTTTACATCAAGAAATAGAAAATTATAGACAACAAATACAATCAGTAGAATTAGAAATAAAAAAATTAGCACTAGCTAATGTAGGTGAAAAATATGTTGGTGGTATAATGGCTTGGCCTGTTCCAGGATATACAACTATAACATCACAGTATGGAATGAGAACACATCCAATTACTGGAGTGTATAAGCTTCATACAGGAACAGATATATCAGCTCCAATAGGGGCAACTTTTGTAGCTGCAAATGATGGAATTGTTGTAAAAGCAGAATATAATACAGCTTATGGAAATATGGTAATGATTGATCATGGTGGAGGAATATCAACATTATATGCGCATGGAAGTGAAATTTTAGTGTCAGTTGGACAAACAGTTTTTAAAGGTACAGCAGTTTTGAAAGTAGGTTCTACAGGATATTCAACAGGACCACATGCACATTTTGAAGTAAGAGTAAACGGAAATCCAGTTCAACCATTAGACTATATAACTTCATACAATAGTTCTAATAATCAAGAATCTGAAACGATTGATTTAACAAATTCACAATAAAAAATTCGACTATTTAAGATAAAATTAATAAAAATATAATAAAATAATTATAGAAAACGGAGGAAAAAATGAAAAAAAATTACATAAGTAAAATTGTGTCGTTAATAATTTTAGCAATTTTAGTATTTTCAAACATATATTATTCATATGCATCACAACAAAGTGATTTACAAGATAAAAAAGATGATGTACAAGATCAGATTGATGCTACAAACTCTGAAATTGCAGGCGTAAAATCAAAGATGACTGACCAATTAACACAAATAACAAGATTAAATAGTCAGATGAATGATTACGAATCAGAAATTAGTAAATTAGAGTCACAATTATCAGACTTAAATAATGAAATAACAGAAAAGCAAAAAAATATAGAAGAAAAAGAAAAGAAATATCAAGAAAATAAAGAATTATTAGAAAAAAGACTTGTTGCAATGTACAAAACAGGGAAAACATCATATTTAGATGTATTGTTTAGTTCTAAAGATATTTCAGATTTTATTTCTAAATATTATTTAATAGAAAAATTAACAGAACATGATACAGATTTATTAGATCAAATATCAAATGAAAAAGAAGCAATAGAAAATGAAAAAGTATCATTGGAAAATTCTAAAAAAGAGGTAGAATCATCAAAACAAACAATTCAAACTAAAAAAGATGCTTTAAATGTTACGAAGAAAGAAAAACAAAAAGTAGTAAATAATTTAAGTGCTGAAGAAAAAGCTTTAGAAGAGCAACTAGAAGAACAAGAAAAATATAAAAAAGAAATAGAAAATGAAATTGCAGCATTAATAGCAGAACAAAAAAGAAAACAACAAGAACAAGCAAGAAAGAACCAAAGCTCTGGTAGTTCAAGTAATGTATCTGTAAATCCTAGTGCTTCAGGATTTATATGTCCAATTGCTGGAAAAACTAAAAATAATATAACAACTGGATATTATGGATATAGTGGACACACAGGAGTTGATTTTGCTGTATCAGGTGGTACACCAGTATTAGCAGCAAAAGCAGGTACTGTTTATAAATCACAAGCAAAAAAAGTAAATGGAAAATATGTAAGCTATGGAGAGCATATAATAATAGCACATGATGATGGAACAATTACACTATATGCACATGGAATGCCAAATTCAAGATTAGTTCAAGCTGGTGATAGAGTTTCACAAGGACAACAAATAATGAGTGTAGGAACAACAGGAAATTCAACAGGATATCATTTACATTTTGAAGTATGGGTAAATGGATCAAGAGTTAACCCAACACAATATTTACCATAAAAATAGAGAGGAGAGTTTAGTTTCAAACTAACAAAAAATTAATGGATTCTTACGAAAAAAAACAATTAAAATACAAGTTTATATTTTCAATTATTGCAACATTTTGTATTGCAGTAGTAATTTCTGCTAGTGCTACATTTTATTATGTAACAAAAAGATATGCTGATGCAGGATTAAAAGTAAATAAGACAGAACTAACAGATTCAAGTGATACAATAAAAGCAATATCAAGTTCACTAGAAACATTTAAATCTGTTATAGACAAATATTATATTGGTGAAATTGATAACGAAAAAGTTTTAAATGAAACAATAAAAGGATATGTAAATGGTTTAGGAGATAAATATTCTGAATATTATACTAAAGAGGAATGGGACGAATTTCAAGAATCTGCATTAGGTAATTATTATGGAATTGGTATTTATATGAGTCAAAATGAAGATAACAATATAGTAATAGCTTCAACAATAAAAGGCAGTCCAGCAGAAGAAGCAGGTTTGCAAGCAGAAGATATAATTGTTTCAATTGATGATCAAGATTTTTTAGGAAAGAAACCAGAAGATGCTTCAAAACTTATAAAAGGTAAAGAAGGCGGAAAAGTTAAATTAAAAATTGCTAGAGGAAATGAATACAAAGAATTTGAAGTTGAGAGAAGAGAAGTAAAAATATATCATGTTGAATCTGAAATGCTAGAAAACAATGTAGGATATATATCTTTATTAACATTTGATGAAGGCTGTGCAGAAGAATTAAAAACAGCATTAGAAGATTTAAAATCTAAAGGAGCTAATAAATATATATTAGATTTAAGATATAATACAGGTGGATTAGTTGATGAAGCATTAAAAATAGCTAATTATTTCTTGGATAAAGATAAAACGGTTTTATATACTGTAGATTCAGATGATAATAAAGTAGAAACAAAAACAGAAAATGATCCAATAGATACAACATCAGATATGGTAGTATTAGTAAACTATTATTCAGCTAGTGCTTCAGAGATTTTAACAGGAGCATTAAAAGATAATGGCAGAGCTAAAATCGTAGGAGAAAAAACTTATGGAAAAGGTGTAATACAAAATGTTTTCCAACTAACAGATGGAAGTGTACTAAAACTTACATTTGCTGAATATTTTACACCAAATGAAACAAAAATTAATCAAGTTGGAATAGAACCAGATTATACTGTTGAATTACCTTCAAAAGATTCTGGAAATACAAATGATACACAATTAGATAAAGCAAAGGAACTATTAAAATAGTTTGCTTATAAAATATGAAAAATGCCTAAAAACTCATTCTCATAGCAATTAATGCAAAAAAGAATGAGTTTTTGCAATTATCATAATTTTCACTTTTGTTTTACTAATATACATAATAAACATTGAAAAGAAAAAATATTAAAAAAATCAGAAAAAATCGTCAAGTGAAAAGTTAAATGAAATTTTGTAAAGTAAATGAAATTTGTACGAAAAAAGCAAGTTTTTAGAAAAAAATTGAAAAAAATTAGAAAAAGTATTGACAAAATAGAATATATGAATTAAAATAAAGGAGCACTGTGAAGTGGCGCTATAAAACATGGTGGATTTAGCGTAGTTGGTTAACGCGCCAGTTTGTGGCACTGGAGACCATGGGTTCGAGTCCCATATTCCACCCCATTAATTATATATATTGGACTGTAGCCAAGCGGTAAGGCACCAGACTTTGACTCTGGCATTTCGGTAGTTCGAATCTACCCAGTCCAGCCAAAAAAGTATTAAGATTTCAAATTGTTGAGGTTTTAGTACTTTTTTTATTAGAAAATACTTGCTTTGGGGAGAAAAGGTGTTATAATAAAATTATGTTTTATTATTGTACTTTTGTACAAATTTAGTAACCCGTTGTTAATTAATATTAAGGAGGTATTAGATATGAAAGAAGAGTTAAAGGAAAAAAGAACAGTAATACGGATGCCAAGGAAACGCTTTAATAGTGTAGAAGATTTTGAATCACTAGGGTTCGAATTTCTTGAAAATGAGGCAGATATGCAAGATACGCTTTTTGAAACTGCATTACTACCAAAAAAATGGCAATTACAAAAAACTAATGGCTCATATTGGACCAATATTGTAGACGAGAATGGTTCTGTTAGAGCTACGATTTATTACAGAAAGCATACATTTTTTGGAAAAGAAGCAGCTGCAAGTATTAACTTGGTGCGTAGATATCGAGTTGATTTCTCTATGGATGAAAGAGAGAATCACTTTGTATACATTTGGGATGAAAAAGAAAAGAAAGAACTGTATACAAGTCCAAAATGTGGAAAATATGGAAGTGCTGAATTTAAAAAGTATTTTTCAGAAAGGGAGGAGATTCTTAACAATCAATATCCGGAATACAGAAATCCTTTAAAATATTGGAAGTAATACTAGAATGATTATACTGGTACAAAGAACGGACTGTAATTTGGGTTACAGCCCGTTCTTTAGTTCTTATATAAACTTTTGAATTTTCTATAATATAAAAGTATTAACGACAAAAATTTGAAAGAAATATATAATTTATCTATGATCTAATGCATATCTGATACAATTTACAAGAAGAGTATTAACACTAACACCATTTTCTTTTGCAATACCAAAAATTTCATCAGCCATTTCATCTGTTGTTCTTATAATAATTCTACGATTAGTATTTTTTGTTTTCTTAATTACAAATTTGTCTTCTGCCATTTTATCACCTCTTTAAATTTTTATTTTGTTTAATGTATTGTAACCAAAAACAGAAAAATAAAATATTGCCAAAATGTGGCAAAAAATTCAAAAAACGCAAAAAAAGAAAAATTTATTATAAAAATACATTAAAAAATATATTTACATAAATATTAAAAAAAGTATGAAATATTATGCAAACTATAAAAGCGAGCAAAAGTTTTGTGCATAAAATCGACAATGAAATGTTAATAAATATAGTTATTCACAAAGTTATCCACATTATCCACAGGGGACTAAAGTGGATAACTTCAAAAAATAATAACATGATAATTTTACATAAAATATAATAGAAAAAATGAGTTTAAAAAAATGCATGAAAAAATATAAAAAAGGTATTGACAACTAAAAATAAATTTGCTAAAATAATACTCGTTCAAGGGAACAACATTGAAATTACTTATTAAAAAGTTTGAAAAAAATTTTTAATAAAAATTTCAAAAAAGGTATTGACAAATAATAGAAAGTTTAGTAGAATATTACTTGTCAGTTACAGACAAACAAAATGGTCGCTTAGCTCAGCTGGGAGAGCATCTGCCTTACAAGCAGGAGGTCATAGGTTCGAGCCCTATAGCGACCACCATTTTTGGCCTGGTAGTTCAGTTGGTTAGAATGCCGCCCTGTCACGGCGGAGGTCGACGGTTCGAGCCCGTTCCAGGTCGCCATAAAAGATATCTAGCTTATACTAGATATTTTTTATATAAGGCTTCATAGCTCAGTTGGTAGAGCAGAGGACTGAAAATCCTCGTGTCAGTGGTTCGATTCCACTTGAAGCCACCAAAAAGAGATAGTATCATAAAGGTACTATCTTTTTTATTTATATAGAGATGAGTGGAATCGAAAAGGAGGTTGCCAAGTTTTGGGCTAACAAGGTTAGACCGAAACTGAGGCAAAAATAGTCCGGTGGACTGTTTTTCCGACGTGGCTTGACGCATTCCACTTGAAGCCACCAAAAAGAGATAGTACCATAAAGGTGCTATTTTTTTTACTAATTTTTAAAAATATATACACATTTACATAAATATTTGTTATAATAAAATTATCTGAGAAAAAAGGAGATTTGGTATGGTTAATAAAAATCAAGTAAATAGTGTAAAACAAGAAGAAATTTCAAATCAAAGTCAAACTACAAGTACATATAATTTAAATGAATTTGATAAAAGTCTTTTGGTTGAAAAAGTTGCAACAGTAAGCCTTCCAAAGACTACTTATCAAAAATTAGATCAAATGACAGGAATATCTTTAAATGACATTTTCCAAGGTTTAACAAAGGAAGATATACAAAATTTTAAAGAAATAAGTAATATACAAGGAAAATCAGATAGAGGAGAACCTTTTAAAAGTTTTATTTCTGAAAATGGAGAAGGAAATTTTATAGTTACTCCAAATAAAGTTATAGAAACTCATAAAGAAAATGATGAAAACTATGATTATACAGAAACTAGAAAAAATGGAAGAGGTCGAAGAAAAGTAAACATTCATACAGTAAATGGAATTTCAACAATATGTATTACAAACATTGGAAGTGATATATCAGCAAAAGATTCTAGAGAATGTGATACATTTGCCAGTTTCTTTAGACAACCTAGAAATGGTATGAGCATAGAAATGAAAAACATGGATAATGAAGAAAGAGCTTTGTATATGTTAGAATTACAAAGACTTGGAATAAAGCCACAAGATGATACTCAAAATACTTTTTCAAAAATGACACCAGAGCAATTAGAAATGGCTAAAGCAAAAGGAATATATTTAAGGACACATGCTTCTGTAAAAATTGAAAAACAAGAAGGAAAAGTATTTAAAAAAATTGTAAGTATGCAATATTCAGATAATGAAGATGCTCCAAGATCAATATGGATTGTTTCTCAAAATGGAATTAGACAACAACCAGAAGGAAAAATGTATAGAAGAGCTTCAAATGGAAGATATATTGATTCAAGTTCAATTACTTTTGTAGATAGAAAACCAAAATATAATTTACTTGATTTTCAAGATATTTTAGTTCAGCTAGAAAATGGAATGCTAAATGAAAATTTAATATCTTTAATACGAAGTAAGGTAAAAGAATTAGGTGGTAAATTACCAAAAGAAGTTGAGATGATTCAAGATAGAATTGAAAATCAACGTTCTATTGGACTTGAAACGCCAGAATATGAAGAAGATTTTATGCCAGGATTTTCCACATTAGGAAGAATGTAATTTTGAAAAACAACAGAATAATATATTTTGTTGTTTTTTTGACCAATAAATAATACTTAAATTAACTTTTTTGCATAATATATAAAAGTGTGCTAAATAATTTTTAGTAAAGTCAAAAGTAAAAATGAATATAGATAAAAATTATTTGAAAAGAAATTTGAACATTGTGTGAATTTTTTGAAAAATGCAAAAAAATTAGATATTATATCTTTTCAAAATATAATGAATATGTTAAAATAAATTTAGTGATTATGAGATTTTATGTAAAACAAAGGAGAAAATATGTCAGATACCAAAAAAGATAAAAAAATAGATGCAGAAAACAAAAATATTACTGCAAATAAAGATAAAAAAGTAACTGAAAAAAAAGAAAAAATTAATAAGAAAAATAAAAATGAAAATATAAATAAAGATGAAGTTATGCACAAAAGAATCAAAAAATTTGGTAATTTTTTATTAACTGTAATTGTAACATTAATTGTTGGAACAGGAGCTTTAGCATATTATTTAATATATACATCAAATCCAAATGGAAATGGAATTGGAACTCTAGTGGGTGAAATGCAAAATACAGTAAGTAATCAAGTAGATAATGTGGAAAATACAGTTTCTTTAGGAAATATTATAGATTCTGCAGTATTAACAGTTACAAATACAAATAGCTCATCAAGTTCTTCTACTACAAATACAGTAACTTCTAGTGATGCTAATTCTAGAAAAATTTCAAATGAAAATTTAGTTGTTTTATATGATGGCCTTTTATTAGATACAAGCAAAATGGGGCAAGTAGAACTAAAATATATAGATAATTCAAGTGTAAATAAAGAAAAATATGTTATAACATATTTTAGTTATGCAAATTTCAAATTTAAAGATTCAGATTTAGGAACTTTATCATCACAAATATATGATGGATTAATAAAAATAGATAATGTTGGAAAAGTTGCAATTTCTGAAGATTATAATGCTATACCAAGAAATATAAAAGTTGTAAATTCAATTCCTACAATAGTTGCTGATAATAATCCAAAACTAACAAGTTATGATTTGAAAAAAGCAATTATAGTAGATTTAGATGGAAATGGAACAGACGAATATATATTAGTATTAGGAAATACATCAACAGGATATTCAAAAATAACTTTAGTAGATTCAAAGGGAATTAAAGTTGCTGATTTAGCATATATTGAAAAAAGCAAATGGGAATCTGTATCAACTGAAGAATATCATTTATCTATAAACAATATTGAAGTACTAGATGTAGACAATGATGGCATAATGGAGATATTAGTAGAAATACCAAAATATGAAGGAGAACCAGATATTAGCTTATTAAAATATAAAAATGGTGAATTAACAGGAAAAACAGATATTGAATGTTCTTTATTACCATAATAAAATAATTTGTAAAAAAGAATTAGACTATTTAGCAAAAGTTAAATAGTCTTTTTTTCAGTTTGTTCATTTAAAAGGTTTACAATAATGAAAAAATGATATATAATAATGAAATCAAAGAGAAAGGGAGAGTTTTGCTATGAATGAAAACGAAAATATAATAGAAAACGAAGAAGTAGAATTAAATAGATTAATGCAAATTAGAAGAGATAAATTAAAAGAATTACAAGATGCTGGAAAAGATCCATATCAAATTACTAAATATGATAGAACAAATACAGCAGGAGAAATAAAAGCAAATTATGAATCATTTGAACAAAAAGATGTTGCAGTTGCTGGTAGAATAATTGCAAAAAGAATTATGGGAAAAGCATCATTTTGTACAATACTAGATTCAGACGAAAAAATCCAAAGTTATGTTAGTATAAACGATTTAGGAGAAGAAGCATACAAAGCTTTTAAAACATGGGATATAGGAGATATTATTGGAATCAAAGGTTTTGTTTTCAAAACAAGAACAGAAGAAATTTCAATACATGCAAAAGAAGTTGTATTGCTTTCAAAATCTTTAAGAGATTTACCAGAAAAGTTCCATGGATTAAAAGATGTAGATTTAAGATATAGACAAAGATATGTTGATTTAATAATGAATCCAGAAGTAAAAGAAACATTTAGAAAAAGAAGTCAAATTATATCAGAAATAAGAAATATATTAAATGAAAAAGGATACCTAGAAGTTGAAACACCAATACTAAATACAATATCAGGTGGAGCTACAGCAAGACCATTCATTACACATCATAACACATTAGACATAGATATGTATTTAAGAATTGCAACAGAACTTAATCTAAAAAGATTGATTGTTGGTGGATATGATAAAGTATATGAAATAGGAAGAATTTTTAGAAATGAAGGAATGGATATTAGACATAATCCTGAATTTACATCAATAGAATTATATGCTGCATATCAAAATTATCATGATATGATGGATATTACAGAAGAATTATTCCAAAAATGTGCAATGAAGGTATGTGGAACAACAAAATTGACATACCAAGGAACAGAAATTGACTTGGGTGGAAAATGGAAAAGAATCACAATGATTGATTCTATTAAAGAAGCTTGTGGAGTTGACTTTAACACAATCAATACAAATGAAGAAGCAATTGCTTTAGCAAAGGAAAGAAATATAGAAATACCAGCTGGAAAAGAAACAAGAGGACATATAATTAGCTTATTCTTTGATGAATATGTAGAAAAAACAATAGTTCAACCAACTTTTATATATGATTATCCAGTAGAAATTTCACCACTTGCAAAAAAATCTCCAAAAGATCCTAGATTAACAGAAAGATTTGAAGTATTTATAGATGGAAGAGAATATGGAAATGCGTTCTCAGAATTAAATGATCCTATAGATCAATATGAAAGATTTAAAGAAGAAATTGCTGCAAGAGAAAATGGTGATGATGAAGCTGGAATGATGGATGAAGACTACATCAATGCTCTTGAATATGGTATGGCACCAACTGGTGGTTTAGGAATTGGAATAGATAGATTAGTTATGCTTTTAACTGATTCTGCATCAATAAGAGATGTATTATTATTCCCAACAATGAAACCTTTAAATTAAAAAATTTTAAAAAAGATAAATTCGAATTATAATAAGAAAGTTTATTTTAATAATAAATGTAAAAAAAGATATAATATTTTGAAAAGACTAAAAATTCGCAGAGCAAAAATTTTATACAATTGCTCTGCAATTTTTAATATAAATTTAAGCTAAGATGTATAATATTCTATAAAAAAGAAAAGAGGTATTAGAATGTTTGGATACAATATCGATAAAAGAACTTTTTATATAATTTTAGGTATATTAGTTATATTATCTATGGCTAATATGACTGCACTTGAATGGCTTGATATATTACTTACTTTGCCAGCAGTCATTATAGCTATTACATTTCATGAATTTGCACATGCATTTGTGGCAGATAAATTAGGAGATACAACACCAAGATCACAAGGAAGATTAACTTTAAATCCTTTAAAACATTTAGATCCAGTTGGATTTGTTTTGCTAATGTTTGCTCATGTTGGATGGGGAAAACCAGTTGAAATTAATCCAAATAATTTTACAAGTAATAAGTCAAAATCAGCATGCGAAGCATTGGTATCACTTGCAGGTCCTATAATGAATTTTATAATTGCAATAATCAGCACAGTTATTTATTTTGCTTTATATAAATATGCACCAGCAAATGAATTTGCAATAAGTATTTTAATTACAGTATCATACCTTACAGCTATTATAAATATAGGAATTGGTGTATTTAATTTAATACCATTACCACCATTAGATGGTGAAAAAATATTTAGACACATTTTGCCATATAAAGCTCAACAATGGTTGGATAGAAATAGTTATATATTAAATATGATATTTTTACTTTTATGGTTCTTTGGATTGCTAGGAGTTGTAGTAAGTCCTGTTATTAATATTGTTTACAAAGGAATATTTACAGCTGTTTCTGCAATTTTTAGCTTGTTTTAAAAATAGAAATACAATTAATAATATAGAGGGATAGAAATGAAAGATATTTATATAATGGGAATTGAATCAAGTTGTGATGAAACATCTGTAGCAATAGTAAAAAATGGTAGAGAGATATTATCAAATGTTATAAATTCTCAAATAAAAATACATGAATTATATGGTGGAGTTGTTCCAGAAATAGCTTCTAGATGTCATACTGAAGTAATAAATGAAATAATGAAAGAATCATTAAAAGAAGCAAATATGAAACTAGAAGACATAGATGGAATAGCAGTAACTTATGGACCAGGATTAGTTGGAGCTTTATTAGTAGGAGTATCTTATGCTAAGGGATTGAGTTTTGCTACCAATAAACCATTAATTCCAGTAAATCATATTGAAGGTCATATTGCAGCAAATTATTTAACACATAAAGATTTAAAACCACCATTTTTATGTTTAATAATCTCTGGTGGACATACACATTTAGTAAATGTAAAAGATTATACTGAATTTGAAGTACTTGGAAAAACTAGAGATGATGCTATTGGTGAAGCATTTGACAAAGTAGCTAGAGTGGTAGGTCTTGGATATCCTGGTGGTCCAAAAGTAGATAATTTGGCAAAAGAAGGTAATCCAACCATAAAATTACCTGTAACACATTTTGATAATTTAGACTTTAGTTTTAGTGGTATAAAAACAGCAGTAATAAATTTGAATCACAAAGATCCTAATATTAATAAGGCTGATTTGTGTAGTAGTTTTCAAAAAGCTGTTACAGAGATGCTATTAACCAATTGTAAAAAAGCAGTACAAATAACAGGTTCTAACAAATTAGTAATTGCTGGTGGAGTATCTAGAAATTCATATATTAGAAGTGCATTTGATAATTTCCAAAAAGAAATGAAAATTAAAGTTTATTATCCAGAGCCAATTTTATGTACAGACAATGCTGCAATGATTGCTGCTAGTGGATACAATAATTATGTAAAAGGAATCAGAGGAGATTTAACCTTAAATGCAATTCCAAATTTGAAAATTGGAGTTGAATAAGCTAAAACAAGAAATATATAAATAAAGTAGGAGAAGAATTTTAAATGGCAATATACGTAATAGGAGATTTACATTTATCTTTTGGTGTGAATAAGCCAATGAATATATTTGGTGAAAAATGGGAAAATCATGCTGAAAAAATAAAATTAAATTGGTTAGAAAAAGTTAAAGAAAATGATACTGTTATTTTGCCAGGAGATTTTTCATGGGCTACATATTTAGAAGAGGCAGAAAGAGATTTTGAATATTTGAATAAATTACCAGGTACTAAAATTTTGTCAAAAGGAAATCATGATTATTGGTGGACAACAGTTACAAAAATGAAAAAATATTTGAAAGAAAAAAATTTTGAAAATATAGATTTTTTATATAATAATAGTTTTTGTATTGAAAATAAGATAATAGTTGGAACAAGAGGCTGGGTAACAAATCCAAAATCAGAAGAAAACTATAAAATTTTAAAAAGAGAAAACGATAGATTAAAAATATCTTTGGAAAGTGGAATAAAAAACTTTGGAACAGATAAAGAAATAATAGCATTTATACATTATCCACCTTTTTATAAGGAAATGGTGCCAGATGAAATTAATTTTAGAAAAACATTAGAACAATACAATGTAAAAAAATGTATATATGCTCATTTACATGCAGAATCACATAAAGATGCAATAGAAGGAATATTTAATGGAATTTCATATAAATTGGCAAGTTCAGATTATTTAGATTTTGATCTGCTAAAGTTAAATTAAAAAGTCAGTAATAATTGACTTTTTTTTATTATATTTATATAATTTTGTAAAAGAAATAATAGTAAAAAAACCAGAAAATAGCATAGTCGGAGCACCATGGAGTAATGTATCAGGAATAACTGTAAGATGGGAACCATAATTGGAAATAAAATTTAAATAAAATAAATTTAATATAAAATATTTATACAAAGAAGTAGATTTTAAATTTTAAAAATCTACTTCTTTTTTTTGAAAAATTGTATACACAAAAAAAGTATTTAATGATATAATGAAACAAAATATTTTGACCTTATGCAAAAAGCAAAAAAATGGAGGAAATTCAAATGGGTAATATAGTACTTTTAGATGATTTAACAATTAACCAAATTGCTGCTGGAGAAGTAATAGAAAGACCAGCATCTGTTATTAAAGAAATGTTAGAAAATTCAATTGATGCTGGAGCAAAAAAAGTAACAATTGAAGTGAAAAATGGTGGAATATCATTAATAAGAATTACAGATGATGGTTGTGGTATTGCAGAAGATGATATGGAAATAGCTTTTGAACGTCATGCAACTAGCAAAATTAGAAGAGCAGAAGATTTAACAAGTGTTAAATCAATGGGATTTAGAGGTGAGGCTTTGGCAAGTATTGCAGCTATTGCAAAGGTTGAAATGATTTCGAAAAAAGTAAATTCTTCAATAGGTAATAAAATTGTATTAGAAGGTGGAAATGTTTTAGAAAAAACAGAAATAGGTTGTCCTGTAGGAACAAAAATTACTGTTGAAAATTTATTTTATAATACACCAGTAAGATACAAATTTTTGAAAAAGGATTATACAGAAACAGGATATATAGAAGACGTAGTAACAAGAATAGCTTTAGTAAATACTAATGTAGCTATTACATTAATTAGCAATGGAAAAACAATTTTACATACACCAGGAAACGGAGATTCAAAATCTGTTATATACAGTATTTATGGAAAAGATATTGCAAATGGGATTATAGATATAGATTATACATATAACGATATGAAAGTAACTGGTGTAATAGGAAAACCAGAAATTGCAAAATCAAATAGAAGTTATCAAATGTTTTTTGTAAATAATAGATTTGTAAAAGATAAAAGTTTAACAGCTGCAACAGATCAAGCATATAGAAATATACTTTCAGTTGGAAAATTTGGATTTGTAATATTAAATTTACAAATGGATTCTAGCAAAGTTGATGTTAATGTTCATCCTGCAAAATTAGAAGTAAGATTTCAAGATGAAAGTGCTGTATTTAAAGCAATATATCATGCTATAAAATCTGGTCTTGAAGGTACAGAAAATACAAAAAAAGAAAATATAAAAAATGAAACATTAGAAAAAATTGAAAATGCAAAACCAACTGAATTGTTAAATATGAATTCAAGCATAGCAAAATTAAATGCAGAAAAGTTTAGTTTTGAAAATAATGTAATAAATAATAACTTTAGTAATGTTACAAATTTTGAAGAAAAAACAAATAATAATGCAATAGAAATCGATAATAATAAAAAAGAAAAAATTGATTCTGAAATTAAAGAAAATTTATTACAAGAAAATAAATTAGCTGAAACATCAGAAGAAAATTATGAAAAATCATCTGGTATTGGTGGATTCTTTAAGAAATTTTTAGGAGATAAAAATAAAGATAAATATGTTGAAGAAAACGATGATGATGAAAATAATATGTTAAAAGACATATATGATTCTAGAAAAATTAATACACCAACATTTAATAGATTTGGAACTTCAATTGAAAAAGAAAACAATACAGATAATATAAATGATGAAAAAAGTATTGTAAAAGAAGATAATTATAATATTTTACAAAAAAAATTAGAAACAGAAAAAATAGAACAAAATACAAATGAACAAGTTGTTTCAACTAGTGCAAAACCATATATAGATACAAAACCAGAAATAGAGAAAAGAGTTAGCGAATTAGAAAAATTTGATCCAAAGGAAATAGAAGAAAGAGCCAGAAAAATACTAGAAAACAAATTTAAAAAAGTACCAAGTATTGTAGAAGACAACGGAAATCTAGACGATACAAAAGAACTTAATTTTAATGTTAATGAAAACTTAAAAGAAGCTGTTACACAAATTATAGAAGTTACAAAAAATATAGAATTAAGTAATAAACAAGAAACACAGGTTATAGAACCTATAAAAGACGTAACTGAAACAATGCAAGAGCAAACAAAAGATATTTCTGCAGAAAAAGAAGAGGTTTCTGATGAAACAATAAAAATTGAACCTGTAAAAATAAATGATATGCAAGAAACTCAAAAAATAGATAGTGTAAAAAATATTCAAGAAGTTCAAGAAGTTAAGAATAATCAAGAAACGCAAGTTATAGATACAAAAGATGTTCGCGAAGCTAAAACAGAAAATGAAAATAATTCTGAAAATACAGAAGAACATCATACTTCAAATTTACAAGATACTGTGGAATTAAATGTAATTGATAAAGTAGAATCAAATGATAATAACATTGAAAATAATAATGAAATTTCAAAAGAAGAAAAAAATATAAGCGAAAAAATTATAGATACATCAGCTAGTATAACAGAAAAATTATTAGAGCAAAAAATGAAAGAAAATATGCAAGATACTCAAATGATAGATACTAGCAAAGTAAGAGAAGCTTTGAAGGAAAGCGAAAATACAAAAGAATTTGAAGAAATGTACAAAAAAACTTTTGGAGTTGAAACAGTAGCAGTAAGAAAAGAAAAAGAACAAGAAGAAAAAGAAATAAATGCTTCTGATGAGTTTACATATGTAAATCAAGAAAATGCAAGCATGTTTGAAAACGAAGAAAATCAAAATATTCCAAAAGTAAATTATAGATATGTAGGATTAGTTTTTTCAACATATTTTATTGTTGAAATTTCAAATGAAATGTACATGATAGACTATAAATCAGCAAAAGAGCGTATTATGCACGAAAAAATGAAAAAGAATTATTATACTGAAAATGAAAAAGATTCACAAGTTCTATTATTACCAGATGTTATAACTCTAACAAACAAAGAATTGTTTATGGCAAATCAAAATCAACCAATGTTTGAAAAAGCAGGATTTCAATTTGAGGAATTTGGAGAAAATACAATAAAATTAAATGCAGTACCAAGTGTATGTGAAAAGTTAAATACAAAACAATTATTTATAGAAATATTAAGTGAACTAGATAAAGTCGCTGTTACAGCTAAAAAAGAAAAAGAAGAAAAATTCATTTCAGCAGTAGCTTGCAAAACAGTAGAAAAATTAAATGAACCATTAGAAGAAAATAAAGCAGAAGAATTGTTGAAAAAATTATTTAAAATAGAAAATCCATTTTCATACCCTTATGGCAAACCAATTGCTATAAAAATGACAAGATATGATTTAGAAAGAAAATTCAGTAGAAGATAAATAATAAAAAAATAGAGAAAGAAAGTAGGATTAAATGAAACCAACAGTAATTGTAATAGCAGGACCAACAGCATCTGGAAAAACAGCTCTTTCAATAAAACTTGCAAAAGAATTGAATGGAGAAATTATTTCTTGTGATTCTATGCAAATATATAAAGAAATGGATATAGGAACTGCAAAAGTTACTAAAGAAGAAGCAGAAGGAATTAAGCATTATTTAATAGATATTGTTTCTCCAAATGAAAGATACACTGTTTCTAATTTTAAAAAAGATAGCAAAAATGCGATAAAAGAAATATTAAATAAAGGAAAAACACCTATTATAGTAGGTGGAACAGGTTTATATGTAGATTCTTTAATATACGAAATTGAATATCAAGATATGGAATTTGATATTAATTATAGAAATGAATTAATGGAAAAAGCTGAAACAAATGAAGGTTTAAAAGAATTATATGAGCAGGCTAAAACTGTTGATTCAAAGGCAATGGAGAAAATTAGCTCAAATGACAAAAAAAGAATAATTCGAGTATTAGAAATTTATAAAGCAACAGGAAAAACAAAAACAGAATTAGAAATTTTATCAAGGCAAAAAGAAGTTGAATATAATTATAAAGTTTTTGTTGTAAATATGGATAGAGAAAAACTGTATAATAGAATTGATAAAAGAGTTGATATAATGATAGAAAATGGACTTGTAGAAGAAGTTGAAAAAATTTATAACAAATACAATGAATTTCCAACAGCAATGCAAGGACTTGGCTATAAAGAAGTTGTCGAATATTTACAAGGAAAAATTAATAAAGAAGAAATGATTGAAAAAATAAAAAAGGAAAGTAGACATTATGCTAAAAGGCAATTAACGTGGTTTAGAAAAGATAAAAATTTTATATGGCTAAATTCAGAAGATGGAATAGAAAAAAATATAGAAATAATAAAAAATGCTATATAGTATTTGGAGGGACTTTAGTTGAGCAAAAAAGAAGATAGCAAATTAAATAAATTAAAAGTAGTTGTTACAATATTTTTTATGATAGCTATTATTGTCTTTATAACTTCTAGTACAAAAATTTTAAAAAATCCGATAGATACATTTATGGTTGAAAAAGGTTCTATTTCTTATGAAGAATCTACAGAAGGATATATACTTCGAGAAGAAAATATTTTACAAGGAACCAACTATAAAAATGGAATGGTACAAATAGTTTCAGAAAATGAAAGAGTATCAAAAGGAGAAAATGTTTTTAGATACTATTCAAATGGAGAAGAAGATTTAATAGAAAAAATAGCAGATTTAGATACTCAAATTAATGAAGCAATAGATAATAGTGGAATGAAAATTCTGTCTAGTGTATCTAGTGATATTGTAAATTTAGAAGGTCAAATAGAAAACAATATAGAAAATATGTATGGGTTAAATGAGCTACAGAAAATTCAAGAATATAAAAAGAAAATAGAAACTTTTATAGCTAAAAAGGCAAAAATTTCAGGAGATGCAAGTCCTGCAGGTTCAACAGTGAAAAAATTAATAGAACAAAGAAATGCTCTTGAAAATGAAGTTAATTCAAGTTCAGAAATAATAAAAGCAGATAGATCTGGATTAGTTTCATACAGAGTAGATGGATTAGAAGAAATATTAAAAGTAGATGATTTTAGTTACTTGAACAAAGATTTATTAGACAGTTTTGAATTAAAAGTAGGTTCTGTAATACCACAAAGTACAGAAAAAGGAAAAATTATAAATAATTATGAATGCTATTTGACTGTATGTATGAATACCGAAAGAGCTTTAAATGCAAAAGTTGGAGAGAAAATTTCATTAAGATTATCTAATAGTGATGAAGTAGATGCTGAAATTGTTTATGTTTCAGATACAACAGAAGATGGTAAAATAATAGTTTTTAAAATAAAAGATGATGTGAAAGAACTTATAGAATATAGAAAGATTTCATTAGATGTAATATGGTGGAAGTACACAGGTTTTAAGGTAAGTAATGATGCTATTATTACAGAAGGTGATAAGAATTATGTTGAAAGAAATAAAGCAGGATTTGCAGATAAAATATTAATAAAAATAGAAAGACAAAATGAAACATATTCAATTGTTCGAAATTATACAAATGAAGAATTAATATCAATGGGATATACAGATGATGAAATTTCAGATATGAAAAATTTAAAATTGAAATTATATGATGAAATTGTGTTACATTAAAAATTAAAGGAATAAAAACTTAGTAGTGAGCATATATAATAAATGTAACTTTAATATTACAAAAAGATTATTTTTATATAACAATATAAAAAAATGCTTGACTTTGGCAGGAAATAGTTAGATACTATATTCATGATATGCTACGAATGAAAAGTAAAAATTTAGGAGGGTCTAAAATAAAATGGCAGGAACAACAGCAATTAAAAAATTTGTAAATTATTTTTGGGGAGAATCAGATGCAGATATGGAACCAGAAACAGAACAAGCAGAAACAATTACTAATGAAGTTTATGGATATGAAGAAGAACCAGAAACAATGGGAGGAATAGAAGGAATTAATCCTTTTAAAAGAAAAAGCAAAATTGTTAGTATGCCACAACCACAACAAATAAAAATGAAAATATCAAAACCAACTAATTTTGATCAAGTTGATGAAATAATTAATCAATTAAAAGAAAAAAATGCAGTTGTTATAAATTTAGAATATGTTAGCAAAGATGTTGCAAGACGTATTGTAGATGTTGTTGGTGGTGCAATAAAAGCATTAGACGGACATATTGAAAAAGTATCTAATTCAATATTTGTTGTTGCTCCATTTAATTATGATATAATAAACGAAGCTACAAAGGAAAAAATTGAAAGCAAATTTTCTGCTTCATGGATAAAATAAAAAGCACAGGGAGGAATTTAATACATGCTAGCACCTTCAGAAATAGATAATATGAGATTTTCAAAAACAATTAAAGGCTACAATGTTGATGAAGTTGACGATTTCTTAGATCAATTAACAGCAGACTATGAAAGACTATATAAAGAAAATGCAGAATATAAAGACAAATTTGAACAGATGGAAAAAGAATTAGGTCAATATAAACAAATGGAACATACATTGCAAAATACTTTAGTTGTTGCTCAAACAGCAGCTGGAGATATAAAAAATACAGCTCAAAAACAAGCAGAACAAATTATTCGCGATGCTCAAACTGAGGCAAGAAGATCTGTTGATGAATTAAACAAACAAGAATATGAAGTAACTAAAAAAATAGAAGAAATGAAAAAAAGTTTCGAAGTTACAAAAGCAAAAATGGAAGCTTTATTAATAGCTCAATTAGAAATGTTACAAGATGATAGAAAAAATGAAGGACAATAAATAGATAAATATATAATGTAAGGGGGCACACATAAGTAGCTCTCTTTTTTATTACAAAAAAATTAAGACTGTATTACATTTGCGTTAATATTATTGACTTATTGTAGATTTTGAATAAAATATAGATATAAAATAGTAAAGGAAGACTTATGAGAATTATTAGTGGAACACATAGAGGAACAAAACTATTTACATTAGAAGGAAAAAATACAAGACCAACTTTAGATAGAGTAAAGGAGGCTTTGTTTAATATACTTCAAATAAAATTACAAGATGCAGTAGTTTTAGATTTATTTTCTGGAAGTGGAGCTTTGGCTTTAGAATCTATTAGTAGAGGAGCAAAAAAAGCATATTTGTGTGATAACTCACGAGATGCAATTAATATTATAAAAAAGAATATAGAAAAAATGAAAGTACAAGCTTCTACAATTGTAATAAATAAAAATTACGAAAAAGCATTAGTAGATATTCATAATACAAAAGAAAAATTTGATGTTATATATTTAGATCCACCTTATGAAACAGATTTTGCAGAAAAATCTGTAAAGTATATAATGGAAAATGATTTATTAAATGAAGAAGGAATAATTATATTAGAAACAGACAATAAAGAGAAAGTTTATAAAAATTTAGAAGGCTATGTAGCCAATATATATGACGAAAGAAAGTATGGTAGAGTACATCTCATATTTTTAGGTCGAAAGGGGTAAAAGATGGAAATCTTTACATTGTTAGAAACATTAGAAGATATTTTAGAAAAAAGTAAAACTGTACCATTTACTGATAAATGTATGGTTGAAAGAGCTGTAATATTAGACATTATTAAAGAAATTCGTCTAAAATTACCAGATGAATTAAAACAAGCAAAATGGATAAAAGAAGAAAGAGAAAGAATTATTGCAGAAGCACAAAAAGATGCTGATGATATAGTAAAAGAAGCAGAAAATAGAATAATTTCAATGATTGATGAACATGAAATTACTAAAAAAGCTTATGATAAGAAAACAGAAATAATAGCAGAAGCAAATGATATGTATAGAGAAGTAATGAAAGATACAAATAAATATGTAGATGGAATATTAGCAAATATTGAAGATTCTTTATCTAAACTTTCAGAATCTTTAAATAATGTTGAAGTTTCTATACAAAATAATTTAGAAATTGTACAAAACAATAGAAAAGAACTTAAATAAAACAGTAAAAGCCAGAATCAAAATCAATACTCATATTGGTTCGGATTGTGGCTTTTTTAAAGATTAAAAAAATATTTATAAAAAATTCGATTTATAAAACTTAAATTGTGAAAAATTTAATTAAAACACAAAAGCAATTCAAGTAAATTTAGGAGGAATAGTTTTGGGAAGAAAACGAAGCAGTAAAAAGAAATCAAATAAAAAATCAACAGGAAATATAGATTTAGCAGTAATAATATTACTTGTAGTAAGTATATTATTATTTGTACTAATTTATGGAGAAAATGGCGCAATTGGAGAAATGCTAAGTCCAATGCTTGGTGGAGTAATAGGTTTTATAAAATATATTATTCCAATAGGTACAATTGCAATTGCTGTATGTATTGCAAAAGAAGATAAAAGTTATATGATTTCTAAATTATTTCAATATGCTGTATTTTTAGCATGCATAGCAGGAATGATGACAATATATCAAATTTCAAAAGGTGCAATAAATATAGATAATCAATTTAATGAAGTATTAGATATGGCATATTCATTAGGAGAAAAAAATATTGGTGGTGGAATAGTTGGAGCTGTGATTGCATACCCATTAATTCAATTATTAGGAATGTTTGGTGCTGCAATAGCAACAATAGGTGTTGCATTTATATTACTTGTATTTACATTTGGAATTCAACCTACTGAAATTATTTTAAATATTTTAGATGCAATAGATGAAAGAAGAGCAGAAAGAGAAGAACAATATGAAGATTTTATTGAAAAGAGAAATAATAGAAGAAAACAAAGAGAAACAAATAAAACTAATAATAAAGTAGAACCAGTAGAAAAAGAAGTTTCTAAGAAACCAGAAAAACAAATCCCTGCACCAGTTGATGAAAATCAAATTACAATTAACTTAAATAATCATAATTTAGAAGAAGAACCTGCAGATAAAAAAGGTAAATTCAATATATTTGGAAATAGAGATAAATCAAATGAAAAAATCAAAGGTGATGGTGTTAGAGAATCTGCTGAAGATATGAATCCAAATGAAATAAATGATTATTTTGTTCAAGAACAAGAAACTAAAGAAGATAAAACAAAACAAGTATTAAATCTTCAACATAATGCAACAATAGTAGAAGACGAAGATTATGAATTTCCACCAGTTGAAATTTTAAAACAAGGAACATCAAAACCTGTAAAAGGTGGAAAAAAAGCTTTAACAGATACAGCAACAAAATTACAAAGAACTTTATATAGTTTCGGTGTTTCAGCAAAAGTTGAAAATGTTTCTGTAGGACCTGCAATTACAAGATATGAATTAAAACCAGCTGAAGGTGTTAGAGTAAGTAAAATTGCAAAATTATCAGATGATATTGCATTAAATTTAGCAGCAGAGAGTATAAGAATAGAAGCTCCAATACCAGGAAAACAAGCTGTAGGTATAGAGATACCAAATGTTGAAAAAGAAATTGTTCATTTTAGAGATGTTGTAGAATCAAAAGAATTTAAAGATGCAGAATCAAAATTATCAATGGGACTTGGAAAAAATATAGCTGGAGAAATAGTTATTGCAAATATTGGAAAAATGCCACACGTTTTAATAGCTGGGTCAACAGGTTCTGGAAAATCTGTATGTATTAATACTTTAATTGCAAGTATTTTATATAAAGCAAAACCTAGTGAAGTAAGACTTTTAATGGTTGATCCAAAAGTTGTAGAACTTTCTGTATATAATGGAATACCACATTTATTAATTCCAGTTGTAACAGATCCTAAAAAAGCTGCAGGTGCACTTGCTTGGGCTGTTCAAGAAATGGAAAATAGATATGCAAGTTTTGCAGAAAAAGGTGTAAGAGATTTAAAAGGATATAATGAAGCTTTAGCAAAAGACGGTGAAGAAGGAAAATTACCACAAATTGTTATTATAATAGACGAGCTTGCAGATTTGATGATGGTTGCAGCAAAAGAAGTAGAAGATTCAATTTGTAGACTAGCACAAAAGGCGAGAGCAGCAGGAATGCATTTAGTTATAGCAACGCAAAGACCATCTGTTGATGTAATTACTGGTATAATTAAAGCAAATATACCATCAAGAATAGCTTTTGCTGTTTCTTCACAAATTGACTCTAGAACAATATTAGATATGGCTGGTGCAGAAAAATTGCTTGGAAAAGGTGATATGCTATTCTATCCAATTGGAGCATCTAAGCCAGTCAGAGTACAAGGTGCATTTGTTTCAGATGGCGAAGTTGAAAAAATTGTTGACTTTATAAAATCATCAACAGGTGAAACTACATATAATGATGACATTATTGAACAAATTGAAAATGCTAATAAATCAGATAGAGAAATTGATGAAGATAAAGAAGATGATGATTGTGATGAATATTTAATGGATGCAATTGATACTGTTGTAGAAATAGGCCAAGCATCAACATCATTTATTCAAAGAAGATTTAAAGTAGGTTATGCTAGAGCTGGTAGAATAATAGACCAAATGGAAGCTAGAGGAATAATATCAGAATACGAAGGAAGCAAACCAAGAAAAGTATTAATTACAAAAGAACAATGGCAAGAACAAAAAATGCAAATACAAGAATTTGAAGCTGAACATGGTGATGAAATATAAGAAGTACATATAAAAAATAAAAGAAAGGAATCTGGAAAAGTGAAATTATTTTCTAAACTAAAAGATTATAATGAAATATTAGAAGCTGTATTAGATAAAAAAATTTTTTCATCTAATATTAAAAATATTTTATTAAGCATGATATATAAACTAGAAATAGCTTATCCAGATTATGTTGAAATAAAAAGAACTGTAAGAAATAAAGATGACTTTCTAGAAGAATTAATAGATACAATAAAAAAATATTGTGAACATATACAAGTTGTAGAACCAGAGTCAAAAGAAGCTGAAATTTTGAAAAAACACAATGTATATGCACTAACAAATGATAGAGAAAGAAGCTTTTTAGCATATCCAACAGAAATAGCTTTTTTATATGCTATTTCTGATATAATTCCAAAATATTTTTTTATAGATAAAAAATTCATATTTAGAAATTTAATTCAAAATATGTTAGTTGAAGGATTTAATTACAATAATTTATCAATATTGTTAGATTTTAATGGTTGGTCTTGGGATAATTCTCCAAAAGAGCACACACCATTTATATCAAATTTAATTTATCAAAATATATTATGTATTTTTGGAGAAAAATTTTTGTATGATTGGAGAAATACTACAACTGCAAAAATTAGTTATTTAGATGAATTACAATACAAAATAGAAGAATTAGATAGAGGAAATAAATATTTATTAGAAGTTCAAAAATTACTTTACAAAAACACATCACAAGAAGAAAAAAATAAATTAGAAAATATATTGTATGCAAAAAGGGAAGAACTTGCAGAAATAAATAATAGAGAACAGTATTTATTAAATGTTAGAAATAAAAAAATAGAATGTACAAACAATGTTCAAAGTATAGATTATGCTTTAAATGATGATGATATATTAATTAATCAATTTGAAGAATTTAATAAAAATTTAAGTGATGATAAAAAAATAAATAATATAAAAGCATTTAGAAACATGATTATTAGACAGAGAAGTGAGAATGTTGAAAAGATTAAAGAACTAAGTGATTTGCAAAATCCAATATTGTTTTTGAAAAGAAAAGAAACATTGGAAGAAATTTTTGAAGTGTATACAAATAATGAAAGATTAGAAACATTAATTACAAAATCACAAATGGAATTTTTAAAATTATTTGAAAAAAAATTAAATCAATTTACGACTAATTCAGAAATAATAGATATAATTTATGAATTAAGATATTATAAAAAAATCAATATAAGTAAAGACAAAAAAATAGAAGATATACCAAAATTAAATAATGCAATTGATATAATATTAAAAAAAGCAGTTACAAAAGCTTGTAAAATAGGAATACTAAAAATTGTTAGTATGGATATAGCTTTAAATTTTGATATTATAAAAATTGCTTTAAATACAAATATAATTGAATTAAAGGAAATAAATCTTTCATTTAATATAAATAAAGAAGGTAAATTAATAGTTAAAGTATTTGACAAAGATGTATATGAAAAAGAAGAAATAATAGATTTACCAAATGGAAAAAAAGATTTAGAAGTAAAACAAAGAAAAATGATTAAATTATTTATATAAAAGGCAAAAGAAATTCAATATTTAGGAGGTACAAATGAAAGTTACTTTTTTAGGTGCTGCAAAAACAGTTACAGGATCAAATTTTTTAGTAGAGGCTGCTGGAAAGAAATTTTTAGTGGATTGTGGAATGTATCAAGGAAAAGCTAGTTTAGAACTAGAAAATTCAGATCCATTTTTATATGATGTACATGAAATAGATTTTATGTTATTAACACATGCTCATATAGATCATTCAGGAAGAATACCAAAATTATATAATGAAGGATATAGATCACCAGTATATGCAACAAAAGCAACTTGTGATTTATGTGAAATAATGTTACCAGACAGTGGTCATATTCAAGAAACAGAAATTGAATGGAAAAATAGAAAAAGAAAAAGAGAAGGAAAAGAAGATTTACCACCATTATATACAGCAGAAGAAGCTGAGAAATGTATGGAATTATTTAGACCAGTTGACTATGATGAGATTGTAGATATAACAGATAATATTAGCGTAAGATTTAATGATGCAGGTCATATGTTAGGTTCTGCAATAATTGAAATTTGGGCAACAGAAAATGGAAAAACAACAAAAGTAGTATTTACAGGAGATATAGGAAATAATGATTTACCTCTTTTAGATTCTCCAACAATGATAAGTAATGCTGATTATTTAGTAATGGAATCAACTTATGGTAATAGATTACACATTAGAAATGATAGTAAAGCAGAAGTATTTTTAAATGTTGTATCAGAAACATTAGACCATGGAGGAACTGTTGTAATTCCATCTTTTGCAGTAGGTAGAACACAAGAAATATTATACGAAATTGATAAATTAAAAGAAGAAAAAGGACAAGATCCAGAATTTGCTAAAAAATATAGAACAATAATGAATGTACCAGTTTATGTAGATAGTCCACTTGCAATTTCTGCAACAGAAATTTTTCAAAAAAATACAGAATTATTTGAAGATGAAATTCAAGAAAAAATTAAATCAGGAGATAATCCTTTAGAATTTCCAGGACTTAAATTTACAAGAACAGCTGAAGAGTCAAAAGCTTTAAACGAATCAACAGAACCATGTATAATATTATCTGCTAGTGGAATGTGTGATGTAGGTAGAATTAAGCATCATTTAAAACATAATTTATGGAATCCAAATAGTACAATATTATTTGTTGGATATCAAGCACCAGGAACATTAGGAAGAACAATTGTAGATGGAGCTAAAAAAGTAAAAATATTTGGCGAAGAAATTGCTGTAAATGCAAGAATCGAATATATAGAAGGATATTCAGGACATGCTGATCAAGAATGGTTACTAAATTTTGTATATTCATTTACAAATCAACCAAAACACATATTTTTAGTACATGGAGAACCAGAAGGTCAAGAAGTTTTAAAACAAAAAATAGAAGAAAATCCAGGTACAAAAGTTACAATACCAGAATTTGGTCAAAGCTTTGAATTAGGAAATGAAATGCCTGTTGAATTAGAAAGATCAAAAGATGTTGTAGCATTTGATAAAGAATTAATGAGAATAAATGTATTAGATAGAATTGAACAAATGAAAGATCAAATTTCAGAATTGGCTAATACTGTAAAAGAAGAAAGTTTTGAAGCACAAGATGATGATATTAAGAAATTAAGTGATAAAATCAAAGATATTCAAAATCAAATTAAAAATATGATGAAATAATTGATAGGAGGAAATCTTTTGAGGACTAAATATTTTAATGATGCAGTTGTGGGAAATGGAAAAATAACAGCAAGCTTTTCTAAGACAGGAGAGCTTTTGAGATTATTTTATCCAACAATAGATTATAAACAATTTTTTGAAGAATTTTATATAGGTTTAAAGGTTAATGATTCTGCAATTTTGTATTTACACAATGATATTAACAATACTTATAAACAAGAATATATTGAAAATACTAATATATTGAAAACAACAATTTTAAATAGTTATTTTAATTTGGAAGTGGAGCAAGTTGATTTTGCTCCTATTTCAGAAAATGTATTAATAAAAAAATATACATTTAAAAATTTAGGCAAAATTGATTTGAATGTTAATTTTTTAGAATATTCAAAAGTCATAACTGATTTTAATAATGATACATGTGGATATTTAAAAAATAATTGTTTAATACAATATAATCATGGATATTCAATTTGTACATTTTCAAAAGATGAATTGTTGTCTAGTCAAATAAATGATATAGATAGTAATTTTCAAGATGGTGTAATTAGAGGAAAAGATTACATAGGAATGTCATCTGTATCTGGAATTAGTTATAACATAGGAAATTTAAAACCAAAAGAAGAAAAAACTTTTTATTTGTATATTTATATAAATTCTAATAAAGAAAAAAGTTTATTAAATGAATTAGATACAGAAATCGAAAAATTGAAAAAATTAGATTTGAAATTAGAATTAGAAAATACAAAAAAATATTGGCAAAAATATGTGAAAGAACATGATAAATTAGGTATTAATAAAAAGAATATTGATGAAAGTATAAAATCAAATTACAATAGAAGTATTTTGTTATTCTCATTACTTACAAATACAGAAACAGGAGGTGTTTCTGCTGGTATAGAAGTAGATGAACAAAAAACAAAATGTGGTAGATATTCATATTGCTGGACTAGAGATGCAGTTTTTAATACAAAAGCTTTTGATATATTAGGAATGGAAAATGAAACAGAAAAATTTTATAAAATATTTTGTAAAAAAACACAAAGTAAAAATGGAATGTGGGAACAAAGATTTTACACAGATGGAAGTTTAGCACCTTGTTGGGGATATCAAATAGATGAAACAGCAAGTGTTATATATGGTATATATCATCATTTTAAAGTTACAAAAGATAAGAAATTTCTAAAAGATACTTTAAAAATGTGTGAAAATGCAATGAGTTTTTTAGAAAAATATGTAAGTAATATGTTTGAACATGGAAATTCGCTTAAAAAGAGCTATGATTTGTGGGAAGAATATGAAGGATATAGCTTATATTCAATATCAGCTATATATGCAGCATATCATTCAATGATTAAAATATACGAAAATGCAAAAGATGTATTAGAAAATAATAAACAAAAAAATATTGCAATATCAGAAAAAGTTAAATTATATGAAGAAAGACAGCAAAAAATAAAAGAATTTGCAATTAATCATTTTTATAAAGATGATAAAAAAAGTTTTGTTAGAAATGAAGATGATCAAAAAATTGATATAAGTTTACTTGGTATTATTTATCCATTTGGAATGTTTAATTATGATGAAAAAAATGTGCTAAATACAATAGAAAGAATAAATATGAATATAAGAACTTATACTGGTGGATATGTAAGATATGAGGGAGATTCATATATGGGTGGATATAATCCATGGCCTATTGCAACTTTGTGGATGGCGTGTTATTATGTAATAGCAAAAAATAAAGAAAAAGCACTAGAATGTTTTAATTTTGTAACTAAATCAGCCTCAAGTTTAAGTTTATTTGGTGAACAAGTAAACAATGATGCAATGAAACCATCTTGGGTTATAGGTCTTACTTGGAGTCATGCTATGTATATTGTTACTTTAAAAAAATTGATTGAAGAAGGTTGGTTATAAAAAGAAAGGTAATTTAATGGCAAAGAAAAATAGCACAGTTTTTGTTTGTAATGAATGTGGTTATGAATCTAGTAAATGGTTAGGAAAATGTCCAGCTTGTAATAATTGGAATACTTTTTTTGAGGAAAAAGCTGTTGTTTCTTCTTCTGGAAAAGATAAGAAAAAAGAACGAAGTGAACCAGTTGCATTAAATAAAGTAGAGAAAAAAACTACAATAAGAATAAAAACAGGAACAGAGGAATTAGATAGAGTACTAGGTGGAGGCTTTGTAGAAGGTTCATTAACTTTATTAGGTGGTGAACCAGGTATTGGAAAGTCAACATTAATTTTACAAATATGCAATGAAGTAAAAGTTGATGGAAAGATTTTATATGTATCTGGCGAAGAATCTGCTGAACAAATAAAATTAAGAGCAGATAGATTAGGAATAAAAAATGATAATTTATTGTTTTTAGCTGAGACAGATATCGACAATGTTGAATATGCTTTAGAAAAATATTCTCCTAAATTTGTAATTATAGATTCTGTACAAACTATGTATTCAGAAGAAATTACATCTGCTCCTGGTAGTGTAAGTCAAGTTAGAGAAATTACTGCAAGAGTTATGAAAATGTGTAAACAAGCACATATAACAACTATAATAATAGGTCATGTGACAAAAGATGGAAATATTGCAGGACCAAGAGTTTTAGAACACATGGTAGATACAGTTCTTTATTTAGAAGGAGAAAGATATTTTTCATATAGAATTTTAAGAGGAGTAAAAAATAGATTTGGTTCTACTAATGAAATTGGTATGTTTGAAATGCAAAATGAAGGTTTAGTAGAAATAAAAAATCCTTCTTCAATTTTAATTTCAGAAAGAGAAGGCAATCCACCAGGTTCTGTTATTGTTGTTAGTTTGGAAGGTACAAGACCATTGTTACTAGAATTACAGGCACTATCAGTTCCAAGTGTATTTGGAATGCCAAGAAGAAATGCTATAGGAATAGATTATAATAGACTAACATTATTAATGGCAGTACTTGAAAAAAGAGCTGGATTGAATTTAGGATCACAAGATGTTTACTTAAACATTGTTGGAGGAATAAAAGTAAATGAACCAGCTTTGGACTTAGGAATAATGTTAGCAACAGCATCAACTTTCAAAAATATTAGTATAAAAGAAGATGTTGTGGCAATAGGAGAAGTTGGATTAACAGGAGAAGTTAGATCTGTTAATATGATAGAAAAAAGAATTAAAGAAGCAGAAAAATTAGGCTATAAAACTTGTATAATTCCAGAAAGTAATAAAAAACTATTGAAAGAAAAGTTTAATTTAGATATAATAGGCGCAAAGAATATTATTGATGCAATGAAATTTTTAGGGCTAAAATAATTGATATTAGATAGTAAAAAATTAAATTAATATCTAATAAATAACAATGTAATAATAGAAAGGTGGAAATATAAAAATGAGTAGAAAAGCACAAAGTATTATATGGTTAATAGTAGCTATAATAGTATTTATATTAATTGGTGGAGTTGCTTATGGAATAGTACGTTATTCAACACAAGAAGTAAAAAATCCAGAAGTGACTTTTGAAATAGAAGGATATGGAAATGTAAAAATGGTGTTATATCCAGAATATGCACCAAATACTGTGAAAAACTTTATTAAATTAGCACAATCAGGATATTATACAGGAAAAGTAGTATATGGAAAAGATGAAGTTTCAGAATATTGGGGTAGAAATTCAGAAGGAAATGTAGAAAATCCAAAATTAAGCACAATAGATTCAAGTGTTGAAGCTGATTCAGATTCAGATCATGAATATGAAATTAATGGAGAATTTGTTACAAATGATTTCAAACAAAATACTTTAAGTCATAAAAAAGGTATAGTTTCTATGGTTAGAGCTGATTATACAAAACAAGTTAAAAATTTAACAACACAAAGTTATAATTCAGCAAATTCTCAATTCACAATCTTAACACAAGATGCAACAGACTTAAATGGTTTATATGCAGCTTTTGGAGAAGTTACAGAAGGAATGGATATTGTTGAAAAAATTTATGCTACAGCAACAAAAACTTCAGAAAAAGACTCAAATTCTTCAAATTCAGATTATAATGCTACATCAATTACAGCATTTGAAGCAATGCCTGTTATAAAAAATGTAACAGTTGAAACATATGGAGTTGATTATGGAATGCCAGAAACACATGAAGCATTCAATTATTCTCAATATTTATATAAATTAATGAGTCAATATTATTCAAACGGAAATAATTAAAAAATTTTAAAATAATACCATATACATTTTCGTATATGGTATTTAGAATAAATATTAAAACAAAAGAATGAATACAATATAAAAATTGTATTCGAAAAAAGAGGAAGGAGAAACCTCACACTATGAAAAATGAAAAAGGTGTTACAATGGTTTCACTTGTTGTAACAATAATTTTAATGGTGATATTAGCATCTGTAACTACTTATTCTGGTATAGAATCATATAAAGATATGAAAAAAGAAAATTATATTGCACAACTAAAGGTTATCCAAGAAAAAGTTAATCTTATAGCAGAAGAGTATCAAAATTGGGAAGGAAAATCTTCTACAACTACAATAAATGATTATTTAACTACAGGAATAGAAGGTCATGCAGGTCTTGGATTTTCAAAGATTACTGATGGAGAAACAACTTTAATAAAATTAATAGAAGACGCATCTGAAAATAAAGTAAATTATTATTATTTTAGTACAGAGAATATTAAAGAACAATTAGGTCTAAAAGGTTTTGAAAAATCTGGCATGTCAGTAGCTGTTAATTTTGGAAATAGAAATGTAATAGAGAAAAAAGGAATAAAACAAGACAATGTTGAATATCATTCTTTAAAAGATTTTGGAATACAAGCTAATTCAAGTGATGCTGATGTAGCTGGAAGTTCTACAACATATACAATAAATACAACTGTAAAAAATTATGGATTAACAGCCAAAATTATTATAGATGGTAGTGGAACAAAAGATGGACAAAACATAAAAATTAGTGACTTCGAATATCAAAAGAAAAATGGGGCTGATTCAAATTCAAGTTGGAAATCTGTAGAAGAAAAATATGATGGAAAATATGCTTTTACTGCTACAGAATCAGGCACTTATGTTGTTAGAGTAAAAGGTGTAACAAGTGGTACTGGAGTAACTAATGATATAACAGTTACATTAGTAAATCCACCGGTATTAGAAAATGGAATGACAGCTAAGAGTTGGGATAAGAATACAAAGGAATGGAAAGATACATCTTTAGATTCTGGAACATGGTTTGATTATTCAAATGATGTGAAAAATTGGGCAAATGCAGTTGATAGTTCAGGAAATTGGTGGGTATGGATTCCAAGATATGCATATTCATTAGATACAACTAATAAACAAATTAAAATAAAATATTTAAAAGAATTATCTTCTACAACAACAAGCAATAAGGCTCTAGAAACAGGAGAAATAATTCATCCTGCATTTACTAAGTCTAATGCTTTTAAAAATGGTGAATGGGATAGCGAAATATCAGGCTTTTGGATTAGTAAATATCAAATGTCTAAAGATGGAAATTCACTTCCTGCACAAGATATTTTATCTACAACAGTAAATACAACAAATAACACTTTAACACCTGTACTTTCTAATACATCAGCACACTTATGCAAATCGTCAGAACATGGAGCTGTTTTGTATTTGACTTATGGAGAAAAACAATATTCAGTTGCTGTTAATACTAATGGAAAAACAGGTGGAGATGCGACTGAAATTAATATTTATAAAAATAATAATGCAATGTCATCAACTAAAAATCCAACAGGTGTTTATGATTTATGCACAACAAATGGTGAGTTTGTAGCTGGTAAAATTGTTAATAGTGAGACATCAAACACAAAAATATTAACAAATTATTTAAAATCAAATCCTGCCAAAATTAAAGGTGATGCAATAAATGATTCAGAAGAAGCAATAATCAATTGCATTTCTTCAAATCCTAACCAAGTAGCTGTAACATCAATGAATGCTAATCAATTCATTATTTTTGGTAAAAAAAGAAGTTCTACAGAATCAAATATGTTTTATTGTGAATCTGGAACTACAGCAGGTTATAGAGCAGTTTTAATTACAAAATAAAAAAGAAAATGTATTTTATATTTATAGAAATATAAAGTACATTTTTTATATAATAGGAAAGTGCTCTGCACTTCCTATTATACAAAGGCTTACGCCCAACTTTGCACACAAGTTTTTTCAATAAATAAAGCAAAAGTACTTGACAGATGAAAGAAAATGGTGTAAAGTATAATAGCATTACATTTTAAGGAGTGGTCAAATGGAAAAAACAGTTCGAATAAGTATTCTGTTACAAATATATGGAAAGCTTTTAACTGAAAAACAATATCAAATGTTAGATGACTACTACAATAATGATTTATCTCTATCTGAAATAGCAGAAAATGCTCAAATAACAAGGCAAGCTGTTAGAGATAATCTGAAGAAGGGAGAAAACAAACTTTTCGAATATGAAGAAAAGTTAGAATTTATGAAAAAAACATTAATGCAAGAAGAAAAAATAGCAAATATATTATCAGAAATTTCTACAATAAAAGAAAATGCAACAGATAAAGAAATTGCTAAAGTTCTTCAAGATGTAAAAAATAAATTAAATTGTTTAGTTTAAGAAAAGAGAGGTAATTGCAAATGGCTTTTGAAGGTTTATCTTCTAGATTACAAGATATAACAAGAAAATTAAGAGGAAAAGCGAGAATCACAGAAAGTGATTTAAAAGAAGTTTTACGAGAAGTAAAACTAGCTTTACTAGAAGCTGATGTTAACTACAAAATAGTAAAAGATTTTATAAAAGTAATAGAAGAAAAAGCCTTAGGTCAAGATGTATTAAAATCTTTAACACCAGGTCAACAAGTTGTAAAAATAGTTAAAGATGAATTAGTTACATTACTTGGAGGAGAAGAATCAAGAATTAATTTCTCACCAAATCCACCAACAGTAATAATGCTTGTAGGTTTGCAAGGTTCTGGAAAAACAACAACGGCTGGAAAACTTGCAAATATTATTAGAAAACAAGGTAAAAAGCCATTACTAGTAGCATGTGATGTATACAGACCAGCTGCTATAAAACAATTGCAAGTAGTAGGTAAACAATTAGATATCCCAGTTTATGCAAATGAAAATGAAAAAAATGTAAGTGTTATTGCAAGACAAGCAATATCACAAGCTATTTCAAAATTAAACGATGTTGTAATAATAGATACAGCAGGTCGTTTACAAATAGATGAAGCTTTAATGCAAGAATTAAAAGATTTGAAAAAAGATGTAAAACCACACGAAATCTTATTAGTAGTAGATTCAATGACTGGTCAAGATGCTGTAAATATAGCACAAACATTTAACGAAGAACTTGGAATTGATGGATTAGTACTTACTAAATTAGATGGAGATACAAGAGGTGGTGCTGCATTATCTGTTAAAAAAATCACAGGAAGACCAATCAAATATATTGCAACAGGTGAAAAATTAAGTGATATAGAAGTATTTTATCCAGAAAGAATGGCATCAAGAATTTTGGGAATGGGTGATGTACTTTCAATCATAGAAAAAGCAGAAGAAACATTTGATATGGAAGAAGCTGCTAAACTAGAAAAAAAGATGCGTAAACAAGGATTTGACTTAGACGATTATTTATCACAACTACGCCAAATGAAAAAAATGGGTTCTTTTTCATCTTTATTAAAATTAATCCCAGGATTAAATCAACTAAAAGATGTAAAAATAGATGATAAAGAATTTGTTAGAATAGAAGCTATAATTTGTTCAATGACACAACAAGAAAGAAGAAATCCAAAAATTTTAAATGGAAGCAGAAGATTAAGAATTGCAAAAGGAAGTGGAACAACAGTTGAACAAATAAACAAATTTATGAAATCTTTTGAAATGACACAAAAAATGATGAAAGAAATGACTTCAAATAAAGGTGCAATGAGAAAGATGATGAAAAATATGAACTTAGACAATTTAGAAGATATAGATGTTTCTAAATTAAAAGATTTAAAATAGTTATATGATTAATTTCATTATGAAGTTTTTATATATAAAGAATTTTTAGGAGGTGAATATTATGGTAAAAATAAGATTACAAAGAGTAGGAAAGAAAAAGGCTCCATTTTATCATATAGTTGTTGCAGATTCAAAAAGCCCAAGAGATGGAAAAATTATTGAAAAAATAGGTTCTTACAATCCTATGACAGATCCTGCAACAGTTGTTTTAGATAACGAAAAAGTTGCTACATGGATCAAAAACGGTGCAAAACCTACAGATACAGTAAAAGCTTTAATAGAAAAAGCTGCAAAATAGTCATAACGAAAGAGGTGTTTTAAATGAAAGAATTACTTACAGTAGTAATTAAAAACTTAGTTGATGCACCTGAAGATGTATCAATTGTAGAAAAAGAAAATGAAAAATCTATTTGTTATGAAGTAAAAGTTGCTAAAAACGATATGGGTAAAGTAATTGGAAAACAAGGAAAAATGGCAAAATCTATTCGTACAGTTATGAAAGCTGTTGCTGTAAAAGAACATAAAAAAATTTCAATAGAATTTGTAGGCTAAGGAGAAAATATGAATTCATATTTAGAATTAGGACAAATCGTAAATGTTAAAGGTTTAAAAGGTGAAGTAAAAGTCAATCCTTTTACAGAAAATATTGATAGATTTGAAGAATTGAAAACTGTTTTAATAAAATTCAAAAATGAAAATAAAGAATTTGAAATTGAAAAAGTTGGATATCATAAAAATCAAGTAATATTAAAGTTTAAAGGAATAAATACTGTTGAAGAAGCTGAAAAGCTTAGAAATAGTTATATTTTAATAGATAGAAATGACTTAGAACCATTAGAAGAAGGTGTATATTACATAACTGATTTATTAGGATTGGAAGTATATACTGAAGATGGTACTTTACTAGGAAAAGTTGATGATATTTACAACACAGGTAGCAATGATATTTATGTTGTAAAAGATGACTTAGGAAAACAAAAACTTTTACCAGGAATACCTGAAGTTTTAAAAAATGTAGATTTAGAGCATGGAAAGATAATTGTAAATCTAATAGAGGGGCTTTAATAAATGAAATTTGATGTATTAACACTCTTTCCAGAAATGTTTGTTTCAATGGAACAAAGCATTATAGGAAGAGCAATGAAAAATCAATTGTTAGAAATTAATTTAACAAATATTAGAGATTTTTCAAAAGATAAACATAAAAAAGTAGATGATACACCTTATGGAGGAGGAGCAGGAATGCTTATGAAACCAGATGTTGTATGGGATGCTTGGAATAGTGTGAAAACAAATAAATCAAAAACAATTTATATGTCTCCAAAAGGTAAAACTTTAACCCAAAAAAAAGTAGAATCGCTTGCAAAAGAAGAACATTTAATAATATTATGTGGACATTATGAAGGAATAGATCAAAGGGTAATTGATAAAATAGTTGATGAAGAAATCTCGATAGGGGATTATGTATTAACTGGTGGAGAATTACCTGCTATGGTTTTAATAGATAGTGTTTCAAGATATGTAAATGGAGTACTAAAGCAAGGCTCTACATTTGAAGAAAGTTTTTCAAACGATTTACTTGAATATCCTCAATATACAAGACCAGAAGAATTTTTGGGAGAAAAAGTACCAGAAGTTTTAATATCTGGAAATCATCAAAATATTGATAGATGGAGAAGAAATAAATCATTAGAAGAAACTTTCAAAAAAAGACCAGAACTTTTAGAAAAAGCAAATCTAACTGAAGAAGATAAAAAATTTTTAAGAGATTTATAAAATAAAAGTTAAAGAAGGAGGAAAGAAAATGGATATTTTAAAATCTATAGAACATGAGCAAATGAAAAATAAAATTCCAGAACTTAGAATTGGTAATACAGTAAGAGTTCATGTAAGAATTAAAGAAGGAAACAAAGAAAGAATCCAAGTATTCGAAGGAATAATAATCAAAAAACAAGGTGGAGGAGTTAACTCTACATTCACAGTAAGAAGAATTTCTTATGGTGTAGGTGTTGAAAAAACATTCTTAGTACATTCTCCAATGATTGAAAAAGTTGAAGTAGTTAGAGTAGGTAAAGCTAGAAGAGCTAAATTATACTACTTAAGAGATAGAGTTGGTAAAGCTGCTAAAACTAAAGAAAAAATAGGAGCAAGAATCGAAACAAGAGAAATCGTTGTTAAAGAAGAAGTTGTTCCAGGAGAAGCTGAAGAAGTTAAAGAAGTTGAAGCTCCAGTAGCTGAAACACCTGCAACAGAAGAAGCTAAAAACTAATTAATGAAATTAAGTTAAATTAAATATAACTAGTATAGAAAGAAGTATATTAATAACTTCTTTCTATATTAAATTTATATTTATAATGAAAGATATCAAATATTTAAAATTTTTAATTATTTATTATAAAAAATTTTAAAAATGTATTGACAAAATAAAGAAAATAATTTATAATCTATACTTGTCAGGGGGAGATACTTTGATGAATGCAGGTGTAGTTCAATGGTAGAATTCCAGCCTTCCAAGCTGGCTATGCGGGTTCGATTCCCGCTACCTGCTCCAATAGTAAGAGTAACTAGAAATAGTTACTCTTTTATTTTTTAAAATAAAAAAGCAGCCCTAAAGGGCTGTTTTGAAATTGCTAAATTACTTGAATGCTATTGCACAATGAATGAAGATATACAAGATAGTCAAAAGGCCTATCATCATGAACAAGTGCATTTACTTTTGAATTGTTAATTATAGAAATAAATTCCTCCGGAATAGCTATTTTCAAATTCTCTAAGATAGTAATACATTCTTGAACATTTTCTTTTATAAAAGTAAACTTATAATGCAAGATATCATACTCATCTGGATTGGACATTGCATCACGAGCATAAGTACGGTAAGTCAAAAGAATTAAACAAAACATGGTAATTCGTTTTGAAAAATTTAAATATGCATGAAGCTTTTGAATTTTTACATTCTCCATATGTGATGAATTTGTATCCAATATAGCATCTTTAATTAAGTATAAAGGATATTTTAAATAATGCTTTAGTAGAGTAAGTATATACTTGATATGAGCTTTTAGTGACATTCTTAGTAATTTTAACCGCAGTTTCATGTTGTTCCTCCTTGTTATTTAAACTTTTGTGTTGTATAGTTACAAAATTTCCAAAAGGAAATATATTTATTGTAACATTTTTCTATAAATAAGTCAATAAAAACAGCCTGTAGCAAAAGCTACAGGCTTTACCTATCACTCCTTACGGTTAATCAGATCATCAGAGATACGATGATGTTCAGGGCTAGTGGCATTAGCACGTGCCATACCTTTTTGCTCTTTAAAGGCGACGACCACCTGATCCTTCTTATTGGGATCCGTCGTATCCAGAGGTTCGATATATGTCCAAATGTGGACAGTCGAACTACGCTCAACACTGAGCTCGAGAGCTATTTGAACATCATAGGTAAGCCACTTGGCAGAGCTTAAACCGTCTTTGTGAACCAGAGCAATCTGGTAATCACGGCTTAAAGCCTCTTTGACTAACCGAGCTGTTCTATTATTTTGAGTAGAATAGTGGTACCGTTCATCAAGTTGCTCGTTATTAAAGACCAAAACCTTTGCTTCAGACATACGCTAAACTCCTTTCTTAGACTTGTGTGTATGAATAAAGACTAAAAGTGAAAGGAACAGTCCTTCCACTAATTAGCTTGCAAGGAACAAAATTCCAACGATTTTAAATCCGAATGTCATATTAACACATTTTTTGTCGAATTTCAATACATATTTACAATGAATTGTTATGAAATTTCAATAAAATCGTGGAAAATTTTATTATTTTGCAGTATAATTTTATCAAGGTGAATAATATGAAGTATAATGTAGAAAAAGATAGTAAAAATTTTTATTTTGGAAAACAAGAGGATTATTCAAAATATAGACCGGAATATCCGATTGAACTATTTGATTTCTTATCTAAGGAATATGATATGAAAAATAAAGTTATAATTGAATTAGGTGCAGGAACTGGAAAGTTTTCTAAAATAGCTAGTGATTATTGTAAACAGATTTATTATGTTGAACCTAATATTGATATGATTAATAAAGGAAAAGAATATTGCAATAATTGTAATAATATTATTTATATTAATAAAAGTGCTGAATCAACTGGAATGCCGGAAAGTTCAGCAGACATGGTATTTGCAGTTCAAAGTTTTCATTGGTTTGATAAACAAAAATTAAAAGATGAAGTAAGTAGAATTTTAAAACTCAATGGAGATTTTGCAATAGTTTGGAATAATTGGGAAGATGATAATAATGAATTTAGTAAAGAATATTTCAAATATATAAGCAATTGGAATACTAAAATTACTGGTAAGACATACCAACACAAAAATGTCGACGACCGTAAAAACTTTTTTAGAAACAGAGAATATCATACTTATACTTTCATTCATTCTAAAAACTATACTAAAGATATGCTAATAGGATTATCTAAGTCATTATCATATGCGCCTAAAGAAGAAAGTGAATATTATAATGATTTTATGGATGGCATAATTTCTATTTTTAATAAATATGAAAAAGATGACATTGTGCGTTTGGATTTTCATACAGAAATGTTTATAGGAAAGATTTAAGGGGGAAAAATAATGATTGACAATGGTTATCTTTTTGCTAGGGACAATAAAAGAATATTTATAAATACGAGTTTAGGCTGTGCTGGACAATGTTCATATTGTTATTTGCCTAAAGTTGGATATAGTAATATTTCAGAAAATTATAGAACTATTTCTGCAAAAACTATAATTGAGTTTATTGAAAAAAATAAACTAGATATAAATCAAAAAACATTGATAACACTTGGTTGCTATTCAGAATGCTGGGATGAATATAATAAGAATGAGACAATTAGTTTAATTAAATACTTTTTAAAAAAAGGAAATCAAATACAACTATCAACAAAGAAGAAAATAATATTAGAAGAATTTGATGAGATAGTACCATTAATAAAATATTTTGGACAATTAGTTATTTTTGTTAGTTCAGCGACTATATCTAAGCATGATACGATTGAAAAAAATACAACATCTATTTCGGATAGATTTCAAAATTTTTCTCTTTTTAATAGTTTAAAAATACCTGCTGTTTTATATATGAAACCAGTATTAAATGGTATAACAATCAAAGACCTAGAACTTTATAAAAAATATATTGAACAGTATAAGATAAAAGATGTGGTAGTTGGAAGTATATTTACAAATTGTACATCTGAAGAAACAGTACATTTTTCGAATAAAAATGAATTATTTTATACAAAGAATAATGATGAGGATATTATTACCTCTGAATTATCCAAAATTACTAATGTGTATAAAAGGAGTTCTGAAGTTATGTATAAATATAATGTTAATAATAAAGTTATTAAATAAATATTTTGGGATTTCTTATAAAGGTTATACATAGATTTTATTTCTATATCCAAAAAATAAAAAGAGGATTAAATTATTCTGATAATTTTTTCCTCTTTTTTTAAACTGATTTATAAAAAAGTATTCATTTCTGATTTATAATAGAACTTTTTAAGCATTATATAAGATAAAAACTTACGGAATTTTAAGTCCGTAAGTTGATTTAAAATGGAGTGGGTAGCGGGAATCGAACCCGCGCTGTTGGGTCGGAAGCACAACATTCTGCCACTAAATTATACCCACAATAATAAAATAAGTATAACATTAAATTTTGTAAAAATCAAATAAAATAGTAATATGTCTTTTAAATTTAAAGTTTTTAGTATATAATAATCAAAGGAAAAAAGCAGAAGAAAAGGAGAACAATATATGAAAAATAATTGGTTCAATGAGCAAATTGAAGATGTAGAAAAAGAACTAAAAACTAGTCTAGAAGAAGGACTTGATAAACAAGAAGCAGAAAAAAGACAAGTAGAATATGGATTCAATAAATTAGTAGAAGGAAAAAAGAAAAGTATTTTTATTAAATTTTTAGAACAATTTAAAGATTTTATGATAATCGTTTTAATCATTGCTGCAATTATATCAGGGATAGTAGGGTATATTGAAGATGGAAGTATAACAGATTCAATAATAATTTTAGTGGTAGTTATAGTTAATGCAGTAATTGGAGTTGTTCAAGAAAGCAAAGCTGAAAAATCATTAGAAAGTTTAAAAAAATTGAGTGAATATTCTGCAA
>CAKPRG010000003.1 GCA_934182465.1 uncultured Clostridia bacterium | reverse complement strand
TCTTTAAGTTTCGAACTTAAAGAAGCAAATCCATAAAAATGAAAATAAAAAGTCGTCTAATGATACAAATTAAAACTAGAATTTGAAAATTATTAGATAGCACTAAATTAATTAGTGCTTTTTGTGTTGGAATAAAAATGTTTTATTCTAAACAATTGGAATGGTTTTCTTTCAATAAACAAAAGTAGCAATCTTTGCAATTTTGTTTTATGGATTGAGAGAAAAGAATATTTTAATACTCTTTTCTCTATAAAATTTATAAAAACATAGGAGGAAAGAAGCATATGAACAAAAGAAAATCATTTCAAGTCAAGTGTGATATTAATGAAAAAAAGATTTTTAATAATAATATCAATAGGAAAAACAAAAAACAAACTGGTATTACATTAATAGCTTTAGTAATTTCAATAATAGTAATGTTGATTTTAGCAGGTGTAAGTTTAAATGCAACAATAGGCGATAATGGCATAATTACACAGGCACAAAATGCAACTTATGTACAGAGTTGTGCAGTTTTAGAAGACTGGCTTAATCAAATGTATGTTACTAATTATGATAATTTAGAAAATGAAAATAATAAAATTGTAGGAATTATGAAATTGGGAGCAGATTGGATATATCAACCAGCTAATAATGGATATGGAAGTTTGAACTATATAGTTGATAGCGAAGGAAAAGCTTTATATTTGATACAAAAAAATAATTTGCCAGAAGAAATAAAAAATCAAATAAAAGGTGGAGAGTTAAATGGAAAAACTGCAAATTATACAAATTATTTGAAACTAGAAGATGTATATGGAGTTACTTCAAATCTAGAAGTATATTATTGTTCAAATGGTAAAGATTCAATAATGGGAATAGATGATAGCAATTTGGATGAAGATGAACCTTCTAGAACAGTAATAAGTGATTTAAATGCAGGATTAGGTAAATTACTTTCAAATTTTGATACAAATGGAGATGGAAAATTATCTTCACAAGAAGTATCTGGAATTAAAAATATTACTATAGATAGCAATACAGGTATAAATAGTTTAAATGATATATATAATTTATATAGTTTAGAAAAATTAACACTTGAAAATGTTAATTTAAGTAATTTGACTGGAATTGAAAATTGTTCAAAATTGGATTACATTTTTATAAAAAGTTCTACAATTGGTGATTATTCTGCAATTGGAAAATTAGGTAGTAAATTAAAAAGATTGTATTTCCTATATGCTACAAATGATGAAGTAAATAAATTAGGAGAAGGTCTTTCGAATTATGATTTGCCTAACTTGAATTATTTGGGATTTTTTGCAAAGTATGACGCTAATGTTGAATATTTTTTTAATGAACCTACATATAGAAGTACCCAGTCAGAAACTACAAATTTAACAGACATATCTGGTCTTAAAAAATTAACTCAAACAACTAAAAATGCGATAAAATATTTATATATAAATGACAATAAAATTACTAGTATAGAGGTCTTGGCTGATTTTTCTAATTTATATTATATAAGAGCACAGAACAATCAAATAACATCAATGAGGGGATTAGAAAATAAAAATAATTTAACATATTTAAATATGTCAACTAACCAACTAAATGATACTACAGATAGTAAAAATTCAGAAGTAGATGTTTTAAGTGCAATTGCTGGAAATAAAAAATTATATTGGTTAGATTTAAAAGGTAACAAAATAAAATGGATTAGTTATCTTAAAGAATGTACAAGCTTAAAATATCTATATTTAGATGGAATTGAAACTATTAATGATGAAGATATGGCTGAAATAAAAGATTTTATAAAAAATGCTAAAAATACAGTATATTCTTCAAAATATAGTTTAAGTTTAATTGATAATAATATAAAAAAATTAGATTTAAGTTCTCAAAAAATAACAGTATCACAATTTAAATCTTTAAAAAATTGTATAAATTTAACTTATTTGAGTTTATATAATACAACTTTTACAAATGATGCAGGGACAAATTTGAATGAAAATGAACTAAATAATTTATTAAATGAAGTATTACCAAATTTTACAAAATTAACAGAATTATCTTTATATAATATAAAATTTAGTAATATGACCTTTATAAGTAAAATACCTAATATTGTTATGCTTGATTTAAGAAATACTTTGGTAACAACAGAAGGAACTACAGGTATGACTTTATTAGAAAATAATCAAAAGCTAGGTGTACTTGCAATAAATAATTCTAATATAGATCTTAGCAAAATGCAAAATACAATAAACAGATTAGCAAAAAGTGGCGCAACGCCAAGTTCAGAAGGAACAACAAGTCACATTTTGGGTGCACATTGTAGTTCATTAATTTGCAATAATACAACAGTATTAAAAACTTTAGAAAATTGTACCAATATAACAAACTTAGCATTTGGAATGCAGAGTTATAGTTACTATAATACAAACTTTGATTTAGATTTAACAAAATGCACAAAATTAGTTGGTGTAACTTTTCAATATATTACACTTGGCACAGTAAAATTACCAAATTCTGTTACATATTTGACTTCAACTGCAAATAATACTAAATATGAATTGCCAACTGATTCAAAATTGGCACAAGTATATTTTAGAGAAAATTCTAATATTCAAAGTTTATTGTCTGAATTAGCTAATAAATGTAAGAAATTAACAAATTTAGAAATATTTTATAATTCCAGAGTGACAGATTTTGGAGTGTTAAAAGGTTGCACTGCATTAAATATTTTAAAAGTAACAGGTGCACAGTGGACAGGAAAAGTTAATTACACAAATATAAATACACTTAATAATTTAAAAGATTTATCAAGCTTAAAAACAATTCATTTTAATTGGCTTACTTTAAAAGATTTGAATTGCATTTCTGATTTGAAAAGTTTAAATACCTTACAAGTATATAATACAAATGTTGCAGATATTTCGGCAATTTCTAATTTAACTAATTTAACAACTATAAGTATGACAGACAATGCAATAACAGATGTAAGTGCATTTAATGGACTTAATAATTTAACAACAGTTAATTTATCAAGAAACTTTATTTCATCTGGAATTAATGGAATGCAAAATTTAGTAAATTTGGAAAATTTGAATATAAGTAGTAATTCGCTTACAGACACATCAACTTATATAGATTCAAATGGAAAACAAATAAGATATAATGTGTTGGAAATTTTTACAACTTTAAATAAAAATGCTAAATTAAAAACATTAGATATTTCTAATAATAGTGGAATTATAGATAATACAATTTTAACTGGCTCAGGAACTAATTGGAGCAGTTTGAAAAAATAACAAACTATTGCATTTCAAATATTTCAAGTTTTTTTGAACAAATTGTGGTAGTAAAAAATATATTATAAAATTTTAATAAAATAAGAGGTGAAATCTTTAAATGAATAAAAAAATGATATTAATTTTGGGAATACTTGTAGTTATTATATTTGCAATATTTTTATATAATGTTAATAATAAAAAGAGTAGACAAACTGTAGCAGAATCAGAAGTTGTATATAATAGTGTTGAAAATACATATTATTTATATGATGAAAATGATAATCTAATCCATTCTTCACAAGATGAGGCTGATTTAAAAATATATCAAGATAATCCAGATTATGATGCTCAAATTTAAAATGATAATTAATGTACTAAAGCAGATATATTAAATAAGAATGTTATTGTTAAAAGAAAGTAATAATAGATAAGAATAAAATAAACCTTTATATAAAAGGTTTATTTTATTTTTCCATTTGTGAAATCTTTTCCTTCAAATCTTTCATTTTTCTTTACATTATTTATAATTTTTTGAATGTCATCTAAATTTTCATCCAGAATATCAATTCTAACACTATTAATTTTATTAATAAAATCAGTATAATTAATAGAAGTAATTTTGCTGTTGTATATAGTAGTTATTGTGCAAGTGTTATCTGGAACAATTCTAAATTCAAAACCAAGACGATCTTTTAAATAAAATTTAGAATTTTCTAAACATAGCTTTTTGCAATCTTTATAACAACGATTACTTTTTCCTAAATAGCAATAATTGTTAGTCATTAAAGGTGTGTTTCCATAAACTATTAATTCTGAAGGTAAGCTTGCTAAGTTTAACAACTCTAGCAAATCAACTTTTTCTAATTCAACAGATGGAGTAAATTTCACTAATCCAAAATCTTTTAAAGTTTTAATACTTTCGTTATTGTAAACATTTAAAGTATAGTTTCCAATAACAGGTAAATTGTATTTTCTCAAAGATTCGATTTGTGAAATATGAGATATAACAAAACCTTTTATTCCAAGTTTAAGTGATTTTTCAATTGTGTTTTTTAATGCTCTAAAATAGTTTTCTCTCATAATTGATGGCATATATAAAAATACTTTAAATTTATCACACAAAGTTTCTAATGTATAATCATAACTAGAATTTAAAAAGTATTTATAAGGTATATAAAGAGCATCAATTCCTGTAAGCTCTGCATAGTTAAAGTTTTTATTTAATATATTTAATAATAAAGAAATACTAGGTAAAGAGACAGGAGATAGAGCTGTTACACTATCATTGTTATTATAATCATTATTATTTTTATTTTCATCACTACTACCAATAATATTATTAGTAATAGCATTTTCACTAACATTTTTACCGTCATTTATATTAAATGTATAAATTTCTTTTACTTTATTTTCCAATTCAGCAAAAGCATTTCTTCTAAGTTCGTTAAGTGAACTGATCTTAGGAATGAATAAGTTATTTTCTAAATCTATATTAATATTTTCAAAGCAGAAAGGTGTGTTTCCAGTTTTTGAAAGTTGAGCTATAATTTTTTCTTTTGAAACAGGTTGATTTTCAGCAGTTTCTGGAATAATATTGCTATCAATAGTTACTTTTAAATTTTTGTAAAATCCAGTTTTACCAGATACAGTCAACTTGATAGGCAATCCTTTTTTTATTATTATTTCAGCATCAAATGGAATATTTAATAATTCTTTTTCAGAATTAAAAGTTGATTGAGCAAAAGTACTTAGTTTTTTGTTTTCAATTCTAAATACAGACATTCCGTTTGAAATATTACCTTTCATTCTTCCAAGAGTTACTTTATTTCCTGAATCTAAAGTTGGATAATTTTTATTTTTTATCATAAGTTCAGAAACTGTGTAATTTTCATTATTAATAGAAATTCTATCACCAACAGAGACTGAATTTTCTAATTTTAAAGTAATATGACCTTTTTGAGCATTAAAATTTTGTATTTTTCCAAGATATAATCCCATATTGTTTGGCTTTTTTGAATAGATTAATTTTGTATTTGGTGCATTTTCAAAGTGTCCTTTAGAGAAATTACCTCTATTGAATACTTGTAAAAGTTCTTCTTTATCAGAAAGACCAGTAATTTCATTAGGTATTTCAATCATTGTATGAATTTTGTTGATTAATTCTTCATCTGATAAATTAATATTTTTTATAATAAAATCTATATACTTTCTATAAATTTTTGTAACAGTAGCAACATATTCTGGAGCTTTTAATCTTCCTTCAATTTTAAAACAATCTATACCACTTTTTATAAGTGCAGGTAAAAAATCAATAGCTGATTGGTCACGAGGGCTTAATAAAAATCCTTTGTCTAGTAAATTTTTGTTAGAATAAAGTTCATATGGAAGTCTGCAAGGTTGAGCACACATTCCACGATTTCCAGAACGATTACCAACCATACTAGAAAATAAGCATTGACCAGAATATGATATACAAAGAGCTCCATGTATAAAAACTTCTAATTCAACATTTGTGTTTTTTCTAATATATTCGATTTCTGAAATTGAAAGCTCACGAGATAAAACAACACGTTTAAATCCAAAAGCTTCTAATTGTTTTACTCCTTCAAGATTGTGAACTGTCATTTGAGTACTTGCATGCAAAGTTATTTCTGGGTAATTTGTATGTAAAAATTTAGCCAATCCTAAATCTTGGATAATAATTGCGTCAACACCACAATTATATGCAAAAACAGCTAAAGAAATAGCTTCATTTAATTCATCTTCTTTTAATAAAGTATTTAAAGTTAAATTTACTTTTACATTTCTTAATTTTGCATATAATATTGCTTCTTTTAAATTTTCATTATTAAAATTTGTTGCTCTAGCTCTAGCATTAAAGCTACTAGCACCTAAATAAACTGTATTTGCTCCGTTTTGTACGGCAGCTTTTAAACATTCTAAATCTCCGACAGGAGAAAGTAATTCTGGAACTTTCATAAAACTCCTTTTTTTATTTTTATTTAATTTAAAATCGATTATTATTATAGCATAATTAACATAAAATTACAAATAATTAAAATATGAATCAAATTTTAGTAACGAGTTTAAAAAATAAAAATCTAAATAGAAAATCAAATAAAAATAAATTTTATATGATTTTTGTAATATCACTAATTTTATTAATACTAATTTTTATTTATATAGTATCTTTTTTCTATAATTCAAAACAAGAAGAAAAAATAAATCAATTATATTTACAAACATTAAATACACAAAAGTTGTATAGTACGCAAAATCTAACAAGTAATAAATCTGTGATTTTAGGAAAAATAAAAATTCCTAAAATTAATTTAGATTATATGGTTTTTAATGAATATAATGAAGAGTTGCTAAAGATATCAATTTGCAAGTTTTATGGCAATAGCTTAGAAGAAAAAGGCAACATAGGATTAACAGGCCATAATTATAATGATGAAAGATTTTTTGGAAAATTAAATAAACTTGAAATAGGTGATGAAGTAATTTTACAGGATTTACAAGATAAAAAATATGTATATATTGTAAACAATATTTATGAAAGTAATTCAGAAGACTTGTCTTGTTTGGAATATAGTGGAAAATATGAAAAAGAATTAACTTTAATAACTTGCAATAATAAAAATGGAAAAAGAATTGTTGTAAAAGCAGGAATAAAACAAAGTTAGATATTGTAATTTAAAGAAAAAACGAGAAAAAAAGAGTTTAGAAAAGATATAAAGGAATAAAATAAGGTAAAAGTTTTTTTCGATTTTAAAAAGGAAAAATAAGGCAAAAGTGAAATTTGAAATAAATTATATTTGATGTTATACTTATAATTGTTGGTGCATTATTCTAGTGTATGAACTTATTAAGAGGGTAGGGCTAAAAATCTACTAGAAAGGTATCACTTAAATCGAAGTTTTTTAAGTTTTGCGCATTACGCCCAGTTTTGCGTGGGCTTAGAGAGTAAAGAATTTAGGATAGATTGTAATGGCATACAGTTGATTCCTACTTTCGTTGAGACTTGAGTAAAAAAAACCTTAAGTACAAATCTATATGTTTTATCTATTATATAGGTTGTGGTATCTGTCTTGAGTGATTCTTGGGGATTAGGCATTTTACATAGCTTCTATGAAACACGTTTTGCAAAAGAGACTAAGAATAAGTTAATCATATTCAAAGAAATTTTCTAGAATGTTTGCTCTAAATCAAGGGTGAAGAGTTGTAAGGATTAAGGTACGGCTTCAGTGGCGATCTAGCTCCTTTTTCTACAAGGTGTTTTTCTTAAATGGAAACGGCTAAGTAGTAATGCTTAGTGAAAAACAGAGAAATTCTGCTAGACCTTAAACCGTAAAATTTACTTGCATCTCTACCAACTTAAGATTTTAAATATTAAATGTAGAAATATTATTTGAATTCTGAACAATTTGAATAATATTTTTTTAGATTAAGGAGAATGAATTTTGAAAGAAAAAAGTAAATCGAAAAACAAAACTAAAAAGGAAAGTCCTTTAAAATGGGCATTAACAATAACCGTTATAGCTTTCTTTTTATCAATGTTTTTTGCATATTTTTCCAATACAGCAATATCTAAATTAGATGTATTGCCAGGTATTGTAGTTTTAATATTAGTTATATTATTAGGTATATTATTTGACTTAATAGGTGTAGCTGTTACTATAGCAAAAGAAGAGGAATTTCATGCAAAAGCTTCTAAAAAAATAAAAGGAGCAAAAACAGCAATAAAATTAATTAGAAATTCTGCTAAAGTTTCAAATATTTGTAACGACGTTGTAGGTGATATTTGTGGTGTTATTAGTGGTGCTATTGGTACAATGATTGCATTAAAACTTAGTGAATCTTTTGGAATTGGTACATATATTCAATTTATATTAAGTGCTATAATTGCTGCTTTAACAATTGGTGGTAAGGCAATAACAAAAGAATTTGCAAAGAAAAATGCTACAAAAATATTAAGTATAATTACAAAAGTTGTTCATTTTGGAGAATAATTGTAAATTGAAGAATATTGAAAATTAAATGCAATTCTGTAAAGTGAGTGCAATTTGTAAGAAAAAAAGCAAATTTTAGAGAATAATAAATAAATTATAAAAAACACTTGAAAATGCTACAAAAATCTGTTATACTATCATAGTATTAAAAAAATCACGCACATTTAGTTTAGGATTGTGCTATATCAATTTTAAGTTATAGTGTTCTTAAATGTTAAAAATATGCGGGTGTAAAAAACAATTTAAGGAGGAAATTAAAATGGCAGTAGTTGCAATGAAACAATTACTTGAAGCAGGTGTTCATTTCGGACATCAAACAAGAAGATGGGATCCAAAAATGGCTGAATATATATTCCAAGCTAGAAATGGTATTCACATTATTGATTTACAAAAAACATCAAAAAAATTAGACGAAGCTTACAAATTCGTTAAAGAACAAGCAGAAGAAGGAAAAACAGTTCTTTTTGTAGGAACTAAAAAACAAGCACAAGAGTGCATTAAAGAAGCTGCTCAAAAATGTAATATGTACTATGTTGACCAAAGATGGTTAGGTGGTATGCTTACAAACTTCAAAACAATTGAAGGAAGAATTGACAGATTAAACGAATTAGAAGAAATGTCAGAAAACGGAACATTCGATATGTTACCTAAAAAAGAAGTTATCGGATTAAAAAATGAAATGGAAAAACTAGAAAAAAATCTTGGTGGAATCAAAGATATGAAAGAAATGCCAGGAGTTATGTTTGTAGTAGATCCTAAAAAAGAAAGAATTGCAGTATTAGAAGCAAAAAAATTAGGTATACCAGTAGTTGGTTTAGTAGATACAAACTGCAATCCAGAAGAAGTAGATTATGCTATTCCTGGAAATGATGATGCTATAAGAGCTGTTAAATTAATAGCTGATGTTATAGCTAATGCAGTTATAGAAGGTAGACAAGGTGAAGATGCTGAAGTTGAAGCTGATGAAATGGAAGCTGTTGCTGAAGCAGAAGAAGCTACAGATATGGAACAAGTTGCATCAGAAGATGCTGAATAATTTTAAATATTAAGTAAATTAAGGGTGGAGCATTTTTATATATATTTGTAACCACCCTAATTTTAAATTAGAAATTATAATTGTTAAAATATAAATTATATAGGAGGTAAAAAATGATTACAGCAGAATTAGTAAAACAATTAAGAGAAAAAACAGGTGCAGGAATGATGGACTGCAAAAAAGTTTTAACAGAAACAGATGGAGATATGGAAAAAGCAGCAGAATTATTAAGAGAAAGAGGAATTGCAAAAGCTGCTAAAAAATCTGGAAGAGTTGCAGCTGAAGGTTTAGTATGTAGCTATGTTTCAGAAGATAAAAAAATGGGTGCTATTGTTGAAGTAAATGCTGAAACAGATTTCGTTGCTAAAAACGAAGAATTTAGAGCATTTGTTGCAGATATAGCTGAAATAGTTGCAAAAACAAATCCAGCTGATGTAGAAGCTTTATTAGCAGAAAAATATATGGATACAGACAAAACTGTAAAAGAAACTTTAACAGACAAAATCGCAACAATCGGAGAAAACATGACAATTAGAAGATTTGCAAGATTTGAAACAGAAGGATTAGTAGAAAGCTATATTCATGGAGATGGAAAAATTGCAGTTTTAGTTGAATTATCAAAAGGTGATAGTGCATTAGCAAAAGATGTATGTATGCAAATTGCTGCTGCAAAACCAGAATACTTAAATAGAGAAGAAGTTCCAGCAGAAGCTGTAAACAAAGAAATGGAAATCTTAAAAGTTCAAGCTATGAACGAAGGAAAACCAGCTGAAATAGCAGAAAAAATGGTTCAAGGAAGAATTGGAAAATTCTATTCAGAAATTTGTTTATTAGATCAAGAATTTGTAAAAGATCCAAGTGTTAAAGTTGGAGCTATGGTTTCAAGCAAAGGTGGAGAAATTGCAAGATTTGCAAGATTTGAAAAAGGTGAAGGAATCGAAAAGAAAGAAGAAAACTTTGCTGAAGAAGTTATGAAACAATTAAAATAGTTTTAAATAATAGATTGTTTTAAATGAAGATATTTAACATAGTTAATCAAAAAAAACGCCAATTAGATGTATTTCTAGTTGGTGTTTTTTATCTTTTGCAATTAATATAATGTTTACTTTTGTTATATAAATTTGTTCTGTAATATGAAAGTGCATAGCAGGTACTATTTATATAAAGGCTTAAGCCAATTTTAATAATGAATGCAAAGTATTTTTGCATTTTTGGTAAACTATTAGAATGATATGGCATATTATATAAGGAACACTCTAATTGAAAGAAGTTGATAAAGTTGATAAAATATTTTGACCATGCAGCAACAACAGCTTTGGATGAAGATGTATTTAGAGCAATGAGACCATATTTTACAGAAAAATTTGGGAATCCATCTTCTGTATACAAAATAGGAAAAGAAAATAAAGAAGCAGTAAATCTTGCAAGAAAAAAAGTTGCAAAAGCTATAAATGCAAATACAAATGAAATATATTTTACTAGTTGTGGAAGCGAAAGTGATAATTTAGCTTTAAAAGGAATTGTAAAAGCAAATTCTAGAAGAGGAAATCATATAATAACAACTAATATAGAACATCCAGCAATATTAAATACTTGTAAAACATTAGAAAATATGGGATATAGAGTAACTTACCTAAAAGTAAAGAAAAATGGAAGAATAGATTTGAATGAATTAGAAAGAGCAATAACACAAAGAACTATATTAATTAGCATAATGTTTGCAAACAATGAAATAGGAACAATACAACCAATAAAAGAAATTGGGGATATTGCAAAAAGATATGGTATATTCTTTCATACAGATGCTGTTCAAGCAATAGGAAATGAAAAAATAGATGTGAAAGAAATGGGAATTTCAGCACTTTCAATGTCTGCACATAAATTTTATGGACCAAAAGGAGTAGGAGTTTTATATGTAAAAGAAGGAGTACCTTTTTCAAGGATTCAAGATGGTGGACATCAAGAAAGAGAAAAAAGAGCAGGAACAGAAAATGTACCAGGCATTGTGGGATTAGGTAGGGCAATAGAACTTGCAAATTCAAATATAGAAAGATATAATGCTAAATTATTAAACTTAAGAGAATTCTATTTTTCTGAAATAGAAAAAAGAATACCAAATATAATTATAAATGGGGATAGAAAATTTAGATTAGCAGGCAATGCTAATATTTGCTTTAGAGGAGTAGATGGCTCAAAACTTTTATATGAGTTAGATAAAAGAGAAATTTGTGCTTCAAGTGGTTCTGCTTGTAGTGCTGGATTATTAAATCCATCTCATGTACTGTTGGCAATAGGTGTACCATCACAAATTGCACGTGGAAGTTTAAGAATAAGTTTTGGAAAAGAAAATAATTTAGAAGATACTAGATTTTTAGTAGATTCAATTGAAGAAATTGTAAAAGATTTGCGAAAATAAAAGTAACTTTCCTAATTATTATTTGATAGATACTAGATATTATCAAATTAATATGAAGGAAAGTTTTTTTTGTTGCAAAAAAATGTGTCAAAATTTGCACAAAAAGTAAACAATATATTGAATAGATAAAAAAAATAATGTATAATTGATTTGCCACCAAAGAAAGTAACTGAAAAAGTGTACAGAATACAATAAACAAAAATGTTAAAATATTAATCTTATAATGAAAGAGGTGAGAAGATTATAAAAGAATTAAAAAGAAAAGGATTAAGCTTTATGTTTGATGTATCAGATGAAGCTAAGGAAAAAGAAATTGATGATGTATTAAATGCAAGAAGTGTTGAAGAATTAATGAATATACCATTTGAAGAATGGCAAAAAGGAGAACTTGTTCAATTAATGCATTTATATTATCAATACTTTAATGAACATATCCAAGATGATATTGTTTTTGATTTAAGTGAATATGTGGTTTCTGGTCAATATGGAAAGGACCGAGAAAATAGAAAAATAGAAATATTTACAATTGTAAACGAAGATGAAAAATAATATTAATTTAATATAAATTATATGGACATTTGTTTAAAATAGAAGTTGCAAATGTCCATTTTGATTTTTTAGGAAAATACTATTTTATAACTATTGCTTTTATATTTTTTTTGAGATATAATACCAAAAGATTAATATTGGGGTATCGCCAAGCGGTAAGGCATCGGACTCTGACTCCGACATTTCCTGTGTTCGAATCACAGTACCCCAGCCATTCTTAAAAATCTGCAAATGCTATTATTTTTTACATTTGCAGATTTATTTTTACATATTTTGTAAGAAATATAAGTACTAGATATAAAAAGTAAATAAAAAAGGAGAGTTTTAAATTATGGAAAATAATTTGATTAGTGATGATTATAAAGATTTTGTAGTAGATATAAAAAATAAGATTAGAAATAGTCAATATGAAGCCATGAAACAAGTTAATAAAACTCTAATAAATCTATATTGGGGAATTGGACAGGAAATATATAACCAACAACAAGAAAAAGGTTGGGGAAAGTCAATTGTTGAAGTATTATCAAAAGAATTGAAAAAAGAATTTCCTGATGTTCATGGTTTTTCTTCAAGAAATTTATGGAGAATGCGTAATTTATATGTAGAATATAAGGATAACGAATTTCTGCCACCATTAGTGGCAGAAATTAGCTGGAGCAAAAATGTAGCTATAATGGAGAAATGCAAAGATCAACTTGAAAGAGAATTTTATATAAAAATGACTAAAAAATATGGTTGGACAAAAGATGTATTAATTAATCATATAGAAAATAAGTCTTATGAAAAATATTTACTTAACCAAACTAACTTTGATGAAACGTTGCCAGAAAAATATGTAAATCAAGCAAAATTAGCAGTCAAAGATGAATATATATTTGATTTTATGGAACTTTCTGAACAACATTCTGAAAGAGAATTAGAAGAAAATTTAATAAGTAATATGAGAGCATTTCTTGAAGAAATGGGTGGGAATTTTGCTTTTATGGGAAGTCAATATCATATAAATGTTGGCGGAGATGATTTTTATATTGATTTATTATTATATCATAGAAGTTTAAATAGTTTAGTTGCAATTGAATTGAAAATAGGAGATTTTAAACCTGAATTTGTAGGACAACTTCAATTTTATTTAACTGCATTAGATAAGCAAGTAAAAATGGAACATGAAAATCCATCAATTGGTATTATTATATGCAAAAATAAAAATAGAACGGTTGTAGAGTACGCTTTAAATGATAGTGACAAACCAATAGGTGTGGCTACTTATCAAATTAGAGATACTTTGCCAGAAAAAATGAAAGATTTATTACCTTCTCCTGAAGAAATTGAAAAAAGATTAAAGAATTTATAATAGTGAGGAAATGATATGATTATAGATTTTTCCACGAAATATAAAATTGAACAGAATAAGAAAGAAATTTCAAATATAAAGAAGATATATGATGATGATTTTTTTATATTGCAGCATATTACAGTCAATAATGATAGTTGTGAATCAATAAAGAAATATGGAATATTAAATAGAAAAGAACTATTAAAATACGATGATCTTGAAATTGTTAAAAAATGGAAATCTACATAAATTAATAATAGTTAGTGCCTTTATTCATGTTTGATATTTAAAAACCTCAAATTTCACAAAAAAGTTACATAAAAAAGGTTTATATTTGAACTGTTTGATGATATAATTATCAAAATTTGAGTGATAATAGAGGAATTTAAAATGAATAATTTATATGGAATAATAGCTTCTTTTTTGTATATAGGAGTAATTATAGGAGCATCAACATTATTTAGTAAAATAAGTAAAGAGGCAAGTAGAAAATTTATACATATAATGCTATCAAATTGGTGGATTATTGCAATGGTATTTTTTGATAATATGTGGGTAGCTGCTATATGTCCAGCTATATTTGTAGTAATTAATTTTTTATCTTATAAATTCAATATAATAAAATCTATGGAAAGAGATGAAGGAGAAAAAGATGGATTAGGAACAGTATACTATGCATTATCTCTTTTGATTTTAGCTTTAGCAACATTTGGACCATTACATAATCCAATTATAGGTTTAGTAGGTGTAGCTGTAATGGGATATGCAGATGGAATGGCAGCAATTGTTGGAAAAGGAATTGATAGTCCAGAATATAGTGTAAATGGAAATAAAAAAACTTTAGCAGGATCTGCAACAATGTTTATTATAAGTTTAATCATTATTTCTGGAGCATTATCATATTTAGGTGTAGCAAATTTTTTTGTAAAAGCAATTATTATGGCAATAATAACAACAATTGTAGAAGGTGTTTCAATTAAAGGAACTGATAATTTAACAATTCCTTTATTAACATCAGGAATGATTTTTTTAGTTTTATAAGACCAAAATAAAAATTGAAAATTTGGAAAATTCAGGGTATAAAAAATGAAATTAGAAGATATAAAAAGTCCAAAGGATGTACAAAAATTAAATATTAAAGAACAAGAAGAACTTGCAAAAGAGATTAGAGAAAAAATAATTTCTACAGTTTCTAAAACAGGAGGTCATTTGGCATCTAATCTTGGTGTTGTAGAACTTACTATTGCACTTCATAAAGTTTTTGACTTAAAAAAAGATAAAGTTGTTTGGGATGTTGGGCATCAAACTTATGTACATAAAATTCTGACAGGTAGACTAGATAAATTTGATACATTAAGAAAAATGAACGGATTAGCAGGATTTCCAAAAACAGAAGAAAGTGAATATGATCATTTTAATACAGGACATAGTAGTACATCTATTTCAGTTGCCTTAGGAATGGCACGAAGTAGGGATTTGAAAAATGAAAAAAATAGTGTTATAGCTGTTATTGGAGATGGTGCACTTACTGGTGGAATGGCATTAGAAGCGTTAAATGATGCTGGAAATAGTAAGACTAATTTATTGGTTATTTTGAATGATAACGAAATGAGCATTTCTAAAAATGTTGGTGGAGTTGCTTTAATGCTTTCAAAATTAAGAACGAAAAAATTTTATATAAAAACTAATATTGGTGGAAAAAGCATTATTGGAAAAATACCAATTATTGGTGATAAAATTGTAAAAATAGTTCAAAAATTTAAAAAAAGTGTAAAACAAGCAATAATTCCAAAAATGTATTTTGAAGATATCGGATTTAGATATTTAGGACCAATTGATGGACATAATTTAAATCAATTAGAAGAAATATTAGAAATTTCAAAAGAACTAGAAGGTCCAGTGTTATTACATGTAATAACTAAAAAAGGAAAAGGATATAAACCGGCAGAAGATAAACCAAATAAATTTCATAGTACATCTAGTTTTGATATCGAAACTGGTGAAAAGTTAAAAAAAGGAAAAGATAATTATTCAAAAATATTCGGAAATAAATTAATTGATTTAGCTGAAAATAATAATAAAATAGTTGCTATAACAGCTGCAATGGAAGAAGGAACTGGACTTGAAGAATTTTCAAAGAAATTTCCAAATAGATTTTTTGATGTTGGTATAGCAGAACAACATGCAATTGGAATGGCTGCAGGAATGGCGAAAGAAGGTTTTATTCCTGTAATACCAATTTATTCATCTTTTTTACAAAGAGGATATGATCAATTAATTCATGATGTTGCATTGCAAAATTTGCCAGTAGTTATTTGTGCAGACAGAGCAGGTGTTGTTGGGGCAGATGGAGAAACACATCAGGGAATGTTTGATATGAGTTTTACAAATTTGATACCTAATTTTACTATTATGGCACCAAAGAATTTTAAAGAATTAGAAGATATGTTAGAGTTTTCAGTACAACTAAAAACTCCAGTTCTAATTAGATATCCAAGAGGTGGCGAAAATAATATTTGGAAAAAAACCAAATTAATTGATACTAAAATCGAATTAGGTGAATTTGAAAAATTAGAAAATGGAAAAGATTTTACAATAATAGCAATAGGAAAAATGGTTGCAAGAGCATATTCAGTAGCTCAAAAATTAAAAGAAAAAGGAATATATATAACTGTAATAAATGCAAGATTTCTAAAACCCTTAAATAAAGAAAAAATTTGGCAAGAAATAAAACAAACAAAAAGAATTATTACTATTGAAGATGGAACTGGAATAGGTGGATTAGGAACAGCAGTAGAAGAAATAATAGCAGAGCATTTATGTGATTTGAGTGAAAGAGAAATAAAAGAATATTCAAGATTTATATTCAAAAAAATTGCATATCCAGATGAATTTATAAAACAAGGAACTTGCTCAGAAATTGAAAATAAATATGGAATTGATGAAGATAGTATTGAAAAATATATAATTGATATTTTAACTGAAAATACAAAACAAAAAAAAGAAAAAGTTTTTAAGAAAACTAATATTGGTAGTAGTGATAAAGAAAAAAATAGTTTGATTAACAAAATAAAATTAGGAGGAGAAAAATGTCTTACTGCAATACAATTAAAGATAAAAAAGAAGAAGACAAACTCTTAATTGCAAAAATAGAAGATAAAATTAGATTTTGTAATTCTAAAAATAAGATAACATATACAGATTTTATGCAGTTAAATGAAAAAAGCCTTACTAAAAAGATATTAAATGATAAGAAAATAAAAAATTATTTCTTTTTTGGTGGCATAAATAATCCAGATAGGGAAATAATCGTATTTTTTCCAGATAAATTAACAGAAGAAATGGCAAGAAATAATTTAAAAAATATAATAAAAGTAATTTATATAAAATTACCAAATAACCAACATTATGATCATAAAGAATATTTAAGTGGAATAATGAAATTGGGAATTAAAAGAGAAAAATTTGGAGATATAATTGTTAGAGATAATGGTGCAGACATAATTGTATTGAATGAGATTTTAGATTATTTGATAATTAATTTACCAGAACTTACAAGATTCAAAAAATCAGAAATAAGTGTTAAAAATTTTTTTGACATAAATGAAAAAGAAGAAAATTTTGAAGAATACAATATAATTATTTCATCAAATAGATTAGATAATTTTGTTGCAGAATTGGCAAGATGTTCAAGAAGTATGGCACAAGAAATTTTAAATCAAGATAGAGTATTTGTTAATGGAATACTAGAAGAAAAAGAAAGCAAAAAATTACAAGAAGGAGATAAAATTACAATTAGGGGAAAAGGAAAATTTATTTTTGAAGCAGTAGAGAGAAACACAAAAAGCGATAGGCTTGTAATTAATATAAAAAAGTATTGTTAAATATTTAAGAATCAAATTTTGTCTTTTGCAATTATTATAATGTCCACTTTTGTTATATATAAATTTGGGTAAAATAAATTTGAATAGGAGAAAAGTATGAATATGGAATTAGATAGTAAATTAAAAGAAGAAATTGAACTAGTAAAAAAAGTAAGAGAAAATGCATATGTTCCATATAGCAATTTTAAAGTTGGTGCTGTTTTAAAAACTAAAAAAGGGAAAACATATACTGGTTGTAATATAGAAAACAATGGAATACAATCAATTTGTGCTGAAAGAGTAGCTTTTTGCAAAGCTTTATCAGAAGGGGAAAAAGAGTTTGAAAGCATTTTAGTAATAGGTGGATATAATGAAGAATCTGCTATGAAAGAAGAATGTTTACCATGTGGATATTGTAGACAATTTATAAGTGAATTTGTAAATAAAGATTTTAATATATATACAATTTGTGAGAATGATGTAAAAGCATATAAGATAAGTGATTTATTACCTTATGTATTCAAACTAGATAAATAAATTAATTTTAATATTTAATAAGTTGGCAAAACTAACAAAAAAGTGGACATATGTATGAATTGTTATTTTACATATGTCCACTTTTGGATATAATTTGCTTAATTATCCAATTAATAAAATATATAAGCTTAAAATTTATTATATATATAATTATCTAGCATCATCTTCTTGTAATTTTTCTAAGTCTTGTCCTTCAACAACAAGTCTTTCATTAGAACTTAAGAAAGCTTTTGGAGCAATTTTGAATTTCTTTGTAGAAAAATCCATAGTTTTTTCTAAATATTTTTCAACATTTTTTAAATGAGCAGGGATAGCTTGTGCTCTTTGATATTCTGATACATCACCATTTTCGAATTTATCATTTGTAGATAAAACTTCTTGTGCAAATTTATCGATATTTTCATCAAGTTTATAAAATGAAGCTAATTTTGTAAAATATGTTGTATCTAAATACACACCACTACGATAGCTATCGTATGGACTAGAGAACTCATCATATAAACTTACTGAATATGAATCTCCAGTTTGTGGTTCAGAATGTTTATTTAATTGAGCTGAAACTACAGGATAAAAATGTTCATCATTTTTGTGAGCGTCATTATATGCTGTAATTGTTTTATCTAAGAAAATTGCTTCTGGTAAAGTTTGTAATTCTCTAATTAAAAGTTCTTCTTGTTCAACTGTAGGTATAGTTGTTTGATATGCAGTTAAATTTTTTTGAATATCTTTATATAAAGCTTGTGAACCACCAGCTTTTACTAATTCAATAATTGGTTTATCACTTTCTTCAAAATTAGATAGTTGAAGAGATTTGTTGATTTGATCTTCTGAAAAACTAGTTGATAAATCTAAATCATCAAGATCTAAACCGATTTCTTGAGCTTTTTCAAAAGTTGTATCTGAATAAGTTTTTTGTTTTGCAATAGCACTAATACCAGTAACTGCAATTGCACCACTTAAAGCGAATGCAGCTAATTTTAGGAATCCTTTTTTTGTTTGTGCAGACATAGGTGGTTTATATGTTAAATGTTCAAACATTTCATCTTCATAAGGTTCTCTTAATGATAATCTCTTTTTAGCAATAACATTTTTTTCTGAATCAGCATTTATAAAAGCCATATTACTTTCGGCTGTTTGTTTTAGAGCTTCAGCATGTGCAAATTGTCCTGCTGCAAAACTACTTAAATTACTAGAATTTTTTGCTTCTTCTGAAAAAGGTATTTTTCTAATATCTTTAATATCATGTGTAGAGATATCTTTTGCAGAAAGAGCTTTTAATTCTTTTCTTAAATTTTTACGGATTTCACGCTTTTCATCACGAGATAAAGATTCACCTTTTTCTACTTCTGCTTCATATAAATCATATGTATATAAAGTATCTAAATAGTCTTGATTTGTATAATTATTTTTTTCACAATGCTTCATATAGTTTTTTTGCATTTTTTGAATTTCAGGTTCTGTAAGTTCTCTACCAATGCAATTTTGTTGTCCAATTTCTATAAATAATCTAAAATTTGCTGCTTGTAATACATTACCTCCAAAAAATCTAGGATTAGAATAATAGTCAACTAAAGATATAGCTCTTTTAGTTACTTTTGGTTGTTGAGGTACTTTTTCATGGTTTTGATTGTTCATAAATTCCTCCATAATATAAATATAAACATATATTAAATTATAGCATATAAAAAAGAAAAATAAAATAAATATTGAATTAAATGTGAAATGTAACGAAAATTTAATAACAATATAATAAAAATGTAACAAACAAAAATCAATAAGAAAATTACATGAAAATTGATAATAAAAGATAAAAAAGTATTTGACAAAAATTAGTTTATAATAGATAATAAAATATATTAATAAGCATAAGAAAAAACGGAAATTTACAAAGGAGGAATATATAAAATGTATATATTCAATAGAGTTACAGTTGTTCCACAACTACCAGAAAAAATTAGCAGATTAACTGAAATAGCAAATAATTTATGGTGGTCATGGAATACAGAATTTTTAAAATTATTTCAAATGATTGATATTGATTTATGGGAAAATGTTGGAAAAAATCCAATTAAATTTTTAAAATTAGTGAATCAAAGTAAAATTGAAGAAATTTCAGAAAACTCTGAATTTTTAAAACAATATAATAGAGTAGTTGAAAACTTTGACAATTATATGAATAGTAAAGATACTTGGTTCAACAAAAAATATCCAAACAACAAAAATGATTTAATTGCATATTTTTCAGCTGAATATGGATTAGATGAAGTTGTACCTATATATTCAGGTGGACTTGGAATTTTATCAGGAGATCATTTAAAATCAGCTAGTGATTTAGGATTACCTTTTGTTGCTGTTGGTTTATTATACAAAAATGGATATTTTCATCAAAAAATAAATAGTAAAGGTGAACAATGTTCAGAATATCACAATATAGATTTATATAATTTACCTATTTTGCCTGTAAAAGATAAAATGGATGATGATGTAATTATAGATATAGAATTAGGTGAAAGAATTTTACATCTAAAATTATGGCAAATAAATGTTGGTAGAGTTAAATTATATTTAATGGATTCAGATATTGAACAAAATGATGAAGATTTAAGAAATATAACACTTCGTTTATATGGTGGAGATAAAGAAATGAGAATTCGCCAAGAAATAGTTCTTGGAATGGCTGGTGTTCAAGTTTTACAAAAATTAGGACTAAAACCAACTTTATATCACATGAATGAAGGACATTCATCATTCTTAACATTACAATTAATTTATAATATTATGCAAGAAAAACAAGTTTCTTTTGAAATTGCAAAAGAAATGGCAACAGTAGAAACAGTATTTACAACACATACACCAGTACCAGCTGGAAACGATATATTTGATATTACTTTAGTAGAGCAATACTTTAATAAATTCTGGTCAAAATTAGGAATATCAAGAGAAGAATTCTTAAAATTAGGAATGAAAGAAAATGAAGGCTTTGAACAAGGATTCAATATGGGAATACTTGCACTTAAAATTGCAGGTAAGAAAAACGGTGTAAGTAAATTACATGGAGAAGTTTCTAGAGAATTATTTAGTGAAGTATGGCCAAATATAGCAGAAGATGAATCACCAATTACTTATGTAACAAATGGTATTCATACATGCACATGGCTTGCTCCAAATCTAAAAAATTTATATAACGAATATTTGCCACCATATTGGCAAGATAAAATAGAAATGGATTCAACATGGCAAAAAATAGACAATATACCAAACGAAAAATTATGGGATGCACATGTTGCCAGAAAAGAAAAATTAATGCGTTTAATCAAACAAAACATTACAGAAAGATATGTAAATAGTGGAGTTGGTTATGATCAAATTGGTGAACTTGTAAATAGTTTAAATCCAAAAGCATTAACAATTGGATTTGCAAGAAGATTTGCAACATACAAAAGAGCTACTTTAATATTTAAAGATATAGCAAGATTAACACAAATTTTAAATGATGAAAATAGACCAGTTCAAATTGTATTTGCAGGAAAAGCACATCCACAAGATAAAGAAGGTCAAGATTTAATAAAATATATTCATGAAGTTTCATTAATGCCACAATTTAAAGGAAAAATATTTATTTTAGAAAATTACAACATAGGAATGTCAAGATATTTAGTTAGTGGTGTTGATGTATGGTTAAATAATCCAAGAAGACCTATGGAAGCTTCTGGTACATCAGGAGAAAAAGCATCAGTAAATGGTGTTGTAAATTGTAGTATACTAGATGGTTGGTGGGCAGAAGGATATGATGGAACTAATGGATGGGCTATTGGAACAAATGCTACATACAATTCTTATGAAGAACAAGACAAAGCAGATAGCAATAGTTTATATCATTTATTAGAAAACAAAATAATACCAGCTTATTACAATCAAGATAATAATGGAATTTCTAGTGAATGGATAACATTAATGAAAAATTCAATAAAAACAACAGGTGGAAAATATAGTACATCTAGAATGTTAATTGACTATATTAATGATTTATATATGCCTCTTTGCAATTTAAATAAAAAATATTTCCAAAATTTAGATAATGTTATGTCATATACAGAGTGGAAAAGAATTGCAAAACAAAATTGGCAAAATATAAAAATTACACAAGATAGAAATGTTGATAATGGCAAATTTAATGCAGGAAGTCAAATTACAGTAAATTGTGAAGTAGAACTTCCAAACATAGATGAGAAAAATGTAGAAGTTCAAGTTTACTTTGGACAAGTTTTAGATAATGGAACAGTTAGAAATGTTTATACAGAAGAAATGAACAAAGTAGGCGAAGAAGATGGAAAGAAATTTTATGAAGCAACTTTAGATTTAACAACAGGTGGGAATTTCGGATATACATTTAGAGTAATGCCAAAACATGATATGCTAGTAGATTCAGAAAACTTAGATTTAGTAAAATGGATTGAAAAATAGAATTATATAACTGACAGTAAAAGTTACAAAAAATAAAAGATTAATAAAATTTGATTATATATTGTTTTTTAATGCCTTGGTGTCGCAATCTTCGATTTCTAATTTATATTTGAAGATTGCTCCATTCGCACTCGCAAGCTCGTTTGATCGCTTACGTGGCATTTCAAAACAATATATATCAAATTTCTTTTTTTATTTATTAAATTAATTTGTTAAAAAATGTAACAAAAACTGTCAGTTTTACAATTTATTTGTAAAAATTACTTGAATTATTTGCATTTTGTGGTATACTAATTAATGATTAAAAAATGAAAGAGGAGTAGAATTATGAAATCAGATTTAAGAAAAACAAAGATTGTCGGAACAATCGGACCAGCTAGTGAAAACAGATTAAAAGAATTATTTGATGCAGGATTAAATGTATGCAGAATTAACTACTCACATGGTAGCTATGATGAGCAAGAATGGAAAACACAAGAAATCATAAAAATAAGAGAAGAAAATGATTTACCAATTCCAATGATTTTAGATATGCAAGGTCCAGAAATCAGAACAGGAATGTTAGTAACAGGAAAGAATGAAAAGATTCCACTAGAAGATGGACAAAAATTCGTTTTAGTTAACGAAGATATTATAGGAGACAAAGATAAAGTTTCTGTAACATACAAAAATTTATACAAAGATGTACAACCAGGAACAAAAATCTTAATTGATGATGGTGCAATCGAATTAAAAGTTGATGAAATAGTTGACAAAGATATTCATTGTACAGTAGTTCATGGAAATCCTTTAGGAAGTAGAAAAACTATGAACTTACCAGGAACAATTATCCGTTTACCAGCACTTAAAGAAAAAGACATCAATGACTTAAAAGCTGCTTGTGCTCATGAATATGACTATGTTGCAATTTCTTTTGCAAGAAACTTAGATGATATTGCACAAGTTAGAAAAGTATTAGATGAAAACGGTGGTAAAGATATTAAAATCATTACTAAAGTTGAAAATGTTGAAGGTTTATCAAACATGGAAGATATCGTAAAAGCAGCTGATGCTCAAATGATAGCTCGTGGTGATATGGCAACAGAAACAGACTTTACAGAACCACCTGTAATGCAAAAAAGATTCATCAAATTAGCAAATAGAGCTAATAAACCAGCTATTACAGCTACACAAATGTTAGAATCAATGATGAGCAATCCATTACCAACTAGAGCAGAAGCTTCTGACGTTGCAAATGCTATTTATGATAGAACAAGTGCAATCATGCTTTCTGGTGAATGTGCTATGGGTAAATTCCCATTAGAATGTATTCAAACAATGGATAAAATTGCTAAAAGAGTTGAACCAACAATTAACTATTGGAAGAGATTTGATGAAAATACAAATATCGAATTAACAAACTTAGAAGACAACATTGCATATTCAACATGTGTAATGGCTAAAAATATGAAAGTTGATGCTATTGTTTGCTATACAAATTCTGGTGATTCAGCTAGAAGATTAGCAGGAATGGGAGCAGGATGCCCAATCTTAGCAGTAACAGACAACAAGAGAACTTTCCGTCAATTAGGATTAGCTTGGAATGTATTACCAGTATATGTAGATGCACAAGCTAATACAGATAAAACAGTTGAAGCTGGAATCGAAAAATTAAAAGCTAAAGGAATTTTAGAAAATGGAGATAAAGTTATTTTAGCTGGTGGACATGACTTCGTAGAAGGTGTGTCAGAAAGTAAAATGATTGGTGGATACGCTGTTATCTAGTTTATAGAAAATTTATTGTAAATAAAAAACTCGGCAGAAATGTCGAGTTTTTTGTATATAAATCATATTAAGTGTAATTATATTAATTGTAGTTATATTAATTATATATTGAAATTTATATTAATATAAAAAATATTTAAATACTATATTTATTATTTACAATAGCTTTTTAAATATTAGTATCCAAAAATTAATTCATGTAAAGTGTCTTTCAAACTTTGAGAAAAAGATTCATCATAATTATCATCTTCATCGTTATAATAGTTATCATCAAAATTGTTGTCTGAATTATTGTAATACCAATTATCTTCATCACTATTGTAGTCTGTGTCTGCATTTTCTGTATAAATTTCATTTAAAACATTTTGCCAGTTAAAATTTGTATAAGGATTATAATCATAAGAATGATTTTTATCAATTTCATTTACGAAAGTAAAATTAGAAAAATGTTCTTCAGGAACTTCTTCTTGTTGAGTTGCAGAATGTGGTACAAATTTAGTATATTCTACAAAAGTAATTAAAAGCATAATAAAAGCTAATAAAATAAAAAGTAAAAATACTAATATTTTTTGATGTAAACGCATAGTATCAAATTTATTTGATACATAATTTTCTGCAGGTTTTACATGATTATCATAAAATTTAGAATAAAATGAGTTTTCATTTTCATTATTTTGTTGAGTTCTATGATAATTTTCGTAGCTGTATGGATTATATTTATTAGTTTTATCGTTATAAGTTTGGTTATAATAATATTCATTATTATAAGTAGAAGAATTAGTTCGATTAGAGTTAGAATCTGAAGAATAATCAGCAGTATCAGTATAATTATCTATTTCATTTTCGGAATTTAACATATTGTCATATTCTCTACGAGAGTCTGAATTTGATAATACATCATAAGCTTCATTTATTTGAATTGATAATTCTTCAGCTTTTTGTTTGTTTCCAGTATAAACATCTGGATGATATTTTTTAATTAATTTTTTATAAGCTTGACGTATTTCTGTTTGTGTTGCATCAGGTTTTACGCCTAAAATTTCATAATAATTCATAAAAACTCCAAATTAGATTATTTTTGTACTATTAATATACATTATACTTTATTTAACAATTTAAAACAATAAAAAAGGTTAAATTTTAAAGGGAGTTCAAAAATATAATTTATAAATATTTTATTAAGAAATTAGTTTATAAATAAACATAGCAATAAAAAAGAACAAATTTGTTGACAAGTAAAAAGTTAAATACAATTTGTAAAAGAAAAAGTAAGTTTTAAGAACAAATTTGTATATAAAATTTATAAAAGTCTTGATTTTTGAGGAAAATGTATATATAATACTTACCAGATACAAAATTTATAACAAGTTCATATTTTTGTGTCTTTTCTTTAAAATCAAAAAAGAAAGCAAGTAGGGGGCAAATATACAATAAAAGTGTAGTACAATACTACACTTTTTCTGTTTTAGAAAGTTTTAGTTACATATATATAATTGTAAAATATAAAATCTTCTAGTCTGTATATTTGTCTCTTTTTATATTATATAAAATGGTTGGTTTACATTGTGTTTATATAATATATTTGTTCAAAATCTGTTCTGGATTATTGTTATTTAATATGAATTACAAATTTGTATCAAGAGTTTATAGTAAAAAGGCATTTCCGCGAGAGAAATGCCTTTAATATTAAATTTACTTTTTATAAATTATTCACATAAATCATTCATTGAATACAAACCATTATCTTTATGTATTATAAAGTTAGCAGCCTTAATTGCTCCATCAGCAAAAACGCTACGCGATGTAACATTGTGAGTAATTTCTAAAGATTCATTGTTTCCAAAAAAGATTACTGTATGTTTTCCTGCTTCAGTACCACCACGCAAAGAATGAATACCAATTTCATTTTTTGTACGTTTTTCACGTTTTGCATGTCTATTATATTCATATTCGAATTCATTATTGCAAGCTTCGTTTATACTATCTGCTAATATAAGTGCAGTACCACTTGGAGCATCAACTTTTCTATTATGATGTGTTTCTACAATCTCAATATCAGATTCAGGTAATTTTTTTGCTAAAGAAGCTACTAATTTTGACATAAGATTTATTTCATAAGACATATTAGAAGATTTAAAAATAGGTAGATTTTTAGAAATTTCTTTTATTTTTTCTTCTTCTTTTTCTGTGAATCCTGTTGTAGCAATTACGATTGGTATATTATTTTTCTTAGCAAAATCTAATATAGGAAATGTAGCAACTGGAATAGAAAAATCTATAATTACATCTGGAATTAAATTTATTGAATGAATATCTGTAAATACAGGGTAATTATTGTCGCCAGTATCTATTTTATCAACTCCACAAAGAACTTCAATGTCTTGCGTATCTCTAATTCTTTCAGAAAGGACTTGCCCCATTTTTCCATTACAACCATTAATTAAAACTTTAACCATAATTTATTTCTCCTTATTTTGCATTTTTTTCTATTTTTCCTTCAGACAATAATTTGATATTTTTTCGAGTTTTTAAAAATCTAAAAAATTCTTTTGTTGCACAATATTTATCAACTAGTGTTACAATATAACCTTCAGCAAATCGAGGTGGGATAATTGTAAGTGGCCACATGTGTTTTAAAATTATATCTTTTTCTAAATCATTTAATTCAAAAATATCTAAAGCATTTTCTAAAGCAATTCTTGGGTGTCTAAATAAATGAAATTTTTTTTGACCTTCAACATGTTTATTTCTCCAATTATAAAAATAGAAATCATGTAACATAGCACCACGAGCTGCAGAAATATAATCTAATTTTAATTTTTTACAAATCAAAAAAGTATAAAAAGCAACTTCTTCACAATGTGCATATCTAGAAGAATTTATATGTTGTACATGATCTTTTAAAGCTGTAACGTTTGAATTTTGCGAAATATCTTTTATTATTTCTTTAAATTCTTCTATTGTTTCTTTTGGAATAGAAGTGTTTTCATCATCAATTTCTATTAAATTATTGGTTAATTCATAAGAATTAATTTCAGTAAGTGTATTTTCTTTATTTTTAGTTTTAAATTTCATTTAAAAAACCTCATATCTTTTGTTAATTTTATTATAGCATAATTATTTTAGAAGACCAAAGGAGATTAATTCCTTTTTTAAAGTCTCTTTTCCTTTATTACTTAATGGAACTAATGGTAAACGAGGAGTTCCACCACCAAATCCTAGTAAATTACAAGCTTCTTTTACTGGAATAGGATTTACTTCACAGAATAAAGCTTTTATTAAAGGAATCGCATTTATTTGTAAATTAATGGCTTTTTGAATATTGCCATTAAAGAAATTTTCTGTAATATTGTGAGCATAATTAGGTGCTATATTTGAAAGAACAGAAATAACTCCAATACCACCAACAGAAAGAATAGGTGTTATTTGATCATCATTTCCAGAATAAATATTTAACTCATCTCCACATAAATTAGCTATTTCTGCAATTTGAGATAAATTTCCACTAGCTTCTTTTATAGCAACAATATTTGAAATTTTAGAAAGTTCTAAGCAAGTAGATGGTAAAATATTTACACCAGTTCTACTTGGTACACTATATAAAATAATTGGTAAATTTGTTTCTTTTGCAATTGCTGTATAGTGAGAAACAAGACCAGCTTGTGTAGTTTTATTGTAATAAGGTGTAACAACTAGAGCACCATCAACACCAATACTTTCTACATATTTTGTCATTTCAATTGCACTTTTTGTACAGTTTGCTCCAGTACCTGCAATAACAGGAATACGTTTATTTACTTTTTGAACAGCAAATTTAATTGTTTCTTTTCTTTCTTCTAAAGTCATTGTAGACGCTTCGCCAGTTGTACCGCAAACAATTATTGCATCAACCTTTTCTGCAATTTGGTATTCAATTAATTTGCCAAAAGCTTCAAAATCGACTTTGTCATCTTTTGTAAATGGAGTAATAATAGCTGTTCCACAGCCTTTAAAAATAATTTTTTTCATAGTATATAATCTCCTTTATGAGATTTGAAATTGAATAAAAATATAATTATATTTTTTATACATTTATATTATATGATAAATTTGGTAAAAATCAAAGCTTTTAATCAAATTGATTATAAAAATTTATTGATATTATAGATAAAGTTATATAGAACAATAGCAATAAAAATAAGAAGCTAATTATGTGAATGTTTAGCTTCTTATTTTTATTACTTGAATAAATTGATAATTCACAAATTTATCACATTGAAATGGTTGAAATTGACAGAAGTAAATGATATAATGACCAAGAATTTATAGGAAAAGGAAGAATAAAATGGAATTTTTTAAGACACTTTGGAATAATAAAAAATTAGCAATGGAACTTGGAAAAAATGATTTTAGAAATAGATTTGCTAATACTAGCTTAGGTACAATATGGGGATTTGCACAACCATTTGTATTTATGATTACATATGTTATAGTATTTCAATACATATTAAAAACAGGAAGTTCTGGTGAATATCCATATGTAGTATGGTTTTTACCAGGAATGGCAATGTGGATGTTTTGCAATGATGCTATTATGAATGCTAGTAATTCAATTAGATGTTATAGTTACTTAGTAAAAAAGGTAGTATTTCCAGTTGATATTATTCCTATTATATCACTAACATCATCAAGTTTTATAGGATTATTTTTAATTTTGATAGCAATACTTGCATCATCAGTTTTTGGATTTTTTCCAAATTTATTAAATGTTATATATATAGTTTTTTGTGCATTTGCATTTATAATTGCATTTACAAGATTTACATCAGCACTAACAACTTTAGTTCCAGATTTTGCACAATTATTAACAATTTTAATGCAATTATTTATGTGGTTTTCACCAATTGTTTGGAATTTAAGTATGATTCAAGGTAAACTTTGTGTACTTTTTAAAGCTTTTCCATTTACATATTTAATAGAAGGATTTAGACAAGCTTTTATACCATCATCAACAATAATAACAGAACATCATGGTTTATTTACTTTTATTTTTTGGTTTGTAACAATTTTTATATTTATATGGGGAAATATAATATTTAAAAAGAGCAAAAAAGATTTTGCAGATGTTTTATAAAAAGTTAATTAATAAACAAAAAGAGGAAATATATGGAAAAAATAGATATTTTACTTGCTACATATAATGGAGAAAAATTTGTTAAAGAGCAAATAGAAAGTATATTAAATCAGACTTATGAAAATTTTAATTTGATTATATCAGATGATGCTTCAACAGATAATACTTTAAATATATTAGAAGAATATGAAAAAAAAGATACAAGAATTAAAGTTTTTAAGAAAGAAAGAAATGAAGGTTTAATAGATAATTTTGAATTTTTACTAAAAAATGTAACAAGTGATTATTTTATGTTTTCAGACCAAGATGATATTTGGAAAAAAGATAAAATAGAAAAAAGTATAAATAAATTAAAAGAAGAAAATTCAGGTTTAGTATATACAGATTTAGAAATTGTAGATGAAAAACTTAATGTTATATATCCATCATATTGGAAGTATAAACAAATATATAAAAAAATAATTAAATATAATAATTTTGAAGCTTTATATTTAAACAACTTTGTTACAGGTTGCACTATTTTAGCAAAAAGTAAATATATAAAAGATATTTTACCATTACCAAGAAATAGTAAATTTGTTTTACATGATTATTGGACTGCTTTAATAATAAGTGCAAAAGATAAAATATCTTATGTTGAAGAACCAACAATTCAATACAGACAACACAAAAATAACAGAGTAGGTTCAAGTAGAAAATCTGATCAATTGGAAAATTTTGAAGATTTAAGGAATTTGTTTATTAGAGTAAAAATAGAACATTTTGAAGTATTTAAAGAAAATATAGAAAAAATTAAAACAAAAGAAAGTTCAAAATATACAAATGAAGCGTTAAAATATTTTGAAAATTTAAAAAAAGTAAAATATATTAATTTGAAAAATTGGAATTTATTTTTTAGATTATATAAATATGAAGAATTTAGTTATACAATTCAAAATTTTATTATTTTGAATATACCAATTTTAGGTAAACTAGCATTTAAAATTAAAAAAATGATTCGTAAATAGCTAGAAGGGAAGGAAAAAAATGAGCGAAACTGTTGTAAAAATAACTAACTTAGTAAAAGAATATAAAATGTATGCAAGAAAAAAAGACAGATTGTTAGAAACTGTTTTTCCATGGATTGAAAGACATGGAACTTTTAGAGCAATGAATAATTTGAATTTAGAAATACATAAAGGAGAAGTTTTAGGTATTCTTGGAAAAAATGGTGCTGGAAAATCAACTTTATTAAAAATGATTACTGGAGTTGTAATACCAACATCTGGAAAAATAGAAATAAAAGGAAAAATAAGTTCTTTACTAGAGTTAGGCACAGGGTTTAATCCAGATTTAACAGGTTATGAAAATATATATCAACATGGAGCTGTAATGGGATTAACACACGAACAGATAAAAGCAAAAGAACAAGATATAATTGATTTTGCAGATATAGGAGAACATTTAAATCAGCCTGTAAAAACATATTCTTCTGGTATGTTTGCTCGTTTAGCTTTTGCTTGTGCTATAAATGTAGATCCAGAAATATTAATTGTAGATGAAGCTTTATCTGTAGGAGATATGGCATTCCAATTAAAATGTTTCAAAAAATTCGAACAATTTAAAGAAGCTGGAAAAACAATATTATTTGTTACACATAGTGTTTCAGATGTTTTAAGAAACTGTACAAGAACAATAATAATAGATAGTGGTACAAAAATATTTGATGGTGATGTAAAAACTGGTGTAGAAAAATACAAAAAAATAATAGTAGGTTTAAATCCAGATGAAGTAAAAGAAGATGAAAAAATAAATAATGAAGCAAATAAAATGCCAGAGGAAAATCTAATGAAAGATACAGAAGTTTGGAAAGATAAATTTGTTCAAAATCCAAATATCACAGATTATGGAGACAAAAGAGCAGAAGTAATTGACTATGGTATGTTTGATCAGGCTGGAATGCCAACAAATGCTTTTGACAATGCAGATGTAGTTACTTTAAAATCAAAAATAAAATTTAATACAGATGTAACAGATCCAATATTTACAGTTACTGTAAAAGATTTTCATGGAAATGACATTGCAGGAACTAATACAGAAATTGAAAAAGTGTTAACAGGTTCATTTAAAAAAGGAGATATTGCAGTTTGTGAATTTAAACAAAAAATACCAGTTGCTGCAGGTAAATATACATTGTCTTTTAGTTGTACAAAATATAATTTAAATGGTAACTTAGAAGTATTAAATAGAAAATATGATGCTTTATTAATAGAAGCAATTACAACAAAAAATACAGTTGGAGTTATTAGACTAGATTCAAATATAAAAGTTCATAAAATGTAATACAAAAGTTCATTGGAGGAAAAAAATGAAACTAAATCTAGATTTTTATTCATCAGAAAAAGAAGAAAATATTTCAGAAGAAGAAAAAAATATATATGAAAAGTATTTTTCAGAAAGTAATAAAAATATTGAAATTCAACCAGATACGCAAGTTGCTGATTATCAAATATTAAGTAGCTTTAGAAAAAATATAATTAGCTGGTATGAATTTAAAGAAAAATCAGACATATTAGAATTAAATGCAAATTTTGGAGAACTTACAGGTTATTTATCTGAAAAAGCTGAAAGTATTGTATCAGTTGTAAATAATAAACAAAAAGGATATGCAATATTAAATAGATATCCAACAAATAAGAATTTGGAAGTTATTGTAGGGGATATTGAGAAAATTAATATTAATAAAAATTTTGACTATATAACAATAATTGGTGAAGAAAATAGTACAAAATTTGCTCAAAAATTAAACTTTGCAAAAGAGCATATTAAACAAGATGGAAAAATATTGGTTGCTTTTAATAATAAATTTGGTATGCAATATTGGACAGGTTTAAAAGGCGATTGTGCAAAACAATATGAAGCCATACTTGGAAAATCATCAAAAAACAGTTTAAATAAAATTGAAAAAGATTTAAAAGAATCTGAATTTAATTATAAAATATATTATCCTTTACCAGATTATAAAATAACAAACGTAATTTTTTCTGATGAGTATTTACCAGATATGGAAAGTATGATGTCTAGAAATTTAATATATGCTAGAGAAGATGAAAATTTAGAATTTGGTCAAAGAGAAGCATATATAGAATTATTAAAAGAAAATAAAAATAATTTTAAGTTATTTGCAAATTCCTATTTTTTAGAAATTTCTAAGCAAAATATTGAAAATGAAATAAGATATGTAAATTTTGAGGTATATAGAAAAAAAGAATATAATATAAAAACAATTATAAAGAAAGATGTTGTAATAAAAACTGCTAATATTGAATTAGCTCAAAATCATATTAACAATATAAAAAAGAATATAGATATTTTAAAAAGTAAAGAAATAAAAACTTTAGATAAATATGAAGATAACAAAATAATTAGTAAATTCGTAAATAATGCAATATCTTATGACAAATATATTGTTGATGTATGCAAATTTGAAGGAAAAGAAAAAGCTATTAAATTAATTGAAAATTTTAAAAGTGAAATCTTAGATAAATTTGAAATTATAAATAAACCAAATGATAATGTATTTAAAAAATATAATGTAGAAGAGAATTTTGAAGATTTACATTATATACAAGATGGACTTATTGATCTAAATGCTTCAAATTGTTTTTTTGTAGATAATGAATTATATGTATATGATCAAGAATGGTATGAGAAAAATGTTCCATTAGAATTTATTTTATATAGAACTTTATTTTATAACCATAATTTATCAAAATATATTTCAATAGAAGAATTGTATGAACATTTTAAAATAACAAAATATGTACAAAAATTTGAAGAATTAGATAATGCAATTCAAGATAGTATCAGAAATAACTATTTTTGGAATTTACATGCAAAAACTGTTTCATATGTAGGAAAAAGAAGTAGAGAAATTGCAGAAATTAATAATGCTCTAGCAGAACTTAAAGAAAATTTATCTAAAGAATTAAAAAATAATCAGGAATTGAATGTAGAATGTTCAAAATTAAAAGATAATGTAAATCAATTAACAAAAGAAGTTGAAAGATGTAAAACAGAAAAAGAAAATGATAATAAATCTATTGAAAACTTAAATCAACAAATATCAATATATCAGGGAAAATCAAATGATTTTGAAAATAGATTAAGAATTATAGAAAAATCACTTTCATGGAAAATAACAAAACCTCTAAGATATATGGCATGGGTTCTAAATTTTAGAAACAAAATGAAATTAGTAGATAGATTAATGCCACCAGGTAGCAATATGCGTGCAAAACATGAAGAAAAGAGACATCAAAAAATTCTTAATGCAGTTGCTGAAAAATATTATAAATATACAGATAAAGAAACTGCAAAGAGATGGGCAAATTTAGTCGAGATTGTTAATGAAGAACCAAAAAACAGAGTTCATGAATGTGACTATGATTATTGGATTGATAGTAACGATCCTACAGAAGAGGAATTAGAAAATCAAAGAAATTATAAATTTGATTATGAACCTAAAATTAGTATTGTAACACCTTTATATAATACACCTATTGAATTTTTTAGAGATTTATTATTTTTCTTACATGAACAAACATATTCAAATTGGGAATTATGTTTGGCTGATGGTAGTAAAGAGCCTTTAAAAGAAATAAAAAGTATGATAGAAAAAGAACCAAGAATAAAATATACTTTTATTGGAAAAAACAAAGGGATTTCTGGAAATACAAATGAGGCTTTAAAATTGGTAACTGGTGATTATGTAGCACTTTTGGATCATGATGATTATTTATCAAAAGATTGTTTATTTGAAGTTGTAAAAACAATTAATGAAAATGAAAATGTAGAATTTATCTATACAGATGAAGATAAAAGTTCTGGTGTTGGTGAAAAAAGATATGATGCATATTTTAAACCAGATTTTGCACCAGATACATTAAGAAGTCAAAATTACATTTGCCATTTTAGTGTATTTAAGAAAGAAGTTATGGATAAATTAGAAGGCTTTAGAAGTGAATATGATGGTGCACAAGATTATGATATATTTTTAAGAATGTCAGAGATTGTGTTGCCAGAAAATATTAAACATATTAGTAAAATTTTGTATCATTGGAGAGTGCATAGAGCATCAACAGCTCAACTAAACAGTAATGCAAAAAATTATGCTTTTGATAATGGAATAAAAGCTCTAGAAGATCATTTAAAAAGAATGAATTTAGAAGGAACTGTATCTAAAGGTTGCTTACCAGGCATTTATAGAATAGACTATAAAGTACAAGGAAATCCAAAAGTCTCTATTATAATACCAAATAAAGATGGAAAAGACATTTTAGAAGTTTGTTTAAATTCAATTATTGAAAAAACAACTTACAATAATTATGAAATTGTTGTAGTAGAGAATAATAGTACAACTCAAGAAATTTTTGATTATTATGATGAAATACAAGAAAAACATTCAAATGTTAAAGTTGTAAAATATCCAAAGCAAGGATTTAATTATGCTGGAATAATAAATTTTGGAGTAAAAGAATCTGATGGTGAATATATTATTCAACTAAATAATGATACAGAATTATTAACACCAAATTGGCTTGAACTTATGGTTGGATTTGCTCAAAGAAAAGATGTTGGTGGTGTTGGAGTAAAAATGTACTATCCAGATGAGACTATTCAACATGCAGGCGTTATTGTAGGACTTGGAGGAGTTGCAGGTCATAGATTTAAAAATTTGCCAAAAGATGGACATGCATACTTTGCAAAAGAAAGTATGATAGAAGATTTAAGTGCTGTAACGGCAGCTTGTATAATGAATTCACGAAAAGTTTATGAAGATGTAGATTTTATGGACGAAAAGTTTGCAGTTGCATTCAATGATGTAGATTTTTGCTTGAAAATAAGGGAAAAAGGATATTTAATAGTATATAATCCATATATAGAATTTATACATTATGAATCTAAGTCTAGAGGATACGAAAATACACCAGAAAAAATTAAAAGATTTCAAGGTGAGATAAATAGATTTAGAGATAAATGGGGTGATTTTGTTGAAAAAGGAGATCCTTATTACAATAAAAATTTAGAAGATGGATCAGAACAATATCCAATTAAACATTGTAAAGTGAATTAAAAAATATGCATATTAAAGGAGAAAAATGTAGAAATGAACAAAATAAAAAACATATATAATCAAATTAAATTTTATTTTAAAAAATATGGATTTTGGGCAACTGTAAAAAAATGTTTGAAAAAAATAATAACAAAAGATCCAGTAAGAGATAGTGAAAGAGCTAATTATCAAGAATGGATTAGACAAAATGAACCAAATGAAGAAGAATTAGAAGCACAAAGAAATCATAAATTTAAAATCGAACCTAAAATTAGTATTGTTGTTCCAATGTACAATACTAAAGAAGAATTTTTTAAAGATTTAGTAAATTGTTTGAAAAATCAAACATATTCAAATTGGGAGTTATGTTTGGCAGATGGTAGTCCAAAAACAAATGAAAATCTAAAAAAATATTATGAAGATGATGAAAGAATAAAATATAAATTATTAGAATCAAATGAAGGAATATCTGGAAATACGAATGAAGCTTTAAAAATGGTTACAGGAGATTACATAGGATTACTTGACCATGATGATGCAATTCCAATTTTTGCTTTATATGAAATAGTAAAATGTATAAATGAAAATCCAGATGTAGAGTTTATTTATACAGATGAAGACAAAATAGAAAATACTCTTGAGAATAGATGTGATCCTCATTTCAAACCTGATTTTGCACCAGATACACTTTCTGCTAATAACTATATTACTCATTTTGTTATTATGAAAAAAGAACTAATGGTAGACAAAATTGGTGGATTTAGAGATGAATATAACGGAGCACAAGATTTTGACTTAGTTTTAAGAGCAAGTGAACTTACAAAAAATATAGTACATATTTCAAAAGTTCTATATCATTGGAGAGTTCATAATGAATCAACAGCGAAAGTTGCTGATGCAAAACCTTATGCTTATGAAGCTGGAAAAAGAGCAGCACAAGACCATATTACTAGAATGGGAAGAAAGGGTACAGCTGACTTTGGAAACGATATTCCTGGTGTTTATGAAATCGAATATGATGTTATAGGAAATCCTAAAGTTAATATATTAATTCCAAATAAAGATGGAATTAAATTTCTAAAAAAATGTGTAAATTCTATATTAGAAAAAACGACATATAAAAACTATGAAATAGACATTATTGAAAACAATAGTGAAGAAAAAGAAACTTTTGAATATTATGAAGAATTAAAGAAAAATGATAAAATAAAAATATTAACATATCCAGAAAAAGGATTTAATTATTCAAAAATAATAAACTTTGGTGTTAAAAATGTAGATGGTGAATTTGTAATGCAATTAAATAATGATACAGAATTATTAACACCAAATTGGCTTGAAAAATTTATAGGATATGCTCAAAGAGAAGATGTTGGAGCAGTTGGTGCAAGATTATATTATGCAGATAAATCAATTCAACATGCTGGAATTGCTTATGGAATATGTGGATTAGCTGCAAATTTAATGCCAGGAGTACCTTATGGTTCACATGGATATTTTGGAAGAGAATGTTTAACACAAAATTTAAGTGCTGTTACAGGTGCATGTTTATTCTCAAAAAGAAGCATCTACGAAGAAGTAGGATATATGGAAGAAGAGCTATTTAAAGTTGCGTTTAATGATGTAGATTTTTGCTTGAAAATAAGAGAAAAAGGATATTTAATAGTATATAATCCATATATAGAATTAATGCATTATGAATCAAAAACTAGAGGATATGAAAATACACCAGAAAAACAAGAGAGATTTGAAAGAGAATGTAATAATTTTAAAACAAAATGGAAAGATCTTTTAAGTAAGCCTGATCCATATTTAAACATTAATTTCTCTAGAAACACAGCATTATATAATGTAAGAACAGATAAAGTAGAATATTAATAAATAAAAAAAGAAATTTATATAAATTATAAAAATGAGGAACAAAATGAAAAAAATAGTAGATTGTGTGGAAGAATTTTTCTTGAAAATATTTGAAAAAATAGGATTAAAAAAGTTTGTAGAATGGTATAGAGCACATCAAGAGGGAATGAGATATTTAGTCTTTGGAGCTTTAACAACTTTAGTAAATATTGTAGTTTATTCTTTATGCTTCTATACAATACATATTGAAAATAGTATAAGTAATGTAATAGCATGGGTTGCTGGAGCTGTTTTTGCATATATAACAAATAAATTTTGTGTATTTGATTCAAAAGTAGATACTAAAAAAGCTTTAATATATGAAATGGTTTCATTCTTTGGTTGTAGATTGTTAACTTTAGCAATAGATGAAGCAATAATGATTATTACAGTTGATAAATTTGGCTGGAATGGATTACTTATGAAAATAATGGCAAATATAGTTGTAATTATATTAAATTTTGTATTTAGTAAATTAATTATATTTAAAAATGGAAAGAAAAAATAAAGTTAAAGAGTGAAGAGAAAATGAAAATTGCTACTGTATTAATAAATTATAATGATGAAGAAAATACTATAAAATTAACTAACAAATTAAAGAAATATAAAAATATTTCTAAAATTGTAATTGTAGATAATTGTTCTTCAAATGCAGAATCTTTTAATAAAATAAAAATTTTAGAAAGTGAAAATGTTGATGTAATTCGAGCCGATAAAAATGGTGGATATAATTATGGTCTTAATTATGGAATTCATTTTTTAGAAAAGCAAGCAGAAGAATTTGATATTTATATGTGTTCAAATACAGATATAAAAATTTCAGAAAATGCAGTAGAAACTTGTATAAAAACATTAAATGAAAATAATGATGTTGCTTTAGTAGCACCAAGAATGTTAGATAAAAATTCAAATCCGATTCGTAGAAGTGCTTGGAAATTAAGAACTTTTTCAAGAGATATTGTACATTCAACAAGAATTTTAGAGTTACTTTTTTATTTTAAATTAAGAGCTGGAGAATATAAAGAAGATGATTTTAAAAAAGAAAAACTAGAAGTTGAAGCAATATCTGGTGCATGTTTTTTTATTAAATCAAAAATTTTAAAAGAAATTAATTATTTTGATGAAAATGTATTTTTATTTTATGAAGAAGATATATTAGGAAAAACTTTAAAAAAAAAAGGATACAAAACTTATAGTTTAAACAATATTAATTTTATTCATTATGAAAGTCAATCAATTGGTAAAACAATTAATTACTATAAAAAAATGTTTCAACTCTTTAAAAGTAAAATGTATTATCAAAAATATTATAATAATATAAATTGGCTTCAAAGTTTTATTTTTTATTTACTATGGGGTGTTAGAAACATTGAATTAGTGATTGAAATTCCTGTTAGGAAATTATTAGGTAAATAAATAGATTAGTATTTTAAAAGTTGAATATAGTGAATTGCTATATTCAACTTTTTTTGATAATTTATATAAAGTAAGCTTCTCTCAATATGATATATATTATTTTTATATATTTTAATATATTTTTAAATATATAATTTTCATTACTTCCTCGGCTTATTACAAAATTTAAGAAATTCTAACTTATTTTATGGCACCCTTCCGTTAAAAACGAACTCTTTCCATAAAATTTCGTAAGAATTTCTAGTATTTTTCCATGCACATTCGTCATTCATTCAAATTATATATTTAAAAATATAGAAAAACAAGCACTCGCAAAGCTCGTTTGGTCGCTACGCGGTATTTCAAAATAATATATATCATATTGAGAAAAATACAAATATAAAAGAAAGATTACATTGATGAATTTTGCATAAAATATTGTAAAAAAATGACTTTTGTGATATAACAAACAAAAAGTATGTATGGAGGAAATTTTGAAAACTAATATAAAAAACTATAATTTAGACATACTAAAAGAAGAATTGAAAAAAATTGGTGAAAAACCATTTAGAGCTGAACAAATCTTTAAGTGGATTTATCAAGATAAAGTTGATAGTTTTGATAAAATGACTAATTTATCTATAGAACTTAGAAAAAAATTAGATGAGAATTTTACTTTAGGCAATTTTAAAATAATAAAAAAACTAGAGTCTGTTGATGGAACAAAAAAATATTTATTTGATGTTCAAGATGATAAAGGAAATATGATTGAAAGTGTTCTTATGCAATATCATCATGGATATACAATTTGTGTTTCTTCACAAATTGGTTGTAAAATGGGTTGTAAATTTTGTGCATCTACAGGAATTCCTTTTGAAAGGAGTTTAAGTTCAGGAGAAATAGTTGAACAACTATTAGCAATTGAAAGAGATACTGGTATTACTATTTCAAATATAGTTTTTATGGGAATTGGAGAACCTTTAGATAATTTTGATAATGTAATGAATGCGATTGAAATTATAAATAATCCAAAAGGATTAAATATAGGTGCAAGACATATAAGTATATCAACTAGTGGTTTAGTTCCAAAAATTTATGAACTAGCTGATAGAGAAGAAAAAATGCAATGCACATTGTCTATTTCATTACATAGCAGTAACAATAAAAAACGTAGTGAAATGATGCCTGTAAATAATGCATATCCAATAGAAGAATTAATAGAAGCATGTAAATATTATATTCAAAAAACAAATAAAAGAATTTCTTTTGAATATGCTTTAGCAAAAGACAACAATGACAATTTAGAAGATGCAAAAGAACTTGTAAAATTATTAGATGGTATGTTAGCTCATGTTAATTTAATACCTATAAATCCTATAGAACAAGGTAAATATAGCAAAAGTACAAATGAAAATATAATAAAATTTAGAGATTACTTAAATGAACATGGAATAGTAGCAACTATTAGAAGAGAATTAGGATCAGATATAAATGCTGCTTGTGGACAACTTAGACGTCAAAACTTAAATAAAGAATAAAATAAATACAATAGAAAGTCAAAAACTAGAAATAGTTGAGGTGAGAACTTTGAAGATTTTTGCAAAATCTGATATTGGAAAAGCTAGAGAAATGAATCAAGATAGTTTTTATGTATCAGATATAAATGATGGAATAAAATTATTTATATTAGCAGATGGAATGGGTGGATATAAAGGTGGAGAAATTGCTAGTAGATTAGCAGTTGATTGCACTAGAAAATATATATGTAATAATTTTCCTGAAATATTAAAAGAAAAAGAAGAAATAATGAAATTAATTAGAAGTAGTATAGAATATGCTAATTTAAGAGTATTCGAAAAATCACAAGAAGATATTGAATTAAAAGATATGGGGACTACTTTAGATGTTTGTATCATATATAATAATAAAGTATTTATTGGTCATGTAGGTGATAGTCGAGTATATAGAATTAGAAAAAATATAATTAGAAAACTTACTACAGATCATAGTTATGTTGAAAAATTAGTACGTGAAGGAACTATTACAAAAGAAGAAGCATACCATCACCCTAAAAAAAATATGCTTATGAAAGCTTTGGGATGTAATTCTTTAGTAGAGCCAGATGTAATGTACAAAGGCTTTTTAAAAGATGACAAATTATTAATGTGTTCAGATGGTTTAACAAATATGTTAAAAGACAATGAAATATATGATATTATATTAAACAATCCAAATGAACCACAAAACAAATTAATAGACAAAGCAAACGAACAAGGTGGATACGACAATATTACAGCAGTGATAGTAGATAATATTTAAACAGGGTTAAGGAGATAAAAAGATGAATCTTATAGGAAAAATGTTGGATAATCGTTATGAAATTTTAGAAAAAATTGGTAATGGTGGAATGGCAACTGTATATAAAGCAAAATGTCATGTGCTAAATAGATATGTTGCAATAAAAATATTAAGAGATGAATTTACTACAGATAGCGAATTTATTAAAAGATTTAATACAGAAGCACAATCTGCAGCAAGTTTAACACATCCCAATATAGTTTCAATTTACGATGTAGGAAATGAAGATAATTTATATTATATTGTAATGGAATTAATTCAAGGAAAAACTTTAAAAGAAATAATAAATGAAGATGGAATGCTTTCTTGGAAATGGTCTGTAAATATAGCAATTCAAATTGCATCAGCACTTGAAACAGCACATAAACATAACATTATACATAGAGATATAAAACCGCATAACATAATAATAACAGAAGATGGAATGGCAAAAGTAACAGATTTTGGTATTGCAAAAGCAGTTTCAAATTCAACAATTACAGCTTTTGGAACAACAATTGGATCAGTACATTATTTTTCACCTGAACATGCTAGGGGTGGATACACAGATGCAAAATCTGATTTGTATTCTTTAGGAATAGTAATGTATGAAATGCTTACTGGAAAAGTACCATTTGATGCAGATACACCAGTTTCTGTCGCATTAAAACAAGTTCAAGAAGAGCCAGTAGAACCAATTAAATTAAATGATAAAATCCCAATTAGTGTAAATAGAATTATATTAAAAGCAATGCAAAAAGAGCCAGCACTTAGATATCAAAGTGCTACAGAAATGCTAACAGATTTAAGATTAGCATTAAAAAGACCAGATGATGATTTTGTTGTATTAGCTTCAAGAAATGATGATTCACCTACACAAAAAGTTCCAACAATATATGAACTTGAAATGGAAAAAAATAATGATAAAAATGCACCAAAAATAGGTGAAGAAGGTCATAAAGATGGAAAAATTGGAAAAATGAGAGCTTTTTTCAAAAAACATCCAGCATTAAAAGCACTAACAATTATATTAATTTGTATATTGTTATTTGTAATAGTAATGTTTTCTACAATAAAAATTTTAAATAGTTCAAGACCGGCACAAGCTCAAATACCTGAACTTGTATGGCAAGATTCAGATACAAGATTGACTAAAGAAGCAGCTGAAAACTTATTAAAAGAAGCTGGATTTACAGATTATGAATTTCAAGAAGAATATAGTGAAGAAGTAGAAGCAGGTTATGTAATTAGTCAAGATCCAGTTTATCAAGATAATTACAAAATTAATCTAAATCAAAAGATAACAATACTTGTAAGCAAAGGTCAAAAAATGATTACTCTTCCAAAAAAATTAGTTGGAAAAAATATAGAAGATGTAAAAAAATCATTAGATGAATTAGAAGCTAAATACGAAATAACAGAAGTAAATGATGAAAAAGTAGCATCAGGAGTTTTATTGTCAATTGATCCAGAAGAGGGAGAAGAAATTGCAGCAACAGAAACAGTTAAACTTACTGTAAGTAAAGGTAGTGCTTATAAAGATATAACAGTAAAAAATGTAGTTGGAAAATCAGAAGAAGATGCTAAAAATCAATTGAAAACAGATGGATTTACTTCAGTTGAAGTAGAATATGAAGAAAATTCAAATAAATCTGATGGTGTTGTTTTAGAGCAAAGTATTAGTGCAGGAAAAACTGTAAAAGAAAATGAAACAATAGTATTAACAGTAAATAAATTACCAAAAGAAGCTAATGTTACTGTAAAAGTAAATGTAAAAGCTTTAGCTGATAAATATATAAAAGAAGATTCAAATGAAAACACTACATCAGATGATACAACAAAGAAAACAACTGAAAAATTACAAATTATAGTAGGAACAGATACAATTTTTTCTGAAACTGTGGATTTAACAGCAACAAATGTTGAAAAAACATGGTCTGCAACAGGAGTAAAAGAAGTAAAAGTTATATTTGGTGAAGTTACAGTATATAAAGAAAAAGTTGACTTTAATCAAGGAGATAAAACTGTTTCAGTTCCTTAATTTAGGAACTGAAACTTAATGTAAATATGACTAAGTGTAATATTGATAAAACGTGTAATTAAAAGTTTATTTAATGATATAGTTTTATAGTGTAGTCGTATAAGAGATTGTTTTAGAAATCATAAAAATAATAAAAAACTATAATTATTTTAGATATATACACAAAAAATTTATTATATAAAAGGAGAAAAATAAATGGCAGATGTATCAGTATCAATCTTGTCAGTGGAAAAAGAAAATGCAACACATACATTTTATAATTTAGAAACAGCAAGACCAGAGTATTTTCATATAGATGTGATGGATGGAAAATTTGTTGAAAACAATAATTTAGAATTAATGAAAGATTATGCGACAACTATTTCACACATTAGCAATATACCATTAGATGTACATTTAATGGTAGAAAATGTAGAAGAAATAATGGATGAATATATGGATTTATTACCAGATAGAATAACTTTTCATATAGAAGCAATATCAGATAGTGAAAGAATATTTAATATTATAGATGATCTAAAAAGTAATGGAATAAAAATTGGCATTGCTATAAAACCAAATACTAAAATAGACGAAATAAAACCATATTTAAATTATATTCATCAAGTATTAGTAATGACTGTGGAACCTGGAAAAGGTGGGCAAAAACTAATTCCAGAAACTTTAGAAAAAATTAAAGAATTAAGAAGCTTTGTAGATGATAATGGAATAGATATTGATATTGAAGCAGATGGTGGAATAAATAAAGAAACAGCAGAAGATGTTCGAAATGCAGGAACTGATGTATTAGTATCTGGTGCTTTTATAATTAATTCAGAAGATCAAAGAGAAGCTGTAGAAATAATTAGAGGGACAAAATAAGTTATATAAATTTAATATATAAGTAATAAATAAATTTTGAAAGGAGAACAAAATGAAAAACAAAACAAAAAAGATTTTTGCTGTTTTAATAATATTTAGTATTTTATTTTCAACTTTTGTATTTGCAACAGAAGAAAATAATGAAACTAAAATAGAGCCAAGAACAGCAGTTAGTGATGAGGGAATATCTAATGAAACTCAAACATATGTAGATCCAGAAACAGGAGAAGAATATGATATTTCTTTATTAAATGAAAATGAAGATGATTATTACGAAGGTGATTCAGAAGAATACATTAATGGAGATTTGTATAACGTAGATAATTCTGTTGATGTAAAAACTGATGTTAATGGAAATGTTTTTGTAATGGGTGAAACTGTTAACTTTGAAAATATTTATGTTGAAGGTGATGTTTTTGTTTTAGCTAAAAAGGTAAACTTTAACAATTCAATAGTAAATGGTTCAGTATTTGCTCTAGCACAAGAAATTAAATTTGACGCAAATGCTTATGATGTATATGCTTTAGGAGAAAAAGTTATTTTTTCTGAAAATTCATATGTTGGTAGAACAGTAAGAGCTAGTGCTAAAAAATTAGAATTAAATGGTAGCATTGATGCAAATGCTTATGTAACAGCAGAAAATTTAGTTATAGATGATGATGCTACAATAAGTGGAAAATTAAGCTATACTTCAGAGAATACTGGAAATATTTCAGATAAAGCTCAAATTGGAAGTGTAGAATTTAATCAAAGAACACAACCAGAGACAGAAGCAACAGTAAGATTTTTGGGATTATCAATATTAATGGAAGCTGTAAGTTATGTATTTAAAGTAGCAATTATTAGTGCCTTAATAATAGCTTTCTGCAATAGATTTGTTAAGATTTCAAAAGAAGAAAAAGTTGGAAAAACATTAATTAAATCTCTTGGAAGTGGAGCTTTAGCTTTAATACTTATTCCTTGCATAGCATTAGCACTTATTTTTACAGTTATAGGAACAGGATTTGGTATTGTATTAATGGGAGCATATGCAATTGTATTATTCTTTGCTTCAGCAATAGCATCTACAGGAATTGCAGTAAACTTATTTAATACAAAAATTAATTCAAAATTAGGACTATGGGGAGCTTCTTTAGGAACAGCACTTGTAATTTGGTGCTTAGGACAAATACCAGCAATTGGTTGGTTAATTTCATTATTTGTAATTTTAATTGGTTTAGGATTATTAACAAAAACAATTTTTTATAAAGAAAATGATAAAAAAGTAAAAGGTAAAAAAGATAGAAAAGTTGCTGAAAAAGAAAACAAAAAAGAAAAAGATGTAGAGCCAATAAAAGAAATAGCAGAAGATAAGAAAGAAGAAAAAAAAGAAGAAAATAAAACTGAATTAGAAAATAGTGAAAGTGATTCAGAAAATAAAAATGAAAACTAAAAAAGATGCAAAACAAATAGTAAAAAATTTAAAACTATATTATACTGATGCAAAATGTAGCTTGGATTTTAAAAATGCTTTTGAAATAACTATTGCTGTGATGTTATCTGCACAATGCACAGATGAAAGAGTAAATAAAGTAACACCAACTTTATTTGCCAAATATCCAACACCAGAAAAAATGTCAAAAGCAGAAATAGCAGATTTGGAAAATATAATACACTCTTGTGGATTTTATAAAAATAAAGCTAAAAATATGAAAGCTTGTAGTGAAACTTTGGTAAAAGAATTTAATGGAAAAGTACCAAGCACAATGGAAGAACTTCAAAAATTACCAGGAATAGGCAGAAAGAGTGCAAATGTAATTATGCTAGAAGCTTTTCATAATCCACAAGGAATAGCAGTAGATACACATGCTAAACGAATTTCAAATAAAATGGGATTTTCTATAAAAAAAGAACCAGAAAAAATAGAACAAGATTTAATAAAAGTAATACCCAAAGAATATTTTTATGATGTTAATCATTTATTTGTTTGGCATGGAAGAGAAACATGTATAGCAAGAAATCCAAAATGTGAAAAATGCCCTGTAAAAGAATTTTGTAATGATTTTATAAATAAAAATAAAAACAAAAAATAACTGTTTTATAAAAATGAAATTTATAGAAATTAATTTTGCAAAAATAACTAAAGTTAAAAAACTTGATGCATATAATTTAAACATTTATATGCATCAAGTTTTCATATAATTCAATTAAAACAGATAATTCATAAATAGGATTTTCATCAGTTATAGAAACAACATAAAAATCAATTGCAATATCAGCTAAATTTTCATCTAATAAATCTATAGATTTATTTTTTAAGTCGTTTAAATCACTATATTGAAAATCAGGTTTATGTTTTTTTATTTCTAAAATAAGTGAATTTTTTATGCTATCATGAAGAATAGAGTTACATTTATTATAATTCTTATTTTTCAGTTCTTTTTGTAAATTAGGAATATTAATCTCCATATTCAACTCCTTTTGATAATTTAACAGGTGATTTTTGATTTTGAGATTCAGATAAAACAAATTCTCCTGTTGAATCTTTAATATAAATTTTACCATCAATTAAATCTAAATATCTTTTATTAGACCTAGAAGGCTTTTTCTTTGTTCCAGTTTCGTTTGCAAAACTATCTGGTAATCGTGATGGCTCTTTTAAAAAATACAAATGCTGTATAGTGTTTTTGCTAAATTCTGGATAAGTTCTTTTTTTACACATTTGTTTTAAAATATCTTCTTGTTTTTTACTAACAGGTAAAGTAAGTTGAGTTTTATAAAAATGCTCAGATAAATCTATAAAGTCAGTATATCCATCATATATTGGAACTTTTGAAGAATGAGTATATTTAGTATAAAAATCAAGCAATTCTTTAGAACCTAGATGTTCAAATACAGGAAAAGTAAGTTCTGAGTCAAAACCAAGTAAAGGTTTATAATCATTTTGATTTTCTAATACAATTCCAGCATTTGGAAAATTATCAAGTTGAGTAGAAAGAGCATGCAAAATTGATGATTTAATAGAATATGCAGAAGATATAGGTGAATATAATTTACTAAAAAAATCAATTTCTGTAGATATATTATTTTGACAATTTGGTAAAACTGTCGAAAAATATTTTTCATATTCACTGCCATAATCTTTTTTCATCTTTTTGCATAAAGGTCTGAAAGAATATGTAGAATAATTTTTTTCAGTATTTTCAGTATAACCTTCTATATCATCAGTTTGGAAATTTTCTATTTTTCTCTCTACTTGCTTAAAAAATCGTATAGCAGGATTTTTTAGAAAGTGAAATTTCAATAACTCGTTGTATAGAGTTTCATCATATAATTCATCAATACAAGTTGAATCATTGTTTGCAATTTTATCTAATAAATTTAAATCTTTTAAAAGAAATAAAGCTTCTGCTTGATTAGATAAAACTTTAGTATAACGATTTAACCAAAATGAATTTAGCACTAATAAATCTTCTATAGAAAGAGTATTTAATGATGTTGATGTATTTGTTAAATCAACAGAAGAATCCATATAATTTTTTAAACCAATTTTTTTAAATTGCTCTGATTGTTTAATATAATATTCGTCATATTTACCAGTTTTCTTTAGTTGAGCAATAATAGATGTTATTGATTCTTTTATGCCCTTAGCAATATTTTCTTTAAAACAAATTTCATCCTCTTTTAAATATTCTTTTGGACCTAATAAAAGTATACGACAATCTTTTATGAAATCTTTTTGCACAATCGGTATAACAAAAGTTTTTTTTGCATAGATTTGTATTGATTTTAATTTTTCTTCTAAAGTTATATTTGGTTTATATAATTTCTCAATGAAAGCATTATCTTCAGATCTTTGCTCTAAAATATCTTTTGTAACTGTTGGAAAGAAATTATTTAGTGAATAAACATATCTAGTTAAATAGCCATTAAAACTATTATCTGAAAGATCTATTTCAAAAGTTGGATCATTTTTGATTTTTTCTAAATAAGAATCAAATTCATCTTTGTGAGCTTGAAAGTATCTAGAAGATAGTAAATCCATATAATATTCATTTACTGTATCATTTATAAAAATTAGTTCAGCTTGTCTTTGATAATCATCTAAAATAGCATTTTCAAAATCTTTTATATTAGCTGGCGCTATTTTGGAATAAATATTACAATAATATGGAATTAGAGATTTAATAGAATTTCTGTAAGTTTTAATAAGAGATTTTTGATTTTGACTTTTTAAATAAGTTGAAGCTCTATTAAAATCTTTTTGAAAACTACTATTGTTTTTATAAATATTTGAACCCAAAATAAATCCTCCTAAAAATAAGATAATATTAATTATTTTATCATAAATTTACATAAAATTCAAGAGCAAGTTGTTGTATTTAGTGTGCTTTATAGAATTTTAATTCAAAAAAATTTAATATTTAGGTAATTGAAGAGAAAAAAATGAAGATTAGATGAAATACTTATGCTTTTGATTGACTTTAAGCTAACATTTTTATATAATGTTTCTAGCTAAAAATTTAAGATATAAGTATTTCAAGGAGGAAATAATGGACTTTATAGAAGAAATAAAGCAAAGAGCTAAAAAAGATAAAAAAACAATAGTATTGCCAGAAGCATCAGATATAAGAACTTTAGAAGCAGCTAGAACAGTTTTAAAAGAAGATTATGCAAATATAATTCTTTTAGGAAATGAAAAAAATATATTAAATATGGCAAAAGACAATGGATTAGATTTAAGCAAAGCTAAAATTATAGATCCAAAAAAATCAGAAAAGACAGAAGAATATGCTAAAGCTTTATATGAGCTTAGAAAAGCAAAAGGAATGACAGAAGAAAAAGCAAAAGAAACAGTCTTAGATGAAGTTTATTTTGGAATGATGATGGTTAAACTAGGAGAAGCAGATGGTTTAGTTTCAGGTGCGATACATTCAACATCAGATACATTAAGACCAGCACTTCAAATTTTAAAAACTGCACCAGGAACAAAATTAGTTTCAGCATTTTTTGTAATGGTAGTTCCACATTGTAAATATTCAGATGATGGAGTATTTGTATTTGGTGATTGTGGATTAAATCAAAATCCAAATTCAGAAGAATTAGCAGAAATAGCTAAGTCATCAAGTGAAAGCTATGAAAAATTAACAGGCAAAAAATCAAAAGTAGCAATGCTTTCATATTCTACAAAAGGTAGTGCAAAATCTGAATTAGTAGACAAAGTTGTAGAAGCTACAAAAATTGTAAATGAAAGATATCCAGAATTAGAAGCTGATGGAGAATTACAATTAGATGCAGCAATTGTACCAACAGTTGCAAAAAGTAAAGCTCCAAATAGCGAGGTTGCTGGAAGTGCCAATACTTTAATATTCCCAGACTTAGATGCTGGAAATATAGGATACAAATTAGTTCAAAGACTTGGAAATGCAGAAGCATATGGTCCTTTATGTCAAGGAATTGCTAAACCTGTAAACGATTTATCAAGAGGTTGCAGTAGCGAAGACATAGCAGGAGTTATTGCTATTACAGCCGTACAAGCTCAAATGTAATAAATTTATATATAAGAAAGGATTTTTAAAATGAAAATTTTAGTAGTTAACTGTGGAAGCTCATCTTTAAAATATCAATTAATCGATATGAATGGAGAAAAGCTTTTAGCAAAAGGTATTTTTGAAAGAATAGGAGAATTAGAAGAATCATCTATTACTCATAAAGTAAATGGAGAAAAATATGTAGTAAAATCTCCTGCAAAAGATCATACAGATGCAATTAAAGTAGTATTAGAGCAATTAGTTCATCCAGAATATGGAGTTATTAAAGATTTATCTGAAATTTCAGCTGTAGGACATAGATTAGTGCATGGTGGAGAAAAATTCAGCCATTCAGTAGTTATAGATGAAAAAGTAATAGAAGATTATGCAGCATGCTCAAGTTTAGCACCATTACATAATCCAGCTACTATTTTAGGAATTAGAGCATGCCAAGAAGCAATGCCAGGAATTCCAATGGTAGGTGTATTTGATACAGCTTTCCATCAAACAATGCCAAAACAAAATTATTTATATCCAATTCCTTATGAATTTTATGAAAAATATGGAATTAGAAAATATGGATTCCATGGAACATCACATCAATATGTTTCAAAAAGAGCTGCTGAAATAATTGGAAAACCAATCGAAGATTTAAAAATAGTTACATGTCATTTAGGACAAGGTGCTTCAATTTGTGCTATAGACGGTGGAAAATCAATAGATACATCAATGGGATTATCTCCTTTAGGTGGAATTGCTATGGTAACTCGTTCAGGAGATTTAGATCCATCAGTAGTTACAGAAATAATGGAAAGAGAAAATTTAACAGCTAAAGAAGTAAATTCTTTATTAAATAAAAAATCAGGTTTATATGGTATAACAGGATTAAATCCAGATTTTAGAGAAATTGAAACAGCATCTTATGAACCAGATCAACCTAAAGCTCAAGTTGCAATAGAATTATTTACACAAACAATAGCTCAATTTGTAGCTAAATATGCAGTTTCTTTAAAAGGAATTGATGCAGTTATATTTACAGGTGGTATAGGAGAAAATCAAATAAATATTAGAAAGAAAATATGCGAAGATTTAGAGTGGATGGGATTAAAAATAGACTTAGAAAAAAATAATGTAAGAAGTGTAGAAACAAAAATATCTACTGACGATTCTAAAATTTTAGCATATATTATACCAACAGATGAAGAAATGGTTATTGCTAGAGATACAAAAGCTTTAGTAGAAGGAAAATAAAATTGAATAAGAAATTGTGTGCAAAATTTATATAATAGGAAGTACTGAGTGCTTTCCTATTATATAAAAATAACCAAAGATTATTTAAGAAGGAAATCAAAATATTAAATAATATAATGCAAGAGTTAGGAGCTCTTGAATAGGAGGTTTATATGAAAGTATTTGTATTAAATTGTGGAAGTTCATCTTTAAAATGTCAATTAATAGATATGGAAAAAGAAGAAAGAATAATGAAAGGCCACTATGATAGGATTGGTGGTAAAAATTCATCTTTAAGATTTAATGTTCGTGGTAACAAAACAGTTATAGAACATCCAGCTAGAAATTTTGAAGAAGCAATATCTAATATATTAAGTCTATTAATAAGCGAAGAGTATAATGTAATTTCAGATTATAGCGAAATTAGTGCAATAGGACATAGAATTGTACATGGTGGAGAAAAGTTTAAAAATTCAGTTATAATTACAGATGATGTAATTGAAGAAATTGAAAAACAAGTTACATTAGCACCATTGCATAATCCAGCAGGATTAGCTGGAATAAATGCTTGTAAAAAACTTTTACCACAAACACCGATGGTTGCCGTATTTGATACTTCTTTCCATCAAACAATGGAAGAAAAAATGTATATCTATCAATTACCATATAAATATTATGAAGATTATAAAATCAGAAAATATGGATTTCATGGAATATCACATAGGTATGTTGCAGGTAGAATAGCAGAAATTGCAGGTACAGATAAAATCAAAGTAATAAATTGTCATTTAGGACAAGGAGCTTCACTTTGTGCCATAGAAAATGGAAAATCAGTAGATACAACAATGGGATTAACACCACTTGCAGGTCTTCCAATGGGAACAAGATGTGGAGATGTAGATCCATCTATAATTCCATTAGTTATGAAGTTTTATGATATAAAACCAGATGATATGCTTTATATTATGAATAAAGAATCAGGAGCTTGGGGTGTATCTGGTGTTTCTGCAGACTTTAGAGATATTGAAAAAGCTGCTGCAGAAGGTGATGAACGTTCTATACTTGCATTAGACAGCAGAGCATATATAATAGCTCAATATATTGCAAAATTAATGGTTACATTATCAGGTGTTGATTATATTACATTTTGTGGTGGTATAGGTGAAAATGGATTTGAAGAAAGAGAAAGAATATGCAAATACTTAGAATTTATGGGAATAAAATTAGATAAAGAACTTAATAAAATCAGAGGAGAAGAGGCATGTATCTCTACTGAAGATTCAAAAGTTAAAATCTATATTATTCCTACAAATGAAGAAATTATGATAGCAAGAGATTGCTATTCACTAGTGAAAAAAGGAGATAATTAATGAAAATATTAGTTTTAAACTGTGGAAGTTCATCTTTAAAATTCCAATTAATAGATATGGAGAATGAGGAAAGACTAGTAAAAGGAAATTTTGAAAGAATAGGTGGAATGAAAACAACTCTTAAGCTAAATATAAGAGGAGAAAAATCAGAAATACTTAGAATTGCCAGAGATTATGATGAAGCAATTAGTTTTGTATTAGAAGTTTTACAAAAACCAGAAAACAATTTAATTAATAGTATAGATGAAATTGAAGCAGTAGGACATAGAGTTGTTCATGGTGGAGAATTATTTGGAGAATCTGTTTTTATTACAGATGAAGTAATTCATGAAATAGAAAAATGCATAGATTTAGCACCATTACACAATCCAGCAGGACTTGCAGGAATTAGAGCTGCACAAAAAGCAATGCCAGGCAAACCAATGGTAGCAGTATTTGATACAGCTTTTCATCAAACAATGCCAGCAAAAGCTTATATATATCAAATTCCATATAGATACTATACAAGCTACAAAATTAGAAAATATGGATTCCATGGAACATCACATAGATTTGTTGCAAATAGAGTTGCAGAATTATTAAATAGAAATATAGAAGATTTAAAAGTAATTACATGCCACATAGGACAAGGTTCATCAATTTGTGCAATAAATGGTGGAAAATCAGTAGATACATCAATGGGATTAACACCTCTTGCAGGTATTCCGATGGCAACAAGAAGTGGTGATATAGATCCTGCAATTATTCCATATATAATGAAAAAAGAAAATCTACAACCAGAAGATGTTGAAGAAATGTTAAACAAACAATCAGGAGCTTGGGGAGTATCAGGAGTTTCATCAGATTACAGAGATGTAGAAGATGGATATAATATGCAAGATCCTCGTTCTGTGTTAGCTTTAGATAGTCAAGCTTACAAAATTGCTCAATATATTGGTCAATATTATATAACACTTGGTGGACTTGATGCTTTAGTATTTACAGGTGGTGTTGGAGAAAATGGACTAGAAACAAGACAAAGAATTTGTGAATATTTAAAAGTATTAGGTATAACTTTAGACCTAGAAGCAAATAACATGAAGGGAAAAGAAAAATGTATATCAACAGCTGATTCAAAAATTCCAGTATTTGTTATCCCAACAAATGAAGAATTAATGATTGCAAGAGATACACATAAATTAATAATGAATCAATAAACTTGTAATTTAATAAGTTAATTTAAAAATGGATAATATATTATCCATTTTTTTATTTTACAATTATTGTTTGAAAATTACTATATATAACCATTCCTGGTTTAGCATTAGGTGCTTTTTTTACAAATTTAACGAAACAATAATCGATAGGGACATTTAAACTAAGTTCGGCTTTGCAATTATTTTTAGCTAATTTTGCACATTTAAAAAGTACATCTTCAGGAATTTCATCTATGTCTAAATTTTGAGGATTTTTTAAGATTATATGTGAACCATGTATTTTTTGAGCATGAAACCATACATCATTTGGACTAGCAACTTTAGTTCTTAAATAGTCATTTTGAATATTGTTTTTTCCAATATAAATAGTAAATCCATTATATTCAATAGAAGTAAGTTCATGTTCATTATTATTTTTCTTGGCTTTTGTTTTTCTTTTATTAGTAATAGCTTTTTTAGTAACTATATTTTCTGAAATTTCTTCATAAACTTCATTTATATCTTTTAAACTTTTAGCATTTTCTAGTGAAAATACAATACTTTCTATATAATCTAATTCTTTTTCTGTTTCTTTTTTTTGCTGTGAGACAATATCTAAAGCATTTTTTAATTTATTATATTTTTTGAAAAATTTATTAATGTTTTTTTGAACAGAAATACCTTTATCTAGTGGTATTGTTATTAATTTGTTGTTATCGTAATAATTTTCAAGTTCAATTTTATCCAAATTAAAATTACTATTAATTCTGTATAAATTAGCTGTTAAAAGTTCACCATAAAGTTTATATGTGTCCATTTCATTGCATTCTTTTAATTTTTGATTAATATTTTCTAATTTTTTTGTTATTTTCTTTAAAGAAGCAAGTACAATATGTAGTAAATTATTTCTAGCTGATTGAAAATTAGTAGTTACTTCTTTGGAAAAGTAATATTCATCAATGAAATTATTTATTTGTAATTCAACATTTGTAGGACGATTTGCTAAAGTGAAGTCATTACCAAATTGGGTACAAGAAATTTCTTTAGTTCCAATATTATTAATTAAAGTAGAAAGTTCATTAAATAGATTTTCTAATTCATTATTGTTATAATTTGTATCATCAATATTTAATTTTTGAAGAAAATATTTTACTAAAGTTTTGCTAAATCCAATAAATAAATTAGGAATTGACTTACTTAGATTTGCTTTTTCATCATTAATCAATTCAATAAATTCTGCACTATTTTTTATTGAAAGAAAACTCTTTTTGTTGATAGGTACAAATTCGTATTCATGTGCAGGAAGCATTTCTCTAGTATTAGTGTCAAAATGTTTTATACTGTCAATTATAATGTTATTTTCATTTGTTAAAATAATATTGCTTTGTCTACTCATTATTTCTATAAATAATTTTCTAGTAACTAAATCATTAAGTTCATTATAACAAGAAAATTTAATTAATACAGTTCTTTCAAAATCATAATTTGAAATTTCTAAAATTTTTCCACCTACTAAATATTTTCTAAGAAGCATGCAAAAATTTAATGCATTTTGAGGATTTGGCTTAGAATGATTTGTAAGTCCTATTCTACAAAATTCAGCATCACAAGATAATAATAAGGAATAGTTTTTTCCATTATTATAAAGTTCTAAAACTATTTCAGTTTTAGTCGGTTGCAATACTTTATTTACTTTAGCACCAATCAAAATAGTGTTTAATTCAGAAATAATTGATTTTGTTACAATTCCATCAAAAGCCATAGCGTACTCCTTTTTTATTAAAATTTATGCAAATTATTTGCAGTTCTTATTTTGTTCTATATAATATATTTTTTAAGAAAAAAAGTCAAGATAAATGCTAGTAAATATAAGTGATAGCCAATATGTATTTATTAATTTATATATAAATAACATAATATAAATTTAATTATAAAATATTAATACAAGTAACTTAAATGTAACAAAAAAATAATATTTTTGTAATAAAATAGTGATTTATTGGAAAAAGTATGATATAATACCAACTATGTAATAGAGAAAAATAAAATAAAACTTTAATTTGAATATGAAAGAGGTTGAAATATGGACAATTATTCAGATATTAAACAAAAAAATATAAGATTAAAAGTTGTTGGAGTTGGTGGTGCTGGAAACAATGCTATAAACAGAATGGTAGAAGACAAAATAAAAAATGTAGAATTTATAGCAATAAATACAGAAAACAAAATGCTTCAATTATCTAAAGCTGATAGAACAATTCAAATTGGAAAAGAAACAACAAGAGGTTTAAGCACAGGTGGAAGTGTAGAAATTGGAGAAAGAGCAGCCAAAGAAAATGCAGAAGAAATTAGAAGAGCTTTAGAAGGTGCAGATATGCTTTTCATTACTGCTGGAATGGGTGGAGGAACTGGTACAGGTGCAGCTCCAGTTGTTGCTGAAATTGCTAAAAGTTTAGGAATACTTACAATAGGTATTGTAACAAAACCTTTTATATTTGAAGGTATCAGAAGAATGAACCAAGCAAAAAAAGGTATAGAATTAATAAAAAAATATGTTGATTCTTTAATAGTTATTTCAAATGATCAATTATTAAAAACAATCGACAAAAAAAGTACAATGATAGAAGCTTTTAGAGTTGCAGATAGTACATTAAAACAAGGTATTTTAGGAATAACTAATTTACTTAATTCAACAGGATTGGTAAATGTTGACTTTAATGATGTAAAAGCTGTTATGCAAAATACAGGAATGGCACACTTAGGAATGTGTGAAGCTACTGGCGAAGGTGCTATTGTAGAAGCTGTAAAAGGAGCTGCATTAAATTCACTTTCAGAAACAAGAATTGATGGAGCAAAAGGTGTAATTATAAATATAGCAGGTAGCGAAGAACTACCATTAGCAGATATAAATGTTGCTATTTCAGATATTCAAGATGTAATAGATGAAAATGCAAATGTTATATTTGGAACTTTAATAGATGAAAATTTAAAAGATAAAATAGTTGCTACAATTATTGCAACAGGAGTTGAAGAAAAATACTAAAATTAAGTACTCATTCAATAATGTTTTAAAAATGAATTTGTTGAAATTTATAAAATATATTGGATATAAATGTAAGAAATATGTATAAACGAATTACTTAAAGTATATGAATTTATTTAGAGAATAATAAAAGTCAGTTATAACAAATTAATATTATAACTGACTTATTCTTTTATATAATATAAAAGTGCTTTGCACTTCCTATTATATAAAGGCTTACGCTCAACTTTTTAGTACTAAATTAAGCTTTTCTAATTTTTATATTAATATAAATTGCTTCAATTAGATTTAATATTTCAGTAACTAATAATACAATTCCACAAATTGTATATAGAACATTTGCTGCAACAAATGGATGAGCTATTATAAATATTCCTAATAAAATACTTAAAATAGATACGATTACCATTATTTTCCAATTTTCAACAAAATCTTTTAAATTAAATGACATTTGTAATTTTATAATACTTTCGAAAATAATCCAAATACCAATTAAAAGATATATAAGTTCAAAAACTTTAGCTGGATTTGAAATAAATATAAAACCTAATACGACTTCTGCAATACCTTCAAGTAGTTCGAAGCTAAAAGCTTTAAATTCAACTGGCTCATTAAAATAAGAAATAATGTGCCAAATACCATCAACAACAACCATTATGCCTAATATAATCATAATAGTATTTAAAAGTTGACTAGGATTACAAATTAATACAATCGCTAAAAGTATTAATAATATAGAAATTATAACAGAACGAATTGTATATTTTTTAAAAAGATCTTCCATAAAAATTCATTCCTTTCAAAATTAATTAAAAGATTAAATCTTTTATAAATGGATTATACCATATTTTATAAAAAAAGCAATTAGACAAAATATGATTTTTGTCGAGAGAAAATGAGTTTAAAAGATAAAAGTGAGTAAATAGAAATATGAATACTTGATTAACATTTTTAATTATAATATAATTGAAAAAATAGTATTTTGGAGGCATTTATGGAAAAATTAATTGCAAATAAATTAAACATAGGAGATACAATTGGAGTAATAGCACCATCAGGAGCAATAGTTGGAAAAAATATTGATGAGTTAAAAATGGCAAAGGAAATAGTTGAAAAAGCAGGATTTAAAGTTAAACTTTCTACGAATATTTTTTCAAATACAAATGGGTATAGTGCAACTGCAAAAGAAAAAGTAGAAGACTTAAATGATATGTTTAGAGATAAAGATGTGAAAATGATTTGGTGTGCAAAAGGTGGAGCTAATTCAAATTCAATGTTTGAATATATAGATTATGAATTAATAAAAAATAATCCTAAAATTATATGTGGATATAGTGATATTACTTCAATAACGAACATAATAAATGCAAAAACAGGATTAGTTACATTTAGTGCAACTAATTTTAAAACAATAGCAACAGATGAAACTGATTTTAGCTTTAAAGAAGCTCTAAAACGATTTGTTGAGGCAAATAGAGAACTTGGAAAATCAAGTGATTATATTGTTATAAAAGATGGAATGGCAGAGGGAGAACTAATCGGAGGAAACTTAAGTTTAACAAAAGAATTGGTATGTGGAAAATATAATATTGATTTTACAGATAAAATATTATTTATAGAAGAATTAGGATTTGAGACATTTCCAGAACTTGCAAGCAATTATTTATACTATATGAAACAAAATGGAGTATTTAATAAAATAAAAGGTTTGTGGATAGGAAACTATACTCATGAAAGTAATGTGAAATTAGAAAAAATAGTATTAGATGTTTTAGAAAATGAATATGATTTTCCAATAATAAAATCAGAAAATTTTGGGCATATAGAAAATAAAATTGCAATACCGATAGGAGCTAAAGCAAGAATAGATACAGCAACAGCAAACAAAATAGAATTATTAGAATCTGTTGTAAAATAAATAATCTTTTAAGTTATATTTAATAATGATAGTGTATTATAAAAATGTTAGAATAATAGTAAATATCATTAAATAAAAAAGGAGAGATATAATTAATGAAAATTTTAATCGTAGAAGATGATAAAATTTTAGCAAAAACAATTGAACAATGTATTTCACCCCAATATGATACAGATATAGCATATGATGGAGAAGAAGGATTAATGTATGCTAAACAAGGAATATATGATCTTATTTTGCTAGATTTAATGTTGCCAATAATGAACGGATATGAAGTTTTAAGAACATTAAGAAATAAAAAAAATTATACTCCAGTATTAATATTAACAGCTAAAGATGGCTTAGATGATAAGTTAAGAGGTTTTGATGATGGAGCAGATGATTATATAACAAAACCTTTTGAAAGAAAAGAATTGCTTGCTAGAATAGAAGCTATATTAAGAAGGTCAAAAGGAGCATATACAGAAAAAAATACGATTACATTTAAAGATTTAGTTTTGGATTTAAACAATAGAGAAGTTAAAGTAAATGGAGAAGAATTAGTATTACAAGGAAAGCAATTTGATGTATTAGAATACTTATTAAATTCAAAAAATACTATAATAACAAAAGATCAAATTTTTGATAAAATTTGGGGATTTGATAGTGAAACAAGTACAAATGTAATAGAAGTATATGCAAGTGGCCTTAGAAAAGAATTAAAAAAAATAGGATATGATAAATATTTAAAAACAATTAGAGGAGTTGGCTATATTTGGAATGATAAATAATTTATGTAAAAGGAGTAAATCAAACTAAAATGAATGAACAGGATAGGTTCAAAAAACAATTATTAAAACATACACTTTATAATATATGTGCTTTTGCAATAATATTTTCTATATTTGGAATATTAATATTTTGTCTAGTTAGAAACATTACATATTCATCAGTTGATTTAACATTAAAAGAATGTGCAGATATATATTTAGAAGCTGACAATAATCTTCAAGGACTTTCAAATTATTTTATACAATCACAAGGTTCAAAAAAAGAAGAATTTGCAAATTCAATTAATGCAATGCGAGATTATGTTTTATCAAGAAAAGTTACAAATCCAAAAGTTATAGTAATATTAAGAGATGGAGATTCTAATGTTTTAAATTCAGACGACTTAGGAAGAAATTATAATGAATATCTTGCTCAATTAGATTTTAATAAAAAAATATTAAATAAAATATACGAAATTTGTATAAATAATACTTATAATTATAGAGCGATAAATTTAAAACTAGATTCAGATAGTGATGAAAATTTAAGATATATTCAATTGCTTATAAATGTAGATAGTGAAAATGAATTAATATCACATTATATGGATATCATTTCAGTAGGTATATTAACAGGAATAATAATGTCAATAATAGCAAGCTATATATTATCTAAAAAAACATTAGTACCAATTGCAAACACTTTAAAAAAGCAAATGGAATTTGTACAAAATGCTTCTCATGAACTACGAACACCACTTACAATTATTCAGGCAAAACAAGAACTATTATTGCAGGAACCAGATGCTAAAATTATAGATAAATCAGAAGATATAATGCTTACTTTAAATGAAACAAAAAGACTAACAAAACTTACAAAAGATTTAATGATTTTAGCAAGAGCTGATGAAAATAATATAAAATTAAATAAAGAAAAAGTAGACATAGATGAATTAATTGATGGAATGGCTAAACCTTATATCGAGATGGCAGAGTTTGAAGAAAAACAAATGAAGTTGAATTTGCAATATGAAGAAGAGGCTTTTGTTGATACAAGCAAAATTTATCAAGTAATGGTTATTTTACTAGATAATGCTATTAAGTATACTGAAAAGGGAGATTGTATTGAAATAAACACATATAGCAAAGATGGAAAATGTGTTATAGAAGTAAAAGATACTGGTGTAGGAATTAGTGAAGAAGCAATAACACATATATTTGACAGATTTTATAGAGAAGATAAAGCTAGAAATAGAGAAACTGGTGGTAGTGGTTTAGGGCTTTCAATTGCAGATGTAATTGTAAAAGCACATAATGGTACTATAAAAGCTTCTCATAATAAACCAAAAGGTACAATTTTTACAATTAAATTGCCAAAATAAATTAGTGAATTTTAACCTATTTTACAATTTGATAATATTATTTTTACATACCTTGTTGTCGCAATCTTCAAGAAGATTACTCCATTCGCACTCGCAAAGCTCGTTTAATCGCTACGCGGTATTTCAAAATAATATGTATCAAATTGTATTAATACATTATTGCTAAAATCTTTGATGTGCTATACTATAAGAAGATTACTCCATTCGCACTCGCAAAGCTCGTTTGATTGCTACGCGGTATTTCAAAATAATATGTATCAAATTGTATTAATACATTATTGCTAAAATCTTTGATTCACTATACTATAAAAAGATTGCTTCATTCGCACTCACAAAGCTCGTTTGATTGCTATGCCGTATTTCAAAATAATATATCAAATTGTCAATATAAATATAAAATATTACAAATTTGAAACAAATATTGTTAAAATTAAAGTTATTTGATATAATTTCTTTATATAATAGTAAAGTGCTTTGCACTTCCTATTATATAAAGGCTTACGCCCAACTTTAAAATGTGCAACCTTTAAAATTAAATATTTATTTTACATATAAAAATTAAATGGTAGTTGCAATTCTAGATAAAACAGAAGAGGAAAAATTATGAATTTATTATTTATTATAATTTTTATTATTAGCGTTTTTTCAGTATTTGGATTTATTTTACATCAATATAATACTGGAAAATATAATGTTAATAATGGATTTTTTGAAAAAAATAGTATAGAAAACTATAAAAAAGATTATCCAAATAAAAGTATAGAAGATTTAAAAGTAGAAATTGAAAAAATAGCAGATAGATTAATGGAAGATCAAGACAGCAATAGATATACAAATAAAATGAAAGAAAAATTTCAAAATGACAGAAGAATAGAACCATTAAGAAACCAATTTATAGATGATGTAAAGATAATGAATTATCAAGACAAAAAATTAAAAGCTAAGGTAAATTACATTGTAGAAAATGATGAATATAGCCTTATTTTTGATATGATAACAGTAAATAGAGGAAGAGTATTTTTAAAGAAATACAATTTGATGAAACAAAAAGCAGAAAAAAGTTTAAATTTTTAAAAAAGTTAGCAATCAAGAGGAAAGAGTGCTAAAAACAATCGAAAATAATATAAAAATAGCGAAAACATTCGAATTTTGAATTTGAATGTTTTTTATTTTGGGAGTATATTATAAGAGTATAAAAGGTAAAATATAGAATAAAGATTAGGAGATGATATATATGTTATGTGATCGTTGTGGAAAAAGAGAAGCAACAGTTCAATACATTCAAGTTATAAATGGAAACAAACAAGAATTACATTTATGTTCTAAATGTGGAAAGGATTTTGGTATTGATGACTTTTATATGCCAATAGATTTATCAGGATTTTTAGGTGATATATTTAGTGATTACGATATGCCATTATTAAATAGAGAAAAACAATTAATATGTGAGAACTGCAAAACTACATTTGATGAATTTTTAAATACTGGAAAGATAGGTTGTGCGAATTGCTATAAAACTTTTGAAAAAAAACTAAAACCAATATTAAATAGAATTCAAGGTGGTAGTGTATATTTAGGAAATAGCAACCAAGATACAACAATAGAAAAAATAAAGACTGAAAAAGTTTCTAATAATGAAGACAAAATTGCAGAACTAGAAAGAAAAATTAAAGAATATATAAAAGAAGAAAACTATGAAGAGGCTGCAAAAGTTAGAGATGAAATAAAAAAATTAAAAGAAAATCCAAAAGAAAAAACAAAAAGCAAAAGCGAAGATAAGAAAGTAGAAGAAAAGAATGAATCTAAAAATGAAACAAAAGAGGAAGGAGGAAATGAATAATGAATTGGTATTGTGAACCAGGAAAAGAAAATGATGTTGTATTATCTACAAGGATTAAGCTTTCAAGAAATTTTGCAGATATTCCATTTATAGCAAAAGCAACTGAAAAAGATTTGCAAAATGTAGTAGAAAGAACGCGAAAAATATTACCAAAATTAGGTTATGGTTTGAAATTGCAAAGGTTAAAAGATATGGACTTAATAACAAAACAAAGCCTATTAGAGAAAAATTTAGTAAATCAAGAATTTATATCTGATAATACAGATGTTGAAGCAATATGTATAAATGATGAAGAAAATATTTGTATAATGTTAAATGAACTAGATCATATAGAAATACAAGTATTTAATAGTGGTTTAGAAATTGATAATAGCTTCAATTTAATATCAGAAATTGATCAAAAATTAAAAAATGAAGAAAAAATTGCATTTGATAAAAAATTTGGATATTTAACAAGTGATTTAGTAAATGTAGGAACAGGAATGAAAGCTTCTATACTAGTTCATTTACCAGGACTTAAAAAAACAGGAAATTTACAAAAAATATTAGATATAGTTGAAAATTTTGGTATGAACATAAGAAATGAATATGGAGAATATAGCAAAAAAGATTCAGATGTTTATCAAATTTCTAATAGACAAACTTTAGGTATATCAGAAAAAGATACAATTGCAAATTTGAAAATAATTACAGAAAAAATTGTAGAACAAGAAAGAATAGCAAGAAAATTTTTAGCAGAGAATAGTAAAAATCTAGAAGATAGCATATACAGAAGTTTAGGAATTTTATTATATGCAAAAAGAATGAGTTTAGAAGAATCAAATAAATTAATTTCCGAAGTCAAATTGGGAGTTGATTTAGGAATATTATTAGAATTAACAGATATAAAAATAAAAAAGATGTTACTATATACTAAACCTGCAAATTTACAAAAATATTTAGGAAGAACATTAACAAAAGATGAAATGCAAATAGAAAGGGCAAAAATATTACAAAATATAATTAAAGAAAATTAACTGCAATTGAAAGGAGTGATTGCGTATGACATATAAATTTACAAAAAGTGGAGAAAAAGTTTTGGAAATAGCAAATGAGATTGCAATAGAACTTGGCCACAATTATATTGGAACAGAACATATTTTATATGGTTTGGCATGTGAAGAAAGTGGTGTTGCAAGTAAAGTTTTGGAAAAACAAAATATTACTCCAGAGAATATTATCGATAAAATAGAAGAATTAATAGGAATGAATCCTTCTAGTCAAACAATGGTAATTGGATTTACACCAAGAACTAAGAAAATTATAGAAAATGCATTTTTAGAAGCTAAAAGACTTGGTACTGAATATATAGGAACAGAACATTTATTAATAGGAATTATGAAAGAAGGAGACAGCGTAGCAGTTAGAATAATGCTAGATTTAGGAGTAGATCCAGAAGAATTATATAATGACATTAATCAAGTTTTAAATGATTTTGAAAATTATACAAAAGATGATAATGGAATGAAACAAGAAAAAAATAGCTATAATTCAACTCAAACATTAAATCAATTCGGAAATGATTTAACAAAACAAGCTAAAGAAGGATTACTAGATCCAGTTATAGGAAGAAAAGTTGAAACAGAAAGAGTTATTGAAGTTTTATCTAGAAGAACTAAAAATAATCCATGTTTAATTGGTGAACCTGGCGTTGGTAAAACAGCTGTTATAGAAGGATTAGCACAAAAAATTGTTGCTGGTACAGTTCCAGAAATTTTGAAAAATAAAAGAGTTGTAACTTTGGATATTAGTTCTATGGTCGCAGGTGCTAAATATAGAGGAGATTTTGAAGAAAGAATTAAGAAATGCTTAAATGAAGTAAAAAAAGCAAAAGATGTAATTTTATTTATAGATGAAATTCATACAATAGTTGGAGCTGGTGCAGCAGAAGGTGCAATTGATGCTGCTAATATATTAAAACCACTTTTAGCAAGAGGAGAAATTCAAGTAGTTGGTGCAACGACATTAAACGAATATAGAAAATATATCGAAAAAGATAGTGCATTAGAAAGAAGATTTCAACCTATAATTGTAGAAGAACCATCTTTGGAAGACTGCAAAAAAATTTTAAAAGGATTAAGAGATAAATATGAAGCACATCATAATGTTAAAATTACAGATGAAGCAATAGATAGTGCAGTAGAACTTTCTAGCAGATATATAAATGATAGATTCTTACCAGATAAGGCAATAGATTTAATAGATGAAGCATCTGCTAAAGCTCGATTAGAAACATATATTGAACCAGAGAATTTAAAGAAATTACAAGAAAAATTACAAATTACAGGACAAGAAAAAGAAGAAGCAATAAATGTTCAAGACTTTGAAAGAGCAGCGAAACTAAGAGATAAAGAAAGAAAAATAAAAGAAGAATTAGAAAAAGAAAATTCAAATTGGAAAGAAAAAAATACTAAAAAGATTGTAAACATAGGAAAAGAAGAAATAGCAAAAATAGTATCAAGATGGACTGGAATAGAAACTAGCAAAATTACTGAAACAGAAACTGCAAGACTAAAAAATTTAGAGAATGAATTGCATAAAAGAGTAGTAGGTCAAGATGAAGCTGTAAGTGCTGTTGCAAGAGCAATAAGAAGAAGTAGAGTTGGTTTAAAAGATCCAAATAGACCAATAGGATCATTTCTATTTTTAGGGCCAACAGGTGTTGGTAAAACTGAATTAACAAAAGCATTAGCAGAATGTTTATTTGGTGATGAAAATGCAATGATTCGTGTTGATATGTCAGAATTTATGGAAGGACATTCAACATCTAAACTTATAGGTGCACCTCCAGGATATGTTGGATATGAAGAAGCTGGTGGATTAACAGAAAAAGTTCGTAGAAAACCATATTCAGTAATACTTTTTGATGAAATAGAAAAAGCACATCCAGATGTAATGAATTTACTATTACAAATATTAGATGATGGAAGATTAACAGATAGCCAAGGAAGAACTGTAAACTTTAAAAATACAGTAATAATTATGACATCAAATGTTGGGGCTAGATTAATTACAGATAAAAAGACTCTAGGTTTCTCAGGAAATATTGTAGAAAACGAAGAAAAATTAAAAACGGAAAATGATGAAATGAAAAAATCTGTAATTCAAGAAGCTAAAAGAGAATTTAAGCCAGAATTTTTAAACAGAATAGATGAAATTATAGTATTTCATAAATTGTCTAAAGCTAATGTTTCAGAGATTATTGATAATATGCTAAGAGTAGTACAAGAACGCATGAGTAAACAAAATATCAAATTTGAAGTCGATGAAAAAGCAAAAGAATTAATAGCAAAAGAAGGAACAGATTTGAATTATGGTGCAAGACCATTAAGAAGAGCAATACAAAATCTAATAGAAGATAAAATTGCAGAAGGTATTTTAAATGATGAAATAAAACCAAAGAAAAAAGTTGTACTTACTGCTAAAGATGAAAAAATAGAAATAAGTAATGCAAATTAAGATATCAAAATAATGTTTAATTAATATAAAATATTAGTAGATATAATTAAATAAAAATATATTTTGTTATGAAAAATTTAAAAAAATTTACATATATATGTATATATGTAAAAAATGTTGGCGAAACTATAATAAAAAGAGAAAAGGAATTAAAAATATGAAAAAGAAATTTTTAGTATTAATTCTTATTTTTACAATTATTATAGTTTCGCTAAATTTTTATGTATTAAGCAAAACTAATATAAAAAATTCCATAATAACAAATTTGTTTAAAAATAAGAATAAGATTACTGCACAAACAAGCCAAGAGGCAAAAATACCAATATCAGAAGAAGTTCGTTCTGAAGAAATACAAGAAAAAATAGCAGAATTAATAGTAAATGAAATTTCAAATTTGTCTGAACAATCTACATCAGAAAATTTACAAGAAAAATTAGAAATAATGAATAACAATCAGGGAAAAATTTTTTGTAAAAATAATATTAGAATAGATTATGAAATAAAATATAATGATAATAAAAAATTATCTTTTGTTTTAAAAAAAGAAGAGGGAGTAAATTCTAGTTTTACAGAAATTCATACATTCAATTACAATATAGAAAATGGTGAAAAAATAAATTTAAAAGATATGCTAGGAAAAAATTGGAAAGAAATAGTTGATAAGCAAATTTATAATGAAATCCAAAAACAAGAAAGTGAAAATAAAAATATAAAATATTTTTATAAAAATGATATGCAAGGAAAAGGTGAAGATAATTATTTTAATGGTGTTTCGGAAAATGAAAACTTTTATATAAATGAAAATGGTAATGTTGTTATAATTTTTGATAAATATGCTATTGCACCAGGGTATATGGGATTTCCAGAGTTTGAAATAAAAGAATAAATATATAATTTATCTTTAGAATATATGATTTAAAAGAATGAATTATAGAAACTTACGCGGCATGTCAAAAAAAATATATAGCAAATTTAAATAAAATATTTATTAAGAATTTATTAAATGTGTTTCTTTTAATTTATATAAGGTGTATAATATACAAACAGAATAATGTTATAAAAATTAAACATACTAATTAAAGTAATAAAGTAGGGAGTTAAAAATGAAAGTACAAAATTTTAATGGCAAAGTAATGCTATATATAATATTAGCAATTTTAATTTTAGGAATTGTTGTTGGAAGTTCACTTGCAATATATTATGCAATACAAGAACCAATTATACAATTAAATGGAGATACAAATTTGAAAATTGAAGTTGGTAATAATTATGAGGAAAGTGGTGCAATAGCTTTAAAGAATAATAAAGATATTTCAAATGATTTAGAAATAAAAAGTGATGTAGATACAAATAAAGTAGGAAATTGTAAAGTACATTATTTAATTAAAGGAAAAGAATATGCAACTAGAAATGTATATGTAATAGATGATGTAGCACCAACAATTAATTTAAAAGGTAATAAAATTACAAATCTATCAGTTAATCAAAAATATGAAGAACCTGGATATGAAGCAACAGATAATTATGATGGAGATATTACTGCAAATGTTCAAATTACAAAAGAAAATATAGCAGAACATAAATACAAATTAATATATACAGCAAAAGATTCTTCAGGAAATTCTGTTTCTGAAGAAAGAATTATTATAGAAAATGAAGAACCACAAAATCAAAATGTTATTTATTTAACATTTGATGACGGCCCAAGTACAGATATAACTCCACATATTTTGGATATTTTGAAAGAAGAAAATGTAAAGGCAACTTTTTTTGTATTGGATTATACAGTAGGTTCAAAAAGAGAAGAATTGATAAAAAGAGAAATAGCAGAAGGCCATACAATAGCATTACATGGAACATCACATAAATATAAAGAAATATATAAATCTTTAGAAGATGGTGTAAGTAATTTTACAAATTTAAATCAAAAAATTAAAGAAACAACTGGTGTAGATACTAAAATTATGAGATTTCCAGGTGGTAGTTCAAATACAGTTAGCAGATTTAATCCTGGAATAATGACAAAACTTGCTGAAGCAATGTTAGAAAAAGGATATAAATATTATGATTGGAATGTCTCTTCAGGAGATTCTGGAGATGTAAAGACTTCAGAAGCTGTATATTCTAATGTAACAAAAGGGTTTAAAAAAGGACGAATAAATATGGTATTAATGCATGATTTTGCTGGAAACAAAAAAACACTAGATGCATTAAAAGACATAATTCATTTTGGAAAAGAAAATGGATATACTTTTGAAAGAATAACAGAAGATACACCAATGATTACTCAAAAAATTGCAAATTAAACGTTATAAGAACAAGAAAAAAATCCCTTCACTTTTTGTGAGGGGATTACTTTTTGATTTATTGCACATTGAAAAAATTTTATGATATAATGCTAATATATAAAATTTAAGGAGGAAATGTATGTTAGAAGATATAGAAGTATTATTTCATAGCAGTATAAAAATAGATAGTAGTAGGCATAAAACAAGATGCAGTAGAATTTGTAAAATTATTGGATTCAACAATCAAAGGTATAATTTTGATGAAGTAAAAATTCAATAATAGTATAGAAGTTGTATAAAAAATAAAATAGATTGGGGATACTAAAAATGAAAGAAAATAAATTAGATATTTTATTATGGGTTATATTTGTTATTGTTGGAGCAATATTTTGTTTAATTGGAATTGCTTTGTGTGGAAATATATTTAATTATGAAAATAAAATAGAAACAACTGGCACTATTGAAGAAATAGTAACACATACAGATAATAATAATGATGATGTAGAACATGATGTATATGTTTCATATACAGTTGCAGGAAAAAAATATAGATCAAAGTTAAATGGATATTCTTTTGATTTTTATGAAGGGAAAGAAATAAAAATATATTATGATAAAGATAATCCAAATAAGATAGGAATGAAATCATTAGATAAATTATTTTTGTTATTTCCTGGATTTGGAATGATTTTTTTCTTAGGTGGAGTTGTAGGAATATTTGTAAATATAAAAAAAGTACAAGATGAAAAATTTTTAAAAGAAAATGGAGATTTGATATATGCAGACTATGTTAGAACTGATTTGAATACTACATATATGGTAAATGGAAGAAATCCTTATAATATTATTTGTGAATGGAATAGTCCTTTAAATGGTGAAAAATATAAATTTAAAAGTAAAAATATTTGGAAAAATCCAGAAAGAATTATAGAAGAAAAAAATATAAAACAATTTCCTGTGTATATTAATAGTCAAGATTTGTCAAAATATGCTGTTGATATAGATGTATTAAAAGAAGAACAATAATGGAAAGAAATAAATTGGAATATTAAGAGCAATTGATGCATTAAAGCAAAACATTGTACAAGTTTTATTGCAGGAACTTTTAATAAAATATGCAAAAAATATTGATTATTAATAAAAAATATGTTATATTATTAATTACAGTAAGCAATAAATTTGTAAATCTTGCATATAATATTATTGCTTTAATAAAAAAAGTTGGTGAATCCAGCCATAAATTGGAACTTAAAAAAGCGGTGAATCCAGCCATAAATTGGAATTTGAAAAAGCGGTGTTTCCAGCCATAAATTGGAACTTAAAAAAGGGGGATTAGAGGTAAAACTCTAATCCTTTTATATTGCTATATTTTTTACTATAATATATAATAAAAATGCTAAGGAGGTAATTTATAATGATTATAAATTTAAAAATTGTTAGAGTTGATTCAAAGTATTGTGATTATTTAAGAGAATTTGATAATAAGGTATCTTATAATAAAAATGAAAAAGAATTGAGACCGTTTATAGGAATATTATTTAAAATAGATTCTTGTGAATATTTTGCTCCATTATCAAGTCCTAAAATTAAACACAGAAATATGAAAAATACAGTAGATTTTTTCAAAATCAAAGATGGCGAATTAGGAGCTGTGAATTTTAATAATATGATACCAGTAACTCCTAAAAATTACTCTTTAGTAGATTTAAATAAAGAAACTTTAACTATTGCGGAATTAAAATATCAAAAATTATTAAGAGAACAGCTAGAATGGTTAAATGCAAACTATAAGCAAGTAAAAAATAAATCGTTTAAATTGTATCAATTATACAACAATGAAAAATTGCCAGAGAATATAAAAGCTAGATGTTGCAATTTTAAATTATTAGAGGAAAAGTGTATTGAATACAATTTTATAAATTTATAAAACAAAAATTAATAAAATTTTCAATTTATAAAATAAAAGTGGACATTATTTGCAAAAGTATAATTTAATAAAATACATTTGCAAACGTATATGTCCACTTATTTTTCAAATATTCTAAAAATTGTTACAAGAACCACAAGAATTATTATTATCATTATTATTGTTAAAATTATTTAAAGTATTTATACCATTTATTGCATTATTTCCCATGCCAGTATACCAACGCTTTTCAGCAAGTTTATCTTGAACATTATTTAAAGCTTCACCAAATCTTTGAAAATGAACGACTTCTCTTTCTCTTAAAAATCTAAGAACATCAAGTACATCTGGATCATCTTTACAAAGATCAATTAATTTTTCATAAGTTGCTCTAGCTTTTTGTTCTGCTGCTAAATCCTCTGTTAAATCAGCAACAGGATCACCTTTTACAGCAATACTTGCAGCATTCCAAGGAAATCCAGCAGCTGCTTGTGGATATACACCAAATCCATGATCTGTATAATATGCCCCTAAACCTAATTCTTGCATTTGTTGAGGACTACAACCTTTAGTTAATTGATGCACTAAAGTTCCTACCATTTCTAAATGCCCAAGTTCTTCAGTGCCAATATCGTTTAAAACAGCTTTAGATTTTTGATCTGGCATACCAAATCTTTGAGAAAGATATCTTAAAGAAGCACCAAGCTCGCCATCAGGACCACCATATTGAGAAATAATAATTTGAGCAAGCTTTGGATTTGGTGTACGAATATTTATAGGGTATTGTAAATGTTTATTATAAGTCCACATAATTTAACTCCTTTCCCAAGGCCAAGGTAAATCTATCCAACGCCATTTATTGCAAGGACATTCAATTGTTAATGGCCCAAATTTTCTTTGATATTCGTCTGTTAAATTTCTAAGCTGATTACTATATTCATTATGAAGTCTTATAGCTCTTTTATCACAAGGGTGAGTGTCTAAATAAAGAGCTAAATCATTAACAGAAAATTTTAATTCACGAATTTGCATAAGCATTTGTTGTTGATTAGAATTGTTACAACTACAATTACATGCCATTATTTTCACACCCACTTTCTATTACATTTGATTCTAAATATTCTGCTTCAATTACAGAATCATTTGGAGCATAAGGACTAACAAGTTCTGGAAAAATAGTTCCATTTGCTAATCCGCAATTTTGGTTAAAAACGTTTCCCATTTTTTGATTAGGCACATACGCGTGACCGTACATTGGGTTTTGCGTAAACATCTCGCTACTTGAGTTAGAGAAGCCACATTCGCATTCGTCAAGTTCTGAGCTACAAGAATAGTTAGAATTTCTGGGAGTAATATTATTTATATTATATAAATTGCAACCACAACCTGTTCTAGGATTATAATAGTTACTATTATTTGTGTTGCTATTTCTATTGTTACAGCATCTTCTCATTAAAAATAACCTCCTTTATTAGTTATAGTAAATAATATGAAAGAAAAATTAATTTGGTTACTGTGTATGAATAATAAAAACAAAATTGTAGATAAAAAATTTAATAGATGTATATTAAATAAATATTGATTTAAAAAAAGTAATATGTTATAATCTTCAAAGAACAAAAGAAGGCTGGTGTAATATGGAATTTTTAGCAGTAATTTTTATACTATTAACAGTAATACTATTTTTAACAGTGTTAGCTGTAGCTCAAATAAAAATGGCAGGTATGAATGTAACCGATTTTTGGTCATTTATAAAAGCAAATGAAACATTAGATAAATTATATGCTTTTAGTATAAAATACGATAAACTATCACCTCAACAACAAATTATATTTTTGCAAGAGGCAGATAAAATATTTTCGGCATTTGATAAAGTTCCAGATGCATTATGGGAAGAAGAATATCAAAAATATATGAAAATATTAGATAAATATAAAGATATAAAAATGTTTCGTTGGGAATCTAAATAAAATGAGAAAGATGTAAAATATAGAAATGTATTTTACATCTTTTTTTACAATTTTGAAAGCTATTTAAACTTTATATTATATAAAAGCGTTACTAAATGGTATACAGAAATCAATATAAAAATAAAACAATCTTTAATTTCAATGCTTAAAGATTGTTTTCATTTAATAAAATTCTACCATTTACTAAATTTCAAGTCAACACTTTAGATTATAAAAGTTTTTTTATGTAAAAAATAATTAATAAAAAAAGATATGAAAGTATATAAAAATATACTGATTCATGTCTTTTTTTATTTTCTTTAAGCATTGAACTTAAAGAAAATCCATAAAAATAGAATAAAGGAAAGTTTTGAAATGGTTTTCTTTCAAATAGGAAAGCAAAAGTCATTAGACTATTTGTTTTTTATGGATTTAAAAGGAGAAATATTAAGTGTGAAGATATTTCTCCTAAATAATTATAAAAAACATAGGAGGAAAAACACGGATGAACGAAAGAAAATTATTTCAAAATGGTATAACATTAATAGCACTAGTAATTTCCATTATAGTAATGCTGATTTTAGCAGGTGTAAGTTTAAATGCAACAATAGGAGATAATGGAATAATAACACAAGCACAAAATGCAACATATATGCAAAGTGTTGCTGTATTAGAAGAATTTTTACAAACAGAATATGTGAAATATTATGATGAAGTAGAAAAATATGATAATAAATTAGATGGATTAATAAATGAATCAAATACGAAAAAATATTTTCAAAGAGCAAAAAACAGTTCATATTTTTTCTTAGATACAAGTTCATACAAAGAATATTATTTTATTGAGAAATCAGCACTTCCAGAAGAAATTGCTAAACAATTGAAAGGTGGAGAGAATAGTTTAACAGGAAAAGGAATATATGCAGAATTTGAAGATATTTATGGTGTAACTAGTGATTTAAAAATATATTATTGTTCAAAAAATAATGAAAATAGAATAGGAGCAACAGATACTGCTAAAACAACAGAATTAAGCAAAGTTGTTTTTTCAAAAGATAAAGATGCAGATTGGTTAAAAGTTTTAGGAAAAGAAGATGATATAACTTTAAATGATATTCGAACTGTAACATCTATAACAATATCTGATTCAAATATTGATCTAACTAAGATATCGAATTTAGGATCATTAAAAGAAATTAATTTTGTAAATATACAAAAAGAAGATTTAGAAGGATTACAAGATGCTATAAATTTAGATTACATATATTTTCAAAATTGTAAAATTAATGATTATTCAGCTTTGAAAAAAGTCGGTAAGTTGAAAACTTTATATTTACTATTAAGTAGCAACAATATTAACGCAAATGAACAATTAGCAACATTATGTGATAGCACTAAAGGAATTGGAGAAACTGACTTATCAAATTTATATTATTTTGGTATTTTTGGATATAATCCAATTTGGCAAAATATTTTTACAAGTGAACAATCAAGTGGTGTGAAATCAAATTTAGATGATATTTCATGCTTGAAGAATTTATCTAAAAATACAAAAGAATCAATACAATATTTATTAATAAATAATAATAAAATAGCAAGTTTTGAAGCATTAAAAGATTTTAAAAATTTATATTTATTAAGAGGGGAATGTAATGAAATTACTACTCTGAATGGTTTGCAAGATATGACAAATCTAAGATATTTGTTTGTAAATGGAAATAAACTTGGAGATAATGAAACAGAAAAAAATGAAGAAAATGCATTAGCATATTTAAAAAACAATAATAATTTGTACTATATTAATTTGAAAAATAATAGTAATTTAAAATATGTTTCTTATTTAAGTCAATATACTGGAATAAGAAGCCTATATTTGACTGGGTGTGAAAATATGAATGCAGATAGTTTATATTCTATTGTAAATATAATAAATAATTGTGGTTCAAATTGCTCTATTCCAAGTAAATATACTTTACTTTTATTAAATGAAAGTACATCTGTTTTAGATTTAAGTAATCAAACATTATCTGAAGAAAATTTTAAGTTAATTAAAAATTATAAAAAAATAAATAATTTAAAATTAAATAATTTGAATTTAGTGGATTCAAGTAATAATAAATTAAGCGATTCTACAGTTAATACAATTGTAAATGACACTTTAAAAGAACTAACAGAATTAAAATATTTGAGTTTATATAATGTTTCAGGTTTATCAATAATTGATTTTGCAAAAGATTTTAAAAAGCTGATTGAAATTGATTTAAGAAATACAAATATTACAGATTTAACTTTATTAAATAATATTACAACAATGAGACAATTAGTAATAAACAATGAAAATATTGATATTACGAAAATACAACCAACAATAAGTAGATGTAGTGGTAGTACAACTTTATATAATATTTGGTCAAATTGTGGAATTTCTTTAGGAGGAAAAGAAAAATTGTTAAAGCAATTAGAAAATTGTACAGAGATTACTAGTTTAAGCTATGCATATCAAGATGCATATAATGCTAATAATCAAAATTACACTTTAGATTTAACTAATTGTACAAAACTTACATCTGTAAGGATGAATAAGCCAGGTTTATATACTGTAAAATTACCAATATCAGTAAAGACAATTGACTTTTATTATCAAAGTTCAAATGGATTTACAGTTTATCCAGATTTATCTAGTTTATCAAATTTAGAAAAAATTACAATAAATGCTTCTGGACTAAATCCAGATGGATATAATAATTTATTTCGACAACTTTCAGGTAATCAGAGTTTAAAATATTTTTATGATGATGAATTTGGTAAGTATGGGGTATTATCAATACCTCAAAATATAAATTTACCAAATTTACTAGTATTAAGTTTGAATTATTGGAGCAATAATATTAATTCAAACAATTTAGATGTAACAGGTTTATACACAGCAAATTTACCAAATCTCCAAGAATTGTATTTAAGAGGACAATCGATAAAAAGCTTAGATGGTATTGAAAAATTAACAAGCTTGAAAAAATTATATTTACAAGAAAATAAAATAACATCTATAAAACAATTATCAAATTTGAAAAATTTAGAAGAATTGAATTTAGAGAATAATGTTTTGTATGATAATTACCAAGAAAAAGATGAAAACGGTAATGTAGCAAACTATAGAAATTTGGATATTATAAAAAACTTGAATAAAGCAAATGGAGGCTCACTTCAAAAAGTTTATTTAGACAATAATAACAATATAACTGATTGGTCTATAATAAATAAATTAAAGTGGATAGATAAAAATGGATTCTAATAATAAAAATGATATATTTTATTTCTGGTTGAAACTTTTAAATTGGAACTCTCAAATTGAAACTTTTAAAGTGAATTTTGTATTTAATACTTAGTGATTTTTATAAAATTTAAGAATATAAAAAATTAGTATGAATTGTACCTCAATGTTAGAGCAAAAATCTAACTTTTGAGGTGCTTTTTTCTTGTAATAAATTTTATTTAATGATATTATATTTTAAACCAAAATATTATTTTAAAATTAGTTAGCAAATGAAACATTTATAACTAATTTAGCTTGAATAACAAGCAAGAAAGGATTTTACTATGGAAAAAGATATGAAGAAGAAAAAAGTTATAGCAAATATAATTACAATTGTAATTTGCTTAGTTATTGTTGCACTTGGATATGTTGCATACAAATATTTTACTAATGACTTAAAAAATCAAAATGAACCAGAACAAGTTGAAGAAAAAATTAGTACAGAACCACTATATACAGATGAAAATTATCCAAAAGTAGATGGATCAACAGCAACAGCACCACTTGCAGAAGTATTTGAAGCAAACTTTAAAGGAAAGAAAATAGATGAAGTAAATGTAGAACATTCAAAAACACATAAAGCTTATGAAAAATTAATAAATAAAGAATTAGATTTAATATTAGTAACTTCACCATCTGAAGATGAAGAAAAATTAGCTGAAAAATCAAATGTTGAATTAGAAGTTACAAAAGTAGTAAATGAAGGATTTGTATTTTTCTTAAACAAAAATAATCCAGTAAATAGCTTAACAGTTGAACAAATACAAAAAATATATTCAGGAGAAATAACTAATTGGAAAGAAGTTGGTGGTAATGATGAAGAAATTATTGCTTATCAAAGACCAAAAAATTCTGGAAGTCAAACAGGAATGCTTGATTTAGTTATGAAAGATAAAAAAATTAAAGAAGCTCCAAAAGAAGATATTGCAATGACAATGTCAGACATTATAGATGCTGTATCAAATTATGATAATAAAGAATCTGCAATAGGATATTCATATTATTATTATGCAAATACAATGTATTTAAGTGATGAAATCAAACTATTAAAAGTAGATGGAGTTGAGCCAAATAATGATACAATCAAAAATGGTGAATATCCAATTTTAACAGCTTATTATATAGTAAATAGAAAAAATGATATTAGTAGTGAAGCAGAAAGTTTAAAAGAAAATATGCTTTCAACAAGAGGACAAAAAGTTGCTGAAGAAGCAGGATATGTTCCATGCAAATAATTTAAAAGAAATTATATAAAAAATTTAAGTATTTGTAGAGCTTGAAGAACGGGGTTATTTATATGGAAAATGAAAATAAAGAAAATAAAATAAACAATCAAGATGAAATAAAAAAAGTTAGAAATGAAAATGAAATAATTAGTTCAACAGAAGTTTCAAATAAAGCAATTAATCAAGATGAAGATATAGAAAATACAAAAAGTGTAAATTCTAAAAATAAAAAAGAAAAAAAGCCTAAAACACTTAAGCAAATTGTATTTGGTAGAGTTCTTTTTGTAATAATTGTAATTGCAATTGTTGTTGGAACTGTATATTATTTTGTTATGCAAAATAATGAAAAAAACAATAATACACCAAAAGATAATATCGTTGAAAAAGTAAAAGAAATTGCCAAAGAAGAAGATACAAAATATTCAACAGTAGATTTAGATGGAACATATTATACAAATCCACTAAAATGTGAGAAAAAAACAGAAAAAAATTCAAATTTAGATGGAAAAGAATTAGAATATGTAGAAATAGATGGATTAAAAGATAAAAAATTACAAGAAGAGATAAATCAAAAAATTAAAGACGATATTAATGAATTTGTACAAAATATATTGGAAAAAAATCCAGAAGCTTTAAGCATTGAGACTTCTGCAGTAGTAGAAGGAAATTTTGCTAATATAATTTCTATTGAATATATTTTAACAATAGAAAATAAAGGCAGTAATTATAAATATTATACAAAAGGAATAAATTATAATCTTGTAAATGGCGAAAAATTAAAAATAGAAGATGTACTAGGTCCAAAATCTAAAATAAGCAATATTTTATTAGAAAAATTATACAATAGCATTGCTCAATCTTATGTTGATTTTAATGAAGGAACAGGAGATTGCGTCCAAAGTGAAGATAGTAGCAATATAGAAGAAGATATTTATAAAATAGTAAGTGATTTTCAAAGAGGAAAAGATATAAACTTTTTTGTATGTCCTTCTACTTTATATATAGCTGATGAAGATTTTATAACTAATGCAGAAATAACATTCCAAGATATAGCAGATAATGTAATTATTTATGATAGATTTAATGTAAAGACAAACCTATATGATGGAAAATATGAAAAAGTTGGACCATTTAATAACTTAGTAACAGAATTATTTGTAACATATAAAGTTTTAGAACATGAAGAAAATTATTATATTGATGTATCATTAGTTAATTCTACAAAAGATAGTAATGAAAAAGTTGATGAAAAAATTAAAGATTATATAAATAAATCAGTAGTAGAATTTAAGCAAAAAGCTAAAGATGATTCAAATCATTTTTATGCATTAAATTCTTTTTATGAATGTGATGGACTTAACAATGAAAATGATGGTAATTATAGAGTATATGGTAATAAGTACTATTTAACTACAACTAAAACTAGTTTTGAAAATAAAGTATTACCACAATCTCTAAAAAATCTTAGAAATAATTTATTTTCAGGAAGTTATGAAACTAATATGATGTATTTCCAAACAGATACAGATGAACCATATTTCGAGTCAGATCATATACTTTTAGACAAAAATGGAAATATATTAAAATCTGGAGATATAGATATTTGGCAAACAATTGATTAATTAAAAAATGTAGAAAAATCTAAAAAATTGTGATAAAATGATTCAAAATTAATCAAAGGATGTAGAAATGAGTAAAATTTATAAACAAGCTAATTTATGTGAAACAGAAACAACTGTAAATGTGTTATATGGAGAAAAAATATTATCTATTTATACAAATAAAGTTGATTTACAAAAAGAATTACAAAAAATATTAGGAGAACCATCTGCTGAATACAAAAAGGGAAGATCAATTACTGGTAGCAGATGGGAAGTACCTTTAAAAGAAAAAAGTAAAATATCAAAATTGATACTGAAAGCAAATATATTTGAATTATAAAAAGGAAAAAGGTATTTTATGAAAACAATAAAATTATTAGATGATTTAACAATAAACCAAATTGCTGCTGGTGAAGTTATTGAAGGTCCATCTTCTGTTGTAAAAGAACTAGTAGAAAATTCAATAGATGCTAATGCTACTAGAATAGAAATAGAAGTTAAAAATGGTGGAAAAACTTATATAAGAGTAACTGATAATGGTAAAGGAATTGATTATGATGATATAGATATTGCTTTTGAAAGACATGCAACTAGTAAATTACGTAGTAGTGAAGACTTGAGCAAAGTGCTAACAATGGGTTTTAGAGGTGAAGCTTTAGCAAGTATTTCATCTGTTGCAGATGTTACTTTGACAAGCAAAAAAGAAAATGCTACAACAGGCTATACATATAGAGTAAAAGGAAATGAAACAGGAAAAATCGAAGAAAAAGAATGTAGTAAAGGTACAAATATAGTAGTAAAAGATTTATTTTTTAATGTACCAGTTAGATATAAATTTTTGAAAAATGATAATTCAGAATTACAAAAAATAAAAAAAGTATTAATAAGACAAGCTTTATCAAATTTAGATGTTTCTTTTAAATTAATAAATTCTGGAAAAACAGTATTAAAAACAAGTGGCAATTCCAAAATGCAAGATGCAGTATATGAAATTTTTGGAAAAGATGTAGCTAATAATTTAATTGATGTAGACTATACATATCAAAATTTAAATATAAAAGGTGTTGTTGGAAGTTCAAGAGTAGAGATGCCATATAGAAAGAATGAAATATTTTTCGTAAATAATCGTTCAATTGAAAACGATATTTTGGCGAGTGGAGCAGAACAGGCTTTTAAAGGTGCTTTAAAAATAGGAAAATTTCCATTTGTTATTTTAAATGCAAAAATTCCTACTCAATTAGTAGATATGAACATACATCCAACTAAAAAAGAAATTAAATTCCAAAATGAAGATGATGTATTCAAATTAGTTTATCAAGGAGTTAAAGATGCTTTACTTAAAGAGGAATTTTTGGGAAGAAATGAAACCAGAAATTCTGAAAGTATTAGAGAAGATTATGTAAAAAAACAAGAAAGTTATTTGCCAGAAAGCTTTAGTATACAAGTTGACAATTCTAGTGAAAAAGATAAAATCAAATCAAATTCAGTAGATTTAAAAAACAATATGAATTTTGAAAATCCATTATTAAAAAGAATACAAAATGCTAAAAATATTAGTGCTGAAGCGTCTGCAGAAATAAAAAAAGAACTTGCAAAAGAAAATAAAAAATTAGAATATAAATATATTGGAGTGGTATTCAAAACTTTTATAATGATTGATATATCAGGAGAATTATATTTTGTCGATCAACATGCTGCTCATGAAAGAGTTTTGTATGAGCAAGTAAAAGATAGTTATAATAGTGGAAAAGATCCAGAAACTCAAATGTTAATTATTCCAACTATTTTACCACTTAAAAGGTCAGAAGTAGAACTTGTAAAAGATAATATAGAAGTATTTAAAAAAGTAGGATTTCAAATAGAGGATTTTGGAAATGATACAATAAAAATTAGTGGAGTTCCAAACATTGCATATAGTTTGGATAGTGCTACAATATTTCAAGATACTTTAAAAGAATTGACTTCTTATGCAAGAACATCAAAACAAGAAATAGAAAATAAATTTATTGCAACAGTTGCATGTAAGGCTGCTGTAAAAGCTGGTATGGTATTAACTTTTAAAGAAATTGATACTTTATTACAAGAACTATTTTCATTACCAAATCCATATACATGTCCACACGGAAGACCAACAACAATAAAATATACACAAGAAGAATTGGAAAGACTAAAAGGTAAAAATTTGTAGAAAGGAACAATTTACGATGTCCGACACATCAGCAAATGAATGTAATCACATACCAAATTTTTTTAAAGAAAAATTAGTAAAACAATATAATGAAGAATTAACAAATGAAATTATTGATGGATTTAATAAAAAAAGAAAAACTACATTTCGTGTAAACACAATAAAAACATCTGTCCAAGAGATAGAAGAAATATTAAAACAAGAAAAAATTGAGTATCAAATAAGCAATATATATGAAAATGCAATTATATTAGAAGAAAATCAAGAAGATACAATAAAAAAATTAGATATTTATACAGAAGGAAAAATATATTTACAAAGTATATCTTCAATGTTACCACCGATAATTCTAGAACCAAAGGAAAAAGAAAATATATTAGATATGACGGCTGCACCAGGAGGAAAAACAACAGAAATAGCAATGATATCTAATAACAAAGCTTTAATAACAGCATGCGAAAAAAATAAAATAAGATATGAAAGACTAGAATACAATATCCAAAAACAAGGTGCAAAAGGTGTAAATTTAATGAAAGAAGATTCTAGAAATTTAAGTGATTTCTTTTCTTTTGATAAAATTTTATTAGATGCACCATGTAGTGGAAGTGGGACAATTACCTTATTAAACGATAACTACAAAAAATATTTTACAGAAGAATTAATAAATCGTTCATCAAAAACACAAGAAATTTTACTAAAAAAAGCATTAAAAATATTGAGAAAAAATGGTGAATTAGTATATTCGACTTGTTCAATTTTGCAAGAAGAAAATGAAGAAATAATTAAGAAATTTTTGAATTTAGGAATTATTGAAATTGAGCCAATAAATGATGAAAAGTTTAATGATTTACCAAAATTGCCAACTAGTATTGATGGAGTTTTATGTGTTAAACCAACAGATTTATATGAAGGATTTTTTGTTGCAAAATTAAAACTTGACAAAGAATTTTAATCAGAGTAAAATATACAAAGAAGTAAATTAAATAGTCGCTGGTGAATACCGAAAGGTACCACGAGAGGAAAGTCCGGGCTCCATAGAGCAAAGATACTTGATAACGTCAAGCGAGGGTGACCTTAGGGAAAGTGCAACAGAAAATAACAACCTTTTTAGGTTCAGGTGAAAAGGTGGAGTAAAAGCCCACCAGCAGTGTAGTGATACATTGGCTGTGTAAACCCTATCTGGAGCAACACCTTGTAGAGAAAGTTAAGGCTGCTCGCCATTTTCTCGATTTGAGTGGCTTGAGATATATAGCAATATATATCCTAGATAAATGACTATTCACGACAGAACCCGGCTTACAGATTTGCTTCTTTTTTTTATGCCAAAAATATTTATTTCATTGAAATGAATTGCATATAAACTTTTTAACGAATTATATATATGAACCAAATATCATAATGAAAAATAAAAAAGTGATTGAATTTTGTCGGAAAAAGAAATATAATACAAATAGTTTTAGAAACATAGAAAGGAATATAGAAATGTATAAAGTATTTGCAGATTTACATGTTCATATAGGAAGAAGCGAAAATGGTAAACCAATAAAAATTACAGCTGCAAGAAGCTTAAATTTTGCTAATATAGCTAAAGAATGTGTAGAAAGAAAAGGAATAAATATAGTAGGAATTATAGATTGTGCATCACCTTATGTTATTGAAGACATTGAAAACTTCTTAAAAACAGGTGAAGCATACGAAATAGAAGATGGTGGAATTATTTACCAAGATAAAGTTTGTATTATATTAGGTAGTGAAATAGAAACATCAGAAAAAAATGAAGATGGAAAAACAGGAAGTGCACATAATTTATGTTATTTCCCAACTCTAAAAGACATAAAAGCATTTTCACAAGAAATGAGTAAACATATAAAAAATATGACTTTAAGTTCTCAAAGAGCAGATATATCTGCATACGAATTAATAGATATTGTAGAAGCTAATAATGGAATTTTAGTGCCAGCACATGCTTTTACACCACATAAAAGTTTTTATGGAAATTGTACAAAAAGCTTAAAAAGAATATTTAAAGAAAAATATTCACATATACCAGCAATAGAATTAGGATTAAGTTCAGATACATATTTAGCAGATGAAATAAGCGAATTAGAAGAAAAAACATTTTTAACAAATTCAGATGCTCACTCTTTGCCTAAAATTGCTAGAGAATATAATGTTATAGAAGTTGAAGATATAAGCTATAAAGAATTATTAAAAGCCTTAAAAAACGAAGATAACAGAAAAATAGTATGCAATTATGGATTAGATCCAAAACTTGGAAAATATCATAGAACATATTGTGAAGTTTGTGGAAAAAGAATTGAAGGTGAAGCACCAGTTACAAAATGTGATACATGTGATAGCAAAAATATAACAATGGGTGTTTTTGACAGAATCGAAATTATAAAAGATAAACCGACAACTAAAAGTCCGGCCAATAGACCACCTTATGTTTATCAAATACCACTTACATTCATACCAGGAGTAGGTGGAAAAACAATAGATAAATTATTAAATCAATTTGGTACAGAAATGACAATATTACACAAATTATCAGATGATGATATAGAAGCAGTTGTTGGAGAAAAAATTGCAAAAAACATTATAAATGCAAGAGAAGGAAAAATGCATATTGTAGAAGGTGGCGGTGGAGTTTACGGAAAAGTAGAATAAAATAAATAATTTTTTTATGTTCTTTTTTCAAAAATAAGAGAATAAACTTAGTTAAAGAAAATTAAGAAAGGCTCTTATAAAATGAAAAAAAGTAGAAAATTATTTATTTCTCACTTAAGCAAATATAAAAAAGAATATACATTAATAGCAATTTTCATTGCAATTGGATTTATATTAGGCGTGATTTATATACAAAAAGGAAGCGAATCAGAACTTACAAGTATAAATTCTTATATACAAACTTTAATTTCAAATATAAAAAATGCAGAAGGTATAAATAAAGCTCTTTTACTATTAGAAAGTTTAAAAAATAATTGCATATTTATAATATTAATTTGGTTTTTAGGCTGTACAATAATAGGGAGTTTTTTTATCTATTTAGCTTGTTTATATAAAGGATTTTCATTAGGATATACAGTAGCTGCAATATTTGCAAGTTCAGGAATAAAAACAGGAATAATTTTTGTATTGTCAACAATGATTTTACAAAATATTATATTATTTATGGCAATTTTTTTAATAGCAAATAGTGGCATACAATTATATGTAAATATAAAAAGAAATATCGTAAACTTAAAAGTGGAATTATTTAGACATTCATTAATTATGTTAATATCATTAGTACTATCAGTAATTGCAAGCTTTATAGAAGTGTATATATCTACAAATTTTTTAATTTTTTTGAAAGATTTTTTGTAAAAGACTTTACTTTTTAAGTTTCTTTTGATATAACATATATGTCTTATGTAAATTATAGGTATTGCATAGCCATAATATGCAAAAAATAAATAAAAGTATGATTGGAGAAATAGCATGGATAAACAAATAAAACTTTTTTTAGAATTTCTTGAAAATGATAAGAAGGTATCTTCTAATACATTGCAATCTTACAAAAGAGATATTTTACAATATCAAACATACATAGAGCAACACAAGAAAAATTACTTAAGAATTAATGCTGATGACATAAATGAATATTTTGAATATTTAAAAAGCATGAATAAAAAAACATCAACAATTTCAAGAGCTTTAGCAACAATTAGAGCATTTTATCAATTTTTGTTAAGAACAAAGAAAATTAGAAAAGATCCTACAGTTGGAGTACAATCACCAAAAGTAGAAAAAAAAGCACCAAATATTTTGACATCAAAAGAAGTTGAATTATTATTAGAACAACCAAAAAATGTTGACTTAAAAGGTATCAGAGATAAAGCAATGCTTGAATTTGCTTATGCTACTGGAATGAGAGTAACAGAAATAATTTCATTAGATATAGATGATATTAATTTAGACGAAAACTATGTATATTGTCATACAGGATTTAAGAAAAGAGATATACCATTAGGATCTTTATCAATGAAAGCATTAAAAGAATACATTGAAAAAGCAAGACCAATCCTAATAAAAGATGAATCAAATAAAGCTTTATTTGTAAATGTAAATGGAAAAAGATTAACAAGACAAGGATTTTGGAAAATTGTAAAATTCTATAAAGAACAAGCTCACATTACTAAAGATATAACACCACATGTTTTAAGACATTCATTTGCAACACATCTTTTACAAAATGGAGCAGACCTAAAAGCAATACAAACAATGCTAGGGCATTCAGATATTTCTTCAACACAAGTATATATGCAATTTCAAAATGAAAATTTAAAAGAAATTTATCATAAAGCACATCCTAGAGCTTAGTCTTAAATATAAATAAAGTTAATAATTAAATATAAAAAATAAAAATATATTTAAAATAATAAAAGAAGAATTTCACAAAAGAAGTTCTTCTTTTAAATTTTGTCTTCTACAATTATCTAATGTCCACTTTTGGTCATTTAATAATTATGATATTAATAAAAATTAAAAAACTTATAATAAAATGCTAGAAAAATTGAAAATAAAGTATGAAAAATAGTAAAAAAACTTGACAGTTTACCGTAATACATATAAAATAAAAACAGAGTAGGAATACTACTATACAATATAAATTATATAAAATGAAAATTAGTTTATAGATAATTTATTTGTACATTGAAAATTTAATAGAAAGAGGTAAATAATTATGCAAATAGTTTTAATTATTGTTGCCACTTTCTTAATCTCAGCTGTAATTTTTATTCCGGTTGGAGTATATATCAGAAAAAGAATTGCAGAGTCTAAAATTCAAAGTGCTGAAAGCGAAGCAAGAAGACTATTAGAAAATGTAAAAATAGAAGCAGAAAACATGAAAAAAGAAGAATTAATTAAAGCCAAGGAAGAAATTTTACAAATAAGAAATGAATTAGATCAAGAGATAAAAGAAAGAAGAGGCGACGTTCAAGTTCAAGAAAAACGATTAATTCAAAAAGAAGAAAATCTTGAAAAAAGAGCAATGATTTATGACGGAAAAGAAAAAGACTTAGAAAGAAAATTTGCAGAAAATGAAGAGAAAAAACAAGAATTAGAAGGTTTAGTAGAAAAAGAAAAACAAGAACTAGAAAGAATTTCTGGACTTACAGAAGAACAAGCAAAACAAAAATTACTAAACGACTTAGAAAAAGAAGTAACTTCAGAAAAAGCTGCAATTATTAGAGAAGCAGAAGCTAAAGCAAAAGAAGATGCCTTAAAAAATGCTAGAGAAATCGTAGGATTTGCAATTCAAAAATGTGCTGCAGATCATACATCAGAAACAACTGTATCAGTAGTTTCACTTCCAAATGATGAAATGAAAGGAAGAATTATTGGTAGAGAAGGTAGAAATATAAAAACTCTAGAAACATTAACAGGTATTGATCTTATAATTGATGATACACCAGAAGCTGTTATCATTTCAGGTTTTGATCCTCTTAGAAGAGAAGTTGCAAGATTAACTTTGGAAAAATTGATTGATGATGGAAGAATTCATCCAGCTAAAATAGAAGAAATGGTTGAAAAATCAAAAGAAGAAGTTGAATCAATTATCAAAGAAGAAGGAGAAAGAGCTGTTTTAGAAACAGGTGTAAACAATTTACATCCAGATTTAATCAAGCTTATAGGAAAACTAAAATATAGAACTAGTTATGGTCAAAATGTATTAAACCACTCAATTGAAGTTTCAAACTTGGCTAGAATAATGGCAGATGAATTAGGAATTAATTCAAAAATTGCTAGAAGAGCAGGTTTATTACATGATATAGGAAAAGCTTTAGACCATGATATGGAAGGAACACATGTTGAAATTGGTGTTGATATATTGAAAAAATATAAAGAAAACGAATTAGTAATAAATGCAGTTGAAGCACACCATGGAGATGTAGAACCTCTTACAATAGAAGCTGTATTAGTACAAGCTGCAGATGCAATTTCTGCTTCAAGACCTGGAGCAAGAAGAGAAACATTAGAGTCATATATTAAAAGACTTGAAAAACTTGAAGAAATTGCAAACTCTTTTGATGGTGTTGAAAAATCATTTGCAATACAAGCTGGACGTGAAGTTCGTTTAATCGTAAAACCAGATAAAGTAAGCGATAGCGAAATGGTAGTAATGGCTAGAGAAGTTGCAAAAAGAGTAGAAAATGAAATGGAATATCCAGGACAAATAAAAGTAAATGTAATAAGAGAATCTAGAGTAATAGATTATGCAAAATAAAAATTGCTAAATACAGTTAAAAAAGAATCACTTTTAAGTGGTTCTTTTTTTATGATAAAAAATCTATTATTTGTTCTGTGTTTTATTAGTGAAAAGTATTGACATTACTGAATTTTCTACATATAATATGACTATATACAGCTCTAGGAGGAACATATTTTAATGGCTAATAAAGAATATTACTCTTTTAAAAGTGAATATGAAGATGTACCAGATGAAGAATTGATAAAATTAGTACATTCAGGAGATAAGAATGCACTTGATTTTTTAATTGGAAAATACAATGATATAGTTAGCATGAAAGCAAATAAATTTTTTATAATTGGTGCTGAAAAAGAGGATATGGTACAAGAAGGAATGATAGGTTTGTACAAGGCTATCAAATCTTTTGATGTTGAAAAACAAAATTCATTCAAAACTTTTGCTAATTTGTGCATAGAAAGACAGTTAATAACAGCAATTAAAACATCAAACAGACAAAAACATATACCATTAAATTCATCATTTTCATTAAATACGTCAGCATATGATGAAAATGACGAAACATCAATAATGGAAATATTAGATACAAAATTAGTAGAAGATCCACTAGAAACAATCACAAAAAAAGAATATTTTGAAGCTGTTGAAAGCAGGATAGATAAAAATTTAAGTACCTTTGAAAAAAAAGTACTAGATTTTTATGTTCAAGGAGAGTCTTATGTGAATATTGCAATAAAATTAGATGCACAGGTAAAAGCAGTAGATAATGCAATACAAAGAATCAGAAAAAAAGCAATAAAATGTATTTCAGATGATGATGAATAGGCCCTCTTAGCTCAGGTGGTAGAGCACTTCCTTGGTAAGGAAGAGGTCGTCAGTTCAAGTCTGATAGTGGGCTCCAAACTGAAATGCATAAATAGAATATAAGAAAGGTAAAATAAAATGAAAATAGGAATAGTTGGACTTCCAAATGTTGGAAAAAGTACATTATTTAATAGTATTACTAAAGCAGGAGCAGAATGTGCAAATTATCCTTTTTGTACAATAGAGCCAAATGTTGGTGTTGTAGCAGTTCCAGATGAAAGAATAGATAAATTAGCAGAAATTTACAATCCAGAAAAAGTAACAAAAGCAGTAGTAGAATTTGTTGATATAGCTGGTTTAGTAAAAGGAGCTAGTAAAGGTGAAGGATTGGGAAATAAATTTTTATCACACATAAGAGAAGTTGACAGTATATTAGAAGTAGTTCGTTGCTTTGAAGATTCAAATATTGTTCATGTTGATGGATCAATCTCACCACTTAGAGATATAGATACAATTAATTTGGAATTAATATTTGCAGATTTAGAAACTGTAGAAAAAAGATTAGAAAGAGCTAAAAAATTGGTAAAAGGTGATAAAAAATATCAATTTGAGATAGATACTTTAGAAAAAGTAAAACAAGCTTTGGAAAATGGAAAATCAGCAAGAACTTTAGATTATACAGACGAAGAAAAAGAAATTCTTAAAGAAAGCTTTTTACTAACATTAAAACCAATTATGTATGTAGCAAATGTTTCAGAAGAAGACTTAGCAAATCCAGATTCTAATGAAAATGTCCAAAAAGTAAAAGAATATGCAAAAGAAGAAAATGCAGAAGTAATTCCTCTTTGTGTAAAAATAGAAGAAGAGTTAAGTACTTTAGAAGATGCAGATAAAAAAGAAATGCTAGATGCACTTGGATTACAAGAATCAGGATTAGACAAATTAATAAAAGCAAGCTATAGTTTACTTGGATTAATGAGTTTCTTAACAGCAGGTGAACCAGAAGTTAGAGCTTGGACAATAAAAAAAGGAACAAAAGCTCCTCAAGCTGCTGGTAAAATTCATTCAGATATAGAAAGAGGATTTATAAAAGCAGAAGTTATTTCTTTTGAAGATTTAACTGAAAAAGCAAATAATTCAATGGTACAAGCTAAGGAAAAAGGTTTAGTTCGTTCAGAAGGAAAAGAATATGTAATGCAAGATGGAGATATAGTACTATTTAGATTTAATGTATAGAGAATTTTAAAGAAAAATGCAAAAAAATGGCAAGTGTTACACATTTGTAATAAAAAATATGTAGAAAAAACTTGAAATGAAAAAAGTTTGTGCTATAATATTAGTAGATGTATAAAAAAAGAGAAAAATTAAATAATAAGTATAGGAGATTAGGGTGATGTTAAAAATGAAAAAACAAAAATTATTAATAAGTTTATTAATTGTAGCAGTTGTAGCTATATTATTTGGAAATGTAATGAGTGATGCAACTCAAATTACAGCAAATTCAGTAACAGTTACACCAAGTACTACAAATGCAACAAATACAAATGCAGGTTCTATTAGTATAAATGCAACAACAACTAATGCAACTACTAATAATAAAGTAAATACAAATTCAACTTCAATAAATGCAGCAGTTAGTAGTTACAACAATACAAATACAAATTCAACTGTAAATACAGCTAAAAATACAGCTAACACATCTAAATTACCATATGCAGGAAATGGAAATATATTAGGTGCAGTTGTTTTAGCAGTAGCTTTCGTTGGATCAGCATTATATGCTTACAAAAAAGTATCTGATTATAATGTTTAATTAATTAGCTAGTAATCAAATTCAATAAATGTTACAAGAAAAGTAGTAATTCAAGTCAGGAGGAATTACTACTTTTTCTTTTTGGCAAAAACTTGTACGAGAATTTATCAAATTTTTTGAAATATGTGTCGAATTTACTTGAATTTATAAAAAAAGGCTGATATAATAAGCGCAAATAAATGTTATGTACAAAAGATGTAAATATAATTACTATATATTTGCGTCTTTTTATGTTTGAGAAAAAATATATGATAATATAATTATTGGAAATAAATATATTATTATTCGACAAAAATAATAATAGCAAATAAAATATGGTAAATATCCCATATGATGCTAATCATTATATTAAAGGAGAACATATATGGAAGAAATAGATCTAAAAGAATTATTACTAGTATATTGGAAGAAAAAATGGTTTGTTGCAATAGTAACATTAATAAGTATAGCAATAGGTTATTATTATAGTTATTACCATGTTGTTCCAAAATATGAATCAACAACAACTTTAATGTTAGGGAAAATCAGTAATTTTTCTAGTGATTCAACAGAAATTAGAGATGATTATCAAATAGCACAATCAGAAATAACAATAAACTCAAGTTTAGTTTCTACATATAGTAAATTAATAACTAGTAGAACATTAGTGCAAAAAGTTATAGCAAATCTAAACTTAAATTTAAGTGAAGGAGCTATAATTGGGTCAACAATAGTTAGTAGAGTAGAACAAACACAACTTATACAAATAAGAGTAAGAAATACTAATCCAGAACTAGCTTGCAAAATAGCAAACGAAATAGCAAAAGTATTTTCAGAGCAAATAAAAGATATCTATAATATAAATAATGTATATATTGTCGACCAAGCTATTCCAAGTGGAACTCCATACAATATAAATCATAAAAAAGATTTAGGAATATCTGCTTTGATAGGTTTTGTTTTGTCAAGTGGATTAATATTATTATATTATTTGTTAGATAATACTGTAAAAAGTGAAGAACAATTAGAAGAAAATATAGGAGTAAAAAATTTAATAAATATTCCATTAGAGAAAAAACAAAAAAATAAAATTTCAAGTGAAATAATTGCATATTCTGATCCAAAATCAATTATATCTGAAACATTTAGAACATTACGAACTAATGTACAATTTTCAAATACAAATTCAAAAGATGCAAAAACATTTTTAATAACAAGTTGCTTTCAATCAGAAGGAAAAAGTTATGTTTCTGCAAATTTAGCAATAACATTTGCACAAGTTGGAAAAAAAGTTATTTTAGTTGATGCAGATATGCGCAAAGGAAGACAAGCAAAAGTTTTTAATTTACCAAGTAATAGAGGTCTTTCAAATTACATATCAAATTTAGATGAAAACGGAGTAGAATTAAACGAAGATTTAGGAAAATTTATAAAAGAAACAGAAGTTCCAAACTTAAATGTAATTACATCAGGAACAGTACCACCTAATCCATCAGAATTATTATCATCTCCAAAATTAGAAAAAATGATTGAAGAATTAAAAAAATGTTATGATATTATTATTTTTGATGGAGCACCAATAGTTCCAATAACAGATTCTCTAATATTAGCAAGAATGTTAGGAAGTACAATTATAGTTACTTTATACAATAAAACTAAAAAAGATGATTTGAAAAAAGTAAAAAACGGAATAGAATCAGTTGGTGGAAAAATACTAGGAACTTGTATAAATTGTGTACCTATAAAATCTTCGAAGCGAAATTCAAAATATTATTATTACAATGAAGAAAAGAAAACAAGTAAAATAGATTCTATTAAAAATTTTTTTCAAAAAGTAGTAAATAAAATCAATATAAATTTAAAAAAAGTTAGAATATTTGTACAAAATATTCTAAAAAAAAAAGAAATAGCTAGATTGCCAGAAGCTAGAAACTTAGCAGAGATACAAGAAAAAGAATGTGAAATACTTCAAAAAGAGCAAATAAATAAATCAAATATAACTGAACAAAAAAAAGATATAAAAATTAATAAAATATATAAAAACTTAAAAGAAAAATACTCAAAAATTTTGGAAGAAAGAGCAATACAAAAAGCTGAAAAATTAGAAATAAGAAATAAAATTCAAGAAGAAAAGCGAATTGAACACGAAAAGCTTGAAAAAATAAGAATAGAAGAAATGCAAAAAGAGAAAGAAAAACGAGAAATTGAGTTAGAGAAAATAAGAAAAGAAAAAGAAGAACAAAAAAGGCTAAAAGAAATAGAATTAGAAAAGTTAAGAGAAGAAAAAGAAGAACAAAAAAGACTAAAAGAAATAGAATTTAAAAAGTTAAGAGAAGAAAAAGAAGAACAAAAGAAACTAAGAGAATTAGAACTAGAAAAAATAAAATTACAAAAAGAAGAAGAAAAAAATAAAGAACGTGAAGAATCTAAAATGACGGATGAGTACATAGAAGAAAATCTATATCCAAAAACTAAAAATACAAAATTATATTAAATTTATTGTAATAGCTCGGAATTAAGTTCGAGCTATTTTATATAATTCGTTAGAAATTTATCACAAAATATTGAATTTTAAGTAATATATAGATATAATAATAAAGGCTAATAATAGCGGTAGGAGGATTACAATGAGAAAATACTTCGGAACAGATGGTATTAGAAGAATAGCTAATACAGAACTTACACCAGATTTAGTATTTCGTGTTGCAAAAGCAGGTGCACATGTACTTGCAAAACATTCTAATCATGTACCAACAATTTTAATTGGAAGAGATACTAGAATATCTGGAACATTAATAGAAAGTGCTATGACAGCAGGTTTTTTAAGTTATGGTGCAAATGTGAAATTGTTAGGTGTAATACCAACACCAGTTGTTGCATATTTAACTAAAAAAACAGGCGCAGATGCTAGTGTTGTTATATCAGCATCACACAATACTTATGAATTTAATGGTGTAAAATATTTTAGTAATAAAGGAATGAAAATTCCAGATGAAATAGAAGAAGAAATTGAGTCAATATTAGATTCAGATCAATTGTCTGAAATGGTAGCTGTATCAGATAAAATTGGTGTGTCAGAAAACGCAACAGAGTACATAGAAGAATATATAGAATTTATTACAAATTTGTTTAAAAACGAATTTGATAATTTGCCAAAAGATTTTTGCGTTGGAATAGATACAGCAAATGGTGCAACTTTTGAACTAGCTGAGAAAGTTTATAAAAAATTAGGTATCAAATATAAAATTATAAACAATAAACCAGATGGAATTAATATAAATGAAAAATGTGGTTCTACACATATAGAAGCAATATCAAATCTAGTAAAAGAAGAAAAGTTATCATTAGGAATTGCATATGATGGAGATGGTGATAGATGTTTAGCAGTAGATGAAAATGGAGAGATTATAGATGGGGATATTATTATGTCTATCATTGCTAACTATCTAAAATCAGAAAATAAATTAAAAAACAATACTTTAGTAGCAACAGTAATGAGCAATTTGGGATTGAAGAAATTTGCTGAAACACAAAATATTAATTTTATACAAACTAAAGTAGGAGACAGATATGTTTTAGAAGAAATGCTAAAAAATAATTATAACTTAGGTGGAGAACAATCAGGACATATAATTTTATTAGATTATAATCCTACTGGAGATGGAATATTAACATCTCTAATGTTAATAAAATCAATTTTAAGTCAAAATAAAAAAGCTTCAGAAGCAAAAAAAATTATAAATATTTATCCTCAAGTTTTAATAAATGCAAAAGTATTAGAGAATAAAAAAAGGGATTATGAAAAAGATAAAGAAATAAAAGAAAATATTGAAAAACTAGAAAAAGAATTTGCAGGAAATGGAAGAGTACTAATTAGACCTTCAGGAACAGAACCTAAAGTTCGTGTTATGATAGAAGGAGAAAATCAAGAATATATAACAAAAAGAGCAAAGGAATTAGCAGATTTAATAGAGAAAAAATTAAATTAATTTTGGGAGGTTTTTATGGCAAAAGGAAGAGAAAATACAATACTAAGTCCTATAGAGCAAGCTTTTGTAGCAGCGATAACTTGGGATAAATCTGATAATTTAAGAAAAACAGGTGGAATTATGGATACGCAAAATATATCAACATTATCAGATTATTTATCTAATCATAGATTAGAACATCCAGTATCACAAGATGTTATAGACAGCAAACAAAATAAAAGAACTTATGTAGTTCCTATAGATGTTACAAGACCTGATGGAAGTGCTTTTAAGATGAATCTTATAATTGATTCTACGGGTAGAGATTTAGCTGTTATGGCTTTAACAATAGATGGAAAAGAAGCACCAGAGTCATTTAAGTTGGCTGAAAAATTAAATCAAAAATTAAAAGCTAATAAAGATGTTTTATCAAAAGCAATTTCGCCAGAGGAAGTAAATAAAATACTAGATGTTAAAAGCTTAGATGATCTTGCAGAAAAAAATGCAAAAGGAGAAAAAATAGTTGCAGATAATCCAAAAGAAGCATTAGAAGAAGTAAAAAAGAAAAATAGTGACTTTAAAGATAAAGAATTAGAAGTAGAAGATGGAGAAATAAAAGAAGAAAAAGAAGAATCAGAAGAGCAAATTCCAGAAGAATACAAAGGAAAAATTGATGAAGCTTGTGAAAAAGCTGGAATAAAAAAATCTATGCTAAAAAATGTAATGTTTGTTAGAAACCCAAAATCTTTAACAAATTCAATTGAAGGTGAAAACCTTAGTGAAACTGGTGGAGAGGTTATAGTTTTACAATTAAAAGATGGCATAGAAAAAAACAAAAATGTTTTAGTTCAAGATAGTAGAGTAGACAAAACAGGAAGATATGATGATGAGCTTTCTAGAAGAATGGATTCAGATAGTAAATTTGGTGCAACAGTAGAAAATGCAGAGGCTGATAAAGACCAAGAACTTGTTGTAACATACTCATTTGAAGATGGAGAAATAGTTAAAGTAAATCTAGATGAAGAACCAATTAATTCTAGAATGTCTGATTTAGAAAAACTAACTGTACAAGAAAAAGTTGAAACAATAAAAGATATGTTGGAAGTTAATATACAACATGCAAGTACACCAGAAGAAATTGAAAATGCATATGAAAATGCTGATTCAGCAATGGATTATTTGGAAAAAGAAACAGGAGTTGTTTTAGATCCAATTCAAAATAAAATGCAAGAAGAAGAAAAAGATAAAACAGAAGATAAGGAAGAAGAACAACAAGAAGAAAAAGATGATGGATATGGAGATACTATAGAACATTATGGATCAAACCATAGTGAAGGAAGAACTCATTAAAATATACAATATATAATAAATATTTTTAATTTATAAAAATACAAAGGAGAAAAATTATGGAAACTTTACCAGTTTTTGCAGGCATATTAAGTGCAACTGCTATTACAGTACTAATGATTATTTTAGGGAGAAAACTAGAACAACCCGTTATACCAGGAATAGCTACAATAGGAAACTTATGCTTTTTAATTTATCATTCAATGCACTTAGATAAATTATCAAGTGAACAAACTGAACTTATTACAAATCAATACAATTATTTAGCTGTAGGATTTATTTTATTGTTAGTAAGTTTTATTGCTTTCTTATGGGTAGATGATATTGTTGCAAAAAAGAAAAACAAAAAAAGTTATGACGATAGTTTATCTTGGTTTTGGGATAAAGTATAACCTAAAAGACATATAGTATGAAAATAATAATTATTATATGTGGTTTTTAGGAAGCAAGAAAGGAATGAAATTTTAATGAATAAAAAAAATATAATTATTGGTGGAGCATGGCCTTATGCAAATAGTTCACTTCATTTAGGACATATTGCAGGATTAATATCAGGAGATGTATTAGCGAGATATTTTCGTTTAAAAGGAAATAATGTACTTTATGTATCAGGTTCAGACTGTCATGGTACACCTATTACAGAAAGAGCTAAAAGAGAAAAAGTAAATCCAAGAGATATTGCCGGAAGATATCACGAAGAATTTAAAACAATGTTTGAAAAATTAAACTTTTCTTATGATTTATACACAAAAACAGATAATGAATATCATAAAGAAAAAGTAAAAGAACTTTTTAGAAAGCTTTATGATAATGGATATATATATGAAAAAATAGAAAAACAAGCTTTTTGTGAACATTGTAATAAATTTTTAGCAGATAGAGAAATATTACTTACTTGCCCAGAATGTGGACAAGAAACAAAAGGTGACCAATGTGATAATTGCTTACATGTTCCTACTGCTGATGAATTAAAAGCAGGAACTTGTATAGAATGTGGTTCTAAAATTTCAGAAAGAGATAATAAAGTTTTATATTTGGCTTTATCAAAATTCCAAAAACAAATAGAAGAACATACAAAAGAAGTAAATTCTTCTTGGAGAATTAATGCTAGAAATGAAACTTATAAATATTTAAAACAAGGTTTAGTTGATAGAGCAGTAACAAGAGACTTAAATTGGGGTGTAGAAATTCCAGTTGATGGATATGAAGATAAAAGAATGTATGTATGGATTGATGCAGTTCTTGGATATTTAACAGACACAATGAAAGTTTGCGAAGACAGAAATATGAATTGGGAAGATTTCTGGAAAGAAGGACATAACAACAAAATTTATATGTGTCATGGAAAAGACAATATTATGTTCCATAGTATAATTTTAAATGCTTTACTACTAGGTCAAGAAGAAAATTATCATTTAGTAGATACTATTGTTTCAGCAGAATACTTAAACTTTAATGACCAAAAATTCTCAAAGAGTAAAGGTATAGGAATGACAGCTCTAGAAGCTTTAGACATATATGATTCAGATTCATTAAGATATCATTTAATATCAAATGGACCAGAAAAGAAAGATACAAACTTTACAATAGAAGATTTTGAAAATACTCATAATGGAGAAATTTTAAATAAATTTGGAAATTTAGTAAATCGTACTTTAAGATTTAAAGGATTAACAGAAATTCCAAATGGTGAAATGAATCCAGAAATGAAAGAAAAAATTGAAAATACTTATAAATTAGTTGGAGAAGATATAGAAAATCTAGAATTTAGAGAAGCAGTTAAAAAAATAATGGGACTTGTTGAAGAAGCTAATAAATACTACGATTCAAGTGAACCATGGATTGCTAAAAAAGAAGATATAAATAAATTCAACAATATTATATACACATGTTCTACAATTATAGCAAATTTATCAAATTTATTCGAACCAATAATGCCAGTTGCTTGTGAAAAAATTCGTAAATATTTACAAATAGAAAAAGCTAGTTGGGATTATATAGAAGCTAAAAAAGGATTGCAATTAGAAAATATAGAACCTTTATTTACAAGAATCGAAAAGAAATAAAAAAAGAAATAATTATATATGAGGAGGATCTAATTAGCCATTTATTGGCTAATTAGTTTTAATAAAATGGGAAAATTATTTGTAATAGATGGAACAGATGGTAGTGGAAAACAAACACAATTTAAAAAATTACAAGAAAGATTAACAAAAGAAGGAATAGATTATAAAACAGTATCATTTCCAAATTATGATAGTCCTTCTTCAAGTTTAGTAAAAATGTATTTATCTGGTGAATTTGGTGAAGATCCAAATTCAGTAAGTCCGTATGTGGCTTCAACTTTTTATGCAGTAGATAGATATGCTACATTTAAAAAAGGATATCAAGAATATTATGAAAATGGTGGAATTATATTAGCAGATAGATATACAACTGCAAATATGGTACATCAAGCTGGAAAAATAACAGACGAAAAAGAAAGAGAAAAATTTTTAAATTGGTTATTTGATTTAGAATTCAATTTATATGGACTACCAAAACCAAGCCAAGTATTTTTTCTAAATATGCCAATAGGAATTTCTTTAAAATTAATGAAAGATAGAGAAAATAAATTTTCACATACACAAGAAAAAGACATTCATGAAAGAAATCCAAAATATTTAGAAGAAAGCTATAATGCTGCATGTAGTTTAGTTGGAAAATATGACTGGAATGAAATTAAATGCGTAGATGAAAATAAAAAATTAAAAACAATAGATGAGATACATGAAGAAATATATAAAGTAGTAAAAAAGGAATTGAATATAAGTGAATAAAAAGAAAATAGGTTTTTTTGGAGGATGTTTTAATCCTGTTACAATTGCACATATTAATTTAATAAAAGAAACAATTGAAAAATGTGAATTAGATAAAGTATATTTTGTTCCAATGGGAGATTTTTATTTAAAACCAGAATTAATACCTGCAAAATACAGATACGAAATGCTTAAATTAGCTTTAGAAAAAGAAGCAAAAATTGATGTTTCAAAAATAGTAATAGATTCCAATAAACCTACTACAGCAATTGATACATTTGAAATTATTAATAAAAAATTTAATAATTCAGATAATTACTTTATAATGGGATCAGATAATTTTCACAAGATTTCAGAATGGAAATCAAGTGAAAAGTTAAAAAATGATTATAATTATATTATTTTAGATAGAGATGAAGTTGGAAATAAGCTTTTCTATAATAAAAAGTACAACGAAAATTCTTATGATAGAAAAAATGAAAAATATCAAATTATTTCTGATGATGCTATGAAAAATATAAGTTCTAGTCTTGTTAGAAATAAAATTAAGCAAAATGAAGATTATAATGATTTAGTTCCAAAAGAAATAAAAGATTATATAGAGAAAAATAATTTATATAAGGGTGAAATATGAGAGGAAAAGTTGTTAATATAAGTATAGGACTTTTAAATATCTTGTTAGGTATAGTAATAGGTGTTTTTACTTTTATTGTGCCACAAGATATAACATTAATAACAGTACAAGAAAATCAAGTACGAACATATATATTAATTGCAATTTATGCTGTTATGGGAGTTTTGATATTATTTAATTTAATAGAGTATTTTATACATAGAAAAGATGGAGAAGTCAGAAATGATTATATTTTTTCACTCTTTATGCTGAGTTTTATTTTTATAAAAGAACCATTAATTGCGATTTTACCAATAGTTTCTGGAATTTTTATCATATCGAAAACAATAAGGGAAAATTTAGTAGAAGTAAATAGTATGTTTGCTATATCAATAGCTATTTTATTAGCAACTGCTATGGCAATATCAATGGTATGTAGTGTGTTTTATAGTCAAATAGGAACATATATTAAAGACAAAGAAAATGAGGATGAACAAGCTTATAAAAGTGATTATTTTAAATATGTTACAGAATTAAATGAAGCTCCGTATAATGAGCCATATATAAATATAAAAAAAGATGGAAAATATGGTTATATAACAACATCTGGGCAAGAAGTTATAGGATTTGAATATGATTATGCAAGTCCTTTTATACAAATAAATGTATATGATAAAAAATTTGAAATTGCATTAGTTTGTAAAGATGGACAATCAATTGTAATACTAAAAAATGGAAGAAAAGTTTTAACATATAGATCTGAATCAGCAGATGAAAATTATAATGCAAAAATACAAGAATTGCAAGATTTGTACAATAATACATTTAAACAAGAAGGAACAATGCAATACGAAATAAATAAGATAACAAATAATATCTCAAAAGTCCCAGTTTATGCAGAAGATTCAGAAAAAGATTACACTTATAGATATGATTATAATGTAGAATACGATTTAATAGTAACAAAATCTAACATGGGATTAAGTGATAAATATGAACTTGCTAAAAAAGATAATTTAAATGTAAGAATAACACTTGATTGTAATGCAATATCTTATGATGAAAATTTTGCTTATATATTTAGTAATGGAACAATACCTTTTTATGATTTGAATAAGCGTGAACAAGGTTGGTTTACTGGATATGGGAAAAAAGTTACAATGTCTGGAAAAGCACAAATATTAGACTTTTTTGATGATAAAATATTAATTAGAAATTATAATGATCATACAATTTATTTTATAGATTCAAAAGGAAATATATTATCAGATATATATAAAGAAATATATGTTTTAACAGATAGATATATCGTAAAAGGTGAAAATAATAAATATAAAATAATTGGTAAAGATTTCCAAAAAATATTTGAAAATGAGTATGATTATATAGATCCTTATTTAGTAAATTATGGATTATATATTGTTGGAAATACTTCAGATGGAGTGGAATTTAATAAATTTAATTATGCTAAAATGAAATTATCATTAATCAATTCAAATGGCGAAACAATAATGGAAAATATTGAACAAATTTATGGTAATTTCTATAAAATTTCAAATGAAAAAAATAAAAGTTATGCCACAAGATATACAGAATTTTTGGAAAATGTAAAAAGTATAGAATATAATTTTGTTGGAGATAATTTTTATAAAGAGTATTATAATTAAAAAAATGTAAATAATAAAGATGTAAGTTTTAAAGCTTACATCTTTTTTAGAAAGGATGGTTTTTAAAATGGGAAATCAAAAAATTAATTGTACAGTATGTAGCTGTAGATATAATAATGAAGGGCAAAATCTTTGTGAATTACAACAAATAGATGTACAAGCTTGTAAGGATTGTTCAACAGGCAGACCAGACGAATCAAAATGTGGAAGTTACAAAACAAAGGTATAGCGTAATAGACTATTTAAGATAATAATTTAGCTAAAAAAGATATATATTGCTTTATATTACTAAATTCTTTAAATATATAAGTTTAATAAATGACGAATGTGTCTAGAAAAATTTTAGAAATTTTGCAATATATATCTTTTTCTAATTTACATAGATTTCAAGAGAAATTTTACAATATTGTACAAATGTATAAAGTTTAAATTTTAATACTTGACTTTAAGGTCTAAAAGAAATAAAATGATTGTGTGAAAAATTGTTATAAAGTAAATGAGGAGGAATTTATTATGCCATTAGTAACAACAAAAGAAATGTTTGAAAGATCAATGAAAGAGCATTATGCAATAGGTGCTTTTAATATAAACAATATGGAGTTTATACAAGCTATTACAGATGCAGCAGAGGAGGCAAAATCACCAGTAATTTTACAAGTTTCATCAAGTGCTATTAAATATGCTAGAATGGAATACTTAGTAAAAATGGTAGAAGCTGCAGTTGAAACAACAACAATTCCAATTGCATTACACTTAGATCACGGTCCAGATTTTGAAACTTGCAAAAAATGTATAGATGCAGGATTCACATCAGTTATGATAGATGGTTCAAAATATGATTTTGAAGAAAATGTAGCTTTAACAAAACAAGTTGTAGAATATGCACACAGCAAAGGAGTTGTTGTAGAAGCTGAACTTGGAAAATTAGCAGGTGTAGAAGATGAAGTTAATGTAGCAGAAGATGATGCTCGTTATACAGATCCAGAGCAAGCTTATGAATTTGTTCAAAGAACAGGTTGTGATTCTTTAGCAATAGCTATAGGAACAAGCCATGGTGCTTACAAATTTAAAGGAGAAGCAAGATTAAGATTTGATATTTTACAAAAAGTAAAAGAAAAATTACCAAATACACCAATCGTATTACATGGAGCATCAAGTGTTATACCAAGCTTAGTTGAAATGTGCAATAATAATGGTGGAAATATTCCAGGAGCAAAAGGTTGCCCAGATGAAATGTTAAAACAAGCAGGAGAAAACGGTGTATCAAAAATTAATGTTGATACAGATTTAAGATTAGCAATGACAGCACAAGTAAGAAGAGTATTTAATGAAGAACCATCTGTATTTGATCCTAGAAAATATTTAGGAGCAGCAAGAGATGAAATAAAAGCAACAGTTGCTCACAAAATCAATGATGTTTTCTGCTCTGCAAATAAGGCATAAGATATTGATTTTTAGATTAGTTATAGTATAAACAAAATTTTAATAATTTTAGATTTTAAAGTAAGATGAAATTTAATTTTAAACTGAAAAATTAATAGACCTTTTTATATAATAGGAAGTGCAGAGCACTTTCCTATTATATAAATAAAGACATTTATAATTGTAAAATACAGTTATAAATGTCTTTTTTTTAATAAGAATTTTTCATGGCTCTTTCAATTTTTCTTTGAGCATCTTTTTTTGCAATATCTTCACGTTTATCGTACAATTTTTTTCCTTTTCCTATACCAATCTGAACTTTAACTTTATTTCCACTCCAATATAAAGAAATAGGAACTAAAGATACACCTTTTTGTTTAACCATACCAGTAAGCTTATCAATTTCCCTACGGTTAAGTAAAAGTTTTCTAGTGCGTAAAGGATCTTTATTGAAAATATTTCCAAATTCATAAGGACTTATGTGCATTCCATATACAAATACTTCATTATTTTTAATATTTATATATGTATCTTTTATATTTACTTTGCCATTTCTGATAGATTTAATTTCTGTTCCAGTTAAAACAATACCAGCTTCTAAAGTTGATTCAATTGAATAATTGTGATATGCAGTTGGATTTTTAGCAATAATTTTTTCCATAAGATTTCTTCGTATAATGCAAATTGTTTTTATATAATAGGGAAGTGTTTTATACTTCCACTTTTGTTTTATACGAAATCTCCTTTCTTTGAAATTTATTATAATATTTATATAGGCAATAACATTGCGAATTAGCATTTTTGTTTCAATTTGTTTAATGAATTTCTATATAAATTATATTGATTATAGTTTAATAATAATTCCTCTTTAATATATCATAAAAAAGAATTAAATTCAAATAAATTCAAAAGTTCACATAATAAAATATTGAAGCATAAAATATATCAAAGGGAGGAATGAAAAGTGTTTTTTTGTAAATTTAGAAAAATTATATCAGGTTGTTTGATAGGGTTTGGTATTGGTATTTTGCTATTATTATTCCTTCCATTAGAGGCATGGCTTGTAATTATGGGAATTGCCTTTATAGTTTGTGGTATAAAATTTTTATTAGGAGATTAGAGAAGGAGGAAGGAATATGCAAATTGTTGTGAAAAAAGTTCCAAAACCATTAAGAGGTTTAGTAAAATTAATATTTGGAATAAAATCTACATAGGGGTTATGTCAAAAATAAAAGGAAGAAAATCAAAATAAAAAGAAGACACTTTTAAAAGTATCTTCTTTTTACTTTATTAATAAAAAAACGATCGTTTTGAGTTTACTATTAGTTAGCTCTTGTAACTTTTCCTGAACGTAAACATTTAGCACAAACTGTTATCTTTTTAGGTTCACCATTGATAATAGCTTTAACACTTCTTAAGTTAGGTTTTACTGGTCTTGATGTTCTTTTGCTAATATGTGAACGAGTAATACTTAATTGATTACCAAAACTTGTTTTCTTATCACAAATTGCACATTTTGCCATTGTTTTGCACCTCCAATTAAATTTATTGAACTGACTATGAATTAGTTTAACACAAAAAGTTTTAAAAAACAAGAGAATTTTGAAAAAAAATGAAAAAAGTTTCAAAAAAATGCCCAAAATTTGCTTAGGAAAAGCAGAAAAATATTGACTTTTAATAAAAATATAGTATAATAAAAATGTATTACAATTCTAGAAAGGAGTTTTTTTATGCTAGCTAAAATATGGAAAAAAGTTTTATTAATAATATGTATTATTGCATGTTTGTTTAATATAACATACAAAATCGTAAATAAAACATCTTTAAAAGTAGAATTGCAAAGCATAGTTGGAGGAGAAAGCTTATCTTCTATATTTAAAAATAAAGATAAAGAGAAAAAGCAAAGTGAATTTATAGAAGGAATAAAAGATACTATTCAAACACAAGTACAACAAAAAACAGATACTCAGCAAAGTCAAACAGAAGAAAATCAAAATAGTGGCGATAATCAAATGAACCAAGCAGAAGTTCAATCATCTAAAAATACTCCAAATTATGTAGTAGTATATTAAAGAAAGTAAAATAAAAGTTACTTATGCAAAAGCTAAAAAAAGCTTGCAAAGTAAAAACTTTTATGTTAAAATAATTAAGATTGTTTAGATAAACAAGAGAAAGAGGTGAAATAAATGAGAGAAGGAATACATCCAAATTACACAGCTTCTAAAATTATTTGTGCATGTGGAAACGTAATTGAAACAAATTCAACAAAACCAGAAATCAAAGTTGATGTTTGTTCAAAATGTCATCCTTTCTGGACAGGAAGCTTAAAACAAAACACTACAGGTGGTAGAGCTGATAAATTTAAGAAAAAATATGGTATTGCTTAATTTTTATAACAATATCAATTTAAATAAAAAATTAATTAGCTAATTATTAAAAACAAATTATTAGATAGAGTAATCTATTTAGTAATTTGTTTTTTTCTTTGTATAAAAAGTTTTATCTAATATTACAATTTATATAATATTCTTTTAATATTCTTTGCTAGAATTTGTAAATAGAAAAATAATTTTATTTTTCTATTAATATTTGATATGTCTATAGATAAATTTATAAAAAATATTGTTATAGCAAAAAAGATATAGTAAAATGAATATGACTAAAATAAAAATATAAATCGAATGGAGATAGTTATGAAATTGAAATTTACAGAAGAAAAAGGTGTTTCTCTAATAGTAGTTGCAATTATTTTAATTGCTATTGTTGTAGTTGCTGTTATTGCCAAAACAGTATTTAATCAAAGTGATGAAAAAATGAATGAAACTGTGTTAAATGAAGTATCTAAAGTAGCTTTACAAATACAAAAAGAAAAAGCTAATTTAAAATCTTCTCTTCAAAAAGAAGTTACAACCGAAGATACTTTAAATTATTTAGAACAAGTTGGAATAATAGATGAAGAAAATAATATTATTAATGAAAAAGTTGAAGGTTTAAAATTATTAGGAAACGGAATTATAACATATAATGGAATAAAAAAAGGACAAGTGTTATTAACAGACTACTATGATAAAAAAGAAATAAAAACTATTTGGACACAAGACAATAGTGTAAATAACAATCTAGTAACTATACAAATAAATGATGGTAAGTTTGTAGAAGCACAAGAAGATGCAAATTATAAAGTTTGGAAATACAAATTTGAAGCTTATGATGATGATATTCATGGTAGATTTTCATATTGGATGAATGAAGTAGGAGATATTATTAGTACAGAAAAAGTATTATATGAAAGTGCTTCTGTAGATAGAATTTATACAGCTGTATATAATAGTGAAATTTCTGTAGAACCAGAGAATAGAGTTAGTCTTAATTTAGAAAAAGTTGATAATTCAATTGTTGGTGTACTAGAAGGAATGCATTACGCAAAAGATATTACTGAACAAGTATATTCTTTAGATACAAAAAAATATGAAAATTATGATATAAAAGGTTCTAGATTAGATAAAATAGGGCTGGTGTTTACATTGAATGAAGAAAAGGCAAAATCAGCAGATTTTGGCTGTACATCAACAGGAGATGATGTTGGATATACAACAATATTTGATAGAACAAAAGAAAATTTTAATACATTAGTTTCATATAATTATAATAATTCAGGAATAATAATGATTTCACAAGCAATAAATATTACATTAGACGCAATAAATAGTTTGGTTCCAAAAACAGGAGATACAATATATATAAAACCATTTATGTTATTTTCAGTAGATGAAACAGGATATTACATAAATGGCAATTTTACTTATGAATTAACATATTAGTTATTATAGAACAAAAGTGGACATTATGATAATTTCAAAAGATAAAATTTTATGCAAATGTCCACTTTTGTTCGTCGCATCAAGTTTTTGAAAGAAACTTGTATGCAAAGTTGGCGTAAGCCCTTCTATAATAGGAAGTGTATAGTATTTTTCTATTATACATATATATATTTATTTTAATTTCTAAGTATAGTAAACCATTTATAAGATATTGATTTAAATAAATTTCCAAAATTTATTTTTTCAACATCAGAATCTGAAACTAAATTTACTTCTCCAAGATTTTCACCATTAATAGAAAATGTAACTTTTCCAAGTACATCACCTTGATGAATTGGTGCTGAAATATTTTCATTAATACTTACAGTTTGTTCTAAATTTGAAGTAGAACCTTTTTTTACAAGTGCACCACTGTCATTTTCAAACACAAGATTTATTTGTTTTGTTATACCTTTTGAAACATCAACAGATTGTAATACAGTTCCTTTAGTAGCAATTTTTTCATAATTATAAGTATTAAATCCATAATCTAGTAAAGTTTTAGCAGAAGAAAAACGAATTTTTGTACTAGGTGCTTTCATTACAACAGCAATTAAAGATAGACCATTTCTAGTAGCACTAGCAGAAAGATTGTATAAAGCAAGGGAAGTAGAACCAGTTTTCAAGCCAGTAGCTCCTTCATAAGTACGAATTAATTTATTAGTATTTACAAGTTGAGATTTACCATTTCTAAGACTATCCATCCATATAGTAGTATAATTCGTAATAGAAGGGTGATTTTTTAATAGTTCTCTACTCATTAAAGCAATATCATAACTAGTTGTAATATGACCATCCTCGTCGATACCATGGCAATTTTTAAATACTGTGTTATTCATTCCTAATTCTTTTGCTCTGTTATTCATTTGCTCAACAAAAGCTTCTTCAGAACCTGCCAAAAATTCGGCCATTGCAACAACACAATCATTTGCTGAAACAACACAAATAGCTTTTAGCATTTCATCAACTGTTAAAGATTCTGTTTGATCAAGCCAAATTTGAGAACCACCCATAGATGATGCTTTTTCAGAACAAGAAACTTTTGTATCCAGTGAAATTTTTCCACTATCTAAAGCTTCCATAATAAGTAAAATACTCATGATTTTTGTAACACTAGCTGGACGAAGTTGTTCATTTGCATTTTTTTCATAAAGAACTTTACCAGAATTTTGTTCAATCAAAATTGCACTTTCAGCTTCTATATTTAAAAAGTTATCTGCCGTTTCGGCATTAACTTCAGTGGTGCCAGAATTATCATTCCAAGTTGGAATTGTTAAATAAGTAGCATAAGAAGAAATACTTTGAGTTATAAAAATAATTAGTAAGAATCCAAGAAAAAATTTTTTCATTTATAAGTATGCTAGCAAATTGCTAGTTCCTCCTTTCTATGTTTTTAAATAGAATTAATTTTTTATATATTAAAATTTATGTTATAAAAAAAGATATATACATATTTTCGGATAATTTTGTTAGCATATTTTTTTAAATAAGATTAATACTAAAAATATGAAAAAATTTTTTCATATTTAGTATTTACAAATAGGAGGAAAGTATGACAAGAAAATTTGTAATATCTACAATTGTTGCAGTCATTCTTTCTGTATGTTTTGGCATTTGTTTTGCAAATGAAGATAGTAATTCAAATAATGTAAATTTGGGAAACGAAATAACAAAATCATTGGATAAAACTGGTGATAATGCAAAGAAAATAGTAAATGACACTATGAATGCAGAACAAAAAATGATTAATGGTGTTAAAGACGCAGGAAGAAAAATGGAAAATGGTGCAAGTGATGTTGCAGGTGCTATAACAGGAAGAGATAACAGTAATAGTAATTATAATGTAACAAGAACATCAACAGATACACGAAACTTAACAGGTGGTATGACTACAACGACTTGGATGTGGGTTATTTTTGCTGTAGCTGCAATAATTATAGTAGCAGCAATTTGGTACTATGTTGCACAAAATAATACTAGAGACTAAGAAAATAAATTAAATGAAAAATAAAGTGCAAATTTGCAAAAGAAAATTTTGAGTAAATTTTTTGTTAGAATATAAAATTTATTGAATTTTTAGTAAACTGGTATAAAAAAACACTTAGTAAAGTTTTTGGAAATTTTACTAAGTGTTTTTTATATATTATTTTTTTAATCTAATTAAAATTGCTATTGCAAATAAAATTAATAAAAATCCGATAGCTATTAAAAGAATACTTAAAATATTATTTAATCCTAAATTTGCTTCTGGTAAACCAGATAAAGTATTTACTGCAGTTACTTTTGAACTTCCTTTTGTATTTGAACTTGTAGATGAATTTGTATTAGTAACTGAATCTGCACTTGATTGTGAAGCAGTATTTGAATCTGTTGCAACATTTTCGTTTGAAGTCGAAAGTTCATCAATATTATTTTCATTAATAGAATTATTTATTTCTGATTGTTGCATTGGTTCTGTAAAAGTATCAGTGTTGTTTGGTGCTAATTCTGTTGCAAAACAAGTACAGAATGCAAAACAAATAAAAATTGATGTTAAAAATAAAATTTTTAAATATTTAGACATAATTTCCTCCAAGACATTAATTTCAATATGATATAATAATACACATAAATAAAAAAAAAGTCAAATGCAACTTGTATATTAATAAATCATTATAAAAAATAGTGTAAAATGATTGAAAGATTAAAAAAAATAAAGTATAATAAGTTATAAATTTAAAAGAGAAAAACAACTATAAATGGAGGCAAAATGCAAGATAAGCAAAAATATATTAGAAATTTTAGTATTATAGCACATATTGATCATGGAAAATCAACATTAGCTGATAGAATTATAGAAATGACAGGTGCATTATCTTCTAGAGAAATGGAAGCACAAGTATTAGACAATATGGATATTGAGAGAGAAAGAGGAATAACAATCAAATCTCAAGCTGTAAAAATGAATTATAAAGCAAAAGATGGAAATACTTATGAATTTAATTTAATAGATACACCTGGACATGTTGATTTTAATTATGAAGTATCAAGAAGTTTAGCTGCATGTGAAGGTGCAATTTTGGTAGTAGATAGCACTCAAGGAGTAGAAGCACAAACACTTGCAAATGTATATTTAGCCTTAGAAGACAATTTAGAAATAGTACCAGTAATAAATAAAGTAGATTTACCAAATGCAAGACCAGATGAAGTAAAACACGAAATAGAAGATATAATTGGAATTCCAGCAATGGATTCTCCTTGTATTTCTGCAAAAACAGGTTTGAATGTTGAAGAAGTACTTGAAAGAATTGTAACAGATATACCAGCACCAAGTGGAGAAATAGATTCACCACTTCAAGCTTTAATATTTGATTCATATTACGACAATTACAAAGGTGCTTTAAGCTATGTAAGAATAAAAAATGGTGTAGTAAAGCCAAATGATGAAATATTATTTATGGCAACAGGGAAAGTATTTACAGTAACAGAAGTTGGATATTTTGGGGCAGGAGAATATATACCAACAGATAAATTAGAAGCTGGCGAAGTAGGTTATATTTCAGCAAGTGTAAAAACTGTTTCAGATTTGCATGTTGGAGATACAATTACTTTAAAATCAAAACCAGCAAAAGAGGCTTTGCCAGGATATAAAAAAGCAAATTCAATGGTGTACTGTGGAATGTATCCAGTAGATGGAAGCGAATACGAAAATTTAAAAGAAGCCTTAGAAAAATTAAAATTAAATGATGCAGCACTTCAATATGAACCAGAAACATCTGCTGCATTAGGATTTGGATTCAGATGTGGATTTTTAGGTTTATTACATTTAGAAATTATTATAGAAAGATTAGAAAGAGAATTTGATTTAGCACTAATAACAACAGCACCATCTGTTATTTATAAAGTTCATAAAACAGATGGACAAGTTTTAGAAATATACAATCCAACAGATTTACCACCTTCTACAGAAATAAAAATGATAGAAGAACCAATTATGAAAGCTGAAATTATGATACCAAAGGAATTTGTTGGAAATGTTATGGATGTTTGTCAAAATAGAAGAGGCACATATCTAGACATGAAATATTTAGACGAAAATAGAGTTACAGTTGAGTATGATTTACCATTAAATGAAATTATATATGACTTCTTTGATACTATAAAATCAAAGACTAAAGGATATGCTTCAGTAGATTATGAATTTAAAGAATACAGAAAAGCAGATTTAATTCGTTTAGACTTATACATAAATAATGAACAAGTAGATGCTTTATCTTTTATTGTTCATAAAGATAGTGCTTATTCAAGAGGAAGAAAAATGGCAGAAAAATTAAAAACTGTTATTCCAAGACAATTATTTGAAATACCAATTCAAGCTGTTGTTGGTGGAAAAATAATAGCAAGAGAAACTATTTCAGCAATGAGAAAAGATGTTTTAGCAAAGTGTTATGGTGGAGATATTACTAGAAAGAAAAAATTATTAGAAAAACAAAAACGAGGCAAAAAGAAAATGAGACAAATAGGAAGTGTAGAAGTGCCACAAGAAGCATTTTTATCAGTTCTAAAATTAAATGAAGAAGACTAGTTTATAGGTAAAACTTAAAACCTAAATAATATAAAGAATAAGGAAATAAAAATGAGAGAAAGTTACAGAGACAAACAAAACAGAAAAGCAAGAATAGCTAGAGAAAAAGAAAAAAAGGAATTTGAGAAAAAAGGCAAAAAATCTTTTGCTACAAGAGAAAATCAAAGAGAAAATCAAAGAGATTTTTCAAAAAAAGATTTTCAAAGAAATAAAGGAAGTCAAAGTATTAGAACAAATAGAAATAATCAAGAATTTAGAAATCAAGTAGAAGAAAAAGATTATGAAGATGTGGTTGCTGGAAGAAATGCTGTTTTAGAGCTATTAAAATCAGATAAAGATATAAATAAAATCTTTATAGAAAGAGGAGAAAAACATGGTTCTATAAACGAAATTATAGCAAAAGCTAAAGATGCAAAAATAGTTTTAGTAGAAGTAGATAGAAGCAAATTAGATACAATGGCTGAAAATCATCAAGGTGTTGTAGCAATTGTACCACCATTTAATTATTGTGAAGTTGAAGATATTTTAGAAGAAGCTAAAAATAAAAATGAAGATCCATTTATTATTATATTAGATGGAATCGAAGATCCACATAATTTAGGTTCTATAATAAGAACAGCAGAAACAGCAGGCGTTCATGGAATAATAATTCCAAAAAGAAGAAATGCCGCAGTAAATAGTACAGTTACAAAAGTTTCTGCAGGAGCTACAACTTATATGAAAATAGCAAGGGTAAATAATTTAAACGAAACAATTAGAAAATTAAAAGCAGAAGGATTATGGGTGATTGGAACAGATGGATATGCAAAAACTTTATATTATAATCAAGACTTAAAAGGACCTTTAGCTGTAATTATAGGTAGTGAAGGATTTGGAATGAGTAAATTAGTAAAAGATAATGCAGATATACTAATAAAAATCCCAATGAAAGGACAAATTACTTCTTTAAATGCTTCTGTTTCAGCTGGTATAATTATATATGAAGCAGTAAAACAAAGAAATTAAGAATAAATTAAAAAAATTTAAAATTTCCAAAATTTAAACATTTTATTTAGTACTCGTATAATAATTGTTTGCGTGTAAAATTTGCAAATTGTTTATAGGAATTTTAGAAAAACTATATAAAAATATATTACAAATGAAATTTCATAAAGCTTTATGCTTTGTGCTATGGGGGAAAAATGGAAGAAGATATTATATTAAAAGTAAAGAAATCAGGAGTTTTAGATATAGTAAATTTAATATTAAAGTTATATACTTTATTTTTGTTTTTCTTTGCATTAATAATTCAATCAGATGAAACAATTATTCAAACTGGTTTTATGCTTGTTGTAATTGTAGTATTTGAATTTTTAAATGATGGTGAAGTTGAAATTACAACAAAAGGTGTAAGAACACCTATATATGGATTTACAAGATGGAGAGATTTAGACAGATTTGATATATACAAAACTACAATTGTTATAAAACCAAAGGAAGAAAGAGCTAAAAAAATTGTAATAGATTTAAAAGAAGACAAAAGAAATATTACAAATGCTTCTAAATATGTAGAATCAAAAATGTCAAAATATGAAATTAAAGATGATTAGAGACTTGATTTTTTATAAATAAAATGATAAACTAATATTGTCGTTAGAAGAGAAAACTAAGCAGATTAAAAAAAAACCCTTTTTTTAATCTGTTTTTTGTTTTTTATATAATATGAAAGCGCTTTGAAATTTTTATTATATCAAGGCTTACGCCAAACATTGCACACAAGTTTTTTATAAAGTAAAAATAAATGTTGTTTTGAAAGGAGAAATATATGAACACAAAGTATGTATTTATAACAGGAGGTGTTGTATCAGGATTAGGAAAGGGAATTACAGCTTCTTCTTTAGGAAGATTATTAAAAAATAGAGGTTATAAAGTTGTAAATCAAAAATTTGATCCTTATATAAATGTTGATCCAGGTACAATGAGCCCGTATGAGCATGGAGAAGTGTTTGTAACAGATGATGGAGCAGAAACAGACTTAGATTTAGGACATTATGAAAGGTTTACAGATGTAAATTTAACAAAAAACAGTAGTATAACATCAGGAAAAATTTATCAAAATGTAATAAACAAAGAAAGAAATGGAGATTACTTAGGAAAAACAGTTCAAGTAATTCCTCATGTAACAAATGAAATTAAAGATAAAATATATAGTTTTGAAAATTCAGATGTAGATGTTGTTATTACAGAACTTGGAGGAACTGTTGGAGATATTGAGAGTTTAGCTTTTATAGAAGCTATTCGTCAAGTAGGATTAGAAAAAGCTCCAGAAGATGTTTTATATATACATGTTACATTATTACCATATATTTCTGGTTCAAATGAATTAAAATCAAAACCAACACAACACTCTGTAAAAGAATTACAATCTTTTGGAATTAAACCAGATATTTTAGTTTGTAGAAGTGAAATTGAAATATCAGATGAAATTAGACAAAAATTAGCTTTATTTTGTAATGTTAGACCAGAAAATGTAATACCAAATCTAACTGCAGATAATTTATATGCAGTACCAATTATGTTAGAAGAACAAGGATTAGCAGTAGCTGCTTGCAAACATTTACATTTAGATAAAATAGAACCTAAAAATGAAGCATGGGAAGCAATGCTAGAAAAAGTTAGAAACTTAAATAAAGAAGTAAAAATAGCATTAGTTGGAAAATATATGTTACTACAAGATTCTTATTTATCAGTTGCAGAAAGTTTAAGACATGGTGGATTTGCAAATTCAGCAAAAGTTGATATAGGATTTATAGATTCAGAAACAATAAATAAAGAAAATGTAAAAGAAATATTAAAAGATTATGATGGAATTTTAGTTCCAGGAGGATTTGGTTCAAGAGGAATCGAAGGAAAATTATGTGCAATTCAATATGCTAGAGAAAATAATGTACCATTTTTAGGAATATGTTTAGGAATGCAAATGGCAGTAGTAGAATTTGCAAGAAACGTATTAAAAATTGAAGATGCAAATTCAGCAGAGTTTGATGAAAATACTAAAAATCCAGTAATTCATATAATGGAAACACAAAAAGGTGTTACTAAAAAAGGTGGAACAATGCGTTTAGGAGCATATCCATGTAAAATAAAAAAAGATACACTAGCATATAAAATATATGGAGAAGAAAATATTTCAGAAAGACATAGACATAGATTTGAATATAATAATGATTATAAAGAAAAATTAGAAAATGCAGGATTAATTTGCTCAGGAACATCACCAGATGGTAGTTTAGTAGAAATTGTTGAAAATATTAATCATCCATTCTTTATAGCTGGACAATTTCATCCAGAATTCAAATCTAGACCAGATAGACCAGCACCATTATTTAAAGCTTTTATAGAAGCTTCATTAAAAAATAAAGAAAAATAATTATAAATTTATTATTTACTATATGAAAAATATAAATTATACTTAATTAAGTAAATTATACTTAGGAGAAAAAAATGAAATTTGTAAAAATACAAAAGAATAATGATTCTGTAATAGAATGTAATGAATTAGATAATGATGTATTAGTATATAGACTAAATGTAGAAGTTACAAATCATCTTCAAATTAAAATAAAAGAAAATCAATATGCTATTTTAATAGAACAAGGAAAAGTAAATGCTGTATGTAATGAGGTTCGGAATATTTGAAATAGATTTTGATATGCAAGATAATTCAGAAGAACTAAAAAAATGGCGAGAATATAATGATATAAAAACAAAAGATTTGCCACTTTCTATAGTATTTATAAATTTGCAAGAAATAAAAGAAAATAAATTTTATTTTAAAAAGCCTATTGAATATATAGATTGGACTAATTTACATTTTGATGAAGAAAAAAATACAGAAGAACCATTAAAAACAGCATTTACAGGAGATGGTAAATTTAATTTTATTATAAGTAATCCAGTTTTATTTTTGAGTTCAATATTAGGAATAAGAGAACACTATACAAAACAAGAACTTATAGAACAAATAAGAAAAATAGTTGTGAATTCTATACAATTAGGAATAAACGAACTTGGAGAAGAATACAAATTATCAATACAATTAGTGAAAAATAAAACAAATGAATTAGAAATTAGAGTAAGTCAAAATAATTATGATGAAAAATTAGCCAAAAGAGGAATAAAAATAACTTACTTTGAAATCACAAATTTTGAAGAAGTTGATCAAAAACGTCAAATTAATAATGAAGAAGAATTGAAAAAATTATTTTTACAATTGTATAAAGTAAGTAAAAACCCAGAATTTATAGAAGCTAAGAATTTGACATTTAGCCTAAATTCTAAAGGCGAAATTATAACTAAAAAATTAGAAGATGTATGTAGTAGATGTGATAGACCAATTGAGAAAGATGATATTTATTGTAAATACTGTGGAGCAAGGATTGAAAAGAAAAAATAAAAATGAAAATTTTGTTAAGTAAAAAGTTAAATGCAATTCTGTAAAGTAAATGCAATTTAGTGTGAAAATTTTGTGAAAATTTTAAATTGGTATTGACAATTAATGTAAAAAGGTATAAATTATTAGCAGTCAAAGAAAAAGACTGCTAATATTATTTTAAGGAGGTAATTAAAAATGATAAAACCACTAGAAGACAGAGTAGTAGTAAAAATGGTAGAAGCAGAGGAAACAACAAAAAGCGGAATTATTCTATCATCAGGAGCACAAGAAAAACCACAAATAGCAGAGGTTGTAGCAGTAGGTCCTGGAAAAGAATATGATGGAAAAATAGAAAAAATGCAAGTTAAAGTAGGAGACAGAGTTATAACAGGAAAATATTCAGGTACTGAAGTTAAATATGAAGGAATAGATTATATAATAGTAAAACAATCAGATATACTTGCCGTAGTTGATTAATAAAGGGAGGGATTAAGAATGGCAAAAGAAATTTTATATGGTGAAGATGCTAGAAAAAAATTATTAGAAGGTGTTAATAAATTAGCAGATACAGTAAAAGTTACATTAGGTCCAAAAGGTAGAAATGTAGTTTTAGATAAAAATTATGGTGCACCACTTATTACAAATGATGGTGTTACAATAGCAAAAGAAATAGAATTAGAAGATCCATTTGAAAATATGGGTGCTTCATTAGTAAAAGAAGTTTCAACAAAAACAAATGATGTTGCAGGTGATGGAACAACAACAGCAACTGTTTTAGCACAAATAATGCTAAAAGAAGGAGTAAAAAATGTTGCTGCTGGTGGAGATGTTTTAGCAATAAAAAGAGGAATGGATAAAGCAACAGATGTTGTTGTTGAAAATTTAAAAAAGAATAGTTCTCCAATTGAAGGAAAAGAAGATATTGCAAGAGTAGCAAGTATTTCAGCAAATAATGCAGAAATCGGAAGCTTAATTGCAGATGCAATGGAAAAAGTTTCTAAAGATGGTGTTATAACAATTGAAGAATCAAAAACATCATCAACAGAAGTATCAGTAGTTGAAGGTATGGAATTTGATAAAGGATATGTTTCTCCATATCTAGTAACAGATACAGAAAAAATGGAAACAGTTATGGATAACCCATATATATTGATTACAGATAAAAAAATCAGCAATATTCAAGAAATATTACCTTTATTAGAGCAAATTACACAAGCTAGTGGTAAACTAGTAATTATTGCAGATGATTTTGAAGGAGAAGCTTTATCAACATTAATTTTAAATAAATTAAGAGGAATCTTAAATGTAGTTGCTGTTAAAGCACCAGGATTTGGAGATAAAAGAAAAGATATGTTACAAGATATCGCAATTTTAACAGGTGGTGAAGTAATTACATCAGATATTGGATTAGAATTAAAAGATACAACAATAGCTCAATTAGGTAGAGCAAAACAAGTTAAAGTAACAAAAGAAAATACAATTATAGTTGATGGTTCAGGAGATAAAAAAGAAATTTCTGAAAGAGTAAACTTAATTAGAAATCAAATTGCAGAAACAAAGAGTGAATATGATAAAGAAAAACTACAAGAAAGATTAGCAAAATTAGCTGGTGGTGTAGCAGTTATTCAAGTTGGTGCTGCAACAGAAATAGAAATGAAAGAAAAGAAATTAAGAATTGAAGATGCTTTATCAGCTACAAAAGCAGCTGTTGAAGAAGGAATTTTACCAGGTGGTGGAACAGCATTTATAAATGTAATTCCAGAAGTTGAAAAATTATTAGAAACATTACCAGATGGTGAAAAAATTGGTGCTAAAATAATATTAAAGGCTTTGGAAGAACCAGTAAAACAAATTGCAAGAAATGCAGGATTAGAAGGAGCTATAATTCTTGAAAAAGTTAAAGCAAGCAAACCAGGTGTTGGATTTGATGCCGCAAAAGAAGAATATACAGATATGAAAAAAGCTGGAATAGTAGATCCTACAAAAGTAACTCGTTCAGCAATTCAAAATGCAGAAAGTGTTGCATCAATGATTCTAACAACAGAAAGCATTATGACAGAAAAGAAAGACAAAGAATGCACATGCCATCACGACACAGCAATGCCAAGTGAAATGGGTGGAATGTACTAAAATTTTAAATAAATAATAACATACAAAATCCCTATAAAAAAGTAAAAGTGGACTGATTAAAAATATCAGCCCACTTTTTTTGTGTAATCGTTTTTATAAAAACTAGCAACCACAACCTCTACCATTGTTGTTTCCACAACAGCAGAATATGATAATTAAAAGGATTATAATCCATAAACAATCATTGTCTAAGAATCCACAACCACAACCTCTGTTTTCTGGCATATTTGTTCCCTCCTTGTAAAGAAATTTTAATTGTTTTTCTTTATCTTTTGTATAATACATAGTATGAAAAAAATAAAAATCTGTTACAAGATGATAAAGAAAAAAATTAAAGCAAAAACATCGCTTTCGACAAAATACGACAAAAAGAAGAAAAAAGGAGAAAAAGTACAAAAAGTGTAAAAATTCGACAAAAAGGTCAATAATTCTACTTTTTAAAAAAATTAAGGAAAATGTAGTAGAATACGGCCAGAGGTGGTTAATTTATGAACAAAATAATTAAATTACAAAAGAAAGTTACTTTTGAAAATATTACCGAAGATTTTTTAATTTACAAAAAACAACAAATTAAAGAATCTACATATTTCAACTATACTTATAAAATACAAAAATATTTATTACCAGTTTTTAAAGACTTAACATTAGAAGAAATTGCTAAATATGATTTTAATAAATTTAGTGATGATCTTTTAGAAGAGGCACATATTTCCAATAAATTCTTAAAAGATATTTTGTTAGTTTTAAAATCTATTTTAAGATACGCAGAAAGAAAATATGATATAAAGATGAAATTAGAATTAATTAATTTACCGAGAGTTAGAATGCAAAATTTAAAAGTATTTTCAACAAATGATAAAAGAAAAATAAAAGCAAAATGCTTAAATTCAAATGATACTAGAGATTTAGGAATTATATTATGTTTGTACACAGGTATGAGAATAGGAGAAATTTGTGCTTTAAAATGGGAAGATATTGACCTAAATAAAAAAACTATTTATATAAAGCATACATTGCAAAGAGTATATGTAGATTGCAAATCTACCAAAATTTTAATAGATGTGCCAAAATCAGAAAAAAGTTTAAGAAGTATACCAATGTCAAACTTAGTGTATAGTAAACTAAAAGAAATTAAAGAAAACTATAAAAAAGAAGATTTTTTCTTAACAGGAAATAGCAAACACTTTTTAGAACCAAGAGGGTATCAATATACTTTTAAAAAATGTTTAGATGAATGCAGAGTAAATTATAGAAATTTCCATTGTTTAAGACATACTTTTGCAACAGACTGTATAAATGTAGGAATGGATGTAAAATCATTAAGTGAAATATTAGGTCATTCTGATGTTAGTATTACATTAAATAGATATGTTCATTCTTCAGATAAAATGAAAAAAAGATATTTAGAAAAATTAGCGTAAAATACGAAGCAAAATTGTGCATAATGATAATCTTAAAAAACAAAATTTTATGAAAATGCTCACATTTTTGTTTATTGTGCTAAGTTTTTGAAAAAATTATGTAAAAAATCCATAAAAACAAATGTATAAAATATATAGAAACTTTACATAATTCTACAAAAAATATTGATATTATGTAAAAAATGTGCTATAATCTAGAATTAACTAGTGGAATTAAAAAGTATATTTAAAAATATACCATATAATATTAAAAAAATAAGTTTTGTGGAGGAAATATAAATGGAAAAAATGTCTGTTTGGAAAGTATTTTATTTAGATAAAGAACAAGATATAAAGGTTAGTCTATACAAAAAAAGTGAAGATGAATTAACATATTGTATAGAAACACCAAACCATAACTCCGGAAACTTAATTACAAATCTAGCAAAAGTATGCAAAACGGAAACAAGAAAAGATGAAAATGATAAAAGGATAATTACAGGGATAATACCAGCATCTTTAAATGCAGATAATGAAGAAGTATATATATTTAGACTTGGTGGAATAAAAATAGCAAATATTTATACTGATGGATTAGTAGAGATGAAAGCTAAAATTCCAGCAATTACAAAAATATTAATGGCACAAACAAAAGATTATAAATTAAGTGTAGATAAAACAATTGTAAAAACTTACATACTAAAAAAAGTAAAATTTAGAACTGATTTACATACACATTTAAATGCAATGCTTACACCAGATATTTTAATTGCATTAGCAATAAAACATCAAATTAGATATCCTTTGTATTTTATTCAAAAGCTAAATTTAAAAATTTCTGATGAACAATCTAAAAAATTGGAAATGTATAGAAAATCAATAGAAAGACGTTACGAAAATAGTAATCTTACAGGAAAAGCTTTTGAAAGAAAAATAAAAGATGAAACATATATAAATTTTGCAGATTTAATATTAAACAATTTAGAAAATGCAGAAGAAAATATTAGAAAAATAAAAAATAGCTTAGTATTAATAAAAGATGGTCAAGCGGTATTTACAAATTTAGATAAACTTTATATAGTTTATAGATATGTATTTACAAAAGGAAGAGAAGCAGAAATAAAAGTAAAATATACAAAAGGCCAAATTGATAAAATACCAGATGAACAAATAAAAGAAAATTTATATAAAATGTTAGAAGATGCAAAACCAGGAAGTCAATATGAAAATAACAATATATTAAAAGATAAATTATTGTGGATTTCCAGAGAATATCAAAGTCAAGGAATTAAGCATATAGAAATTTCAGCAACTGATTTAGTAAAAAAAGGTGAAAAAGGCGTAGAATTTTTAAAAACACTTCATGAAATATTACCATTAGCTGAAGCAGAAACAGGAGTTGCAATAAGATTTCTTGCAGCAATTCGTAGAGTTTGGCTTTCTCCAGAAGAAATAATAGAAGCATTAAATGTATTAAAAGCAATGGCTAAAAGTCCTTATGTAGTTGGTAGCGATATAATAGGTGAAGAAATCAACGACATTGCAGATTTTAGAGAATTAATAGCAGAACTTGTAAAATATGCTGTGTATGAAGATAACAGCTTTACAATTCAAATTCATGCAGGAGAAAATGATTCACACAAAGACAATGTTTATTCTGCAATTGAATGTATAAAATCAGCTTTACCAGAAGGAGCTAAATGTCCAAATGTTAGAATAGGTCATGGATTATATGTAGAAAATCTTAACTTTGAAAAAGGTAAAAAGTTAATGGAAGATATGAAAAATATGGGAGTAGTATTACAATTCCAACTTTCTTCAAATGTAAGATTAAACAATTTATCAGATTTACAAAATCATCCTATTAAACAATATTTGGATAGTGGAGTTGCTTGTGTGCAAGGAACAGATGGATTTGGAATATATGGTACAGATACATTAGAAGAACAACTTGCATCACAAAATTTACTAGAACTAACAACAGAAGACTTTATGAAAATGCGTGCAGTAGAAGATAAAATTTTAGCTAATAACGAAAAAGCATTTAAAGAAAAAAGTAAAGCATTTGAAAAACTTACAAAAAATAAAACATTAGAAGAAGCAATATTAGAATTAGAAGAAGAAAATATAAGCAAAAGTAAAGATAAAAAAATAAAATTTTATTTTAAAAATAATTTAGATGCAACAGAAGTACTAAAAGACAAAATAATATCTTTACCAGAAAATAAATTCCCAGTAATAATAGCAGGTGGAAGTTTTAATACAAAAGGAAGAGAAACGGTTATAAATGAAAGTGCAAAAGCAACTTTAAAAGAATTAATAGATAAATTAGATAACCAAAAAGCTTATTTTGTAATAGGTCCAAAAATGGAAGGATATGAAAAAGCTATAGTAGATTTATCAAAAGAAATGAATAAAAAATTTGAAATTAATGCAATAGTACCAAAAATGTTATCAGCAGAAGAGGAAGAAAAATTAAAATCAAAGGATTTAGATGGAGTATGTATTTCAACAGAAACAGAAGAGCTTGGAATTTACAAAAGTTTTAATTACGAAATTTTTGAAAGAAGAAGTTCAGCAGTTATTGCATTTGATGGAAATTCACCAGCTTACAATTTAATACAAGAAGCAAAAAATGGTAAAGGAAAATCAAAAATATTTGTTAGTTCAGAAAATAATAACTTAAAAGAAAAAGCAAATAGTTTAAATGGATATGTAATTCCATTTAAGTATACAGATAGTATAGCAGATAAAATCTTAAAAGATTATCCAGAATTAAAAAATTAATAATAATTAATAATATTAATTGAATTATTTATATATTAATTAAATATTAATATTTTGTAGGGTGGCAATTCTAAAAGGAATTGTCATCTTTTTAATATAATATGAAAGTACTTTGTACTTTCTATTATATAAATGCTTATGTCCAACTTTGCATATTGACTTTTTTCTATTATATTTATAAAATAAATACAATTAAAGGAGAAAAAATATGGAGTTAAGTGAAGCAAAACAAATATTAAATGTAACTAGTGAAGAAAGAAACTCAATTGATAATTATTTGAATTATAAACATCCTAGAATAAATATGCTAGCAGATTTTACACCAGAAGCATATAGAGAAGTATCACATATTTGCGATTGGTCTGGCGGAGAAAAGTATTTAAGAGAAGATATAGAAGATTTTGTTAATTTATATTCTGCTATGTATAAAACATCTCAAAAGAAGAGCTTAAAAGACAGTATTGGATACACAGAGAGTAGAAATTTGTATAGAGGAACAAGTTTAGAAAGAGCAAAGGCTTTACTTGGAACAGCAAAGCAATTTATATCAATAAGCAAAGATGAAACAGTTGCAAAATCTTTCTGTGAATATGGAAAAACGGGAACTTTACTTAAGATGGAAGTTGCTAGTGGTGTACCATTTTTAAATGTAGATGATTATAGAGATCCTAATAGAAGAGATGAAAAAGAAGTAATTTTAGCACCATTTGTTAAAGTTGCTAAAAGAGAAGAATTTAGTACAAGAGGAGATTTTAATTATTGCTATTTTACAGTTTATAATCCTGGAGTTCGTAATGTTTCGGATGAAGAAATGAAAGATTTAGAAGATGATGTATATGATGGATTTGAACAAAATTTAGCTGATATAAAAGAATATGAAAAGCAAATAGGAAGACTTGAAAGTCATGAGGCTTCTTTGTCTAGAACTTTGGATGATGATGATATAGAATTTTTGAAAGAAAAAATTGAAGAAGATAAAAGATTAGTTGATGAATTTAAAAGTAAAACATCAAGTTATACTGAAAGATTACAAAAATATTTACAAGGAAGATGTGCTCAAAAAATAAAAGAAATTTCTGAAGCAACAAAAATGGTAGAACAAGCAAAAAAAGAGGCAGAAGAACGAGCAAAGCAAGAAGCAATAGCTAGAAAAGAGACAGAACAAAAGAGATTAGAAGAGGAAAGAATAGCAAGGGAAAAAGCTGAAATTGAAGAAAGAAGAAAAAGCTCAATAACAGAATTAGGAAAAAAATTAAACAATGAACCTGTTGAGTCTAATAGAATTACATATAAAATTAATGATACATATAATCAAATGCTATATAATGAAAGAAATATGCAACAAATAGCACGTTCTTTAGGAATAAATTTTCAACCTCAAACAAGAGTAAATTTATTAGATAATATAATTGAAGATATAACTTTTAATATTACTGATATAGAAAAAAATTTACAAGGTGTTACTGTGCAAGAAGATATGTCACAAGAAGAAATTGATGAAAAAACTGAAAAATATTCTCCATATTTAGATGGTATATCTTATGCAAGTCAAATATTACAAGGAAATCCTGATTTTGCTCAAATTCATGCAAATCAAATGGAATATGAACTAAAAAGAAGCTTGTATTTAAAAGCAAATCAAGTAATTAAAAACGCAAAACTTGGTAAACTAAATTCAGAACGAGAAACAATACAAACAGAAAAAGTAGGATTCTTTGGGAAATTGCTAGGTAAAGACGAACTAAAAGATGAAAAACTTAAAAATATTGATTTAAAAGCAGAAGCAATTATGACAGAAATACCAGAAGAAAAAGAACGATATAGTGTAAAAGATATATTAGCAGATTTATATGCTTGTGCAATTACAGAATTTGATGGAAATTTTACACCGGAAATGCTTAATTTGTATAATAATATAACTAATATTTTTGGTAGTAAAGGACAAAATGGTCAATTAAAAAGTTTTTCAAAAGAACATATATTAAAATTAGCACAAGCAAAAATAAATGCTGAACCTGGAAGAAATTTGCTAGCAGTAGCTGGAAATGGAACGAAACGAGTATCAGAAATAGAAAGGCTAAGAGCAGAAAATGGTGGTTTGCAACAGCAAATTGCGACAAATAAAATGAAAAATGGAAGTTTACGATATTCACCCAATAGAGGAAATGATGCAGTAAGAATGTTTTCAGAAAAATTAAACGGAGTCAGAGTAGCTACTAAGGAATTACTAGAACCAAGAACAAAAGAAGATATGCAAAAAACACTTGATTTATGGGGTGATCCAGATAAATAAAGGAGGAAGTATGAGACCAGTTATTGGAATTATAGCAAAATCACATACAACATACACAGATAGAACTTGTATGTGTGCTTTAGATGGATATAGAAGGGCTGTTTCTAATTGTGGAGGAATTCCTATATTAATTATGCCTACACAAGATATATGTTTTGAAGAAACAAGACCAAGAGAAGCAAGAAAACTTACAGAAGAAGAAAAACAAGATCTAATACAACAAATAAAATTATGTGATGGAATTATTTTGCCAGGTGGAAATAGAATATATGATTATGATATTTTTTGTGCAAAATATGTACTAGAAAATAATATACCAGTATTAGGAACTTGTATGGGAATGCAATTACTAGCAAGTATCGATTGTGGTGAAGAAAGAGGCAATATATTACAATTTATAGAAAAAGAAATTAATCATAATCAAATACCAGCAAAATATGTCCATAAAGTTAAAATTGAAAAAGATAGCAAATTATATGAAATAATAGAAAAAGAAGAAATAGATGTAAATAGCAGACATAAATATGCAGTAACAAAAGTAAATAATGCAAAAATAAATGCTATTTCAGAAGATGGTTTAATAGAGGGATTAGAATTTGAAGATAAAAAATTTGCAATAGGAGTACAATGGCACCCAGAAGATATGTCTTTATATGATGAAAATATGAAAAAATTAATATTAAATTTTATAGAAAATTGTAAAAAAGATTAAATCATCAAATAAAAAATTAAATATATTCTGTAAAGTAAATGCAAATTAGGAATATTTTTTCTAAAGTATTGACAAAATAGAAATTTGATTGTATACTATTTAAGTAACTTTAAGGTAAAATTATATTTTGATATATACTTTATAAATAGCTAAAGGAGGGATTTAAAATGGCACAACCAAAAAGAAGATGGTCAAAAGCTAGAACAGGTTTAAAAAGATCAACATGGAAAATCGAAGCAAAAAATTTAGCAACTTGTCCTCATTGCCACGAAGCTGTATTACCACATACAGTTTGCTCAAATTGTGGATATTATGATGGAAAAGAAGTAATTGCAAAAAAAAGCAAGTAATGACTAAGATTAAAATGTAACTGAAAGGTTACTTATATATGGCTTTATGCGAACTAATAGGTTTTATGTATTTAGAACTTATTAGTTCGTTTTTTTTCTTTAATAGAAAGTAATGTGCAATTTTTATTAAACAAATGCTTATGCCAAACTTTGCTATAATTTATTTTAAATTTCATTGACAATTTAGAACTAAAATTATATTATAAAATATATAAATTTATAATATAAAAGGGGCATAAAATGGAAAAAAGAATAGATAAAACAAACTATTATTTAGATATAGCTGAAACAGTGTCAGAAAGATCAACCTGTTTAAGAAAAAAATATGGAAGTATAATAGTAAATCATGATCAAATAATTGCAACAGGATATAGTGGTGCTCCAAGAGGAAGAATTAATTGTTCAGATTTAGGATATTGTACAAAAAAGAAATTGATGCCAGATACTAGACATGGTGGATATGATGCTTGTAGATCTGTACATGCAGAACAAAATGCGATAATATGTGCGTCAAGAGAAGAAATGATGGGGGCAACATTATATTTAGTTGGAGTTAGAGAAAATAACGAATATGAAGAAGGTGCTGCACCTTGTTTAATGTGTAGAAAATTAATAATCAATTCAGGCATAAGTCAAGTAATAGTTAGAGAAACAAAAGAAACATATAAAATATTTGATGTTGAAGAATGGATAAAAAATGATGAATTTTTAAATGGACAAACTCAATACTAAATCAAATAAATAAAGGAATAAAAAAGTGAAAAAAGAGAAAAAAATATTATATATTGTTATATTAATAGTAATAACAATATTATTGTCATTACCGATAGTTTCAAATACATTTAATTGTTATATAGGTGAAGGAATAAATTATATATCAAAGTCTTACGAACTAAGCAAAATTGGTGTTTTTAGTAATATTATTCCAAGTTTTGCAAATAATTTTGGATACATAAATAGTATTTTTAATAATAGATTTCCAGATATTTTATTAGCTATAACTAATTTAGTATTTAAAAATCCTATAACAAGTTTTAAATTACTTGAAGTAATAACTCTGTTTATATCTGGAATAACAATGTATTGTTTAGTAAAAGAAATTTCCGAAAATCGTAATATTGGAATTCTTGCAGCTGGAATATATATGATGTTACCATATCATTTAACAGAAATATATGTTAGAAATGCATTTTCAGAACATTTAGCATTGGCAATTTTACCAATTACTTTTTTAGGCTTATATAGTTTAAAAAACAATGAAAGAAAACATTATTTATTTCCAATAAGTTTAGCTCTAATGTTTATGTGTGATAGAAGTTTGAGCTGGATAGTATTTGGAATATCAATAATTTATTTGCTTGTAAATATTAAAGAAATTAAAAATAATAAAATATTGTCAAAAGTGATTTTGAGTTTTGCTTTTATTTTAATATTAACAGCTTGTATATGGTTGCCATATTTTGAAGCAACAATTGGAGAAGATTATAAAATAAATAATGTTACAAATGAAGAAATACAAGGGTTTTCAAGACAGACAATATCAATTAGAAAGTTATTTGTAACAGCACAAAAAGAAAATTATGTATTTGAAGTTGGGCCACTTTTAATAGCGATGTTTGCTTTAACACCAATGGCCTTTGTAAAACTAAAAAATGAATATAAAAAAGATTATATTACTTATTTAATATTTTGTATATTAGGATTTATTTGCGCAACTAGTATTTTTTCTATAAATATTTTTGCAAGAATTTTTGTAAAATTGCAATTTCCATGGAGAATTCTAACTTTGGCAAACTTTTTCCTAACAATAGTATGTGCTATAAATATGGGAGCAATTGTTGGAAACTTAAAATTAAAAGATAGTTTAATATTATTAGTAGTATCAATGGCATATATAATTTGTTTAAGTGGACATATTCAAAATACAGAAAATTTAACAGATATAGAAAATATGGAATTAGGAAATATTTCAGGAAAAGTAGATGAAATTTCTGCAGGAATAAATAAAGCAGAATATTTGCCAACTAAAGCCTATTATAATAAATTTTATATAGCAACAAGAACACAAGAAATGTGCGTATTGGAAGGAAAAGCTTTAATAGAAAATGAAAATAAAAATGGCAGTGAGTATTCTGCAAAAGTAAAAACATTTGAAGAGCAAACAAAATTCGAATTGCCATATATATATTATCCTGGGTATGTAGTAAAAGAAGATGGAATAACTTTAGAGAGTATAGAAACAGAAAATGGATTTTTAGGGTTTGTTTTGGGTGCAAATGATGATGCTAAAATAGAGGTAACATATCAAAAATCAAATTTAGAGCAAATTGCGAATATTATTTCTATTATAAGTTTAATTGCATTTGTAATTTATGCAGTTGGAGTAAATAAAGAAGAAAATAGCAAATAGATTGAAAAAAAAGTAAAAATAGTATATAATATATAAGTATTTTAATATAAAATAAAAATAAACTTAAAAATATGATTATCAATTAAATAATAATATAAAGAAAAGGAGAAATAAATGTCAAAACCAATTGTAGCCATAGTTGGAAAACCTAATGTAGGAAAATCTAGATTTTTTAATTATGTAGTAGGTCAAAGAATATCAATTGTTGAAGATACACCAGGTGTAACTAGAGATAGAGTGTATGCAGATACAAGTTGGAAAGATAGAGAGTTTACTTTAATAGATACAGGTGGAATAGAACCAGAATCAGAAGATATAATAATATCTCAAATGAGAGAACAAGCTAATATTGCTATAGAAGTTGCAAATGTTATTTTGTTTATTACAGATGTTAGACAAGGTGTTACAGCTGCAGATTCAGAAATTGCAATTATGTTAAAAAGAGCTAAAAAACCAGTAATTTTAGTTTGCAATAAAGCAGACAGCTACGGAGAACCACCTGCAGAGATATATGAATTTTACAATTTAGGATTAGGAGAACCACATCCAATTTCAGCAGCAAATGCTATAGGAATAGGTGATTTATTAGATGAAATTTACGATAAATTACCACCCAAAAGAGATGATGAAAATATTGAAGAAGAAATAAAAGTTGCAATTATTGGAAAACCTAATGTTGGTAAATCTTCTTTATTAAACAAGATTTTAGGAGAACAAAGAAGTATAGTAAGTAACATTGCTGGAACTACTAGAGATGCAATAGATTCTAGATTTGAGAATGAATTTGGAAAATATGTATTTATAGATACAGCAGGAATTAGAAAAAAGAGCAAAGTAAATGAATCTATTGAAAAATTTAGTGTAATGAGAACATTACTTGCAATAGAAAGAGCTGATGTATGCTTAGTACTAATTGATGCGACAGAAGGTGTAACAGACCAAGACGCAAAAATTTTAGGAGAAGCACATGAAGCAGGAAAAGGAATTATTATTGTAATAAATAAATGGGATGCAGTAGAAAAAGAAAATGGAACATTAGAAGCATATAAAAAAGATGTTTATAATAAAATTAGTTATGCAACTTATGCTCCAATGATTTTCATATCAGCAGAAACAGGACAAAGAGTAAATAAACTATTTGGAATGATAAACGAAGTAAATAAACAAAATTCATTAAGAGTTTCTACATCAGTAATAAACGAAGTAATAAATGAAGCAATTGCAGTTGTACAACCACCAACTGATAAAGGAAAAAGACTAAAAATATTATATGGAACACAAGCAACAACAAGACCACCAACATTTGTAATATTTGTAAACAACAAAGATTTATTCCATTTTTCATATCAAAGATATTTAATAAATTGTTTTAGAAATAACTTTGGATTAGAAGGAACACCAGTAAGATTAATCGTTAGAGAAAAAGGCGAAAAATAACAAATATAAACTTTTCAAAAGAAAAAGGAGGAAAATATGGTAACATATATAGTAATTGGAATTATAGCTTATTTAATAGGAAGTATCAGTTTTTCAGTTATAATAAGCAAAAAAATGGCAGGATTTGATGTAAGAGAAAAAGGAAGTAAAAATGCAGGTTCAACAAATGTATTAAGAACAGTTGGAAAAAAAGCTGCAGTAATAACTTTATTGTGTGATGTGTTAAAAGGAGTTGTAGCTGTTTTAATAGCTTATATAGTTGGAAAATTTGTAGACAATGTAGATAGAGCTATATTAGTTCAAGTAGCTGCATTATGTGTAGTTATAGGACACACATTTCCAATATTTTTCAAATTTAAAGGTGGAAAAGGTGTAGCAACAAGTTTAGGCATAGTACTTCTTTTAAATTGGCAAATAGGATTGATTTGCTTAGTATTTGCATTAGTACTTATGATTTTAACAAGGATGGTATCATTAGGATCAATTTCAGCAGCAATACTTTTTCCTGTATTAACAATATTTATAACAGAAAATTATTTAGTAGAAGGAAACTATATAATATTTGGAATTTTACTAGCAGCATTTGTAGTATATAATCATAGAGCAAATGTAAAAAGAATTCTTACAGGAACAGAAAATAAGTTGAATTTTAATAAAGAAAAAGGAGAATAAACAAATGAGAAAAATCGCAGTTATAGGAAGTGGAAGTTGGGGAATTGCATTAAGTGTATATTTAGCAAGTCAAGGAAATAAAGTAAATGTATGGTCTTTTTCAGAAGAAGAAATAAATTTAATAAATAATGAAAAAAAATGTAAATTTTTACCAAACATAACTTTACCAGAAAATATTTATGCAACATCAGATTTTAAAGAAGTAATAGATGATGCAGAAATTATATTACATGTTACACCTTCAAAATTTGTTAGAAATACAATACAACAATATAAACAATATGTAAAAGAAAATCAACCAATTATTATGTGTTCAAAAGGATTTGAACCAGTAACAGAATTAACTTTAGATGAAGTAATAAAACAAGAAATACCAAATGCAAAATGTGGTGTTTTATCAGGTCCAAGCCATGCAGAAGAAGTTTCTATAAATGTACCAACAGCATTAGTTATAGCTTCAGAACATGAAGATGTAATATTAAAAATAAGAGAAATATTTAAAAGCAATATTATTCGTATATATAGTTCTAAAGATGTAAAAGGCGTAGAAATTGGTGGAGCTTTAAAAAATATTATAGCATTTTGTGCTGGAATCGCAGTAGGTCTAAATTTAGGAGATAATACATTTGCAGCATTAGCAACTAGAGGATTAGTAGAAATTACTAGATTAGGAACTGCAATGGGTGCAGAAGAAAAAACTTTTTATGGTTTAACAGGACTTGGAGATTTAATAGTAACTTGTGGAAGTGTACATAGCAGAAATAGAAGAGCAGGAGAAATGATAGGAAAAGGATTTACAATAGAAGAAGCTAGAAAAGAAATTGGAATGACTATAGAAAGTGTAGACAACATAGATGTAGCTTATAGTTTGTCTAAAAAATATAATGTAGAAATGCCAATTGTAAATGCAGTATATAATGTTTTATATAATGGATTAGATCCAAAAGAAGCTGTAAATCAACTTATGACAAGAGAACTAAAAGATGAGTAAAAAGTAAATAAAAATGTATCAAAAAACAAAATAGTACATAAAATAACAAAATAAAATATAATGGTACCATTAAACCAAAATTTTAGAATCAAAACAATTAATGGAGAAAGGTAAATATAATATATATTGAATTTTCAAATATATTATATAAGGTAATAATATGGATTTCTTTGACAAATTATCAAAAAAAGCAAGTGAAACATATAAAATGACAAAAGAAAAAACAACTCAAATTTCAGGAGAATTAAAATTAAAAAACAAAATCAATGAAGCAAAAGAAGAAATTGAGAAAATATATTCAGAAATAGGAAATTTAGTTTATAATGCACATAAAAATGGAGAAGCAGTGTCAGAAGATGAAGTTACAGCTAAATGTGAAGAAATAGCAAGAAAAGAAGAAGAAATAGAAAAAGCACAAGTTGAAATATTATCTTTAAAGAAAATTAAAAAATGCGTAAATTGTGGTGCAGAATTAAATGAAAATGATGAATTTTGTTCAAAATGTGGTCAAGAACAACCTAAAATTGAAAAAGTAGAAGTAGAAGTAAAAGAAGATGCTTCAAATGAAGCAAAAGAAGCTGAAGTAACAGAAGTTAAAAATGTAGAAGAAACAGAAAATGCAGAAAAATCTTCAGAAGAAAATAAAAGTGAAGAATAAGGAAAAAGTATAATGAAATTATTAGTTCAAAGAGTTGCAAATGCGAATGTAAAAGTAGATGATAAAATAGTAGGAAAAGTAGATAAAGGATTTTTAGTTTTGTGTGGGGTAACTCACACAGACACTAAAGAAACAGCTGACTATTTAGTAAAAAAACTATTAAATTTGAGAGTATTTGAAGATGAAAATGAAAAAATGAATTTATCTCTAAAACAAGTAAATGGAGAATTACTAATTGTTTCGCAATTTACTTTATATGCAGATACATCAAGTGGAAATAGGCCTAGTTTTATAAATGCAGCAAAGCCAGATATGGCAAATGAGCTATATGAATATTTTTGTAGTCAATGTGCGAAAGAAGGAATTCGTGTAGAAAAAGGAGTATTTGGAGCTCACATGGAAGTAAGTTTATTAAATGATGGACCAGTTACTATAATGTTAGAAAAATAAGTTTTGTAATCTGTGATGAACAATCCTTTTGAGAAAGCAATAATAAAAGTTAATAATAAAAGTTAATAATAAAAAGCTAATATGGATATCTTTCATATATATATCGAATAAGCTTATCAAGATTTTGTTCAGTTACACAGATATAAACATTTTCATCTAGACTGATCCATACATTTATTGAAAATTTTTCATTATTATCAATAAAAACACTAATAAGATCAATCATATCAATAGGACTTTGATATTTATTTTCCCAAAATAAATTATCAGATAAATTAAAATTCTTAGAATAAAAACTTTCTAAGAATTTTTTTATTTCACCATTAATTTCACTATATATTGCAATACTATTCATAATAAATATAAATCCATATAATAATATATTATATGTCCTTTCTTAATAATAAAAGTAAAATAATTAATTACTTTGTTTTACTTTTGATATTAATATTTAGTATAAAGCAAAATAAAGAAAATATGCGATACATAAAAAAATATAAATATGTAAATAATAGAAATAAAAGAATTTTAATGAAAATATGGTTTATAGATAACTCCTAATTGAAAAATCTAAATATTATATAAGGGATAAATTTCTTTTATGAAAAATAATACAAAAAAATATATTTATTATGCAAAATCAATATTAGTAATTTGTTTGATACTTTTTATATTGTCCGGTTGTTCTGCTAGTAATGCTGATGATAAAATAAAAGCAAAAGTATCATCTGAAATTAATTATTTTGAAAATGAAATTTTCGCAATCCTGGTAAAATATGCAAAAGGTGAATATAATACAGAGAATGGGCTTGACTGGGATGGAATGTATAAAGAAAGTAGAAAAATTACAGAATCTTGGAGTTCTGTTGTATTAGATCTTTCAAAGTTAAATATATCGAAAGAGCAAATAAATGGACTTGGTCAAGACTTATCTAATATTGTAATATCTATTAGTAGTGAAAATCTTTCAGATGTATTTAATTATTTATATAGTGCGTATTCTAGACTTCCAGAAATTAAAAAGTTATATTCAGAAAATGATATTGAAATAAGAAAATTAGAATTTAAAAAATTAGTTGTATTAGCTTACAAGCAAGCAGAAGAAGGGGATTTTGAAAGTAGTAAAAACGAAATAAAAAATGCTAGTGATAAATATAGTGATATGATGAATGATGTTAATTATAGCAAAGAAAATTCATATAATTTGAATAAAATTTTTGTAGAAATTGAAGAATTGAAATCTGCAATAAATTTAGAAAATTTACCATTAATAAGAATAAGATTTGTTAATTTTATAGAAGAAATATAGTGGAGTTTTGAGATTATTTTTAAATATAAAAATATTGGCAAGATAAAAAATAAAAGTGAATATTGATATTGTTAGTAATTGTGTAGCGTATGGGACTTGTGTTTAAAAACAGTTCTTTAAGTATGTGACTTAAAGAACTGCTTTATTAATTGAATTTTAACATTACTAGAAATTAAAGTCAATACAAATTAATATAAAAATCCTTTCTAAAATATATGTCTTATAGAGAGTTATTTCATTACTTCAACAAGCATTTAAGCTGTATTTGTGTAAAAGCTTGAAAATATATGATTTAAACGAAGTGAACGAATGTGCATGAAAAAATTTTAGAAATTCTTATGCAATTTTATGGAAAGAGTTCATTTTTAATGGAAGGGTGCCATAAAATAAATTAGAATTTCTTAAATTTTGCAATAAGCCGAGGAATGTAGTGAAAATCATATATTGAAAAGATTATAAAATAAAAAAATGGGTTCTTTAAGTCACATACTTAAAGAACAAAATCCATAAAAATCAAATATGCAAGGAAAGTCTAATGATGAAAAATAATTTTAGCAAAAAAATTAAAGAGTAAATTTATTAGCACTAATAGTTATATTAGTGCTTTTTGTGTTGAAAAAATAACTCTTATATTTAAAAAAAAAATTCAGGCTAAAAAATAAATTTACATATTATATTTTTGTTTCTAAAATTGAATGTTTCCAAATAATGTTTTACTGAAAACTTGAAATGGTTTTCTTTTAAGAAAAACAAGTGTAACATTTAGTATACGTTTGTTTTATGGATTATGAGAAAAGAATAAATTTAAGTGCAAATGTTAAAGATATAAAAAACTTAAAACTATTCTTTTCTCGCAATATTAATTCATAGGAGGAAAGGAAAAATGAACAAAAGAAAATTGTTTCATAGTAAGAATTATAATGCTAAGAATGAAACAAAAAGCAGTAAGTTTAACTTGAGCAATTTTGGAAATAAAAATTATTCAAAGTCAAAAAAGCAAGCAGGTATTACTTTAATTGCTTTAGTAATTTCAATAATTGTAATGTTAATTTTGGCAGGAGTAAGCTTAAATGCAACAATTGGTGATAATGGAATAATAACACAGGCTCAAAACGCAACATATATGCAAAGTATAGCAACTTTAGAAGAATATTTGAATAACTTTTATGTAGAACATTATGATGATTTTAATAATGAAGAAAATAAAGTTCAAGCAATGTCAAAATATAATACAAGTAGAGATTGGTTTTATCAGCCAATGACAGGACTTGGATATATAGTGGATTCAAGTGGAAATATACATTATTTTATAAACAAAGCAAATTTACCAACTGAAATAAAGAATCAACTAAAAGGTGGAGATGCAGGAGATGGCACTTATGCTGATTATGCAAGAATGAATGATGTGTATGGTGTAACTACAGATTTAAAGGTATATTATTGTGCAAATGGAAACGATTCAAAAATGGGAGTAGAAGAAAGTGTAAAAGATAAATTGGATAGAAAAGTCTTCGATAGTACAAATGGAATAGCTACTTATTTGAAGGAGACATTTCCAGATATCATAAAAACAGACGAAAACGGAAATATATTGTTGGAGAACTTGAATGTTATTCAAGAATTAGATTTAGATGCAAATGAAAATCCTAATATTAATTTTTCGGATTTTTATAATTTTACAAGTTTGAAAATAGTAAAATTGCATAATTATAATAATGTTAGCTTAAATGGATTTCAAAATTTAGCATTATTAGAAAGATTATATATTGAAAATAGTGATATATCAGATTATTCTGCAATAAACAATTTATCTACTTTAACTCATCTGTATTTATTAAAGTCAAATAATGCAAATGTAGAAAAAATGTCATCAGCATTAGCAAATTCAAACTTACCAAATTTGAAATATTTGGGAATTGCAAGCAATATAATAGCAAGTAGTTTATATGATAATAGAGGTGTTACAGGACAAAAAACAGAAGTTACTGATTTATCATCGTTAAATCAAATATCTGAAACTACAAGAAATGCAGTAAGATATTTGTGGTTGAATAATAATCAAATAGAGAATTTGAACGGATTAGAAAATTTTAAAAATGTGTATCAACTAGTAGCTTTAGATAATAGTAATTTAACCACACTTGCTGGAATAGAGAATATGACAGGTTTAAAATATCTTTATGCACAAAGTTGCAAGAATCTAGAAAATATATCTGCTTTAAATAATTGTACGCAATTACTATTGGCAGTATTGATGTCAAATAACAAAATTACAACTTTAGATAGTATGCAGAATGCAACTAATATTTCAAGTTTATATTGTGATAGTTGTGATATTAAAGATTTGAATGCTTTAAGTAATAAATCAAAACTTAATTATTTAAGTTTAAGAAATAATAATAATTTAACAAGTGTAAGTGCAATAAAAACAGATACAGCAATTAGAAATTTATATTTGAAAAACAATAATAATATGAATATGAGTGAAGTTAGAGAAATTTCAAATATTATTAAAAATTGTATAGAAATAGAATTACCATCAAAATATTATGCTGTATTGGAAGGAACAACTAGAAAAGAATATAGAAACTTAAATTTGAATGATAATAGTGATGAAATATTAGCACTAGAAGGAGATACTATTTGTACAGAATTAAGTTTAGAAGGAAATTCAAATTTAGGAAGTACAGAGAGTAGTAAACAAAAACTATATAAGATCTTAGGAAGTATGACTAATTTAAAAGCTTTACAATTAAATGGAGTAAAAAATATTGATAGCATAGAATGGATAAAAACAATGCCAAATTTAGTGGAACTTGATTTGAGAGGAACATCTATTACTGATTTATCTATATTAAATACCTATGCAATAAATTTAGAAACATTATTAATAGATAATGAAAATATTGCATTAAAAGATATTCAAACAACAATTAATAGATTAGGAGATTATGGATATAGCAAAACTTTATTAGGGTTGCATAATAATAGTAAAACTACGGGATTACAAATATTTAATCAAAAATTAGCAAATAAATTAACTGATTGTACAGAAATAACAAGATTTTATTTAAAAGAATATCCAAATTTACCTAGTGGATTAACTTTTAATTTAAGTAATTGTAACAAATTAACAGATTTTAAATCTAAATATTATTGTACTGAAAAATATATTCTTCCAAGTAGTGTTCAAAAAGTTGAATGTATGTGGATAAATACATGGCCAGATCTTAGCAGATGCACACAAATAACAGAATTTGTATATCATGATTTATATTCTTGTACTGATGAAAAAATTGAAAATTTATTTAAAGAGTTAGGAAAGTGTCAAAATTTAAAAAAAGTTGAGTTGACAGCTTTTCATTATGATAAAGTAAGAGGAATAGAAAAATTAGAAAATACTAAAATAGAAAAATTAACAATATGTGGTAGTTATAATACTGGATGGAATAATCCTCTTTTAGCTTCTTTAAATAATATAGATGGAATAGGAAATTTGAAAACTCTAAAAAGTTTAACAATGAATTATTCTTCTATCAAAAACCTAGATGCTTTAGCTGGTTGTGAATCATTAGAAACGTTAACAATGCAATATGGTCAATTAAATGATATTTCAGGAATTGCAAATTGTACAAATTTAAAAACAATAAATTTTAGTGGAGATAATCAAATTCAGCATAGTACAATTTATAATTTAGAACCATTAAGCAATTTAACAAATCTAGAGGAAGCAAATTTTAATTATAATAGTATCAATAATTTATATGGTATAGAGAATCTACAAAAATTAAGAGTTTTAAGTTTAAATAATAATGCAATTACGAACTATGTAAGTACAAATAATGGACAAATAAATAATTTGGAAATTTTGGCTAATGTAAACAAATATAGTCTTAGAGAATTATATTTGAATAACAATAAAATTGATGATTTTTCAATACTTAAAAATATAACAAATTGGTCAAATAAAAGTGGCTGGTAAAGAAGTTTATAGGTGAATCTGAATTAAAACCTAAATAATTATGTAAGGAAATTTTATGAAATGAAGAATAAAAAGATTATTATATTAATTGTTAGCATAATAATTATTATTGGAATAATTTTATTTATAAATAAAACTAATAAAACTAATGAAACGGTTGGAAAAACTAGTACAGAAATAAAATATAATGAAAGTGATGGCATGTATGAAATTAGAAATTCAAATAATGAAGTAATTGCAAATTCGACTGATGAAGCTGCTTTACAAATTTACATAGATGATCCAGATTATAATCCGTAAGTGGAATGTTTTGAGATTAATGTGAAATTATAATAAAACAATATAAAAGTAATTGCTAATGGTAATTTTACAAAAGACAAAAGGGATATAAAATACTTATTAGTATTAAAAAACAGAAAAACAATCTTTAATTTCAATAATTAAAGATTGTTTCTATTTGTTAAAAGTGTATCATTAACTGAATTTTAAGTCAATAATTAAAAAAATATTTTTTAATAAAATAGATGTAATAAGAACAAAAAAGGCATGAAAATGTATAGAAATATACTATTTGTGTCTTTTTTTCTTTTTCTTTAATTATTGAAATTAAAGAAAATCCATAAAAAATGAATAAAGAGGAAAGTCAATGACAAATTTAGATTTAGAAAAAATGAAATTTTAACTTAAGCACTAATAAATTTTATTAGTGCTATTTGTGTTTCAAAATTCTAAATTCTATAAAAGTATAAGAAGTAACTAAGTGATAAGCTATTTATATGCTATACACAATTATACTAAAAATATAGAAGTAAAATTATTGACAAGATATTTACTTGAAATGGTTTTCTTTTGAGAAACAAGTATCATTAGATAGTTTGTTTTTATGGATTAAAGGAGAAATATAAATATTTTAATTGATTATAGAGAAAATTGAGCAAATAGTATTGATTGTAAAATTACTATAATGAGATTAAATATAAAAATATTTCTCCTAACTAATTATAAAAAACATAGGAGGAAAGGAAAAATGAACAAAAGAAAATTGTTTCAGAGTAAGAATTATAATGCTAAGAATGAAACAAAAAGCAGTAAGTTTAACTTGAGCAATTTTGGAAATAAAAATTATTCAAAGTCAAAAAAGCAAGCAGGTATTACTTTAATTGCTTTAGTAATTTCAATAATTGTAATGTTAATTTTAGCCGGAGTAAGCTTAAATGCAACAATTGGAGATAATGGAATAATAACACAAGCACAGAATGCAACATATATGCAAAGCGTTGCTGCATTGGAAGAATTTATGCAACAACAATATTTGAACTTATATGATACCATAGAAGATCCAGAAAACAAAATTGACTATTTTTTAAATGATGTTGGAGGGGCAAAAAAATACATACAAAAAGCAATAAATAACAATTATTATTTTATGGATAGTTCAACAGGAAATACTTATTATTTTATAGAAAAATCTGCTTTACCAGATGAGATAAAAAATCAAATAAAAGGTGGAGATACATCATTAACAGATAAAACGATTTGGGCAGATTTTAATGATATATACGGTATTACTAGTGATTTGAAAGTATATTATTGTGGCAGTTCTAGTGATACTAGAATTGGAGCAACAGATGAATCATTAAAAGCAGAACTATTATCAAAGCCAATTAGTGGTATGTCTGCAGGAAGTGCATGGGCAGAAACATTAGGAATTGATAAAGATGTTACATATAAAGACGTAATAGGTGTAGATGAAATTACAATTACAAATAATAATATTGATTTAAAATTAATGTATAATTTAGGAAGCCTAAAAAAGATAACATTTAAAGATGTTGAAATGAAAAGCTTAGATGGAATAAATACTGCTATAAATTTGAATTATGTATTCTTTTCTAATTCAAAAATAGATAATTATAGTAGTTTAGGAAAATGTGATAAATTAAATAAATTGTATTTTTATTTTTTGTCATCAATGAGTGAAGAAGATACTAATAAACAAATTGCTAATTTATGTGATGAAAATATAGGAATAGCAAAAGCCGATTTAAAGAATCTAGAATATTTTGGAGCTTTTGGTGTGGATTTTGTTAATTATAAAAATGATTATAGATATATTGGAGATGATGGTCGTACATCAAATTTAACAGACATTTCACCATTAAATAATTTTGTATCAAAAAAATATATAAAATATATACTTTTAAATAATAATAAAATTTATTCAATAGAAGCACTAAATGGATTTGAAAACTTATACCAATTAGTTATATGGAATAATAAAAAATTAAATAATGTTTTAGGGTTACAAAATTTAAATAATTTAACATATTTATATGCACAATATTGTGATTTATATGATACAGCAGGATTAGAAAATTGTAATAATTTATATTATTTATGTATATTTGGAAATAGAAATTTGGAGAAACTTAATAAATTACAAAATTGTAATCAATTAAATTATATATATGCTAGTAAATGTAATTTAGGTAAAATTGAAGAATTTACTACTGCTTCAAGTGATGATGCTTTAAGTAGTTTGAAAAATATTACATCATTAAGAATATTAGATTTAGCATCTAATGATTTGAAAAGAGTTGAATATTTAAAGAACATGGTAAATTTGAATACTTTATATTTAGAATCTAATAGTAACTTAAATCCTAATAGTTTATTAGAAATAATAAGTATAATTCAAAATTGTAAGAATTTATTTACAATTGATTCAAAATACTCATTAATATTACTTGATGAAAATACAAGTAATTTATCATTAAATGCTCAAAGGATAAACAAAGAAAATTTTGAGTTACTAAAAAATAAACAAAAGCTAGAAAAATTAGATATGTCAAATCTAGTGTTGGTAGATAATGCAGACAATGAACTATCTGCTGATGAAACAAATAATACAATTAATGATGTATTAAAGACTTTGAATAATATAAAATATTTGAATTTAAGTAATATTTCTAAATTAAATACGATAACATTTGCAAAAAATATGAAATCATTAGTTGAAATTGCTTTGTTTGGAACTAATGTTACAACTGGTACAAAAAATGAAAGTAATGAATATACTGGTTTAGAAATATTAAATAATTTAGAATATATGGAAGGAATTGGTTTGGATAATCCAAATATTGAATTATCTAAAATTATACCTACAATTAATCGTTTAGTATGTAGATATGTGAATTATGGTGGAAGATTTTTAGAACAGGCAGGATTAGAAGCTAGAAATTCAAAAATGTTTGAGTCTTTAAATAATTCAGAATGTGGATTAGAAAGATTTGGTTTAATGAATTTAAGAAGCGATTCAATTATAGATTTATCACAATGTACTACTTTAAAATCAGTAGTTATGATATATGGTAATGGATTTAAAGTGAAATTACCAGATTCTGTAACAACTTTATTTTTAGACAGTCAATATTTATATGGAGCATATCCACAAAAATTAAAGTCTGTTACTTTTGTAAATTCTTGTTTAACAGATGATATTTTAACTAATTTATCAAATAATTGCACAGAATTAGAACAAATATATACAACAAATTCTTATAATTATTTAACTAATTTGGATTGTTTGAGAAATGCAAAATTTAAAAATACTCTAAAAGAATTAAGTTTAACAGGTGTGGATAGTTGTATGGAAAATAATTCAAAAATTTCCGAAATATCTTCATTAGATTCATATATGAATTTAGAGAAAATATATATTTTCAAAGCAAGTATTTCTAGTTTGGAAGTGATAAAAAGTTTGACAAAGTTGACATCACTATGCCTACCACAAAATAAAGTGACTTCGCTAGAAGACTTAAAAAATAATATAAATTTGCAGAAACTTCAATTAACAGATAACCGAGTATATTCTTTACATGGATTGGAAAATTTAAAGCAATTGAATTCTTTAGAATTACAAAATAATTGTTTACAAGATATTATTCAATACACAGATGAAAATAATGAAATCCAAACAGTTAGAAATTTAAGTATTGTAAAAAACTTGAATAAAAACAATGGAGGAAAATTAGACAAATTATTGCTAAGTGGAAATTCAAATTTGACAGACTTTTCAGAAATAAAAAACTTAAGTTGGTTATCTAAAAATGGATTTTAAGTAATTGTATAAAAAATAGCAATGAAGGAAAATTGTTTTTGAATTAATATTGTAAATTACATAAATAAGATAATTAACAATTTTAAGAAAAAATTTAAAGATATTTTAAATATAATAAAAAAGAAAGGGAATATGTTTATTATGAATAAAAGCAAATATGTAATATATATACTAGTTATAGTTTTAATAATTATTGCTTTAAGTTATATAATAAAAATAAATAAAAAAGATTTACCAGAACAAGAAAATACTATAAAGATAAATGAAATTGAAAATAGTGAAGGTAAATATGATATATATGATAAAAATACTAATAAACTTATAGTGGAAAACGTTTCAGAAGATCAGATAAAATTATATAGAGATAATCCAGACTATAATCCAAGTGGAACTTAAAATTTAATATATTTTCACAAAGAAACACACTAAGTATTTTTAGTGTGTTTCAATAATTATAAATATTCAAAAAAAGTAATATTTATATAAAGATAGATTAATTAAATATTATTAAATAACTATATTCTACAAATTTCCAAAAACTTTTAAATAATAAGTTTGAGCATTATTAAAAAGAGAATCAACATTAATATAAATTCCAGAGATAGTTGGTAATAAAATATTTGGATAAATTTTAATCATTTTTTTATTTGTAAAAGTTTTATTAATGAAATTTGAAAAACCTGAATTTTTAAATGCATTGTGGAAATCCTCAAGATAAGCTAATTCAAAAGGTGTTACTATATTGTTTGCATGAATTGTATTATTGTAAAAATTATTTAGAGCAAAACCGCTAAGTAGAGCATCAAACAAGAAAAATAAAGCTAAAATATATGTTGCTAATTGTAATTTTGGAAAAGTTAATAAAACAATAAGTTTTTCGAACAATTTATCGATATTAGGATTAATAAAATTAATTAAAAAAATGCTTATAATTCCCCAACAAATAGCATAAAACAAGCTAGTTCTGCCATTTATGTTTAAAAACATATTAGAGTAGTTCCACCAAGCAAAACCAAGCAATTTTTCTCCTATAAAACTGCCCAAATATTCAACTGAGCATCCAATGAACATTCCCAAAAAGAATAATTTAAAATTTTGATTTTTGAAATTACTTAAAATAGATATTAAAATTATAGCTCCAATGCCGTATATAACACAAAAAGGACCATATACAAAACTTTGTCTACTTTCTATAACTCCTTTTGTAATTATGGCTACAATGCTTTCTAAACAATATCCCAAAAAACTATATATAATTAAATAAAATAAATTTTTTACTATTTTTTTATTCATATATTACCAACCTTTCAAGTTATAGTATTTCTCAAAAATGTAAAATAATTCTTAATTAGAAAATTTTAAAAAGATAAATAAAAGGGTTTATGTTTGTATCGTCAAATGAAAAATTAAATGCAATTTAAAAGTTTTATATTAAATTAGGGGATTTAAAATCATAAATATAGGTTTAAAATCATAAAACAGTTGACAATTGAACAAAAATTATGTAAAATACCAATAATATATATGTTATCAAGAGTGGACGAGAGAATCGGCTTTAAGACTCCACAGCAACCTATTAAATTAGGTGCTAATACCGACAGAGCAAAAAGCTTTGATTGATGATTGAAAAAGAGATTAAAAAGCTTCTTGCAAAGGAAGCTTTTTTTGTATAATAAAAAATGCTTTGCATTTCCGATTATATAAATACTTATCCAAAATTTTGCACAAAAGTTTTATTAAAACTTGGTACGATGAACAAAAAATTAATGAAACATATATAAAAAAATAGGAAGGAGAATGTGATATATTAAAAATCATCAAATATATCATAAATGTAAAATGAGAAAATTATTTACATCAGAAAGTGTAACAGAAGGACATCCAGATAAATTATGTGATTACATATCAGATAGTGTCCTTGATGCTTGTTTAGAACAAGACAAAAATTCTAGAGTGGCATGTGAAACAGTAGCTGGAAAAGGAAAAATAATAGTAACAGGTGAGATTACTACAAATGCTAATATCAATGTAGAAGAAATTGTAAGAAATGCAATAAAAGAAATAGGATACGATAATAGTGAAACTGACATTGATTACAAAACTTGTGAAATTTTAGTTAATTTATCAAAACAATCACCAGATATTGCTTTAGGAGTAGACAAATCTTTGGAAGATAAAGAAGGAGAAGATGTTGAATCAGAAGGTGCTGGAGATCAGGGATTAATGTTTGGGTATGCAACAGATGAAACAGAAGACTATATGCCAATGCCAATTTATTTAGCACATAAATTAGCAAGAAAATTAACTGAAGTTAGAAAAAAGAATGAAATTTCATATTTAAGACCAGATGGAAAAGTACAAGTAACAATAGAATATGATGAAAATGATAATCCTGTAAGAGTTGATACTGTTGTAGTTTCTACACAACATACAGCAGATACCGATTTGGAACAACTAAAAAAGGATATAAAAGAAAAAGTTATTTTTGCGATAATACCAGAAAATTTATTAGATGAAAAAACTAAATTTTATATTAATCCAACTGGAAGATTTGTAATAGGTGGACCATTAGGAGATAGTGGTTTAACAGGAAGAAAAATTATAGTAGATACATATGGTGGATATGCTAGACATGGTGGAGGTGCTTTTTCAGGAAAAGATCCAACAAAAGTTGATCGTTCTGCATCATATATGGCTAGATATATTGCGAAAAATGTTGTTGCAAATAAATATGCTAAAAGATGTGAAATTCAACTTGCTTATGCAATTGGTGTTGCAAAACCTGTTTCAATCTTAGTAAATACATTTGGTACAGGAACAATTTCAGAAGAAGAAATTGAAGAAAAAATTCAAAAGACTTTTGATTTGACTCCAAGTGGTATTATTAAAACATTAGATTTAAGAAGACCAATATTTAGACAAACAACAAATTATGGTCATTTTGGAAAACCTAATTTACCTTGGGAAAAAATTATTGAATTTTAATCATTTTAATAATATAATGAGTATATTAGAACAAAAGTGAACATTTATATAAAAAATCCATATAAAATAAAACTGTTAGTAGAATAAAGATTTAGTAATAAAGAACTTTAGTATACTAGCAGTTTTATATACAATAAAAATATTTATATTGTAAAATTTAAGAGCAGTTGATATAATAAAAAAATAAAAAACACACCATAAAACAAATATATTACTAACAGTTTATACAAGGTTTATAGATAGATCCTAAAAATCTAAATAAATAGTACAAGGAAATGCAAATGAATTCTGATATTTTTATAAGTTATAGTTCAAAAGAATATGAATTAGCTAAGAAATTAAAAATATACTTGGAAAAAAACAAAATAAGTTGTTGGATGGCACCAGATTCAATACCAAAAGGATCTAATTATTCAAATGAAATTCCAATGATTATTTACAATGTAAAAGTTTTTCTTATAATATTATCAGAAAATTCGCAAAATTCTCCGTGGGTATTAAAAGAGTTAAATGCTGCAACAAATTCTGAAATTGTAATTATTGCTTATGAAGAAAGCAAAACAGAATTAAAAGATGATTTTGCATTTAATATAAAAGAAGATAAAATTATAAAAGCTTATAATGAAGAAGATCCATTAGATTTATTAACAAAAAAAATAGAGGAAGCATTAATTGCTCCAATTGAAAACAAAGAAAATGATTTGCCAAGTAAAAGAGATGGAAAAGGAAAAATGACGTTTAGTGATGGCAGAGTATATGAAGGCGAATGGAAAGATAGAGAAATAAACGGATATGGAATAATGAAATATCCAGATGGAGTTATATATGAAGGTGATTGGTTAGACGAAAAATTTGAAGGTCATGGAAAAATAGTTACACCTCAGGGAATTACTTTTGAAGGAGAATGGACTAATAATCACAAAGTAGGATCTTTTAAGGAGACAAATTCAAAAGGAAAAACCTTTTATGTACAATGTTCTTTTGATAATGATGCTAATATTGGAACAGAATTATACGAAACAGATGTATATTATAAAGGGCAAATGAAAAACGGACTAAGAAATGGTAATGGAAAGTTTTTTGAAAAAGGTGGCAGATACTACGAAGGTGAATGGCTAAATGGATTAAAACATGGCAAAGGTCGTGAAAATTACGAAAATGGCACTTACTATGAGGGTGAATGGAAATATGGAGTAAGAGACGGCTTTGGAAAAGAAACATATTTAGATGGAAGTAGATACGAAGGAAATTGGAAAAGCGATAAAAAAAGTGGAGAAGGAACATATTTTAACTATATGGGAATGACCGTGTATAAAGGACTTTGGGAAAATGACAAAAAAACAGGAAAATTCAAAAGTTTCTTCAAAAGATTAAAAGAGATTTTTTGGTCATAAATTTAATTTATTGTTTAAAAAAGTTTTTGATTTTATAAAATTTTTTAATGATTGCTTAATATTAGATAGAAAAATATTCTTAAATATTGACAATGCTTAAAAAAAGTTGTATTATTGAAACATAGATAAAACAAGAGCAATGAAAAGGAAAAGTAAAATAAAGGTTATCTAAAGAGAGGACAGGTTACCAGCTGAAAGCCAGTCTAGAAAAACATATTTGAAAAACTACCTTGGAGCTTCCTTTCGAAAGATAGGCGTAGAGTTTGCGATAAAAACTACAAATGAAGTTAAATATTAGGGTGGAACCGTAAGAAATTACCCCTATAAGCAATACAATTTGCTTGTAGGGGCTTTTTGTATTGCAAAAGAAGAAAGTTAGAACTTTCACATTATGAAAAATAATTAAATAGGAGGTATTAAAAATGTTTAAAATTAAATTAGGCGGAGGAAAAACAGCAGAAGTTGAAGAAAGTATGTATTGGCATACAACATCACATATAATGGCACAAGCCGTAAAAAGATTATTTCCTGATGCAAAAATTACAATAGGACCAGCAATTGAAAAAGGATTTTACTATGATTTTGATGTAGAAAAACCATTTTCAGAAGATGATTTAAGAAAAATCGAAGAAGAAATGAAAAAAATTATAAAAGAAAATCTACCAATAGAAAGATTTGAACTTCCAAGAGAAGAAGCAATAAAACTTATGAAAGAACATGATGAACCATACAAAGTTGAACTTATTGAGGAATTACCAGAAGGAGAAGTTATATCTTTCTACAAACAAGGAGAATATACAGATTTATGTAGAGGACCACATTTACCATCTACAGGTTGTGTAAAAGCAATTAAATTGTTAAATTCATCAGGAGCATATTGGAGAGGTGATGAACACAACAAAATGCTTCAAAGAATTTATGGTATATCTTTCCCAAAACAAAGTGAATTAGACGAATATATTGCTATGATTGAGGAAGCTAAAAAAAGAGATCATAGAAAACTTGGAAAAGAATTAGATTTATTTTTCTTTGATGAAACAGCTCCAGGTATGGCTTATTGGTTACCAAAGGGATTCACAATGATGAATATATTAATTGATATGTGGAGAAAAGTTCATAAAGAAAATGGATATCAAGAATTTTCTGGCCCACAATTAAATAGTAGTGTACTTTGGAAAACATCAGGACATTGGGATCACTACAAAGAAGATATGTTTGTATTAGTAGATTCAGATGGAAATGAACAAGCATTAAAACCAATGAATTGTCCAAATGCAATTAAAGTATATCAAACAAAATTAAGAAGTTACAAAGATTTACCATTAAGATTTAATGATATAGATGTTATTCATAGAAACGAAAAATCAGGACAATTAAATGGTTTATTCCGTGTAAGAATGTTTAGACAAGATGATGCACATAACTTTATATGTGAAGATCAAATTGGTTCTGAAATCAAAAATATTATCAGTATTGCTAAAAAATTATATGGAATATTTGGACTTGATTTTGAACTTACATTATCAACAAGACCAGATGACTATATGGGAGAATTAGCACTTTGGGACAAAGCAGAATCTAATTTAAGAGATGTATTAGATGAAATTTGTGGTAAAGATAATTATAGAATAAATGAAGGTGATGGAGCTTTCTATGGTCCAAAAATAGATATAAAAATGAAAGATTGTTTAGGAAGAGAATGGCAAATGGGTACAGTTCAAGTTGATTTCCAATTACCACTTCGTTTCAATATGAGCTATATAGATAAAGATGGAGAAAAGAAAACACCAATTCTAATTCATAGAGCTTTATTTGGTTCATTTGAAAGATTTATTGGAATTATTACAGAACATTTTGCAGGAAAATTCCCAACATGGTTAGCACCAGTACAAATAAAAGTAATGTCTATTTCAGAACATCAAAAAGAATATGCAGAAAAAGTTGCAAAACAACTTGAAGAACAAGGCTTTAGAGTTGAATTAGATGAAAGAGAAGAAAAAATCGGATATAAAATTCGTGAAGCACAACTTCAAAAAATTCCATATATGCTAATATTAGGAGATAAAGAAGTTGAAGCAGGAGCAGTTGGAGTTCGTTCTAGAGAAGATGGAGATATCGGAGCTATGCCAATTGAAGAATTTATTTCAAAAGTTAAAGAAGAAGTCGAAACATTTAAAAGATAATTTAAAAATTTGATTAAAGAAATGCTTTTTATAGTTGATGTAAAAAGCATTTTTTTTATATTTTCCTATCTATTTTTTATTTACTTGTATGGATTTTTAAAATTGAAATGAATAAAATGTAAATAACATTTATTAAATATTAAATTTTATAACTTTTGCAAAAACTATTGTCTAATCTCGGTAAATGTATTAAAATATTAATATTAGTTAAAATTTGAAGGTGTTAAAAATGACAGATTTATTAATAAAATTTTTTGTAAAAAACAAAAAAACTGATAACAAAATAGAAAATGGAGAAATGGATTCAAAAACAAGAGGAAAATATGCTACTTTAGCTAGTGGAACTGGAATTGCTGTAAATATATTTTTATCAATTACAAAATTAATTGTCGGAATTATTGCAAGTTCTATTTCCATTATTTCTGATGCTTTGAATAATATAACAGATATAGGGTCATCATTAGTAACAATGATTGGATTTAAAATGTCTCAAAAAGCAGGAGATAAAGACCATCCATGGGGACATGGAAGAATGGAATACATAACAGGTTTTATTGTAGATATGTTAATAATTTTGGTTGGATTTGAACTCTTAAAAAGTTCAATAGAAAAAATAATAAATCCGTCACTACCAACAATAAATAATATAACTATAATATTATTAGTTATTGCGATATTTGCTAAATTATGGTTATTTATGTTTTATAAGAAAATAGCAAAAATTATAGATTCATCAGCTTTAAAAGGTGCTGCTTATGACAGTATTTCAGATACAATTTCAACATCAGCTGTTTTATTATCAGCTTTTGTAGCAAAATATGCTGGAATATCAATAGATGGATTTGTTAGTTTATTAGTAGCTTTGTTTATTCTAGTTACAGGAGCGAAAGCTACTAAAGAAATGATAGATATGTTAATTGGAACTGCACCAGATAAAGAATTTGTAAAACAGATACACGAATTTGTACAAAAATATAGCGAAATTGTTGGAATTCATGATATAATGATTCATGATTACGGACCGGGCAGAAAAATAGTTTCATTTCATGCAGAAGTTCCAGCTGATGGAAATATTTGCGAAGTTCACGATATTATAGATGGAATAGAACAAGAAATGTATAATAAATTTGGATGTATTACAACTATACACATGGATCCAATTGTTGTAGATAATGAAGAAATTAATAATATGAAAAAAACAGTTGAAAGACTTGTAAAAAATATAGATGAAGAATATACAATACACGATTTCAGAATGACAAATGGTGGAAAAAGAATAAATTTAATTTTTGATTTAGTAGTGCCGTATGGGAAAGAAACGGATTTTGCACAAATTGAAAAAAGTGTAAAAGAGCAAATACACTCGATAAACGAAAAATATTATGCTGTTGTAAAAGTTGAACATTCATTTGAATAAAAAATAAAAGAATTGAAATTTTGAAATTGATATTATTTTTAATTGAACTAACTATATTAGAAAATTTTTAACAACAGAGCGAAAAAGAGACTAAATGGTTAATAAATAAGTTTAAAAGACTGATAGTAAATGATGATTAATATAAAATAGAAGAAGTGGGTGATTTTATGGTTAAAATGTATAATACAGATATAGTAACAAATGAATTTAAAGAAGTGAAAGAATACATAAAGGGAACTTGGATTAATATGGTAAATCCAAATGAAAAAGAAATTCAAACTGTATGTGAAAATGTAAAAATAAATGATCAGTTTATAAGAGATGCTTTAGATTTTGAAGAAAAAGCTAGAATTGACCAAGAAGATGATGATCAAACAATTTTATTTGTAGTAGATGTTCCAATTATAGAAAAATCAGAAGGCACAGAAATATATTCAACAATGCCAATAGGGATGATAGTTGTTAGAGATGAATTTTTTATAACTGTATCATTAAGAAAAAATAAAATTATAGAAGATTTTGAAAAAAGAAAAATCAAAAACTTTCAAACATACAAAAAGACAAGATTTATATTTCAAATATTGTACTTAAATGCATCTTATTACTTAACTTATTTAAAGCAAATCAATAAAGAAACAGAATTTGCAGAATATGTATTAAAAAATTCAATGCGTAATAAAGAGTTATTAAAAATGCTTAGTTTGGAAAAAAGTTTGGTGTATTTTGCAACATCTTTAAAATCTAATGAAGTAGTAATGGAGAAAACACTAAGAGGCAAGATTATTAAATTATATGATGAAGATGAAGATATACTAGAAGATGCTATCACAGAAAATAAACAGGCTATTGAAATGGCTCAAATTTATAACAATATTTTAAATGGAACAATGGATGCGTATGCTTCAATAATTTCAAATAACTTAAATGGAGTTATGAAAACATTAACATCTATAACAATCATATTGGCAGTTCCAACAATGATATCTAGTTTTTGGGGAATGAACGTACATTTACCACTTCAAGATAGTCCTTATGGATTTATAGTAATGATATTAATAGCAATTTTAACAACAGTTATAGTAACAGTATGGCTAAATAAAAAAGATATGTTAAAATAAAATTGGAGAAATAATGAATAGAATTTTTATATTAAATAAACCATTAGAATTCACATCACAAGATGCAGTATCAAAATTGAAAAAAATATTAAATCAAAAAAAGGCAGGACACACAGGAACTTTAGACCCTATGGCAACTGGTGTTTTGCCTATTTTAGTTGAAGAAACAACAAAACTTTCAAAATATTTGATAGAACATAAAAAAACATATATTGCAGTTTTAAAACTTGGTACTTGTACAGATACTGGAGATTCAGAAGGTAAAATAATTGAAGAAAAAAAAGTTAATATAGAAAATTTAACAAAAGATAAAGTAGAATTTGTATTAAATGAATTTTTAGGAAAACAAATACAAACACCACCAATTTATTCTGCAATAAAAATAAATGGAAAAAAACTTTATGAATATGCTAGAAATGGAATAGAAGTAGAAATTCCAAAAAGAGAAATAGAAATATACAATATAAAACTAATAAAGTTAGACAAAAATGAAAAAGAAATAGAATTTGAAGTTGAATGTTCAAAAGGCACATATATTAGAACTTTGTGTGAAGATATTGCAAAAAAATTAGATACAATTGGATATATGAAAAGTTTAACTAGAACGAAAGTAAATAATTTTAAAATAGAAAATGCAATAACTTTTGAAGAACTAGAAAAAAATAAAGATAATAAAGAATGGTTAATTTCTAATTCATATACTATGGAAGAAATATTTGATTATTTGCCAAAACTAGAGTTAAACGATAGGAAAAAAAAATTATTTTTAAATGGAGTACAGCTTACATTTAAAGAAAAAGATGGATTATACAACATTTATAATAATAAAAACTATTTGGGTACTGGTACAATAAAAAACGAATTATTGAAAAGAGATATAATAATATTACAAAATTAATCTAAAAGTAACAAGAGCTTTATTGACTTTAAGGTTACAAAAAGATATACTTAATTTGTAAAAAATAATCGAAAGATAATATAATGGAGGAACTAAATGCAAGATAAAAAAATAATTATTTATATATTAAAAATATTAGCAATTAGTACAATTATTTGTATAGGCTTAGGATTAAACAATTATACTTTGGCTGCAACTAGAACTTATGATTATACACAATTGGATAATTCAAAGTATCCAGGGTTTAAAAGTGCGATACAAAGTCTAAAAAATCAATATGGTCAATTTAATTTTCAAATATATGAAACAGGGATTAGTTGGAACGAAGCATTGGTTCTTGAATTTCAAGGACACAATAATGCACCTAAAAATTTAATAGAAAAAACAAATTCTCGTGCTGGTATGTGGTTTTGTCCAATCTGTACAGAGCAAAAATTTGATAGTGGGTACAACTGTGCATCAATAGATGCATTAGCATATATGATGGATCCTAGAAATTCATTAACAATAAGTAGTATATTCCAATTTGAAACTTTAGAAACAAATTTTGGAGGAACAGATGGAATAAAAAAAGCAGTTAAAGGAACATTTATAGATAATTCATCAGTTGTGAATGCAATAGTACAAGCAAGTAATAATAATCAAATAAATGGATATTATTTAGCAAGTAAAATTATAAATGAGCAAGGTGCTAATGGAGCTACATTAAGTCTTGGACAAGGTTACAAAGGAAATTATGTAGGATTATATAATTTATTTAATATTGGTGCTTTTGGAAACGGAAATGATGCAATAATAACAAATGGATTTAAATATGCTGATTCTCAAAATCCAAAATGGACATCACCAGAATTGTCAATTTTGGGTGGAGCAGGATTATTAAAAAATTCATATATAAATAGAAAACAAAACACATTATATTTTCAAAAATTTAATGTAGTTTCTGAATCAGGAAATATATTTAATCATCAATATCAACAAAATATAATGGCAGCAGAAATGGAAGGCAGAACATTAAAAAAATATTATACAAATGGTGGAGAACTTTCAGCATCACATACATTTATAATTCCAGTATATGAAAATATGCCTTCATCAGCATGTGCTAGACCAGATGCAAATAAAGCAAATAGTACATATTACGAAATAGCAAAAGTAAATGTAAGTTCAAATAAAGCTTTAAATGTATATGCCTCAACATCAGAAAGTAGTATAAGAATAACAAGTTTAAATAATGGAGAAAGAGTAAAAGTTTTAAATAGAGCTACAAATGCAATTGATGGAATTTATTGGGATTTGATAGTTTCAGAAAAAACTGGTTCATATGGATATGTTGCTAGAAATTCTAAATCCGGAGAAAATTATTTAACTTTAACAGGTGAAGCAGGCACAACTGGAAATACAGGAAATTCAACAGTAGCATTTCAATTATTTAATGCAAAATATTATGCAGATAAATATTCAGATTTAAAGTCAGCATTTGGATATGATGAAAATAAACTTAGAAAACATTGGATTGAAAGTGGAATAAAAGAAGGCAGACAAGCATCACCAGTATTTGATGTTAGATATTACTTAGATCATAATTCAGACTTAAAATCAGCATTTGGAAATGATTATCAAAAAGCATATAACCATTTCGTATCAAATGGTTATGCAGAGGGAAGAGAATCATCAACAGAATATTGTGGAAAAGACTATAAAAACAATTATAGTGATTTACGCAATATGAATTATATACAACTAATGGAACATTATATAGCATTTGGAAGAAATGAGCATAGACAAGCAATAGGAAGGCTAATTTCAGACATTGAATCAGTAGTATTTAATGCAAAATATTATGCAGATAATAATCCAGATTTAAAATCAGCATTTGGATATAATGAAAAATCTTTATTTAATCATTGGCTAGAAAATGGAATAAAAGAAGGAAGACAAGCATCACCAATATTTAATTCAAGTTATTATTTATATAATAATAGCGATTTGAAGAAAGCATTTGGAATGAATTATAAAAAAGCATATGATCATTTTATATCAAATGGATACAAAGAAGGAAGACCAAGCTCAAAAGAGTACTGTGGAAATTATTACAAAAATAATAATTCAGATTTGAAAAATATGAATTATATAGAATTAATGAAACATTATATAGCATTTGGAAAAAACGAGGGTAGAAAGGCAACTAACACATTAGATTTAACACCTTTTGATATATCAAATTACTTATTTGATAGTAAAACATATGCAGATTTAAATGCAGATTTAAAAAAGGCTTTTGGATATGATACTAATAAATTAAAAGCACATTGGAAAACTTGTGGAATAAAAGAAGGAAGACAGGCATCATTAATATTTAATGTTAGATATTATTTGGATAATAATAGTGATTTGAAAAAATTTTTCGGAAATGATTATAAAAGAGCATATGAACATTTTATATCAACAGGTGTAGATGAAGGAAGAAAAGGCTCTATAGTATTTGATGTTAGATATTATTTAGAAAATAATTCAGATTTGAAGAAAGCATATGGAAATGCTTATAGATATGGAATTCAGCATTTTGCTACATGTGGAATAAAAGAACAAAGAATTACAAGTTCAACATTTAGTGTATATGTATATAGAAATAATTATTCAGATTTAAGAAATGCTTTTGGAACTAATTATCAAAGTTATTATGTACATTATATAACATCAGGAATAAATGAAAAAAGAAAAGCATATTAAAACTTAGAAAATAGCTATTGAAAATTTATGTTAAAATGATTAAAATAAAAATGTACAAATTGTAAAACAAAATTGCCGAAAAGGCTAAAAGGGAGGTAAACAAATGAAGTGTTCAAGATGTGGCAAGGAAATTCCAGATGGAAAAAACAAACTTTGCGAAGATTGCCAAAAAAGTCTTTTAAACGAGATTTCATCAAACGAAAATGATTTCAAAGTTATTCAAGACGAAAAAGAAGCAAAAAGAGAAGAGAAAAAAAGAAAAAAAGGGGAAAAAGTAACTACTAAAAAAAGTAAAAAGAAAAATATAATAACAATTATATTAGTTGTAGTTATTATAGTTGCTTTGGCAATATTACAATTTACAACAGGATTATTTTCTAATTTATTTTTAAAAAATAACAAAATTGGAAATACAATAGGTAATATCAGAAATTATGGATATGCTGTATCTGAAAAACAATGGATTTATTATGTATCTCCTAACGCAGATAGTAGTAAAATTTGTATAAATAAAGTAAAAAATGATGGAACAAAGAAACAAACAATACTAGAAGCTGATTATGATATGCTTTCTTTAAATGCTGTTAATGGATATTTATATTTTATTACAATAGAATCATCAGAAGCAGATACATTAGCATCAACACTTCCAGATAATGAAAAAACAAATTTAGACTATGTAAATAATAAAATATGCAAAATGAAAGAAGACGGAAGTGATTTAACTGTAATAAATGATAATGAATTTAGCAATGATTGTTATGAGATTTATGTAATAAAAGATAAAATATATTATATAGGTGAAGATTACAATATCTATACAATGGATCTAGATGGAAACAATAAAACTCAATTAAGTAAAAATAAAACAGGTTACTTAGGAGTAAGTGATAAATACATTTTATATAATGATTATCCAGAAGGAACAGAAAATCAAACAGAAGAAGAAGCAGAAAATACAGATTATGTAACATATATAATGAATATAGATGGCTCAAATGCTAAACCAGTTAATGGTGAAAGATTATATAGTGTAACATTAAAAGATGATTATATTTATTATACAAATAAAGAAAAACAAATTTGCAAAGTAAAAGTTGATGGAACAGATCAACAAGCTGTATACAATACAAGTGCATACAATATGAATCTATCTGGTGATTATATTTATTATATGAACTACAAAGATGAAAATTCCTCAGATTATACAGTTTGCATATATAGAGTAAAAACAGATGGAACAGATAATAAAATTATAAAAGAACTAAATACTTATTCTTCATTCTTAAATGTATTAGGAGCAAAAGTATTTTATATGGATAGCAGTAATGACCAAGGTCATATAATGTTAGTAGATGGAAAAAATTCAAAAGAAGTAAACTTATATTCAATTTCATACAAAAATATGTCAACATCTAATACAACTACAACAGATACAAATACAACTGATAATACTACAGAAAAACAATAAAATTTTAATATAATGTTTGTAGAATAATAATTTGAAAAATGTACGCAAAATTGGTGTGAGACTTTATTTAATAGAATATACAGAGCAGCAAATTGTTATTTAATAAAAAATTATATATACTGGGAAAATAAAATTCCTAGTATATATTTATATGCCACTATAGCTCAGTTGGTAGAGCAACAGATTCGTAACCTGTAGGTCGGCGGTTCGATTCCGCCTAGTGGCTCCAAAAAATAAAATCGTCGCACCAATGTGACGTTAATGATTAAGTCAACTAGAAATAGTGTTAGTGTAAAATATTTTTTTGGATGTTTAATAATAAAATTGATGTTAGAGGCATATGACAAAAAAATAATGAAAAAAAGAGATAAGAAAAAATACAACTTCAACTTTTTTCTTAAAATCTCTTGAAATTTAATAAAAAATATGCTATAAATAAATTGAGTGGTACTCAAGAAACTTTCGAAGCCTTGAGTCATTTTTTATATAATTTGGAGGTAACATTGAAGGAATATAAGAATAATGAACAGCTAATCGAATATTTAATATCTAAAAATGTAACAATAGCTAATAAAGAACAAGCATTAAAGAATATAGAAAAATATTCATATTATTCTATTGTTAATGGCTATAAGAGTGTTTTTAAAGATAAAGATAATAATTATAAACCTAATGTTACTTTTGAAGAAATATTTGCTTTATATGAGTTTGATAAGAATATAAAAGCTATATTTTTAAAATTTATTTTAGAAATAGAAGTCATAATAAAATCACTTATGGCAAATACTCTGGCAGAAAAATATGGAGTTAAAGATTATTTAAAATTAGAGAATTTTGATGAAAATGCTAATGAAGATTTAAAAAATAATCTAATTGAAAATATCAATAAAGAGATAGAAGACAATTATAATAAACATACAGCAATTAAACATTATAAAGATGCATATAACTTTATTCCACCTTTTGTGTTAACTAAAATTTTAACATTTGGTGTTATTAGTAGGTACTATGGATTACTTAAACAAAATGATAGACAAGATATAAGTAAATATTTTAAAATTTCTGACAAATTATTAAAACAAATACTTGCAAACTTAACAATGGTAAGAAATATATCAGCTCACTCAGATAGATTGTTTTGTTATCGTAACAAGTATTATATTAGTTTCAAAAATATAGATAAAAACTATAAAAGAGATGGCAACTTTACAAATATATATATGATTATAGAATGTATGAAAGTTTTATTAGATCAAGATAAGTTTAAAGAATTTGAAGATTTATTTTATATAGAATTGGGCAAACTAAAAGGAAGCCTAAATTCAATTGATGTAAATGATATATTAAGAATAATGGGATTTAATGTATAAAAAATATAATTTTATAATATAATATTTATGAGTGGTACTTAGAAAACTTTTGAAGCTCTAAGTCATTCATATAACCTAGAGTCTTTTTAAAGATTCTAGGTGTTTTTATTATTTAAGCTAAAAGTATTGATAAATTTAAAAGCTTATGTTAAAGTATAAACAATAAATTGGGTTATATAAGAGCTTGAAACAAAGTGTGCTATTTTTTCGCATACCTGTTTCGTAATCGCTCCAAAGAATTAAATAAAAATACAAATTTTAAAAATCTATTTTACTACAATTTAATCAGAATTTGACATATTATGTAAATTGTGATATACTACGAGCAAATTGAATATTGAAAATTGTAACTTAAAACCTATGATAATAATTATTATACAAGGAGGAAAAGGCGATGATTCTAAACTTACCGGAACATTTTTCAGAAGACAACAAGAATTATAAAGCCGAAGTTCGGAATAAAATACTTTATATAACTTGGGTTTTGAATTTTAAGCAGTTGATGTATGATTTAACTTTTCTGCAGTATGGAGAACATGAATGTTATTATTGTCATAAAATATGCAATGATACAAAAATGACAATAGATCATGTTTATCCTAAAAAATATGGTGGTGTTAATGTGCCAGCAAACTTAAGGCCAGTATGTAATGAATGTAATAGTGAAAAAGGAAATCTAAATCTTCGGGAATACAAAACACTTAGGGGATTAAAAGAAAAATCTAGAAAAAGATATCGTGAACGGCAAGGTGCCAAAAAGGAAAAAATACGATATGAAAAAGGTTTTGATTTGCCAGATGAATGGATTGAAATGGTAAATATGTCAGATATTATATTTCCATCATATTACAAATTTGTGTATGGCAAAAAATTTATGAAAGATATAAATTTTATAAAAAAATATGGACATGTTCCAGAACCAGTAATACTGTCATCTAACAAAGTTTTGTTAGACGGACGAAATGTATATAAGAGTGCACAAAAGTTAAAGCTTAAAAAAATCCCAGCAATTGTACTTGAAAATGTAATTGCCAGCAAAACATCAGAAAAATGTTTTATAGACAAAGAATCGGCGTAGGGAGTAGCAAAAAAACAGATAAGCTATCGAAAAAGTTTATCTGTTTTTTTTATGTATATAATAACTATAATTTAGACTGTAAATAATTGTAAATATCTTCTAATACACTTTCTTGTGAAAAATAATCATTATGCTTAACATTATTATTTAGAACTACAGTTTTATAAGTATTTTTAAAATGATTTGCTAAATTTAGTGAAAATTTATAATTAATTACTTCATCATCATAAGATGTAATAATTAAAGGTGATACAGTTACACTTTGTGAATAATGTAAAGAGTCAAATTTATATTTTGCTAAAGCTTTCAAAGGTCCATGAAAGATATTAATAGCATTGTTGTATAAACTTAGAGCTTCATCATAAGGTGCAATTAGCATTAGGCCATTTACATTTCTTTGTGAAGCAACATAAGTAGCTACTCCAGTTCCAATGCTGTACCCTAATATAACAATATTATTTTTATCTACATAATCTAAATTACAAGCATAATCGTAAACTTTTAAAGCAGATTCAAACATTGTTTTATCAGATGGTTTCCCATCACTTAAACCATAACCTGGATAATCAGCCATTATCATATTATATCCATCAAAATATTTATAACTGTCAGTTTTTAAAAAATTTAAAAAAGCATTTGAAGAATTTTGCTGATTTCCACCAAAATATATAAGTAGAGGTGCAGGCTTTTCTGTTACATTATATCTAATCCAACCACTAATTTTTTTATTTTCATTAGTAATATTTAATTCTTCAAAATTTTCTGTTTGAGATAATGCATTATAGCTTTTTGAATCATGCCAAGGTGTAAAAAATATACCTTCTTGTACATAAAGCAAACTAAAAATTAGTAAAAATATTAAAGCTACAATTACAAAAATAATTATTGGTAAATTTTTTCTTATATTTTCTTTTTTCATTTTGAAGTACATTCCTTTCAATTATATAAATATATTATACAATAAAAAAACTTTTAACAAAACATTTACAAAGAATAATAAAATAAGATATACTTTTATTAGTATAAATATTAATGAATATTTTAAAGGAGAAAATAAAATGTTTAGAAATAGAGGAGAAATTCCAAATTTAGATTTAGGAAATTCAAAAGAAAATAAAGAATATAGTGCACCACACTATAGAAATTACTGGAATGGAAAATTTATAATAGTTAAATATGATAAAACATTTGTAATAATTCAAATGTTGACTGTATTAATATTTTGTTTAATAATTGCGAGTACATATTTATTTATATATAATCCAAAATTTGAAGATCCAATTTATAATTCAAAAAAAATTTTATTAAATTTAGAACTAGGAACAATTGCTGTTTCTAGTATATCAATTGGACTTATTACTTTTTTTACTAAGAGTAGTAAAGAAAATTTAGCACAAAGATTAGGAAATACAACAATTTTAATAGCAATTGCTTTGATTTTATTAATTGGAATAAAAATTAATTATGATAAAAATTATACAAAAGAATACTTTGAAAATTACTACGAAAATACATATTCAAATGTTAATAAAGAATTAGATCCTCTAGATGCAAAGATAAGCATTGGAATAACTGGAATAAAGATGTCAACAGCGAAAGAATATTATATAGATACTGCAATTTCATCATATATGAGATTTTCTATAAAATCAACAATATATTTAGTTATAATAATTGCAATAGAAATTATTAATATATATTTAATAAATAGAATAAACACACTAGAAGAAAAAAGAAAAAAATTGGCAAAAGACGATGCGATTTTTCAAGACGAGTAAAATAATAGATAATGTATTATATAGAAATTTGATATTCAAAATTCGTAACTGAATGAAAAAAGTGGACATTTGCAAAAGACAAAATTTTATGCAAATGTCCACTTTTGTTTTTTTGTTCTTATAATTTATCATAAAAAGTATCAACATAATTTGAAGATTTTATACTGCCATCAGCTTTACACAATGCAATATATGATTTGTAAAATAAAACAATTAAGGCGATTAAAGTTACATCAACAAGGTAAGGAGATAAGTAATAAAAAAATTGATCAAATGTAGTATAATATCGTACAATTTCTGCTAGTATCTCGTCTAAATTTAAAAGCAAATTAATAAAATCATATACAATTAAAAAAGCAAGAGGCAAATTTGCAAAAATAATAATTTTTTTACCAGACTGTAAATTGGTTTCTTTTATAGTAGATTTTGCGTATAATATACATAAACAGGAAATTGTTTCAAAAACAAATCCAAAATCAAAAGCATTTTGTGTTAAAATTCCAAAAATATAAGTAATTGCATTAAAAATAAAAATTCCAATACATATATTTAATAAATTAATAGCTTTATCTGAATATATTTCAGCAATATGTTTTTGTTCTTCTGCGTTTTTAAAATTTTGAGAATTTTCAATATTATTTTCCATAAACTTAGTTAGTCCTTTTATAAATATTTAGGTTTTATAAAGGTTCTACCTATAAACCTCAGTATTATATATGTTATAGTGTAAATAAGCAAGTCTAAAATTTATATAATAATGATATATATAAATTAAGTTTGTGTCAAACAAAAAATAAAAGTATAGTAAATCTAAAATTTTATACGAATTTGTAAAAAATATATAATATCAAATAAAAAACATTTAGTTGAATAAGCAGTCAAAACATTTGATAAAACGAATTAGATATGATATTATCAAAATATAATATTTGTTAGGAGAAAAATATGAAAAATTTAGAGAAATTATACAAAGCTGAAAAACATGATAGTATCAAAGAATATATAGAAGATGCTATTAATAAATATTCAAAAAAAGATGCTTTTATTGTAAAAAGTCAAGAAAATAACGAGATAAAGTATACTCATATTTCATTTGAGAAATTTGGAAAACAAATAAAAAATCTTGCAGAAGGTCTTATTGATTTAGGATTAGAAGGAAAAAGAATTGCTATAATAGGGCACAATTCATACAATTGGGTTAAATCATATATTGCAACTATTTGTAGTGTTGGAATAGTAATGCCATTAGATAAAGGATTGCAACCTAGTGAAATTGAATTATCATTAAAAAGAGGCAAGGCAGATGCGATTATATTTGAAGATGAATATTTAGAAACTATAAAAAATATTAGACAATACAATCAAACATCAGTAAAAAACTTTATATCAATGACAGAACTAGAAAAAAATGAAGGCTTTGTTTCATTAAAAGACTTAGAAGAAAAAGGTAAGAAAATATTAGAAAAAACAGAGAACGAAAAAGAATTTTATTTGAAAGCATCACCAATGTCAAAAAAACCAGAAGAATTAGCAACAATAATATTTACCTCAGGAACAACCTCAATGTCAAAAGCTGTAATGTTATCAAACAAAAATATAGCTTCAAATATGTATGATATGATGTGTGCAGAAAAAATACTAAGTACAGATGTGAATTTATTATTTTTACCACTTCATCATACATTTGGTTCTACACAAATGTTATTATTTTTCTCAAATGGTGCTACAACAGTGTTTTGTGATGGATTAAGACATATACAAGAAAATTTAAAAGAATACAAAGTAACAACATTTGTATGTGTTCCACTTTTACTTGAAGTGATGTACAAAAATATATGGAAAGCTATTGAAAAACAAGGAAAAACAAAACAAATTAAGTTTGCTTTAAAATTAAGTAATGCTTTAAGAAAAATAAAAATAGATATAAGAAGAAAGATTTTCAAACCAATATTGGATCAATTTGGTGGAGAATTAAGATTTATTATCAGTGGTGCTGCAGCAATAAACAAAGAAGTTGCAAAAGGCTTTAACGATTTTGGAATATTTACTATACAAGGTTATGGATTAACAGAAACATCACCAGTATTGTGTGCTGAAAACGAAAAACATATAAGATATGGTTCTGTTGGACTTCCTTTTCCTTCAGTACAAATAAAGATTGAAAATAAAAATGAAGAAGGAATTGGTGAAATAACTGCAAAAGGACCAAATGTTATGCTTGGATACTATGAAATGGAAGAAGAAACAGCAAATGTTTTAAAAAACAGTTGGTTTTATACAGGAGATTTAGGATATTTAGATAAAGATGGATACTTATTTATAACTGGTAGAAAGAAAAATGTAATAGTATTAAAAAATGGAAAAAATATTTATCCAGAAGAATTAGAGCAACTTATAACAAAACTTCCTTATGTTGCTGAAGTAATGGTATATGGCAAAGAAAAAGATGATGATTTAGTTGTTTCTGCTAAAATAGTTTACGACAAAGAATATGTAAAGAAGAATTACAAAGATAAAACAAATGAAGAATTAAAAGAAATCTTTTGGCAAGATATTAAAGAAATTAATAAAACAATGCCTACATATAAATATGTTAAAAATCTTGTTGTAACAGATGAGCCAATGATAAAAACAACAACAGCTAAAATTAAAAGATTTGAAGAAATAAAAAAAGAACAATAGTGGACATTATGAAATCCTTAACGTGTGTGTTGAGGATTTTTTTGAATTTTACTTACAGAATTGGACAAAATAAGCATTGTTAACCTTGACAAACAATTTTTAAAGTATTATAATGTTAACCGTAACTAACAAAAAGGAGAAAAAAATGATTTCAAAAGCTTTAGAAGAATATCTAAAAAATATGTATATATTAAAAAAACAAAATGGAAACATAAGAGTAACAGATGTTGCTAGCAAGATGAATTGTACTAAACCAAGTGTAAATAAAGCATTATACAATCTTAGAGATGAAGGTATGGTAAATTACGAATCTTATGGTGTAATAGAACTTACAGAAGAAGGCGAAAATCTTGCAAAAAAAATACTTGAAGCATACGATATTGTTTATGTATTTTTAAAAGATGTTCTAAATTTAAGCGAAGAAGAAGCAAAAGAAGAAGCTGAAAAAATGAAACTTGCCATCACAGATAATACAGTAAATCATTTAGCAAAATATGTTCACAAAGTTTTAGATTTAAGCAATTTAGATTGCAATTACGATATAAATAAAGAACAATGTAGAAGTTGTCTTAGAAGAAAACCAAAAGTAAATGCTTAAAGAAAATAATCAAATTATATAGCTAAGTATAAATAAGAGAAAAAATTGGATAAGTAGTATCTATTAAATTTATTTAAGCTTGTATATTTAAAAATATATAAAATTTTAAACTTAAATAATAAATCAAAAATCAAAACATTACTATAATTTTCATTATAAAAAATAAAAAGATAAAAAATAAAAGGCAATTTAAAAATTAAAAAAGGAGGAAGGCCAAAAGGCTAGAGGTTATGGAGAAAAACAAAGAAAAATTACTAGAAATAAAAGATTTATGTGTTTCAGCAGGAGAAAAAGAGATTTTAAATGGAATTAATTTAAACATAAACAAAGGTGAAATACATGTAATAATGGGACCAAATGGTTCTGGAAAAACAACAACAGCAAATGCAATTTTAAATAATCCAGAATATACAAAAACACAAGGAACAATTACTTTTGATGGAGAAGATATAACAAATTTAAAAACAGATGAAATAGCAAGAAAAGGAATATTTATGTCATTCCAATTACCAGAAGAAATTCCTGGAGTATCTGTTACAAACTTTTTAAAATATGCAAAAAACAAAATAACAGGACAACCTGTAAAAATATTTGCATTTAAAGATGAATTAAAAAAATATATGGAAGAATTAAAAATGAATCCAAAAAACATGGAAAGAAGTTTAAATGTTGGATTTTCAGGTGGAGAAAAAAAGAAAAATGAAATTCTTCAAATGTTAGTGTTAAATCCTAAATTAGCAATTTTAGACGAAACAGATTCAGGACTTGATGTAGATGCTATAAAAACAGTATCAAAAGGAATAGAAATGTTTAAAAATGAAAACAATGCTGTTTTAATAATCACACACAATACAAAAATACTTCATAGCTTAAAAGTAGACTATGTACATGTATTAGTAGATGGAAAAATTGTTACTACAGGAACACAAGACTTAGCAACAATAATCGAAAATGAAGGATACGGAAAATATAAAAAATTAAGCTAATATTAAATAGCATTAAGAAAGCAATTGAAAGGAAAGAGTATCAATGGCAAAAGCTCAAATTGAAGAAGTTAATAGAAACATATATGATATTAAAAATAAAGATGAGTATGATTTTAAAATAAAAAAAGGTTTAACCAAAGAAGTTATAAATGAAATATCAGATCAAAAAAACGATCCAGATTGGATGAGAGAATTTAGATTAAAAGCACTAGATGTTTATAATGAATTAGAACTTCCAACATGGGGACCAGATTTGTCTGAATTAGATATGAATGAAATTGCAACATATGTAAGACCAAAATCAAAATTAAATAGTTCTTGGGAAGATGTACCAGAAGATATAAAAAATACATTCGATAAATTGGGAATTCCAGAGGCAGAAAAAACATCTTTAGCAGGAGTTGGAGCTCAATACGATTCAGAAGTTGTATATCATAGCATGAAAGAAGAATTAATAAAACAAGGTGTTATATATACAGATATGGAAACAGCTGTTAGAGAATATCCAAAACTTGTAAAAAATCATTTTATGAAATGTGTACCAGTATATGACCATAAATTTGTTGCTTTACATGGAGCAGTTTGGTCTGGTGGCTCTTTTGTGTATGTACCCAAAGGAGTAAAAGTAGATATACCACTTCAATCATATTTTAGATTAAATTCACCAGAATCTGGACAATTTGAACACACACTTATAATTGTAGATGAAGGAGCAAGTTTACATTTTATAGAAGGTTGCTCAGCACCAAAATACAATAAAGTAAATTTACATGCAGGTTGTGTAGAGTTATATGTAAAAGATAATGCATATCTAAGATATTCAACAATCGAAAATTGGTCAAAAAATATGCTAAACTTAAATACAAAAAAAGCAATAGTAGGAAAAAATGCCAAAATGGATTGGGTATCTGGTTCATTTGGATCAAAAATATCAATGCTTTATCCAATGAGTATATTAAATGGAGAAGGTTCAAAAACAGAATTTACAGGAATATCATTTGCAGGTAAAGGACAAAACTTAGATAATGGATTTAAAGTAGTTCATAATGCAAAAAATACATCAAGTGTTGTAAATGCAAAATCTATATCAAAAAATGGAGGAACTTGCACATATCGTTCACTTGTAAGAGTAAATGAAAATGCTCAAAACTCAAAATGTTCTGTATCATGTGAATCATTAATGCTAGACGATATATCAAAATCAGACACAATACCAGTAAACGACATTAGAACTGATGAAGTAGAATTTTCACATGAAGCTAAAATTGGAAAAATTAGTGATAAAGCAATATTCTATTTAATGAGTAGAGGTTTGTCAGAAGAAGATGCAAAAGCAATGATAGTTAGAGGATTTGCATATCCAATTTCAAAAGAATTACCAGTAGAATATGCTGTAGAAATGAACAATTTAATCAACTTAGAATTAGAGGGCTCAATTGGTTAATAATAAATTAAGTGAAAATTTATACAAAGCTTTGAATACAAGTTTTTTTAAAACTTGGTGCGAATATATAAAAAGATTTAAACATCTCAAATAAAAAGAAAAAATTGAAAGGACAAGAAAATGTCAGATTTAAAATTAAATGAAACACCAGTTAGAACAGCAAGAAACTTTAACTGTAACAATATAGTTTTAAAAGATTTAGATATTCCAGAAAACTACGAAAAATTTAATTCTGTAAAAATGGATTTAGATATTTCAAAAATAAATGTAGAAGAAAAAATAGAAAATAAAAAACTAACTTATGGGCTAGGAGAATTACTAGAAAATCAAGTAAAAGAAAATTCAAACAAAACAATAAAGTTAGTAGTAAACGGAAAATCTAAAAAAGAATCTGTTATCAGTTTTGATTTTAATAAAGAAAACATAAACTTAGTAGAAAATATAGAAATAGTAGCTGAAGAAAATTCAAGTGCAAATATTTTTATAAAATATAGTTCATCAGAAGATGGAAATTGTGAAAATGCAGGTTGTGAAAATATGATATGTACAAAAAGCAATACACAACAAAATTTACAAAGCTATTATCACAATGGAATTATAAGATTAATTGCAAAAGCAAATTCAAATATAAAAGTTACAGTAATAAATCTATTAAATACAGTTTCTCAAAACTTTTTAAGTATAGAAAATAGCATAGAAAATACTGCAGAAGTAAATTATTGCTTAGTTGATTTTGGCGGAAAAAATAGTGTTACAAATTATTATACAAATTTAGTAGGCGAAGCTTCAAAAAATAACTTAAATGCAATATACTTAGGAAAAGAAAGTCAAGTATTTGATTTGAATTATATAGGAGAACTTAGAGGAAAAAAATCAGAAATGAATATAGAAGTTCAAGGTGCTTTAAATGGAAATAGCAAAAAACATTTTAAAGGAACTTTAGATTTCAAAAGAGGAGCTAAAAAAGCAAAAGGTGATGAAAACGAATTTTGTATGCTTCTTTCAGATACAGCAAGAGCAATAGCACTTCCAATGTTATTGTGTGAAGAGGAAGATGTAGAAGGAAATCATAGTACAGCAGCTGGAAAATTAGGAAACAAAGAACTATTTTATATAATGAGTAGAGGATTTACTAAAAAAGAAGCAATGAAGCTTATTGTAAGAGCTAAGTTTAATAAAATATTAGAAACAATTTCAAAAGAAGAATTTAAAAATGAAATATTAAGAGAAATCGATAATAGATTAAATTAATAGGAGAATATAAATGGGTAATTTAGATAATATAAAAAACGATTTTCCACTTTTGCAAAATAGAGATATTGCATATTTAGATAGTGGAGCTACATCTCAAAAACCACAAGCAGTAATAGATGCAATTGAAAATTTTTATAAAAATTATAATGCAAATCCACATAGAGGAGCATATACATTAAGCCAAGAAGCAACAGAAATATATGAAGAGACTAGAACAAAAATTGCAAAATTTATAAATGCAAAACATAGAGAAGAAATTATATTTTCTAAAAATGCAACAGAAAGTTTAAATCTAATTGCATATTCTTATGGTTTGGAAAAAATACAAAAAGATGATGAAATAGTTATATCTATAATGGAACATCATTCAAATTTAGTTCCTTGGCAAAAAGTTGCAAAAACTAAAGGTGCAAAATTAAACTATATGTATATAAACGATAATTTTGAATTATCTGATGAAGAAATAGAAAGTAAAATAACAGATAAAACAAAAATTGTAGGAATTACTCATGTTTCAAATGTTTTAGGAACAATAAATAATGTAGAAAAAATTATAAAATATGCACATAAAAAAGGAGCAATAGTTGTATTAGACGCATCACAAAGTATTCCTCATATGAAAATAGATGTACAAGCATTAGATGCTGATTTTGTAGTATTTTCAGGACATAAAATGCTAGCACCTTTAGGAATAGGAATTTTATATGGAAAAAGAGAAATACTAAACAATATATCACCATTTTTAATGGGTGGAGATATGATAGAATATGTTTACGAACAAGATACAACATTTGCAAGTTTACCAAATAAATTTGAAGCTGGAACACAAAATGTAGAAGGTGTTGTGGGATTAGGTTCAGCAATAGATTATATAGAAAAAATTGGATATGATGCAATACAAGAAAAAGAACACGAAATTTTAAAATATGCTAGAGAAGAACTAAGAAAATTAGAATTTTTAGATTTGTATTTAACAAACACAGATGAACATCATTCTTCTGTTATATCATTTAACATAAAAGGAGTTCACCCACATGATGTAGCAAGTATATTGGATTCTGAAAAAGTATGTGTGCGTTCTGGAAATCATTGTGCACAACCATTAATGAGATATTTGGGTATAGATTCTACATGTAGAGCAAGTTTTGCTTTTTACAATACAAAAGAAGATGTAGATAAGCTTGTTAATGCACTAGAAAAAGCATATAATATGTTTAAAAAATATATAAATTTATAATAGGGGGCAAAATAAAATGGAAAATTTAGATGAAATATATAATGAATTAATAATGGAACATAGTATGAATTCATATAATAAAAAACATCTAGATAAAGTAGATTACCAAGAACTTGGTCATAATCCAAATTGTGGTGATGAAATTACATTAGAAGTAAAAATGGATGGTGATACAATTTCAGATATGGCTTTTTCTGGGCATGGTTGTGCAATTTCACAAGCTTCAACATCTATAATGATAGATACTTTAAAAGGTAAAACTGTAGAAGAGGCAAAAGAAATAATAAAAACATTTATAGAAATGATTAAAAGAGAAATAACAGATGAAGAAGAATTAAAAAAATTAGAAGATGCAATCGCTTTTAGAAATGTTTCTAATATGCCTGCTAGAGTAAAATGTGCTTTACTTGCTTGGCATACTCTAGAAGATATCTTAAATAAAAGAGAAAATTCTGGAAAAGGTACAATTGATTGTTGCCATTAAAATTTATAATTATATAATATGAAAAATTAAAAAGAAAGAAATTTGAATTATGGAAAATAAGAAAGTTTTATTAGGAATGAGTGGTGGAGTAGATAGTAGTGTTTCTGCTTTACTTTTAAAACAAAAAGGATATGAAGTTGTTGGTTCAACTTTGGAACTATATGCTGGAAGCAGTTGTTGTAATATAAATACATATATAGATGCAAAAAATGTGTGTATGTCTATTGGAATACCACATTTTACATTTGATTATAAAAAAGAATTTAATAAATATGTAATAGAAGATTTTATTGATTGTTATGCAAATTGTAAAACACCAAATCCATGTATTGAATGTAATAAATATATGAAATTTGGAATAATGTATGAAAAAGCAAAAGAATTAGGATGCGAGTATATTGCAACAGGGCATTATGCAAAAACAGAATATAGTGAAAAATATGGAAGATGGGTATTGAAAAAATCTAAAGCAGGAAAAAAAGATCAAAGTTATGTTTTATGGAACATTCCAAAAGATTTAATTCAATATGTGCTATTTCCACTTTCTGATTTTGAAAATAAAGAACAAATTAGAGAAATTGCAAGAGAAAATAATTTGAAAGTAGCAAATAAACCAGATAGTGAAGATATATGCTTTATACCAGATGGAAATTATAAAAAATTCTTAGAAACAAATTCAAATATAAAACCTAAAGTTGGAAATATAGTAAACTTAGAAGGAAAAATTTTAGGAAAACACACAGGACTATATAATTATACAATAGGACAAAGAAAAGGATTAGGAATATCTAATCCAGTGCCATTATTTGTATTAGGATTTAATAGAGCAAAAAATGAAGTAATAGTCGGAGAAGAAGATAAGCTTTATAAAAAAGACATAGTAGTAAAAGATATAAATTTATTATTAGTAGATGAAATAAATGAGCCAATGGAAGTAGAAGTAAAAACTCGATATTCTTCAAAAGCAGCAAAAGCAAAAATAATTCAAGAAAATGATACAATAAAAGTATCTTTTGATGAACCTCAAAGAGCAATTACTCCTGGTCAATCAGCTGTATTTTATATTGATGACATCGTACTTGGAGGAGGAAAAATACAATAAGTAAGTTACAAGAATATATAGAAGAATTAAAAGAAAATATTATTCATGTATAGTAGCAGATATACCACAAAAAGAAAGAAGGAAAAAATGCAAAATCAATTTTCAAGAACAGAATTAATAATAGGAAAAGAAGCAATAGAAAAATTAAATAATGCAAAAGTTGCAGTATTTGGAATAGGTGGAGTAGGTTCATTTGTTGTAGAGGCATTAGCAAGAGCAGGAGTACAAAATTTTATATTAGTTGATGACGATAAAGTTTGCTTAACAAATCTAAATAGGCAAATAATAGCAACATATAAAACAATTGGAAAATATAAAGTAGATGTAGCAAAAGAAAGAATCTTAGAAATAAACCCTAAAGCTAATGTTGAAACATATCAAGAATTTTTTATGCCAGATAGCAAAGAAATTTTAGATGAAAGCGTTTCATACATAGTAGATAGTGTTGATACTGTAACAGCAAAAATAGAATTAGTAGTAAGAGCAAATAAATTAAATATACCAATTATGTCTAGTATGGGAACAGGAAATAAATTAGATCCAACAAGATTTGAAGTGACAGATATATACAAAACCAGTGTATGCCCTTTAGCAAAAGTAATGAGAAAAGAATTAAAAGCAAGAGGAATAAAAAAATTAAAGGTTGTGTATTCAAAAGAAGAACCAATAAAACCAAAAGAAACTGAGGAAATCAGTTGCAAACATAATTGCGTTTGTCCACCAGGAACAAAAAGAAAATGTACAGCTAAAAATCAAATTCCTGGAAGTATATCATTTGTTCCATCAGTTGCAGGACTTATAATAGCTAGTGAAGTAATAAAAGATATAGCTGGGATTGGATAAAAGCGATGATCCCAACTAAAATATAAGAGGGGAAAAAAGAGAACTTTATATCAAAAGTTCTCTTTTTTGTGTTATAGTGAAATTTTTCAAAACTAACTATAACGAATATAGAGTAATAGAATATTTTACAAAATTTTGGTTGAAAAAAGCAATTAGAAATGATAAAGTATATCTATAAATTAAATGTAATAAATAAGGGGATTTTAAAATGTTTAAATTTAGAAATGAAAATGTAAAAAAAGAAGCAAGTAAAAAAACTAGAAATCTTGTAATATGGATAGTTATTATATTAATTGCAATTGGATTATTGTTTTATTGCTTTACAAAAGATGAAGAAGAATCAGCAAATAGAACAAATATAAATAACATAATTTTGAAAGAAGATAATGAAGATAAAAAAGTAGAAGTTAAAGTTGCATGTATCCCGTATGTATTTGCTACATCAAATGAAACAGAAGATAAATATTATTTAATAACAGATGGTGAATTTTTATATATTGTTTGTTTAACAGATGAACAATTTGAAGAATTAAATAAGGAAGATATAGATGAAAATCCAGTAACAATACAAGGTGTTTCAAAGAAAATATCAAATAGTATAATGCAATATGCGTTAGAAACATATAATGAGCCATTATCTGATGAAAGAAAAATAGCAGAAGAAGATGCAAAAGGATATTTTGGAGATATTTATTTGGATAGTACAGTAGAATTTACAGAAGCAAATAATGTATATTTTTCACTAGGACTTATATTAGGAATGGTTGGACTAATTGGATTTGTAATATCATTAGTTGTAAAAATAAGATTCAAAACAAGTATAAATAAAATGTCAGAAGAAGATGTTAGTATGTTAGATGATGAAATGAATAATCCATCAGCATTTTATTATTCAAAAACACATATGTATCTAACAGAAAATTATATAATTAATTTTAGTAATAAATTTCAAGCAATATCATATAAAGATATAGTTTGGATGTATGAATATGTGCAAAGAGTAAATTTTGTTAAAACATCAAAAGCAATTATAATAATGACAAAAGATGGCAAAAAGCATACAATAGCAACAATTAACTTAATAACAAAAGCTAAAAAAGAAATATTTGATGAAATATGGAAAACAATAAGTAGCAAAAATCCAGAAATTAAAATGGGCTTTACACAAGAAAACATTAAAGAAATGAAAGAAACTTATGGAAAAAGAAAAAACAAAAAAGAATTATTGTAAAAATAAGTGGCATATAATTACAAAGGAAAATATAAATGATAAATAAAAAATTAGATTCAGAAAAAAATAGTCAATTAAATAATAGATATATAAAGCGAAATATAGACACAAAAAACAATCTAAATACGAAAAACAATATGAATATAAAAGCAAATATAAAAGCAAATGCAAATGTAAATAGTAAAAGTAGTAATGAACAAGAAGAAAATATAAAAGCATTTAGAAAAGCATATTATGATTTACTTTATCATTATGATAATACAAAAGAAAAACAACAAATAAGAGCCTTGGTAATCAGAAAAGAAAATATATTTTCTAAAATTAAAAATAAAGTAAAAAGCTTTTTGTTTTATTAATATAAAAAATATAAAATTATACAAATAATTATATAAAATTTATTGTGCATCTTGAACATGATTTAAAATAGTAAATTTTCAAAGTAAGTTCCAAAAGTTGACTTAAACATTTTATCTGGAATTTAATTTAGAAATAAATGCATGATTTAAAAAATTGTGTTGAAATTTAATAAAAAGAGTTGAATTTGACAATAAAATGTGGTACAATTTAACCATTGAGACGTAATTTACATAATATATAAATAAGTACGGAAAAACATAGGAAAATAAAACAAAAAAATAAAAATAATTGTCAATTTTATTGTAGGGGGTAATATAAAAATGGATGAGGAACAATTAGCCATTCCATTTGATGAAAAAGCTTTAAAAGCAAATGTAGCAAAAAGATTACTTACAAAAATAAGAAAATTAACATTAGCATTTTTTAAAAGAATATTTGAAATAATAGTATCAATTGTTGGATTAATATTGTTAGTACCATTAACAATTATAGTAGCAATAAAAAATGCTGTAAATAAAGATTTTGGACCAATATTTTATACACAAGAAAGAATTGGAAAAAATGGTAAAATCTTTAAAATGTACAAATATAGAACAATGGGATTAGACGCAGATGAAAAATTAGAAAAAATTTTAGAAGATGATAAAAGAAAAGAAGAATACAAAAAATATAAAAAATTAAATAATGATCCAAGAATTACTAAAACAGGAGCTTTTTTAAGAAGAACAGGATTAGATGAATTACCACAAATGTTAAATGTATTTAAAGGAGAAATGAGTATAGTAGGCCCTAGACCATATATGCCAGTTGAACAAGCAGAAATGGGTACATACTATTCTTATATAATTCAACATAAACCTGGAATCACAGGAATAAGTCAAATATCTGGAAAAGCAAGAATGGAATTTGTAGATAGAATGGATATGGATTTAAGATATCATTATAAAAGAAATTTCTTGTTAGATATAAAAATTGCCTTAATAACAATGTTAGTAACACTAAAAAGAAGAGAAACATATACTGATGTTGGAATACAAGTTAATGACTTAGCAGAAGAAATATCAAAAAAATTAACATTAGCAACAAAAAGATTAATTGATATATGTGGAGCATTAGTTGGAATTGCTATATTATTACCACTTACAGTAGTTGTTGCAATAATAAACTTTGTAAACAAAGAAAACGGACCACTTTTCTATTCACAAAAAAGAATTGGAAAAAATGGAAAATACTTTAAAATGTATAAATTTAGAAGTATGGTAGTAGGAGCAGATGAAATACTTAAAAAACTTCTTGAAGAAAATGAAGATTTAAGAAAAGAATTTGAAGAAACTAGAAAATTACAAGATGATCCAAGAATAACAAAAGTAGGAAGATTTTTAAGAAAAACAAGTTTAGATGAATTTCCACAATTTATAAATGTTTTAAAAGGAGAAATGAGTTTAGTTGGTCCTAGAGCAGTAATTGATGGAGAAATAGAAAAATTTGGAGAACATAAAGAAGAAGTTTTAAGTGTTAAACCAGGTATTACAGGATATTGGGCAGCTAATGGAAGAAGCAATACATCTTATGATGAAAGAGTAGAAATGGAAACATATTATGCAAATAATATTTCTATACTACTAGATATACAAATATTATTTAAAACAGTTATTTCTGTAATTAAAAAAGAAGGAGCAATTTAAAAAAAGAATAATATAAAAAAAGAATCGGTCTTTAAATAAGGCTGATTTTTTTGTGGGAAATATTATAAGTAAATGTTAATCACTATTTTCCACAAAATAACAGTATAATTAATTTTAAATTCGTGTAAGATAATGCAAATATTAATTCTGACTTCAAATATAATATTACGAAAAAAGGACGTAAACGGAAAAAATTCGTAATGAAAGTTGATTTTTTTGAAAAAATATGATAAAATTATTACGAAAAAGTTCCACAAACGGAAAAAATTCGTAATGGAGGTAGCTATGGAAATAAAAAGAGAATATTATTTAAAAAAACTTATAGATGGGTTAGATAATGGTTTGATAAAGATAGTAACAGGTATAAGAAGATGTGGAAAATCTTATTTATTAGATCCGATTTTCAAAGATTATTTATGTGAAACTGGAGTAAAAGAAGATCATATTATTAAAATTGACTTGGATGAAAGAGAAAACTATATATATCATAATCCAGATGAATTAAATAAGTATGTGAAAGATAAAATTACTGATAAAGACAAATATTATATTCTTCTTGACGAAATTCAAGAAGTTAAAGAATTTGAATCAGTATTAATAGGCTTTTTACATATAAAAAATGTAGAAATTTATGTAACTGGAAGTAATTCTAAATTTTTGTCATCAGACATAGTTACAGAATTTAGAGGTCGAGGATGTGAAATAAAAGTCTATCCTTTATCTTTTAGTGAATTTTATTCAGTGTATGATGGCTCAGAAGAAAAAGCATTAAGTGAATATTATACCTTTGGTGGATTACCTTTAACAGTATTGGCAAAAACAGATGAAAATAAAATAGCATATTTACAATCACAAAAAGATAATGTTTATATAAATGATATAGTAGATAGAAATAATATTCAAAATAAAGAAGAACTAGAAATGCTTGTGAATATAATTTCTTCTGATATTGGTTCACTTACAAATCCATTGAAGTTATCTAATAATTTTAAAGAAAGAAATAAAATGTCATCAATGACAGATAAAACAATTTATAATTATCTGGGATATTTGCAAGATGCTTTTCTTATAGAAAAGGCAAGAAGATTTGATGTTAGAGGAAAAAGATTTATAGAAACACCTCAAAAGTATTATTTTACAGATATGGGAATAAGAAATTCATTTTTAGATTTTAGACAAAGTGAAGAAATATCACATATTATGGAAAATGTTATATATATCGAATTAAAAAAGCGTGGATATAATGTTGATGTTGGTTCTGTTGAAATTAGAGAAGGAGATAGTAAAAAACAATTGGAAATTGATTTTGTTGCTAATAAAGGAAACAATAAAATATATATTCAATCAGCTTTAGAAATGAAGACAAAAGAAAAAGTAGAACAAGAACAAAAATCATTGATAAATGTAAATGATTTCTTTAAGAAAATTATTATTGTTGGAGAAAATGTTAAAAAATCTAGATTCGATAATGGCATTATTATTATGAGTATATATGATTTTTTATTAGATTTAGATAGCTTGAATTACTAAATTAAGAACTTTAATTTTATTAGAAATCAAAGCCTTGCTTGAAATATAGCAAGGTATTTTACCTATATAAACTTTACAATTGTTAAAATACTTGCATTTACTTTTTCACTTAGCTAAAAGGACGGAAACGGAAAAAAATCGTAATGAAAGTTGATTTTATAAAGTATTATGTTATAATGTAATAGGGTGCAAATCATATTATAAAAATTTTGACCAAAACTTAATGCTAAATTTATAAATTAAGAAGAAGGAGAGATTCTATGTTCAACAAAGGAAAATATAGTGCAATAGACATTGCAAATTGGTTTTTAAATGAAAATAGAAAACAAATGAATTTTGAAGATTCTGAATTTATAACGAATTTAAAATTGCAAAAGCTATTATATTATGCACAAGGATGCTATTTAGCAAAAAAAGATGAGAGCTTAATTAAAGAAGACTTTTTAGCATGGGAACATGGACCGGTAATTAGAAAAATATATGATAAATTTAGAACGTTTGGATCAACTGGAATACAATACGAAGAAGATTATAATGACAATTTAGATGAATATACTAAAGTATTATTAAAAAAAGTTTATAATAGGTTTGGACAGTATACAGCATGGAAATTAAGAGATATGACACACCAAGAAACACCATGGAAAGAAACAAAACGAAATCATGTTATAGACAAGAAGATAATACAAAATTATTTTAAGGAAAATTATAGCGATATATAATGCTAGAATGTAGACACGATGAAAATATAATTCTTTCATTTAAGTATTCTGTTAATTCAAAAGAATATACAATAGAAAAAATAACTAAAAAGACAAAAGAAAAATGTAACGAAATAATGTATGAATTATATGAAAAGTTTAAAGAATTATCAAATGTAAAACTGGTAGATTTTCAAAATAAACCTAAATCGGTAGGATATGAGATGTTACCACTATATGAATTAAATGTGGTGATAGATGAAAGGATAAGAAAAGAATTAGGGTTAACAAATGATAGTAAAATTACAGTATTTAGATTTAACAAACAAAAATGTAGAATGCTTTTATTACAGTCTAAGAAATGCCCATCACTTTTATATATAATTGGATATGATTGGAACTATAGTGCATATAAGCACTAGAAGTTAATAAATAAATATAAAATTTTATTAGAAATCAAAGCCTTGCTTGAAATATAGCAAGGTATTTTTGTATATAATGAAGTTTTTTAAGAATTTCTTAAGATTTTAGCAAAAAAAGAGGGATTTTATATTGAAATAAAATGTAAGTAATGATATACTCTAAAAGTAAAATTTTAAATGAGGGGAAAAAGATGACAGTTGAAGTAATATGTCCTTTATATAATGCAGAAAAATATATAAAGAACTTAGATACAAGCATAAAAAAACAAAAAAATGTAAAAATAGATAAAATTAGTTATATATTGACAGAAAGTAATGATAAAACTGAAAATATATTACAAGAATTAAATGCAACATATACTAAATTGAAAAAAGAAGAATTTTCTCATAGTACAGCAAGAGAAAATGTTGCTATGAAAAGTAATTCTGAAATATTAGTGTTTATTTCACAAGATATTGATATACAAAATGAAGATTGGTTAGAAAAATTAATTGAGCCAATAAAAAATAATGAAGCAGAAGCTTCATATAGTAGACAAATTACAAAATATAATAATATAGAAAAATACACAAGGGAAAAAAATTATCCAAACAATTCTTTTATTACAACAAAAGCTGATATAAAAGAAAAAGGTTTAAAAACATTTTTCTTTTCTGATGCATCTTCTTGCATTAAAACAGAAATTTTTAAAAAATTAAATGGGTATGATGGAAAAGTAATGCCGACAAATGAAGATATGTATATAGCATATAAATTAATTAATAACGGATATAGAATCAAATATTGTGCAGATTCAGTTGTATATCATTCACATAAATTTACTTTTAAACAATTATATAAGAGATATTATGATACAGGTGTGTTTTTCAAGCAAAATGCTTATTTAGATAATTATGGAACTAATAAGGCTGGTGGAAGTTTAGCTAAGTATATATTAAAAAGAGCAATAGAAGAAAAGAATTTCTCAGCTTTGTTAGAATTTTTGCCAAATATGATGGCTAGATTTATAGGAATGAAGGTAGGAAAAATTGGAAAATGATTTAATTTCAGTAATTGTACCAGTTTATAATGTAGAAAAATATCTAGTAAAATGTATCGAAACAATATTGCAACAAACTTATAGAAATTATGAGTTGATATTAGTTGATGATGGATCTACAGATAATTCTGGTAAAATTTGTGATAAATATTTAAATGAAAAAAAAGTAAGAGTTATACATAAGGAAAATGGTGGACTTTCTGATGCTAGAAATGCTGGTATAGATATTGCTTTAGGAAAATATATTACATTTATTGATTCAGATGATTTTGTAGAAGATACATATCTTGAATATTTATATTATTTATTAAAAAAATACAATACACAAGTTTCCGTATGTGCATATACTATTTTAACTGAAAATGGAAAAAAAATAAATTATGGAAAAAATTATGATGAAAAGTTAATGAATAAAGAAGAAACTTTTGAACGTATGTTAAAAGAGGAAGGTTTTTCTGTATCTGCATGGGCTAAGTTATATGATATATCTTTATTTAAAGATGTTAGATACCCAAAAGGTAAATTATGTGAAGATAATGGAACAACTTATAAGTTAATAAATAAAGTTGAATATATAGCTTATGGAAGTAATTCAGAATATTTTTATTTGAAAAGAAATGGTTCAATAATGTATAGTTCTTTTAATGAAAAAAAATTAGACATGATATATTTAACTGATGAAATGTGTGACTTTTTAGAAAAAAAATATCCAAATTTGTATGATGTTATTTTAAGAAGAAGAGTATATGCTAGATTTAATGTATTAAGACAGATACCTCAAGATTTTGAAAATGAAAATTTAAAAAAAGATTTAATTAATTATATAAAAAAATATAAAAAAAATATTTTATTTAATTCGAAATTTGATACAAGAGACAAGATAGCTTGTGTTTTGTTATTAATTAATTATAAAGTTTATTTAAAAGCATGGAATTTTTATGAAAAAATTAAATATTAAATTTGGAGGAGATATGAAAAAAAAGAAAGATATTGATGTGAAATTTATTATTTATATTGTATTATTTTGCACATATATTTTTCCAACAGGAATATTTTTTAAAGAAAATTATGCAGCACCTAAATTAATTTTTATGATTTCTGTCTTTTTTATGTATATAATGGAGATAATTAGTAAGGGAAAAATTGGAAAAAAAGAATTATTATTTAATATTAGTGCAGTAATTTTAACAATTTTTTCTCAAAATATAAATTTTATGCTATTTATTATACTTCCATATATGAATAGAATGCTAAAGAAAAAGGAAAAAATAATAGAAATAACTAAAAATACAAATATGTTGTATATTTGTTTAGCTTTTACTTTTCTTTATTCTTTATATTTTAGAGGAAGTCAAGATTCTAGAGGAAGATTAGCTTTTACAGCGATAAAAGAAATTAATCAATCTGGTTTAGCTATATTCTGTTTAGGTTGTTTATTAATGAGTAAAAATAAATTTATGGGAAAATTAACATTATTATTTGGTTGTTTAACTTTTTCACGTTCTTATTTTTTAGCAATAATCTGTTTGATATTAAATAAAATGTTGAAATTTATAAAAAAAGATAGTTTTAATTTTTTAATTTCTAAAACGACATATTTAACATTAACAATTGTAAGCAGTATCGTTTTAATCTTATTAGGAAATTTTTACATAATTCAATATAAAGCCGGCAATATTGTTTCTGAGGCCAATATGACAAGTAGATTATTGAATTTTTTAGATTATTCTAATTTCTTTAGATTTCAAGCAATTATAGTTTTGTTAAAATGTTTCCAGAATTATCCAAGTACTATATTGTTAGGAATGTCTAATGAGGACTATTTAGAGTTAGGAAGAAATATTTCTAAAAAAATGGATTTGCCTTTTAGAGGAACACCACCGCACAATTTATTTTTTTCGCATTTGAAAATTTATGGTTTCATGTCTATAATTGAAACTTGCTATGTATCATTAATATTAAAGAAAATTGTTAACAGAAATAATTATGGAATATATTTAGCAATAGTATTGTATAGTATATTTTTAGGAGCTGGTCTATATAGTTATTGGCTATATTTAACAATTTTTTCATTATTAGTTTATGATAAAGGAGAAGATGATGAAAAGGTTAAATTATGATTTTTTTACTAGAGGAATAAATTTTGTAAAAAGAGAAATCTTATTTAATAATGTAAAAAACAGTAATATTCGTGATTTGGCATATAAAAATTATTGCTATAAAAAAATGGAAAAAAAATATAAGAATGTTATCGAAAATTATAAACCAATACAAAAAGAAATGCAAAAAAAATCTAATTATGTTTGGGTATGTTGGCTTCAAGGAATTGAAAATGCTCCTGAATTAGTAAAATCTTGTATAAAAACTATTAAAAATAATTTTAAAGATAAACAAGTAATTGTATTAACAAATGAGAATTTAAAAAAATATGTTGAATTACCAGATTATATTGAGAAGAAAAGAAACAAGGGTATGATACCAAATGCTTTATATTCAGATTTAATTAGATTAAGACTATTAAATAAGTATGGTGGATTATGGTGCGACGCTACTGTTTTTATAAGTGGAGAAGTAAAAAAAGAGTTCTGGAATATGGATTTATTTGTTTTTAAAGAAGTATCTTTATTTCAAAAAGAAGAATTACCAATTAGAGCTTCAAATTGGTTGATATATTCTACAAGTAATAACAATATACTGTTATTAACAGAAAGATTATTATATGAGTATTATAAAAAAGAAATGTATATAAAAAATTATTATATTTTTCATCTATTTTTTTCAATGGCAACTAAAAAATTTGAAGAAGAATGGAAAAAAATACCAACATTTCCTAATGTTAATAATCACTTAATGCAATTTGAATTACTTAATAAATATGAAGAAGATAGATGGAAAGAATTAATAAATTTAACAAACTTCCATAAACTTAATAGGAGAATTGAAACAACTGACAAGGCAACAATATATTATCATATAATAAATGGAGAATAAAAAATGAAAAAATATCTGAAATTATTAATGTATAAAACAAGAATTTTAAATTTTATTTATAAATTATTTTGGATTTTTCCAATAAAAAATAATAAAATATTTTGCTTGAATTTTGATGGAAAACAATATGGAGAAAGTCCAAAATATATAGTTGAAGAATTGAATAAAAATAGTGAATATGATGTGGTTTGGGGAATTAAAGATATAGATAAAACAGAAAAAAATATAAGATATGTAAAAATGTATACTTTTAACTTTTTTTATGAATTAGCTACTTCTAAAATTTGGATATTTAACACAAGAAAAAAATTTTTTATAAGTAAAAGGAAAAAACAATATTATGTTCAAACATGGCATGGTTGTATTGCTTTGAAAAAAATTGAAAAGGATGTTGAAGAATTATTGCCTAAAACTTATATAATGGATGCAAAAAAAGATTCTAAAGACATTGACTTATTTGTTTCTAGTAATAAGATATTTTCAGAACAATGCAAGACAGCTTTTGATTATTATGGTGAAATAATTGAAGAAGGTACACCAAAAAATGATTTACTAATAAATGGCAAGTTTAATAAAGAAGAATTATATAAAAAATTAAATATAAATAAAGATGTTAAATTAATATTATATGCACCAACGTTTAGAGAAAATTATGAAAATGATCCATATGATATTGATTTACAAGAAATGATAAATAAACTAGAAGAAATTACAAATCAAAAATGGTTAGCTTGTGTTAAATTTCATCCAAATTATTTATATACAAATAAATATCAACAAGAAAATAAATGTGACAAAATCAAGATAGAAGAAATAAAGAATTTGGACATAGCAGAGCTTATATTATTAGCAGATATAGTTATTACGGATTATTCATCTATTATGTTTGATGCAATGATAATTAATAAAAATGTTATTTTATATGTAAAAGATTTAAAAGAATATAACAAAGAAAGAGGAATGTATTTTGATATTGAAAATCTTCCATTTATAGTTGCATATAATAATGAAGATTTACTAAATAAAATTGAAAAGAACATATATAGTAATCAATATTTAGAAAATTATAAAGAATTTAAAAGGAAGATAGGATTAAATGAAACAGGACATGCTTCAAAAAGTATAGCAGAAAGAATAGAAAAACAGATAAAAATGAATGAAAGCAGAAAGGAAGAAAATGGAAACACATAATAATAAAACTTTGGAATTAATAAAAAATACGATTATTATATTTTTAGGAAAATTTTGTACACAGTTTATATCTTTAATATTATTAATATTATATACGTTTTATTTAAGTACAGAAGAATATGGTACAATTGATTTAATACAAACTTATATTTTATTATTAGTTCCTATAATTTCTATGAGACTTGACTCAATGTTTTTTAGGTTTTTAGTAAACGAAAGAAAAAATGAGGAGAGAAAAAAGAAAGTTATTTCCAATGGTTGTTTCTTAACTATTTTGCTTTTAATTATTTTTTCAATTATTTATGCAATTATTTGCCAATATATTAATATACCATATAATAAATATATTTATTTTAATATATTAGTAGTAGTTATATCTAATAATTTGATGCAATTATTAAGAGGTATAGGCGATAATATTGGATATGCTATTTCATGTATAATAGTAGGAGTAATTAATATTATTGGTACATTAATCTTATTTATAGGATTAAAAATGAGAGGAGAAGCAATTCTTCTTGCTACAATAATATCAAACTTTATGTGTAGTATTTTTATTATATTTAGAGGGAAAATATATAAATATATTAATGGAAATATAGATAAAAAAGAAATGCTCAAAATGCTAAAATATACGTTACCGATGATTCCAGATGGTTTGTCATGGTGGATTGTTAATGTTTCAGATAGAATGATGATTAAATTTTTTATCAATGCTAGTGCTAATGGAATTTATGCTGTTGCTAGTAAATTTTCTAATATTTTATCAAGCATTTTTTCTATTATAAATTTATCTTGGCAAGAAAGCGCTTCAATAAATATAAATTCACCAGATAGAGATGAATTCTTTTCAAAAATATTTAATAATATAATGAAAATAACTATATCTGTTTGCATTGAAATAATGGCTAGTATGTTTATCATATTTAAATTTTTTATAGACAATTCATATGAAAATGCATATCAATATATTACAATCCTATTAGTAGCAAACATTATAAATGCTTTAACTATCTTACAAGGTGGGGTTTTAGTAGCTAAAATGGATACTAAAAGTTCAGCTATTAGTACAATGTTTGGAGCTTTAGTAAATATTATACTAAATTACTTATTTATATCAAAATTTAAGTTATATATGGCTGCTATTTCGACTTTGATTTCTTATGTGGTAATTGCTATTATTAGACAAATAAATATTAGAAAATATGTAAAAATAAAATATAATTTAAAAATGTATTTTAAATTATTTAGTTTATTAATTTTTACAATAATAATTTATTATGTAAAAATTGTTTATGTACAAATATTATATTTATTATTTATAACTTTGTATTTAGTTTGGATAAACAAAGAATATATTATGCAAATATTAAAAAAAGTTTTTAGTAAGCTGAATGGATTATATAATAAAATAAAATTTGAAAAGGAGTAATACTAAAATGAAAACTGTAATTACATATGGTACATTTGATTTATTTCACGAAGGTCATTTTAATATTTTAAAAAGAGCAAAAGCACAAGGAGATTACTTAATTGTAGGAATTACATCAGAAAATTATGATAAAAGTAGAGGAAAACTTAATGTACAACAATCTTTATTGGAAAGAATTGAGAACGTTAAGAAATCAGGATTTGCAGATAAAATTATAGTTGAAGAATATCTAGGACAAAAAATAGAAGACATAAAAAAATATAATGTTGATACTTTTGTAATAGGATCAGATTGGCTAGGCAAATTTGATTATTTAAAAGAATATTGTGAGGTTATTTATTTAGAAAGAACAAAAGGTGTATCTAGTACGCAATTAAGAAATAAAGAAAGAGGAATTATAAAGCTAGGATGTGTTGGCGCTGGGAGAATAGCAAGTAGAATGTGTGTAGAATCTAAATATGTTAGTGGAATAAGCTTTGATTATGTGTATGGAAGAAACGAGCAACATATAAAAGAATTTGCCAAAACAAATGACTTGAAATATTATAGTTGCAATTATAAAGAATTCTTAAACCAAATTGATGCAGTGTATATAGCAACGCCTCATTTAACACATTATGAACTAGTAAAAGAAGCTTTAGAAAATAAAAAACACGTAATTTGCGAAAAACCAATGTGCTTAAAACAAAATGAAATTGAAAGTTTATATAAGTTAGCAGAGAAAAATGATGTTGTATTGTATGAAGCTATAAAAACGGCATATACACCAGCATTTAGAAGATTAATTGCAATTGCAAAAAGTGGAATTATAGGAGATATAAAAGATGTTGATGCTACTTTTACAAAATTAGAAACGAATTATAATTTGAGAGAGTTTGATAAAAGCCAAGCCGGTGGAAGTGTGACGGAATTGATTACTTATCCGTTGATTGCAATATTTAAATTATGCGGGATAAATTATAAAGATATTGATTTCTTTTCTTACTATGGAGATAAAGATGTTGATTTATATACTAAAGCAATTTTGAAATATGATGATAAAGTTGCTACTGCACAAGTTGGACTTGGAGTAAAAAAAGAAGGGCAACTTATTATTTCTGGAACCAAAGGATATATATTAGTACCTGCTCCATGGTGGAAAACAGAGTATTTTGAAGTAAGATTTGAAGATATGAATAAAACTGAAAAGTATTTTTATAAATTTGATGGCGATGGCTTAAGGTATGAACTATCAGAATTTTTAAACTCTATTGTTAATAAAGTAGATAATATATGTGTAAAAAAGGAAGAAAGTTTAGCAATAGCAGAAGTTATAGAAAAATTTATGAAAAGAGAAGAAAAAGGAAAATAAAATGGAAAAAGAACAAAAATATAAGAAAAATTATTACAAATTTATATCTATTGCAAGAGGAATAGGAATTTTATTAGTAGTATTAGGACACTGTTCTAATTCATATATTAGCAATTTTATTTACTTATTTCATATACCTTTATTTTTCTTTATATCTGGTTTTTTATTTAATTTAAATTCATTAAAAGCACCAAAAGAATATGTAAAAAGAAAAATAATAAGTTTATATGTACCATATATTTTTTATGAAATGCTGTTTTTAGTATTAAATAATTTTTTTATAAATATTAATTTTTATAGTATTAGTCAGAATATTTCTGGTAAATCAATAGGATATTTAGATTTTAAGATGTTCTTAGTAAAAACAATAAAAATAATATTTTTTGCTGGTAGAGAGCCAATTGTAGGAGCTTTATGGTTTTTAGTAGTATTATTTTTTGTCTCAATACTATTTTTAATAATTAATTTATTTCTAACAAAAATTAACAAAGAGAATGATGAGAAAACTAGATTTTTAATATTTTTAAGTTTATTTATATTTGGTAACTTTTTAACAAGATTTGGATATACAATTCCTAGATTCAATAATACATTAGTTATGCTATTTATATATTATTTAGGTTTTCTGACTAAAACATATTTTGATAAAATAAAATTTGAAAATACGACTATGTGTATTATTTCCATAATTTTATTAAGTGTAAATTATTTTTATGGTTCTATATCAGTTAACGATAATACTTATCTTAGTCCAGATTTTCTTATTGTTAATACATTTTTGGGAGTATATGCAGTTTTTTATCTTTCTAAAAAAATACAAAAACTGAAAACAGGTAATTTTTTTGAAATATTAGGAAATAATTCATTAGAAATAATGGCTCTTCATATAGTTGCTTTTAAAATTGCAAGTATATTTATTATACAAATTTTTGATTTAAATAAAGATGTATTAAGTAACTATCCAACGATTTTACCTATAAATAATATTTATACAATAATTTATCTAGTATTTGGAATATTTCTTCCACTAATATTTGTTAAATGCTATAAGTTTTTTAAAAATATTTTATTAAATTTGAAAATATTAGATAATGAAAATATGAAAAAATAATAAATTTTATGAGGTTAACCTTATAAATAAAAAATAGAGTAGTTACTTTATTAGATAATTACTCTATTTTTTATTTATAATTTTTTAGTTGATACATACTATTTAAAATTTCTTGAAAATAACAATAAGTTTAAAGAAAGAATTAAGTGGAAATACGGCATTAGAGGATTTGGTAAATTCACGTGAAGAATTTTTTAGAAATAATAAAGAATAACTTCAAATGATATCGTTTAGAATTAGTTCACTATTATCCGGTTTATAAAAATGCATTAACTGTTATTTGTTGTAGACTACTTGAAAATTAAGATATAGTATATAATATAAAAAGGAGTAGTTATTTTTTATTGAAAAATTACTCTTCAGACTGTTGAAAAAGCATATTATAGAGAAATGTATTGCAAATTTATATATTGAAAACAGCAGATATACATATACAAAATTGTATGATATAATTTCATAAAATAAGGGGGATTTATAATGAAAAGAATAATATTATGGATTATAGGAATTTTTTTTATGATTACATTTGGAATATATGTAAATCAAATTATGTTTCAAGCTACATTAATGTTAGTAGTAGGAATTATTTTATTACCGCCAATAAATGATATGATAGAAAGGAAAATTGAAGATGTAAACAGAATAAAAATATATAATGTTTTTAGAAATATTATAGCCGTAATATTATTTATTTTTTTTTTTGCAAATGTTCCAACTAATAATGTTGAAAAAAATCATGATAATGTGAGTACTATAAATCAAGCAAAAGTAGATAATTCGATAACATTAGTAATGACAGAAGAAAATGGAAAATATACAGGAGAGAGAATTGATGGTAAAAAGTCAGGTAATGGAAAATTCGAATGGAATACAGGAGAAGTATATGAGGGGGAATTCTTGGAAGACAAAATAAGTGGTAAGGGAAAATTAACTTTTCCAAAACAAGGCACTTATGAAGGTGAATTTTTAAATGGAAAAAGAAATGGTCAAGGAACTTATAAATTTATAAATGGTGATGAATATCAAGGAAATTGGGAAGATGATAAAATGTCAGGACAAGGAAGTTACAAATTTTTTAATGGAGATATATATGATGGAACATTTTCAAATAATAAATTTAATGGACAAGGTACATATACAAAAGGAAAAAATAAATATACGGGAACATGGATAGATAATGAATATAAAAAATAATAGGGGGATTTTATGAAATTTGAAAATGAAGAAAAATTAATTCCAAAAATAAATAGAAAGATAAGTGATTTTTTATATGAAGAAGAAGGAAACATAAGCAGAGGAAAAATTTTAACAGTAGGATCATTATTATTAATTGCAGGAATAATTTTTGCTGATGAAGTATATGGAGCACATAGATCACATTCATCTCATAGGTCACATTCTTCTCATTCATCACATTCTTCAGCATCTGGAGGACATGTAAGTCACCAAAGTCATCAAAGTAGTACACATAGTAGTCATAGTAGTTCAACTCACAGTAATCATAGTAGTACAGCTGCTACACATAGCAATTCTAGTATTAATACTAACACAATACCAGCTACTGTAACACAACCTGATTTTCAAAAGCCTACAATTCCACCAACAACACCACAAATAAAATAAGGAGAAAAATATGGAAAAATTTTATACAATAAAAGAAGATTTTGCAGAAATAATTTTATCTAAAAAAATATATCCTCTAACAGCTGTAAAAAAAGCGTTAACTAATTTTATGGATGACATTTATACAAAAATAGAAGATAGGGATGACAAAATAATAGTTCAAATATTATTAAAAAGAGACAAAATATCTTGGGATAAATTAATAGGAGAATTATATAATGATTTTTTAAGAGAATCTTTAAGATATAATATTTCATTAGAAACAAAAAATTTAAGAGAATTAATAATTGGTAGAGCTTTATATACAACTTGTATAGAAATTGAAGAAAATGAAAAAGAAAAAAACGAGGGAGAACTTGAAGATAAATATAGTATAGATGAAATTGCTGTAAATTGGTTTGATAAATATGAAAAAAAAGAGGAAAATAAATGTTAGCATATATACAAAGTATAATTGCAATAATTTTAGGTTGTGTATCTAGTATTACAGACTTTAAAAATAAAAAAATATATAACAAAAATATAATAGTTGCAGTAATAATAAGTATTTTAGTATATATAATCTTATGTAATCAAATAGAGATAGCCTATATAAAAAATTATTTAATTAATTTTGGTATAAGTGTAATAATTTCATTCCTATTTTTTAATTTTAAAATTTGGGCCGCAGGAGATGCAAAATTGTTTTTATCAATTGTGTTAATGATACCTTATGAAATTTATGAAGTTGAAACGAATAATATTTTTCCAGCTTTAAATTTATTAATTATGATATTTAGTGTAGCTTTTATTTATGTAGCAATTGAAACAATTTATTTATGGATAAAAGATAAAGAAAAAATAAAAAAAATTAAAGATCTAAAATTGGAAAAAATAGAGTTGAAAAATTTTATAATACAATATTTTATGGGATATTTTATTATATTATTTATCAACAATATAACTTTTAAATTTTTGAATGATTTTAAAATAAATAATAATGGATTGATATTGATATGTAATATGTTAATTTTAATTTTTACTTATAGAGTAATTAGAGAAGAAAAAAAATTTTTTATTACAATGTATATATTTATAATTTTGAACATTATATATTATATCATGTTTGGAATCGAATTACATTCGGTCAATTTTAAAATATTGTTATTGGTATTAGTAATAATGCTATTTAGAAATGTATCAGAAAAATATAATTACGAGGAGATAAAAATAATCAATTTAAAGCCAAGAATGATTTTATCATTTAAGAGTATATTAAAATTTTATGGTTCAAGGGTAAAAGGATTACCTCAACAAACAACGGAAACAACTGATTCAAGACTTACAATAGAAGAAGTAGAAAGCATAAAAAGATGGAGCAAAAGTAAAAATGGTAAAGAAACAATTGAAATTGTGAGACATATGCCATTTGCACCATTTATGCTGGTAGGAGAAATTTTGTTTTTTATTTTAAAATTATATTGTTAAGGAGATAATATGATATGTATAGACCATTGATATTAAAAGGAAATATTATTGTAAGAAATTTTGACAAATATATTTTAGGAAAAGTAATCAAAAATGACAATGTTACAGATAAAGAAAAATACATACAAATATTAGATGATAAAAATCTTGATCTATTTCAAAAAGGATATAAAGGATATATTTTTGAAAATAAACCTAAAAATATAAATCTTGAAGATATCAATTATTGTAATAATATAAAAGACTATGATACTTTATTAGACTATGATGTTATAGAAATAATAGATAATGAAGCAATTAGAGTATTATATAGAGATGATTCTGAAGACAATGTAATTGTAGTAACTAATCAATGTAATTCTAACTGCATTATGTGTCCAGATTCTGATATAGTTAGAAATACGAGAGAAAATCCTGATATAAAAAAATTAATAGAGCAAGTAAAATACATTCCTAATGATACTAAACATATAACAATAACTGGAGGTGAGCCAGGTTTATTAAAAGAAAATTTATTAAAATTATTAGATGTATGTAAATTTAATTTGCCGTGTACTGATTTTTTATTATTAACAAATGGAAGAATTTTTGCTGATAAAATTTTTACAAATAAATTTAAGGATGTAATTCCAAAGAATATACGTGTTGCAATACCAATTTATGCTGATAATAGTAAATTACATGATGAAATAACTAGAACATTAGGGAGTTTTAATCAAACTGTTATAGGAATAAAAAGATTAATACAAAATGATATAGATGTTGAAATAAGAATAGTTGTTTTAAAGAAAAATTATAAATATTTGGAAGATACTACAAAATTTATAGCAAATGAATTTCCAAAAGCAAAAATAGTTAATATAATGGCATTAGAAATGACAGGAAATGCCTATAAAAATAAAGAAGAAGTATGGATTAATTTTAACAAATTTAAAAAAATTTTATATAATGCATGTATAAATACTATGAGATCAGGAATAATTACTAACTTATATAATTTTCCATTATGCAATTTAGATGAAAGATTATATAGTATAGCACATAAAAGTATAACTGATTATAAAATTAGATATAAAAATGGATGTGATAATTGTTTGGCTAAAAATGATTGTGGTGGATTTTTTAATTCAACAATTAATGTAAAAGAAATAGAAATAAAACCAATAAGATAGGAAAAATAAAGATGTACAAATTAAATTATTTTAACTTTAAAGAAAATAAAGATAACTATTTAATAACAAATGATGTTGGAGAATATTGTTTTGTATCAAAACAAGACTTTAATAATTTAATACAAAAAAAAGAATTAAATATTCATTTAAAAGACGAAATGATACAAAAAGGTTTTATATATGAAGGAAATGAAGAAATATTTGCTTCACTCCAAGCTGTTAAACTAAGGAGAACAAAAGAATATTTATTAATACCAACAACTTTACATATTTTTGTAGTAAGTAAAAATTGTAATTTTAATTGCATTTATTGTCAAGCGGGAAATTTAAATCAAAAAGAAGATTATAATATGTCAAAGGAAGTTGCTAAAAAAGCAGTTGATATTGCTATGGAATCACCAAGTAAATATTTGACTTTTGAATTTCAAGGTGGAGAACCATTGATAAATTTTGATACAATAAAGTATATTATAGAGTATTCAAAAAATATTTCAAATGAAAAGTGTATAGAATATAATTTAGTTTCAAATTTAACTTTATTAACTGATGAAATGATAGATTTTTTTGCAGAGAATAATGTATCAATATGTACTTCTATTGATGGTGATCATGAATTACAAAATAAAAATAGACCATATAAAAATAAAGATTCATATCAAGAAACTGTTATTAAACTAAAGAAACTGAAAGAAAAAGAAATTGGAGTAAACGCTATAGAAACAACCACAAAATATAGTTTGAATAAGTATAAAGAAATGATTGATGAATATGTGAATTTAGGATTAGAAAGTATTTTTATTAGACCACTGACTAAATTAGGAAAAGCAGATAATAATTGGAAAAATGTAGGATACGAGGCAGAGGAATTTTTAGAATTTTATAAAAAAGCTTTATCATACATTATAGAAAAAAATAAAAAAGGAATATTTTTGTCAGAGGGACATTGCAATATTTTCTTGAAGAAGATACTATTAAATCAACCTGTAAATTATATGGAGCTTCGTTCACCATGTGGAGGAGCAATTGGACAATTAGCATATTATTATGATGGTAATATATATACTTGCGATGAGGGAAGAATGTTATCAGAAATGGGAGATGATAGTTTTAAATTAGGCAATGTTTATGAAAATAGTTATAAAGAACTAATGCAAAGCGATTGCACAAAAGCTATGTGTGTATCATCTTGTATAGAATGCTTACCATATTGTAATACTTGCGTATATATGCCATATTGTGGTACATGTCCTGTTATAAATTTAGCACAAAATGATAATATCTTTATGCAAAATCCTAAAGAATATAGATGTAAAATATATTCTGGAATCTTAGATATATTATTTGAATATATTCAAAAAGATTCAGAAGTTGTGGAAATTTTTAAAAAATGGATTATGTGAGAAATTAAGTTTGAACTAAAACTGATATGATAAAAGTAGTAGGAAATTAAATTATGCTAAAAATATAAATGATTTGATATGGAGTTGTTTATGAATAAAATATATTTAAGAGGATATATAGATTATAATAATGAAAAATATACATTTGTATATGAAGATAAAAAATTGACATTAATGGCTGTTGAAAATAAGTTTACCTTTTTTAAAGAATATAAATATGTTAAAGAGTTTAATGGAATTACAGAAGAAAGATATAATGTAATTTTTTATATAGATGATAATATTTACTATAAAAATGGTTGTTATATATGTTCTCCAGTATGTATATTAATTTCATTAAATACTAATTATTCAATAGTAGATTTAAAAATTGATACATTAAATTTTTCAGGTGGGATAATTAATAGATTTTATAGTAACCAAAAAATGATTAGTTTTAATTTAAAAGAAAATAGAAGACCAAATTTTAAGAAAGTTGAAGAAACAATTTCGAAAGAGAATGTCATTTTAAATAAAAATGAATTAATTTTTGAATTGAGTATAAGTGAACCGGGTTGGAAAAATGATGGAATAATAACATTTGATAATTATAATTCTTTATTAAAAGTAAAATATAGTCATAAGAAAGATTATGATTCTGTAATAGATGATATAAGAACTATAAATACTTTTTTTGAAGTATGTTCAAATAGAAAGAATATTTCTTACGATGATGTTTTTTTAGAAACTAAAGATTGTAATGGAAAAAATATAATGATAGCTAAAATAATACTTCCATATATGGAAGTACTTGATACAACTAAAGAAATGCTAGATTATGATATATTAAAAAATCATTTAAGTAATATGTTTGAATTTTTAGATAAATGTAATTATATTGCTAGTGGTATTCCAGATCAAGAAAATGAAATGACATTTTTGAGAGTTAGAGATTATTGTTATATGTTTTCTTGTTTTGAAGGTATTTATGAATATATACATTCAAACAATAAAGAAAACACAACTAAAGAAGATACTAAATTAGAAGATGTAAAAAAAGAAATATTACCATTATTAGTAATTCTTGATGAAAAATACAAGGGAGTAGATGGAACTAAAAGAAAATTTATAAAGCGATTTATGAATATTATAGCAAATGCTAACTTAAAGTTGGAAAAATGTATAAATAATGAGTTAAAAGAAAATGAATTTGTTCTTAATAGTATTTATTATACTTTAAGGGAAGATATTGAAAGTAATGGAATATCTAATTCAATTTCTAAAGCAATTAAAGATAGAGACAATATTACACATAGTCATATTGTGAAATTAGATAATATTTCCTTAGGAATTTATGAATTACTTAGAAAGTTGAATTATGTAATGATGCTACAATGTATAGGTCTATCTAAAGAAATATATAGTGAAAAGATTATGTTTTTAGGAATGAATGGGATAATTTAATAAGTTTAGTTAAAAAATACTAGAAGTGATAGTAATTTATAAAAATTGAATAAAGTAATTATTTTTAATAGTTACTTTATTTTTGGCTAATTATAATATTATTGCAATTAGCAGATATACAATTGTTAAAAAATATGATATAAATTAATTAAAAAATGCAAGTGAATACTAAGAAAAAATGATAGGATAGGAAAGGCAAATGATAATACATTTGATATTAATTCTATAAATGAATATTTGATAATGAAAGGGATAATTGTAAATATGAAAAAATATGTATTAAATACAAGGACAAGCAAATTGCATATATATGGGAAGTGTTGTAAAGCTAGAAATATTTTAGAAAGTGATTCTGGATATAAATTTTATGATTATGAAGAAGATGTTATAAAAGAAAATCAAAATTATATTGCACGTTGCAAAAATTGTTTTAGAAATATTTAATTCACAAATTAAAAAATAAAATAATTATAAAAGTTGAAGAGTATGCAATAAAAGAAAAACAACTGCATATAAAATATTATTGTTTTAATATATTATATATAAATAAGTAATAGTTTTGGATTTATTTTATAAACACTTAACAGAATAGAGTAGTTATCCTATTAAATAATTACTCTATTTTTATATATTTTTATATTTTTGAAAAATATAAAAATATCTACTGTTTTCGACAGATTGAAAAATCTACATAGATGTGATAAAGTAATAAACAGAGATATTAGATATTTTAAATAATCAGAGTAAAAAGAGATGAAAAATGAATATTTTATTTTGGAATACACATAGAAATGAAAAAATTAATGAAGTCTTATTACTAGCAATAAAAAAGTATTGTATAGATATTGTAATTTTAGCTGAATATGTTGATAATATAGATTCATTAATAAATGACTTATACATAGAAAATATGCATTATAAAGAAATAAGACCGATTGCTTGTAAGAAAATTAAAATTATATGTAAGAAAAATATTTTTACTGAATTACATAATGATAATACTCATTATATTTCAATTTTTATAAAAAAGCATGATTTAGAATTTGAACTATTTGCAACACATCTTCCAAGTAAACTTTATACACAGGAAGGTGACATAAAATTAGCAGCTTCAACTTTGAAAAGTGATGTAGAAAAGTATGATAAAGCTTTAGTTGTAGGAGATTTTAATTGTAATCCATTTGAAAGTGCAATGTCAGCATTAACAGGGCTGTTAGCTTTACCAACAAAAGAATATTGTAAAAGGACTGTTCAAGGAATTGAAAAGAATGTATTATACAATCCAATGTGGAAGTTTTTTGGAGATTTTGAAACAATACCAGGAACGTATTTTTATAATAATGGAAGTGATTTGAATTATTATTGGAATATTTTCGATCAGGTGTTAGTTTCACAGAATCTTGTTGAAGAATTTGTTGATGAAAAATTAGAAATATTAAAAGAAATAGATGGTAAAAATTTAATAAAAAACAATAAAGTAAATAAAGAATTTAGTGATCATTTGCCAATTATATTTTCATTAAAGGAGGAAAAAGATGGATAGTGTATGGAAAGGAAATTTTGAAAATTCAAAAGTTATATATCCAAAAGATATAGCAATTGAATATTGTAATCAATTATATGAACTTACAAATAAATTAGTTATTGCTAAGGTTGAAAAATATGATCAAAGTATTGCAGATATGAATTCTGTAGCAGGAGCATTGGCCAACTTAACTGATTTTAAATCTGCATTTAAGTCAACTGTAGTTGAAGACTATTTAGGAGAAGTATCAAAAAATAGTAAATTTACATACGAATTATATATTACTGGAATCAATACACCAAAATATAAATATAGATTTTGTTTTGTTGAAAATGATATATATCCATATCCAGTAAGAGTTATAATTGATGATGATATTGCAAAAGAACTGGGATGTAGTACAAGAATTACGTGTGAAGACGAAAAAAAATACAAAGAAGTTTTAATAAATATTTTAAACACAAATAAATTAAGAGAAGTAATAAATGGTTTAATGACAATTAATTTGGAATCAGATGAGTAAATAAATATAAATCCTATACTAAAGAAAATTAATAAAATAATATAAATGAAAATATACAAAATAATAATAAAATAGGTATTTAAATTAATATATTAGAGGTAATAGTATGGAAAATAAAGAATATATGCCAAGTTTTGTTGAATGTGATAAAATAAATAATAAATATAAAAATATTAATCATATGAAATTTTTATATGAGTTGTATACAGAAAATGATTATAAAATTAAAGTTGAAAAAGAAAAATTTGATAATTATATCAAAGAATATAATGAAAAATATAATGAAAAATTAGATGAAACTGATTATTTAAAATATTTGGTTATAAATAATTATATAAGAAATAAAATTGATTTTACTTCAACAAATATAAAGCCAAGTATGAACGATGAAATGTTAAATTGGTATATAGATTATTTAAAAAAAGATGGAGTTTATTTTTTGAAATTTTATGAAAATGAAATATTAAATGAATCTATTAAAGATATCTATAAAATAAAAGATGAATTTTTAAAATTACAAGATGAGATTTTTAAATTACAAGATAAAAATAAAGAATTAAAAAAGAAACTTGATGACAGTACAAAAGAAATTATTTCAATAATGGGTTTATTTTCAGCAATAATTGGTTTAATTATAAGCAATATTAGTGTAATGAATACTGATACAACTATTTTTAAAGTTGTTATAGTAAATGCAAGTTTAATATTATCAATAACTGCTATATTTTTCTTTATTGATTATATACTAAATAAAAAAGACGAGAAAAATAAAATAACTCCATTTTTAGTAGTTGCAATAATATGTATTGCAATTATATTAATTTCATTAATTATGAGTAATAATTCATTAAAGGTATTTTACTTTAAATTATTATAGAAAAATTATATGTATAAAATTAAATTAAGAAAGAATGATAATATTGAAGAATTAATTAATAAATTAAAAGAAAATACTAAAATAATTATAAAAACTGAAGAATATACAGTAAAGACAAAAACATGGTATTCAATAAAAGAAGATGAAGTAACATATTACCAGATAAATGAAATATAAGAGCAGATGTTTTTGCAGATATTTTAAGTATAGAAGATATAAAAATAAGCAAATGAAGTTTAAGTTATTTTAATTAGTCGGGGGAATTAAATATGGAAAGTAAAAAATCATTTTTAAAAGATAAGAAAAATATTGCAATAATTATTTTATCAGTATTATTTGTAATGGCTTGTACTATAAATCAACCAGCAAATTCAAATGTAAATAATGTAATTAGTAATGAAGCAAATTTAGAAAATCAAATAGTAGAAATGAATAATATTGTTTCTCAAAATCAATCATTAGAAAATGAAGTTCATAATTTAGAGAACAAAATTCAAAAAATAGAAAATCAGTCAAAAGAAAAAGATTCAAAAATATCTGAATTAGAACAGCAAGTGAATTCATTGAATTCTGAAAAACAAAACTTAAATTTTCAAATTACAAATTTGAATAATGAAAAAGAAAATTTAAATTCAAAAGTTAAAGAACTAACTAGTCAAAATGAAGAATTAAATAATAAAATAAGTAGTGCTAGTAAAACTTCTTCTACAACTACAACTTCTAATTCATCAACATCTACTTATTCAAAACAAGCAACTAGTACAGTTACAACTAATAATTCATATACAGTATATGTAACTGATACAGGAAAGAAATATCATGCAAGTGGTTGTAAATATTTAAAAAAGAGCAAAATTGCAAAAGACAAGAATTCTGCTATTGCCGAAGGATATACGCCTTGCAGTGTATGTAATCCATAATGTGAAAATTGAAAATATATAACTTTTTTTAAAACTCATGGAATTTTTAGTACAAGTATGCTATAGTATATTATATGTGTACAAAATAAGAAAGGAAAGTAATAGATATGATTAATAAAAATAGAAAAATGCCAGAAACAGTTAAAACTATATCAAATAATGAGAATATTAGTGATGAATATATTTTGTATTTGCTTTCTAAATTACAAAATAGTCAGAACGATATAAAAAATAATAGAGTATTTACTGTCGAGGCTTCAAAAGCGAGGTTGAGAGAAAAATATGAAAATTTTGATATCAAATGAGGCACAAAAGGATTTAGAAGAAATATTTGAATATATATCGTATGATTCGATTATATATGCAAATGAAACTTTAGAAAAAATCTACGTTCGTATATATGAATTAAATAAAAATCCATATTTAGGAAAAGTAGTTTTGGAAATCAAATTTACACAACTTAGAGAACTTATTTATAAAAGTTATCGTATAGTTTATGAAGTTCAAGAAAATTCGAAAATTATTTATATTCATTTTATTATTCATGTAAAAAGAAATTTTAAATCATTTTATAAAAATTACATAAAAAATAACTTTTAATTTCTAATTATTATCAAAATCAATTTAAAAAAATATTATGTTTCAGACTACTGCTTTCGATAGATTGAAAAATGTATATATGTGTGATAAAGTAATAAATAGATATAATATATTTTAAATAATAAAAGGAGCAAATATTAAATTAATTGACTTTGGACAAAATGATGAAATATCAGAAGAAAACACACAGGAATTTATAACAAAAGCAGAAAAAATAAATCCAGATTTTTTAATAACTTTAGATGATGATGGTATGGAAGAAACTAATGGAGAGAAACTTGCTAGATATAAAAAATTAGAAGAAGCTTTAGATGATAAGATATATAAATTAGAAGTTAGAGAAATAGAAAATCTTTTTCCAGAAGAGGTAGTTAAGAAATTTATAGAGCAAGGATTAAAATAAGAATTCAAAGAACAATTGGATTTGACTGGCGTAAAATATGAAGATTACAAAAGGAAAAAAACTAGGAAAATATATAAATGAATTTTACTGATTAAATTACTCTAATGATGTAAAATAAGAAATTACAGTAGATGGTAAAAAAAGATATCGCTTTGGGAATAAAAAAAGAAAAAACACATAACAACTATCTTTTTTAGAAACAATATGATATAATATACAAAGATAAAAAGGAGTGATATTATGAGTATTGGAAATAACATAAAAGAGTATAGAGAATTAAATAAAATGACTCAAAAAGATATTGCTGAAATATTAGAAGTTGAACCTGGGACAATATCTAAATATGAGTTGGGAATGATTGAACCTAATATCGAATCTTTAAAAAGATTAGCAGAAATATTTAATATAACAGTCGATGAATTAATAAAAGATGAAGAAGAGTTTGATATTAGTCAAATCAATGTATTAGAAACATTAAGAGAACAAAAAGAAATGGGATTAAAGGGAAATTTATATCATAATACGCAAATTTTATTTGCATATAACACAAACCATATTGAAGGAAGTAAGTTAACAGAAGAGCAAACAAGATATATATATGAAACAAATACAATCTTATTTGAAGGTCAAACTGTTGCAAGTGTTGATGATATACTTGAAACATCAAATCATTTTAAATTAGTAGATTATATGTTAGATAATGCTGATAAAGAATTGACTGAGGAAATGATGAAAGATTTTCACAGAATTTTAAAAGAAGGAACAATGGATAGCAGAAAAGAATGGTTTAATGTTGGTGAATATAAAAAATTAGCTAATGAAGCAGGAAGTATGAAGACATCATCACCAAAACAAGTAGCAAAAGATATGCAAAAATTAATGGAATGGTACAATAGTTTATCAAAAGTTACTATAAAAGAGATAATAGAATTTCATGCAAGGCTTGAAAAAATACATCCTTTTCAAGATGGTAATGGAAGAATAGGGAGAATAATCGCATTTAAAGAATGTTTAAAAAATAATATAATTCCATTTATTATATTAGACAAAGATAAATTATTTTATTATAGAGGATTAAAGGAATATCAAAATAAAACAGAAAAAGGCTATTTGATAGATACTTGTTTAAATGCACAAGACCAATATGCAAATATGATAAGGTATTATTTAAAATAGGGATGAAGATTAAATAGAGGAAAAGCAAGTAAAAAAGATATCAATACAAAAATATTATATTTTGTAATCAAGGAGAGAAAACTATGAAAATATTAATGGGAACAAAAAATCCAGGAAAAATCCAAGGAGCAAAAGAAGCTTTTGAAAAATATTTTGAAAACGTTGAAATAATAGGAATACCAGTAGAATCAGAAGTAAGTGATCAACCTTTTAATAAAGAAATTTTTGAAGGAGCTAAAAATAGAGTAAAAAATTTGAAAAAATATGCTAAAGAAAACAATATTGAAGCAGATTTTTATATAGCAAGTGAAGGTGGAATTCAAAATCTTTTATGTGAAGAATGGATTGAATTCAATGCTGCAGTAATAGAAGACAAAAATGGATTAGTAAGTTGTGGTACAAGTCAAGGATTTCCTATCCCAGAAAAGTACATAAAAGAAATAAAAGAAACTGACCTAGGAAAAGTAATGGATAGATTATTTTCAGGAAATGGTCTTTCAAAAGGAAAAGGTGGAGTTAATTTTTTAACACATGATGTAATTTCAAGAATAGATTTAACTAGAAATGCATTTATAGTTGCTTTAACAAAACATATAAATGGTGATTTGTGGAGATAATTACTTAAAATAAATTTGCTTTGCATTTAATAAAATATAAAAATAAGTATAATATAATATATAATAAATAAAAATTTAAAAAGTAAAATACTTGATTTTCACCAGAAAATATCGTATAATGATAAAAAGAGGTGATAATATGATATTAACGAATGAAATAGTAAAACTTTCTATGCAGAAATATTCTAACAAAAACACTAAAATTTGTAGAGAAGTAAAAAATGGAAATCTAATAAAAATAATTAATGGTTTATATGAAACAAATGCAAATGTAAATGGATATTTATTAGCTGGAAGTATATATGGACCATCATATTTATCATTTGAGTTTGCATTATCATATTACGGATTAATACCAGAAAAAGTAACAGCGTTTACAAGTGCAACATGTAATAAAAAGAAGAAAAAGATGTATAATAATGCATTTGGCACATTTTTATATAGAGATGTTCCAAAAAATGTATATCCATTAGGAATAAATTTAGTAAGTGAAGGCGAATATAAATTTCAGATTGCCACACCTGAAAAAGCATTATGTGATAAACTTTATACTTTAAATCCTATTAAAAATATGCAAGAACTAGAAATAGTTTTATTTGATGATTTAAGAATTGATTATGATGAATTTATTAAATTAAATATTGTGGATATAGAGATATTGGCCAATTCATATCATTGTACTAATGTTAATTTATTATATAAGTATATTAGGAGGAATATAAATGAATAGTGTATTACAAATAATGCTAAGTAAATATAAAATTAAAAATACTATTGATGAAACTAATGCAATGAAAGAAATTATTCAAGAAATAGTATTATCTGGTTTGAGCAGGGGAGGATTTTTTGATGAAGCTGCTTTTTATGGTGGAACAGCTTTAAGAATATTTTATGGCTTAAATCGTTTCTCAGAAGATTTGGATTTTGCACTATTAAAACCTAATCCAAACTTTGATTTAAGTAAGTATTTTAGCTTTATTGAAAAAGAAGTCCAAGCTTATGGACTGAACTTAACTGTTAGTGAGAAAATAAAAACAAAAGATTCTAATATAACATCAGCGTTTTTAAAAGGAGATACAAAAGAACATATATTGATGTTTTTTCCAAATGAAAACATGCAAAACACTACATCTTTAAAAAATATAAAGATTAAATTTGAAGTTGATATTAACCCTCCAGTAGGAGCTAAATATGAAATAAAATACAAGCTATTGCCATCACCACATCAAGTGCGATTATATGATGAAAGTTCTTTGTTTGCAGGAAAAATTCATGCTATATTGTGTAGAAATTGGCAGTATAGAACAAAAGGAAGAGATTTATACGATTATGTTTTTTATATATCCAAAAATGCTAAAGTAAATATTGAACTTGTGAAAGAAAAGCTTATTGATTCAAATGTTTTAAGTCGTGATGATGAATTTACTATTGATACTTTGAAAAAATTATTAAATAATAAATTTGAAGAAATTGATTATTCAGATGCTAAAGATGATGTTATAATGTTTATAAAAGATAAAGATTCATTAAATCTATGGTCTAAAGATTTCTTTGAACAAATAACTAAAAATTTGCTTTGCATTTAATTGTTAAAATAATAAAATTAGGAGAAAAATTTTGGAGATAACTAAAGAACAAGAAATTACTGAATCAAAAGTAGAAAATATCAGTAATAAAGAAAAAATAAAAAATCAAGAAGAAAATGTTCACAGCATAAAAAATAGTAAAAATAAAAATAGAAATTCAAGCATAGAACTATTAAAAATTTTTGCAATGTTTTTAATAGTTCTAAGTCATACAGTACCATTTTGGTGGATTGCAGACACAGCAAATAGTATTAATTTAGATAAAGTAATTGAAAATAATCAACAATTTATACTATTAATATTTAGATATTTAGGGCAAGTAGGAAATCTAATTTTTATTATATCATCAGCATATTTTTTATTAGATAGTAAGAAGGTTAAAATACAAAAAGCTATGTGTATGTTTGTTGATGTTTTTACAATATCAATGATTAATGTTGTAATTTTTGTAGCATTAAAAGTAAATGTAAAAACAGATTGCTTAATAGAACAATTTATGCCGATTACACTTAAAAATAATTGGTTTATATCTACATATATTCTTTATTATTTAATACATCCATGGTTAAATAAAATTATAGATGAGTTAAGTAAAAGAAAACTATTATTAATAGATTTAGGAATTGCAATATTTTATATTGTAAATTTAGTAGCAGAGCTATTTGTACCAATAAGTAACGACATTTTAGGAGTAATTTTAATTTATTTTATAGTTGCATATTTTAAGAAATATTTAAAAAGCTATAGTAATTCAAAAATGTTGAATTTTTTTACTTTGCTAGTTAGTTCATTTATGCTTATACTTTCAATAGTAACAATAAATATGCTTGGCACTAAAGAAGAATATTTTGCTGAAAAAATGTTAGCAATGGCAAATATATATAATCCATTAATTTTATTAATATCAATTTCTATTTTTAATATAGTAAATACTACAAGTTTTTATATAAAAGAAATAAACAAAATATCTTCATTAACAATGCTTATATATTTAATACACGACAATATGCTAATTAGGGAATATGGAAAATCTGCATATTGGACATACATAAAAAATATATTTACATATAAAGAAGTAGCAAAAATTAGTCTTATAACAGCAATATGGGTATTTTTAGCAAGTATAATAATTGCTGGAATTTATAAAGCTACTATTGAAAAAATAGTAAAATGGATTTGCAATAAAGCATATAAAGCCTTAAATGAGGCAAAAAATTAAAATATAAAAGTAAAATTTTTATTTATAAAATAGCATTAAAATTATTAATTAAAAAATAAATTAAATTTGTAAAAAATTAACAACAAAAAAACGATAAAAACACTTGCACTCTAAAATAAGTAATGCTATAATGAATCTAGATTTTCATGAAAGGGGAATATTAAAATGAAAAAAAGTATAGTAATTGCAATCTTATTTGTAATGCTTGTATGTGTAGCAACAACATTCGCTAATGCTACAACAAGTTCTGAATTAGCAGAAAAATTATATAACATGGGATCTAAATACGGAGTAACATCTGCAGACAAAGTAAAAATGGAAAGATACTTAGCAGATAACCCTGTAACAGAAGACCAAGCAAACAAAATAGTAGCAGAAGCAGAAGCTGCTGTAAAAGTTATGGAAAATGCAGGAAAAACAAATTACAAAGATTTAACAGCTGATGAAAAAGCAACTTTAAAAACAAAAGCTAACAATGTAGCTAGCATTTTAGGAGTTACTTTAACATACAAAACAGGTGCTGTTGAAGTTTACAAAGATGGAAAATTAATCGAAACAATTTCATCTAAAGATGGAAAATTAGCTTATACAGGAAATAACACAGGAATTGCAATCGCAGTTTCTTCAATCGCAGTAGTAGCCCTAGCAGCTGGTTTAGTTGCAAGAAAAAAAGCTAATGCATAGTAAATTTGCAAATTTTTTAAAAGCAACTATTATAGATATAATAGTTGCTTTATTTGTTTTATGTACTATTGTTTTTGTAATTCGTTTAATTTTTGGGGCTAAAATAGATGAAACTATTTCAATAGTAAGCAAAATTTCAATAAGTACAGACCAAAAAGAAATAAAGCCAATTGAGTTTGAAAACAAAAAATTAAAAAATTATCCTGAATATGGAACTCAATATGCAACTATACAAATACCAAGCATAAATGTAGATGTGCCAGTATATTTTGGAGATACATTAGAAATTCTAAAAAAAGGTGTAGGACATTCTAGTGGAAGTTATTTTCCAGGAGAAGGTGGATCTATAATTTATATGGGACACAATTCAAAAAATATGTTTAGAAGATTCTCTGAAGTGAAAAAAGGAGACAAAATTACAGTAAAAACTTCGTATGGTGAATTTAATTATAAAATTTATGATATGCAACTTATAAAAGAAACAGAAACAGATAAATTACCAATACAAGACCAAAAAGAAATACTTATGGTATACACTTGTTACCCATTTAATAATATAGGATATGCAACTCAAAGATATGTATTGTATGCAGAACTTGAAAATGGGGGTGAAAATTAATGAAAGTATTTAAAACAATATTAAATTTTGTAGTTATTACAGTTTTATCTATTTTATTAATAGTTTATACTGGTCTAAACATTTTTTCAAAAACATTGCTAAGTAAAGACTATATTTTAGCAAAAATGGAAGAAAATAATTATTATGAAAAATTAGTTGAATATGTAAATTCAAGTTTTGAAAATTATATTTATCAATCAGGTTTAGATGAAGAAGTAATAAAAAATATAGTTACAGAAGAAAAAATAAAATCAGATACAAATGCAATAATAGACAATGTATATGAAGGTAAAGAATTTTCTGTAGATACACAATCTATAAAAGATAAATTACTTTCAAATATAAGTGATTCTATTAATGGCAGAAGTTTTTCTGCAACAGAGCAAAAAGCAGTAGATGCATTTGCAAATAATATTTGTTCAGCTTATGAAGATACACTTTTACATACAAATTACATGCAAAAAATTCATTCTGTTTACAGTCAAATTACAGAATACAAAGATTTAGCAAATAAAATTATTTTAGCTAGTTCAGTTGTATGTGTGATTTTATTAATGCTAATAAATATAAAAGAAAAAGCCAAAATACTTTCAACTCTTGCTATTGCAGTATTGGTTGCTGGTGCATTTTTAATATTATTAAATGTATATATTAAAGCAAAAATAAATATAAATAACATTGTAATCTTTAGTGATGCAATTTCAGAGATTGTAGTAAAGATTATTTCAAATATATTAGAACAAATAATAAACAATGGAATTATTTATGCAATTATAGGTTTTGTTGGAATTGTAATTAGTAGTATTTTTAGTAGTAAAAATATTGAAGAGAAAAATTAATTGTGAAAATATATGGCAAGTCTTAGAGTTTCTTAAAATTTGCATTTGTTAGAAAATCTTAGACTTGCTTTTTTATATGTCGAAAAATCTTATATGCAAAAAATGAAATTTGAGTATATAGAAAAAGTGAAAGAAAACGATTAAAACAATGGATTTCGAAAGTAAAATGTTGTACAAAAATGAAAAATATTGAAAAAATGGAAGAAATTGAATTTAATTTGACTTCCTTTCAAATTGATTTTTTTGCAAAATCCGAGTATGATAAATCTTGTAGAAGAGCCTAAAATTTTAAAAATGCCTATTTTTAAAGCTTTATATGTATTATTAAGATACTAGAACATGAACCGAAGCAAAGAAAAAATAAGTTCATTGGCCTTTTACTAATTTAAAAACAGGAGTCTTTTTTATGAAAAAGAAGAAAAAATCAAAACCCCGAACGCAGGTTTTTGCAAAGTTAAACACAACTAAGGTAAAAGCGTTCAAATATTATAACAAAGAAATGGAGGAAACATCAAAAAAGTTTAAAGAGAAAAATAAAAATGCTTTTAACATCAATTTTTATTTATTCCAAAATATTAGAGAAAAAGCAAAATTAATTGATAAACTATTTGAACTTACATATTTTTATGACAGAAATTTTACAGGAAATAAAGATTTTATGCACATACCAAACATACAACAAATAATGCAAAATATTTATAAATATCCTGTAATTCTTGCAACACAAAACAATGGGATTGAAGAAGAAATAGTTGGAGCAACAACAGTAAAATTAGAAAAAAATAATTCTATTTTAAAAAATCCATATTTTCCAACTAAAAATGAAACTGTTTTATCAATTACTGGTGTTTTAGCAAAACAAAATACAACAGATATTTTTGGAAATCGAATAAAAGGCATTGGTAGAGAATTGTTTAAATCAGCTATACGAGGAGCTTACAATTTTAACAAAGAAGAAAAAATTAGATTAATTTCTGAAATTGACTGTAGAAACAAGAATAGTTTAAATGCTATTTCATGTGCAGTAAAAGAATTAAAAGATGAAGGGTTAAATATTAATTTGATTATGCCTGGATATTATGAAATTATAAATATGCAAGGAAATCTTACAGAAGCTCCAACATTTATTGTTGAAATTGATTTAGATGGTACAAAGCAATTCGAAAATACCAATACTTTATTTTCTTACTCAAATTGTTCAAACTATGAGTTATTTTCAAACTTAAGCAATGTATTGGAAAATAATGCAACAGAGAAAAAGCAGTATACAACAAAAGTTAATGAAAATGTAGTATGTTATCATGAAATAAAGCCAATAAATGCATTAAACATTGAGTTAGAAGTTGGAAATACTGCTGCTGGAAACGAAAGAGTACCGGTATTAAACAATATTGAACTTGAATATGCTCACATATAGTTTAAGAAATAATAATATATTTTAGAAATTAAATATTAAAAAAATATATATTTTCATATAAAAGTAAGAGAGGAATTTTTATGAATTTAGAAAAATATAATATAAAAATTGAAAGAGAAGCATTAAGAATAAATAAAAAGAATAGTAAATCACAAAAAGGATTTCCAAAAGCATTTGGAAATCCTGAAACAAATAGATTTATCTTTTGTAATGAAGATGATGAATCTATATTAAAGATAGCAACACCATTTGAAAATAGTATTGCTACTGCATATAATAAATTTGAAGAAATAACAAATGTTGTTATTGAAGAACTTTACAAAATAGAAGAATATATTTGGCCAGAAACAAACTATAAAGCAGATAATACTTATGCTAAGATTACAATTAGCTTAAACGAAGATTTTTATGAAAAGTTAAAACAAATAGATTCAAATTTACCAGAAAATTTAGAAGATGCATACTTAAAAATTAAAGAAAATTTTGAAGAAAAACAAACAATGTTTGAAAAAATTTATGGTATTTGTAAGGTTAAAGCAAGAAAATCAAATATACAAATAACAAATATAAAATTAAATCAATTTAATAAAAATGGTATATCTGAAAGTGATTGTACTTTTTTAGTAGGATTTGCTTTAAGTTGCTTAGAAGATGATAATTCTAGAAATTTAAAAGAAGAAATAAAGTTTTTAGAAAAATTAAATGAAAAATATTCATTTGGATTTAAAAATGGATTAAATAAATTAAAATTTGAATTAAAAGAAAAATCAAAACATTTTGAAGGAATAAATTTAGAAAAAGAAGAAATTGAAAAGTTAGCAAAAGAATACGCAGAAGAAGGTTATAATGCAAGATATTGTATGCAAAAATATAAAAAGCTAGTTGCTGAATCTGTAGTTTTAATAAAAGATGCAATTTCACAAGGTGTAGATTATGAAGTATTGAATGAGGCGAAAAGCGTTGTTCAATTAAGCACAAAAGGAAAAGAAGAATTTGTAATAGAAGGAAACAAAACAGATAGAGATACATATATCTTTCCAATTATTACAGATGATAAATTCACATCAAAGGAGATTATGCAAGAACATGGACTTTGTGTTCCGAAAGCTATTTTACTAGAAAAGGATATGGAGCAGTCAGACAAAGAAGCTTTAGTTGAACCTTTTTACAATAATCCACTAGTTGTAAAACCAAGAAACACAAATTATGGTACTGGTATTACAGTATTTGCAAAGCCAGCATCTAAAAAACAAATTTCAAATGCAATAAACTATGCATTTGAATTTGATAACAATGTTCTTATCGAAGAATATGTAAAAGGTATGGAATACAGGTTTTTAGTAATAAATGGAAAATGTTTAAGTGTAGCACATAGAAGAATTGCTAGTGTAGTAGGTGATGGAAAATCAACTATTAAAGAATTAATTGAAACAAAAAACAAAGAACCATGGCATTTTTTAACAGGAGCACCAGTAAAAATGGATGAACCAGTAGTAGAATATTTAAAACTACAAGGTTACAATTTTGATTCTATTTTACCAAAAGATAAAAGAGTATTTTTAAGGACAAATTCAAATTGTTCAACTGGTGGAGAAAGTATAGATATGACAGACTATATGCCAATTTATTTTAAAAAGATTGCAGAAAAAGCAGCTAAAGCATTTGAAGCTAAAATATGTGGTGTTGATATTATTATAGATAATATCGAAAAAGAAGAATATTCTATAATAGAAATAAATGATAATCCAGGTTATTCAATAAATGAATGGCCGTATGAGGGGAAAGGTGAAAAAATAGGAATCGCTATTTTAAAATTGCTAGATTTATTACCAGAGAAAAAATTAAAATAAATTTTAATAGTTAAAAAATGATTTTTATAGTGCAACATGAAATGCAAGAGTAAGTAATTTTTTTATAAAATTATAAAAAATTGATTTCTAAAATCGCAAAAAAGTTCTTGCAAAAGAAAAAATTTAGTAGTATAATATAAAAACATTGGAGGGGGATTAGAAAATAAGGATATTTCTAATCTCTATTTTTATTTAAATTCGTATAAATTTTAGAAAGGAGAAATATAATGTTTAAACTATTTAAAACTCTTGGAAAAAAAGAGTTATTAATGGCTTTAATATGCTTTGTTTTGATTGTTGGACAAGTCTGGTTAGAACTTAAAATGCCAGATTACATGTCAGAAATAACTGTTCTTGTACAAACAGAAGGTAGTCAAATGGGCGAAATTGTAAAAAATGGTGGCTATATGCTTGCATGTGCTTTGGGCAGTTTATTATCAGCTATTATAGTTGGATATATGACAGCAACAATTTCTGCAACTTTATCAATGAAAGTCAGAAAAAAATTATTTGATAAAGTTGAAAATTTAGCAATGCATGAAGTAAAACAATTTTCAACAAGTAGTTTAATAACAAGAACTACAAACGATATTACTCAAGTTCAAATGTTTGTTGCAATGGGGTTACAGCTTTTAATAAAAGCACCGATTACAGCAGCTTGGGCAATTACAAAAATTTCAAATAAAAGTTGGCAATGGAGTGCAATTACAGCTGTTGCAGTAGGTGTATTACTTACTACAATTGGAATTTTAATTGCAATTGTATTACCAAGATTTAACAAAGTTCAAAAATTAATAGATAAATTGAACAATGTTACAAGAGAGAATTTAACTGGTATTAGAGTTGTAAGAGCTTTTAATGCTGAAGAATATCAACAAAATAAATTTGAAGATGTAAATACAGATTTAACAAATCTACAATTATTCAATCAAAAGGCTTTTGCTGTACTTTCACCAATAATGTATTTAGTAATGTATTTTTTAACATTAGCTATTTACTTTGTAGGTGCATCTCTAATAAAAGATGCTTTAATGGCAGATAAATTAACTTTATTTGGAAATATGGTTGTATTCAGTTCTTATGCTATGCAAATTATAATGTCATTCTTAATGTTAGCAATGATATTTATGATGTTACCTAGAGCACAAGTTTCTGCAAAACGTATTAATGAAGTTTTAGATACAGAAATAAGCATAAAAGAAGGTACAATAGACAAAGATACAACTAGCGAAAAAGGTACAGTAGAATTTAAAAATGTATCTTTCAAATACCCAGATGCAGAGGAATATTTACTTAGAGATATTTCATTTAAAGCAGACAGAGGTCAAACAGTTGCCTTTATAGGATCAACAGGTAGTGGAAAATCAACATTAATTAATTTAATACCAAGATTTTACGATACAACAGAAGGAGAAGTTTTGGTAGATGGTGTAAATGTAAGAGAATACAAAAGCGAATTTCTACATAATAAAATTGGTTATGTATCACAAAAAGCTGTTATGTTTGATGGAACGGTTGCTTCAAATGTAGCTTATGGTGATAACGGAAAACCAGAACTTACAGAAGATCAAATAAAAGAGGCAATAAAAGTCGCTCAAGGAAAAGATTTTGTTGAAAGAATGGATGATAAATACAATACTCATATAGCTTCTGGTGGTACAAATGTATCTGGTGGTCAAAAACAAAGATTGTCAATTGCTAGAGCTATTGCAAGAGATCCAGAAATATACATATTTGACGATTCTTTCTCTGCATTGGATTACAAAACAGATGTTGTTTTAAGAAAAGCATTAAAAGAACATACAGGAGATAGTACTTGTTTAATAGTAGCACAAAGAATTGGTACTATTATTAATGCTGATAAAATTATAGTATTAGATGATGGTAAAGTTGTTGGAGAAGGAACTCACAAAGAACTTCTTAAAAATTGTGAAGTTTACAAACAAATTGCTTTATCACAACTTTCAAAGGAGGAATTAGAAAATGAGTAATAATGAAAAAATGTCTAGACCTCCTAGAAAATTTGTTGGAAGAGGTCCAATGGGTGGTGGTGCACCTGGAGAAAAAGCTAATGATTTCAAATCAGCTATGAAAAGATTATTTAGTGAATTAAATAGATTTAAAGTTTTAATTGTTATTTCATTAGTTTTGGCAGCATTAAGTTCAATTTTGTCAATAGTAGCACCTAATAAATTATCAGATTTAACTGATGAAATTTCAAAAGGTTTAGTAGTAAATAAAGATAATTTGCAATTACTTACAACAACTATAAAAGACAATATGCAAGAAGGAATGAAAACTTTAAAAGAACAACAAATAAAACAAATGCAAGCTATGGGAATGAGTTTAGATCAAATTCAAACTCAATTAGCAAATCAAAATTCTAGTACATCAGATTCTAATTTCGATATAGCAAATATATCTGATGAAATGAAAAATGTATTATTTAAAGAAATTGAAATAGATGGTGCAAAAATATCTGTTGAAGATCAATATACATTTTTAAAAGCTATGAATGACTTAGGTTTTAGCACAACTTCAGAAAATCAAGAAAGTTCAGAAGAAGCTGATAATTCTAACATAAATGCAAACAAATTATATAGTAAAATAGATGAAATGCCAGAAAGCATAAAATCTGTTATTGAACCTAAAATGGATATGAAAGCAATACAAAAAATTGCATTATTTTTAGTTGCAATTTATTTATGCAGTGCATTATTTAACTATATAGAATCAATTTCTATGACAGATGTAGCAAATAAATTTGCTAAAAGTTTAAGAACTAGAATTTCAGAAAAAATAAATAAATTGCCTTTAAAATATTTTGACAAACATCAAACTGGAGATATTTTATCAAGGGTTACAAATGATGTTGATACAATAGCTCAATCAATGAACCAATCTTTAGCTACATTAGTTAGTTCAATTACATTATTTGTTGGAACAATAATAATGATGTTTTACACAAACTGGATTATGGCTTTAACTGCAATAATCTCAAGTTCTATTGGATTTGTTTTTATGTTTGCTGTTTTAAAAAAATCACAAAAATATTTTATAGCAAGGCAAGTAGAATTAGGAAATTTAAACAGTCATATAGAAGAAATTTATTCTGGACTAAATGTAGTAAAAGTTTATAATGGAAAAAGAGAAGCAGACGAAAAATTTGATGAATTAAACAAAAAAGTTTATAATTGCAATCAGAAAAGTCAATTTTTATCTGGATTAATGCAACCAATGATGAACTTCATTGGAAACTTTGGATATGTTGCAGTTTGTATAGCTGGTGCTTTACTTACAATGAATAATTTAACTACATTTGGTGTAATAGTTGCATTTATTATGTATGTAAGATTATTTACATCTCCATTAAGTCAAATTGCACAAGCTCTAACATCACTTCAATCTACAGCAGCTGCTAGTGAAAGAGTATTTGAATTTGCAGATGAGCCTGAAATGTCAGATCAAAGCAATATTACAAATAAATTAGAAAGAGCAGATGTAAAAGGAAAAATAGAATTTGATAATGTAGAATTTTACTATGATGGAAATGAAAAACCTACAATAAAAGATTTTAGTGCAATAGCTAAGCCAGGACAAAAAATTGCTATAGTTGGACCAACTGGTGCTGGAAAAACTACAATGGTAAATTTACTTATGAAATTCTATGAAATTAATTCAGGAGATATAAAAATAGACGGAGTTTCTACAAAAGATTTAACAAGAGAAAACATACACAATTTATTTACAATGGTACTTCAAGATACTTGGTTATGTAGTGGAACAATAAAAGAAAATATAATTTTCAATAAAGAAGGAATTACTGATGAACAAGTAGAAAAAGTATGTGAAACAGTAGGACTAAGTCATTTTATAAAAACTCTACCACATGGATATAATACTGAAGTTTCAGATAATGATAATTTGTCTGCTGGTCAAAAACAATTATTAACAATTGCAAGAGCTATGCTTCAAGACGCACCATTCTTAATTCTTGATGAAGCTACAAGTAATGTAGATACAAGAACAGAAGAATTAGTACAAAAAGCTATGGATAAATTAACAGAAGGAAAAACTTCATTTATTATAGCACACAGATTATCTACAATTAAAAATGCTGATTTAATTTTAGTTATGAAAAATGGAAATATTGTAGAGCAAGGTAACCATGAAGAACTTATGAAATTAAATGGATCTTATGCAGAATTATACAATTCACAATTTGAAAAAGTTGGATAATTAAAGAAACTTAAAATAATTTAGAGAGTTTAAATATATAAAATCTAAATAATATGCATATTTAGATTTTGCAAATATGTATTAAAAACCAAAATAATTTAATAAAAAACAAAATACATCTTTTTATGAATTAAAATAATTAATTCTAAAGATGTATTTTTGTTTTAGCTCAATATTAAATTCTTAGCAATTTTAATAACTTCATCTTGCATAATTTGATAATTAATATTTTTATGTTTGTGATAAACAATTTCATGGCAGAAGTTATCTACTATACCAATTAAAATATGGATTTTTTCTTGTGAATTTTCTATATGAAAATTATTTTTTTCTAAAGTATTTACTATTTTTGTAGTTGTTTCAATTTCTGATTCTTTGAATATATTAGAAATGTCTTCATCTAAATGAGACATAGCCATTAATTCTTCATGAGCTTTTTTAGAAATTGTATGTACTTTAATAAACTTTTCAATTACATCTGTAAAAAGCTTATCTAAATTATTAATATTTATTTTTTCATTTTCAAAAACATCAATAAGGGGATACATTATTTTGTTTGAATAGTTTTTTATACCTTCTATAAAAATGTCTTTTTTATCTGTAAAATATTGATAAATTATTCCAACTGAAACATCTGCATAATTTGCTATATCTGTTGTAGTAGTATTGTAATAGCCGTTTTCACACATTAGATAAAAGCCTTTTTCAATAATTCTTTCTCTTTTTTCGATTGACCTTTTTTGAGTAGGCATTCTTGTTTCTGACATTAAAATCACCTCTATACCAATTATATCGTGAAATATTGCTGAAATCAAGATTAGAAAAAAGAAATATGAAAATATGAAAAAATATTCATATATTATTGACTAGAATAATAAAAAGAAGTATAATCATTTTGAAAATATGAGATTTTATTCATATTAAAATATTACTGTTTTTATGTAGTAATATTTTAAAATAAATGTAGAAAGGATTATAGTATGGGAGAACTTATTAAATTTAAAAATGTCAAAAAAACATACAAGATAGGAGAAAAAAGTTTTAACGCTTTAGATGGCGTAGATTTTACAATAAACAAAGGAGAGTTTGTTGTAATTTTAGGACCTTCAGGAGCTGGAAAGTCAACTTTATTAAATTTATTAGGTGGAATGGACAAAGCCACATCAGGAGACATTATGGTGGGAGAGCACAATATTTCAAAATATTCAGACAAAGAATTAACTGAATATAGAGCAGAAAATATAGGATTTATTTTCCAATTCTACAATATTTTACCAACATTAACAGTATTAGAAAATGTAGAATTAGTTAAAGATATTGTAAAATCTCCAAAAAGTTCAAAAGAAATTTTAAACGAAGTAGGATTAAAAGAACATTACAATAAATTTCCAAATCAACTATCTGGTGGTGAGCAACAAAGAGTTTCAATCGCAAGAGCAATCGCAAAAGATCCATTACTTCTTTTATGTGATGAGCCAACTGGTGCATTGGATTCAAAAACAGGTGTTGAAGTTTTAAAATTATTAAAGAAACAATGTGATGGAAATAGTGGTGAAAACACAGTTATAATAGTTACTCACAATAGTTTGATTGCAGAAGTTGCAGATAGAGTTATTAGACTAAAGAACGGAAAAGTTGAAAGCAATGAACTTAACAAAAATCCAAAAAATATTGAGGAGGTAAATTGGTAATATGTTAGGAAGAAAAATGTTTCGAGATATAAGACTAAATTTATCACAATTTATCACAATATTTTTAATGATTTTTATGGGAATAATGGTATATAGTGGTATTCGTTCTTATATGGATGGAATGGTTGAAACAGCAGATGTTTTTTATAGAGAGAATAATTTACAAGATTTGAATTTAATTGGTAAAAATTTTACTGATGAAGATTTAGAAAAAATAAAAAATATTGACCATGTAAATAATGTTGAAAGAAAAATAACAATAATGGCAAATATGGAATCAGAAGAAGATAGAACTTTACAATTAAATTTTATTGAATCAAATGATATTTCAAAATTTTATGTACAATCTGGAACTGGTTTTGATAAAAACAAAAAAGGATTATGGCTAGATGAATATTATGCCAACAAAAACAATTTAAAAGTTGGAGATAAAATTACATTAAAATATGATGGAGAAACACTTGAAGAAGAAATTTTAGGATTAATTAATGTACCAGATCATGTTTACGATATAAAAGATGAATCAGCACTTTTTCCAACACACGAAGATTATGGGTTTGCATATTTATCAATAAATGAATTTCCAAAAGATTATATAAAAAAACAAGCAATGAAATCTGCTGGAATAACAGATGAATCAATTTTTGATATAGCAATGCCAGATTTTAAAGCAGAAGATTATTTTACTTATAATTATGCAATTGTTGATGTTGACCAAGAAGAAAATAAAAATGCAGTAAAAAATGAAATTGAAGATAAAGTTGAAGATGTATTAGCTATTACAGATATAAAAGATTCTTTTTCTTATGCTACATATCAAGGAGAAATTGAAGAGGGCGAAACTTATGTTGGAGTTTTCACAGGGCTATTCTTATTTATAGCAATTTTATCTGTAATAACAACAATGACAAGAGTTGTAAAAAAACAAAGAATTCAAATTGGAACTTTAAAAGCATTAGGATTTAAAAAATCTAAAATTGTAATGCATTATGTTGGATATGGATTTTGGATATCTTTATTTGGTGCAATAGTAGGATTAATAGCAGGTCCTGAATTTATTGGTAAATTATTTATAGGAATGGAAATGGAATATTTTCAAATACCAAATGGAAAAGCAGTTGTTTCACCTAGCAGTTTTGTAATTGCTGGAATAGTTATATTAATTGTATCTCTAGTAACATATTTAACTTGCAGAAGAGAACTAAAAGACAGTCCAGCAGATACTTTAAGAAATGAAGTGCCAAATGTAAATAATAAAGGTTTAAACATAACAACAAAAGGCATATTCAAAAAAATGAGTTTTACAACTGTTTGGAATTTTAGAGATATTTTAAGAAACAAAACAAGAACAATTACTGGAATTGCGGGAATTACTGGTTGTTGTATGTTACTTGTTTGTGCTTTTGGAATGTATGATACAATAAATAATTTTATAGATACCCAATTTGAAAAATTATATAATTTTGATTATAAATTAGCATTAAAAGAAGATTATACAGACAGCCAATATAATGATATAATAAATCAATATGGAGATAAAACATCAAAAACATTAATGATAGAAATAAAAGATGGAGAAAACAGAGAAGCAAATACAATTTTTGTTGATAACAGTCAAAATTATGTGAGATTTATGGATGAAAATAATGAATTTATGAATCTTAAAGATGATGGAATATATGTTACAAGAAAATTAGCAGAAACAAAAGGATATAAAATAGGAGATAAAATTTCATGGCATATTTATGGAGAAGATAAATACTATGAAAGCGAAATTGTTGGATTTGACAGAGATCCACAAAATCAAAATTTAAAGATGACAAAAAAATATTTAGAAAAATTGGGAATAGAATATAAACCAGATACAGTATATACAAATGATGATTTGAGTAAGGTTTCAGAAATTTCTGGTGTTGATGTAATTCAAAATATACAAGCATTAAAAGATGGAATGCAAAATATGATAAATACAATGAAAACAATGATTGTTTTATTGATTGTTGTCGCTGCAATTCTTGGGGGAGTAATTATATACAATTTGGGTATATTATCATTTACAGAAAAACAATACCAATTTGCAACTTTGAAAGTTTTAGGATTTAAAGATTCACAAATTAGAAAAATTTATGAAAAACAAAATAATTGGATTACGTATGTTTCTATTTTAATTGGTTTGCCACTAGGTTATTATATGACAGATTTTATTTTTAAAATGGCATTGTCAGATACTTATGATTTTAGTGCAAAAATCAGATTAATCTCATACTTATATGCTGTTTTTGGAACTTTAATTGTATCTTTTGTTGTATCAAAACTATTAGCTAAAAAGGTTAACAAAATAGATATGGTAACAAGTTTAAAAGGTAATGAATAATTAATAATTAGATGTTACAATTTGTAAAGAGCAATAATTGAAAAATAATATAATAATTGTATAGGAAGAAAAATTATGAATATGAATTTATGTACAGGTTTATTAATACCTTTTTTAGGAACTACATTAGGTTCTGCTATGGTATTTTTTATGAAAAATTCCATGGATAAAAAAGTAGAAAAAATTTTATTAGGATTTGCATCAGGAGTTATGATGGCTGCTTCTGTCTGGTCTTTAATAATTCCAGCAATAGATATGGCAGAAGAGCAGGGAAAAATTGCATGGGTTCCTGCTGCAACGGGATTTATGTTTGGCATATTATTTTTATTAATATTAGATACACTAATACCACATTTACACTTAGATAGTGATAAACCAGAAGGAATAAAAGCAAAATTAAAAAAGACTACAATGATGGTACTTGCAGTTACTCTTCATAATATTCCAGAAGGTATGGCGGTTGGAGTAACATTTGCAGGAGCTTTAATAGGAAATGCTGGAATTACAATGGCAGGAGCATTTGCATTAGCAATAGGAATTGCTATACAGAATTTTCCAGAAGGTGCAATTATTTCAATGCCATTAAAAAGTGAAGGAATGAGTAAAGGAAAAGCTTTTTTGTATGGCACTTTGTCTGGAATTGTTGAACCAATTGGAGCAATTATTACAATATGTTTAACGAATCTAGTAGTTCCAATTTTACCATATTTATTATCATTTGCAGCAGGTGCAATGATTTATGTAGTTGTAGAAGAACTTATACCAGAATCACAAGTAGGAGAACATTCAAATATTGGAACAATAGGTGTTGCAATAGGTTTTGTGATTATGATGATTTTAGATGTTGCTTTAGGATAAAATATAAAGGTATAAAAATAGTAAGCTTTGGCTTACTATTTTTATTATACGAGGAAAGTGCTATACACTTCCTATTTTCTCAACTTTGCACTTTGAATTTGTGTGTAATGGCAATTTAAAATGACAATAATTTTGTTGAAAAAAATTGCATTTTATGATAGAAATAGATAAAGAAAATATAGATTAAAAAGGAAATTTTAAATTATGGCAAATCTAAAAACATATTTAAAATATTATAAAAATAATTTATTTACAGAATATGCTTTTAATGAAGTTGATAATATACTTTTTGCAGAATTATCATATTTGAATTGGACTGATATTGTTCCAGAAAACGAGCAAAAAATAAGCTTACAAGAAGCTGGAAACAAACTTATAGAAAAAGAAAAAAGTAAAAAACATTCAAAATTTTTGCAAAATATTTTAGATCATTTAAAAGAGATGAAAGATGGAGAAAGGTATAAAAATTGTGAATTGGCAAATTTTGTACAAATACTAAATCAAAAAGAGCAATTTGGAGCTATTTGTATATATTTTGAGCCTAAAAAAGTGTATGTATCTTTTCAAGGAACTGATGATTCAATTGCTGGTTGGAAAGAAGATTTTGAAATGTCATATCATTTTCCAATTTTATCTCAAACTGATGCAATCAATTATCTAAATAGAGTAATTACATGGAAAGATACATTTGTGTATGTAGGTGGTCACTCAAAAGGTGGAAATCTTGCAATGTGTTCTGCTATGTACAGTAAAGATTACATAAAAAATAAAATTCAAAAAATATTTAATAATGACGGACCAGGTTTTAGAGATAAAGAATTTAATTCACCAGAATATAAAGAAATTGTTTCTAAAATAATTAGTTTTAAACCAGAAGATAGTATTGTTGGTATTTTACTTAACAATACAGGAAAATGCCAATTTGTAAAAACAAAAGAAAAAAATGTAAAACAACATGATCTTACTACTTGGGAATGTTTTGGAACATATTTGGAAAAAGGAACGCAAACTGAAAACAGTAAAAAGATTGATAAAAGAATTGCAGAATGGTTAAATCAATATGAAGATTCTGAAAGAGAAAACTTAATATTAACATTTTTTAATATTTTAGAAAAAATAAATGTTGTGTCTGTTGATGATTTTAGACATATTGAATTAACACAAGTTATGAATGCAATTAATGAAATGAAAAATTTAGATGCAAATACTAGAAAATTATACGTTGAAGCTATGAAAGGTTTATTGAAAAGTAATAAAAACGGTTAAAATCAATGAATTATAAAGAAATTAAGAATTACAAAGAAATAAAAGAGAAAAAATATCAAGAAAATAAAGAAAAATTAGAAAAAATTAAAAATAATAAAACTAAGAAAATACTAATACTTTCTTGTGGAACTGGTGGTGGACATAATTCTGCTGCAAAAGCAATTAAAGAAACTATAATGCAAAAGGGCGTGCAAGCAGATTTTATTGAATATTTAGAAATAATAGATAACAATGTGAAAGACAAAGTAAATAATTTATATTTAAAAAGTACACATGGTGAAGGAAAAGTTTTTAAAGAAGCATATAAACTTGGCACAATTTACCAAAAGACAAAACTAAAATCACCAGTTTACCAATTAAATAGTTTAAGTAAAAATAAATTATTAAATTATATAATTGAAAATGAGTACAATTATGTTGTTACAACACATCTATTTCCTGCACAAGCATTAACAGCAATAAAAAAGAAATATGATATTCATTTTATAGCTGTTGCAACAGACTATGTTTGTATACCTTTTTGGGAAGAAACAAATCCAGATTATTTTATAATTCCAAGCGAAGAATTAAAATCTGATTTTATAGATAAAGGCATACCAGAAGAAAAGTTAATTCCATTAGGAATTCCAGTATCTTTAAAATATAGTAAAAAATATGATAAAGAAACAGTAAAAAATGAATTGAATTTAGATTTAAATACAGAATATGTATTAATATTAAATGGTAGTATGGGATTTGGAAATATTGCAGAATTAATGCAAAAATTATTGAAAAATTTTGACAATATTCATTTTATTGTATCTTGTGGTAATAATACAAAAATGATAGAAGATATAAAGCAATTAAATTCAGATAGAGTTATAGCACTAGGATTTGTAAATAATTTGGAAAAATATATGAGTGCTAGTGAAGTTGTTTTAACAAAACCAGGTGGACTTACAACAACAGAAATTGCTACAATACGTAAGCCTTTTATTCACATCAAACCAATACCAGGTTGTGAAAACTATAATGCAGAATATTTTTGTAGCAGAAAAATGTCTTTACAAAGTAAAAGTGAAGAAGAAATCATAGAGAACTTACAAAAGTTAATATCAGACAAAGAATTGAAAAATGAATTAATCAAAAATCAAGAAAAATATATTAATCAAAAAGCTTGCGAAAATTTAGTTGAATTTTTATTAAAACAATAGACGAAAAATAATTATCATGTGAATAGAAGAGTTGAATATGAAAGATGATTTGGAAAATATAGAAAATAATAAAAATATGGATAATAATAAAATAATTGATTCTGATAAAAATGATGAGACAATTGTATTAAATAATTATATAAATAATAGGTTTGAAAATAATGAAGATGCAATGGAAGAGCCAACAGAAAATGTAATGGAAGTTTGGCACCCACTCAAATTTGATGTAAATGAAAAATATAAATATGTTCCAACAAATATATTTTTTAAAATTATATCATGGATTATATATTACATAATTGCAGTTCCAATATTAAGTATAATATTAAAAATAGTATATGATTTTAAAATAGAAGGAAAAGAAAATCTTGAAAATTTGCAAGGTGGAGCTATTACTGTCTCTAATCATGCCTTAGTGCTCGATTGTGCTATGGTTGGACTTGCTGTATGTGGCAAAAAGAAAATATTTTATACAACCCAATCAGAAAGTTTTCAGATTCCATTTGTAAGAAAACTTATAAAATTACTTAGAGCAATACCGATTCCAAAAGGTGTAAAAAATAAAGAACGAATGGTAAAAGAAATTTCAAATTTATTGAAAGATAATAAATTTGTTCATTTTTATCCAGAAGCAATTTTGTACCCATATTGCAATAAAATAAGACATTTTAAAAATGGAGCTTTTGATTTAGCAATAAAAAATGATGTGCCAATAGTTCCAATTGTAATAAAATTTAGACAACCAAAAGGTATTCGTAAAATTTTAAAAAGAAAAAAAGATGTTACGCTAAAAATTTTAGAACCTATATATTTTGAAAAAATTTTAAAAGAAGAATCACAAGACAATTTAGAAAATAATTCAAAAAGTAATTTGAAATTGGAAGATACATCAAATAAAACAATGTTGAGTAGCAGAGATAAAGCTATAATTTTAAAAGATAAAGTACATGAAGAAATGGAAAATGAAATTACAGATTTGGTATGATAAACAAATACATGGAATTTTGCGTGAAATTTTGTCTTTTGCAAATATCATAATAACTACGTTTGTTCCAGAAAATTAATAGCTAATAAGAAGAAATAAATATTAATAAGAAAGGGAGATAACAATGAAAATTTTAATAGTATCAGATATTCATGGTTCAGCATATTTTGCTAAAAAAATACCAGAAATTTTAAAAAATGAAAAAGCAGAAAAATTAGTTTTATTAGGAGATCTATATTATCATGGACCAAGAAATCCATTTCCAAAAGATTATGCACCAATGGAAGTAGCTGAAGTTTTAAATAATTTAAAAGAAAAATTGAAAGATAACTTTGTTGCAATAAAAGGAAATTGTGATGCAGAAGTTGATGAAATGATTTCTAAATTTGAATTTAAAGAACACTATGTAGAAAAAATAAATAATAAAATTATGTATTTTACACATGGCCATAAAAACAATATAGATAAATTACCTAACGAAGAAATAGACATAATGTATTATGGACATTTTCATATTGGTTTTATAAAAGAAAAAGATGGAATTCTTTTTGCAAATCCAGGTTCAATGTCATTGCCAAAAGAAAATACACCAAATAGCTATTTATTAGTTGATGAGAATGAAATTATTTTAAAAGATATTAATGGAAATGTAATCGATAGAAAAAATTTCTAATACTTGAAAAGCTTTACATAATATGATAAAATAAATACGATAATTTATTTTAAAGGAGATTTTATTGTGAAAAAAGAAAAAGTAATATTATTATTTTCAGATTTGGAAGGTACAATTTTAAGAGAAGAGGATGGTCAATTCGATCCAGAAACTATGTATCAATTCTTAGGGCAACTAGAGAAACTACAAGAACTAACAGGAGCTAAAGTAAATATGCATTTAGTATCACCAGTTTATAAAAATCACATGACAGAAGTAATGGATAAAATAGATAGAACAATTATACGTTACAACAGATTACATGGACACAAAAATGATATAGAATGCATTGAAGGAGGAGCTGCATATCCTGATGATTTAACAGCTGGAGAAAATTTAGATGATAGAATTACAGAACTAAAGAGACCAATTAGTTCTACTGACTTTGATACAGCTAGATATGGAAAAGCAAATTATGTTAGAAATTGGTGTGAAATAATTAAAGAAAGTCAAAGCAAAGAACTTGTTATGGCTATGTATTGTGGAAATGGTAGAAATGATGTTGATGCTATGGATTATATAATAAACAAGAGTGGAGCATTAGGATTTGTAGTTTGTCCAGACAATAGTAGACATGAAGTAAAAGCTAAGACACCTTTTGTTAGTAAAAAAAGAGATTTATTAGGTATAACAGATGGTATTAGTATGGTAAATAAAGAAATTGAAAAACGTAAAAATCCAAATAAAGATGAACAAAATAAAGATACAAAAACACACTAATAGTAAATATTATAATTAAGAATAAAACTATAATAGACTATGTAATAAAGATAATATTACATAGTCTATTTTTCTTGTATTTTTTATATAAAAGTGATAAACTATAAAAGCAATTATAAGCTAATTACTCAGAGAGTATAAAGGAGGAAATATGTTTAAATTACATTCAGAATATAAACCAACAGGTGATCAGCCTACAGCAATAGATTATTTAGTAAAAGGAATTGAAAATGGAGAGAAATATCAGACACTTTTAGGTGTTACAGGTTCTGGTAAAACTTTTACAATGGCTAATATAATAGAAAAAACGCAAAGACCAACACTTGTTTTAGCACATAATAAAACATTAGCAGGACAATTATATTCAGAATTTAAAGAATTTTTTCCAGAAAATAATGTTGAATACTTTGTCTCTTATTACGATTATTATCAACCAGAAGCATATATAGCCTCTTCTGACACATATATTGAAAAAGATGCATCTATTAATGATGAAATTGATAAATTAAGACATTCTGCAACAGCTTCTTTATTTGAAACTAGAGACACAATTGTTGTTGCTTCAGTTTCTTGTATATATGGTTTGGGAGATCCGATTGATTATGAACACATGATTGTTTCTTTAAGACCAGGAATGGAAAAAGAAAGAAATGAAATTATGAAAAAACTTGTAACAATGCAATATTCTAGAAATGAAATGGATTTTAAAAGAGGAACTTTTAGAGCAAAAGGAGATATTCTAGAAATTTATCCATCAAACAAAGAAGAAAGTGCAATTAGAGTTGAATTTTGGGGTGATGAAGTAGAAAAAATATCAGAAATTAACCCATTAACAGGAAAAGTTATAGGTGTTAGAAATCATGTTATGATATATCCAAATTCACATTATGTAACAACAAAAGAAAAAAGAGAGCATGCTATTATTACAATAGAAGAAGAACTTGAAGAAAGAGTAAAATATTTTAAAGAACATAATAAATTAATTGAAGCTCAAAGAATAGAAGAGAGAACAAATTTTGATATAGAAATGTTAAAAGAAACTGGATTCTGTCAAGGTATAGAAAACTATTCTAGACATATTAGTGGAAGACCAGCAGGAAGTGCGCCATATACATTATTTGATTATTTTCCTAAAGATTTTCTATTATTAATAGATGAATCACATGCAACAATTCCACAGGTAAGAGCTATGTACAACGGAGATAGGGCTAGAAAAGACTCATTAGTAAATTATGGATTCCGTTTACCATCTGCATACGATAATAGACCTCTAAAATTCGAAGAATTTGAACAAAGAGTAAATCAAGTTGTATTTGTAAGTGCTACACCAGCTGATTATGAAAAAGAACATTCACAAGATAGAGTGGTAGAGCAAATTATTAGACCAACAGGATTATTAGATCCAAAAATAGAAGTAAAACCAACAGAAAATCAAATAGATGATTTGATGGAACAAATAGATATTCAAGTAGAAAAAGGTGATAGAGTTTTAGTAACAACTTTAACAAAGAAAATGGCAGAAGACTTAACTGCATACTTAAGAAATGCAGGTGTTAGAGTAAGGTATATGCACTCAGACATAAAAGCATTAGAAAGAATGGAAATAATTAGAGATTTAAGAATTGGAGAGTTTGATGTTTTAGTTGGTATAAACCTTTTAAGAGAGGGATTGGATATTCCAGAAGTTTCATTAGTAGCAATATTAGATGCGGATAAAGAAGGATTTTTGCGATCAGAAAGATCTTTAATACAAACAATAGGCCGTGCTGCTAGAAATACAGACGGAAGAGTTATAATGTATGCTGATGAATTAACAGATTCAATGGACAAGGCTATATCAGAAACAAATAGAAGAAGACAAATACAAGAAAAATATAATAAAGATCATGGTATTACACCACAAACAATTAGAAAATCAGTTAGAGATACAATTAAAGCAACAATTGTTGAAGACATACAAGATAAATATGATATTGGTAAAGATGAGAGTGTTGAAGACATTATTAGAAAACTTACAGATGAAATGCTAAAATATGCTACAGCTATGGAATTTGAAAAAGCTGCTGAATTAAGAGATAAAATAAAAGAATTAGAAAAATTTTCAGAAGATAAATAATAATTATTACTTTTTCTTTTCAATTTAGTAACAATTAATTTGTGAAAAAATATATATGATACAATATAAATAATTATAATATAATTATGAGGAATTAATATGTCAATAATTTCAAATACAATAGATAAAATTAAAAATATATTTAAAAGAAATAAACAAAATATACCACGATTAGAAGCATCTAAAATAAGAGAAGAAAATAAAAGAGATTTAATTTTAGAAGGCAATTTAGATAAAAATGCTTTAGATTTTTATGAAGTGCCTCAAAATTACAATACTTATTGTCAAAATTATTTTAGAATTCCGCAAAATTTTGCTAAACAATATAATTATGCTGATATTATAAGTCAAATGCAAAAAAATGGTGCTATGGAAGATTATATGCACTATTTAAGTTATGTAGAAAATAATAGTGGATTATATTTTCCATCTCAAGTTCATGGAATAGACCATACAAAAAGAGTTCTTTTATTTGCTGAAATGTTATCTACATTAGATAATTTATCAGCACACGATAAAAATCTTATTATGGTATCAGCGCAACTTCATGATATAGGTAGAGGTGATGATGCCAAAAATTTTGATCATGGACGAGTTGGTAGAGAAAAAATAGAAGCATATGGACTAATAAATCATTTTCCAGAAAGAGATCAAGAAATAATAAAATTTGCAGTTGAATCACATTCCTTAGAACCTGAACAACTAAAACAAGCTTTAGAGAAAATACCAAAAAAAGATAGAAAAGATTTTGAAAGAATTTTAAATTATGTACAAGATGCAGATAAATTAGATAGAGCACGAATAAAACAAAACGAAATGCAAGTTGATCCAAATAGATTATCTACAGAAACAGCTAAAAAACTGATTAAAGTTTCATATCAAAATTTTTGGAATTTTAATAATATGATGGATTATGAAAAAGCTAGAATGTCAAGAGATGAATACGGAGATTCATTGGAAGATAATTTTAAGGCAATAAGAGCTTTGGGATATGACATAACATTTAAAGATTTTCAAAATATTATAGATGAAATGATTCCTGGAACTTTAGATGCTTTAAAAAATGAAAATCGAATTGGAGATATTTTTTCTTATGATACATTTTGCAAATATAGAAAACCAGAAACATTTGATGATAGATTAAAACCAAATAGAATAGAGCCAAATAAGTTATTTGAAGAAATTAATCAAAATTTTCCAACTCAACTTCTAGAAAGAACTTTTAAAGAAGAATTTATGGTGTTTTATAACTTAAAGAAAAATAATCCACAAGCATTTGATATGTTAAAATATGTTGATGTAGATTATTCAATTAAATGTTTAGCTGGTATTGCTAATGAAATCCAATATAGCGATTTAGAGAGATTTTATGCTAAAGGCGATTATTTTAGATTAGATGATTTATTTATATTAGGTCATTACATAAAACCAGAAGAATATAGAAGTATTATAGACAACAATCAAATAGAAGACTTATATAATATAAAATATGCTAAAAATCCAGATGATATAAATCGTACAAGGCAAAAACTACAGCAAAATAATATTACAATTGATAAAAAAACATTTAATGAAAATTATAGATTAATTCAAGTTGTTGCAACATATTTACCAGAAATGTTAACAAAAGATGTTGTAGAACAATATACAATTCCAGAAATATTCTCAGTTGTTACAAAATTAGAATATGCTAGAAATAGAGAAGAAGAAAATAATAGAGTATTAGAATACGACAAAGAAATAGCTTTAGACTTATTAGCTGATACAAAAGGCCTTATAGCTACAAATAGTTTTGAAGAACAGCTAGATGCTGTAAGTCTATATGCTAAAGAAGAAAAGCTTAGAAGAAATCCAAAATATATAGAATATATTACTAAAAAGAATAAACCTTATAAAACGAATAATCCAGATGAAATTATAAATTACAAAGAATTTTGTATTGATAGCATTTTAGTGGATATGGACATAGATTTAAATGAAGCTAAATCAAAATTACTTAATACATTATTTAGATTAGATATGCCAAATGAGCACAAAGACGTATTAGAAAAAGAGACAATTGATAGAATATATTATTATAAAAAATATTTGTCAAATTCAAAACTTATGCAAGATAATGGAGAAATAATAGATACAATACATCAAGCGCTTGAATCAACGAGTGTTGCTGAAATGAAAAATATTTTATATGAAAATAAATCTTTCATAAATCAATTAAATACAGAACAAATGGAATTACAAATGCAAACTGAAATTTCTAGAGCAACTAGAGAAAATGTTGTTTCTGAATTAACAAATACTGCAAATGCAATAAGACAAAAAGAATATTCAAATGTTATTGCAAATAATGGAGAACCTGTAAATGTAAAAGTATTAGATGGAGAAAAATTTTTTATAGCAACATCTACAATAATGCCAAAATGTAGTTCAAGTGTTAAAAAAATAAGAGAAAATAATAATATACCAAATAAAGAGCAAGCTATATATGACAAAATGTTAAAACAAAAAGTGGTACCATATAATTTTTGTACATCAATTCAATCAGATGAAATGCTAGCTCATGCAGCATCAGCTCTTCCAAATAATGAATTATTATTAGGATTTGTACCAGATTCTCCAGAACAAGTTTCATTAATGGGTAAATATGATTTAGCTACAACTAGTAAAAATGGATATAGAACTACAAGAAAAGTATCTACTAATAGAAGTATATATGATTTAACAAGTGAAACAGTAGAAGAACATAACGAAGTAAATATGAATGCATATCCAGATTTTATAGTCTGCTATGACGAAGTTTCAGAAATAGCAATTAGAAAAAAAGAAGAACTAGAACGACAATATAGTGCTGAAAATGTTAATAAAAAAGTTGATATAGTTTTAATAAAATCTAAAGAAAATTATTTACCAAAAATACAAAATACAGTTCTTCAAGAACATAAAGCAATACAAGATAGACTAAATACTAACAAATTAACATTAAACGATTTTAGATTAATGTTTGAAAGAAAAGAAAGTGATTTTGTATTAAGAACAATACAAGCAATGAATTCTGGTTCATATAGAGATGAAACTTGGAATGAAAACTTTAATAGACAAGTTCTAGGATCTTGTACAGACATACTAGAAAGAGTTTCTGAAATTGTACCAGGTGAAAAATCAAGAGTTGTACTAGATAAGGTTGAAATGTTATTAGATAAAGCAAATTATGATGGAACAGTAAGATCATGTGGAAACAATTTCTATGATCATACATATTCATATGATATTAATTCTAGAAGATTACAACAAATAAAATCTAATTTAACAGATAAAGCAGTTAGATATGAAAAAGGAATTCCAGATCCATATGGAGATCCAGGACAACAAAGATAATTAAAATAAATTAAATTTAAAATATTAAATATTAAATATAGCAGTAGTAAAAAATCAAAAAATAGTTTTCGTCAAGTGAAAAGTTAAATGCAATTCTGTAAAGCAAATGCAATTTGTATGAGAAAAAATAGTTTTTATATAAAGTAGCAAATTTCCTTGCTACTTTATTTTTTGTATGATATAATACTTTAGTCTTTATGAGAAAAAATGTTCTGTGTTAAATCTATATAATATTAAGAGTACTAAAAAATTTATATAATAGAAAGTAAAAAGAACTTTCCTAGCATAAAATTTTGTTTGTTGCAATTATCTTTGTTATTAATAGATTTAATACAAGAATAAATTAGCTAAAAAAATACAATATAACAAGTGAAATAAAAATAGGGGGCTTTAAAATTGAATGATAAAATCATTATTAAAGGTGCTAAAGAGCATAATCTAAAAAATATAAATTTAGAAATACCAAAAAACAAGCTTGTTGTTGTAACTGGATTATCTGGTTCAGGAAAATCATCATTAGCATTTGATACTTTATATGCAGAAGGGCAAAGAAGATATGTGGAAAGCTTGTCTTCTTATGCTAGACAATTCTTAGGAATTATGGAAAAGCCAGATGTAGAAAGTATAGAAGGTTTATCTCCTGCAATTTCAATTGATCAAAAAACAACTTCTAGGAATCCTCGTTCAACAGTAGGAACTGTTACAGAAATTTATGATTATATACGTTTATTATATGCAAGAATTGGTGTTCCATATTGTCCAAATTGTGGAGTGAAAATTGAAAAACAAACAATAGACCAAATTGTAGATAATATATTAAGCTATGAAGAAGGAACAAAAATTCAAGTATTATCACCTGTTGTTAGAGCAAAAAAAGGAGAATACACAAAATTATTTGCAGATATGCAAAAAAATGGTTTTGTAAGAGCTAAAATTGATGGACAAGTGTATGAACTTTCTGATGATATAGAATTAGATAGAAACAAAAAACATAGTATAGACATTATTGTTGATCGTTTAATTATTAGACCAGAGTCAAGAAATCGTTTAGCTGAAAGCGTTGAAGTTGCTATGCAATATGCTGGAAGTTTAGTAAAAATAGATTTTGTAGGTCAAGGCGAAAAAATATATAGTAGCAATTATGCTTGTACAACTTGTGGATTTAGTTTTGAAGAATTATCACCAAGAATGTTCTCTTTCAATAATCCGCAAGGTGCTTGTCCGGAATGTACAGGAATAGGCTATTTAATGAAAATGGACGAAGATTTAATAATTCCAGATAAAAGCAAAACTTTATACGACGGAGTAAAAGCTTTTGGTTCTAGTACCATGAAAAAGGGTGAAACAATGGCTAAAATGTATTTCGAAAGTATTGGAAAACATTATGGTGTAGATATTAAAAAGCCTATAAAAAAATTACCACGTGAATTTTTAGAAAAAATATTATATGGTACAGGAGAAGAAGAGATTGATTTTGAATATACCTCTTCTGCAGGAACTAGAAAATTCACAACACCATTTGAAGGTGTTTTACCAACATTAGATAGAAGATACAGAGAAACAAAATCAGCTGGCATGAGAGATTTTTATGAAATGTATATGAGTGAAAGTGCTTGTTCAACATGTCATGGTGCAAGATTAAAAAAAGAAGTTTTATCTGTAAAAGTTGGAGATAAAAATATAAATGAATTAACAGAGCTATCAATAGTAAAAATAAAAGAATACTTAGAAAAATTAGAACTTAACAAAAAAGATAGAATGATAGCAGATATGATATTTAGAGAGTTAAATAAAAGATTAGAATTTTTAATTGATGTTGGATTAGATTATTTAACATTATCAAGACCAGCAGGAACATTATCAGGAGGAGAAGCACAAAGAATAAGACTTGCAACTCAAATTGGTTCAGGACTTTCTGGTGTAATGTATATTTTAGACGAACCAAGTATAGGACTTCATCAAAGAGATAACGAAAAATTAATCCAAACTATGAAGAAAATGCGTGATTTAGGAAATACATTGGTTGTAGTAGAACATGATGAAGATACAATGTATGCTGCTGACCAAGTTATAGATATAGGTCCTGGTGCAGGTGTACATGGTGGAAATGTTATAGCACAAGGAACAGCAGAAGAAATTAAAAAAGTAGAAAATTCTATAACTGGTCAATATTTAAGTGGTAGAAAAAAAATACCTGTTCCTAAAAAAAGAAGAAAATCAAATGGAAGAGCGATAGAAATAGTAGAAGCAACAGAACATAATTTGAAAAATGTAAATGTAAAAATTCCATTAGGAGTATTTAACTGTGTTACTGGTGTATCTGGTTCAGGAAAATCAACTTTAGTAAACGAAGTATTGTATCAATACTTAGCTAAAGAATTAAATGGATCAAATGTAAAGCCTGGAAAATGCAAAAAAATAAAAGGAATAGAATTTATTGACAAAATTATTAATATAGATCAATCACCAATAGGAAGAACACCACGTTCAAATCCAGCAACATATACTGGTGTATTTGATAGCATTCGTGATATATTTGCAGGAACAAATGAAGCTAAAATGCGTGGATATCAAAAAGGAAGATTTAGTTTTAACATTGAAGGTGGAAGATGTGAAGCTTGCCAAGGTGATGGTGTTGTTAGAATAGGAATGAATTTCTTGCCAGATATTTATGTACCTTGTGAAGTATGTTCAGGAAAAAGATATAATAGAGAAACTTTAGAAGTAAAATATAAAGGAAAAAGTATATCAGATGTTTTAGATATGACAATAGAAGAGGCACTTGATTTCTTTAATAATGTACCAAAAATTAAGCAAAAAATGCAAACTTTATTAGATGTTGGATTAGGATATATAAAATTAGGACAACCATCAACAACATTATCAGGTGGAGAAGCACAAAGAGTTAAACTTGCCACAGAGCTTTCAAAAAGAGCAACTGGAAAAACTTTATATATTTTAGATGAACCAACAACAGGACTTCATATAGCTGATGTTCATAGATTAATAGATATATTACAAAGATTAGTAGATACAGGAAATACAATTCTAGTTATCGAACATAATTTAGATTTAATAAAAACAGCAGATCATATTATAGATTTAGGACCAGAAGGTGGAGAAAGAGGAGGACAAGTAATAGCAGTAGGAACTCCAGAACAAATTTGTAAAAATGATCAATCATATACTGGAAAATTTTTAAAGAAATATTTGGAAAATTAATAAAAAGCCTAAACTAATTTATTGTTAACAAAATAAAAGAGTAAGTAAATCTATTTTTACTTACTCTTAAATTAATGAAAATCCACCGTTTATATTGGTGGGTTTTCATTGTATAATAGGAAAGTACTATACACTTCTTATTTTGTAAAGGTTTATGCCAAACTTTGTACGCAAATTTGGTCTATTTATATAATTTATATAATCTGCAATTAATTTTATATGTTATTTTGTTTATTATTAAGTATTCCAAGTGATACTAACATTATAATTTCTAATGCTGTTATTGATAAAGTTGTAAACATCTCTTTAGAAAGTGCTTCAAAAATAGCATTTGCTCCAGTAGACATATTTTCTACGAGATCATCTAAATTTTGTCTATTCTTATTTAAGGATTTTCGTTTTTTTATTGTATATGTATTAATATTTTCTATTGATTCTATTTGTGAAATATATAATTTTTTATAGTAATATGCAGGTGTTACAAATGTTTTTTTAACTATTTCATTTTCATACTCAATAGAAGATTGATGCACTATTGTTAATGTTTCTAATTCACTTGATAGTTTTTCATAAGTTAATTCTGGTGAAACCATAATATTATAAATGTTTTCTAGTGATTTTTTGTATTTTCCCATTGTGATTAGTTGACTTAATAAAAAAGTAATAATTATTATGATTCCTATTATTAATGATGATATATTTATAATGTTTTTAGAAAACTTGATTTTAAATATATCTATTATTTCGTAAATAAATATTCCTACACCTATTTGTGCTAATATTTGTATATATTCGCTCGGAAAAAGTGTAGTAGCAACTAAAATAAAAGAGATAATAGCAAAAATAGTTATTATTATGCAAGGTATAATTTTGCTTTTCTTTTTTTCTTTGATTGTTCTTATAATTGATATTAGCCATGTAAGAAAAATTAAAAAAATTACTGAATAGTTAACTATAATTAATTTTCCATTAACTCCAATGATATTATTTAAAAAATACATTATTAAAATAAATGCCATTAATATTGGAATGCCAAATTTTTCGATTGTTTTTTCCATAATTTCCCCCAAAAAATTTTTTATATTTAAAAAATTTTATCATATAGATTAAATTATAACAACTAATTTAATAAATTAAATTTCTAAAATTTTGTATAAAGTTTTTTACAATGGTTATACTAGTTTTATAAAGAAACAAGGAGGTGTCTCTGATGGGAAAAAAGAAAAAACAGCAACAACAAAATAATGAAAGAAATAACAGTAATAAACAAGACAATGACTAATTTATAGTTAAAAAATAATCTGAATTTGATAAAAATTAAATTATTAGTTTTACAAATTAATTAAATTCAAGAGTAGTGCTTTATAGAGCTTAATTGTTGTATTTAGCACTGCTTATACAAAATATTTTGTATCGTTTAAAAAAAGTATTGAAATTATGTAAATTTGTGCTATAATACAAGTTATATAATATTTATTTTGGGGAATTTATAGAAGATTCTTAAAATCTTCTGACTTTTTTACAAGGAAAGGAAACTTCTTATGGAGAATCAACAGAAAATGTCAAAAAGCAAAAAAGGTCGTTATGCGGCTGGTAAACCCAGAACTGAAAATGTTCGGAAAATATGGAATTATATTTATGATGAACTGAAAGATAGTAGAGAAAATAATAAAATCTCAAAGTTTAGTAAAAAAATATTTAGTTGTGCATATTTTAACAAAACATTGCATATTATATTTTTTCATAAACGATGTGAAATTATAAAATCTTTCATTATTTCAGAATCTGAATATTTAGAATTAAAAGATTTCATCACAAAAGCATCTTCCAAATTTGAATTTGAAGTTGAAGAAATTGATGAAATCCGTAGAGTAAAAAATTTTCCGAAGGAACTAAAATTCATAGCAAAAGTTTGCAATTCAGAGGAGAAGGTGTAGAAATACATCTTCTTTTCTATTGAAAAAATAATAAAACAATGGTACAATACTTGAAGAAAATAGGAAGCAAATAGAACTTTCTAGTAGATTTTAAATATACTACTAAAGGGGAATAATAATGGTTATTGGAATAGAAGGATTAGTTGGAGCAGGAAAAACAAGCATATGTAGAGAATTAATAAAAAGAATACCAAATACAGTTTTATTAAATGGTGGAAATTTATATAGAGCAATTGTTTATGCTATTATGCAAAATGGAAAAACAATGACAGAACTTGAAAAAACTAATCAGGAATTAGATATAAAAGAAATGATGGATTTATTTAAAATAAATTTAAAAATAGAAAACAATGAAACAGTCATATATATAGGAAATGAAAAAATAGAAGAAGAAAAAATTCAGTCAAAGAATGCTTCTTTAGCAGTATCAACTGTTGGTGGCAAGGCAAACAATAAAAATTTATTTATATTTGCAAAAGAACTAATAGATGAATTAAAAAAAGAACATAATGTTATTATATCTGGAAGAAGTATTATGAAGATTTATCCAGAAACAGACTATCATTTTTTTGTAACTGCTGATTTATCAGAAAGAGTAAAAAGAAAATATAGTCAATACAAAGGAAAAGAAAGCGAAGAAGAAGTTAGAAAAAATATTGAAACAAGAGATAAACTTCAAGAAGAAGCAGGTTTTTATAAACTAGAAAAAAACACTATAATTATAGATGTTACAAATTGCCAAAATGTTCAAGAATCAACAGATTTGCTTTTAAGCAAAATTAAATTACCAGAAATGGTATAATTTTGTAAATACAACAAAAGCGAACATTAAACAATCTTAGCACTTATTAAAATAATTTTAAGTTCGCACTATTATAAAACGATTGAGAAGGGAAGTGCATATTTTGGAATACGAAAACAAAAAATTAGAAGAGTTTAATAACTATTTAAAAGGTAGAAAAGTTGCTGTTATTGGATTAGGAGTTAGCAATATACCTTTAATATCATATTTATATGATTTAAAATCAGAAGTTACTGTATTTGATAACAAAGAAATTGATCAAATTGATAATGGATTAATAAATCAAATTATAAATTATGGAATGAATTTTTCATTTGGAAAAGATTATTTAAAAAAATTAGAAGGATTTGATATAATATTTAGATCACCAAGTTGTTTACCAACTGTACCAGAACTTGTAAAAGAAGCAGAAAGAGGAGCAATTATTACAACAGAAGTTGAAATGGTATTAGAACTTACTCCTTCTAAAGTAATTGGTGTAACTGGAAGTGATGGAAAAACAACTACTACAACTTTAATTTCAAAAGTATTAGAAGCAGGTGGATATAAAGTATTTTTAGGTGGAAATATTGGATTTCCTTTATTTACAAAAATTTCAGAAATGACACCAGAAGATTTTGTTGTTTTAGAATTAAGTAGTTTTCAATTAATGAATATGAAAATAAGTCCTGCTATTTCTGTAATAACAAATATTACTCCAAACCATTTAAATATACATAGTTCAATGGAAGAATATGTAGAAGCAAAACAAAATATCTTTTTACATCAAGAACCAGAAGATTTAGTGATTTTAAATTATGATAATGAAATAACTAGAGAGTGTGGAAAAATTGCTAAAAGCAGAGTTGTATACTTTAGCAGTAAAGAAAAACTAGAAAATGGATATATTGTAGATGATGATAAAATAAAATATTGTCAAAATGGGCTAAGAAGTCATATTTTAGATACAAAAAATATTATACTTAGAGGAAAACATAATGCAGAAAATATATGTGCTGTACTTGCTGCAACAAAAGAATTTGTAAATCAAGAAACAGCAATAAAAACTATATCTGAATTTAGAGGTGTAGAACATAGAATAGAATTAGTAAAAGAAACAGAAAATCGAGTAAAATGGTATAATGATTCAGCCTCTTCTAGCCCAACTAGAACAATTGTAGGATTGAATTCATTTAGTAGAAGAAATATTATATTAATAGCAGGTGGATATGATAAAAATTTAGATTATGCACCTTTAGCAAAACCAGTTTTAGATAACTGCAAAGAGCTAATTTTAATAGGACAAACAGCAGACAAAATAAAAAATGCAGTAGAAAAAGAAATGCAAAAAGATACAACAGGCAAAAAACTTGGAATTCACAAATGTGATTCGTTGCTAGAAACAATAGAATTAGCAAAAACATTAACAAATAAAGGTGATGTAGTTTTATTTTCACCAGCTAGTGCAAGTTTTGATATGTTTAAAAATTTTGCAGATAGAGGAAACCAATTTAAAGAACTTGTAAATAAAATTGTTTAGAAAAGTTGGTAATTGTTTTATATAATTAGACAAAAGTATTTTTGTATCAACTGAAAAATTTTCAACATAATATAATAAATAATATAAAAATTTTAATCAATTATATTTAATATAGTGAATAAAAATTTATAAAAATCTCCATACTATTTTTATAAAATAATAGTAAAGGAGATTTTTTATGAGAGTAAAAGAATGTATGTGTAATAATTTAGTAAAGGCAACACCAGAAACAAGTGTAGCAGAAGCTGCTAAATTAATGAATTCTAATCAAATTGGCTGTTTACCTATATGTTCTACAGATGATAGAGTAGTTGGATTTATAACAGATAGAGACATTATAACAAGAGCAGTTGCACACAATAAAGACTGTAATAATACAAAATTATCTGACATTATGACTATAAATGTTATTAAAACAACAGCAGATACTGACGTAAAAGAAGCAGCTGACATTATGGCAAATAATCAAGTTAGAAGATTGCCAGTTTTAGAAGATGGAAAAGTAATAGGTGTTTTAACAATAGGAGATATAGCACAACAAGAAGATTTTTCATGTGAAAAATTAGGAGAAACTTTTGAAGGAATATGTGGATGTGGTTGCTAAAAGCAATTTATATAGAATAATTAAATTAGATTTTAATATTCTTTAACTTAAAGCAATATTAATTCTGCTTTAAGTTAGCTGCAACATTCGTAAATAATACTTTACAAGTTAAAGAATTTTTATATCAATAAATAGATACTTTGAATTTGAATTAATTTTTAAAATTCGAAGTATTTTTTTGTTACAAAAAGTGTAAGCTATATAAAAGAGAAAAAATGTGTGTGAAATTGAGAATTAATTATGAAAATCATTAAAATTAAATAAAGTATAAAGTGATTTTTAAACAAAAGCTTTAGTTAAGAAAATAAAAGAATATAAAAATGTAAGCATAAAGAGAAAGGAGAACATAGTTTATTTAGCAATTAAATAAATTATAAAATAAAAATGAAACAAAAATACGAATATTCTAAAATAGGTAAAAATTGTTTGATTTTAATTCTGGGTATACTACTATTTTATTTTGGAATTAAACTAAGTTTGTTTTATATGCCATTTTTAATTGGATATATAATTTCTATTTTAATAGAACCACTAATACGATTTTTGAAAAATAAAACTAATATATCAAGAAAAACTAGCAGTATAATTGTATTAGTCTTAGTTTTTGTTATACTAATTGCTATAATGTCTTGGGGAGTTATTACATTAATAAATGAAATGAGTAATTTTTTAGGTGGAATCAATATTTATTTTGAAAAAATAATTAATTTAACTCAATATATATGGAAGTGGCTTGGACAATTTAATTTACCAGAAGATATAAATTATCTATTACAAAATAGTGTTACAGAAATCTTTAGTGAACTTTCTAATTTGTTAAAAAATTATATGAGTAAAATATTACAGTCAATCAGTTCAATTCCTAAAGTATTTATTTATACAATAATTACGATACTTGCAACATATTTTATAAGTTCAGATAAATTTTATATATTAGACAGAATGGAACATCATATTCCTAAAAAATGGGTAGGAAAATTTAGAACACATTTATCTGAAATTATTAGTGCATTAGGAAATTATTTAAAAGCAGAAATTATTTTAATATTAATTACTTTTATAGTAGTTACAATAGGGTTAAATTTATTTTATGTAATAGGTATGAGAATAGAGTATCCGTTTCTAATGGCTTTGTTTATAGGCTTTATTGATGCTTTACCAATTTTAGGAGCTGGGACAGTTTTTGTACCATGGATAATTATTGAATTTTTAAATTCTAATAATAGTTTAGCTTCTTGTCTTTTAGGATTGTATATATTAATAATTGTATTAAGACAAATCTTAGAACCTAAACTAATTAGTAATAAAATTGGAATTCATCCGATTTTTACGCTAATAGCAATGTATACTGGATTTAAACTAATAGGAATTCTAGGTATGCTTATTGGACCAGTTGCTCTTGTAATATTAAAAAATATTTTTGCAAATAGTATTGATACAGGACTTGTTAAGTGGATTATAGAATAAATATTAGCATTAAATATAATTAATAAATCACAGCTGTTGGAACATAAGCATCTTTGGGTTGTTCAACAAATTTGTTTTCAGGAGCTGTAGTTTTTTCTATACTGCTAATATTTAAAATAGGAATTTCACCCAAATATTCACCTTTTTCTATTGTACCAGTAATTTTTACCCAATCACCAGTATTAAAATCTTTTGCATTAGAAACGCTACATAAAAATCCAACAACAACAGATTGCAAATGGTTTGAATCGATATACATATCTCTTGCTAAAATAAATTGATCATCTTTTATGTCTGGTACACGATAAACATATCCAGTAAATGAAATTTGTTGACCAATGTATGTACTTAAATCATCATGTACCATTTTTAAAACATCTGTATAATTCTTTTCTGTAAGAGTTGCTACTTCTTCACTAGGAATGCAATTACTATCTACAGTAGTTTTTTCTTTAGTAATATTTCCAAGCATTTTCCATAAAGAAATGCCAACAATAATAATACAAATAATTGCAAGGATACATACGATTAACTTTACAATTGAAGATTTTTTTAATTTGAAATTGAAAATAAACATATAAATCTTGTTCCTTTCTAATATAATTTAAAGTAAAAATATTGATAGAATATCAAATAGATTACAGTAAATATTTTGTTATTAAAAGATATGACAGATTTGCTAAAATATGTTAAGAAAAAGATTTACTTTTTTTAGTTTAAATTTCTTTTTTATTTATCTTGAAGTTAATAAAAAGTAAATGCAATTCTGTAAGGTAAATGTAACTTATATGAAATAGATGTAGTTTTTGATATTTTCTTTTTTGAAAACTTGCAATTTGCTTTTTTTAGTGATATAGTTTATAAGACAAATTTTACAAAAGATTTGCATATAAAATTAGGAGGCTTTTAAATGGGATTATTTAAAAAGATTTTTGGTACATATAGTGAAAAAGAAGTAAAAAGAGTAATGCCAATAGTAGAAAAGATTAATAGTTTAGAACCAGAAATGGAAAAACTAACAGATAGTGAATTGGCTAATAAAACAAATTATTTTAAAGAGCAATTAGCAAACGGAAAAACATTAGATGATATTTTACCAGAAGCTTTTGCAGTAGTTAGAGAAGCATCAAAAAGAGTATTAGGAATGAGACATTTTGATGTTCAATTAATAGGTGGAATTATACTTCATCAAGGTAGAATTTCAGAAATGAAAACTGGTGAAGGAAAAACTTTAGTTGCTACATTACCAGTATACTTAAATGCTTTAACTGGTAAAGGTGTACATGTTGTTACAGTTAACGAATACTTAGCAAAAAGAGATAGTGAATGGATGGGAAAAGTATATCGTTTTCTAGGATTAAAAGTTGGATTAGTACTTAGCAGAATGGATCCATCAGCTAAAAGAATAGCTTATAATGCAGATGTAACTTATGGTACAAATAGTGAATATGGATTCGATTATTTAAGAGACAATATGGTTATCCGTAAAGAAGATATGGTACAAAGAGGTTTAAACTATGCAATCGTTGATGAAATTGATAGTATTTTAATAGATGAAGCAAGAACACCTCTTATTATTTCTGGTAGAGCAAATAAGTCTTCAGATTTATATAAAAAAGCAGATTCTTTTGTTAGAAAATTAAAACCAAAAGTTATTATAGAAGAGGATACTAAAGATTTTGACCAAGCAGAAGATAACGAAAAATATGATTACATAGTAGACTTAAAGGCAAAATCAGCAACATTAACTCAAAAAGGTACAGAAAAAGCAGAAAGCTTTTTTGGAGTAGAAAATTTAAATGACCTAGAAAACTCAGATTTAGTTCACAATATTAATCAAGCATTACATGCACATGGAGTAAAGAAAAAAGATATTGATTATATAGTTAAAGATGGAGAAGTTTTAATTGTAGATGAGTTTACAGGTCGTATAATGTATGGTAGAAGATATAGTGATGGTTTACATCAAGCTATTGAAGCTAAAGAAAATGTAAAAATAGCAGATGAATCAAAAACTTTAGCTACAATTACATATCAAAATTACTTTAGAATGTATGAAAAACTTTCTGGTATGACTGGTACAGCTATGACAGAAGAGGCAGAATTCAAAGAGATTTATAACTTAGATGTTATAGAAATTCCTACAAATAAACCACTAATCAGAAAAGATTTAACTGATATAATTTACAAAAATGAAAATGCAAAATATAGAGCAATTATTGCAGATATAAAAGAAGCTCATAGCAAAGGACAACCAATATTAGTTGGTACAGTATCAATTGATAAATCAGAAAAATTAAGTAAATTATTAGACAAAGAAGGATTACCACATGAAGTATTAAATGCTAAAAATCATGAAAAAGAAGCTGAAATTATAGCACAAGCTGGTAAATATAATGCTATAACAATTGCAACTAACATGGCTGGTCGTGGTACTGATATTATGCTTGGAGGAAATAGTGAATATCTAGCAAAACAAGAAATGAGAAAATTAAGATATTCAGAAGACCTTATTGTACAAGCAACAGCTTTTAACGAAACAAGTGATGAAGAAATACTTGAAGCAAGAAAGAAATTTAAAGAATTAGAAGATAAATATGACAAAGAAATAAAAGAAGAAAAAGAAAAAGTTATTGCAGCTGGTGGTTTAAAAATTATTGGTACAGAACGTCATGAATCTAGAAGAATTGACAATCAGTTAAGAGGACGTAGTGGTCGTCAAGGAGATCCAGGTGAAACAAGATTTTATTTAGCTTTAGATGATAATTTATTAAAAATATTTGGTGGAGACATAATTACAAATATTTTTGAAAAAGGCGATTTACCAGAAGATATGCCAATAGAAGTAAAAATTGTTGCTAAAACAATTGAAAATGCGCAAAGTAAAGTTGAAGGTAGAAACTTCTCTATTAGAAAACATATCTTAAGCTATGATGATGTTATGAATGTTCAAAGAGATATTATTTATTCTCAAAGAAGAACTGTGTTAGACGGAAACAATATTCGTGACAATATAATTGCTATGCTAAAAGATTCTGTTGAAATGTTTGTAGAAACATACAGACCAGAAATCGAAGATAACTCAATAAATAGAGAAACTTTAGCAAATGAAATGTTTTCAAGTTTTGCAATAAAAGATTTAGAAGAATTAAAAGAAGAAAAAATCAATATAAAAGACTTTGAAAGTGAATTAGAAGAAAAAGTTATTTCTGCTTACGAAGAAAAAGAAAAATCTATTGGAGATCCAATGAGAGAACTTGAAAGAGTTGTCTTACTAAAAGTTGTAGATAGTAAATGGATGGATCACATCGATAGTATGGACGAATTAAAAAATGGTATAGGTTTAAGAGCTTATGGTCAAAAAGATCCTGTTGTTCAATATAGAATTGAAGGTGGAGAAATGTTTGACGAAATGATTAATCAAATCAAACTAGAAGTTACAAAAATCTTACTTCACATCACTAAACAAGAAAAAACAGCAGAAAGACAAAGTGCAGCAAGCATTACATCAACATCAATAGATAGAAGCGCAATAGATGGTATGAACATTGAAGGAGAATCAAATCCTCAAAATGCTTCAGAAAATAAACCTCAACCTATTAAAAATGATGGACCAAAAGTAGGTAGAAATGATCCTTGCCCTTGTGGAAGTGGCAAAAAGTACAAAAACTGTTGTGGTAAATAACCTCGCAAACCCTTATAAAACAAGGAATTGTTAAA
>CAKPRG010000002.1 GCA_934182465.1 uncultured Clostridia bacterium | reverse complement strand
ATCTTATATAATTTGAATGATGAACTACTCCCATTTTATCTGTTTCATAATAGTTTATTTTTCTAGTATATGAAAAACTCATCTTTTCCCCTCCAATTCAGACAAGAAATTACTATTTTTTATTGTCTGCCGTTTAATAAAACAAATTTCACTTTTAAATTATTATCTATTCATTTCATATCTTGTATTTGGCCCGTTTCTGATTTTAACCAAAACACCATTTTCAACTAATTTATTTAATATTGTTGAGGTAGTTGTCTTTTCTTTATTAATTAGTGCTTGAGCATTAATCCTTGTTATAGAGCCATTTTTTTCAATAGTTATGTTTCCATATAAAGATCCAAAACTAATAACTTCTATTCCATTTTTTTATATACACTTAACATTAGATTATTTTTATTTTCTTTTTTTTTATCTAAAATATAAACATATATATCTGTTTTTGGTAGAATATCTTTTACATATTCAAATTATTTTTCCAATATTCTTTTGCAATGAAATTATGAGCTCTTATATTTTCATTTTTCCATATTTCCATTACAGCATTTATATCTTTCTTTTCAAATTTTCTTATCATGTTTCTATCTCCTTTTATTGTAAGTTGTTTATTTAATTTTTTTACTATACAATAAGTATTAAAAATATCATTCTTTCGATATTTCTCTCTGAATCCACAGCATTAGTACATTTACAACATAATCAATTTCTTCATTTTTATCATTCCTTTACTATATTATCAAATTTACAGTTTATAATCTTTTCTAAATCTTTTAATTCTATTTCAACCTGATATCCTATTTTCCCACCACTAAATATTATTTCATTAAATTTTTTAGCTGAAATATCTATAATTACTTTAAATGGCTTCTTTAATCCAATTGGAGAACATCCGCCATGAACATACCCTGTTAATGGTAATAAATCTTTTTGAGGAATCATTTCTATACTTTTTTCATTAGTACTTTGAGCACACTTCTTAAAGTCTAATTCTTTTTCAACTGGTATCATAAATACATAATTTTGTTTAGATCTAGCAATAGTCACTAGTGTTTTAAATACTTTGTTTGCATCTTCATTCAAAGCTCTTGCAACTTCAACACCACTTATTGCATTTGTATTCCCATAAAAATATTCATTATATTTTATTTTCTTTTGGTCTAATATTCTCATAACATTTGTTTTTTCCATAAAATCACTACCTTTTATTATTTGTGTACAAAAGTAAATAATATTAACTAACTATCTGCTCTAAAAATTGTAAGTTGTCACTATCTTAATAAATGATTTATTTTTTATATTTTACACATTTTTCTTCTAATAGTTTAAAATCAACTACATTTTTTATATAAGAAACATCATAAATAATTTATATATCCATCTGTTATTGCATATAATTTCATAATTGCCTCCTAAATTATAAAAAGGTAAGAACCTAGATTCTTACCTTTGATTTTACAGCTCCCACTTATTGGTAGGGTTCACCTGATTTTTAACTGTAAATAGATATATAATATCTATTTCTATTATATTCATTATAAATCAAAAATATGCCTTTTGTCAATGTCTTTTCAAATTACTATTATCTATTTACTATTCTATTGTTGTTTTCCATAATCCATGTTTGTTGCAATAAGCATATAATGTTGCACCAGATATATATGGAAATCTAGTTTCTGTTGCTTGCTCTGGATATAATTTTACACGAGTTATTCTATTTTCTGATACTTGTGCAATCCACATTATATAATGTTCTTTTTCCATTGGATGTTCTACTTCTCCAACACTTACTACTATTTCATCTTCTACTTTTTTATATATTGGTATATGTTTTTCTGTTGCTGCATCTGTAGTATTAGCTTTTATTTCTTCCATTTTTCCACCACAACAAGTTATATGTTGTATATCTCCATCGATTAATTCTATTATGTTGTCACATATTGGACATTTTAAAAATTTTGCATTTTCTTTCATTTAAAATTCCTCCTTTTATTAATATTATACATTTGTATTATCTAATTTATTTATAATTTAGAATATATATTAATTAATAATATACATTTTTATCTTTCACTATGTGAATTACCAGTAGAATTATTTGTATCTCTATTATTTTTGAACAAATTATCTGGATTGTATTTTTCCATTGTTTCTTTATCAAATTTATTTAGAGTATCATCAAATTTTGCTCTTTCTTCTGGAGTAGCAATATAGCTCTTATATATCATATATGTTAATACCAGTGTTTCATCACAAATATTTTGCTCATGTAGCTTTTTATTTTTATCTAATTTAACTTCGTAATTGGGAAGTTTATTTCTTTCCAATTCTTCTATAAGTTTGTGTGGTATTTTATTTTTTGTTTTTTCAGGATAAAGTTTTAATATTTCTAACACTTCAGTAGACATTCTTTTAAAATTATTTTCACTAATCATCTTTTTCCTCCAAATTGTGTTTTGGTGTTTCGATTTCTTGTGTTGACATAAATTTAGCAACCATACTACGCATTTTTGAAAAACTAAATTTGTTCCTTAATGTGCTTTTATTCCTTCCTGCTTCTTCAAATCCTTCTGCAGAAATACTTTGAATTAAAGTAGTATCACTGTTTGGATCTTCTTTTACTTGTTCAATTTCTTTTTTTATTTCTGTTAATGTATCTTTTACATATTCAAATCCTAGTTCAGGTTTATTAGAATCATTAGTTAAAAAGTTACTAAAACAATCATGTCGAATACCACCTTCACGATGATTGAATCCAAAATCAAAAATAGGATATTTTATCTTGAAATCATCATAAGATTTAGATTCACTTGCTGCCTCTAAATAAGTATCAATTGCTTGTTCGAAAGATCCACCATTTTGTAGTATCCAATTCTCAACACCAATACCTCCAAAACCTCCATGAACGCTTGCTCCATTGCTACCTGCTTTTTTATAAATTCCTTTTGATTTCAATATTTTTTTAGCCATTATTATATTAGCTTGTACATAATTATATTCATCAGGATTATTTTCTTTTATATTATTCAATCTTTCTCTTACACACATGTCACTTGAATAACTTAATTTTAAACTCTTTTTCGCAGTTGTTACATCTATATCTACAGTTTCACCTGTTGGTAATGTGACATTTTTTGCTCTAAAACTTCCATTTCCTACATTTATAAAATTTTCCTCAGAGCTAGGATCGGTTATATTTTTTACCTCATCAGATAATTCTTCTAGAATTTTGACATCCATATTATGTCTAACCATAAAGTCAAAATCTCCATCACCTGGTACATTAGTACCACGACCTGTTGAACCAGTATCTATTAATTCTATAGAATCAGTTGATAAATTTTGACTTAAATCATCAGTTGTTTTTATAGCATGTTTTTTAAAAAAGTTTTTGATAAATCGTGTTGTTGCCTGCTTTTTTTGAATTGTCGTTGTATCTTCTTTTCCTTCAATTAAACTTTTTACTTGTTCTATTTCTTCTGCTATTTCACTTGATGATTTAGGACTTACACTTTTATAAACACTATAAAGAGCATCCATATCTCTAGCTTTTTCACTTACAATTAAATCTTCTGCACCATAAGTAGATAATCCTCTCATTTGCTCACGAATTTTATTATAATCATCTGAAGAAAAAATTAATTCACCTTGTGCATTTATAACTGGAATATATATTCCAGCCATTGCCATTTCATAACCATTTTTATTATTCCATTCTTTACTTACTATATAATCAATATCTGTTATTGGAACTCCAGTTCTTACATACATAGAACTTCCACCAGTAGAATCCAAAGCCATTGAATAATAATCTGACGAGCCTTTAAAAGTACCATTGTCAAACTTTTCTTTGTTTCTATTTTGTAATCTAGATTCATATTGTTTTAAAACTACATAATTTTGTCCATAAATTCTACTTATAGTCTTAGATATTATTTCACCATCTGTTATATTTTCTTTATCTAAATGTTGCTTTATTATATACCCAAAATCAGCATCAAGTGGTGTTGCGTCTGAATGTGAATATTCTTGATTATATTCACCACCTTTTATGCCATCTCTAAGCATACTTGGAAAATATGCATCAAAATCTTCTATACCTTTAATAAAATCTCCTGGTTGTAAATGCATTGTACCATCTTTTAGTTGTGTTTCTATTTCTAAATGATGTTTATCTGATGATTCTTTTCGTTGTTCCATGTATTCTAGTATTGCTTTAGGTCTGATTGATGTTGTTGTAAATCCTTCAAATAATTCATCCATTATTTTATTTGGATTAAACACTACATTTTTTGAATTTTTATTATGTTCTAGATTATCTGAATATGTTGATATTAAAGTTCTAAAATCTTTAATAATATCATCAGTTTTTTCTAATCTAGGTCTAGTTGTATGTTTTACATCTCGTGTGATATTATGTAAATCAATTAAAGTATCTCTGTATTGTCCTAAAATTGCTAAATCTTCTTGTGATAATTTTTCAATTTTTTCTTCAGGATTTGATTGTATTGCAGTTGTTATTTTCTTACCTTCAATAAGGATATTGGCAAACTCTATTAATGATTCATTATTTGAATCTAATGAAATTTTAAATAAATCTTCTAATATTAAGATATCTCTTTCTGCAATTGATTTATCTTTAAATGATTCTAAACTATTACTTTCTTTTTCATAATATTTACCTAATTGAAATAATCTAAAGTTCTTTACAAATTCTGGTACATTATTATATGTGAAAAGATTGTAAATCTCACCAATTTTTTCGTTAAATTCTTGCATTCCTTCATTTTTATTATCTAAGTATAACCTTGAAATTACTGAATCTATATTTATTGAAGTATTTTGTAATTGATCATAAGAAGCTAAATCAATTATTTTTTCTTTATCAACCTCTTTATTAAAAAGTAAAGTTTTTACGGTTAGATCATTTTTTTCTAGTAATATTTTTTCAATTACATCATCTTTTAAAGTTACTTGCAATTTTAATAATTCAATTATATTTGCAATAGATTTTTTCTCTAATAATCCTGCAACATAATTTATACTTTTAGGTGAATTAATTGAAACGATATTGTTGAAAAAGTCTATTTTATCATCATCGTCTATATTATCAAATAACAAATTGAAATTATCATTTGACATATTTGTATTTTCTAAAATTTTATGCGTATTTTCTTTATTAAGCATTCCATAAAGAGTTCTTACAGTTGACTGAATATTTACATTCTCATATTGAGAATAATTTACTATTTTTCTAAATGTTTCTTCAAAAAATTTTCCTTTTGATTTTTCATCTAAATTGGAATACATTAATAAATATGTATTTAATTTAGTTTCTATAGTATTTTTACTTTTAAATAAATCTTCAACACTCTCTAACGAATTTATATATGCTTCATCACTTTTATCTTGTAAAAATTCACTTACTATTTTATCACATTCAATTTCTGTATATAATAAAGCTAAACTTTCGACATTATATCTTTTTTTCTCTAGTGATTGTAATTTTTCTTTTGAAATTATTGATAAATTATTTTTTTCAGCATATTCTTTCAAGCTATTTCGTAATTCTGTACTTTCTAATAAAATAGATAGATTATTTGTAATAGTCTCATCTCCTTGAGTTAAAATATTAACAAAAGCTTTATTTCGTATTTCCGGCTCAAACATTTCCATTATATTTGGAAAATCTTCTTTAAAAATAAACCCATTTGATGTTAAATCCTTAGTTTTAAAAAAAGAATTGAACAAATCGTAAATTACATCCTCTTGTAAACTATTGTCTATAGATTCTATGAAATATTTAATTTTATCTAAATTATCAAGATTTGAAAGTGCTTCTTTATAATATTTTTTTTGATCATCAATAGATAAATTTCCTATGATTCTCGATAAATCATAACCTTTCGAATGTTCATTGTTTAATTTTATTAAATCTAATGTATTTTTAAAATTTTTTTCTTTTATTTTTTCAGGAAGTACTTTAAATATAACTACAAGATTATGTATATTTGTTTTGCTATATTTAGCATTACTGTATTTTTCTAAAATTGCATTATATTTTTCTGCTTTTTCTTCATCAGAAAACTGGTTAAATGTCTCAATTAATTCATCTTCATAAGAAGTTAAAAGATAATCAGATGAAAGAATATCTACAAAATTTTCAAAATATCTTTTTCGTTGTTCTATTGATAATTTTTCAAATAAATAGCATCCAATTGGTTTTATTCTCATATCTTCTTCTGTACATTTTTTTATTATATCATCTAATTCTTCTTGTTTTTTTGATTTACAATCTATATTATATGCCAGTGTTTCAAATGTCATATTACTAACTGTTTTATATCCTGCAAATAACTCTGGATATGAATTTATTAATTTTATAGTTATAAATTCTTTTTGTTCTTGACTTACACTATCTAATAATTTATTTATTTTTTCATCTTGATTGTCAGCTTGAATTGTATCTATAATAGTTCTCAAATTAGAATCTAAAGTTCTTACATTCATACTTTTAACTAATTCAGAAAATTTTTCAAAATCTGGTGTATCATCACGAGAAACAAATTTTATCAAAGTGCTACCATATCTGGCTGGTAAAAAATTTGCAATAATTTTTCTTGTGAAATTATTTTCTAATGCTCTATTTAATATATTATTACGAATTCTAGTAAAATTGCTTCGTTTTGCTGGTAAGTTTGGCATTTTTTACTCCCTTATAAATCTAATATAACTTATATTAAACTTTATATCAAAATTCAAAAATATTCAATTAACTTTTGATTAAATATTTATTAAATGTTTGTTACAAATACTACTAAAATTCTTTTTCCATTTTATTCATAAATATTTTCATATATTATATTTCCACTATATTCTTCTAATGGATTTTTTATATCCGTAAAATGATCTTGAACATAATCATAACTATAGTCATTAACTAAAAAGTCTATATTATTTAAATTAATTTCTATTCTACTTAATAAATAATCATTATTTAATTGTACTTTAAATTTAGTTCCATCTAAACTAATACCACAAAATTCTCTTTTCGAAATAGATACATAATAATATAAAGGATTTATAGAAGCTTTAAATATATCTTTAAAATTAGATGGTATTGTTGTTAAAGTATTTGTTTTTATATCATTATCAAAAACATCATCTAACATTTGATTTTTTTCTTCCTCATTTATTGCGCTGTCTAAACTATTTGTGTAGATATATTTTTGCTGTTCTTCATCATAATTTAAAGAATAACATTCTTTTTTATCGGAATCTGTATACATGATTCCTAAAGGATTTTCATAAGAATCTTCTTTTTCTGGAAAAGCAGTGCCTCTTTTAAAATATGCTACAACTTTTTTCTTATTTCCAACTTTGGTTGTTTCCAAAAATTGAGTAGTATTTCCGTTTGCAATACTTTTAGAATAATTTTGCAAAAACATTACGTAATTTTCTTCTGAAAAGCTATTTGCTATAGCATAAAATTTATAAAATGCTATAAATTTATATGTGCAAAATATTATGTATATTAAAATTAATATTAATAATCCATTTAAAAAAGTTTTATTTTTGTGCTTAGTTTTCTTATTATTGGCATTTGGTTTTGAAGTAGCTTGTTCATCATTTACTTGTTTCAATTCTTCAGGATTGTCTATTTCGTCATTTAATAAGTAATCACAACTTACATTAAATATTTTGCTAATATCTCTAATTTTATCAATTTCTGGTTTAGTTTCTTCGTTTTCCCACTTAGATACTGCTTGTCTAGATATATTTAATTTATTTCCAAAATCTTCTTGTGATAAATTATTGTCTTTTCTTAGTTTTATTATTTTCTCATTCAATTTCATTTGTACCACCTCTTTTTCTATTATTGTTTACTTATAATTTTATTATACCAATAAGCATAATAGAAAGTCTACCAATCTTCACTTGAAATTTGTCAACTAAAGCTTACATATTTTTATAATTCAGGTGTTTCACCAATTTCTTCATTTCCTGTTTCTAAAACTCTTTTACTATCTTTTATAAACTGGTAATCATGTTTTAGCATATAATCTGCTATATCTGCTGTTTTTACATATCCTTTTTTAGATTCATTTGTTACAACATAATACATATGACCTTTATCTGTAGACATATTTATCAAGATTTTTAAATCTTTAGTGCCGTCTTCTTTTAATTTGTATATAGTTGTTCTTTTTACTCTTTTTCGTTCCTTTTTATTAAGAACAGCGTTTAACATATAGTCAAAATAATCTTTATATTCAATATAACCTTTTAATTTTTTCCTATAATTCATATGTTCTAGCAAAAATTCTACTTTGAATCTTGCATATAAGTCTTTTGGAATTTGTTTTCCTGCATATTCCGGATATTTTTCTAAAACTAATGGCTTTAATGTTTTAGAACTTAACGCTTCTTCTCTAATCATGGCTACAACATCATCCATATAAGTTCCTTTATAGGTGTATCCTAATTTATTATCCATTTCTTTTACTTCTTCTTCAGAAAAACTTGATAATTCTCCAACATTTTCCATGTCATTAAATTTGTCTGTTTTACTTCCGAATCTTTTTGTTCTCATTCCTAATTGAATTCTAAATAAATCTTCCATTGGACTTAAATAATATTTTTTATCGTCTTCACCTGTAACAATTAAATCCACATGTTGAAATGGAGATTTTGTAGGCTTTTCAACTAATTGAACATCTACACCAATTTTAGAAAAAACATATTTATAGATTAAGGCACTTGATCTACATATTATTTCTAAAGTTTCTTGATTAGAAAAATCTACCTTAGGATCTTTAGGATATATTACGCTTTTTTCCTCATCAGTTCCATAGAAAAAAGCTATATCTTTTCTGAATTTTTTAGCTAATTCTAAATAAACATATCTTATTTGAGTATTTTTGTTTAAGTCTTTAGGCATATTAGCTAAAATTTCGTCGATTGCAGTTTTAGTTGATTCTTTCATATAATTTCTATAATTAAAATTTTATACATAAATATGTGATTTTATATTATTTCAATATGTATAAAGCTATAATTATTTACTCCTTTCTTTATAAAATGTATTTATAGTTACTTTTATTTGTTTTATTTTTACAATTACTATCCTCTATTCAATTAAAACTTTATTTAAATAAATATCAAATAATATGATATTTTATGTAATCATATTTATTATTGTACACCAAAATCCTTAAAATGTCTACATTTTGTTGATTTTAACCTTATATTATAATACAAATTTAGACATTTTTTATTATATTTTATATAATTAAAAAATAATGCGATTTTTTTAATAAAAGTCATAAAAAATAAACTTTGAAATATAAACTTTGCACAAAATTTAGTAAATGTTATTGTATTTCATTTTTTTTATTTATATAATCATACTATAAGTTTATAGACACATAAAATCTAAATCTATACAAAGGAATATAAATTAAAATGATAAATAATGAACAAAATCCAGATTTTTTAAATGACTTTTTAGCATATATGTCTACTATTTTAAATAAATCTACTAATACAATTAAAGAATATAATTATGATATATCTCATTTCTTAAAATTTATAAAATATAAATTTCATCTTACTGATGTAAAATCTGTTGAAAATATAAAAGAAATTGATATAAGAGATATGACTTTAGATACTGTAAAGAAAATTACATTACAGGATATTCACTCTTTTTTAGCATATTTGAAAGAAACATATAATAGTAAACCTGCTACTCTTGCTCGAAAAGCTGCTAGTATAAGAACTTTTTTTCATTATCTTTGTAATAAAACTAAAAGGATTCCTAATAATCCAGCTTTAGATTTAGAAACTCCAAAATTGGATAAAAGACTTCCAAAATATTTAACATTAGATGAAAGTAAAAAATTGCTTAATACTGTTTCTACTCCCAAAGCAACTGGGCATGGAAATCACGATAATTCAGCTAGAGATTTTGCAATGATTACTCTACTCTTAAATTGTGGTATGCGTCTTTCTGAATTAATTGGCATAAATATGAGTGATATTGATTTTGAAAACCGAAAACTTAATGTTATTGGTAAAGGTAATAAAGAAAGAACTATATATCTAAATGAAGCTTGCATTTCAGCTTTAAATAGTTATTTAGCTGTTAGACCACATGATAATGTAAAATATAATTCTAGAGATGCTTTATTTTTAAGTGAACAAAAAAAACGTATTAGTAAACGAACTGTTCAATATATTGTTAAACAAGAAATAAAATTAGCTAATATAGAAAAAGCAGATAGATATTCTGTACATAAACTAAGACATACTGCTGCTACACTTATGTATAAATATGGTAATGTAGATATTCGTGCTTTACAAGAACTACTTGGCCACGAGAGTATTTCTACAACTGAAATTTATACTCATGTAGATAATGATCAAATTCGTAGTGCTGTTGAACACAATCCTTTATCTAGCGAAATGCAATTAAAAGAAAATAATAATAATTGAAATTGAATATGTTTTTAATCAATATTATATAAAAGAGTTTATAGTAAAAAGGCTTTTAAAATACAATATAATGGTAGTTAAACAATAAGTAGTAAATAGTAGATATTAATATATTTTATATTTTAGTATCTACTATTTCTGTTTTTACTGATGAACAAAAATTATTTTTGAAATTTTTATCTTCACTTAATTCATCTTTTCCATAATAAAATACATTAACCAAAATAAATAATACCAATAGTACAGACATATTTTTAATTGTTTTTTCTAAGCTTAATTTAAAATTTATTTTTTCCATTTTTTCTCTCCTATTTTTTATTTAATATATCAGAATGTTTGTTCGCAACTTTAAATATATTATAAGCAAACATAAGTTCTTTGTCAATATCTAAACAAAAAAATGTTTGCTTTATTTTTTATATTTGTTTTCTTGATAATTTACTTCTTTTACATCTAACTTTCCTGCTCTAGTAATCTTGGTATATCCGTATTTTTGTTTTAATGAGTCAATTGCTTTATCAAGATTGCTTTGCTTTTCATCTGGTGTAAAAAAAGATAATTGTACCTCTTCTTTTCCTTCTAAATTATCTACTCTTAAACCTATTAGTCGTATAGGTTCATTAATATTCATTTGTTCTAATATATCTTTTGATATTTCTATTATATCCTTTGTATTTGAAGATGGATAATTTAATTTCTTTTGATGTGAATAATCATGAAATTGATTTGTTCTTAATTGAATATTTACTACATTCGCAACTAAATTATATTTTCTAAGTCTGTATGTAACTTGCTCTGCTAATGCTACAATTATTTTGTGTATTTCTTCTTTTTCATAAGCATCTTTTGGTAATGTTACAGAATTTCCTATACTTTTTGGAAGTTCTACTTTATTGTTTACTTCTGAATTATCAATTCCATTTGCATATTCCCACATTAGTTTTCCGTGTTTCCCAAATTTTTTTATTAGTAAATTTGAATCTGTTTTAGCTAGATCTTCTATTGTTTTAATTTGCATATTAAGTAATTTTGGGACAGTTTTTTTACCTATCATAAATAATTCTGAAACTGGTAATGGCCACATTTTTTCTTTTATTTCTGATAAATATAAAGTATGTACTTTGTTTGGTTTTTCAAAATCTGAAGCCATTTTAGCAAGTAATTTATTTGTAGAAACTCCAACATTTACAGTAAAGCCAAATTTTTCATGTACCTTTTGTTTTATTTCGTAAGCAACATCTATTAGATTTTTTCCCATTAAAAAACCTGTTAAATCCATAAAACATTCATCTATACTAAATCTTTCTATTTTATCTGTATAATTTAATAGAAAATTATATAAATTTTCTGATGCTTGTCTATATACTTCAAAATCTCCTTTGAAAACTTGCAAATTATTACATTTCTTTTTAGCAAAATAAATTGGTTCTCCTGTAACAATTCCAAATTTTTTAGCTATTGGACTTTTAGCAAGAACTATTCCAGATCTTTTGCTTTCATCTCCACCTATTATCGCAGGTATAGTTCTAATATCTACATTTGAACCTTTTTTTAACATATCTACTGCTGTCCACGATAAAAAAGCATTATTAACATCAACATGAAGAATTGATCTTTCCATTATATTACCCTTTCAAACTTTTGTTTGTATTATTCTATAATAAGAATGTTTGTTTGTCAATGTTGAAAATAGATTTCTTTTATATCTTTATATAGATTTCATTATAGTTACTCAATATTTTAAGCTTTTATGGATATAGCTTATTGCTCAATGTATTTAATATAACTTTATTATAGCATGTAAATTTTTATCGTCTTCACTTTTTATTGCAATAATATTTTCATTGTTTTGACTAGTATATTCACATTTTACTGTTTCACCTAATTTTATTTCTTTTTTATACATTATTTCTACATTATTAAAGGTTTTATCAGCAATTTCTTCTGGTAATGCTATTTCAGCTAAATCATAATAACATATATTATGTACATGTTTATTTATATCTATCATTTGTCTATTTATTGTATAATTTACAGAAGAATCAATTTTTTCTGGTTCTTCTAATTTCTTAAATTGATATTCTGGAAAAACTTGCCTATTTTCAGTTTCATATGGTCCTACTATTTCATCAGTTAATTTTGTTATTTTTCCATTTCTTATATCTACTATAAGCCATTTCGTAGTTGCTATTGCTGTAACTTCTCCGTTTTCATCAAGTACTTCAAAATCACGATAAGCAAATAATTTATCAGTATTTGAAGACCAAGTTCTTACTGTTATTGTATCTGCATAATTAGCTCTTTTAAATACTTTTAATTTCCAATTTAATATAATCCAACTTAAATTAGTTTCTTTTATATTTTTTAAGCCGTATCCTGCTATATTAGAATGTATACCTCCTGCATCTTCTAAAAAGCTAAGAATTGCTTTATTTGTTATTTTGTTTGAAATATCTATATCTTGTAATCCTACAAAAAATTTTTGTTCTACATACATTTATTTTTGTCCTTTTTTATATTATTTAGATTTTTCTGGATTTATCTATAAACCTTAAAATAAAACAATGTTTTTATATTCTTCAATTATTTTTTTATTTTGACCAAACAATACAGAGTATATTAAATATTCATCCCAAAGAGTTATATCTTCTTCTGTTTTTTCATTTAACATACTATAATCTTTTAAATAATTTTTTAACCCTTCCATATACATGTTTAATTTTTTACCTTTTTTAGTTCTAATATATGGATTCATATAAAATTTTATTGAATATGCTATATTAGATGCTAACATAATAAATGGTAACATAACTGTTCCAATCATATATATTCCTAATATTATAAATAGTATTAAAGCTAAAATATCGTTATTTATAGATATTGTTTTTCCGTCTGTAACAGTAAAAAGTATAAACATTATAATCCAAGCTACTACACAAATTATTGCTTCTGTTCTATTATTTTTTTGCAATTCAGCTTTTGAAGTTTCTTGTGTTTTTACTATTTTTTGTTTAGCACTATCTTGTTGAATTTTAGTTTCTAAGTTAAATGTACTTGTTATTTGCAATTTTCCATCTTTTATGTTGTCTAAAATGTAATTTTCAGCTTCACTTAAACTTTCATCTTTTTTATTTACTATTAATTTATCATTATCTTTTGATATATATCCATTTTTTTCTAAATAAAGTAATTCTGCTATGATTGTTTCTGGATTATTTACATTAAAATCATCTACAAATGATAAATTTAAAGGGTTATATTCTGTTAATATTTCTCTGTAATATCCTTTGTATTTTTTTAAATCATTTTTATCTAATTTTTGTTTTTTATATTTTTGATTTCCTATTGTAATTCCTATTAAAGCAAGTGTTACTAAAAGATTTTTTATTAAAGTAAAAAACAATACTAATACAAAAATTAATATACAATTTCCAAATACAGTAATTATACTTATTCCTTGAAATTGTGATATATCAAAATTTTTTAACTCATTAATATCGAATTCCTGAAAAATAGTTATAAATGTTTGTATTAGTAAATACAAAATTAATACTATTTTTATTATTTCCCATATATTTTTTCTTTTTTTCATCAGTAATTCCCTTTCAAAATTTTATACTTTGAATTATATCACATTTTTTTCTATTTACAATATTGTTACCTTGAAAAATCATTTATATAATGGTAAACTGTTAAGCGGAGGTTTTATTTATATGTTAAGTATTGAAGATAGAAAATATTTTTTAAATAAAATTCAAGAAATAGAAAAAGTTGATAAAGTTTTTGATATGAAAAAATATATCCAACATGGAACTACTACTACATTTGAACATTGTTATAATGTTTCATATATTTGTTATAAATTAGCTAAAGAAAAAAATTATAAAGTTGACATAGATTCTTTAATTCGTGGTGCTTTTTTACACGATTTTTATTTGTATGATTGGCATGAAAAATCAATGACACATAGACTTCATGGTTTCTTTCATCCTATTGTAGCACTTAAAAATGCAAAGTTATATTTTAATGATATTAATTTAATAGAAGAAAATATGATTTCTAGTCACATGTGGCCTCTTACTTTTAGAAAAATTCCAAAATGTAGAGAAGCATTTTTGCTTTGCATGGTTGATAAATATTGTAGTTTACTAGAAACTTTTAAATTAACCAACAAAAAGAGTAATAAATCTTGATTTTATTCACATAATATTTTATAATTATTTTTACAGCAGTTTTTTAAATTATATTCCTTTATGTCTAGCAATTCCTAGCATTTGCTAGTTTATCATAAATGTAACTCGTCAACAAAATAATTTTTTAAAGGAATGAGGTTTATTATGAAAGAAATTGATGTTTTATTAAAGCTTTTCAATCCAAGTACGCTCTTGTACCTGTTTGAAAAACTAGCTCTAATTGAGTTCACGCTACTTGGTGTATCCTTTTTGCGGAGTCTGTTAGGAGATTTAAAATCAAAAAGATATATCTCCATCAATGAATTTAAAAGAGACAAAATTACGGCTATTGCTTGTGGAGTATTTTCTATTTCCTGTATAACTATTTTCTGTTTAATCAGTGAACGTGAAAATTTCTTCATAAACGTTTTTATATGGTCTGCAATCACTTGTTTTCTCTTATTTAAAAATACTGAAAAAATCTGTATTTCCGCAATAATAATGTCTGTTATAATCATATTGTCAGACTTGCCAATTATAGGTACACCTTTTGGCATATTGGTTTTGATCTTTGCAATCGTAATGATTGTATTATCAACTATAACTAATTTGTAAATTTCAATCGAGCAATGAAATATGACAAAATTTTTTATTAAGAAAAGCCTGAGCGATTATTCTGCTCCAAAACTGAAAACCAACAGTATTTTGTGCTTCGGCATAATTTACTGCTGGCTTTTCTTTTTTATAACACATGTTTTAATTATTATTAAGCACACAAGTTTTTAAATTCCCATTATATTATATCCACTATCTGCATATAAAGTTTGACCTGTTATTGACTCAGACATATTACTTAATAAAAAAGTTGATACATTTCCAACTTGTTCTATTGTAACATTTCTATGTAATGGTGCTTTTTCCTCTACAACTGTTAGTACTGAAGAAAAATCTTTAATCCCTTTAGCTGATAAAGTTTTTATTGGTCCTGCAGAAATTGCATTTACACGAATACCATCTTTTCCAAGATTTGATGCTAAATATCTAACACTAGATTCTAATGCAGCTTTTGCTACACCCATTATATTGTATCCTTCAATTACTTTTTCTGATCCATAATAAGTCAAAGTAACTAAACTTGCATTTTCATTTAACATTTCAAATTCTTTTGCCGTTCTAGCAATCAAAACAAATGAATATGCACTTGTATCATTTGCATGGCTGAATCCTTCTCTGCTTGTATATATAAAATCATTTCTTAAGTCTTCTGTATTAGCATGAGCTATAGCATGCACTATTCCATCTAATTTTCCATTTTCTTTTTTTATTTTTTCAAAAGTTATTCTTACATCATAGTCATCTGCTGCATCATTTAATACATAATATTTGCTATTTTCAAATTCACTTGTTAAAGCTTCTAATTTTTCTTTATCTGCCTCTTCTCTATATGTAAAAATTAATTTTGCACCATTTTCATAAGCTGATTTAGCTATTCCAAAAGCAATGCTCCATTTGTTTCTAACACCCATTATTAATATAGTTTTGTTTTCTAATAACATTTTTTCTCTCCTTTTTATAAATAAATTACTTCTCCCATATTTCTAAATTTATCATATCTCTGCTCAACTATTTCATCAGTATTCATTTTTTTGAATTCTTTTAATGTATTTAAAATTTCTTTTTTTAAATAATCTGATGTTTGTATAAAAGCCTCTTCTATATTTCCAACTTTTTCTGGTATTATTTTATCTATTACATTTAATTCTAATAAATCTTCTGCTGTTAGTTTCATTTTTTCAGCTGCTTCTTTGTATCTAGATGAATCTTTCCACAATATACTACTATATCCTTCAGGGGATAGTATTGAATATATTGCATTTTCTAACATAAAGACTTTATTTCCTACTCCTAATGCTAAAGCCCCACCACTAGAGCCTTCTCCGACAATTACGGAAATTACTGGTACTTTTAATTTTGCCATTTCAAACATAGATTTTGCAATAGCTTCTCCTTGACCTCTTTCTTCTGCTCCAATTCCAGGATAAGCTCCTTTTGTGTCTATAAAGGTAATTATAGGTCTACCAAATTTTTCTGCCTGTTTCATAAACCTAATGCCTTTACGATAGCTTTCTGGATTTGGCATACCAAAATTTCTTTCAATGTTTTCTTTTGTATTTCTTCCTTTTTGTTCTGCTATGATTGTAAAATTTTGTTTGCCCATACTTCCAAGTCCACATACAATTGCTTTGTCATCTTTAAAGTTTCTATCACCATGTAATTCTACAAAATCATCAAATATTTTTTCTATATAATCTAAAGCTGTTTTTCTTTTTGAATCTCTAGCAATTTCAACTTTTTCCCAAGCAGATATTTTTTTATTATTCATTAAATTATACCTCCTTTATTTAAGGTAATTAATTTATGTATTGTATTTTTTAAATCTTTTCTTTCTACTATTTTATCTATAAAACCATGTTCTAATAAGAATTCAGCAGTTTGAAATCCTTCTGGTAAATCTTGACCTATTGTTTGCTTAATTACACGTTGACCAGCAAATCCAATCATTGCTTTAGGTTCTGCTAATATAATATCTCCTAAACTTGCAAATGATGCAGTAACTCCACCATAAGTTGGATCTGTAAGTACAGTTATATATAAAAGACCAGCTTCATCTAATTTTGTTAAAGCAGAAGATACTTTTGCCATTTGCATTAGTGAGATAATTCCTTCTTGCATTCTAGCACCACCTGATGTAGTAAAAATAATAAGTGGTAATTTTTTTTCTATTGCTTGTTCTATTGCATAAGTAATTTTTTCGCCAACTACTACCCCCATACTTCCCATTAAAAATCCACTGTCCATTACACATATTACAACATCTTCGTTATTAATTTTAGCTGTACCACAAGCAACTGCTTCATTTATCCCTGTTTTTTCTCTTAAAACTTTTAATTTTTTAGGATAATCCTCTAATTGTAATGGATTAGTTGTTTCTATATTTAAATCAAATTTTTTATATGAATCTTTATCTGTAACAAGTTCCAATCTTTTATTTATATGCATTCTAAAATAATGACCACAGTTTGGACAAATACTTAAATTTTCTTTTAATGTTTCCTTATATATAATTTCTTTACATTCATCACATTTTACCCATTTTCCAACTGGTATATCAATATTTGATTTTTTATTTTTAGCTGAAGTTCCTCTCTTTTTTATTTTATCAACAATCATTTTAAATTCCTCTTCTTAAAATATTATTAAATATTATTTTTTAAAAATTTCTTTTTCTATAAAAGATGTATCAAAATTTCCTCTAATAAAATTAGGATTTTTTATAATTTCAAACAAGAAATCTCTATTTGTATCTATTCCATCTATTACCAATTCTTCTAATGCTCTTTTCATTTTACTTATTGCTTCATTTCTATTAGATCCATAAGCAATTATTTTTGCTATCATAGAATCATAATTTGGTGGAATAGTATATCCTTCATATATAGCTGTATCTATTCTAATTCCATTTCCCCCTGGTAAATTAATTCCAATAATTTTTCCTGGACATGGCATAAAGTTTTTACTAGGATTTTCTGCATTTATTCTACATTCTATTGAATGGCCTCTAAATTCAATATCTTTTTGTTTAAATTTAAGTTTTTCTCCACCTGCGATTTTTATTTGTTCTTTTACAATATCTATATTTGTTCTCATTTCTGTAATTGGATGTTCTACTTGTATTCTTGTATTCATTTCCATAAAATAAAAGTTTTTATCTTTATCTACTAAGAATTCTACTGTACCACAACTAGAATATCCTGCTACTTTAGCGGCTTTTATTGCAGCTTCTCCCATTTTATTTCTTAATTTTTCATCAACTGCTGTAGATGGTGTTTCTTCTAAAACTTTTTGATGTCTTCTTTGAATTGAGCAATCTCTTTCTCCTAAATGAACTATATTTCCAAATTCATCTGCTAATATTTGAATTTCAACATGTCTAGGATTTTGTACGAATTTTTCTATATAAATTTCATCATCATTAAAAGATATTTTTGCTTCTTGCTTTACTATATTGTAGGCATCTTCTAAATCCTCTTTGCAATTTACTATTCTAATTCCTTTTCCTCCGCCACCAGCTGCAGCTTTTAAAATTATAGGATATCCTATTTTGTCACTTATACTAATTGCTTCTTTTAATCCTGTAATACTTCCATCTGAACCTGGTATAACAGGAACACCTTCTTTTTTCATCATTTCTTTTGCATTTGATTTATTTCCAAGTAAATCTATTACTTTTGAATTTGGACCTATAAATTTAATATTAGATTCTTCACATATTTTAGCAAATTCAGCATTTTCAGATAAAAATCCAAATCCTGGATGTATACTGTCTGCTCCTGTAATATTAGCCGCTTCTATGATATTTTTTATATTTAAATAACTTTTATTAGATGGTGCAGGTCCAATGCAAATTGCTTCATCTGCTAATCTTGTATGTAAAGCATCTTTATCTATTTCAGAATAAATTGCAACTGTTTTTATATTCATTTCTCTACAAGCTCTTATTATTCTTACTGCAATTTCTCCTCTGTTAGCAATTAATATTTTATTCATTTTTTATTCCTTATAATATTATTTAGGTTTAAAGTTTACCTATAACTTTTTATATAAACTAATTTTATACCAAAGCAAAAGTAAGTTCTCCTTTAGCAGCAATTTTACCATCTACTGTTGCTATTGCCTCTCCTACTCCTATTGGTCCTTTTCTTTTTATTATTTTTACTTCTAGTTTTAAAGTATCTCCTGGCACAACCATTTTTTTAAATTTTAATTTATCAATTCCACCAAACAAAGCATTTTTTCCTTTGTTTTCTTCCATTGATAATATTGCTACTGCACCAGTTTGCGCTAATGCTTCTGTAATCAAAACTCCTGGCATAATAGGATTTCCTGGAAAATGTCCTTTAAAATACCATTCTTTTTCATTTACATATTTATAAGCAATTGCACTTTCTCCTGGTACATATTCTTCTACTTCATCTATCATTAAGAAAGGATCTCTTTGTGGTATTATTTTTTCTATTTCTTCTTTATTTAGCATTTTATCTCTCCTATTTACTAATTTTAAATAAAGGTGTTCCATATTCTACTGGTGAACCATCTTTTACTAAAATTTCCTTAATTGTTCCACTATATTCTGATTCTATTTCATTCATAAGTTTCATTGCTTCAACTATACAAAGTGTATCACCTTTTTTTACATTTTTTCCAACTTCAACATATTGTTCTGCGTTTGGAGCTGGTTTTAAATAAAAGGTTCCTACCATAGGTGATTTTACTATATTGCAATCTTCCTCTTCTTTATTTATAGTTTCTTTTTCATTTGTTATTATTTTTGATTCATTATCTGGATTAGTATCTTGTGAAATTTTACTTTCGTAAACTTTTTCGATTTGGATTTCTTTTTCTACAATCTTTTCTTTTTGCATACTAATTTTTGTACCATCTGGAAAGTCTATATTAATTGATGTTAATTTTGAATTTCCCATATCTTCCATTAGTTGCTTTATTTTTTCATATTCCATTTTATTTTCCTTTCTTATATTTTAATTTTAAAACATATATCATATATAAATTATAATAATTATTAAATTAGTCTTTATATTTTTTTAATATAATACTTGCATTATGGCCACCAAATCCTAAAGAATTTGACATTACAACATCTACATTTTGATTTCTTAATTCATTTGGAACTATATCTAAATCACATTCTTCATCTTTTTCTTTATAATTAATTGTTGGTGGTATTATAGAATTTTTTATTGATTCTACACATACTATAGCTTCTACTGCTCCTGCTGCACCTAACAAATGTCCTATATTTCCTTTTGTTGAACTTACTGCAACATTTTTGCTAGATTCTCCTAATGCTCTTTTTATAGCCATTGTTTCTGTTAAATCATTTAAATGTGTTGATGTACCATGAGCATTTATATAATCAATTTCTTCTGGTGTTATTTTTGCATCTTTTATTGCTCTTTCCATTGCTCTTGCTCCACCATCTCCATCTGGACAAGGTGATGTTATATGAAATGCATCTGAACTTGCTCCATAACCTATTACTTCTGCATAAATTTTTGCATTTCTTTTTTTAGCATGTTCTAATTCTTCTAATACTAATACTCCTGCTCCTTCTCCCATTACAAATCCGTTTCTTTCTTTATCAAATGGAATACTTGCTCTATTTTTGTCTTCACTATTAGAAAGAGCTTTCATATTTTCAAATCCTGCAATACCTATTTCACATATTGAAGCTTCAGTTCCACCAGCTAAAATACAATCTTCATATCCATGTTTTATTGTTCTATAAGCTTCTCCTATTGCATGTGTTGAAGAAGCACATGCTGTTACTATAGAAATTGATTCACCCTTTAATCCTAATTCTATTGAAATATTTCCAGCTGGCATATTTGCAATTGACATTGGGATAAACATTGGAGATACTCTAGTATGACTTTTTAAACAATTTGTTTCACTTTGTTCTTGAATTGTTTTTAAACCACCAATACCAGAACTTACAAAAATTCCTACTCTTTCTAAATCTGTATTTTCACTTGATATTTTGCTATCTTCAAAAGCTTCCTTTGCAGCAATAATTGCAAATTGTGAAGATCTATCTAATCTTCGTGCTTGTTTTACATCAAAGTATTTTGATGCATCATATTCCTTAACTTCAGCATCAAGACTTGTTTTATATCCTGTAGCATCAAATAAAGAAATTTTGTCGATTCCACATTCTTTATTTTTTATTCCTTGCCACATTTCTTCTACATTTTTTCCTATTGGAGTAATTGCTCCAATTCCTGTTATTACAACTCTTTTTTCCATTTTCCTCATTTCCTTTTATTTTATTTTATTACTCGTATAATAATATTTGCGTAAAGTTTAATCTTTTGAAATTTAATCAAATATTTTCTTCTTTAATAATACTTAATTTATTAAAGCTTTTGTAATTTTATATAAATTTATTATGCTTTACTTTTACATAAGCATTCCACCATCTACATTAATTACCTGACCTGTTATGTAATTGCTTTCTTCTGATACTAAGAATTTTACTAAATTTGCAACGTCTTTCGCTTCTCCCATTCTTTTAAGAGGAATTGTTTTTGAAATTTCCTCTTTTACTTCATCTTTTAAAACATCTGTCATATCTGTTTTTATAAAACCAGGTGCAATTGCATTTACATTTATATTTCTAGATGCAACTTCTTTTGCTAAGCTTTTAGTAAATCCTATAATTCCAGCTTTAGAAGCTGAATAATTAGTTTGACCAGCATTTCCAGAAATTCCTACAACAGAAGATATATTTACTATTTTTCCATTTCTTGCTTTCATCATATATGGAATTACATTTTTTGTAACATTAAAAGTTCCGATCAAATTAACATCTATAACACTTTCAAAATCTTCTTTTTTCATTCTCACAAGTAACATATCTTTTGTAATTCCTGCATTATTTACTAATACATCTATTTTTCCAAATTCTTTTATAATTTCCTTTATAAATTTTTCTACATCTTCATAATTTGAAACATCTCCATAAACAGTAAGACATTTTACATTTTGGCTTTCTATTTCTTTTTCTAGAGCTTCAAGTTCTTCATTTTGTTTTCTGTAGTTTAAAGCTATATTATATCCTTGACTTGCTAGCTCTAAAGCTATTTGTTTTCCAATTCCTCGTGTTGCTCCTGTAATTAATGCTACTTTTGCATTTTCATTCATTTATAATCATTCCTTTCTTAATAATTACTTACCTTTAACAAATTCAATTAATCACTTATTAATAATAAATTCTATAATTTGTATTTTAGTGTTTTATATAATTTACACAATTTATTCTTCAATATCTTTTAATTCTTCTAATGCTTTTTCTAGAGAATTTACATCAGAAATATTTATACATTTAACTTCTCTGTTTATTTTTTTAACTAGTGATGTTAATACTTTACCAGGTCCAATTTCTACAAATGTATCTATTCCATTATCTAACATATATTTTATAGAGTCTGAAAATTTAACTGGACTCATTACATGTTTAGATAAAATTTCTTTCATATTTTCATTTTCTTTATATGGTGTTGCATCTATATTTTTTATTACTTTTACTTTTGGTGTTGATAATTCTATTTTTTCTAATTCTTTTTTTAATTCAATAGAAGCATCTTTTAATTTTTCTGTATGAAAAGGTCCACTTGTTTTTAATTCTAAAACTCTTTTAGCTCCCATTTCTTTAGCAATTTCTGTTAATTCAGTAATTCCATTTCTATTACCTGAAACAACTACTTGACCTGGACAATTGTAATTTGCTGGTACTGCAAATCCATTAGTTACTTTTTTACATGCTGTTTCTACATCTTGATCACTTAATCCTAATACTGCTACCATTGCCCAATCTCCTTTTGGAGCTAAATCTTGCATAAATTTTCCTCTTTTTTGAATTATTTTCAAAGTATCTTTTGTTGATATAGATTCTGCATAATTCAAAGCAACATATTCACCTAAACTTAATCCTGCTACCATTTCTGCTTTTATATTAGATTGTTTTAAAACTTCTAAAATTCCTAAACTCATTGTAACCATACAAATTTGTGTAAACTTTGTTTGATTTAATTTTTCTGTTTCATCTTTAAAACTAATTTCTGCTACATTAATTCCAGTTTCTTTTTGTGCTAAATTGTAAAGTTCCTGAATTTCTTTATATTTTTCATATAAATCTTCTCCCATTCCTACATATTGTGCTCCTTGACCAGGAAATAAAAAAGCTATTTTCATATTAAAATTTTTCCTTTCTATTTTTTACTTTGAATACCGTCTATTTATTAAAATATTTTCAAATTTATTGCAAAATTCTGTTACAAAATCAATAGGATCTATTGTTTTGTTAAACTCATTTTTTATTGATGTTGCAATATCTTTTATTTCATTTTGAAAAGTTTCTTGGCTATTGTTTATTCCAATTCCAATAACTAAAAATTTTGCAATTTCAGAACTTATTTTTGTTTCTGTTAAAATTCCACCTAATTTTTTTCCATTTTTCATCAAATCATTTGGCTTTTTTATATTTATCTCAACATCATATTTATCTTTTAATATTTCTACTATTAATTTTGCTATTTCTAAAGTAAGTCCATCTAATTTTGTTACTAAACAATTTGGCTTTATCAAAAATGAAAATGCTATATTATTGCTTTGAGTATGCCATACTCTTCCATGTGTTCCTTTGCCAGATGCTTGAATATCTGCCATTACCAAAGTTCCATCTGGAAAAGTATTTACATTTCTCCATATTTCACTTTGAGTTGAATCAATTTCTGAACAATATATAAAATTTTCACCTAAATAGTTTGTTTTTAACTTATCGTAGAAATTTGTTTTTAATTCTTGTTCTGTCATTTTTATTCCTTATTAATAATATCTAAATTTGCTTGTCTTTTAATTTTATTTGTTGTTGTTTTTATAAGTGGTTCTTCTGTAATAGAGAATCCTCTGATTGCTTTATATTTTGGCATTGTTTGATTTATTTCTTTAATTTTACAAGAAATTACTTCTTTTATTTCTTCATCACTATTTACTTTGTATGAATCTTTTACTACATCTTTATCTATAACAACTCTCGCATTAATTTTTATATTTTCTTTATCATCAGATAATTGTTTTCCATAAATAAAGCTTTCTTGTACACCTTCTATTTTATTTAATAGTGCTTCCATTTCTTCTGGAAAAATATTTTTTCCATTTTTTAAGACGATTACACTCTTTTTTCTTCCACAAATGAATATATATCCTTCTTCATCTATTCTTGCTAAATCACCAGTGTAAAACCAACCATCTTTCAAAGCTTCTTTAGTTGCTTTTTTATCATTAAAGTATTCAAGCATTATGCTAGGACCTTTTACAACTAACTCTCCAATTCCTTCTGAATTTGGATTATCTATTTTAACTTCAACACTTGGAACGGCTTTTCCTACTGAACCAACTTTATGATATTTTTTGTTTCCAACTCCAATAACCGGTGATGTTTCTGTCAATCCATAACCTTGTACTAAATTCAATCCTAATAGTCTATATCTTGCTTCAATATTTTTGTCTAATGCTGCTGCACCACTAATAAATAATTTTATATTTCCTCCAAGCATATCATGTATTTCTTTAAATATAATTTTCTTTTCTTCCATTGAAGCTTTTTCATATTTTTCTTCATTTTCTAATATTTCTTCTAATTTACCTTGCTTTTCTAAATTCTTTCTAATTATTTTGAAAATTCTTTCATATATTCCTGGAACACAAGCCATTACTGAAACTTGATATTCTTTCAAATTTTCTACAATATGTCTAATTCCATCACAAAATACTGTTTCAGCACCTTTATATAAGGAAAATAAAAATCCAACTGTGCATTCAAAAACATGATGTACTGGCAATACAGAAAGTAATACATCATTACAATCAACATCTAATGTACTTCCTATATCCATTAAATTAGTACATAAATTTTTATGAGATAATGCTACTACTTTTGATGCAGAAGTAGTTCCTGACGTAAAAAGCATTATGCTCATTTCTTCTGGATTTATTTTTGCTGATATAAAATCATTATTTCCTTCTTTTAATAGTTTTTTTCCTTCTTTTATCAATTCAATTTCTGAATAAATACCATCTTCATGAGATGTTAAATTCATTGATATTAAATGTTTTAACTTATTTTTTTCAGAGAATTTAATTTTTTTAATAATCTCAGTATATTTTTCTTGGTAAAAAATTGCTTCTATTTCTGATCTTTCTATTAAAGAATTTAATTCATTTTCTGGTAATGATTTATCTAATGGTACTACAATACCAGTTCCACACACAACTGCTAAGTAAGCTATTTCCCATTGATAACAATTTTCTCCAATAATTGCTATTCTTTTATTTTTTAGTCCCATATTTATTAATGCTGTACCTAAAGCATCTACCATATCTCTTACTTCTTTATGTGTATATATATCATATTTTGTGTTATCATCTTTCCTTTTTATTTTATATGCTGGTCTTTCTCCATATAATTTTTTTGTTTTATTTAGCATATCTTTCAAATCTGTTATTTCTAAATAGTTATATAATCTTTCACTCATTAATTTTTCTCCTGTATGACTTTATTTTTAATAATGTTTATTTATTTTCTATTAATAATTTATAACAAAATTCAAAAAAATTCTTTAGTATGGGTGGTCAGTATAAAAGTTAAAAACAGAAAAAGAACCAGCATATTTCTATGCCGGTCCTTTTCATCTCTTCGTTCTCTTTTAATTAAAACCATATAAAATTAGTAGTAACAAGTAATCATCAAAAATATCAAATACTCCAAGCCAGTCTAAGCATTAACCGCTTTAATCCTTCTTGTTTTAATTCAGGAAGCTCTGAAATATTATTTAAACTTTTACCAGTTACAATCGCACCAAACGTATCTGCAAGCAATTCGTTTAGCTTGTGTAAGTCAGAAAGTTCAAGTAGATCTCTCGCTAAGCCAAATGTTTCCAGACCGTTACTCTTTACATACAAAGTCTTATGACCGAGCTCGTGAGCAAAAATAAAGTCTGCTTCTTGTAAAATCATCGCGTTAGCATCAAAGTATATTTGTTTTGTATCAATTTGATAAAAAGCCTTTGCTATTTCATCAATATCAAAGCCTTTTACTATGACTTCCTGACCGTGATAGAGCTTTTCAGGAATATCAGCATTTTTGAGACTTTCCAAAAACTTTTTGACACATCTAAAATATTGCGGTGCCATATAGTCTTCCATAATTTGCTCAATTGCTTCTTGCTTCTCTGAGTTTGGGCTTTCATGAGAACCACATATTTCAGGCGCACTTAAAATTACCCGAACATGCACTTTTGAAGCCAAGGTACTCTCTTTCATTAACAATTTACTCATGTTGTCACCATACCTTTCTTTTAAAGTTTATTATTATGTCAACGAAAATATTATATCATCATTTTCACTAAAAAGTCAATGTAACTCACTTATATTCATAAAATAATTGGTTGAACTTGCTCTTTATCTAAAGCAAATTCAATTGTTTTTATTATATAATCTGGATCAAAAACTAATGAACGTGGTTTAGTAATTGGATTATCTTGTTTAAATGGAACAAAATAATAATGTCTTGTATTTAAAAGTTTTCCAATATTCATTGCATTACCAGATAAAGCATTATTCGTAGATATTGCAATTACAACAGGATTTTCATTTCTTAAATGTGACTTTACCGCCATAGTTACAGGAGTATCAATTATGTCATTTGCTAATTTTGATATTGTATTTCCAGAGCATGGTGCTACTACTAATATATCAAGCATTCGTTTAGGTCCAATTGGCTCTGCTCCTTGTATTGTATGAATTATTTTATTTCCTGTTATCTCTTCAATTTCAGCAATAAAGTCATCTGATTTTCCAAATTTTGTATCCATATAATAACTATTGAAACTCATTATAGGTATAACAGTAGCTTCTTTTTCCATAATTTTTTTCAATATATCTATACTTTTCCTAAATGTACAAAAAGAACCTGTAAAAGCATATCCTATCCTTTTTCCTTTTAGTTCCATTTTTTCCTCCTTTCTTAAAATAAATGTTTTTACAGCTTTTTATTTCTTCTAAAATAATAATGTTTAAATTAATATTAAGCTAAGAAAAAATTATGTTAGCTATTATATTTTATGACTTTATGTAACCTTAGTGTTACTGATTATTTGTACTAGATATTGCAATATTATGTAAATCGTGCTATAATTATTTTGCTCGTAGAAACATAGACATTTGATTTGGCAATATTTGCTGAAAAAAGATTTTGAAAGGAGCTTTTCTTTCAGTATACTAAAGAAAATGTCGCAAAATTTGGAGGTTTAAAATGAATTTCAAGTCTAAGGATTCTTTTTCTAATGGTTGCAATGCTAGCGACAATCTCACAAATAAGCAAGAAACTCAATTTGAGTTTAAAGATTCTGTTTTCTATGGTTGCGATATTAATGGTAATCTGGAATATGGACAAGAGGCTTATTTGAAGGACTTGCAAAGTATTTACATCTTACGGCGAGAACCTATGCATTACAGCTACATCTTAGATAATATTGATGATTACAAAAACATCAGTATTAGCAGAATCCTTTTTGCAACACATGACAAGATTGGTTGGGAGCTTGGGTTTTTCCTTGCTTATTGGTTGGTTATCAATATCCAAAAGGCTTGGGCAATTCAAGACAAAAATCTTGACGTTACCGAATTTTTCACAACAGAATTCTTTGTCAAAAACCCAGTAGGTGTTCGTAACAAAAGAAATGAAAAGTTTGCTGATATGACTGGAATGTTCTTTACTCCAGAAATGGTCAGAAGTCGTTTAAGTTCTCTTTTCATTTTGAAATCGCAAAACAAGAAGGAGGTTCATTACATTTTGAATCTCGATGAGTCCTAAATCTAAATAGCGACCGATTTTTAACATAACAAAAAAGTCTGTAGTTGTAAATCAACTGCAGACTTTTTTATTATTATAATTAATTTTTATAATTTATTAAATAATCTAAAATTTCGATTTCTTGATTCATAGAAGTATCTTTTAATTCAGTTATTTCTGTTTGCATATAATTTTTGAATTGATCAAATAACTTTTTGTATTCTTCACTTACAGAAAGTTTTGTAGATCTTCTTTCATTTTCTCCTAACATAATTTTAATTTCTTGTTGAGTATAATCACAATCAAATATACCAGTGCTAGGTAAAATTACATAATTTGGACTATCTGTTCTTTCATACAAAATCCAATTTTTCATTACATTTACATACCTTGAAAGAACAATTGCTTTTCTAATTCCAGTATTTTCGTAAAAATCTGATTCACTATTTGGAAAATCTACTTTTTGTGTATTTGAAAATTTTTTTCCATTTCTATTAGTATAAGATACTGACAAATTAATTTCATTATTTGCATTAGAATTTTCTTTTTTCTTCAATTTTAAAACTGTTATACCACCTTTTGTTTCACCATCTGATGTTGGACTTGGAAATAATGTATTTACTTTCATAATGTTTCCTTTTGAAGTATCTTCATTATCTGTTCCATAAACTTTTTCTATTTCAAAGCTATCTGAATTGAAGTTTAAATTTAAGTCAAATACTAATGGTGTTACCATATATTCAAATTGTTCACCAAGTCTTGTTTTGAATTCTTCTGAATTATGAACTGAATAGTAATTTGCTCCTTTTATGCTTCCTATTAAATTTATTAGTTCTGTATTAAAGTCTACACCAACTCCAACAAAACTTGTATAAATTCCATTGTCTGCATTTTCTTGTACTAAACTCATTAATCCACTTTTTGATGTTGTTCCATAATTTGGCATAGCATCTGTTATTACTATTATTCTATTTTCATATTCATTTTTGTTTGAATTTTTTAATGTATCATATAATTCTGTTGCTTTTTGATAACCAGCACTAAAGTTTGTTCCACCCCTAGCTGATATATCTAATATATGTTCTTTAATTGCAGGTATATTTGTCTCTGAAATTAATTTGAAATTTTTTGCTAAATATGCTTCATCATCAAATAATACCATCGCAAATCTATCATCTTTATTTAATTGATCTAATAATAAATTTACAGATTCATTTGCGATTTGCATTTTAGGTTTATAATCTTCTTTAGTTGTTTTTCCTGTTTCTAGTTCATCATAGTAATATGAATTAAAAGATGAACTCATTGAACCAGAAATATCTAACACAACTGTAAGATTTAATTTTTTTCTTTGAAAATCTGATTCTTTTATATTTGAATTTAATCCAACTGATAAATAATATTCTTCTTCATTAGATATAGGATCTTTTGACTTTGCACAAGAATAAGCTGGGTAAAATAAATCTTCTGCATTTTCAACTTTATCTCTTGATGTATCAAAACTATAATCATAAAAAAGTCCATTATATGTTATATCTGTTGAGATTGGAAAATATCCTTCTTTTATGTTTTCTCTAAAATTATTCGCATCTTTTGCTCCACCAGTAGAATATCCAATATAAGAATCTGATTCTTTAAATGAACTTGTTGAAATATTACTTTTAGTAGATGTTGCTGAATCCATCATCATACCGGCATTAGTAATTTGTGAATATGTAAGATTGCTATTTATTGATATATTAGAATCAGCAGTTACAAATATTTGTCCAAAAATAAAAATTAAAATTAATGATAATACATCTAAAACTGAAAATATTATACAAGAAACATTTTTTCTTTTTATTCCAGCTATTAAAGAATATAATATTAAAATTAGCACTAAAATTACACTTGCAAGAGCAAATACATCTAGAGCTATTTCTATAAAATTGCTTAATAACATATTTGAATCTACTACAATCGCAAGAAGTACTGTAATTATTAAAATTGGAACTAAAAATGTATTTAGTTTACAAATAAAGTTTCCTGTTTTCTTTCTTTTTTCATCATTATTTTTTTTACCTTTTTGTAAATTGTATATTCCTAAAAATACACTGTATGTTAAAAATATTGCTACAACTACAATAAAAACAATATAGTAAGATAATTCTGATATTATATTTTGTGTAGCTTCGTTGTATACCCAATCATCAGTTTTGAAAAATGTGTTTTTCAAAATAAAAGCTAATATTAATGCTAAACATATTACTGCAATAATTGACAAGATAATTTTTTTACTTTTTTTCATAGTTTTCTCCTTAGTATTTATTTTGTTAAATCATACGCTCCAACAAGTTCCCCAGACTCACAATCTACTAATATTTTTAATATATATTTTGTATTTTGTTCTAAATAAACATAAGCTTGCCAGTATGTTGTTGTTTCTCCAGTTGGTTCTTGCAAATCTCCTTTTGTAATAAAAAATTCATTTGCTTTATCATTTACTAATTTTACATCTTTAATTAAAATTGTTGCATTACTTAAATTTTGATTTTCAAAATATTTTCTAGAAAAATATTCTGTTATTAGATTTAAGTTATTATTAATTTTTTCAACAACATCATCTTGTGTATCCAAAAAGATTTTTTCTCCTTGTTTAATCAAAACATTTACATCTTTTTCTTTAGCCTTTGGAATAACTAATAATAAAATTTGTGTATTTGCATTGCTTTCTTCTGTTAATACAATATTGTCATAATTCATTCCAGAATATCTGCTATCTAAATTTAGTTCTTTATTTTCTTTATATGCTACTAATACAAAGAAATTTGTGAAATCACTTTCTGTAAGTTTTTTTCCATAACCACATTCTGCTAAAAATTTATCGTATTCATTTTTTCCTCTGTATATTTGATATTTCAATCCATCTGATGTACTTTTTTCTAAAATGCTTAAGTTGAATTTATCTATATTTTCTATATCTATTTTTTGAATTAAAGTACTACCTGCTTGTACATTTGAATCTGATATTGTAGAAACTCCATCATAAGTAGATTCATCAATATTACTATTCATTTCATATACTTGATACAATTCCCAAAAAATAAATAATACTGCTAAAATTACAATTAATCCTATTATAATTTTGAAAAATTTAGGCATTCTAGCTTTTGTTTTTTCTGGTTTTACAACTTTAAAAGCTTCTGGATTTTGTTCAATTTTTTCTTTTTTCATAACTATCTCCAACCGTTTTTGTTTAATTATATATTACTAAAGAAATATTTTCAATACTATTTAATTTTATTCTTTATTACTTTTAGTCTTGTAAATTCTTCTCTTTCTCTTTCTTCCAAAATATCTTGAATTTCACTGATGTTTTTCTCAGTTTGTGGAATTATCATATCTCCTAGTGCATTTGATCTTTTTGAAACTTTTTCTATACTTTTTTCTAATCTAATAATAGTATTTGACAATTCTGCATATTCTATAATCAAATCTTTTACTTTATTAAAGTCTATTATAGTTTTATCAATTGAAGAAGTTGTATCATATAAACTATAATTTAACATAGCCTTTTTTGATTTATATACAATTGATGGGATTTCTACACCCATTATAGTTTTATATTTTATATCTAAGACATCATCAAAAGACATACCATTGGATATGTCTATTAAATTGTCTACACCTGTTTCAATAACTGCTTGAATATAAGATTGATATGCTTTTTGCAAAGCAATATCTAGCTCTTCTTTTTTGTCTTTAGCTTTTTTTACATATTTTATTTTTTCCATATTTAATATGATTTTCTTTTTTTCTAATAAGTCTCTTCCCTGTTTTGATAATCTTAAATTATCTTTTAATCTCATTAAATTATTTTTAGTTGGTAATGTTGAAGAATTCAATTATTTCTCCTCCTATTTTTTAGATACATTTAATTTGCTCCATTCACTTTCTGGTAAAATTTTTAAAATGTCCCAAGCTAAATCTAATGTTTGTTCAATAGTTCTACTTTCTAATGTATCTTGATTTAACCATTTATTTTCAAAAGCTTCTCCAAATTCTAAATATTTTTTATCTGTTTCAGATAAGTCTGATTCACCTAATACTTTTGCTAAAGCTCTTACATCTTGGACTTTAGAGTAAGATGTAAATAATTGATCTGCAATTTCTCTATGATCAGCTCTTGTAAATTTTTCCCCAATACCATCTTTCATTAATCTAGATAATGAATCTAATATATTTATTGGTGGATTAATTCCTTTTTGTGATAAATCTCTAGATAAAACAATTTGTCCTTCTGTAATATATCCTGTAATATCTGGAATAGGATGTGATATATCATCATTTGGCATTGTTAATATAGGAATTTGTGTAATAGAGCCTTTTTTTCCTCTTATTTTTCCAGCTCTTTCATAAATACTTGCAAAATCACTATACAAATATCCTGGATAACCTTTTCTACTTGGAATTTCTCCTTTTAGAGTTGATACTTCTCTTAGTGCTTCTGCATAAGCTGTCATATCTGTTAATATTACTAATACTTGCATATCTAATTCAAAAGCAAGATATTCTGCACAAGTTAAAGCAACTTTTGGTGTTAAAATTCTTTCTATTGAAGGATCATTTGATAAATTTTGAAATGTTACAACTTTTTCTAATATGCCATTTTCTTCAAAGCTTTTTCTAAAAAATTCTGCTGTTTCATATTCTGCACCTATAAGTCCAAATACAATTGCAAAATTACTATCATCTTTTATATTTGCCTGTCTAATAATTTTTTCAGCTAATTTATTATGATTAATACCGCTTCCAGAAAATATTGGCAATTTTTGACCTCTAATTAAAGTCATTAATCCATCAATTGCAGATATACCTGTTTCAATAAAGTTTTTCGGATATTCTCTAGCAACTGGATTTATTGGATTTCCATCAATTGCTCTTTCTTCTTGAACCAATATTTCTCCTAATCCATCAATTGGTCTACCTGCCCCATCAAAAATTCTTCCTAACATTTCTTTTGATAATTTTAATTTTAAAGGTTTACCTGTAAATTCTGTTTTTATTCCTTTGCTATTCATTCCATTAGTACCTTCATATACTTGAATAACAGTTGCATCTTCTGATAGTGTTATTACATTTCCTAAACGAATTTCGCCACTTGGCAAAACTAATTCAACTTGTTCTTCAAAAGATGCGTCTTTTGGCGTTTTTATATAAACTAATGGTCCATTTATTTTTTCAAGTCCTATTCTTTGAATTTTCATTCTAACAAATTTTCCTCCTTTTAAGAAATGTGTTGTTTATATGTTTCTTCCAATTTTCTTAAACTTTCTTTTGCTTTTAAATTAAAGTTTTTAAATTGTTCTAATTTATCATTTGGAATATTTAATTTTAATTTTATATATTCTTCAAACAATTCTAATTCTTTTATTTTTGAAATTGGTATAGATTTTTCTATTAATTGATTTGATAAATCATATAATTGTATTATTGATTCCATCATTAAATATTGTTTTTGTAATGGAACAAATCTATCAATTTCGCTCATAGCATTTTGTTGTAAGAATCCTATTCTTATAGCTTTACAAGTTTCCAAAACTAGTTTTTTATCATCTGACAAAACATCTTGTCCTACTACTTTTGCAATTTCAAGTAATTCATTTTCTTCTTCTAATAATTTTACTATTTTTTGTCTATAATCTAAAAATTTTATTGGTAATTCATTTTCATACCAATCTTGTAATTGATCTATATACTCACTATAACTTATATTCCAATTTACAGCTGGATAATGTCTTGAATATGCAAGCTCTCTATTTAATCCCCAAAAACAATGTACGAAACGCTTTGTATTTTGAGTAACTGGTTCAGAAAAGTCTGCACCTTGTGGCGAAACAGCTCCAATTATTGTTACAGATCCAACTGTACCATTTGAATTTTTGACCATTCCAGCTCTTCCGTAAAATTCAGAAAGTCTTGATGGTAAATAAGAAGGATAACCTTCTTCTGCTGGCATTTCTTCCAAACGTCCTGAAATTTCTCTTAAAGCTTCTGCCCATCTTGATGTTGAATCAGCCATTATTGCAACATCATATCCCATATCTCTATAATATTCGGCAATTGTTAATCCTGTATATATAGAAGCTTCACGAGCAGCAACTGGCATATTTGATGTATTTGCTATTAACACTGTTCTTTCAATAAGTGGTCTACCAGATTTTGGATCTACTAAACTTTGAAATTCATCTAATACATCTGTCATTTCATTTCCACGTTCTCCACAACCTATATATACAATAATATCGGCATTAGACCATTTAGCAAGTTGATGTTGCAACATAGTTTTTCCAGTTCCAAAGCCTCCTGGAATCATTGCAGTTCCACCTTTTGCCATTGGAAATAATGAATCTAAAACCCTTTGACCTGTTATAAATAATTCAGTATTTGGAAGTCTTTGAATATATGGTCTACCAATTCTAATTGGCCACTCTTGAGTCATTGTTATTTCATGAATTACATTTTTACTATCTCTTACTTTACAAACAACTTCATTAATTGCATATTCTCCTTCTGAAACGATTTCTATTACTTCACCAGAAACATTATTTGGAATCATTATTTTATGAATTATTGCTTCTGTTTCTTTAGTTTCTCCTATTATATTTCCAGCTTCAACTTTTTCTGATACGTTTATTAAAGGTTTAAATAACCATTTCTTTTTGGTAGAAAGTTTATCAACTGTAATACCTCTTTCTATAAAATCACCTGAAATTTCTTTTATTTCTTTTAAAGGTCTTTGAATACCATCAAAAATATTACCTAATAATCCAGGTCCTAAAGTAACAGATAATTGATTATAACTAGAGATTACTAGTTCATCTATTTTTAAACCACTAGTATTTTCATATACTTGAATAGTTGCAATATCTTTTTCTAGTTTTATTACTTCACCTAATAATTTTTTATCACCAACAAATACCATATCATGCATAGCAAAATCTGCTTCACCCTTTGCTAAAATAACAGGTCCATTTATTGAAATTATTTTTTTGTTTTCCAATTACTTTGCCTCCAATTGTAATTAAATTTTAAAATTAGTTTTTTTAATCTCTTCAGTTAATAAAGTTTTTAATGAATTATCTATCAATAAATTTTGAGATAAATTTTCTCCTATACAGCCTCCAATTAATTCTTCAGAGGTTACATCTACATTACAATTAAATTCTGTTTTAATTTGATTTTCATATTTTTCAAAATCTTTTTGTGTAAGATATATTGTAACATTCTCATTGTTTTTATTCTCTAAAGAGTCTAAAACTTCTTTAACATTATTTAAAATATATACATCATATTCTCTTAAATCAGTAAACATATATAGTCTTTTCGTAAGTTCTTGCTCTAAAAAATTCATTAATTCATTTTCTTTTGAAATAATAGCAATTTTTGAACTATTTCTAGCTTCATAAACTTTTGAATTAAAATCTTTTTCCAATTTATATATCTGTCTTTCCCATTTATGATTAGCTTCTTTTTCATATTTAGAAATTTCATCTTCTGTTTCATTTTTTATATTGCTATCAATCTTCAAATTCAAATCATTAGCTTCTTCTTTAGCAAGTTTTAAACAGCTATCTTGAAATTTTTTTACTTTTGTTGCTAAATCGTCCATTTATCTTCACCTTTCTACTTTTTAGGTTCTGGTATAGATACAATTAAAGGTATCTTTTTCTCTTCCATAATTTTCTTAAATGGTAGATTATCTTTTTTAAATAAAGATTCATTAACAATTATCATTTCTAAATCTTCATTTTCTAAAAGACTATCTACCTTTTCTATTATTAATTTGTCATCTTCCAAAAATACACTTGGTATTCCTGTTAGCTTTATTCCAATTGCCAAATCTTTATTATTACTTATACAAAAAATTTTCATTTAAACCTCTTATATTTTACTTAAAATCATAATAGAAATAATTAAACCATAAATAGCAATACCTTCTGCTAAACCAGCGAAAATAATTGTTTTACCTAATAAACTTGGATTTTCACTAACAGCTCCTACAGCAGATGAAGCAACAACTGCAACTGCAATACCAGCACCAATACAGCCTAAACCTGTTGCTAATGCAGCAGCAATGTATCCTAAATCAGAAGAGCTTTTTGAATTTGAAGAATTTTCATTTACTTGTTGTTGTAAATTTTTTTGAGATTCTGATAAAGCTTGTTGTTCAGTTTTTACTGTATTTACTTCTGTTAAAATTTCATCTTTTGTACTATCTAAATCATCTTGTGTGATTGTTTTTCCAACAGCTAAAACTTGTGTGCTTAAACAAGCAACTATAAACATTAATATTGCAATAATTGTAATTTTTTTAATACTTTTTTTCATTTTTTTATTCGTATACTAGTTTAAATTTAGTATACACTCCTTTCTTTTTGTTTATATTTATATCTCAAAATTTAATATATATTGTTTTGAAATACCGCGTAACGATCAAACGAGCAGTGCGAGTGCGAATGGAGCAATCTTTATAAAAATTAGTTGTACTCTTTTATTTAATGAGTGTTTCAAAACACCTATTATATTCACTAGAAAAACGAAGATTGCGACAACAAGGTATGCAAAAACAATATATTATTAAATTTTTTATACAAACTTTGATTTATTTTTTAATGTAATACCAAATACATAAAGAAATGCAATTAGCAAGCTACTAATTTATTTCAGTGCGAATAGGCTTATATTCTTTTCCATTTCCACTATAAAATCTGCTAAATAATTCATAATATTCTAGTCTTAATACTTGAATACCTACAATTAAGCCCTCTAGTGCAATTACTAAAACATTTCCAAAAATGGCAATTGCTAAATTGCCAGCTCCAGATGTCATTCCTGCTAAAATGTATATAGCCATACATAAACCAACATGGTTTATAGCAAAAGCAGCTAATCTGACAAAAGATATAGTATTACTTGCAAAAGATAATAAAGTTTCTATTAATTCAAAAATCTTTTCTGCAATTGAAGATTTTTCTTTTGCTTTTTTATGTTCAATTGCATTTGTTATATTATCTTTAAATAAAATACATAATAGTGCAATTCCTAGTATTGCTCCTAAAATTGAAGCAGAAACAATTAATTTTCCTTTTAAATAGAAATATACAACAGCAACTAATATTGTACAATAAAATACAAATCCGGCAACTCCGTTTTCACTAAAAAATATTTTTTGTTTGTCGTTTGTTTTAATTCCATTTTTTATATTTAAACACATTGCTATTAAAATAAGTATTGTACCAAATGCTATACCAGAAATTAACATTGTATTAATATTTGCCATTGGTGATATAAATATTGGTTTTATAATATCTTCTTTTCCAAATATACTTCCATATAAAAATCCAAATATTATAGATGATATTCCACCAGCCATAAATACAGGACCTAATGTTGATTTTTTTCTTTTTAGTAGCCAACCTATAATTGCTATTACTAAACCTTGTCCCACATCTCCAAACATAAATCCAAACATTAGAAAAGCTGTTATTGCAACAAAAGCTGTTGGATCTAATTCGGTATAATTTGGTGTTCCATACATTTGTACTATTGTTTCAAATGATTTAACTATTTTGTTATTTTTTAAATGTGTTGGTGGAACACTTGCTACTTCGTCATGATTTTTTACTGTAAATTTTAAATCTTTTTCCTTTGTTAATTTTGGTACTAATATTTTTAATTCATCTAATGGCATCCAACCAATTATATAAAAATATCCATTTTCATCATGTACAATATATTTCTTCACCTTATTTATCATTTCATAATTTTGAAGTTGGCACAAATAAGATATTAGTTTTGTTTGATTTTTTATTCTAAGATTTTCAATTTCTTGTAATTGTTCTTGAATCTTTTTGTTACTTTCTTTTATAAAATCATCTATATTTTTTATAAATTCTTTTGGAGTACCCTTTATTTCTTGTGGTAACCAGATTCTTTCAAATTTCATTACATTAAAATAACTATCTATTTGCATACAAAATTCTTCAGTTGTTAAATATATAATCCAAACTTCATTTTCTGTTTCTTCTAATTCCAACAAAACAACATCTAAATTTTTTGCATCTTGTTTTACTTTTATATAATATTCTTTTGAAATTTTACCAAATCTAAATTTCATATATCTTAATTTATAAAAATCTTCTAATTCTAAACTTAAATTTTGTAAATGATGTATTGGACCTTTTGCTGTCTCCATTTTTTCTATTTCTTTATTGGTCTCTTCAATTATTTGCTTTTTGCTTTTTATATCAGTTTGAATTTCTTTTAAATTAGTTTCAATTTCTTCTAATGAGTTTTCTAAATTTGTTTTTACATATTCATCTTTGTATGCAATTTTTAATTCATCTAAAATAGATTTACACAATTTTAAATTTTCTTTTGGCCTATTGTCATATGGATAATATGATAATTTCCAACCTTTTTCTAATACTTTTAAAGCATCTTCTGGTTGCATACCACTATCTAACAAATAATTTGTGATAAAAGAATTTATGTTTTCATCTTTTCCAACTACACTTAAAAGTTTCATTCTTTCTATCGCCAATTATTATCACCTCCTAAATTATTAAATCACTTTCTATTTTATTTTTATCTAAACGATAATATATTCCACCTAATATGTGAACTACATTGCTTTTTTGATATTCTGACAAATAAATATATGAAAATACAAAACTTAAATCAAATTTATTTTGGCTTAGAATTTTTTCATATTGATGTTTTAAGTAAATTTTTATATCTTTTTCTATACCTTCTTCTGTACTATTAGCAAATTTCTTATATATTGTTTTACTTAAAATCCCTTGAATTTCATCAAAACTATTTGCATCTATTAGTTCTTCAATATTACTTTTTCTTAAATTATAATATATTGGAATTAACAGGTTTTTCAGTTCTTCATTTGATAAACTATAATATTTTTTAGCTCTCAAAATCCAGATTATATTTAATGTATCTATTCTAGTGCCAACAATATTTTTTACTTCTTTGCTTTTGTTTTGTATACTTCTTTGCAAATGTAAAAAATATTCTTTATCTAATTTTGTTTCTAATTCAAAAATTGGAATATTATCTTTTGAGATTAATTCCTCTATAATTTTTGCATAATCCGATTTTTGAACAGAATCTATATATTCTGGAATAGTCTGAGCTGTCACAATTCCTTGAATATTCTTAAAAATCTTATTTACCCATACATCTACATCTGCTGTATTGCTTTCTATTTTTGATGATGAAATCAGATTTTTTAGAATACTTTTTAAACATTTTATTTCATATTTAGAAATAAAAACAGAAAATATTTTTTGTTCATCATTTGATAAATATATTTTAATTTTATTTATATCCTCTATCAAAACATTATCCAAAGCATCTTCTACTTCTACTCTAGTAGCTTTATCTCTAATACCTTCAAGTGGACTAAATTTTGATTTCAAGCTAGATATAACACTAATTACATCAGGTTGTTTTGAAAGTTCTAGCAAATCATTTTTATTTAATTGCTTAGCATACATTCCTTTTAGCTTAGCATCAATAGCAGGATATTTTATTAAAGATAATCCCATTTATTCGGCCTTTCTTCCTATAATATTTCTTAAAATTTGTTCCTCTAATCCATATTTTTTTTCATTGAAAATTTTACTTAATTCATGTAATTTTTCTTTTTCATCAGCTGATATTTCAACTATTGTTTCATTGTATTTTTGTTGTAATTCTGTTTTTTTTGCATCTAACAACATTTTATATTTTTGATCTATCTTTTGCTTTTCATCATTCAACTGTTGTTCTATTATTTCATCAATTTTTCCATCTTTAACTTCTACTTTTTCAATTATTTTTTGAGCTTTATTGTCTATTTTTAAAAACTCTTTCAAAAGTTCTTCCAAAATTGACCTCCTTTAAAAATCTTATATCTTATTATTTATAATTTTTTTTGCAGTTATTTTAGCAACATCTTCTTCTGCTTGAATAATTTTGTTAACTTCTAATTTTTGTAATACCTTTTTATGAGTTGTATCTTTACATTTTGCTATAATATAATCAATTTTTGCTTCTTTCAATGCCAAGCATGCAATTATATTAGTAGTAATATCTTCTCCAATTGCAACAACTCCTAAATCAAAATCTCTAAGTGGTATTTCTGCAAGAGCTTCTTCATCATATATATTTAAACAAATTGCTTTTGCTACAAATCTACTAGCTCTTTCAACTAAATGCATATCTTTATCTATTGCTAAAACTTCCATATTGCCATCTGACAGTTCTTTTGCTAATGTCATTCCAAATTTTCCAAGTCCTATAATAATACATTGTTTTTTCATTTTAAATTTTTCCTTTCTTGCTATTTTTTCCAATTTTGTAAATTTATATTATTTTAATTTTGCATTATATTTACTAAGAATTTATTATTATTGATTATAATTCACTATTATTCTATATAAATTTGATAATATATTGTTTTGAAATACCGCGTAGCGATCAAACGAGCAATGCGAGTGCGAATGGAGCAATCTTTATAAAAAATAGTTGTAATCTTTTATTTAATGAATGTGCAAAAACACTTGTTATATTAAATAGAAAAACTAAGATTGCGACAACAAGGTATGTAAAAACAATTATATATCAAATTTTTCAAAGTATTTAAAATATCTTTCAAATATATTAATATCAAAATCTAGCATTATAAAATTAATTTTCCTTCAACATATTCTAAGTTTTTATCTTTAGATTTTCCAGACATCAATGTAAAGAAAGAAATTGTTCCTATTTTTCCTAAAAACATTAAAGCTATTGTAATTAATTTTCCTATTGAATTTAAATCTTTATTATCAAATAAACCTACACCTGTATTTGAAAACGCTGAAACACATTGGAAAGATATTTCTGACAATCCAAAATTATCGTACTTTGCAAAAAGTATAATGCCCGCAAAAACAACAGTTAAACTAAGTACAGCTATTGTAAAAGACATTCTAATTGTTTTTGGACTAATTTTTTTGTAAAAAACATTAACATTTTCTTTACCAGATAATGTAGATCTAATTGTAAGTACAATTACTGTAAATGTAACTAATTTTATTCCACCTGATGTAGAACCTGGTGCCGCACCTATAAACATTAATATCATTGATAAAATTTGTATAGGCAAACTATAATTTGAAAAATCTGTTATATAAAATCCAGCTGTTCTAAGTGTTATGCTTGCAAAAAATGATTCATGCCAAGATATAGCTGGCTCTAATATTCTTATAAAAATTAATGAAATAATTGTAAGTATTGTAGTAGAAGAAATAACAATCTTTGATTGTAATGAAAGTTTTTTTAATCTTCCATGACTTAGGCAATCGAAAATATCTTGTAAAACAAAAAATCCTAGTCCACCTAATAGAATAAGTACCATAAATATATATGTTACATACAAATTATCTTTAAATTGTACTAGACTATTAGTACCAAATAAATCTAATCCTGCATTGCAAAAAGCTGTGACTGAATGGAAAATACTATACCATAAGCCTTTTGCAAAACCATACTTTGGAACAAAGTAAAGTGCTAAAAACCAAGCTCCTATTCCTTCGATTGCAAATGTATATCTTAAAATTTGTTTTATTTTTTTTTGTAATTCACTATAATTTTCGCTATTTATATTTTCACTGAAAAATACTACACTCGAAATATTTATCCTCTTGTTTAATAAAATAAATAAAAATGCAATGAATATTACTAAACCTAAAGCACCTATTTGTGTAAGAAGTAATATAATAACTTGTCCAAATAAAGTAAATTGATCTGCAATGGTAACGGTTGTAAAACCTGTTGTACATACACTTGTAACAGATGTAAATAAAGCATCTATATATTTTATTGGTCTTGTATTGCTTATAGGTAATTGTAATAAAATTGTTCCGATTAAAATTAATATTAAGAAACCTAAAATAGGTATAAAAATTATTTTTTTATTCTTAAACATTTGTATTCTTATTTCCTTTATCACTTGTACTTAAATTTACTAGAAATATTATATATATAATAGATTAAGAATTCAATATTTTTATATTACGAATTTATTACATTTTTATACAAATTTTAATATATGTAAAAAACAAATTTTCTTATTGTCACAAAACTTCGAAATATATGATTTGAATGTAATTCCGAATGTGCATGGAGAAATACTAGAAATTCTTACGAAGTTTTATGGAAAGAGTTCGTGTTAAGCGGAAGGGTGCCATAAAGCAAGTTAGAATTTCTTAAATTTCGTAATGAAGCCGAGGAATGTAATGAAAATCATATATTCAAAGTTTTAGTAAAGTGTTTTGTAAATATTTTTAACAATTTTAATGTAAAATTTATTTAGCCTAGCATAACATCTAAAATCATCATTATTGAAAATCCAATAAAAATTCCTATTGTGCCAATTTTAGATTTTTCATCTTGAATTTGTGGCACTAATTCTTCTACCACTACATATATCATTGCTCCAGCAGCAAATGCTAATAAGTATGGTAAAATTGGTGTAATAATACTAGAAAGTAATATTGTTATTATTGCTGAAATTGGTTCAACAATTCCAGATAGCATTCCATATATAAAAGATCTAAATTTTCCCTTTCCTTCACTTGCTGTTGGTAATGAAATTGCTGCTCCTTCTGGAAAATTTTGTATTGCTATTCCTATTGCTAAAGCCATTGCAGTACTTGCTCCAATCAAATGATTACCATTTAAAATTCCAGCAAAAGCTACACCAACTGCCATTCCTTCTGGAAAATTGTGTAATGTTATTGCAAATATTAGCATAAAATTTTCTCTAGTACGATTATGTTTTTTATTATTATTTTTTAAAAATTTATTTTCAATTTTAGGTAAAATTCGTTCCATATATATAAAAAATATACAGCCTAAAATTAATCCCACTGTTGCTGGGATCCAACTAAATTTTTCTAAATTTTCAGACATATTTATTGATGGAATTATTAAAGACCAAATAGAAGCTGCAAACATAAGACCTGCTGCAAATCCTAAAAATAATCTTTTTCTTTTTTCCGAAAGGTTATTTTTCAAGAAGAACACAGTAGCAGATCCAATTGTAGTTCCAAAAAATGGTATTAATATTCCTATTATGATAAACAAAAATTCTTGCATTTTAACCTCCTTTATAGATAGTTAATGCAAGAATTTTATATTATGTGATATTATGACAACTTATTTATCTTTTTCTTTTTCTATACATTCCAATAAATATTCCTATTAATATTATTAAAACTGGAACTGCATATACAATTGATAAAACAATTATATTTTGTTGTTGTGATGGTGCATATGTTGATGTTGACATATCTTTTCTTATTTTAATTTTATCTTCTTTTTTAGTTAAATCAGAAATTGAATTTAACATAAAATCTTTGTTATTTCCTATATATGAAATTGGATATGTTGTACTAACTCCATCAACTGTATAATCAGAAGCAAATACTGTATTAGCTATTACTAATAATTTTGATGTAACTGCTTCATTTTCTCCTTCTGCTTCTTTTACTGTTTTTGTAGCCACAGCTGAAATAACATTTTCACCTTGTTCAGCATTTTTAGCAGCTTGTGAAACACTTGTACTTAAATCAGTAATAAACAATGATGATGAACTTGAATTAATAAGATTTTCTTTAGTAACATTTAATTTCTCTAATTCTTCATCTGATTTAAAAGTAACTCTACCTGAATATGGCATTAGTAAATATCCATCTGTATATATTTCTGATGTTATACTACTTGAGCTTGATACTTCTGGCATTATAATATTTGGATAATTAGATGCTATTTTTGTAGAATCACTTTCCATTATATATCCATTATTTTGAACTGTTGCTCCATATAAATCTAATATTGATTGTAAATTTGGATTTTCTGAAATACTTTTTTCATTAATATCTGATGTTAATAAAATATTTCCACCTTTGTTTATATAATCTTTTATTGCTTGTGTTTCATTTTCTGTAAAATCGTTTGATGGATTTAATATTGCTAATAAATTACAATCTTCTGGTATAGTACCTGCTGATACTAAATTTAAAGTATCTGTTGTATATGATTCATTTCCTAAATATGTTTTTATTGTACTCATTTCACTAATTTTGTATTCGTTATGTCCTGTTAAAAAATATACTTTTGGTTTTTCTGATGAAGTAATTCCTAAAATAGAATTTGTTAATGATTGTTCTGTTCTATCAACTTCTTGACCTGTTGTATAATCATAAGAATTAAATTCACTACTTGCATCTATTATTTTATTTCCTTCTGATGTTTCTAAGATAACTATGTTATATCCATCTTGTAAATCAAATTCCTTATATTTAGCTGGATTTGATTCTTGTGTTAATATCTCATAAGAAATATGATTATTTACATCTATATATTGTTTTACTAAATTTGTTAAAGTACTATCTTCAGTATATCCAAACAAATATATTTTTACATCTTCATCAATTCCTTGAATAGCTTGTTTAGAAGTATCTGATAAAGTGTAAATTTTGTTTTCAGTTACATCTATATCTTTAATATCTAATGAATCAACATATAAATTTAAAGCAATAAATGAACCTATTAAAATGCATATAATTAATGCTGTTTCTATTCCATTATTTAAACATTTTTTTCTTAAAAATAAAGATAATTTTTCTGAAAAACTCTTTTTTCCTTGTTCTTCTAATCTTTTTTTCTTTTCAGCTTTTTTAGCTAATTTATCAGCTCTTTTTTGCTCTTTAAGAACTTTTTTATCTTCTTTCAATTTATTTTCCTCCTTCTACTTTACGCTTTTTCTTCTTTGTAATACTACTATTGTTAGTAGAATGAATAATACTGAAAAAGATACAAAAGTAACTATTTCAGAAATTGATATTATTCCTTGAGGGAATTTATCAAATATTTGTATTAAAGAAAACATTTCTAAATTTGTACTAAAATTTGGTAAAAACCACATTACTATAAAAGCACCTATTGTAAGAACACTAGCTATAATTTGATTTTCTGTAAGACTTGATGCAAACATACCAAAAGATATATATGCTAAGCTCAAAAGGAAAAATCCAAATAATGTTGAAAATGCAACTTTTAATGATGGATTTCCAAAATATTTTAGTATAAAATAATACATAAGTGTAAATGCTTCTGTAATCAATATTACGACAGCTGCCGCTAAAAATTTACCTAATACTACAGATGTAATACTTCTTGGTGAAGTTAAAACTAATTGTTCTGTTCCATTTTTTCTTTCTTCTGAAAACATTCTCATTGTAAGTACTGGTGTTATAAAAGTTAAAATTGTTGCTCCATTATAAAATAAATATTCAAAATTTATAACTTGACTTTTAAATATTGTTGTAAAGAAAAATGTACTAAACATTATTAAAAATAGTCCTATAAACACATAGCCTATTGGAGATAATAAATAGCTTTTTAATTCTTTTTTAAATACTGCTAACATTATTTATTTCCTCCTTCTTCTTTATTTTCTTTTTTCTTTTTATTTTTTTCAACTTTAGAAGCTTTTTTTCTTTCCTTTTCTTCTTTAATTGCTTGTTTTCTAAATTCTTTTCTTTCTTTTTTCTCTGCTTCTTCTTTTCTTAGTTCTTCTATTTCTTTATCGTATTGCATTTTTCTAATTTCTTTTTCTGTATATTCTGGTCTGTTGTCAACTAATTTTATAAAAGCATCTTCTAATGAATTTTCTTGTTTTTTCATTTCTAAAATTACAATTCCTAATTTTGCACATTCAGAAAATACATTTTTTCTAATATCAACATTTGCATTTGTTTCTATTTCGTATAATTTTGTATTGTCTGATTTTGTTTCAATAAATTTAATATTTTTAATTTCAGGTATTGCATTTTTTATTTCTGTAAATTTATCATTTTCATCTTCTATATTAATTTCTATTTTTTGTGTTTCTTCTGTATTTTTCTCCAAGTTTTCTGGAGTATCTACAGCAACAATTTCACCTTTATCTATTATAATTACTTTTTCGCATATTTGACTTACTTCTGATAATATGTGTGAACTTAATATAACTGTATGATTTTTTCTAAATGACTTTATTAATTCACGAATTTCAATAACTTGCTTTGGATCTAGTCCAACTGTTGGTTCATCTAATATTAAAATTTTTGGATCACCAACTATTGCTCCTGCTAAACTAACTCTTTGTTTGTAACCTCTTGACAAGTTTTTAGTTAATTTGTTTTGGACTTTTTCTAGACCAGTTTCTGCAATAGCTTTTTTTACAGCTTCTTTCTTATCTTTGTGTTTGATAAGTTTTAAATCAGCCATATAATTTACAAATTCTTTTACAGTTAAATCATAATAAAGTGGTACACCTTCTGGCATATACCCTATTAATTGTTTAACTTTTTTTGGTTTTCTGTCTATGTCAAGTCCATTTATTATGATTTGACCTTCTGTTGGTTCTATAAATCCTGTTAACATATTCATTGTTGTAGATTTTCCGGCACCATTACGACCTAAAAAACCAACAATTTCGCCTTCTTTGACTTCAAAGTTTATGTTTCTTACAGCATAGAACTTTCCGTAACGTTTTGTTACATTCTTTACCTCTATCAAAGTTTTCTCCCCCTTTTTGTTTTGTTGTTTTGATTGTATATATTTAATCTTAAAATAACCTTAAAGTTATTTAAGAGCTTAAACTTATTTTAATAATTAGTTTTTTGAGCAATCAAAGCTTTTATATTAATTCCTTGTTCTGTAAACATTTTTTCATGTTCAGTTTCAATATTTCCTTCAAATATATCTTCTGAATGTAAATCTAATGTTTTATTTATAATTTTAAATCCTGCTTCTTCAAAATAATCTAAACTTGCTGTAAATAATTCATCATCATCTGTTTTAAAATATATTTCTCCACCATCTTTCAAAAATGTTTTATATTGCTCTAATTGTCTTGGATGAGTTAACCTTCTTTTATTGTGTTTTGCTTTTGGCCATGGATTGCAAAAATTTATATATATTCTTTCTATTTCATCTTCCTTTGAAAAAACATTTTCTATATGTTCTACATTTGCTCTAATTAGCCATAGATTGTTTGGTTTTATATTTTCTGTGTCTTCTACTAAATTAGCATTTATATAAGCTTCTTCAATATTTCTTTTTGATAATCCAAGCATTGCTTCTATTATATCAACTGCTATATAATTTACATTTTGATTTTTTGAAGCCAAACTAGAAATAAACATTCCTTTTCCACATCCTAATTCTATATGAATAGGTTGCTCACTTTTAAACATTTCTTTCCATTTTCCTTTGTATCCATCTGGTTTGTCTATATAAAATTTCGACTCTTCTAATTCATCTTTTGCCCATTTCTTTCTACGAATTCTCATTTTTAAAATTTCATTCCTTCCCTTTTATTGGTATTTTAATTTTATTTTTCTTAAATATTATTTTGCAATAATTTTATTTTGAGCACTATATGTGTCTCTAGATAATTTTTCTTTTTTTACTATTTGTCCATTTCTTTTATATACTTTATATGCATCTATTACAGAACCATTTTTTCCACCTTGTATAACTGTACCAGATTTGTAATTATTGTTAGATTTATATACAGTTTTAAACGGAATTGATTTTATAAATTGTGTTTCTATTGAAATATCATATTCATCATCAGTTTTAAATCCATAAATAGATACAGTTGCAACACCATTACTTACACTTGTTTCTATTTTTATAGGATAGTTTCTGCTATTTTTAAATTTAAAATCTGTTGAACCCCAAACTACAGTTGCATCTTCTCCTCCACCAACATAAGAAGGAATAAACATGTGATTTCTTCTTTCTACAATTTGCAAATTAGCAAAAACCACACTATTGTATAAAGTTGAAGAAATTTGACAAATTCCTCCACCTAGTCCATTTGTTACTTGTCCATCAGAAAAGATTGCAGCTTCTTTGTATCCAGCTTCTACAGATCTTTTGCCAACAACTTTATTATAAGAAAAAGTTTCACCTGGCATTACAACAGTGCCATTAATTTTTCCTGCTGCAAGTCGTAAATTTGTAGTTCTATCTTTGTTACTAGTTGGATATTTAGTTGAAAATGTAGCTAATAAATGTGGAAACGCTTCATATCCAATATCGTTTGTGGTAATATTTGGCTTTGTTAAAGTTAATTTTATATTGTATTCATCTGCATTTGGATCATTTTGAATCTTTTGTGCAACTTTTTCTACATCAAAATCTACACCAACAACATGAGGATATACCATATATGGATCTGTTGTAAAATATGCATCTTGTGGTGCTTTGTAAATGTCATTATGTATAGCATTTAAGTCTATAGGATCTGGATATTGCATATATGTTGGTATTTCGATATATTGATTATTATATGAAATATCTTGAATTGCTTTTAAAATCATTTGTATTAAATCTTCTTTATAAATCCCTGCCCCTACTTTGCCATTTGTTATTACTAGCTCATCATCATCTTCTAAATAGTAACTACTTTGAACTAATTGGTCTGGCAGTTGAGATTGAATTGTATCTATATAATCTGATAAATCTTTTTCATTGTATTTTAAAACAGGATCTATATCAATTCCAACAAATAATACTGATATATAATCTTTCACGTTTTGTAAAAAATTACTACTTCTTCCTATTTGATATGCAAAATCAACTGATGCATCAATATCAAATTCGGCTTCTATTTGTTCTATTTCAACATAAAAATCATAATTTTTATAATTTAATACGACATTATCATTCATTTTTCCCTGAAGAGCTTCTGATACTAATTTTTTTGCATCTTCTTTTGACAATCCAGATACATTAGTTCCTTTTATATATACACCTGGTTGAATTGTATCACTATTTTTATGTGAAAAATAAAATGATAAAAAAGCTGCAATTATAATTCCTAAAAAAATCGCAACCATTATTATATAAATTACTATTGTATTATCTCTTGTTAATTTCTTCATATTTTTACTCTTACCATTTGATATAAATTCTAATGAATATTATATTTTAATTTTTGTTGTATATCAAGACATAAATTGAAATTTGTAAAATTTATAACTTTCTTTTTCTCGTACAAGTTGCATTTACTTTACAGAATTGCATTTAACTTTTCACTTGAGGAATTTATAACTTTTAAAAATAGATAAGTTTAAAATTCTGTTATTTTGTTTGTTGGTTTTGCAGAATTGTTTTGAAAATAAAATATCATTGTGTTATAATACTTTTGAATTTTAAAAATAAAAACCAAGGAGAAAAAAATGATTATATTAAAAATTTTACTTTGCCTAGTTTTTTTAGTAATCGTTCCTACCATAATTGGTGAGTTTTTTACTAAATCAGAAGAAAAGCCGAATTTTCTATATGCTTTTATATATGGAAATATTTTAGAAATGGCAATATTTTTTGTTATTTCTATCCCACTAATTTTACTAAAAGCGCATTTTTCAACTTTAGTATATTTATACATGTTTATTTTGACTGTATTAACAATTTTAGCAATTAAATTTAATAAAGATAAAATATTATCAAAACATTTAATTATTGCATTTAAGCCACATTTTTCAATTTATAAAATAATTGCTTTTACTTTAATATTTTTACAATTATTTATAAAATTCAAATATGCAAATGTAAATAATGATGACTCTAGTTTTGTTACATTATCAACAGATATGATTAATTCAAATACAATGTATTTAATTGATGCAAATGGTAATATGTCAAATAGTATATCACCTCGTAGAGCTTTAGCTCCACTATCTGCTTATTTTGCATTTTATTCGCAAATATTACATATACATGTAACAATTTTGACTCATTCAATTGTACCTATAATTTATTTAATTTTAGCTTATAGTATATATTACTGTTTTGCTAAAAAAATATTTAAAGATGATGAAGATTCTATATTTATTTTCTTAAGTTTGCTATGTATGCTAAATTTATTTGCATTTAGTATAAAAGGATACAGTAGATATCTTATTCTTTATACATGGTTTGGTCGTGCTATTTTAGCAGGAATTATTTTACCATTAATATGGACTATTCATTTTGATGCCATGAAAAAAGAAAAAAATATTATAGAATGGTGTAAGCTTTTTTCTTGCACATTAGCTGGTTGCTTATGTTCATCAATGGCTGTTCCATTAATCTCGATTTCACTTGTTGCACTATCATTAATTTCAGGTATAAGAGATAAAAAAATAAGTTATTTCATTAAAAGTTGTATTTGTATAATTCCTTGTGCAATCATTGGTGCATTATATTTAATAATGAAATAATTTTAATTTAATTTTTAATAATGTAATATAAAATTTTACATTATTGATATTTTTTAATAATTTACAAAAATATATATGAAAAGGAAAAAATATGAAAGATTTATTAGATGAAATTCAAATGTTATATAAGTATTTTAATGATGAAAAATATGTTTTTTTTGCATTGTTTTTATTATCAATTATTTATATTTTTATAACTGAAAAAAATAAAAAAATAAAAGACTTTTTTGTAGGATTTTCAGTTTTTATATTGCTCGTAATTTGGAATCCTATTGGTATATATGTACTTAATAAATTTATAAACATTGGCTCTATGTATCGAATTTATTATATGTTACCAACTTGTGTCTCAATTGCGTATGCATTAACTTTGTTAATCAGAAGTTGCCATAATAAAATTGAAAAATTTATAGTTTTTACTTGTGCTATGATATTAATTCCATTTTTTGGAGAATGTATATTTAACGAAACAACTACTATTAAAGTAAATAATTTATATAAATTACCAGATGATACTGTTGAGGTAGCTTATGCTATTGCAAGTGATACTGAAACTACTGATAAAAAAGCAATGGTTCCATATTTTATGTCCGCACAAATTCGTCAAGTATGTCCTGAAATAAAATTATGTTATTCGAGAATAATATTTAACCCTAAAGATGAAAATGGCAATTCACTACCTCATGATACTGATGATCCAGCAAATTACGAACCAGTACAAAACTTGAATTCTGGAAATGTTGCTTATGTTACTGATTACTGTAAAAAACAAAAAGCAAATTATATTGTTTTTGATAAAAATGTAACTTTAAATGATAATATCGAAAAATACGGATTTAAATTATTTACAGAAACATCTAATCACAAGATTTATAAAATTGTTTCAAATGATAAAAAATAATCAAACTTTTAATTATAGATTTATTTAATATGCTTAGAATCGTTATATTGGATTTTAAGCATATTTTTATATTGTATAGTATTCTTTGTTGTTTAGAAATTTAATAGCTTAATTTTGTCTTAATATTTGTTTACGAACCAAATTTTTATACAACAAAAAGCAGACTTAAAATACTTAAATTGTTTAAAATATCTTAATATCTGCTTTTACTTTTATTTTATATTTTTAATAAAACTATTTTAATTTACTTTCTACTACTGAATGATCACTATCATCACTATCATCTTTTGTAACAATAAATCCTGTTGAAATTGGTCTTGTTTTATGAGCTCCTGTACTATCAATTGGATCATTAACAATTGTGTTGTTTACAACTAATACACTTGATGTTCCACCATCTAAGTTTGCAGCATTATATGCTCCATATCTTTCCATGATTTCAATTAAGTCATCCATATCAGCACCTGGTTTGCTAGCTGTTCTACCATCTATTACTAAGAATAGTACAATACCATCTTTTCTTTGACCAATAGCAGTTCTTGGAGCTGTTCCCCAACCACCATTACCTAATACTTCAGAAGATTTTCCGTTTACAATTAAGAATGGTCCAAATGTAACAGCATCACGAATTTTCATTTTTTTAGCTTCTGTAACAGTCATTTTTCCTAAAACAAATTTATCATCTTCTGTGAATCCCATTAATCCACCAGAACCTTTGTAAGAATCAGTTGTTACATATTTTCCGTTTGTAACAGTAATTCCTAAAGGAGAACCACCTGTACTATTAAAGTTTGGATCATTAAATCCACCACCATTTATTGCTAATAATGCATTATTGTTTTCTGCCATTGTTGTTAAGTATTGGCCAGAATGACCTAATTTTGCAGTTACAACAGTTTTTATTCTTGAAGGATCATATACTGCAACTAAATATCCTGAATATCCTTTTCCTGTTATATTAATTATTTTATAATCATTATTTTTTGAATCTCTTTCTAAAATTTGCTTTTCATATTCATTTTCATAATTTTTAGAAGAACTATGTGAATTTGTTTTTATTAAAGATGTATCTGTTGTTTCATCTGTTTCAACAACTTTGTTTTTATCTAATACACTATTAATTACATCATCATCATAAAACCAAGTTGCAAAATATTGGTGTGTCATTGTAGTCATTGCTGTTGTTATAAGCCAATCACGAAATCCATTATATGGACCATATAACAATACAAGAACAGCAATTATTCCAACTATTCCAAGTCTAAATAAATGTGTAAATACTATTTTTACTTTTTGTCCAGTTGTATATTTCTTTCCATTTTCTTTTTTTTCATTTTTTCTTTCTCTTCTAGATCTTTTTAATTCTTCTTTTTCTGTTTTTATCTCTTTGTCGATTGTACTACTTCTCATTTTTATTCCTCTCATTTTTATGATTTTACAAGATTTATTTTACCTAAATTTATTCCATTTGTCTAGTATTTTTAAGAAAAAAATCAACATAGCATTTTTTACCATAAAGATATTAAATATAAAATATAACTTAAAAGCATTGCAATTCCTTCGTTTCTCCCTAATTTATGTTCCTTTTTTAAAACACTAATTGTCCATATTATAAAACTTGATACAAATAAAATTATAATATTTATATTAAAATCTTCTGTATATGAAATAGGATTAATTATTGCTGTTATTCCTAAAACTAATAATAAATTTAATATATTTGAACCAATTACATTTCCTACTGCAATTTCTTCATCACCATTTATTGCAGCTACTACTCCTGTTATTAATTCTGGTAAACTTGTACCAATTGATATTATAGTAAGTCCAATTAATCTATCACTTAATCCAAATATTTTTGCAACATTTGAAGAATTATCGACAACAAAATCTCCACCATATTTTAGTAAAATTATACCACCTACAATAAATAGTATGTCCTTTAAAATTTGCTTTTTATTATTTTGTTTTTTGGTCAAATTAATTTGATTATTAGTATCTGAAATATTTTTTATTTTACTATTATCTTTTTGATTTGTTTCGTTCATTCTTATAAATAATTGAAAAATAAATATTCCTAAAAACATTAATAATAATATTCCTTCATATCTAGTAATTTTATTTGAAAAATTACCAAATACTGCTATTAAAAATATCGATATTAAGCTAATTGGTAAATCTGATTTTCTTGTATCTTCTTCGACAAAAATCGGTCTAACAATAGTAGTTGCTCCTAATACTAATAAAAGATTACATATACAGCTTCCAATAACATTTCCAATTGAAATGTCTGCTAATCCTTTTGTAGCAGATTGTACGCTTATAATAAGCTCTGGTAAACTAGTTCCAATTGAAACTAAAGTTAATCCTATAATTATTTTTGGTATTTTTAATATAGTAGCAATATTCTCTGCTCCATCTACTAGTACTTCAGCTCCTTTTATAAGCATTATAAAGCCAATTATAATTAAAATAATATATATTATCAAAATAATCACTCTTTCAACTTTAAATAATAAAATAGCTCATTATTTAATATTGTTTTTTCTTCTATTATTTACAGATTCAAGTGATTTTATTATTTATATTTAAATTAAATATAGAATTAGGCAAAAACGCAGATAATTGTAATTACCTGCGCTTATTGAAATATCTAAAAATTTTATAGTAGTAATAAGTATAATAAATTAATTCAAGCTTAAATTTTGAATTAATCAATACTTCATGGTTTGTATATTTCTCTTAATTTATCTCTTAAAATTCAAAATCTTTTACTAAACAAGAATCTAAATCTTTAATAATTTGTTCTTTATCCATATTTCTACCAATGAAAACTAATTTTATCATTCTGTCTCCATATTTTTCATCCCAGTCTTCTAATATTTCTGGACTTTCTCTTATAATTTGTTGTTTTTCTACCTCTGGTGCTGTTGCTACCCAAAGTCCAGCATCTGAAGCTTGAATTTGTTTCCCTGCTTGTTCTAAAACATAAGATGCTTCATTTTCATCTGAGAACCATACAATTCCTTTTGAACGAATTACACTCTTTGGAAATTTATTATTTAAAAATTCTTCTAATTTTTGTCTATCAAATGGATCTCTACGATAATATACAAATGTACCTATTCCATATTCTTCTACTTCGCCTTCTCCATGGTGATGGTGATGGTGATGTCCATGATGTTCTTCATGTTCGTTTTCTTCTTCGTGATGATGTTCATGTTCTTCGTGTTCATGATTATGCTCGTGTTCCTCTTCATTTTCTTCTTCATCTTCTACATCTTTTTGTAATTCTTGAATCCAACCAGCAGATTCTGCAGCAACATTAAAATCAAAAGAATGTGTATCTATAATATCTTTTACTTCTACCTTACCATAATTCGTTTCAATTAATTTTGCTGTTGGTTGAAGTGCTTTTATAACAGCTTTTACTCTTCCTAATTCATCTGCATTTAATTCGTTTACTTTATTTAAAATAATTGTATTGCAAAATTCGATTTGTTGAATTAACAAATTTTCAATATCTTCTTCATCAATATTTTCTTTTACTAAATCATCTCCACAACCAAATTCTGTTGCCAATCTATATGCATCTACAACAGTTACAACATTGTCTAATCTACAGATTTTTGGTAATCCGTATTGTTCAGATTGTTCTGATAAAACAGTTAAAGTTTGTGCAATTGGAATAGGTTCACAAATACCACTTGCTTCGATTAAAATATAATCAAATTTTCCTGTTTTGATTAATTCAACAATTTGTTTCATTAAATCAACTTTTAAAGTACAGCAAATGCATCCATTTGAAAGAGGTACTAAATCGGCATCTTTTTCATTTACAATTCCACCTTTTGCTATTAATTCAGCATCAATGTTAACTTCTCCTATATCATTTACAATAACAGCTACTTTGTAGCCTTCTTGATTGTTTAATACATGGTTAATTAAAGTTGTTTTTCCAGCTCCTAAATAACCTGTAAGTAAAGTAATTGGAACTATTTTATTCATTTTCTTCCCTCCATATTATTTATTTTTTATAAAAATTAATTTTGCAATTTTATTTATGTTAATATTGCAAATAAAAATTAAGCTCTAATGTTTAATCATTAATTTTTTAATTGCATGTTTTTATGCATTATTTTTATTAGTTTTCTTTAAAAATCTATCTTTAATTTTGTTTATAAAAATATATATGTAATCTTCTTTTAATAAAATTAACATTCCTATATAACTAATTACACCTACACCAACTTGTAGAATAATTGTAACAAGTCCTGTTGATACTATTAATTTGCTAAGAGTACAAATTAATAACATAAATACACCTGATATTAAATATTTATATGAATATTTTACAACTTCTTTGAAACTTATTTCATTTCTAATTACATAAAATTGAATTGCTTCAACAATAATTTGAGAAAGTACAGTTGCAATAGATGCTCCAATTGAAGCAAATTTGTAAATTAATATATAGTTTAATATAAAATTAACTACAACTCCTGCTACTATAGAAATTGTATATTCTTTTTGCCTTTTTGTTGGTAATAAATATTGAGTACCTATAACATTTGCAATACCCATCAAAAGTAGAATTGGAGATATAATTTTTATTAATAATGCAACTTTTTCATATCCATCTCCAAAGAATATTGGTACAAAAGCATCTGAAACAGTTGATATACCAAACATCATTGGAAAACTCAAGAAAAATACAAAATGAAAAGAATTTTTCATATATTCTTTTACCTTTTTTTGATCTCCACTTGCAAAGGTATTTGCCATTCTTGGAATCATAACTGTTCCAAGAGATGTAACTATTGTAAGTAATAAACGAGTAACTTTTTGAGCTTGCTCATAATAACCTGTTTCTGCTTTGTCAGATATTATTTTTCCAATCATAGTTGTATCTAGCATTTTATATAATTGATTTGAAATTTGTGGCACAAATAACAATAAAATTTGTGGTATTTGAGAAACGATATTTATGTTTTTCACTTCTATACCTTGTAGGTATTTAGGTAAATATAACCATAAAGACAAGTTTCCAACTAAATCTGCTAATGAATATATAAATATAAATTTATTTAAGTCTTGTGGTTCCTTTACAAATATAAATATACAACTTACACTAACAATACGGACTAATATATTTCTTATTACTGTTTTTTTAAATTCCTCTAATCCTTGAAAAAACCAGCTAATATCAAATGCTGCAGCAATAAGTTCTAATAATAATATTGTATAATATTGACTATATTCACCTTTTCTCATGAAAAATATATAATATACAACTATCGAAATAGCCATTGTTATAAATCTAAATATTATTATCTCTATAAAAGTCTTTTTTCTTTTTTCTTTGTTTTCTTGCGCATAAGCAATTTCTCTTTGACCATATAAAGCAACACCTAATGAACCAAAAAGTATGAAATATGTTGCAATAGAAAATGTATAACCATAAATACCTGTACCTTCTGCTCCTAAAACTCTAGCCAAATATGGTGTTGTAATTATTGGCAAAATTAAAGTTAATATTTGGTAACTTAAATTATAAATATAATTTTTTAAAATACTTTTCTTACCCACTTTTTTCTCCTGTATTTTTTATTATGCTTAAAAAATTTAATTAAATTTTAGAAATGTTATTAATAAAAAGATATATTTATTTTATGAATATAAATATAAATTCAAATTTAAAATAAGCTAAAATATCTCTTTTATTTTAAACAAAAAACATAGAAATACCAGAAAATTCAATTAATATTCCAGCTACTGCACCAATTGTATAAAGTAAAGCTGTTATTTTTAAATTTTCTTTTATATTATCATTTATTTTAAATAAAACTAATAGTCCAACTCCTGCTCCAACTAAAAGACCAGACATCATTGCACCAAGTGAAATTACATTTTTTAAATATAATTCTGTTATTACAACTGATGCAGCACAATTTGGAACTAGTCCAACTAAACCTGCAAGTAATTCACCTATTATTGGTTTATTTAGAATAAAGTTTCCTAATGTTTCTTCTCCAACAAAATGAAATACTGTGTTTAATAAAAATGAAGTAATATAAATAAATACAAAAATATTTATTGAATGTTTTAATGCAGAAACAAAAGCATTTTTTTCATCACAATGACAATGCTCATGTTCACATAAATGAGATATATTTTCTTCACTACTATGTTCGTGATCGTGTTTTGTATTATCTACAGTATTTTTTTCTAATATTTTATTTTCTCTTTTTCTAAGTACAAAATCAATTAAAAAACCTGCTATAATTCCTATTAAAGCTTTTATTAATATTATTTTCAGAATTTTTATAACTGAAATTTGCTCTGATATTAATATAGGTAACATTTCATCTGAAGTTGATAAATATACTGCTATTAAAGTTCCTAATGTGATTATTCTTCCAACATACAAATTTGAAGCTGCTGTTGAAAAACCACATTGTGGTAAAATTCCTAAGATTCCACCATACAAAGGGCCTATTTTTCCTGACTTTTTAATAGTTTCTTTTGTTTTATCACTCATTTTATGTTCTATATATTCCATTACTACATAAGTTATATATAGGAATGGCAAAATTTTTAAAGCATCTATAGTCGTTTCTTTTAGAACGTCTAACATAAATATTCCTCCACTTTTTAAAAGATACATCCTTAATGTATCCTTTTCTCTGAGGTTATAGTATATCACAACAATAAAAAAATGTCAAAAAGAATGAAACGATTTTTCTAATTCTTAATTGACATTTTTCTATTTAATATTTTTGAAATTTATAATAATTGCTACAATAGTATTTATCTAATATTACTGTAAATTTCTAATGTAACTTTGTTATTATACAGATTATATTTTACTACTATTTCTTATTGTTATTCTTATCAAAATTTTACTAGCCAACAATTCCTTTTAATAATCCAAAAGAAAGTATCATCATTATTATACTTGCCATAAATACTCCAAGTATTGTTGCTAAAAAAGTCTTTTTCCTATCCATTTCTAATACAGATGCAATTAAAGTTCCTGTCCATGCTCCTGTTCCAGGTAATGGTATACCTACAAATAAAACAATTCCTAAATACCCGTATTTTTCAATTTGTGATTTATGTTTTTCTACTTTTCCATCTAACCAATTTACAATAGAATTAAAAAATTTAACTTTGCTTTTTCTCATCCAATCTAAAATTTTATTTATAAATAATAATATAAATGGTATTGGTAATAAATTTCCTACAATTGAAATAATATAACTTGGAATTGGTGCTAAATTTAACAATGCTGCAGCTATTAATCCTCCTCTTAATTCCAAAATAGGCATTAATGAAATTATAAATACTAAAATTTCTTTTCCAAATGCCATTGATGTAATTCCTCCAAATGCTCCTAAAATTGCATTTACTAGATTTTCTGCCACTTTTTCCTCCTCTTAGTTACAGCTTTCGTAACTTATTTTATAATAATGTTTATATTATAAATCTAAATTTAATTTTAGTCAAATTTATTTTGCTATCCCTTTGTAGTATTATGTAAATTTGCTTTTTAATAATTTAAATGTTATAATTAAACTGAAGCATACAAACAAAATGTTTTTTTATGAAAGGAGTGCACACCGCATGATCAAAATATTAAATATTTTTAAAAATCGGAAGCACCACACAATCTATGTAAAACCAAGTTTGTCATCAAAGACAAAAAAAGTATCTATAAAAAGTAAACGTCTTTTAAGTAAAGGCGACTTTGAAAAGATTGCAGACATTGTGAAAGATGACGAAACCGATTTTTCGGATTCGATATTACAAATTCAGTTATATTTGCACACATATAAACCTGTTGTGCGTATTAAAAGATTGAATCCAAACAAAATCACTATACAGATAACATAGATTTTGCCCCTTGCCTGCAAGGGGCCTTTTTTATGTATATAATAATTGCAAAATACAAAATTTCATGTGAATTTCCTCAACTTTGTTCAACACACAAATTCTTTGAAAAGCTTATGCGAAAAAATGAATATAAGCTTTTATATAATATGATATACCAAGTGCTTATCTTTTATATAAACAAAAAGGTGAACGAAATTGCCGTCCACCTTTGCTTCCAGAGATTTTTATTTCACTTCTCGCCTGTTACATTGCTGTTGCTAAACGATATCATTGTTTGCATATCAATTAAATGTAATAGTTAATGTCAATAGTTTATTCCGGTTTCTTTCAGCATCTTTTCTATGTCATTTTCTTTTACATTCTTGTAATTAGCCATAATACTGCAGTCCATAATTCCTTTGTATGGACCATAGCAGTCTCCTGACCATCCTGCTTTCCATGGTAAGTCATCCATTTTAAAATGGATTTTGCCATCTGAACCAATCAAATTGAAATCTTCATAGTACAACATATAACCATTTGTAAGATTTACACGATCTACTTTATTCTTTTCTGTCTTCTTGAACAAAGTCCTCTTGTGTGTTGTGCTCGAAGAAATAGGATCTTCTGCGATTATCCTATAATCTTTGATTCCTTTTGATGAAATGTCAATTTGTCCTACTGTATTATTTTGCAAGATAAATTGAAATACATATTCATCTTCATTTTCATCACAGTTTACATTCAGGATTCCAACTTCTTTAAATGAAAATGGGAAAAACTTGGTATCAACCGTACTTCCCTTCTTGTAGATTCCCACAACATTTTCCTGAAAAAATACAGTTTGACCAGGAATATAAAATCCTACAGATTTGTCCACTTTTACTGCTTCTTCGTAAGTAGTATATTCAGCGTCAAATTTTTGATCAGTATCCGCTTTATTGTATGTTGTTGTATTCTTTTTGTAAGTTTGCGTTTCATCGGTTTCTTTGTATGAAGCTTTTTGATAAGCAAATTTCGATATTTTTCTGCAGTCATCAATGAACCACAAACAATCATCAGTTAATACAAAGTCAGTACCAGGAACAATAATGTCTTTAACATATCCTTCCTTTGAAACACTTACAAATGAATCATATCTTTCAAACCGAAAATCTAAATAGTAATAAATATTATCGTCATATTTATTTCCAGTGTAAGGCAGATTTTCTTCAAACTTTAAATAATTTTTAGGTGTTACCCCATTTGCCAGTTCAAAATTTGAATTTGCCATTTTTTCCACATTTCCTGTATAAATATCTGTGGATTTTTTTGAAGTTTCTTCAGCATGTACTTCTAAGTTTGAAAGCATTGTAAAACTTACCAGTAGCATTACTAACATCATTGTCAATTTTTTCATCTTGTTATTCTCCTTTTTATGTGTAATTTTCAATGTTCCTCATAATAATACTGTTTTGTCATTAATCTCTGGAATTAGAATTAACTAAGTTTTATATTTATTATCACTCAGCATTTCTATTTTCAAAACAGTATCATCAAAAATAATTATATCATATTTACATAAAGTGGTCAAATATGGTACACTGCATTTTAGTTTTCTTGAATAAATTTATAATTTATGATATTATTAGCTAGTCAATTCTTAGGAGGTAATTGATTTCCATTGTTATTACAATATGGAACAGTGTCAAACAAACATTTCATAAAAACAGAAAGGGGTATTACTACTATGGCTTTGAAATTTTTAGGTAGAGGTGCTGGATTCGCTGATGACCATACATCTGCCTACTTTAACACTGACAACAACGAAATAGTCATAATTGACTGTCCTGTTTCTTCTTACACAAGATTGAAACACTTTAACTTATCTGAGTATGAAAATATCTATGTTTTAATAACTCATACTCATGGTGATCACATTGGAGGAGTTGGATTATTTGTGCAATATGCATTTTTTGTTTTTAAGAAAAATGTTACTATCGTAGCACCTTCTTCTGAAGTGGCTACTGATATCGCAACGATTCTTAATATCGAAGGAAACGATCCAAACTGGTACAAATTGGTAACTACTAAAAATATTGAAGAAAAAAATTGGTTTGGACATTGCATACCAACTCAGCATTCTCCACAGCTTTTGAATAAGTGCTTTGGATATCAGCTTACTATCGATAACAAAAACGTAGTATATACAGGCGATACTTCTACTTTAAAACCATATCTTCCATATTTGATTGATAATTCTATTCTTTATGTAGATACATCAGTTCATTATGGAATGATACATCTGAAGCTTGAAGATGCATTGAACGATTTTATTAGTTTAGTAGACAAAGGAATTAAGATTTATTTAATGCATCTAGATGACGTGTCTACTGCTGAACAGATGGTATCTGATTATCCAAATATTAATGTTGTGACACTTGCAGAAAGGCCACCGGTTTAAACCAGTGGTCTTTCGTATAAATTATGTAAATATATTCTGAAATTATATTTTAATCTCTTTTTTTATAATATCACTTACAAATTCCCATCTATTTTTTATAAATTTTCCATTTTTCACTAAATTATCAACTTCTTCAAAAGTTGCCCATTTAGCATCAGCTACTTCTGATTCCTGAAACTTCATTTCAGCTATATTATATTCACCACGTAATATATATGTCATCATCCAAACATTTCCTGTTTTAAATTTAGTTATTAATCTTAAATCATCTGCTTTGATTTCGATATTTAATTCTTCTTTAGCTTCTCTTACTATAGTTTCCATAGGAGTTTCATTCAATATAACTGAGCCACCAGTCATTGCCCATACATTAGGTTGAAAAAATTTCGTTTTACTTCTTTTTTGAATTAAAATTTTATTCTCATTATTTATAATCCACACATCTGCACCTAAATGATATATACCTTTTTCAAAAATTCTTGGATCACTTTTTTCAATTAATTCTCCAGTTTCTTTTCCTTCATCATCTAATATTTTCCATAATTCCATTAGTATTTCCTCCTTTATCTTATTTTTCTATTTCTATTTTTTAGTTTAGCAATTGCATATCCTAATTGAAAACACAAGCATATTGGAATAATTGGAACAACAACAGAAAAGTATATTAATCCACCAATTATTCCTATTTCAAATCCTTCTATTCCATAATATAATGTATCACCTAAAAACGTTGCTCCTTGAAAAGCTGCTCCTAAACCTAATAGTAAAACTAAAATATAAGGAATAAAAGATAAAATAAAAAATGTTTTAAATGTATTTTGTTTCATAAATTCTCCTTATATAAATCTATATGTAAATTTTTTCTATTAAAATTACATTACTTTTTTCAAAATCGATACTCATCTAACAAATATTAATATCCACTAGCATATTTATATTTGTTATATTCAAAAGTTTTAATATTAATATTATAAGCTGTTGAATCTTGCAATATTACTGTTAAATTTTCTTCATCTACTGATACATACGCAGACACGATTAATTGGTCTATAACAATGTCAGTTTTATGCACTAATTCCTTTTTTGAATTTACTATACATAAATTATTATTTGCATCTGTTGCTACATAGTATTCTGCTGAATCATTTGGATACCAAGTTTTTGTATCAAAATCATACGATTTTGTATTTGGTGTCCAACTTATTATCTTCTCTATAAAATATTTTCTTTCTGCACTATTTTGACTATTATTTTTTTCAACCTCTAGTTGTTTTATTTTTTCATTTAAAGAATTTATTTCATTTTTTAATTCTTCGCTATTTCCATCCATATTGCTTTTATTTGAATTGTTATCATTTTTTTCTTGAGATTCATCAACTTTGCTTTGTAAGCTATTATTTTTTGAATTCAAATTTTCAATTTGATTATTTAAGCTTTCTTTATCTTTTACATTTGTATACATAAAAAATGACATTGTACAAATTACTATTACTGCTATCCCTAATAATATTGTTGATAAATTTATTTTAATTTCTTGATTTTCTTTCATAATTTTAATCCTCTATTATTTCTTTTCGATATTTTTTCCCATATTTTTCTAACATATTTTAATGATAATGTAGATAAAGTAAATCCTATAATATTTTCTATTTCTTTTTCTAAATCTTTTAATTCCATTTTTCCTCCTTAAACTTATTTAGTTAACAAATTTTCATTTCTTACCTCTTTAAATATAATTTACTATATCTTCAAATGTATCATATCCACTCTCGCTATTTATGTGTCCTGCATTTGGTATTAAAACTTGCTCTGTTGCAATAGTATCTGCAAATTCCTTTTCTACTTCATATTTTACATATGGATCATTGTTTGAATAAAAACATATTATTTCATTTGCATATTGTTTCACATCTACTAAGTTGTCAAAATACATTGTCTTATTTACTGTATCATATTCCTCGTTTATTCCGAAATAGTTATTAAATCCACATACAAATATTAGTTTTCTTACCTTTACTCCATTCTCTACTAAAAATTTACTAACAAATACTGGTGCAATACTATGTGCTATTATTGTTGTCTTTTCATTAATTAATCCTAAATCTAAATAATATTTAAGTAATTTACTCCAATTTTCATAATTTTGATATACCACACCTATTGGAAATTGTGGTACATATACTTGTTTTCCATCTGTTGTTATAAAATCTTGTAACCAACTAAACCAATTTCCAAATGGACTTCCAAAACTTCCATGTATTATAAAATAATTTTCCATATTCTACCTCCTAAATCGACTTTCTTGTTTTATACTATTTTTCAATTTCATCTTTATATGTATCTTTGTATTGTTTAAACTTAACTTTCGCTCTTGGTAATTCTGCATCTACTGCCATTTTTAAGTAATATTCTGATAACCTTAAGTTCTTTTCTGTTCCAATTCCATTATAATAAAAGTTTGCACCTAAATCATATATTGCAGGTAAATGTCCTTGCATCGCACAATCATGTATTAATTCAAATGCTTTCTTTTCATCTCTTTCAATATCACCAAATCCAAAATAGTAATAAGCTCCTAAACAAAATTTTGAAAATGATTGTTTTCTTAGATTCTCTTTTTCCTTCTCAATAAGTTCTAATAATGGTTTATAAGCATTTATATGTATTTGTTTTGCTTTTTCCTTATCTTGTTTTACTCCATCTCCAAAATAATAACAAGCACCAACTCCATATGCACAACAAGGATTTCCTAACTCTTTTCCTTTCTCATACCAGTACATTGCTTTTTCAAAACTTTGCTCAGCTCCATTTTCCTCGCTATCATAACTTCTTCCTAAAATATAGCATGCAAATTTATCTTCATTTTTAGCTTTCATTTCTAAATCTTTTAAATCAAATATCATTGGTTTTATAATATTACTCATTTTCTGTTTCACCTAATTTCTTTAATAAAATATATCTTTTTATATTTTCATCTTTTTCATACCAATTTTTTTCTTCATACCCTAAATCTTTTAAATTTTTTAAGCTATAAATATTACCAAATGTCACTTCAGCAATAATATTTCTTATTCCCTTTTCTTTAGCTTTTTCTTCAAGATACTTTACTAATACCTTTTGTAGTCCATAGCCTCTATATTTTGGTAATACTATAACTCCATCTATATCTGCACAGCTATCTTCTAAATTTGGAATCATTTGTTTTAATTCTTTCATTCTATTTGAAACTGATAAAAAGATCCATGCTATCATTTTATCATCAGTAAAAGCACCGTATATTTCCCCATCCTTTATAGGATCATTCAATATTCTTAGATATGTTTCTTTTTTAAAAGGCAAAAAATAACCTTTTTCATCTTCTTTAAAATTATCTATTACAATATTTTGAATTTTGTATATTTCATCAACATCATTAGTAGTACATTTTCTTATTTTTACGTTTTGATTTCTAATATATTTAAAAAGATATTTATATTCTGCTTGTTTTTTCTCTTTTACTTCACCTATTGGATTACTATTCTCATCAAATATATCTATATATTCCATAATTACTTCCTTTCTTTTAAATCTTTTTATATATTCATATCACAATTTACAATATTTTCATAGCTTTTTATTAATATTTCAATAATAAAATAATTAGAGGCTGTTACATTTATATATAACCGCCTCTAATATTCTTATCTTGCATTAAAATAAAAAATGTAGCTCTTGCTACATTTTATTTTGGTGCCCAAAGTGGGACCACTCGCACTCGCGTCACAAAAATAGTCCACAGGACTATTTTTACCTTCACTTTGGCTGGCACCAGACCAGCTCAAAGCTTGGCACATTCCTTTTCGAGTCCCACAATTTAATTAAAACAAAAAAATGTAGCTCTTGCTACATTTTTATTCTGGTGCCCAAAGTGGGACTCGAACCCACATGGTTTCCCGCACGATTTTGAGTCGTGTGCGTCTGCCAGTTCCGCCATTCGGGCTTATAATTTATATGCTACTTTGTATTTTTAAAGTAGCATATATTTTCTTTAAACTACGAGTTAAATTATACTATAAAAAAATTAATGTGTCTACATTTATTTTAAAATTTTTACACAAAAACAATAATTTGATTTTGTATGTTACTAAAAATTATATAAATTAAATTTTTTCATCAAAACATTATTTTTAATATTTTAACTATATTTATTTTTTAGTTTCTTAATTTACATAATTTCTTTTTTAAAACTTGTTCCATATTTTAAATTCTCTAAATCAAAATAATCTAGTACTGTTGCTGATATATCTGCATATGTTTTTCTAATTCCTAAATCAATGTTTGATTTTAAACTTTTACCATATACTATTACTGGTATATATTCTCTTGAATGATCTGTGCTAGGTGTACTTGGATCACAACCATGATCTGCTGTTATTATTAATATATCATCTTGTTTTAAATTTTCGATTATTTCTGGTAATTTGGAATCAAAATATTCTAGTGCTTTTCCATATCCTTCTACATCATTTCTATGTCCATAAAGCATATCAAAATCAACTAAATTAGTAAATATCAAATCATAATTACTGTTTTTTAAGGCTAAAATATTTTTTTCAATTCCATCTGCATTTCCTTCTGTATGAACTGAATCAGTAATTCCTCTACCTACGAATAAATCTTCTATTTTTCCTATTGCATATACAGTTCTTCCGTTTTCAGTAAGGACATCTAGCATTGTTTTAGCAAAAGTTGTTGCTTCAAAGTCTCTTCTATTATATGTTCTTTTATAATTATCATTTGCTGTTCCTACAAATGGTCTTGCTATAACTGTTCCAATATTATAATTTCCTTCATCAATAACTTTTCTTGCAACTTTACAAATTCTATATAATTCATCTATTGGATAAACATCTTCATGTGCAGCTATTTGAAATACACTATCTGCTGATGTATATACAATTGGCTTTCTTGTTTTTACTGATTCTTCACCATATTTTTTTAACAAATCAGTTCCAGAACCTTTTTCATTGCATATAAATCCTGGTATATTTGCTTCTTTTGAAACTTTTTCAAGCAAGTCTTCTGGAAATCCATTTGGGAATGTAGAAAATGCAACTTCTGTAATTGCTCCAGACATTTCCCAATGTCCTACTGGACTATTTTTTCCTTTACTTATTTCTGTAGCTTTTCCAAAACAACCTATTGGATTTTCTTCTTTTTCTGAAATATTTAAACCAACAATGTTATATAATCCTATTTTTTTTAAATTTGGTAAATTTAATTTATAATTATTATAAATTCCTTCAAGAGTATTACTTCCTTCATCACCATATTCATGTGCATCTGGTAATTCTCCAACTCCAAAGCTATCTAATACAATAATATTTATTCTTCCCATAACTTTTCTCCTTTCAGATAACTTCTTTAGCATAACAATTTTTATTCATTATCTTCTTTTTCATCTTTTTCTTTTTTCAATGAAACTTCATATTCAAAAACTAATATATCTTTTGATTTTGGCCATATTAAGTTATCTTTTTCGTTAAAATAATTGTTTGTTCTAAATTTTGTTTTACTTATTTGTTTAAAATCAAATTTCTGACAATCTATTAAAACATTTGTTGATAAATTCATTCCTTCTGGTAAAGTTTGTGAATTATTGTCATATAAAGATATATTTGAATAATATAATAATGGCATTCCTTCTTTAAAATTAATTTTTATTAAATTTAAGGCACCTTCTCCATTATCTTGGTAGTTTGATAATTCATTTTCTACATCTATATTATATATGTCAAAACACTTTTCATTAATTCTTTCTGTTATTGGAACTACTTTATATAGTGGCATATCGTATTTGGATTGAATTTTTGGTATTGCACCTTGCAAATAATTTACTATACTTTGTAATTTTTCTGTAAAATCAAAAACATCTATTTTTTTATTTATATTTAATATTTTGAATTTACTTTTTTCATTTTCTCTATGACTTCTGCTTCCTATGTATTTTAATTTTCTACTATCATTTTCTACATTTCCAAATATATCGAATGTTTCACTTTCTATATATAATCTATTTTTATTAAATTCTTCTTTTAGTGAATACAAAGCTAATTCTAGTGCATTTTTGTCCATTTCATTAAGTCTTAGCATATTTAATATATATAATAAATTTGTTTTTGCTATAAATAAACTGTCTAGCTCTTCTTTTGAAAGTTTTGTCCTTTGTAATCTATCTATCTCTATACCTAATTTTTCAAAATCCATTTCAAAATCAAATGCTTTTTTTATTGGTGACATATCTTGTTCTTTTTCAGTTGTATCACCTTTTTCTAATGCTAATTTTTCATCTTTATTTGCAAATTTCCAAAAGTCAAATATACTTTTTCTATGTTTATCTATCTCATTAATATATAATTTTGCATTTTTCACTTTACTTGTTAAATTTTCTATTTTTAATTCAATTGCTTTAATATCTTGCATTATGTTTTTGATTTTTCTATCATTTTTTTCTTTAACATGATAAATTGTTACTAAATCTTCTAAAGTATAATACTTTTTTTCTTTTAAAAACGGTTCTATATTTGATATCTTTGTTTCTTTTTCTTCTTTTTCTAAAGCTGAATCTTTTGCAATTTTTTCTTCTACTGTTTCTTTGTTTTTAGTTACTTTTGTACCTTTCAAGAAAAATTTAACTTTTCCAAAAAATGTTTTCTTGTATTCTAAGTATGTTGAAATTTCTTTTTGCTTTTCTAAATATTCTTTTTCTTTTTCATTTGCTTTTTTTTGCAATTTTGTTAATTTTTGTGCCAATTCTTTATAATTTTCATCTTGACTTTTCATTTCTTCTAATGCTATTAAGTATTCACTTTTTATAAAATCTTCAAGGCTATCATATGTTATTCTAATTTTTCCCATATATAATTCTAAGCCGTTTTTACTATCTATTTTAGTAGTAAATTCAAAATGATCTTTGATTTCTGTTTGCATTATAAATAAAGCTTTTAATAATTTATAAAATTTTATTGCTTCTTCAGGATTTGTCAACTTCATTTTATATGTACTTTTTACATTATTATATACATATGTATCTCCAATTATTTGAAGTGACATTTTTCTGTTTTTGTCATATACTTCAAATATTAATGGCCAATTTTTAGTAAATAGCCATAAATAATTTTCTATATCTGTAATTTCATCTCTTGTTAAAAATTCTCCGCTATAATTCACATAATTTATTGGCACAAAAATTTTAGGCACTACTTTTGCTCTTTTATTTTCAGCAAAAGCTATTTTCTTTTTTAGTAAATAAAAAAATTCTGCAAAAGTTTCTTCCTTTGTACATACTAGCATAAAATAACTATCTGTTGCTTCTGAATAGTATATTTGCCATAAATGGTCCTTATTATATTTTACGCGAAAAGGCTCTGTTTTTTCTAATTTTTTTTGTACGATTGCAACATTTTCAACATCAGCAATTGAAAGTTTTGAAAAAATCTTTAACAAAGTTGCATATCTTTCTATATCTTCTTCATTGCCTGTTGGATTAAAGAAACGTCCAAGTGGAACTGCTTTTGAATATTTATCTTTTATCTCATCATTTCTTAATGTTGGAGTTAAAAGAATTTGAATTTTATCTATTGGCACAAATTGAAATACTCTATGGTCTCTGTCATTATTATTTAATCTTGATAAATTAAAAGAAATAGGACTAAAATCTTTTAAATATTCTGGTATTTCATCAGTATTTAATCCTAAATATTCTAATTTTGAAAGTAATTCTTCTTTTGTGTCTTTTTCCACGATTGTTTTCCTCCTATTTTTCTCTTTATAAATCTACAAAAAAGTATATCATATAGTTTTATATTTAGCAAACATTTACAAAATTTTTAACATTTTTGTAAAATTTGCTTTTTCTCGTACAAGTTGCATTTACTTTACAGAATTGCATTTAACTATTCACTTAACGTTTTTGTAAAATTTAATTTAGCAAAAATAGAAAACTGTAGAGCACTTTCCAATTTTATCAAAAAAAGAACTTCAACTTATTAAAATTTTATTTTAATAAGTAAAGTTCATTCTTAGTTTTTGTATATAATTTAATTTGATAATGATTATAGTAGTTATTTGTTTATCAATGAATAGAATTCATAATTATTTGTTTTTTGATTTAATTTATATATAAATGTATATGTTTCTAATTCTTTTTCTTTAATTGAAGATATTGTATCATTTAATATTGGTTCACTTAAATTATTTTTATTCTCTGTTTCTTTAAATACATTATCCATGGTATCTGTTAATCTACCTATAAAAGATTTAGTTTCAAAATTATAATGTTGATATGCAACATACGAATTTTCTGCACTTTCTTCTTGATTTTCTCCAAAACTTTTTATATATAATGGATGAATAGTTATTTCAATTCTATCTTCATATTTAGTAGCTTTTGGATATAAATTTATAATAAATGAATTATTTTGCATATTGTCTTCTTTAAAATTTATATAATATTTATCATCTTCACTATCGTAAATAATGTCATACAAATACAAGTCTGAATTTCCCATCACTAAGTCTGTATTATTAAAATTATCTTTTTTATATGAAATATTGCCAAATATATTTTTTACATAATTATCTAATACTTGTGCATTTATTTCAAAAGATGTTCCATTATTTTTTTGACTAGTAGCCCAATCATCTTTCTTTACTTTAGACCAAGCCAATTTTAAAACAAAATCATTTGTAATATTTTCTAAATCCATGTTTTTTATTTTTGCTATATATCTTAAATCATTTTGTGAAAAAGCTCCTGTAAAAGGATATATACTTTGTACCAATTGACTATTAAAATCTAATTCTGTTCCTTGATTTTCTTTTTCTGTGCTAGTACTTGTTTCACTTTGTTGACGTATTTGGTTTCTTAAATTAGTAATAATTTCATTTTGCTTAAAGTAAGAATATATTACTAAAAAAATCAATATAATTACTATTAGCAAAGCTAATATAAATTGCCATTTGCTCATTTTGTTTTTCTTTTCTTCTTCCATAACTACTCCTACTTTTTAAGCTGTTTCTTGATTCCTTGGTGTGTTTTTTTGCTTTCTTTTTGCTTTTATTGGTTCTTTTCTTTTATTTTCATCTATAACTATTTTTGGAGCTACTTTATCAGCAACAGTTTCTTTTGTGATAATACATTTTGCAATTTTAGGATTTGAAGGAATATCGTACATTACATCTCTCATTATTTCTTCAATAATAGATCTTAGACCTCTTGCACCTGTATTTCTTTCTATTGCTTTATCTACAATTAATTCTAGTGCTTCTGGTTCAAATTCTAATTCAACCCCATCTAATTCTACTAATTTTTTGTATTGTTTTACTAAAGCATTTTTTGGTTTTGTAACAATTTCAATTAAGGCTTCCTTTGTTAAACCTTCAAGTGTTGCTATAATTGGTAATCTTCCTACAAATTCTGGTATTAAACCAAATTTCAATAAATCTTGTGGTAATAATTGTTTTAATATTGCTGTTCTATCGATTTCTTTTTTGCTTTCAATTTGAGCACCAAATCCAATTGACTTTTTACCAACTCTATCTTTTATAATAGAATCTAATCCTTCAAAAGCTCCACCACAAATAAACAATATATTTGATGTATCAATTTGTATAAACTCTTGATGTGGATGTTTTCTACCACCTTGTGGTGGTACAGAAGCAACTGTTCCTTCTATTATTTTTAATAAAGCTTGTTGTACACCTTCACCACTTACATCTCTTGTTATTGATGGATTTTCTGACTTTCTTGATATTTTATCTATTTCATCTATATATATAATTCCTCTTTCTGCTCTTTCAACATCAAAATTAGCAGCTTGAATTAATTTCAACAAGATATTTTCAACATCTTCACCAACATAACCTGCTTCTGTAAGTGTTGTTGCATCTGCTATTGCAAATGGAACATTAAGTACTTTAGCTAAAGTTTGAGCAAGTAAAGTTTTACCACATCCAGTTGGACCTAATAAAAGAATATTACTTTTCTGAATTTCGACATCATTCATATATTCTAAATTGTTAATTCTTTTGTAATGATTATATACAGCTACAGAAAGTGTTTTTTTAGCTTCTTCTTGACCTATAACATATTCATCTAAAATTTTCTTTATTTCGGCTGGTGTAGGAATTTCTAAATTTTCTTCTGCTATTTCTTCATCATATTTTTCTTCTTCCATAATATCTTGACAAAGAGTTATACATTCATCACAAATAAATACCCCTGGTCCAGCAATTATCTTTTTAACAGCTTCTTGTGGTTTTCCACAAAAAGAACATTTAACATTCTTTTCAGAATTTTTAGCCATATTCTTTACAATACTAGTAGTATTCTAGTATTTCTCCTTTCTAATAAATTTATATTTTAATTAGATTTTCTACTATCTAGAATTCCATCGATTAAGCCATATTTTAAAGCTTCTTCTGCTGTCATGTAGTTATCTCTTTCTGTATCTCTTTCGATTACTTCTAAACTTTGGCCTGTTCTTTCACTTAATAATTTGTTTAATTTTTCTCTTGTTTTTACCATATGATCAGCATGAATCTTTATTTCTGTTGTTTGACCAGAAATTCCTCCACCACCGATTAATGGTTGATGTATTAAAATTTCTGCATTAGGAGTTGCAAATCTCTTTCCTTTAGTGCCAGATGTTAAAAGTACAGCTCCCATACTTGCTGCCATTCCTACACAAATTGTAGTTACTGGACATTTTATATAATTCATTGTATCTACAATAGCCATTCCATCAGTAATAGAACCACCTGGACTATTAATATATAAACTAATTTCTCTGTCTGGATCTTCTGACTCTAAAAATAACATTTGTGCTACTACTAAGCTTGCTGATGTTGGATTTACATCCTCTGCTAAAAATATAATTCTATCTTTTAATAATCTTGAAAAAATATCGTAACTTCTTTCACCTTTACTTGTTTGTTCAACAACATAAGGTACTAAACTATTATCTATCATAATAAACCTCCTAATATATTAATTTTATAATTTATTCTTATCTTTCAATACAACATACTATATAATATAATATTCTTTTTTTCAAGTGTTTTATAATTATTTTTAGTTATATTATTTGACATTTTGCTACAATTTTGTATTTTAAAAATTTATATATTCTTATTTAAAATTCATTGTTATTTTATATAAAAATACAAAGTAGAGATTATAATAATTACAAAAACAAAGAGAGTCCATTTATTAATAATAATAGACTCCCCATTCTATACATATTCCAAATATATAGCTAATTAAAATAATTATTTAGTAGATTTTTTTGTTGTAGTTTTCTTTTCAGCTTTTTCTTCTTTTTCTACTTTTTCAGCCTTAGTTGTTTTTGTAGTTTTTTCTTCTTTACTTGCTTTTGCAGTTTTAGTTGTTTTTTCTGCTTTTTTAGCTGTAGCTTTTGTTAATTTTGCATTTTCAACAACATAGTTTATAGCTTTTTCTGTTTCTAAGCTGTTTTTGATATTTTTAACTAATTCTTCATTAGTTTTTAATTCATCTTCTTTTCTACCATAAGCTTCTGCTAATTCTTTGATTTTGCTATCAATTTCAGATTCTTCAACTGATAATTTAGCATCTTTGTATATAGCTTCTAATACTAATCTCATTTTTACAGAAGATTTTGCAGATTCTTCACTTTCTTTTCTGAAGTCTGCCATTGTTTTTCCAATCATATTTAAGTATTGTTCAAAAGAAACACCTTGGTAAGATAATCTTCTATTCATATCTTCTACCATATTGTCTAATTCGATTTCTACCATTCCTGATGGAATTTCTACTTCTGCTAAGTCTGTAACAGCTTTAACAGCAGCTTCTTCTGTTTCTGATTTTACTTTTAATTCATTATCTTTTTCTTGTTTTGATTTGATATCTGCTTTTAATTCTTTTAATGAATCAAATTCACTAACATCTTTTGCAAATTCATCATCTAATTTTGGTAATTCTTTTTTCTTAATTTCATGTACAGTTACTGCAAAAACAGCATCTTTTCCAGCTAATTCTTTAGAGAAGTATTCTTCTGGAAATTTAACTTTAACATCTTTCTTTTCTTCTGCTTTCATTCCAATAACTTGATCTTCAAATCCTGGAATAAAAGATCCACTTCCTAATTCTAATTCGTGATTTTCAGCTTTTCCACCTTCAAATTCAACTCCATCAACTGTTCCAACAAAATCGATTACTGCTGTATCTCCTTTTTCTGCTGCTCTATCTGTTACAGTTACCATTCTAGCATTTCTTTCTGCCATTTGATTTAATTCATGTTCGATTGAATCTTCTGTTACTGTATATTCTATTTTTTCTAGTTCTACACCTTTATATTTTCCTAATTTTACATCTGGTTTTGTTTGAACAACTGCTGTAAAAATTAAATCTTTACCTTTTCCAATTTGAGTAACTTGGATATCTGGTCTACTAACTACATCTAATTTTTCTTCTTTTATTGCAGCATCATAAACTTCTGGAACTACTTCGTTGAAAGCATCTTCGTAAAAAATTTCATCTCCATAAAATTTTTCAACAATATTCATTGGTGCTTTTCCTTTTCTGAATCCTGGAATATTGAAATATTTAGCATTTTTTTCAAATACTTTTTTTATTCCAGCATCAAATACTTTTGCTTCTACTGTAAATTCTAATTTTAATTCATTTTTGTTTTCTGTCTTTTCAACTTTTACACTCATTTTAATTCCTCCAATTTTTCTCTTCTACACAATAGTTTCTTTATTATATCACAATTTCTTAGAATTGCAAGTCCTTTTTTGAGTTTTTAGCTTTTTTGGTGTTTTTAGCTTTTTTTGGTGTAAGTTCAAATATATGACACATTTTTTGAAAAATATATATTTTATATTTATATAATAACACATAATTCATACAGTTAAAAACAACAAAGACTGCAGATTAAATTATCTACAGTCTTTATCGTAAAAGGATTGATTTTTCGAACGAAGTTGTTGATGCTTATTCAATTTATTTGTTTTTTCTCCCTCTTATCTTGTTTACTTCTACTAAAAATACAATATCGTAACATTTGTCAAAACTATTCCCCGCATTTATCTTCCAATTATTGTCACAATTTTGGCAATTTTTTTCAAACATTGCATCATATTTTTTTAAAGCTTCTATTGCAACGTCTATTTGATCACTATTAGGTAATCCTATTTTATATCCACTCAAGAACTGACCCAAAAAGTAATTTAATATGTAGTATATTAGAAACATAATACATACACCTGGAATACTCAGTACAAAAAAGCTATCTATACGATAAAAAGCCTCAACAATTATTCCAATTATTATAGCTATTGTCATTGCCAAATGTATAAGTGTTCCCTCGTTTTCACAACAATAAAATCTACTTTCTTTGCTCACTTCTTTTTCAGTAGGAATTCTACCATATCTTTGGTAAGCCTTAATTGTCATAATAGCAGCTCCTATCCAATCTTTCTGTTTTTGTAAAAAAGGATCTTTTTTCCATAAATAAACATTTGAAAAATATTTTGCTATTATTCTTTTTGTTATAATATCGTACATTGCAATACAAATAGCACCTAATAAGAACATATAATTTTTCGCTAAACTAGAACAAAAAGCTCCTAACAATATCCAAATTGCATATATTATATTAGTCATATCTAAATATTCATATTTTATATATGATAAATTTGTCATACTACTGCAAATTAGATTATTTTTTAAAACAGCTTTAGCTGCAATTTTATTGTTACCCTGTGGCATAAAAAATATTGTTTTTTCTTCTCCTTTAACTGTTGCCATTACATCAAACTTGTTTTCCATTTGTTTTCATCCTCTTTTCGTGCTTTGCTTTCATAATTAGCTTATGAAAGTTGAATACTAGTTAATAGTTACTTCAACACAGTTCAAAAATCAATCTTAAAAATTATATCATCTCTATGTATTTATGTCAACCAACAAAAGATATGTGTTATTAGTTTTGTAGTTTTTTCTAGTTTTGCTGTATTTTCACAAATTTCTTGTATCTCAAATTTATAATTTTTATAGAATAAATTTGTTATTTATAATATTTATAAAAAAGGAAAAAAGCCGTAGTACTAATATCTACGGCTTTTATTAAATTGATTTTGAACGGAATTGTTTTTGTTACTGTTTATAACTTTTATTTTATTTTTATATCGAAATAGTCATATACCGGTTCAACAGAAAAAATCCTTCCATAACATGATACTGTTTGTGCATCTGATAATGGTTTGAAGATTTCTAAATCTGAACGGTTACTAAGCTCCTCAACCATTTTATCGTATTCTTTTAAACTCTCTCGAGCCACCTCTAACTGTCTATTAGTAGGTTTAGCTGTCATATACCAATAAAAAAATTTGTTCAATGGTCCTTTTAATAATGCAGTAGTACTCAACAAAGCTAATGCCAGTCCGATAATTATGATAATATCCTTTGTCTGATTAAAATAATTGGTTATACCACATATTGTCAGTATTATTGCTTGTGATAAGTTCAACTTGGTTTCAGAATCTTCTGAAATAAAGTATCGATTCTCTCTTTCGATTTCTTCTATACTTGGGACTCTTTCGAACCTCTTGTATGCCCGCATTGCCATTAAAGCAGCTCCTATCCAAGATCTCTGTTTTCTTAAGTTTTGATCTACAAGCCATACAAATGCATCTGCAATATATCGGGCCGTTCTTCTTTTTCTAACTATATCGAATACGACTACTACAATTGTTGTTGTAAAAAGGTAGTTTTTGAATATAATTGAAATAAGTAATGACAGTGATAACAAGATAGCATATGTTGCCAAAATTTTTTTGCCATCCTCTTTAAGATTTTTATATTCTATAAACTGAATGTTTTTTCTCGCAGAATATATCTCCGAATCTTTTAAACTCCCTTCTCCTGCAATAAAAAAGTTCAAAAAAGGCATATAAAAAATTGCCTTCTCCTCGGCGTTTACACTTGTAAGAACATCAAATTTCTCTTTACCCATATTCCATTCATTTCCTCTCGTGCTTTGCTTTCATAATTAGCTTATGAAAGTTGAATACTAGTTAATAGTTACTTCAACACAGTTCAAAAATCAATCTTAGAAATTATATCATCTTTGTTTATTTATGTCAACCTAGTGGAAACAGATGTGTGATTATTTTGTGATAATGTCACCCCATAACTCCATAAGAAAACAAAAAAAGATGAACTTTACTTTTAGTAAAATCCATCTTTTTAATTCTAGTACTCACTAAATCAAAAATCCGTTAAAGCTCTGGTACAAAAGAACCTATTGTTTGCTAATGTCCTTTAAATATTTTGATAATTGTGTTTACTAACCAAAAAGCAAATAACATTATAATTTGGTATTTTCCCCAGCCAAAGATGGCTGCTGTTATAAAGAAAATCATTACTTCAATAAAAATAAGCATACCTTTTTCCTCCTGTCATTTTATTTGTGATTTCCATAACTACTTAAGCTTTCATTTATGTACCAACTTAATTTATATCATATTTGTATGTAAGTATTTTATCATCTATTTTATTTTAGGTCAACTTTTAAGTTTAAGTTAAGAACAAAAGTGGACATTATGCTTTTAAATTTAGTCTCCTAAGCAAATACCAATATCTCTAGCTGTTTTTACTAAATCATGATCCATTGTTACGATTCTAACGTTACTTTCAGCAGTACCACCTTGAACAGCACCAATTTCTTTATTGTTTCCAACAACATCTTCTAATGAAACACAATCTAATTTTCCATTTCTTAATACTGTTAAAACATTAAATTTACCTTCAAGTGCAAGTTCCATTGCTTTTGCTCCATATTTTGTAGATAATACTCTGTCATAAGCTGTTGGTGTTCCACCTCTTTGCATATATCCAAGTACTGTGCATCTAGCTGTTAATCCTGTTAATTTTTCTAATTCTCTTGCTACTTTTTCACCAGCGCCACCTAATTGAATATTGATAACACCTTCTCCGCCATCTCTTTCGTTTGCTACTGAAATTTCTCCATCTTTTGGAAAAGCTCCTTCTGAAACAACAACAATTGCAAAATTTTTACCAATTGCTTGTCTTCTTTTTATAGCTTCTGCAGCTTTTTCTATATCGTATGGAATTTCTGGAATAAGTGCAACATCTGCTCCACCTGCAATAGCAGACTCAAGAGCAATCCATCCAGCTTCTCTACCCATTACTTCTAATACCATAATTCTATTATGAGTTTCTGCAGTAGTGTGTAATCTATCTAATGCTTCAGTTGCAACTGAAACTGCTGTATTATATCCAAAAGTTATATCTGTACAAGCAACATCATTATCTATAGTTTTTGGTACTCCTATTACATTAATTCCTTTTAGAGTAAAATCTCTAGCAGATTTTTGTGTGCTATCTCCACCTAATGTAAATAAGCAATCAAATCCATCATCTTTAACATTTTGAACACATACATCTGATAAATCTTTATATTCAACTTCACCATTTTCTCCAACAACTTTGTAATGAAATACATTAGCATTTGTAGATGATGAAATAATTGATCCACCTTTTTGTAAAATTCCAGATGCTGTATCTGCACTACTTAAACGAATATAATTATTTTTTAATAATCCTCTGTATCCATCGATAAAACCATAACATTCTACATTATTTTGTTCTGCTGTTTTAACAATTGCACGAATTACTGCATTAAAACCAGAAACGTCTCCTCCGTTTGCTAATATTGCAACCTTCTTCACTCAAATCCCTCCAATCAATTTCTAAACAAAAACAAAAATAGACATTAGTAAGTTTTAGAACTTACTAAAATTTCTTAGTCAGATTTTTGTTCATATGCAAAATTTACTTTGCAAATTTCTATATACCATATTAATATAATAAAAATTTCAATAAATTTTTCTATTATATAAATTATACGGATTAGCATATTACTAATCCGTTTTTTATTATATATGTATTTATTTAAGATTACAAGTTATTTCTTTTTATTTTCTTTATTTTTTTTAGATTTTTCTTTTATTTCCACTAAATTAATTTTTAAACTTGGAAAAGCTTGTGTTAAACGTTTATGAAAAACTGATTGTTTAGAAAAAATGTTTTTAATTTTTTGTTCTGCTTCTTCTTGTGTATTTGTTATATGTTTAATTGTATTTGACAATTCTGTTTTACTTTCTTCAATTTTTCTTTGTATATTCTCTTTTCCATTTTGAACTTTTTGATTAATTATATATTTACTTTCTGCCATTTTCTTATATATCTTATTATTCCTCTTTACATTTTCTGAAATCTCATGTGGTGTAAGTAATAATGTATTTGAAATTCTTTTTGTACTATTTTTAATTTTTCTAGTAAATTTTTTTCTTCCAATATTTACTCTTCTTGACATATGATATACTTGTGAGCTAAATTCCATTGCTGCATCTTCTGCTCCATCAATTAACTTTTGAGTAATTTCTTCTGTTGTTTCTTTAACTTTCTTTGAAATTTCTTCTGTATTGTCTTTTGGTATATCATTGTTTTCAACCTTATTAGATACTTTCTTTAAATTACTAATAATAAAATAAGAAACTATTGTATCTACTATTATTATTGTAAATAATATTCCTGTAACCCAATGAAAAGCTGTATCTGGTATTTTATTAATAAAACTTAAATATAAAGGATTTACATATTTTAATATAATAGATCCAACTATACCAAATGGTAATAATGTCTCTAAACATATTCTTCCATTTATATTAAATTTTCTTTGGCTATAGTCCCACCATCTTGCATGGAAAATCTTTTCCATAAAAAAACTTGTTAGATATTCTAAAGTTCCACATAATACAAATGACATTATGAAAAGTACTGGAAAATCATCTGCATATTTTTGAAGAAATATTGTAATTAATAAAACACCATATCCATATACTGGACAGTATGGACCTATTAAAAAACCCCTGTTTACAAATTTTCCTACTTTTTTGTTAAATATGCTTCCAAATGATTCCATCATCCATCCTAAAACAGCATAAAAGAAAAAAATCATAAAATATGTTTCAATTTGCCTAATATCCATTTTTAATATTGTATGATATTCATACTCTCCTTGTTTATATATTTAGATTTTTAGGAATAATCTATAAACCTTGCAAATATAATACCATATTCATTAATATAAATAAATATTTTTTTAAAATTTCTAATTTTTTTGTTGTATCATATTTCTATACCTTGACTTTTCTGTTCTTTATTATAAAATAATTCATATAATTTAATTAAAGGAGTGATTTGATGTTTAAAGAGCACTTAAATAAAAATAAAGAAAATATTATACAAACTGTTTGTGATTTAGTAAAAATTCCAAGTGTTTCTGAAGAAAATTCAAATTCTGAATTTCCATTTGGTGAAAACTGTAATAAAGCTTTAAATTATATTCTAAATCTTGGAAATAAACTTGGATTCCATACAAAAAATATTGATGGATATTGTGGATATATTGAATTTGGCGAAGGTGATGAACTAATCGGGATTATCGGACATTTAGATGTTGTTCCTGCTTTATTAGAAGATGGCTGGAATACACCTCCATTTGAACCTACTATAAAAAATAACAAAATCTTTGGTAGAGGAACTATTGATGATAAAGGTCCTGTTGTCGCTAGTCTTTATGCAATGAAAGCAGTTTTAGATACTTGCAAAGTTTCTAAAAGAGTTCGTTTAATTGTAGGATTAAATGAAGAAAAATCTTGGAAATGTATTAATTATTATAAAAATCATGAAGAAGCTCCTTCTATTGGTTTTAGTCCAGATGCTGACTTTCCAGCAATATATGCTGAAAAAGGAATTTTATCAATACATATAAAACATCCTTTTTCTTTAAATAATTTTGAAATTTTAGAAATAAATTGCAATAACAACGCATTAAATGTTGTTCCAAAATATTGCTCTATTACTTTAAAATCTAAAGATAATTCACCTATTGATAAAGCTAATTTTAAAAACATAGAAAATATTAGTTTTGAAAAAATTTCATCTGATACTATCAAAATTATTTCTACAGGTATATCTGCTCATGCTGCTCATCCACATCTTGGAAAAAATGCTATTACAAATTTGTTTAAATTTTTAGTAGAAAATTTTGATGCATCTGAAACTGGAATTGAGTATTTGCAAAAATTATTTCATTTAGGTTTATTTGAAATTGAAAGTCCTGAATTTCTATCTAGAAAAGAAATTGAGTATGCTACTGAATTTGAAGAAAATTCATGTATTCAAGATGAATCTGGTTCTTTAACTTCAAATATTGGAAATGTAAAATTTGAAAATGGAATTTTAGATATTGGAATTAATTTAAGAGTTCCTGTTCACACATCTTTAAATGACATTATTTTGCAATATAAAAAATTAGTTAGATTTTATGAAAATATTGAAGTAATAGTAACAAGCAGACAAGATTCATTATTAGTTTCAAAAGATAGTCCTCTTGTTAAAACTCTTGTTGGTATTTATAATAAAGAAACAAACAGTAATGAAGAAGCAAAAGCCATTGGTGGTGGTACTTATGCTAGAGCATTTCCAAATTTCGTTTCATATGGTGCAAATATGCCAGGCGATACTGATATGTGCCATCAAGCTAACGAATTCATAGATATTGATAAATTAATGACTGCTTCTTATATTTATGCAGAAGCTATATATCAATTGGCAAAGTAAATAATAAAATAAAGTTGAGCGAAAGCCTTTATATAATATGAAGTACAAAGTACTTTCATCGTATAAAATGAAGAGAGAACATACAACATTAGCTGTTGATGTTCTCTTTTTCTTGTTATTTTTCTGTCGATAGGATTAGTGTACGTGTGCACCCGTAATTATAACATGTTCTAGTAAATTTCTAGTAAATCACTTTATTCTGCTACTACTTCTTTTTCTGCTTCATCTGCCTTGTCGGCTAATTCTTCTGCAGTACTTGTAGGTGTAGTTGCTTCGGTTGACTCTGCTGTTTCTGATGTCTCTTCATGTTCTTCTTCCTGAGACTGTTCTGCCGGATTCTGAGGCTGTTCTTCTGTTTTCGCAGTTTCTGTATCACTTGCTTTTTGGCATCCTCTACATTCTTTGCATTTTCCTCCATAGCAACAAGAAAAATCATACACTTTTTCAGAATCTTCTTGCATATTCAAGTATGCTTCGTCTTTGCCTGTCTTTTCACCCAAGTCAAAACCTTCGGCTTTTCCGTTTACATAGCCATTCTCATACCCATCGTCATAGCCTTCGTCGTAACCATCATCACTGCCGTCATCATATCCGTTTTCGTACTCGTTACCATATTCCGCATTGTATTTGTTATAGAAGTAGGTTTCGAATGCTTTATAAATTCCGTATAAAGCTGCACCTCCTCCAATAATGGTTTTTACAATCCGTTTTACTGTTTTCTTTGTTATTGTCATGTCCTATTCCCTCTTCTTTCTTTTATTGTATATTAAACAGAGTGTGCACCATCCGTTTAACTCAAAGAAATATAAATAAATAATTTTGCAATTTATAATTGCGATAGCTTATATAATATATCACAAAATTTACATAAAATCAAGACTTGTTTTTATTTTTCAGTCACTTCTTTTATTGCCTCTTCTATGCTTAAAGTTTTTTGTTCTCCTGTAAACATATTTTTTATTGATATTGTATTATTTTTTATTTCGTCTTCTCCTATAATTGCTACAAATGGAATATACAATTTATTTGCATATTTCATTTTTGCTTTCATTCCTTTGTCACCATAATAAACATCTGTAGGAATTCCAGCTTCTCTAAAAGCTGTTGCTATTTTTAGCATATATGCAAAATCTTGGCTTCCAATATCCATTACTAAAACTTTTGTTACACTTTTATTTTCATCTACTTCATCTAATAACCCGATATCTTTTAATTGTGAAAATAATCTTGTTAATCCTATTGAAATTCCAATTCCAGGTAATTTTTGTTTTGTATAATATTCTGTTAAATTTTCATATCTTCCACCTGAGCAAATACTTCCAAGTTCTGGATATTTAACTAAATTAGTTTCATAAACTGTTCCTGTATAATAATCTAATCCTCTTGCTATTGTTAAATTAATATTAAAATTATCTTCTGGTACATTAAAAGCTTTTAAGTTTTTAACTACTTCATTCAATTCAAATAATCCATTCTTAAATGTTTCGTTTTCTATTTTTAATTCTTCTAGTTTTTCTAGTATTTCGCTATTGCTTCCTGTAATTGCTATAAAATTTAATATTTTATCTGCTTTTTCTTCTGATATTTCAAATTTTATAAGTTCTTCTTTTACAGCTTCTTTTCCAATTTTATCAATTTTATCAATTGTTCTTAAAATATCTGTTACTTTATCTGATAATTCTAATGATTCAAAAAATCCATTTAGCACTTTTCTATTATTTATTTTTATAACAAATTCACCAATATTTAATTCTTTAAAAACATGATATATTATAGTTGGTATTTCTGCATCAAATACTAAATCTAAACTTTCATTTCCTATAACATCTATATCACATTGATAAAATTCTCTATATCTTCCTTTTTGTTGTTTTTCTCCACGATATACTTTGTTCATTTGATATCTTTTAAATGGAAATGTTAAATCATTGTATCTTTGTGATACATATCTTGCAAGTGGTACAGTTAAATCAAATCTCATTGATATATCTGTATCACCTTTCATAAATCTATATATTTGTTTTTCTGTTTCTCCACCTGCTTTTGCAAGTAATACTTCTGAATATTCTAATATTGGTGTATCTAATGGTAAAAAACCAAATCTTTCATATACTTTTCTAATTGTATCATACATTTTATTAAATTTTATTTGGTCTTGTGGTAATAATTCCATAAAACCTGGTAAAATTTTTGGTTCTACTTTATTCATTCTATTATCATTCCTCTCTTATTATTTTTAATGACTTAAAATTCTTTTTCTTTTAATTCTAAATATATACTTTTCTCATCTTCTATCATAGTTGTTTTTCCATGTCCTGGATAACAAATTGTTTCTCCTGGTAATTTCATTAATTTATTTGTAATTGAATCCATAAGTTCTTCAAAATTACCTGTTGGTAAATCTGTTCTTCCCCATGTTCCAGAAAACATTGTATCACCTGTAAAAACAAGTCTTTCTTTCTCACAATATAAAGATACTCCACCTTTTGTATGTCCTGGTGTTGCTATTACTTTAAATTCTATATCTCCTACATGAATTAAATCACCATCATCTATTCTAGAATCTGCTTCTAATTCTGGATTTTCAATTTTTATGTAATATGCCAAACTTATTTGATCATTATATAATCCTTCAGCATCATCTCTACTAATTAAAATTTTTCCTTTTTTAGCTCTTTTCAATTCATTTATTCCACCTATATGATCTGCGTGGCAATGTGTTACAAAAATATATTTAAGTTCTTCTATTCCTAAAATATCTAATACTTCTATAATTTTTTCTGGTTCTCCACCTGGATCTACTACCATTGCTTCTTTTTTATTTTCATCATATACAATATATGAATTTGTAAGTAAACCTTGTTCTCCAGCATGTACTCTTATTCTCTTTAGTATCATTTTTTAATTATCCTCTCTTTCTATTTACTTCATATACACTTTCTATATTTCTTAATGAAGTTAATAGTTTCTTTAGTTCTCCAATATTTTCTATTTCTACTGTTATATTTATATTTGTGATATTTTCTTTATTTGTTCTTGCATTAATTCCCATAAGTTTTGCATTTGCATTGTCAACTTGTTTAATGACATCTTTTAATAATCCATTTCTATCATTTGCAAAAATTTCTACATCTACACTGTAAGAACCTTTTACATCATCATACCAATAAACATCAATCATTCTGTTCTCTTCGTTTAATAAATCTTTCAAGTTTACACAATCAGTACGATGGACTGAAACTCCTCTACCTTTTGTAATATATCCAACAATTTCATCTCCTGGTAATGGATTACAACATCTAGAAAGTTTTACTAAGCAATTGTCAATTCCTTTTACAATAACACCTGTTTTTGATGGTTTATTTTTTACTGGTTTAGCAGTAGCTAATTCTTCTATTTTCTTTTCTAAGTCTTCTTCTTCGTGTTCTTTTTTGTATTCTTCTAGTAATCTAGCTACCACTTTGTTTCCAGACATTCCACCAAATCCAACACTTGCATACATATCTTCAACACTTGCAAATTTATATCTATTTAAAACTACTTGTAACCATTCTGGTTTTAATAAGTCTGAATTTTTTAATCCTAATTTTTTGATTTCTTTTTCTACAAAATCTTTTCCTTTTTCTATGTTTTGTGAACGTTCAGCTTTTTTAAACCATTGATTTATTCTGTTTCTAGCAGATGTACTTTTTACGAATTTTAACCAATCTCTACTTGGTCCTTTACTTTGATCTGATGTAATAATTTCTACTATATCACCATTATGTAAATGTGTAATAATAGGCATCATTTTACCATTTATTTTACAACCAACCATTTTATGTCCAATTTGCTCATGAATACTATATGCAAAATCTATTGGTGTTCCACCTCTAGGCATTACTTTAATCATTCCTTTTGGTGTAAATACATATACTTCATCTTCAAATAATTCTGTTTTTAAAGTATTTAAAAATTCATCTGGATTTTGTGTATTTTTTTGCCATTCCAAAGTTTCACGAAGCCATGCTAATTTATCTTCTCCAACAACAACAGCTTCTTTTTTACCTTTATTGCTTGCTTCTTTATATGCCCAATGTGCAGCAATACCAAATTCTGCTGTTCTATGCATTTCCCAAGTACGAATTTGAACTTCAAAAGGTGTTCCTTTAGGTCCTAATAAAGTTGTATGTATAGATTGATACATATTCTTTTTTGGTACAGCAATATAATCTTTAAATCTACCTGGCATAGGTGTATACATCTCATGAACCACACCAAGTGCTGCATAGCAATCTTTTACACTATCAACTAATATACGCAATGCAAATAAATCGTAAATTTGGTCTAAAGACTTATTGTCTCTTTGCATTTTTCTATAAATACTATATAAATGCTTTGCTCTTCCTGTAACTTCTGCTTTTATATTTTGAGCTTTCATTTCTGCATTTAAATCTTCTTGGATTTGATCTAAGAATTTTAATCTTTCTTCTCTTTTTTTATCTAATCCAACAACTATTTCATGATATTCTTCTGGATATAAATATTTAAAACTTAAATCTTCTAATTCCCATTTTAAAGAATAAATACCTAAACGATTTGCAAGTGGTGCATATAAATCCATTGTTTCTTTTGCATTTGCAATTTGTCTATCACGTTTTAAAAATTTAAGAGTTCTCATATTATGAAGTCTATCAGCTAATTTTATTAGTATAACTCTTATATCTTTTCCCATTGCTAAAAACATTTTTCTATAATTCTCTACTTGTTGTTCTTCTGCACTTGTATAACGCAAAGTTCCTAACTTTGTAACGCCTGCTACCATTGCAGCAATTGAATTTCCAAATTCTTTTTGTAAATCTTCATTTGTTACAGGAGTATCTTCAACAATATCATGTAATAAAGCAGCACAAATTGTTTCATCATCTAATTCTAATGTAGATAATATATATGCAACATTTAATGGATGAATAAGATAAGGTTCTCCTGACTTTCTAACTTGACCTTCATGATATGAATTTGCAAAATTGTATGCTTTTAATATTAATTCTGAATTTGAATTTTTATAATTTAATTTTTGATTTTCTATTATTTCTTCTATTGTTGCATTTTTTTCTTCTGACATATCTTTCCTCCCTTTCACATGATATTAATAAGATTTTCTTATATCTCTCATATTTATTTGAATTGTATCTCTTCCATTAAAAGAGTTTATTTCTAATACCCCTAAAACATCTATTTTATCTGATATTCTAAATTCTTCTGCATATTTTCCCATATTAAATCCAATACCATTTATAATTGTATTTCCATCTTTTAATGTAAGTTTTAAATGTTTTCCTTCTGACAATGCTCTTATTGAATCTATTTTTAAATTTTTATAAATAAATACTGGTAATTTATTGGCCTCTCCAAAAGGTTCTAAAGCCTTTAAACTTTCTACTGTTTCGATATTTACATCTTTTAATGTAATTTCTTCATCTATATTTATAACTGATTCTATTTCCTCTGTATGAGCATTTTTAGCAATTTCTTCAAATTTATCTGCAAATTTTTGAAAATTTTCTTTCTTTAGGCTTAATCCGACAGCCATTTCATGACCACCATATTTTTCTAAATATTCACTTGATTCACATAATGCTTCATGTAAATCAAATCCTGGTATGCTTCTGCCAGATCCCTTGCCTTCGCTTCCTTCAAAACAAATTAATATACTAGGCTTAAAATATAATTCTGTGATTTTTGATGCTACAATTCCGATTACTCCATGATGCCAATTTTCTGAACCTACAACTATTACATTGTTTTGATCTAAATGTTGTTTTTCAATTTTTGATAATGCTTCTTCAAAAATTCTTTTTTCTATTTCTTGACGCTCTCTATTGTATTTGTTTAATTTATCTGTAATGTTTCCAGCCTCAACTATATTTTCTGTTAAAAATAACTTTAAAGCTTCTTCTTCTTTTCCCATTCTTCCGCAAGCATTTATTCTTGGTGCAATTCCAAAAGAAACAGTATTTGAATTTACATCTTTATATCCTGAAGCAATTAGCAAAGCTTTAAGCCCTGGATTTCTAGTTTGTTCTACTAATTTTAGTCCAAGTTTTGCAATAACTCTATTTTCATCTACTAAAGGAACTATATCTGATATTGTTCCAACACATACTATATCTAAATATTTTAGATATTCTTTTTCATCTAGATTTAATTTTTGACTAATTGCTTGAGTTAATTTAAAAACAACTCCGCAACCTGCCAAATTTTTGAAAGGATATTTATTATCTTTTCTTTTGCAATCTATTACTGCTACACATTTTGGTAATTCTTCTAAAGGTTCATGATGGTCTGTTACTATAACTTCCATTCCTTTTTCATAAGCATATTTTATTTCTTCTATTCCAGAAATACCACAATCTACTGTGATGATTAGTGTATATCCTTCATTTGCTATTTTTTCAATTGCTTCTTTGTTTAGTCCATATCCTTCATCTAACCTGTTTGGTATATAATATCCTACATCCAAACCTCTTTCTTTTAAGAATTTTTTAATTACTGTAATACTTGTAATTCCATCTACATCATAATCACCATATATGATTACTTTTTCTTTTTTTTCTATTGCCATTAAAATTCTATCAACTGCTTGTTCCATATCTGGCATTAAATATGGATTATGAAAATCTTTTCGTGTTGGATTTAAAAAAACATCTATATCTTTTTTATCTGTAATATTTCTATTTACTAATATTGCTGATAAAAGTTCTGATATATTGTGTTCTTTTGCTATTTTTTGCACTAAATTTTCATCTTGATTATAAAATTCCCATTTTCGATTCATTCCTTTTCTCCTATAATAACTAATTTGGCATATATTATATAATAAAAAATCAAAATTATCAATTGAATTATAGTACAAATATAAAAAAACACGATATATTTTATACCGTGTTTATTAATTTGCATGAAATTTTGCCTTTTTCAATTATCATAATGTCCACTTTTGTTCTTTATAATACGTCTTTTATAGATTCACCAATAATTTTATTAACATCAGCTACCATAACATTAAAACGTACTTCTTTATCAAAATAATCTTTTACTTGTTCGTTTTGAACCAAAATTTTATATAATTCTTGAAGTTTTTGCATTTTTCCATCACTTTGTTTTTCACCTTGCATAGCTAATAATTGTTCTTCATAACGAATTTTTTCAAATTCATCTACTTTTTGTTTTAAATCTGGATCTTTTGAAATTTCTGCTTTTATTTCTTTGTATTCTCTATATTCTTTACATTCTTTAATTGCTCTTGCTAAAGCATTTGCTCTATCATAAACTTCCATTTTTAGCCTCCGTTTTATAATATATTTTAGTAATAAATCATATAATCAATTTCAGGGAAAATATCGTCTTTGTCAAATACATCTAATAGATATTTTGCATCTATTTTATCTCTTTTGATTTGATAATACAATTTTGTAAATCTACCTATACGCTCTTTTATTGCTTTGTGTGCATATTCAACCATTGTTCCATTTGTAATAATAAATAACCAATCACTACTTTGTGCTAAAAGTAATTCTCTTGCACATTGATTTAAAGCTTGTCTTCTTAGTGTATCTCCTTCATTTGGAAACATATGAGCAAGTTCACACATTCTATCTCCTGCTTTATGCAAATGTCTATGTGCATAATCATTTGATGGATTTAGCCAAACTTCGTTATATCCATTAGCTCCCCAACTTGAACGACAAGGTGAAGCAACTTGAATATTTGGATATCTGTCTATATATTCACTTGGTGTAATAAGTTCAAAATTGCACTCATCATAATAAATCTTTTTAAATAAAATATATAACCAATATGGCCCTTCATACCACCAATGTCCATAAAGTTCAGCATCATATGGGCATGTAATAATTGGTGGAACATCCATAAAACTTGATAAATGTTCTATTTGTTGTGTTCTGCAATTCATAAAATGACCTGCTTGTTTTTCTGCAGAATCTTTTGCCCATTGTACATCATAATAGTCTTTTTGCTCTGTTTTTCCTGTAATACGATAGTATTTTATACCTGTATTTACTCTAACTCCATTATGTGCAATATATGGTTTTATATATTCATAATCTGCTTCATATCCGATATCTCTATAAAATTCTCTATAATTATAATCTCCCGGATATCCTGTTATAGAACTCCAAACTTGTCTTGAAGATTCTATATCTCTTGCAAATGCTACAACATTATTTGGAGAAACTATTGGAGCATAAGTACCATAAATTGGTGTTGGATCTGCATATAATACACCATGTGATTCTGTTATTATATATTCAATTCCAAATTCTCTTAAGTATTTATCTGCTTCTGGCACATATCCACATTCTGGAAGCCATATTCCTCTAGGTTTTCTTCCAAAATATTTTTCATAAGTTTGAACACCAACTCCAATTTGTGCTCTAACTGTTTTTTCATTCACATACAAAATTGGGAAAAATCCATGTGTTGCACCACAAGTGATTATTTCTAATACTCCAATATCTTGAAAATGCTTAAATCCTGTAATTAAATTACATTTATAAATATCTCTAAAAACATGTAAATCATTTGAATATCTATCTAGGTAATATTTTGATAAATTATTTAATCTTGCATCATATACTGTACGTTTTACTTCTTTTTCACAAAGTTCTATATGTTTTTTTAAATATTTTATATATCTTTCTTGTAACAAAGCATTATCTAGCATATTTAAAAGTGGAGGTGTCATTGTCATTGTAATTCTAAAATCAACTTTTTCTTCTACTAGTTTTTGAAAATTTAATAAAAGTGGTATATATGTTTCAGATATAGCTTCAAACAACCATTCTTCTTCTAAATAATCTTCACTTTCTGGGTGATGTATATATGGTAAATGAGCATGTAAGATAAAACTTACATATCCCTTTGTTTGCTTTTTCATTTAATTCTCCTTTTTCTATTTTCCGCTGATATATAAAAGGCGATTGCTTTTTAGCATCGCCCTTTTCTTCATTTTACTTAAATGATGATGAGCTCATTGAAGATGGATTTAATAGATCTAATAGACTTTCGTCTTCCATTTCATTTTTGTAAATCTCTTTGTATACTTCATAAATGTTATATACTTTGCCCATTTTCTTAGCAAATTCTAAGTTGCTTATATCTACTACTTTCTCTTCATAGTTCTTTACATTTCTATATACAACATAAGGTTTTAAGTTTTCAAATAATATATGATCATTTGGAACTTCTAATGTATTTGATGTTGTTATAGGTAAATAATCATTTTGTATAATAATATTTTCATCTCTAACTTGTTCTCTATTAATTGTTACTAATTTAGCTTGTTCTCTAAACTTTCTGCCTAATTGAATTGTATATTTTGATTTTGAATCATTTATATCTAAATACCAACTATTAGCAAAATCATTTATTGGTACTTCAAATGTATAATTTTTATCATCATTATGAATTAATAAAACAGGATATGTATCATTAAAGAAATTTTCTCCAAAAGCTTTTATGTATCTTTCTCTATCACTGTCAGCTACATCCCAATACACAAATAATCTTTTTGGTGTTTGTGCTAAAATTTTTACAACTGTTTCATTATATCTATATGGTAAATCATAATATTCTATATTGTAAGTATGTTGTTTTTCTTTTTCTATCTCTTTATTTTCTTTTTTAGCTAATTTTTCAGCTTCTTTTTCTTTTTGTTCTAATTTTTCTTTTTTAGCTTCTTCTTGAATTTCTACTATTTTCTTTAGGAAACTTTTTATTTTAGAAATAATTGCAGATTCTTTTGGTTTTATTTCTTCACTTTTAACTTCTTTTTTTACATCTTTAACATCATTATTTTTAATATCTTTTTTTGTATTTGATTTTACACTACTTTTTGTTTTAGTGTCTTTAGTTTTTTGAGTAATATTTTTAGTTGTTTTTGATTCTGTTACAGATTTAGAATTTGTTTTGTTGTTAGCTTTGTTTGCAGATTTGTTGGTATTTTTAACATTATTAGATGATGTCTTTGTTTTTTCTGTAGCACTTTTTTTAGTATTACTTTCACTTCCAACTTTTTTATTTTGAGTGTTTTTATTTACGTTATTAACCCCTTTGCTACTTTTATCAGATACACTTTCTACCTTTTTACTAATATTATTACTTTTATTAATGCTATTAGTAGATTTTTTTGATGTTGATGTTGTTTTTTTAGAAGTATTATTTTTTGAACTATCTTTTTTAATAGTATTAGTATTTTTCGATACTACCTTTTTTTCTTCTTTATCTTTTAAATTTTCTGTTCTGCTTTTATTCTCAGGCATTATGTTTCCTCCTTAGTATAAATAAATCTTCTTTTCTATATAACAATATAATAGTATATCAAAACAAAAATAATTACAAGTATAATTTTAAATTTTTTTGTTATTTTTTGTATTATATTTAAATAATAAAATTTCCTCAAAATCATTTCAAATATTGTCAAGTTTTTATTAAAAATAATTATGCAAAAAATAATGTTTTTTGTCAAGTTTTATTTTTTTACAAAATTCGCAAAATGTCTAAAATAGTATATTTTGAAAACATATTGTAATTTCTTTGCAACACAAATGTAACAATAAAAAATTTTTATGCTTTTTTTTCATTTTTTTGTCAAAAAACGGTTTACTTTTTAGAATTTATTATATAAAATAGACATCAAGAAATAATAAATATTAAATTAAATAAATTTACAAAAGAAATTTTGAAAGGAGTAAAAAAGCAAATGAAAATTTTAATGCTATCATGGGAATATCCACCAAGAGTTGTAGGAGGAATAGCAAGAGTTGTTCATGATTTATCACACAGATTAATAAAAGATGGTCATGATGTAACTGTTATTACATATAGGGATGGTGATGTTCCTTATGAAGAAAACGATAATGGAGTAAAAGTTTATAGAGTTGATAATTTTATGATTCAACCAAACAATTTTATTGATTGGATTATGCAACTTAACTTCAATATGATAGCAAAAGCTGGTGAAATAATTGCAAAAGATGGAAAATTTGATGTAATTCATGCTCACGATTGGTTAGTAGCATATGCTGCTAAAACATTAAAATATGCTTATAATACTCCTATCGTTTCTACAATTCATGCAACTGAAGCTGGAAGAAATAGTGGTATTCAAGGAGAACAACAAAAATATATTAATGACACAGAATGGATGTTAACTTATGAATCTTCAGAAGTTATAGTAAATAGTAATTATATGAAAAACGAATTACAAAGATTATTTGGTCTTCCATTTGAAAAAATTAATGTTGTTCCAAATGGTGTTGACTTAGACATTTTTGACAATGTTGAAAGAGATTACGATTTTAGAAGACAATATGCTATGGATAATGAAAAAATTATTCTTTTTGTTGGAAGACTTGTATATGAAAAAGGTGTTCAACATTTAATTGCTGCAATGCCTAAAATTTTAAGTAATTATCATGACGCAAAATTAATTATTGCTGGAAAAGGTCCTATGCTTGATGAACTTCGCAATGAAGTTAATTCTTTAGGATTAGGAAACAAAGTTTACTTTACTGGTTATCTAAATTCAAAACAAGTTAAAAAAATGTATCGTGCTGCTGATATTGCTGTATTCCCTAGTACTTATGAACCATTTGGTATTGTTGCTTTGGAAGCAATGTTATCAGATAATCCTATAGTAGTTTCTGATGTTGGAGGTTTAAACGAAATTGTAGATCATGGAGTAAACGGAATGAAAAGCTATGCAGGTAACTACAATTCAATAGCAGATTCTATTCTTACATTATTATTTGATCATAAACTATGTGATTCAATTGTAAAAAATGCTAAACAAAAAGTAAAAACTGAATACAATTGGCCAAAAATTGCACAAGATACTCATTTCACATATCAAAAAGCTATTTGCGAAACAATGGCAGAACGTCAAGCAAAACAAATTGCTCAAGAACAAGCAGAAAAGGTATCTTCTCAAAAGAAAACTGGTACAGAAATTACAAATTTATTATCTTTCAAAAAACGCCAAGCTTTCGCTTAATTAATTTTATTTAATCTAAAAATAAGAAAGTTTAATAGACTTCTTATTATATAAAATGTTACAAAAATAAAAATCGTTAATTAATTTTAACGATTTTTATTTTTTACTTTATATCTTATCTTCTTTTTTATATTTACAATAACAACTTATTTTCTCATATAAATTATTTATCAAAATCACTATATCCTATTAAAATATATTAAATATAATATTAGTAAATGTAATGGATAAAACCAATAGAAAAATTTTTTCATGCTTCTTCCCTTTTCTCCATTGTACATATACACAAATATTAAAGAAAATAATATAAATAAAATTTGTAAATATATAATATTATTAAAAAATGCCATTTTATATCTTACAGCATAATAAATCGTACATAAAGCAATTGTCGCTGGTAAAATCATAGGCTTTTTATTCTTAAATAAATAAAAAATGTAAATAAATAAAATTCCATACCAACCATAATCTACCTTTAGAAAACATGCTAACACCGGTATTGATATTAATATTGGTATTGATATCAATTTATTTTTTATTTTATCTAAAGAAAGTATTCCAATAAAACCTAATAATAGTGTAAACATTATATTTAGCATCTTCCATTCATTTTTTCCCAGAATACTTCTAAACAACATAAATGGTATTTGAGAAATTAATCCATATTTTATTAATCTTTTTGCATACTCCTTTTTACTACTTGTATGTATATATCCTTCTGTTAGTACAAAAGCAAATAATGGATACGACATTCTCCCAAGTAATTCAAATAATATGCAATTTGTTTCTGGAATTGCATATCTTATGTGATCTAACAGCATTGTTATAACTGCTATTAATTTAATTGTAAATATACTCATCTAATTCTTCTTTCGTTATTAAAATTTCTAGTTATTATATTAATACATTTTTTATATTCTGTCCAGTATTAATTTGTATTTTATACTGTTAAATTCAAATAATTAAACACAGATAATTCTGTAACATAATCTAATAATTTTTTATAATCTTGTAATCTAAATTCTGAAAAACCATCTAAAATCATAGTTTTGTTTTCTTCTAAATATCTATATATTATTGATGTTAGAATATCTTTTTTACAATTTAATGTACATTCTGGTGAATTTACTATTTTCTTAGTTATTCTTAAAACAGCATTTTGTTCTTCATTTTCTAAATAAAAATAATTTTCTCTTATAATTCTATTTATAAATTTTTCTTGATAAAAATATTCAATTGTATTTGCTATTTTTTCTGATACAGTCGAAATAAATATGTTTTCATCTTTGCCAGTATAATGAATTATTACATTTTGAAAAATCTTAAATTTATAACTTGATAAATATATATCTTTCAGAGAAATATTGTCAAATTCTTTTAGTAAATAATCTATTTTATTCAAATCATTTGTTTTTACACATATAGTTCTCATGTCATGTTCCTCCCATAACTTTATTATTTACTAAAACCTTAATATTATCATATTCTTTTAATTTTATTTTGTAGCAAGTACATAAATAAAAAAGTAATATAGCTAAATATGAATTTAATAAAATTATAATATAGCTAAATAAAAATTTTCAATTTCAACAAAAAAAGACTATATAAATAGTCTAAAATCAATTTTAGTTACTATAATAGTCTTTTTATATTTTTACTTTTTCTTTATTTATGTGCAATATAATTTATACAATTTTAAATATATAAATTAAAAACTTTTTATATAAATAAAATTTTATATTAATAATTTTCTGCTTTTACTTCAAAGAATGATTTTGGATGTGCACATACAGGGCATACTTCTGGAGCTTCTTTACCAACAACAATATGTCCACAATTTCTACATTTCCAAATAGCATCTCCATCTTTGCTGAATACTAATTTTTCTTCTACATTTGCTAATAATTTTTTATATCTTTCTTCATGTTCTTTTTCGATTTTTCCAACAGCTTCAAATAAATAAGCTATTCTTGTAAATCCTTCTTCTTTAGCTTCTTGAGCCATTCTTTCATACATATCTGTCCATTCATAATTTTCTCCAGCTGCTGCATCTGCTAAATTTTCTTCTGTTGATGGGATATCTCCATCATGTAATAATTTGAACCATAATTTAGCATGTTCTTTTTCATTATCTGCAGTTTCTTGGAAAATTGCTGCAATTTGCTCGTATCCTTCTTTTTTTGCTTTACTAGCATAGTAAGTATATTTATTTCTTGCTTGTGATTCTCCTGCAAAAGCGTCCATTAAATTTTTTTCTGTTTTTGATCCTTTTAAATCCATTATTAATTCCTCCTTTATAAAATAGGAATAGTTCCTATTTTCTTTGATTATTATATGTCAAACTTGTAAAAAAATCAATAGTTAATTTACAAAAATTTTAAATAGCATTGTTTATTCCAACTGAAACTATTTCAGTCATATTTTCTATTAGTTCATCAATTTCTTTTGGAGTTACTATAAAATTTAAATCTGATGGCAATAAAGCTTCTTTTATAGATTCATAATTATTGTTTTTTTCTAAAACTTTAGTATCTATGTTTTCTTTTTCTTTTAAATTATCTATCCATAAATTTATTCCATCTTCTGTAATTGTAGCAACATCAACGCATGTTGGAATACCTAATGCAATTACTGGTATTCCTAAAGATTCTTTTGTAAGTTCTATTCTAGCATTTCCTACACCACCTCCAGGCACTATTCCTGTATCTGAAATTTGAATAGATTTACTAATTCTATTTACACTTTTGGAACATAAACTATCTATTGCAAGTATTAATTTCGGCTTTACATTATCTACTATTCCTTTTAAAAATTCCCATGTTTCTATTCCTGTCATCCCAAGTACACCTGGTGCTACTGCACTAATTGCTCTTGCATTTTTATCAATATACTGTGGCATATATTTTTTTATATGCCTTGTTATTTCTATTTTCTTTACAACTTTTGAGCCTAATGAATCTGGTGTTGAATATAAATTTCCAAGGCCCACAACTAAAACATCTTCAGATTTTCCTATATGCTTGTCTACTATTTTTTCAATTTCATTACTTAATAATTCTACTATTTTTTGATTTTCTTCTTCTAATAAATTATTTATTTTATTAACATCTATAGTTATATAATTTCCTATTTTTTTATTTAACGCTTCTTCTCCTTCTTTTGAAGTAATTTCTACTCTCGTTATTTTATTTTTTCCTATATTTTCAACATTATATTTTATTCCTGGAATTTCATCTTCCAAATTATTTGCTTTTCTATAAATATCTCTTCTTTCTAAAGCTAAATCTGTACGAAAAAACATTTTATACCTCCAAAATACGAATTTTGCAAACTCAAATTCAATACAAAACATTTATAGTAATAAAAATTTAAAATAAAATCTTTGAAATATTGAGTGTAAATTTTTATACAATTTGAAATAACAATTGCTTTCCTATTATATAAAAAAACTCTTATACATAATTCACTTACATTTATATAAGTTATTATATGTATAAGAGTAAAATATAATACACAATTTTAATTAATTATTTATACTTGTTTGTTCATTTTCTAATATAACTACTTCTGAGTTTTTAAAATCTTTGTTTTCACTCAAAAGTTTATTTGAAACATAAACATAAAAACCTTCATTTTCATAAATAGCATCTTTTACATAAGTTGCACCATCAAAATAATATTTTTCATATAATTTAGATGTTTCAACTCTATTTATAAGTGTTTGATAAGAAGAACTTGAAAATGTTGATATTATTAATATATCTGGCAAATTGTCCTTCATTTCTTCTAAAGACATATATGCAGGTTCATCTTCTCTCCAAGAATAAAAACCTTTATTATCTCTTTTATTAGCAAAAATATTTTTATCAAAATATGGTTCGATTGCTGTTGCACTATATCCAATTCCATAAATTTTTCTATCTACATATCCACTATTATTATTTATAAATCTAGCAATATCCTTTGAAGCTGAATATTGATTAACATAATCATATGCTGAAGTATTAAATGAATATAATACTTGTAAGCAACAAACAATTAAGAATATAAATTGTAAAATTGAATCTTTAATTATTTTTTTATGTATTATTAATACAAATAATATAATTTCAAAAATCAATCCTATATGCCATTTATTATAATAAAATAGTACTAAAAAACAATATACTGGTAAAATTAATAGTAATGCTTCGAAAAACCTTTTGTCTCGAAAATAAGCAATACACAATATTACTATTGTAAGTACTCCAACTGCTGTACATACTACTTTATCATGATCATTTGTTACTAAACTATCAGATATAACAACTGCAACCGCTTTCCATTTTTTAAATTCATTATTTCTAAATTCTACATGATCTGCAGGTGTTCGTACATAAAAAGCTGTAACTAAAAAAGTAGCTAATAATAAGAATATTACAATCCAATTTTTAATTATATTTGATTTTTTTACATCATCTTTCTTTTTTATAAATTTATATGTTAAAGCTAATACTTGAAGTCCATAAATAAATGAGATACATGCAGCTAGTATACAAGTATGCGAAGAAATACTTAATAAAATTGCAATTCCTATTCCAAACTGTATTGGTTTTTCAGTTTTTTGATTATACACCAAACTCAGATACATTAAAGTAGGAAAAACCAAACAATAGCTTCTAGCAACAATAGTATATTGATAAAAAATATAATATGTAAATGGTAAAACTAATTTAATGTATATTGGTAAATCTGATTTAAATTCACAAATTGCAATTCCTATACTTGTTATAATTATCGGTATTAAGTAATAATATTCATATGTCCAACCAATAGCAATAAATCCCTTTAAAATTATATGCCATAAAGCTGGACTTCCTTCATATCCCATATAATTTTGCAATAATTCTGGGATAGTAGTATCTCTTGCAAGTAGCCAAGCTTGTGCCTCATCTGCCCAAGGTTCATGTTTACTGCCAACAAATACTGCTAAAATAACAAAGGATATTAGAGCAATAAGTTCTAATATCCTTTCAAAAATTTTATTTTTCTTTTTCATCTTTTGCTCCAAATTATGTATTTATGCAATTAATATCTATTCTTCCCAATTATGGAATACTTCTAAAACATCATCTAATTCTTCTAGATTATCTATTAATCTTTGCATTTTTTCTGCTGATTTTTCGTCTAAAGATACATATGTACTTGGAATCATTTGTACACCTGCTTCTAAGAATTTAATTCCGTTTTCTTCTAGTTTTTCCATTACTGATGTAAAATCAGCTGGAGCTGTTGTTATTTGATATACTTCTTCTTCACTTGAAAAATCTTCTGCTCCACTATCAATTGCAAGAAGCATCAAATCATCTTCTTCTAATGGGCATTCTTCTTTTTCAATTACTATTATTCCTTTTTTCTCGAACATATAAGATACACAACCAGTTGTTCCTAAGTTTCCACCTGCTTTGTCAAATACATGTCTAACATCTGCTGCTGTTCTATTTTTGTTATTTGTAGATGCATTTACTATAACAGCGACACCGTTTGTTCCATATCCTTCGTATGTAATTTCTTCGTATGTTTCGTTACTTCCTTCACCAGAAGCTTTTTTAATAGCATTATTTATTGTATCATTTGGCATGTTGTTTGCTTTACATTTTGCTATAACATCTTTTAATTTTGAGTTTCCTGCAGGATCTGGACCACCTTGTTTTACAGCTATTAATAATTCTCTTCCTAATTTTGTAAATATCTTTCCACGTGCTGCATCAGCTTTTCCTTTTTTGGCTTGAATATTGTGCCATTTGCTATGTCCTGACATTTTCCATTTCCTCCTTTTAATTTTTCATTTTATTTTACATATTAATTTTATTTTTAAAAATTCCATTTTAAATTGTAACATATTTTTTCTGTTTTGTGTACCCTTTTTTCAAAATATTTTGAATTTACAGCTTTCATTGATTTTGATTAATCAATTTCTTTATCTAAATAGTTCTTATCCTAACCATTCATAATATTTTGCAAGATAATTCCAACATTCTATTTTTCCTGTTATTCCTTCATAATTATTTTTAATTTTTTCTAAAATCTCTTCCTTATCTACCCATTTAACTTCTGAAACTTCTTCAGATTGTAAATTTAAATTTTTTTCATCAATATCTTTATTCGCTATATAATATTCATTAAAATGATTATTTATAATATCATCTTTTTTATTTGTTGAAATTGTAGAACCTATAAAAGTTATATCTTTTTTATTTAAGTTAATTCCTAACTCTTCTTTACTTTCTCTAATTATTGCTTCAAATCCAAATTCTCCTGTATGAACATGACCTCCTGCTGTGATATCCCAAGTATTTGGCCATAATTTTTTATTTTCACTTCTTTTTTGTAACAATACTTGTTTTTTAGAATTTATAATAAATAAAGCAACTGCTTTATGCCAAAATCCATATTTATGACAATTTTCTCTACTTTCAATTCTATCTGCATAATCTCCATTTTCTTTTAAAACATCAAATAATTCTTCCATTATAACTTTTATTTCCTTTCAATTTTATAATTCTGCAATTTTTTCTTTTAATAGATTAATTTCTTTTGCTGAAAGTTCTCTACATTCTCCTTGCTTTAAATCAGTTGGTAAATCCAAATTTCCCATACGAATTCTATGCAGTTCTACCACTTTAGCTCCAAAGCAACCAAACATTCTCTTTATTTGATGATATTTTCCTTCCGTTATTGTAATTAATGCTGTATTTTCATTCTCAACTCTTATAATTGCTGGACAACACACATGATCTTTTAACACTATTCCTTTTGCAAAATCTTTTTTCATTTTTTCTGTAATTTCAATATTTATTGTTACTCTATATGTTTTAGCAATATGTTTTTTGGGTGATAAAATATCATGTGCGAATCCACCATCATCTGTAATAATCATCATTCCTGTTGTATCTTTATCTAATCTACCAGCAGGAAAAAGTCCTTTTCTTTTATATTCATCTGGTACTAATTCTAATACTGTTTTTTGTTTTCTATCTTCTGTTGCAGATATATAACCTTTAGGTTTATTTAATATCAAATATAGATTTTTCTTAAAATTTAAATTTATATTATCTATACTTATTATAGAATTTTCTATATCAACTTTTTCTTCAGCTTTTTTTACAATTTTTTCGTTTACTTTTATTCTACCTTGATTTAGCATCTTTTTCACTTCACTTCTAGAATATTTGCCTTGTGATGCTATAATTTTATCTATTCTTTCCATTTTTCCCTCGTTCAAAAGCCTTAAGTATAAATTATATAAAAAATTTATACCAAACTATTTAGCAATTCGATTTTCTCTATATGCATATTTTACTATATAAATTTCTTCTTTGCAATAAATTTACTATAATTGTAACATGTTGTTTTCTATAATTATGCTATGTTAATTAAGCCATTTTCTACAAATTTTATTTTACTTCAAAACATCATAAAAATTTTTAAAAGTATAGCCCTGTTCTTTTAAAAATTTTATTGAATCTTCTAACACTAATGAACTATTACTAACATCTTTTGTATCATGCATTAAAATCACCAATGTATTTTTTCCTTTTGCAGACTTTTTTAGATTTGTCAGCAACTCATAATTTGAGTATTTTTTTATAGAATCATTATTTAAACAATTCCAATCTATATATGTATAATCCATATTTTCTAATAATTTTACAGCTCTTTTTTTCTGTCCTTTGTATTGTGGTGACATAAAACCATTTGGAAATCTAAATACTCTCGGTGAATAATTACTATCTCCTACAGCATTTTTTATAGCATTTTCTGTCTTTTTTATTTCTTGTATAAAACTTTCATCACTTTGGTATAACTTAGAATTTTTATGATCATATCCATGATTAGCAATATAATGTCCTTCTTCGTATTCTCTTTTTACGATTTCTGGATGTTCTTCAACCTTTTTTCCTATTACAAAAAATGATGCTTTTATATCTTCTTCTTTTAATATATCTAAGATTTTATCTGTAACTTTTATTGATGGACCATCATCAAATGTTAGAAATGCAATCTTCTCTTTTCCTTTTGGTAATTCTGTAATCTTTTTCTTCCAGTCATCAGAAACTTTTTCATATACAAATTTACTATTTTTCATTAATTCTACTGCCATTACAGTTTTTTCTTCAAAAATCGCCAAATACAAAAAATATGCTGTTATTACTAAACTAATAATACAGCATATTAAAATTATTTTCTTTTTAATTACAAATATTTTCATACAATCACCATCTGTTTGATTATATGTTTTATATTTTAAGTTATTCTTCTATTTAACAATTAGTATTTGAACTTAATTTAAAACTGCTTTTCTTTTTACAATAATTTTTCAAACTAAAACATAAAACAGCAATTCCACTAATTATTATAAATAAGTAAAAGCTTATTCCTCTACTTAAAATCATTGCACTACTTAAAATTTCATTTGGAAACAATAATTTATAAATAAACATAAATCCACCTTCACTAGCACCTACTGCTCCTGGTAGCGGAAGTGATGATACTGATATATATAAAACTGATTGCAATGCTAAAAACTTTAAATAACTTACACCACTTAGTCCAAATGCCAAATATATAAAATATGGTATGCTATGATATAAAATAATTTGTATTAATGTTGTAGACACAATTTTCAAAAGCACTTTTTTATTTTTCTTTAATAATTCTGCACCAGACTTATATTCGTTTATTTGAACAATACATTTATTTCTAAATTCTTCTGTTTTCTTAAAATGAAATTTTTCCAAAATCTTACAAAAAATATTTAATATTTTTAAAATCAACTTATTTGAAAATACAGTTAATAATAATATAGTTAATATAAATACATTTATTAAAATTCCTATAAATAAGAAATATTTTATATTTCCAACTGAACTATTTATAAAATTATAACTTGTAATCAATCCTATGATTGATATTATTATAGTAACGAATTGAAAGCTCGAAAACTCAGTTATTACAGCTAAAGCTGACTGACCAAGTGGCAAATCATCTTTAGTCATATAATACATTTGCATTGGATCTCCACCAGATGCACTTGGTGTAACTCCACTAAAGAAAAATCCTACTAATGCATATTTTATTCCAGATATAAAATTAATCTTACAATTTTGTATTCTTAATGTTCTAGCTATGTTTATGCCTTCTGCACATACAAAAAAACACATACAAAATATAGCAACTATTATATATTTTAAATTAACAAATTTTATTGCTTCTAGAATCTGCGAAATATTGTTATCTTTAAAAATAGTATAAAATGTAAGAAACACAAAAAGTATAAATATTATTGCATTAACAATTCCCTTTTTAATCTTTGTATTCATCTATTGTTTTAAATTCATATCCTTTCTCTAAAAATATTGGTAACACCTTTTCTAAAGCTTCTATTGTTCTTTTTGGAGCTTCTTTTTTTCCTCTCCCATCATGCAAACAAATTATATTTCCATTTTTTACTCTTTTTAGAAGTTTATCAGAAATTGTATCTGATGTTGTATTTGCAAGCCAATCTTCTGCCATTGTATCCCATAAAATCATTTTTATATGATAATTTTTTAACTTTCTTTGTAAATATAAATTTGCATCACCCCATGGTGGTCTATAATAATGAATTTCTACTCCTAATTCGTTCATTATTAATAAACTTTTATTTAAGTCAGCTTTTGTTTCAAAAATACCTTGTAACATTGAATTTTTATGTTTTAAAGAATGCAGAGCAATTGTATGTCCTTCTTTTTTCATTCTTTCTATTGTTTTGGAATATTTTTTTGCAAAATTTGCTACACAGAAAAATGTTGCTTTTATATTAAATTTTTTTAATAAATCTAATAATTCTTCTGTATATTCACTTGGTCCATCATCAAATGTAAGATATACTATTTTTTTAGTCGTTTTTCTTCTACAAAAAAACTTTTTCTTGTTAATATTAGCTGGTATGAAACTATAGAATAAAAAGATTAATAAAACTATGGCAATTATAATAAAGATTAGCATATTTTTTCCTCCAAGTATGTATTTAAAATATTAGTGTTTTCTAAATTGTTCGTAATCTTTCTCATATTTCTTTTCATTCTTTCTAGCTTCATTGGATAATTTAATAAATTTATTATATCTGTTGCAACAGACTCATTATCATTCCAATTTATTATTCCAATTCCTTCTTTTTCTATATACATAGCATTTCCTACTTCTTGATACAAAAATGGAGAAATTACATAAATTGGCGTTTGAGAATTTATCGCTTCAAATAAAGTTATTCCACCTGCTTTAGTAATAATAATTTCAGCTTTTTCCATATATTTATATACTTCGTTTGTATATCCAACAACACTTAGATTATTATATTTTTCATTATATTTATAAAATAATTTTTTATTTTTTCCTGCAATTAAAGTTACATGTATATTTTTATTTGATATCAATTCTTTTATAATTTTATCTATATTTGGTAATAATCCTAATCCACCACCCATAATAAGAATTTCATTTTTGCATTTGCTATATAAGTTTTTCTTAAATTCTTGTTTTACAGGAATACCAACAACTTTAATTTTCTCACTATTTACATCATAATTTTCTAATTGTTTTTTAGTAATTTTTGAACCAACAAAATACATATCTGTTTCTTCTGTTATCCATTCTTTATTAACATCAATATCTGTTATATATGTATATAGTTTTATATTTTTGTTTCTAGATTTTTTATATAAAGAAACATAATTAGAACATACTGGAAAAGTTGATACAACTATTTCCAATTCTTTCGATTCAAAAAGTACTTCTAATTTTTTATCTATAATTCTCTTTAGTGGTGTTACATTTGTATTAGAAGAAATCTGATAAAAGAAATTATAAATGCTACTAAATTTACTTACAAGAAAATTAAATGCGCCATATATTATATTTCCAGCCTTAGGAAAAATATATTCATAAAAATCTATAACTTCAGCATCAATATTCTTGTTTTCTAATTCTTTCTTTAGTGTTAAAGCAGTTGAGTAATGCCCCATTCCGACATTTGGCTGTTAAAATCAAAACTTTCATTTTTACTTCTACTTTCTAATAAATTATTTATCGAACTTAATTTCTACTTTAAATAAATCTCCATCAATTTTAAGTTTAAAAGTTCCATTTTGTAGTTCTACTAAACTCTTAGCTATTGAGATTCCAAGTCCACTTCCTTCTGTTGTTCTTGATTTGTCTCCTCTTACAAATCTTTGCATTAATTCCTCTTCTGATATATTTAATCTCTCTTTAGATATATTTTTTACAGATATTTTCACTTTATTTTCTTCTGTTTCAATATCTATATAAACTCTTGAAGCTTCTAAAGCATATTTTGTAATATTGCTAAATAAATTTTCTATTACTCTATACAAATATCTACTATCAGCCTTTATGTATATATATTCTTTTTCATAATTTGTAATTATAGATAAACCTTTATTTTGGAATTTATCTTGAAATTCTCCAATTGCTTGTTTAAATAATTCAACTACATTAATATTTTCCATATTTAGCTTTATTGCACCAGAAGACGCTTTTGATGCTTCAACTAAATCTTCTATTAATTTTTTAAGTCTTTGTGATTTCATATCTAGTATTTCTATGTATTCATTTGCTTTTTCATTATCAATTTTCTCTTCTTTCAATAAATCTACATAGTTAATTATTGAAGTTAAAGGTGTTTTTATATCATGTGATACATTTGTAATTAATTCTGTTTTTAATCTTTCTGATTTCATGCTTTCTTCAATAGCATTTTCAAAACCATTTGAAATATCATTTATGTATTTAACAGAATCTCTAAATTCAGTTTCTACTTCACTTTCTTTTAGCTCAGCTATATTTTTTCCTTCATACATATCTTTTAATTTGCTTTCAATTTTTTTATAAGAATTAAACTTTTTTATAATATAATTAAAAGTATATAAAATAAGTATTAAGTCAAATATCATTCCAATTACCGAAAAATGAGTATTAATGATTATTGCCACAGTAAATAATATGATATATAAAATTATTTTTTTATTTTCTGGTATATTATCAATTGCATTTTTACAAGATTTATAAATTTTTGTTAAAATATTTTTTGACTTCTTCCAACACCAAATTACTATTTTTCCTGTAATAGTTGTATTCCAAAATTGTTTTGCTTTTATTCTCTTAACAGTAGTATTAAATAAAGTTGCACAAACTGCATATATTAAAATATAACAAGTTAGTATTATCGAAATTAAATTTATATTAAAATATTCATAATAAGCATTACCTGCGGCAAAAGGTATTAAAATTATGCTAATAAGTATTACATCAATTGTTAATAAAATTTCATAAAAAATTTTGTCAAAATAGTTCAATTCTATTTTTTCAGACTTTTTAGAGTTTCCTATTGCAAAACATAAATATACAATACAAATTACAGTACCTATTGCACTAATTGGAATTGCAATATATATATAGTTTTCAAAACTACTTAAATTTTGCATTATAGAATCAATTTCTTCTATATAATTCGTTTTTAAAACATTTTCTTTATATGATGCTAATATTTCAAAATCATTTATATTTGTTGTTGTATATTCATGAGGATTATAAGATAGTGCAATTTCTTCCTGTGAACTCTCATTATATGCATAAGCATAAGGTTCATCTGTTTCTGTATTTCCTTTTGAAATAGAATAATATTCAAAATTAAATAAATTAAAATATTGTACAGCTTTTTTAGATATAATATTTGTATCTGATTTAACTTCTCCATTTATAATTGATGTCTTTTTTGTATCTTGTGAATTTATAAAATTTTTAATTCCATCAAAAGTTTGTGTTTCTGAAGTTAATTCAACATTAGTAATTATTAGATTTCTATACTTAATATATAAATTTAAATTTTCTATTCCTTCTCCACTTAAATAATAATAATAAATTGTATTTTCACCATCTTTTATTTTTTTATAAGATTCTTTATTATATATCAAGTGATTTGCATAAGCTTCAAGATCTAACATAAAATTTGAAACTAATTGTTGTTCTTGGTTATCTATCATAGTTGTTTTACTGTCAACCCAATTATCTTGATATATTGTAAAAGCAACAGAAATAATGAATATTGCTACAAATATAGGAATAAGTAAATAACTTAATATTTTTAAAACCTTACTATTTTTCATTTTACTACACATCCTTCTCTATTTTATAACCTACACCCCAAATTACTTTTAAATATTTTGGTTCTTTTGGATTAATTTCAATTTTTTCTCTAATATGTCTTATATGTACAGCAATTATATTTTCTGCACCATAGCAATCTTCTGCCCAAATATTTTCGTATATTTGATTAATTGAATATACTTTTCCCTTATTTTCAGTAAGAAATTTTAAAATTTTATATTCTGTTGGAGTTAATTTTATTTCTTGTTCATTTATTTTTACCTGTTTCAAATTGTCATCTATCTCTAAATCTCCAACTCTAAATATGTTTTCTTCTTCCTCTTCTACAGCAGAACCTAATTTAGTATATCTTCGTAATAAAGAATTTACTCTTGCTATTAATTCTTGAGGATTAAATGGTTTAGTAACATAATCATCTGCTCCCATATCCAAACCTTTTATTTTATCTTCATCTTCAGATTTAGCAGATAACATAATTACTGGTATTGAATATTTTTTTCTAATCTCGTTTATTGTTTCAATTCCATCTTTTTTCGGCATCATTATATCTAGTATAACTAACTGCACTTTGTTTTTTTGTAAAATTTCTAAACATTCGTTGCCATCATAGGCTTTAAATACATTGTAGCCTTCTTTTGCTAGATAAATTTCTATAGCTTTTACTATTTCTTTATCATCATCACATACTAAAATATTGTACATTTTTTTAATCCTTTCCAAAATTAGAATAATTTGAGTTTGTTTTTCTTGTATAAAATTTGTTAACTGTGATATCACCTTTCATAACTATTATACCAGAAATTTCTTAAGAAAAAATAGAGAAAATCTTAAGAAATTATTAATTTCAAATTATTATATATTTTCATTTCTTATTGTTTCAATTATATTTTGCTTGTTTATTTTATTTAATGAAAATCTCATTATTAAACCAACAATAAACATTACAAAAACAATTGAAATTAATATTGCTTTAACAGGGAGTACATATTTAACCACCATAGATTCACTTGAAGTAATTGTGTGATATATCCAATATGATATTCCAGTTCCAATGATAATTCCATAAATCAAAGATTTTACACCATAAAATATAGTCTCTAAATTAATCATTCTATTAAATTCTTTTTTAGTCATACCTATTGATTTTAAATTTGCAAATTCTTTACTTCTTAAATTCATATTTGTTGTAATTGTATTAAATATATTTGTAACGCCTATTAATGATATTACTGTAATAAATCCATATAAAAATATAGATATCAATAATACCATTTTATGCATACTTTCTTGTTCTTTTTCTAAATTTATACAGCTAATTTCTTTTTCAGCTATGCTTTCTGCATCTTTACAAAATTGTTCTGCATTTGTTGATTGTATTAAGATTCTGTTTACATAGTAATCCTTTCCTTTTAAATCATCTAAATTAATTAAAAATATACCTTTTCCAACATAAAACTGAGATAATCCATAAGGTTTTTCATCTGTTATTTTTATAATTTTGATATTTTCTTTTTGTTCTTCTGTTATATTACCTTTTTTATCATATTTTATAAAATCTACTGGAACTTCATCTCCTTCTTTAAAATTAAAAGCTTGTAATTTTTTCAATTTTCCTTCAGAATCATAAGTATTTATTTTACCATCACCTATATAAATTATTTCATTTTTTGAAATATCATTTTCATTAATATTTAATCTTTTTAAATATTCTTGATATATATTTTTATTTACAGCTAATAAATTTATAGAACTAATATCTGCTTTAAGTTCTTCTTCATCTTCATATAAATTTTCAAAATAGTCTTTTCCTTCTTTAGTAATAAATTTTTCAATATCAGCTGTGCATTCAGTTGAATATGTTACAGTCATTTTTTCTAAATTTTCTAGTTTTTCAATTTCTTGTATATTATCTAGTTTTGCACCATATAATTCAACATTGTATTCTAAATCTTTATAATACATTCCAGACATTTCAAAAATATAATATATAAAACTCGATAAAGATATAAATATACTTACGCTTACAACTAGCGAAATAACCGTTGTTCTATACTTTTGTTTATTTCTTTTCAAATTTTTATAAGCAATTTCTCCACCTATTCCGAAAATTTTAGTTATAATTTTGGGTGTTCTTAATTTTCTAGATTTTATTTTTATATCATTACTACTTCTTATTGCTTCTATTGGTGAAATTTTGCTTGCTCTTCTTGCTGAACTGATACTAGATAAAAATATAGTTATCATACTTAGTAATATGCTCAATAAAATTGCTAATATCGGAACATTATAAACTATTTCAAATGTATTTGAAGTTAGATATGCTGTATTTAATAAATATGTTGTTATTTTAGTTAAAATAAAAGTTGCTAAACATCCACTTAAAATTCCTAGTGGGATACTTATTGTACCTAATATAAATCCTTCAAATAACACATTATTTTTAATTTGTTTTTTTGTTGCACCTATACTTGATAAAACTCCATATTGTTTTATTTTTTCTGTAATTGAAATTTGAAAACTATTTCTAATTACAAAAACACTTGAAACTATAATTATTGCAATTACTATTCCTGCCAAACTATATAGCATACCTAAAGTATTGTTGTCTCTTAAAACTCCAGACCATCTTAATAATTCTGAATTAACATGTGTTTGTCCTTCAGAAAAATCTGCTGTTTTTGCAATTTCTTTTGTTAAATTATAAGTTTCTTTGATGTTTTTATATTTCACTAAAATGTCAATATTGTTATCACAAGAAGTTATTTTATTAGTTGTACTTGGTAATTCTTTTAATGTAATAATTGTATATCCTGGAGCAGAAAATTCTTCTATTTCATGATTAGTTCTATCTATTTTACCAACAATTTTATATTCTTTTGTAAATTCTTTTTCTAAAGTTTCATTTTTATCTTCTGAATACATTTCTTTTTGATTTGGTATTTCTTTTCCATCTATTAATCTTGTTGATATGTCTAATGAAACTGTATCTCCTACTTTCCAGTTTACCTCTCCATTACTTTGTAAATGCTCAGTAATCAATATCTCATTATCGTTTTCTGGCATTCTTCCCTCTAGTAAATTTAATCCATAATTTTTCAAAGCATTTTGATCAAATCCCATTAAATGAACATAAGGCTTATATTCATTTTTTGAATCAACTTTTGCATATCCTATATTTTCAACACTAAAATAGCTTTCCACATTTACATTTTGTGTTATATATTTTTGTTTATTGCTTGGAACATCATAAAATAAAGCATGATAGTTTCCATCTCTATCAATTGCGTGTTTTATTAAAGATTCTTGAAAACTACAAGCAACTCCAGCCACAGCACATATTAAAGCAGTTGATAATAAAATACCAATTATTGTAACTAGAGTTCTTTTTCTGTTTAACTTCAAATTACGAATAGTAAAATGATTTAATATATTCATTTTTTATTTTCCTTTCATATTATTTATTCATTTCATCTTTTATAATTTTTCCATCATCTATTGTAATAATCCTGTCAGCTTCTAATGCAATTTTTTCATCATGTGTAATTATTATAACTGTTTGATTATATTTTTTATTTGACAATCTTAATAAAGAAATAATTTCTTCTGATGCTTTACTATCTAAATTTCCTGTTGGCTCATCTGCTAACATAATTGCAGGTTCATTTATTACAGCTCTACCTATAGATACTCTTTGTTGTTGACCACCAGACAACTCGTTTGGTAAATGTTTTCTTCTTTCTTCTAATTTTAAAGTTTTTAATAAATCATCTAACTTTTCTTTTTTAACTTCTTTTCCATCTAAATTACATGGTAAAGTAATATTTTCTTCAACATTTAAAATTGGTATTAAATTATAAAATTGATATATTAATCCAACTTGTCTTCTACGAAAAATTGCTAAATTATCATCATTTAGAGTATATATATCCTTTCCATCAATAAAAACTTTACCACTTGTAGGTCTATCAACACCACCAAGTAAGTGCAATAATGTAGATTTGCCAGAACCACTTGCTCCAACAATTGCAACAAATTCTCCTTTATTTACAGAAAAAGAAACATCATTAACTGCTTTTACTAAATTTTCTCCTTTTCCATAAGATTTGCATAAATGCTCTACTTTTAAAATTTCCATTTTAAATATCCTTTCTTATTTTCATTTCTGCTTTTTGAAATATAATTTTAGTATAATCATATATTCAAAATCTGAAATATAAATTTCATAAATCGCGACAGCAAAATATATATCAGTTTATTTGTTTTTATTATACAAATAGAAAATGACTTTAAAATGACAATCCAAATAAAATTTTTGTCATTTTTAAAGTCATTTATTTTATATTAATATATTGACCATTTTTTATCATATATATTATTTATAATTTCACTTATACTTTTTACTTAACTAATTGATATTAATATTTTATACACTTTGCGTTTTCATATATCTTATTTCAAACATAGTTCCTTTATTAATTTGTGATGAACAAATAATATAGCCATTATCTTTTTCAATAATTGTTTTCGCAAGTGCAAGTCCTATTCCGATACTATTTTCATTTGATGATTTACCTTTATAAAATCTTTCAAATATATGTTTTAATTCTTCTTTATTTATGCCATTGCCTTCATCTTCAATCCTTATACTTGTATAAAAATTATTCTCACTAAAAGTAATATGAATTTTCTTTCCTTCTGCAGTATGTTCTATACAATTTTTTAAAATATTTGACATTGCTTCTAATTGCCAATTATAGTCTGCATAAATTTTAGCATTTTCTTCTCCTTTTACGCAAATTTCTTGATTTTTTATTTCTAAAGGAACACTTAAATTTTGTACTAAATTTTCAATAATATCTGAAACTAAAAATTCTTTTCTATTAAATTCTACTGTATTTGAATCTAATTTTGATAATTTTAATAAAGAAATTACTAACCAATTTATCCATTCTAGTTGTCTGCGTATTTCATGCAAGAATTTGCTTTTCGTAATTTGATCCATATTTGGATTTTCTATTAAATTGTCTATCATAATTGAAATTGATGTTAAAGGTGTTTTTAATTGATGTGAAATGTCTTCTAAAGCTACACTAAGTGCTTTTTTATCATTTTGTGATTTTTCTGCTTCTTCTTTTAAAATAATTACTATTTTGTATAATTCGTTTCTTAAATTGCTAAGTTCATCTTCTCCATTTTTCTCTATTTGCAAAGTGTAATCCTTTGAATTTATTTTATCAATATATGCTAAAACTTCGTTAATACCATTTTGCCTTTTAAAATAAAATATTGTATATAACAATATTTCTATAATAAAAATTATAGTTAATGCTATAACATTATTTTTTATAGTGCTATTTTTTGTATTTTCAAAACCTTGTATAGCAGAAATTTTATCAGAAATACCATATTTATTTAAAATCGTATTTTTTAAATCTGTTTTTTCTATTTTATTAATTTCAGATATTATAGTTTCTTCATCTACATCTGGATATTTTTCTTCAATTAATTCTACTAATTTTGATATTTTTTGATTTGTCTGATCTTTATATTGATTGTAACTAATTTTAATCCAGAATGTACTACATAGTATTACTAAAATATTTACACAAATTAATAATATAAAACTTTTTTCTTTTAATATTTTCATAAACGCCTCTTTTAATTTCCTACTCTATATCCAATTCCTCTAATAGTTTGTATAATTTTTCCATCTTTATCATCTAATTTTTCTCTTATTCGTTTTATATATACTGTTAATGTGTTGTCATTTACGAAATTACCAGCAATATCCCAAATTTTATCTAATAATTGATCTCTTGTAATCAAATTGCCAACATTCCCAAAAAGTAACAATAAGATTTTGTATTCTAAACTTGTAAAAATAATTTCTTTATTATTTTTTGTAACTTTGCATTTGTCTATATTTATTTCTATATCTTGATATTTTAGAATATTAGATTTGATTTGATTTTTTTCATATCGACTTAGAATTCTATTTATTCTTGATATTAATTCTCTAATTCTAAATGGTTTTGTAACATAATCATCTGCTCCCATATCTAAACCATAAACTACATTTGTTTCTTCATCTCTTGCAGTCAAAAATATAACTGGTTTGTCATATTTTTCTTTTATTAATTTACAAATTTCAAATCCATTTCCATCTGGTAATGTAATATCTAACAAATAAATTGAATATTCTTTTTCATTAATCTTATTTTTTGCATCTGAAACGCTTTTAGCTGTTTCTATATCAAATCCTTCTTGTTCTAAAGAATATTTTAACCCCATTATAATAGATTCATTATCTTCTAATAATAATATATTTTTCATTTTTCCCTTCTTTTATATAAATTTTATTATAATTATATAGTTCAAAAGTGACTTTTAAGTGAATATTTTTAAAGGACTAATTTTAAATTTAAATTAGTCCTTTGTTCATCATATATATATTTCAAATAAAATTTTAACTTATATAGAGGCTTACGCCCAACTTTGTACATAATATTTTTTCGAAAACAAAGATAAGTTTAATAATTTTATCTTTCTTGATTTTGACTTTTTGGAATTCTATTTTTTACATATTCTTCTGATACTTCTTCTCCACCTTTAATTCTAGTATCAATATCTCCATTTGGTCGTACTGTTTTTACAAATTTAGTTACTCCATTACTGTTTACTACAACTATATTTGGAAGTTTTGGATGAACTACACAAACTCTTAAATTACCATCTACTCTTTCTGCTTTGTATATTTCATTTCCAGATAAATTTGCAACACTTTCATATTCAACATTTCCATCAGCATCATATTTTGCTTTTACAGTTCCTACTTTAATATTGTCTTCTTCTATATCACCTGTTTTTTCTATTGTGCCATCATTAAATGGTTCTAGTTTTATTCTTTCATATTGAACATCTCCACTTTTTATATTGTTGTATGGAAATACCCAATTTATGCTTATTAGATCATATTGATTTGCACTTATACAGTTTTTAGCAAAATCATAAGCTCTTCTATCTATAAAATCTGATGGATTTTTTCCTAATTTATAATATTTTTCAATTTGTCTAAAATATCTAATTGCTGCCGGATTTTTGAAACAAGCTTCTATGGCTTGTTCTTCAAAGCTTCCAGGTTTATCCCAAGAATATGAAATCATATAAAACTCCTTTTATCTATGATATGTTTCTCCTGATGAAATTTTAAAAGCTCTAAATATTTGTTCTAATACAAAAACTCTTATTAATTGATGAGGAAAAGTCATTTTAGAAAAACATATTTTTTCTTTTGATTTTTCTAAAACAGCTTTACCAATTCCTAAAGTTCCTCCTATTACAAATGTTATTGAACTATTGCCTTGAACTGCTATATCTTGTATTTTTTCAGAAAACTCTTCTGAATTATATTCTTTTCCTTTTAAGTCTAAACATATTAAGTATGTTTCTTTTTTTAATTGTTCTAAGATTTTTGAAGCTTCTTTGTTTTTTATGTCTTCTATAACAACATCACTCAATTTATTTGGAACTGTTTCATCTGGAACTTCTATTATATTTAAGTTGCAATATTTTGATAGTCTTTTACTATATTCTTTTATTGCATCTTTTAAATAATTTTCTTTAATTTTTCCTACACATAATATATTGATATTAAGCATTTTTACTCCCTAAATTATTCTTCAATGCTTGCTGTACTTGTATTTTCTGTATCTGCATTTTCTATTTCTTCTGCTATTTCTGTTGGTTCTTCTATTACTTCTATTTCAACTTCTGCTTCTTGTGGTTTACTATTTCCAAAAGTAAATACTTTTTTAGATGCTCTAGCTTTTTCTTCGAATTTTTTGTTAAATTCTTCTCTAGCTTCTTCTAAAGTGTCTTCCATTGCACGAAACATTTCATCAACATCTTGTCTTGTGAAATCATAAGCATTGCTTCTTGCCATTGGCTCTAATATTTGAATGTCGTGTAATACATTATTTACTCTCTTTCCTGCAAATTCCATAAATTTTGCTCTTTTTTCTTCATTTACTTCTCTTTCCATTTTGTACTCTCCTTATTTTATCCAAGATTAATTCTTATATAAAATATCACATTTTTTGACAAAATTCAAATATTTTGGAAAAATTTTATTTTTATTTTTTATAAGATAAGTGAAAAAGTAAATGCAAGTATCAATAAGGTGCATTGCAACAAGTCTTACATTTGATATTAATGTACACCATAATGCAATTTTGTTATATTAGTCATGCAAATTTTTTTGAAATCTATATTAATTTACATAAACATAGTGAAAAAAGCAAGTTTTTCAAGCAAATATATCGCTTAAAACTTGCTTTTTTTCTTACAAATTACATTTACTTTACAGAATTGCATTTAACTTTTTACTTGACAATTATTAATACAACTTGAAATTTATCTCTCTAATAATATCTTTTATTCATTTTTTTCTTACTCCAACCCCTATCAAAAAATCTATTGGTATACTATGTTTTTCTCCATCTATATATATAACTCTTGAATTAGAGATTAATTTTTCAAATATTTCTATGTTTTCAACTGTATATAATTTAAATTCATGAGTTATATTATTTTTATTTCTTTTTAAGAATTTTTCCGCTTGTTCATTTGATGTAAAAAATATTGCATTATTTCTTTGTGTCATTACACAATTTGAACCATCTGTTGCTAAAAGTATAGCTAATTTTTTATCCTTAACAATCTTTTCAACTTCTTCTTCATTTAAACAATTTTCATTATATATTCTGCATGCTGCTTCTACAATATCCCAACCCGAACAATCTTTACCATCAAAGTAACAATTTAACAAATCATTTATACAACCGTTTGCAACTTTATCTAATTCAAAGAACGAACTGTATAATCCTAAGTTCTCATTATTATATTGTGTTATAAACTGATTAACTTCTGTTGTGTTTGAAAAAAAACATTGTTTAAATTCTTTAGTTGGTGAAAATGCTATGTTTTCTTTTGTATAAATTGAATAAATTACATCATTATCATTAAATCCTTTTAACCTTCCAGATACATATTCAACATTTTCAATATTTTTCTTTATAAAATTGTCTTTTTTAACAATTCCTAAATCTACTATATAAATATATTTAAATGATATTTGATTAAAGAATCCAGAGAAAGAATATATATTTTCTATGCTACTCATTCTTAGTGTTGAAAATTCTTTCATATTTTCTGGTAATTGCTCTACAATCGAATCAAAATATTTTTTAGCACTTTCTTGAGATATTGCTATGTATGCTGCACATTCATTACTTTTTAAAACTCCATTTCCTGCACAAATTACAAAGAATGATTCTTTATATCTATTTATTAATTCACTAAATTGGTCTTTAGTTAAAATATTCATATTTCTTATTTCTTATTTTCCTTCCAATTATTCATTTCAAATATAGTATAATATTCGTTTCATAGAAAGTCAATATTTTGAATTTTTTATTTCATTACAATTCTCATTCATTCTTTTTTGTCAAGAACTATATGGAGCTGCATAATATATTATTGTTCTTCTAAATATTGTTTATACACTGCATTTCTTAAAAGATTATATAAAGTTTTACTTTCATCAAATTCTATAGATTTCTCTTTTTCCAATATATATTCTTTATAATTTATACAATTTAATTCCATAACCTCTTGCAATACATAATATTGTTCTTTAGGCATAATAACATTTGATGTAAGATCTATAACATTATTTTCATCATCAAGTATAAAAGAGTGATAATAACTATTATCTATACCTTTCTTGCAAATTGATGTTACCGCTTTAAATATTCCATACTTCTGTATTAAATAAAATGAAATTTCATGGCATCCGTCTTGAATACTATCTCCTAATCCATTTATAAAATTTAATGTTTCTTTATCATTTATAAATTTTTTATCTGCTTTTATAAATTGTATGTTTCCAAAATTTTTCGTGATAATTTCATAAGTTTCATCATCATATACAATCATTTTTTCTATAATATTTGCAGATTTTAAAATATCATATAATAAATCTGTATTTGATTTATTTCTAGTAACTCCTAATATTAGTGAATATATCAAGCCTTTTTTAAATCTTTTATAATCTGCCCCAATATAGTCTAATCCATCTAATAATTGTTTATTATAGAATTTTAAAAGCCATACTTTTAGTTTATTAAATACTTCAATGCTATTATTTGTATTAGCAATTTTAAATAAATCATCATCTATATTATTATTTATATATTTAATTAATTTTTCAGTATTTTCTTGTTCTATTTTGTACCACAAGTTTTCTTTTTTTTCACAATATTCTGATAACTTCATTTATACCTCTCTTATTGATAAAAATAAGAATCTGTTTATTAAGCCTTTTTTTACTAATCTAACTAAAGCCATTTTATTGATACTTCTTGATGTAATATCTGATGTTTTTACCAAACCATCATTCTTTTTTTACTAATTCTAGGATTTTTTCTTCATCATTCATTCTGTTACATCTGTTCGTAAACATTTTATCAAATACAAACCGAAGTAACAATGCTTTTTATGAAATTTCTAAAATTATTTTAGCATTGCCCATTCAAAAAAATAATAGCAACGCAAAATCAATAATCTTATTTAATTCTTCTGTTTTAGTTACTTTCAATAATGTTTCTTTATATAATTTTCTTGTTTCTGTTATTCTTCTCATCTAAAACCTCCCTCCTTTATTTAATTCATATCAATAAAAAAGTTCCATAATCCTTTAGTTTCTATTGCTTCTTGCATACTCCATATTTTTTCTAGTTAATTTGGGTATATTATAATCTTGATTTATTTTCTTTTTTATAAATATATTTAGAGCTATTTACTATTTAAACAAATATTTATATATATTTATTCTTATTCGGAATATCCATTTTTCCATTTTAATTTTGTTAATCCACTAGTGTCTGAAAAATTGTTTCCACTAATATTCAAATTGTTTAAGTTTGCTTTATTCAAGTTTACTAATATATCTATATTATTTGTAGTAAAATAATAATTTTCTAAAGAATTATTAGCTAAATTTAAAGTTTGTAATTTGTTTAAATTTGCAAGTGGTGTCAAATCAGAAATACTATTATTGCTAACATTTAAAAGAATCAAAGAATTTAATGTACTAAGACTATTCAAACTTCCAATATTGTTATTATTAATTGTTAAATATTCAAGATTACTTAGCAAACTCAAATCACCTAATGCTCCTAATTTGCTATTTGCAATCTTTAAACTTGTTAATGTGCTAACATTCCTAATTCCATCTAAAGAATTCAAAGATGAATTCGCTATTTGTAAACTTTGCAAATTACTTAACAAATTAAGTTCTATATTATTGATTCCAAAATAATTATTACTTGTAATTTTTTGTAAATTTGGAATATCAAATTTAGTAATAATACTTTTTAAACTATTATTTTTAAATTCAGTATCAACAGTAAATTCTATGTTTTTAACATTTGAATCCTTTAAATTTGATAAATCTAAAGTTCCGTCACTAAATGTAATTTGTGAAAAAGAAATTGTTAATTCTTTATTTTGATTATTTTTTATAGTAGAAAACATTTGACTAAATTCTTCATTTGTTGGAACACCAAAACTCCAACTAATACTTGATAAATTTTCACATAAAGAAAAATCGTGCACTCCTGAACCACTATCAGAAGAATAATTTTGCAAAGATTTAGGAAATTTCATATTCCATTTTGTTGTACATACTCTTACATCTGTTAATTTTGTAAGTTTTGTTAAATCTAAATCAACATCTTTAGCCACTCCACTTCCATATGTTTTTATTGATGTTAACTCTGTGCAATTTTCTAATTGTTTAACCAAATTTTTTGTATATAATTTAATACCATTTTGACCACCATAAACATATCTGCTATAAATGTCATTCATTGCATTTTGAATTTTTGCCAAATCGATTTTATCATTATCTAATAAAATTTCACTAATATTCAATTTCTTTACATTTGCTAATTCTTCCAAAACACCTAAATCATCTAAATTTGAACAACCTCTAATATCTAGATACCATAAATTCGGCAATTTTTTTATAAAATTTATAGTAGTTAAATTTGGACTATTTATTATTAATTTAGTTATATTAGTACAAGTTGAAAGTACATTTTCAAAATCATCATTTGTTAAATTGTTGTTATTTGTTAAATCTAATACTAATATATTTGTATTATTTTTTAACAATGTAAATTGCTCTGATGTTAAATTGTAATCCTTTAAATCACATTTTGCTTGTTCTAAAAATACTAATGAATATTTTTTATCTAAACTATAATTAGTTCCACATGCCAGAATAATATTCTTTATTAGTATGATGTCTGATTCTTGAATATTCGTATTTCCTGCTAAATATAAATTTTTGATTTTGCTACAATTTTGTAGATTTGATACATCATATAATACATTTTCATTTTGACTACTCAAAGATACATATTCAATTTTACTGTCTTTTAAAGCTGATATGTCATTTAATTTGCACCCTGATGCTCTTAACTCCTTTAAATTTGTACAATTATTAGAATTATTAAAACTATATTCAATACCAGCTAAACTAGTTAAATTTTTATTACTCTTAATACTTAAAACCTCTAAATTATTATTTCCTCTGATACTCTCTATAGTTTGTAAATTACATGACTGTGCATATAATCTTTTTAGTTTTAAGTTTTCTAGCCCGTCTAAGTTAGTTAAATTTTTATTGTTTGCAACTGTTAAATATTCTAGATTTGTAAATCCACTTAAACTTGCTAATCCTCCATTTTCAGTCAAATCATTGTTATTCAAATACATATACTGTATGCTGTTTTTTATGCTATTCGAAAAATTAGAAATAGCTGAAATATCTGTTAATTTAGAGCTTCTTGAATCTACATAATCTCTTAAACAATCTGTATCTGAAAAAACATCCTCTCTTAATCCTTTTGATGAATCCCATGTTTTACTTAATATATCAAATCCAAAAATTCCAAATTTATTTAATTTGCTAATTTCAGAGTTCTTTAATCCTTCTCCTAGCTTTACTATTTGATTATTGCAATCAAATTTACTATTTTCAAAATTAATATATAAAGATTGTAAATTCAATGATTGTGCCAAATAATTATAATTCTCAATTTCAGTATTATATAAATATAAATATTTTAGTAAAGTACATGCTTGTATACCGTCTAAATCACTTAATTTCATATTTTTCAAAGTAACTTTCTTTAATTTACTCAATTCAGAAATTCCAGATAATGAAGTAATATTGTTTTTGGTACCATCTAGAGTTATTTCATTCACACCATCAACATTGCCAACTGTTATACCTCTTTCATTATCTACCTCAATTCCCATATTATTCAAAATTTCTTCAATAGCAGACTTCATTTCTGAATTTGAATTCAATTTTGATAATGGAGTATTTGGATCTAATTCTAAATCACTTGCAGTTCCTAATATGCTATCACTTCCATCTTTTGAATAAAAAACTTTTAAGTCTTTTGTTACACCATAGACATCCATTAATCTAATATATTTTGAATATTCTGTGGTATCTCCATCTTTTAATTGATTTTGCAATTCTTCTGGTAAAGATTTTTTATTTATTAAGTAATACATTTTGCCGCCATATATTACATAATTTTTTGTTCCATCTTTTAAACATAAATTACCTATTTTTGATGATAATAATTCTATTTTGTTTGTGTAATCTTCTGATTCATCATAATATTTTATATATTCTGTTTGTAAATATTCTTCTAAGGCTGATATACTTTGCATATATGTAGCATTTTGTGCTTGTGTTATTATTCCGTTATCTCCAATTGTTGCATTTAAACTTACACCAGCCAAAATTAACATCACGATAATTGAAATTACTAGGGCTATCAATGTAATTCCGTTTTTATTTTTAATGTTTAGTAAAGAAAATTTATTTAATTTCATGTTATTGCGGTGTTGAAAAATTTTTCTTTTTTCAATTTCATTGATATTAATTTTTTGAACTGATTTTCTTTCGTTCATTTCTGTTCTTCCTCCTATGTTTTTTATAATTACTAGGAGAAATATTTCATATTAATTTTGTTATAATAATTTACAATACATCATGCAAAACTTACTATAATTTTAATTAAATTATTAATATTTCTCCTTAATCCATAAAAACAAACATCTAATGATACTTGTTTCTCGAAAGAAAACCATTTCAAGTAATACCTTGTCAATATTTTTTCTTTTTCATTTTTGTATAATTTGCCTAGTATAAAAAATCATTTATCACTTAGTTACTTTTTATACTTTTACAAGATTTAGAAATTTGAAACACAAATAGCACTAATAAATTTTATTAGTGCTTAAATTAAAATTTTATTTTTTCTAAATCTAAATTTGTCATTGACTTTCCTCTTTATTCATTTTTTATGGATTTTCTTTAATTTGGATAATTAAAGAAAAAACAAAAAGACATGAAGCAGTATATTTTTATATACTTTCATGTCTTTTTATTAATTTGTATTTTACATTTTTATAAACCTTTGATATATATTGTTTTAAAATACCACGTAAGCGATTAAACGAGCTTGGCGAGTATGAATAGAACAATCTTCATATTAAATAGAAAAATGAAGATTGCGACAACCAAAGTACGAAAAAACAATATATAAAAAGGTTTATAAGATATTCATTTATCTTAATCTATAATCAATATAATAAATTTAAAATATATTAGTCATTGACAAAAATTTAGCATAATGATAGAATTTTAACAAATAAAAACAATCTTTAATTATCCAAATTAAAGATTGTTTTTTTTGTATATTATGAAATTCCAATATCAATTTTGTTTTTTATTCTTTTACATCTGCATTATATAAATCTTTTCTTGTTAAATTTATTCTTCCTTGATCATCAATTTCATAAACTTTAACAGTAACTTCATCTCCAACTTTAAATACGTCTTCAACTTTGTTTACTCTTTCATTTGAAATTTTTGAAATATGAAGTAATCCTTCTTTATTTTCAGCTAACTCTACAAAAGCTCCGAAAGTAGTAATTCTTGTAACTTTTCCAGTATAAATTCCACCTACTTCAATATCTCTTGTAATATTTTCAATAATTTCTTTTGCTCTTCTGGCACCTTCTGATTCTGTAGAAGAAATAAATACTCTTCCATCTTCTTGAATGTCTATTTTAACGCCAGTTTCATCAATTATTTTATTAATTACTTTTCCACCAGTACCAATAACATCTTTTATTTTTTCTGGATTTATTTGCATTGTAATTATTCTAGGAGCATATTTAGATAAATCTTTTCTTGGTTCTGCTATTTGTGGAAGCATTATATCATCAAGTATATAATTTCTAGCTTTTTCTGTTCTATCAAAAGCTTCTGCAATAATATCATAGCTTAATCCATCTACTTTAATATCTACTTGAATAGCTGTAATTCCTTCTTTTGTTCCTCCAACTTTAAAATCCATATCTCCGAAGAAATCTTCTATTCCTTGAATATCTGTTATTACAACATAATGATTTGGATCATTTTCGTCTGTTATTAAACCAGTTGAAATACCTGCAACAGGTCTTTTTATTGGAACACCAGCATCCATTAAAGCTAATGTTGAACCACATATACTTCCTTGTGATGTTGAACCATTTGAACTTAATACTTCTGATACAACACGAATTGAATAAGGGAATTCGTCTTCACTTGGTATAACTGGCTCTAATGCTTTTTCTGCTAAAGCTCCATGTCCAATTTCTCTTCTTCCTGGTCCTCTTGAAGTTTTTGCTTCTCCTACACTATAACCAGGGAAGTTGTAGTGATGCATATATCTATTAGTTGTTTCATCAGCATCTAAACCATCTATAATTTGTCCTTCGCTAATCATTCCTAATGTTGCAATTGATAAAACTTGTGTTCTTCCTCTGTTAAACATTGCACTTCCATGAACTCTTGGAATTAATCCAACTTCACAAGATAAAGGTCTTATATCGTATATTCCTCTTCCATCAACTCTTTTACCTTCATCTAAAATTAATTTACGAACTGTTTTCTTTTCTAATTTATAAATTGCATCATTGATTGCAGATTTTTTATCTGCTAAAGCTTCTTCTCCATATTTTTCTGAATACCAAGCTTGTACATCTGCTGTAAATTTTGCTATTTTTTCATCTCTTTCAATTTTATCTGGTGTTTGAACATCTTGTTTCATTCTTTCACCAAATTCTGCATATATTTCATTGTATAAATCTTCATCAACTGTAAAATGTGTGTATTCAAATTTTGGTTTTCCAATTTCAGCTTTCATGTTTGAAATAAATTCACATATTTTCTTTATTTCTACATGACCTTTTTTTATTGCATCTAACATTACATCATTTTTTATTTCATAAGCACCAGCTTCAATCATTGCTATTTTTTCCATTGTTCCTGCCAATGTTAAGTTTAATAAACTTTTAGCTCTTTGTTCTGCATTTGGATTAATAACAACTTCTCCATCTACATATCCAACTGAAACAGATCCTGTTGGTCCTCCAAATGGTATATCTGATATAGAAAGTGCTGCTGATGAACCTATCATTGCGCATATTTCTGGTGAACAATCTTGATCTACAGATAATACTAAGCAATCAACAACTACATCGTTTCTAAAATCTTTTGGAAACAATGGTCTAATTGGTCTATCTATTGCTCTTGATGTTAATATTGCCTTTTCTGAAGGTTTACCTTCTCTTTTTTGGAAACTTCCTGGTATTTTTCCAACTGCATATTGTCTTTCATTGTATTCTACTGATAATGGGAAGAAGTCTATTCCTTCTTTTGGTTCTTTTGAAGCTGTAACATTTACAAGTACAGTAGTTTCTCCGTATTTAACTAATACACTTGCATTTGCTAATCCAGCCATTTTTCCTGTTTCAATTGTTAGTGTTCTTCCTGCTAAATCCATGCTATAACTTTTAAACATTTCAATTCCTCCTAAATTTTATTATTCTCATTTATTTGAAATGTAACCTCTACAATGTATAAAGTATAAAATTCTATTTTATATATTGTACAAGCTACTGTTTCAAATAAATAATTACTTTTTAATTTTACTATATTAGCAAAAAAATTGCAATAGTACTTATAAAGCAAAAAGCCCAAAGTCTTTTGAACATTGGGCTCTATAATCTTATTTTCTTAAAGATAATTTTTGTGCAATTTCTCTGTATCTGTTGATATCAGTTTTTGCTAAGTAGTTTAATAAGTTTCTTCTTTTTCCTACCATTTTTAAAAGTCCTCTTCTTGAATGATTATCTTTTGGATGAACTTTTAAATGTTCTGTTAATTCTTTAATTCTTTCTGTTAAAAGAGCGATTTGTACTTCAGATGATCCTGTATCGTTTTCATCTCTTTTGAAAGTATTAATGATTTCTGTTTTTCTTTCCTTTGTCATTTTTTGTTTCCTCCTAATTTTTTATATTTGCCATAAACTGAATTTAAGGTAGGTTTTTTCCTTAATTAAGTATATGGTATTGCTTAAAGCATTAATATATTAACATATTTTTTTATAAAAATCAAGGTTTTATATATTTTTTCTTACTTTTCGTGTATAAAATTGCATTTAATTTGTTACTTTACGTTTTTGTGTATCCAAAATTCATTTAATTAAAAAAATATTTTTAAATTTCTATTTTGCACTTTTGGATTTATTTTAATCTAATAATTGACAATATTTTCATCTTGTTCATAATTTGGATCATAATCTGGATTATCTTGATATAACTTTATTAGACTATCATCATATATGTTTTTTATTAATGTATTAGTTGCTGCATCTCTAATTTCTATTCCATTTTCTGTATTCGTAAATTTCAATTCTGTTTCATTATAATTTTGATTTTTTTCATTATTTTTATATTTTACTACTATAAATAATATTAATAATATAACTATTGCAATTATTGTTAAAATCACTTGTTTATTTTTCATTTTTCAACCTCTAATCCTTTTTTTACCAACCACTTTTATTACTCCAGTTCGTTATACTTGAAACTGGTGTCCAAATAGCAATTCCCTTATTTCCTGCTAAATATAATTCTCTTAAAGAACCTCTTTTATTTAGATTTGCTAAAATTTCTAAATTATTATATGTAATGATATTGTTGTTACTATCATAAGTAGCTGATGTGTCATAAATACAATTATTTTCTAAATTAAGAGTTTTCAATTTTGTACAGTTTTCAATTCCTTTCAAGTCACTTATTTTATTAGACTTAAGTCCTAAATATATAAGATTAGTTAAATTTTTCAACCCACTAATATCTGTAATAGAATTGTATTTTGATGTATTAGTATTATTACTTAACTCTAAACTTTCTAATTTAGTGCAACCACTTATATCACTTATATCTGTTAGTCCACAATTATAACAGTTTAGATTTTTCAAATTCTTCAAATTTTCTATCCCTTTCAATGCTGTTAAATTTCTGTTATATTCTAATCTTAACATTTCTAAATTTGGCAAATTAGCACTATCTAAATTTTTTAAACTAGTAACATTCTGATTTGAAGAAGTATTAGAACAAAAGAAATACATTTCTTTGCATACTGGTAAATTTACATTTTTTGGAAATTCATTCATTAGAGAATCACCAAAGTCACACTTTGTAAGTTTTGGAGCACCATTTACCAATTGTAAACTTCTCTTCAAAATCATTTCAGGTGCTGTTGTCACATAAAGAGTAGTTAAATTTTCCAAGCTACCAAAAGTATTTAAAGTATTTTTTGAAGAGTCCATATGAACTAATCTAATTGTTTCAATTGAATTTGGTAAACTTATACTTACATTAGGCAAATTGTCTATGTAAATATATTTCAAATTTGGACATTTAGTTAAATTCAATTCTCCATTTTGAAAATTAGTATCATAATACATATATAAACTTTGGAAATCTCTACTTGATACATTTCCAAGCTTTGCTAGTAATTCTGTATTTCCTGTTAAGCATAGTCCATAGCTGTATTTATTATTAGCCCAATTTTGATAATAAGACCAACCATCTGAAGTTCCTTTACATCTAGTAATTGTTTTAGGAATTTTATCAAGATTACAGTTAGAATTATCTATACATAACTGTAACATCTTTTCATTATTTTCCAAATTAGTTAAATCACTTACTGAAGTTCCTCTAATATCTATCTCTTTTAAGTTTTTCATATTTTTTACAAAATCAATTGAACTTAAATTTTCTATTCCATATAATTGCAAATATTGCATTTCTGTCATTGTACTTAATATCTCTTGTAATTTTGTATTTGTTAATTTTTTACAATTTTTTAAGCTAAGTGCTGTACAACTTTTTTTGTTTTTTAAGGCATTTATTTCTATTGAATCATCTGTTAAATTTTGCTCTGAATAGTCTATTCTAGGAGTATTGGCAAAACATATTGAGTATTTGCTTGGTAATGAATAGTTTAGTCCACATTGAATAATTACATTTTCTAAAGTTGCAACATCTGATACTACCATATTTTCGCAACCTGTTAAATATAATTCCTGTATAGTTTTTATATCCTTTATTGCTTTAACATTTTGTAAATTTTTACTATTTTTTAATGATAAATATACAATTTTTTGATTTTCTAAACCATCTAGTGTAGTTATTTCAGTTGAATCAGCATGAATATAACTTAGCTCATTTCCAGTTAGATTATTGATTTTTTGTAATTTTGTATTGTTTGCTACAAAATCATATAAATAATTGCACCCTTTTAAGCCTTCTGTACTTGTTATTCCAGTATTTCCAGCATATACATATTTAAGACTTAATTTATTTTCAAGTCCACTTAGACTAGATAAGTCTTTATCCATAGTTAGATTTACTAAATAAATATTTTTAAAATCTTTTAATGCTATTATACTGTTTAATTTATTGTTATTTAAATATAAATACTTTATACTTTCTTTGATTGTTGTTGGTAAATTCTCTAGTTCAGAGATATCAGTCAAACTTGATTTTACTTCTTGACTGAAAAATTTTATGTCGTGTGCATAATTAATTAAATTATATCCAAATAGTCCAAAATATTCTATATTTTTTTGTTGTGAATTACTTAATCCATTACATAATTTTTTTACCTCTATGTCAGTTGGATTGTACATATATAAATATTTTAAATTACTAACTTTTGATAAATTTGAATAATCTTTTATATTTGAATTTCTAAATTCTACATAATTAAGCTGTACTGCATTTTCTATTCCAGCTAAATTTTCTAGTTCTTTTGTATCTAATATAAGTTTTTGCAAGCTTGTTAAATTGTACAAGTCTTTTAAGCTTGTAATTGAATCACTTGAATTAATTGTTAATTCTTTTATTGCTTTTATTTCTTGTGCATCAAAATTCCCATCATTGTTTTTATCATATTCTCCTAATATTTTACTTAATTCCGAATTATTGTCTAATACAATTCTATTTGGATTGTCATTGTCTAAATTGCTTTTTTCAATTCCGATTATTGAATCTTTGCCATTTTTACAATAATATATTTTTAAATCATTTGTAATACCATATACATCATTTAAACTAGCATAATCGGTATATGAGCCATTTCCTGCATCTCCACCTTTAATTTGATTTTTTATCTCATTTGGTAAATTAGATTTTTTTATAAGATATAAAGCATTTCCATCACTATCTGGAATATATCTTAAACCTCCAATACCTTCACTTGCAGGAATATAAAACCATTCAGGTTTAAAAGTTGTTAATTCTTCTATTTTACTTTCAGAACTTTTTACATTTTCATAATTTTCTATATAGTAATTATTAAAAAATTCTTCTAATACAGCAACACTCTGCATATATGTTGCATTCTGTGCTTGTGTGATAATTCCATTATCACCGATTGTTGCATTTAAACTCACACCAGCTAAAATCAGCATTACAATAATTGAAATTACCAATGCTATTAATGTAATTCCTGCTTTATTGTTTAAATTATTAACATTTGTTATGCAAATCTTTTCTAATTTCTTATTGCTAGTTTCTTTTTTATTAAAATAGTTCATATTTTTATTATCAGCAATATTCTTCTGGTTTTGAAATGATTTTCTTTCGTTCATTTGTGCTTTTTCCTCCTATGTTTTTATAATAAGTATAGGAGAAATATTTTTATATTTAATCTCATTATAGTAATTTACAATCAATACTATTTGCAAAATTTACTCTATACTCAATTAGAATATTTATATTTCTCCTTTAATCCATAAAAACAAACTATCTAATGATACTTGTTTCTCAAAAGAAAACCATTTCAAGTAAATATCTTGTCAATAATTTTACTTCTATATTTTTAGTATAATTTGTGTATAGCATATAAATAGCCTATCACTTAGTTACTTTTTATACTTTTATAGAATTTAGAATTTTGAAACACAAATAGCACTAATACAATTTATTAGCGCTTAAATTAAAATTTCATTTTTTCTAAATCTAAATTTGCCATTGACTTTCCTCTTTATTCATTTTTTATGGATTTTCTTTAAGTTCACTACTTAAAGAAAATAAAAAAAGACATAGAATAGTATATTTTCGTATACCTTCATGTCTTTTTATTTAATCAATTTTTATAAGTTATATAAAAATTTATAATTCAAACTGTTGACTTAAACTATAGTAAATGATAAAATTTTATTAATCAAAAGCAATCTTTAAGTAGTGAACTTAAAGGTTGTTTTATTTTACAAGTACGTTTTCATATTTCAAATTATACAGATATATTATTTTTTTAAATATATACTGTAACCAAGTAATCTCTATAATATTTACCACTATCATAAAAAAAACACTCCCCATAGAACTCTATGGAGAGGTTAAAATTACGCTTTTGTCTGTAGTTTCATATAGTATTCATGTTTCAAAAAATCTTTTAGCTGTATCAAAAATTTTACGCTATTATAATCACCAACCTTTTTTCACAACGAATTTTAATGTTATTAAAATTCGTTATGTTTAATCTTATAGTCTGCCTCAGCAGATTCATGTTTCTTTTTAAGTTCTGCAAGTAATTTAGAATCAAATTTACTCTGAATCTGAATTGGTAAAGATTCATAATACTCGACTGCGTGTCTAAGCTTAAATCTTTCTTCTTCTGTACCAGCATATTTTTTACAAACTTTTCTAATTTTTTCTTCACTTTCTGCTTTGTAATTATCTAAAATAGTTTTGTATTTTTGATGTACATCATCCATATTAATTGTAACAAATTTCTTTGCTAAATCACTTAAACTTTCAAAATCCTCAATAACTCTTACAAGATATGAAAAATCATTATTTGTAAATTCTTTCTTTGAAAATTCTTCATATTTTTTAGAGAATTTCTGTGCATCAGCTTTTGCATAATAACACAATACTTTTTTCTCAATGTCTGGCTGAACTTTTATAGCTGTTTTTTTCCAATTGTCAATTTCTTTAATTTCTTTTTTTAGATTTTTAATTTCTTCTTCTGCTTTTTCCTTGTCTCTTGCTATTTTTGCTCTTGCATTTTGAATTCTTTTAATTTTTTTATCATATTCTTTTTTCTTTTCAAAAATTTTATAAATTCCAAATCCAATTACGCTTAATATTACTAAGATAAAGAAGATTTTTATAATGTTGACAATTATTTCTGTATTTCTTTCGTCTCTTTCTGCAATTTCGTCTGCATGAATAATATTGTACTCTTGAGATACCAAATAATCAATAATTTGCTCTGAAGCAAGTGTTACCCATTCGTTATCTGACTGTGTAGATTTTTTAGCACTTTTTATCAAATTCTCAATTTTGTTTTCTGATACTTCAACGTTTTCTCCGTGATATATAGCACAAAAACTATTGTTAAATGAATTAGCAGAAAAAGCATATGCAATAACTATTCCACTTTCGTTTTCTCCAAAAACATTCTGATAAAAAGCTTTTGCATTATCAGCTGTTGCCTGTTCTGAAAGTTCGGTCTCATCCATTGATTCAATATAAATTGCCAAGCTATACACAGATAGATTTTTACTATTCTCAATAATCTCATCTGATTCATGTTCAGAGAGAATTTTAGCTTCATCCGAAACAACTGGAACATCTGATGTTTCACTAGTAGCCGTTTCATCTTGCGATTCACTTGAATCTTTTGCATTGTTTACTGTTGTGCCTGTTGCATAAACAGTGATAGTTGAAATTGTACAAATAACTAATACTGCTGCCAGGACTTTCCGTAATTTTTGTTTCATAATGGTTCCCTCCATCAAAATTATTTTACTCTAAAAATGTATGTTCTAAGATGTCTGCTGAAAAACTAAGTAGCAACACATGGAAGTTATACAAATTCAGGCTTAATAATTATATCATACATTTTTTTATGACGCAAAAAAATAGTGAAGAAAATGCATTTCTTCACTAAACTTTCACATTGTATTTTATTAAAATCCAATTTTTATTAGCTACAATAACTACACAAAATACTTCTTAATCCCACATCAATATCTATATTTCCTGATTTTGAATTATAGTCTAAATCTACTAATTCACTAAGTAATTTTCTTAGTTGATTTAATTTAAAATAAGATGCTTGTTTTTTATATTTACTTACTAAAAATGTTTGATTTGGTTTTAATCCCAAAGCACTAACTACATCCATATTATTGTTTACAGCTAAAGCACATAAATACAATCTTTTAAAATGAGTATACAAAGTTATTAGAATTCTTTGTAATGGTTCTTTTTGATAAATAAGATTATTTAATACATCTAATGCTTTTTCTATTTTTTTATTTCCTAAATTATCTGTTAAATCAAATATTACACTTTCTATTTGTTTTATTGCTAATTCATTTACTGCGTCTTTTGTTATTGTATTTCCTTCTCCTGCATACTCTATTAATTTTCTAATTTCATTCATTAAATTTTGAAGATTAATCCCAACCATTTCTATTAGATAATTTAATGTTGAATCATCTACATTTACTTTATATAATGAACATATTTTTTTTAATCTTGCAACTAATTGTACAGGCTTTAAAAAGTCTATTCCACATGTTAAAGCATTTTTTTCTACTATTTCATAAACAGAATTTTTATCTACAGTTTCTTCTATAAAAACAATAACATTTGAATCTTCTATTATTTCATAATTGTTTTTTATATATTCACCAACTCTTTCTTGCAAAGGTGATGCTGTTTTTCTTCTTCCATCTTTTTTAAATAATCCTGAATTTTTTACGATTATTAATTTTCGATCATATCCAAAAGCTGGCATTTCTATATTTTGAATTAAATTATCTACACTTGTTTCATCTAGCATAATATAATTTATTCCTAGTAATAATTCTCCAAAATTTTTCTTTATTTTTTTAACAAGATTTTCTATTAAATATTGCTCTTCACCATACAACAAATACATTGGTTCTAATTTGTTATTTATAGATTTTTCTAGTGCATCATAATTTACTTGCATTTTTTTGCCTCTTTAAATTTATTTTTTCTTATTATATCAAAGCACTATTTTAAAATCAATGTTTATTTAGAAGATATATTAACTTTACTTAAATCTACTTTCAATTCTCTTGTTATAATATTCTGTAACTTGGCAATATCTTCTGTTTCGAGCTTTTTAGCTTTTATTACGACATTAACATTTTCATCATTCTTTAAAATAACTACATTTTCATATCCCTTATTTTTTATTAAATTTTCTGCAATTTGAATTGCATTTTTTTCTTCGGTTATTTTAGAAACTTCTTGCATTGCTATTGCTTTTTGTTCATTTGTTAATTGTTCATTTTCAATCATTTTTTGATATGTTTCTAATTTTTGTGAATACATTGTTTCTCTTTCTAATTTTGTAGTTGAAAAATAATCTTGATTTTCTTGTGCATTTGTATTTATATTTTCCATACTTTTATTATTACCATTTACATTAGTATTACTTTCATCTTTTTCTGTTTCATCATTATCAACTATTGCATTACTACTTACCAATCTTGCATCACCTATACTAGCTTCATTTTGTAATGATGCAACTTGCATTGTTTCTTCTTCACTATAATTTGAATATCCTACTCCAATCAATACAGTTGCTATCGCAAGCAAAGCTATTTCTTTAGCATAATTCTTTACTTTTGTTAAATCCAAACTTTTTTCTTTTATTTTAATTAATTCCTTATCGTCTTTGTATCCTGCATAAGGATCTTTTCTAAAAAAATGCTCTTTTTCTTTTTTATCTTTATAGCCATTTCCTTTTATTTCATACTGATTTTGTGAATAATTTTCTACTTTTATACTTTTTAGTCCCATCTACTTACCTCCCAATTGTTAAGTTTAATTAATTTTTCATTTCAAATACCTGTATTTTATATGTTGCTAAACCAGTTGCAGCTTCAACTGCTGATATAATATTACTTTTCACATCTATATTTGAAGCTCCTTGTGCTGTAATTATTGCACCTTCTATTTTAGGAGTTTCAACAGTTTTTATTACTGGATTATCATCAGAGCCTTTTACAATTTCTTTTTGAATTATATCTGAAGTTGTTTTTTTACTATTTCCAGTTTTATCAACCTCTTCTGTACTATTTTTAGTGTTATTTTCATTGTACATTGGTACTTTAGTCACTTCATTTTCAGAATATGTAATAAGAACACTAACATTGCCAACTCCCTGCATTTTTTTTAGTATTTCTTCTAGTTCAAATGCCAAATTATTGTTTGTAGACTGATAATTAGAGCTATTCTCTTTTGCTAAAACTGCTGTATTTGTTGTATTATTTATATTTTTACTTGTTGAATCATCTTTTAATATTAAATTAATAATTATCATTGTTATTATTAAAACAATTAAGAAAAATACCAAATTTTCGGTTTTTTTACTTTTGAAAAAATTTTGTAAATTTTCTTTCATTTCAAAATTATTACCTCCTATTTCAAATTTTCTTCTATTTTATTCAAATAATCTACTTGCTCATTTAAACTATAGTTTTTTTCATTACTATCTTCTACTTGAAATTTTGATATTACATTTTCAAAATTAATTGATTTATTAGAAAATTTTAAAATTGGTTGAACAATAGAAAATATTAAATATACTCCTATTACAATTTTTATATATTTTTGTGTTTTCCCTTCTGGCAATAGCATTTCTATTAATGTAGTTATAATTATTACAACTACTATATTTTCACACCAACTTTTCATTTTTAAATATACCTTTCCTTACATTACTGCTGTATTTGTAATTTTCAGAACTAATGTTATCGCTATAAAAAACATTACTGAAACAGAAAATAATATTGCCAATAAAATTCTATAACTATCAGCTATTTGGCTTGTCAATTTTACAATTTTATTATCTGCTATAATTTCACATATTGCTGATGTTAAACAAAAAGTTACCCATAATGTTAAGATTTTCAGTAATGGAATTAAAACAATTCCTACAATTATTATTAATCCTATTATTCCTACAGCATTTTTCAAAATATTACTACAACCTATTATTGTTTCAGTCGTATCTCCTAAAATTTTTCCCACTACTGGTATAAAGTTGCTTACAGCAGCTTTTGTTGTTTTTGCAGTTAGTGCATCAACTGAACTACTTAAAGTTCCTTCTACAGAAATTAAGCATGTAAAAATTGTAAGCAAAATTCCTAAAATCCATACAATAGATGATTTAAAAAATTTGGACAATTTATCTAATTGTACTTTATCAGAAATATTAGATATAATTGAAAAGGTTATTGACATTAGTAATACTGGCATTAAAAAATTATTAAAAAAATTTCCTAGCATACTACTTAAAAAGATTAATGTTGGTTGAAATATATTAGATATACTAATACAACCAGTTGTTAAAATTAAAGTTGTAAGTAAAGGTATTAACAAATTCATAAAATTGCTTAAATTATCTATAGCTTCTTTTGTAATATTTAGTACAGACACAAAACTTTGTGTAACAAGTGCTACTATCATTAAATATTGGACAAAATAAGCAATTTTAGCACTTGAATTATTTCCTAAATTTTCTATAATTTCTTTCATAACACTATGTATAATAATTATTATTAATACATTAAACATTAATCTAAAACTTTCTTTAACATCTTTTCCAAATAGTGTAAAAATTGTACTTTTAATAAAATTTGTCTTATATTTTCCTTTTATTATATTTGAGAAAATATCACTTAAATTAATATTTCCATATATATTTTGGGTATATTTATCTGCTTCTTTTAAAAAATCCGAAATTCCTAATGTTTTTTGTGTTGTTTCCATTATCTGTTCAGTTGTTTGTTCAATTATAGATGAATCATCATTTTCCAAAATTTCTTCCTTAGCAAATGATAAATTCGTTAGCAACATAAAAAATAAAATAATTGATATAAAAATCTTTTTCATTTTTATTCCTCGTATTTTATAATAATTGTGTCAAAGTTTCCAAAGTTGAACTTATAACAGGAATTGAAAGAGAAATCAAAATAATTTTTCCTCCTAAATCAATTTTAGTTGCAATTGCACTTTCACCGGAGTCTTTACATAAACTAACAGCGTATTCTGTTAAAATTGCTATTCCAGTCATTTTTAACAAAATCTTTATAAATTCACCATTTACATTTTTGGTTAATCCTTCTATAAAATTAATAATTTCTTTTAGTACATCCATAGATAAAAATAAAATTATGCTAGTGCCAATTATAACAGCATATATACTAAATTCTTTTTTTACATCTTTTAATAAAATTGAAATAATTAATGTAAGTAATCCAACTCCTATTATTTTTATAATTTCCATTTTATATGCTCCTTTTTCTATAATAGTGAACTTAAAAAAATATATTGATCAACTTACCATTTTAAAGATTAAAAACTGTTCTAACCGTTGTAAACAAATCACTTATTTCATTAATTACAATTGTTAAAACAATAACCATTCCAGCTAGTGATACCATCATTGCTTGATCATCTCTTCCAGCTTTACTTAGAACTTGATGTAACACAGCAACTAAAATTCCTATTCCTGCAATCTTAAATAACAAATTTATATCCATTACTTGTTTTCTGCACATAAAATTTTTTCAAGTGCAATCACTCCTTATTTATATTTAGGTTTTATGGATTCCTATAATCCTTAAAATAAAATAATTCCAATTCCACATCCGATTACTGTTCCAAGTGTTTTATATAATTTTACATTTTTATTTTTTTCTTCTTCTGCCTTATTTATTTGAGTTTGTAAAAATTCACTTGTAACCTGTATTTCTGAAATTTGTCCATCTTTATCAATTTTTCCAAGTTGATGTCCCAGCATTTTTATAATTTCTTTATCCTCTTCTTTCAAATAGTTTTCATCTTTTTCAACAGCTTCATAAAAACATTCAGAAATTGTTTTCTTTTTCTCTTTTTGCAAAATCTCATTTGTTTCTTTAAAAATATTTTCTCTTTCAAAATACACGACCTTACTAATTTCATCAAAAATATCTGAAATTGGTTCATAAGTAAATTGAATTTTACTGCTAAATATTTGTAATGCATTTTTTATATTTTTAAGTTCAATTGTTCTATAATTAAATGTATTTGCTTTTTTTATTCCTAAAGATGTACATAAAATAATAATTCCAAAAATAATTAAAGATTTTATATAAAACATTTATAATTTTTCTCCTGTTTTTTCATATTCTCCATTCTTCTTATTTAAAGCATATAGCTCTTTTATTTTTCCCTTTTCTTTTTCATCTAAAAATATTAATCTATCAATCGTATGCGTTTCTATCAAATTATGAATAATTGGATTTAATGAAATATCCTCAAAAGTAGATCCATGAGCTGTAAAAATTCCTTTACAACCAGAACATACTGCATAATGTATTGCTTCTATATCTTCTCTTTTTCCGATTTCATCTGCAACAATTACTTTTGGTGCCATTGATCTAATTAACATTCTTATTCCTATATTTTTTGAAACATTTTCCATAATATCAGTTTTAATTCCTATATCATTTTGAGGAATGCCTTTGTACATAGCAGCAATTTCTCCTCTTTCATCTACTACACCTACATTTATTGCTAAAAATTTTATTTCTTTAATTCCAGTTGCAAGTTGTCTAATAATATCTCTTAAAATCGTTGTTTTTCCTGTGCCTGGTGCAGAAACAATTAAAGTATTATAAATACTGTTGCTTTCTAAATTTAATATATGTCTTAATACAGGATTACTGCTTCCTATAACTTGTCTTGCAATTCTAAAGTTCAAACTATATATATACTTTATATTTATTACCTTTCCATTTTCTATTGCACAAGAACCAGAAATACCAACTCTATGTCCACCTTTTACAGTTATAAATCCTTCTGCAATTTGCCCTTGATATGTATATATTGAATTTTCACACAATATTTGCAATGTAGATAAAATATCTTCTGTTGTCACATTATATTTTATAACTTTATCATTATCTTTAAATTTTAATACAATTGGTCTTTCAACTCTTAGTCTTATTTCCTCTAAAGTATCAAACTTGTCCTTTATTTCATTTTCTAATTGAATACTAATTTTTTCCGTAAAATAATTTAAAATCTCTTCCATTTTCTTTTCCTTTCAAAATTTGTTAATAATATAAGTCCTTATTTATCAATAGTTGAATAAATTATTTGTTATATTATTAATTAGAATTTTTTAAAATTCATAATAGGCTTAAACTATGATGATATTCTTATATGTTAATTTTTATATTTACAAATTAATTATATAAATTTATATCTTTATTAAATATATATGCTTAGTTTGAAAATATATAACCTTTGTGCTATAATTTTTTTAAATTTATTTGTGAGGGATTTATGAAATTAGAATATACTGTAAAATCAAATGAATATGTGAACGTAAATGAAGTCTTAAAAGCAGAATTTAATATATCTGCTAGATTACTTTCTAAGCTTAAACATGAGCAAAAAATATTTTTAAATGATAAAAAAGCTTTCATATCAGCAAGATTAAATCCAAATGACAGAATTTTAGTTGATATGGATATAAATGAGACTAGTGAAAATATTTTAGCAATTGAAATGGATTTAAAAATTATTTATGAAGATGAATATTTTTTAATTTTAAATAAACCTGCTAATTTACCTGTTCATCCATCTATGTCTCATTACTCAAATAGCTTATCTAATGGTGTAAAATTTTATTTTGAAAAACATAACTTAAATATAAAAATTCGACCTGTAAATCGTTTAGATAAAGATACTTCAGGAATTGTAATATTTGCTAAACACCCTTATATTCAAGAATCTCTTGTATCTCAAATGAAATCTAAAAAATTTCAAAAATATTATTTAGGCTTAGTAGAAGGATTTTTTGAACCTGAAGTTGGAAGTATTATTGCTCCAATTACAAGAAAAGACAATAGTATTATTGAAAGAACTATTAATCTATCTAGTACTTTAGAAAAAGAACAAGCAATAACGCATTACAAAACTATAGAAAAATTAAAAAATTCTAGTTTAGTTGAATTTAATTTAGAAACAGGACGAACTCATCAAATTCGAGTTCATTGCAAATATAAAAATCATCCATTAATTGGCGACACTTTGTATGGAAATCATTCAGACTTAATTTTACATCAAGCTTTACATGCTTACAAAGTTTCATTTTATCATCCTATTACTAAAAAATTATTAGAGTTTAAAGCTGATTTGCCTGATGATTTTTCACAACTTTATAATAAATTAAATTGAATTTCTTTAAAAATTTTAAAATCAAATATTTTGACATAATATAATAATATAAATAGAAAGATTTTAAACATAAACTTTGAATGAAGTTCCGAATGTGCATGGAGAAATGTTAGAAATTCTTATGCAATTTTATGGAAAGAGTTCGTGTTAAACGGAAGGGTGCCATAAAATAAATTAGAATTTCTTAAATTTCGTAATAAAGCCGAGGAATGTAATGAAAAGTTCTATTTTAAAATCTTTCTTAATTTTAATTTAAATTTCTTAATTTTTTTACATTTTTTCAGCAGATATTGACTATATTTTTTCATAATAATATAATAGATTTAATATTAAAATAATATAAGGAGATAATATTATGTACGATGAAAATACGTTTAAAAATTATATTTTTTGGTTAAAAGTAAAAAGAGTATTTTTTATGATTGTATTTAGTGTTTTAGGTGCTTTTGTTGGAGTTGCAATAAGTGAATTAATTGTAAATATTTTAAAATTTGAAGTTTATTTAAGACCTACTATTATTACAATTTCAACTTTACTTTTCTTTGCAATTTCTTTATTAGTAACTGCTGGAACTGGAAAAGAAGTTCAAGATGGATATTGGAAAATCGCTGTTTTAAGAAAATTAACTGTCATTTCCAAAAAATTAGATAATGTCCAAATAACTCATTTATCTAATAATTCAAGTGCTAGATCAGAAGAAATTTCAGCTGAAATTCACAAGGCAATCACTGATTCTTTAGAAGAAGATAATAAGGAATTAAAGAAAACTACAAAAAAATCAAAAGAAAAAACAACATAAAAGACCTTTTCTATATTGAAAAGGTCTTTATAGTATTTTATAAATATTTTGCATTTAAATTTGCTAATTAATATCCTGGTTTTTCTAATAAATGGAACATATTCTTTTTGTATTCTTCTACTCCTGGTTGATTAAATGGATTTACTCCAAGTATTTTGCCAGACATTGCTACTGCTTTTTCAAAGAAATAAATTAATTGTCCAATATTTTCTTCATCTAATTTATCTATTTCTACTTGTAAGTTTGGAACATTTCCTGTAACATGAGCTTGGATTGTTCCTTCCATAGCTTTATTATTTACATATCCTAAATTTTTACCTGCTAAGTAATTTAATCCATCTAAATTTTGATCATCTGCTTGAATTGTAATTTCAGATTCATTTTTTCCAATTTTCAATACTGTTTCTATCAAATCTCTTTTTCCATCTTGGATATATTGTCCCATAGAATGTAAATCTGTAGTTAAATCAACACCAGCTGGGAAAATTCCTTTTTTATCTTTTCCTTCGCTTTCTCCATATAATTGTTTCCACCACTCTGTAATATAGTGTAATTTTGGTTCATAATTTGCTAAAATTTCAATATTTTTTCCAGAATTGTATAGCATATTTCTAATTACAGCATATTTGTAACAATCATTATATTTTAAATTAGCATCTGAATATTTTTCTTGTGCTATTCTTGCACCTTCCATTAATTTATCTATATTTATACCAGCTGCAGCTATTGGTAAAAGTCCAACAGCAGTAAGTACTGAAAATCTACCACCAATATTATCTGGAATTACAAATGTTTCATATTTTTCTTCATCTGCTAATGTTTTTAATGCACCCTTTTGTTTATCTGTTGTTACATAAATTCTTTTTCTAGCTTCTTTTGCTCCATATTTTGTTTCTAAAACTTCTCTAAATATTCTAAAAGCTATAGCAGGTTCTGTTGTTGTTCCAGATTTTGAAATAACATTTACTGATATATCTTTTCCAGCTACAAATTCTAATAAATCATTCATATATACTGGGCTTAAATTATTACCTGCATATACTATTTGTGGTGTTTTTTCATGTGGCATTCCATTATAAAAACTATGTGTTAAACTATCTATTACTGCTCTTGCACCTAAATAAGATCCACCAATTCCTATAACAACTAAAACATCTGAATCTCTTTGAATTTTTTTTGCAGCTTTTTTTATTCTTGCAAATTCTTCTTTATCATAGTTTGTTGGTAATTCAACCCAACCTAAAAATTCTTTTTCATCATTTGCCTTTTTATGAAGGTCTTTATGAATTTTGCTAACCATTTGGCTATATTCGTTCATTGCCTCCTCTGTAATACTAGAGTTTTCAAAATTAAATTTAACCATATTTCCTCCTTCATTTATTTAAGTTTTCTTTTGACTAAAAGAATTATATCATAAAACATTTTAAAGTAATATGTTTTTTATGTGAAATTTACTTATTTTTCTTTTCATAATTACATTTAACTCTTTACTTAGTATTATTTTTCTTTTTTTGAGAATTTACAAATAAAATTCCAAAAACAATAGTTGCTATAAGAAATACTATTGAAGCAATACCAAATGATAATGATGTATCTTCAAAAAAGTATGGTGTATTTATATCTTCCGAAGTTGATGATTCTGTGGTACTTATAGTATTAGTCAAATTATTTTCGATTTTAGTATTTGACATATCATTTGTTTTATTTTCAAAACTATTTATATTTTGATAATTATTATTTTCTTCACTTGATAGTTCATTTGTATGTTCTTTTTTATGTGATTTTATAAATAATAATCCAGTTATAATAAACATAGCAAAATTTCCTACTGCTAATCTTAAAGTCTTGATAGACTTATAATAATACCATTTTACCATCTTTATTTTCATATCTAACAAATTTGAAATTTCTTCAAAACTAAATTCACCAATTTCTTTTAAAGTAATTATTTCGCGTTCTTTAAATGGTAAATTATATATTAAACTTTGATATTTATCATTACTAATAATTTTTTCTATTTCATTTCTTTCATCTATTAATTCAAAAATCTCATCTGTTGTGATATTTGGAAATCTAGATTTTATTAGATTTATAGAAACATTTTTTGTCATCTCATATAACCATGAAATTTCATTTACTCTTGGAATTTTTAAAGCATCTAAATTATAAATATTAATAAATATTTCTTGAGTTATTTCATTAGAATCTTCTGAATTTTTCAAATAGCAAAAAGCTATCCTGTTAATTATGGGTTCTACACTGTTATAAAACTTTTCATAGTTTTCTTCAGTTCTGTTTTTATTCCATTTATGTAATAAATTTCTTATTTTTTCTTTATTTTCCATTTAAACCTACTTTCAATTATATATTTAGTAGAACAAAAGTGGACATTATGATAATTTCAAAGGACAAAATTTTATGCAAATGTCCACGTCTTTGTTCGTTGCGCCAAGTTTTTGAAAAAAACTTGTGTGCAAAGTTGGGCGTAAGCCTTTATATAATAGGAAGTGCAAAGCACTTTCCTATTATATAACAAAAGTGGACATTATGATAATTGCAAAAGACAAAATTTCATGCAAATGTCCACGTCTTTGTTCATCGCGCCAAGTTTTTGAAAAAAACTTGTGTGCAAAGTTGGGCGTAAGCCTTTGTATAATAGGAAGTGCAGAGCACTTTCCTATTATATAAAGAAAGAATAGATTTGGAAATCTATTCTTTTATTTTAAATAATATAGCTGTCTATATTCCATTAATTTGATTTTCTTTCGGTAAATTTTCAATGTTTCTAGCTGTTTGCAAAACATTGCCCATATTTTTTATTGTTGAATCTCCTGCTAATAAATTTTCTTTTTCTTGTTCTTCTTTAGCAATTTGTCTTCCAACCATAACTTTAGCTAATCTAGCTTTTGCAGCTGCAGCAGAATTTTCTTCATTTTGATTTTCTTCTTTTTGATTTCCACGTAATTTATCAAATATTTTGATTGCTTTTGATAATAATGTACTTTTATCTTCTATTCTAATTAGTGCAAACGCTTTTTTCTTTTCTTGCTCTTGTTCTTGAATTTTCTCGTGTGTTAATATATCGTCTAATCTAGACTCAGCAAATGTTTCTGCTAGTAAATATGCAAATAATGTATCAAATAAATTCCAATTCATATATGCAATATTTATTAAATGCTTTGAAACTTCATTTTCCAAATTATTTGGATTCATATCATATAATCTAACTTTTTCTAATTCATCTATATCTCTAAAATAAGATAATAATTCTTTGAATTTTTTTTGTTTTGCAGTAGGTAATTTATTAATATCTTCTTCATTTTCTTTTTTTTCAAGTGCATGCTCTATTATTATAAATTTGATGATTTCTTTATCTGTTTCTGAAAAATTATCTAATTCATGATTTAGTTTTTCTACACTTCTCCTACCATGCTCTTTATCTGATTCATCATTTTGTACACCTATATCGTGGTATTTTGCAGCAGCTAAAAGAATTTTTGAATCTTGGTTTGTAAGTCCAAGTTTATTTACTAAAATTGCTGTTTCCAACATAGCTCTTTTTGTATGTGATATTCCATGATCTCCTTCTGCTAAAAATAGTTCTTTATCATAGTCTATATCTTCAATTTCTTCTAATACATAATTAATTTTTTTATTTTCTATTAAATCTTCTATTTCATCAAATAGATCATATTGTTCATTATAGTTAGAATAAAATTTTCCATATTTATATCTATTTTTTTCGTATTGATCTCTACTCTTTTTTGTATTACTATTTGATTTTACATATTCCCTTCTATTTTCATTAAATGCCTCTAATATAATATCACTTATTTCAGCTAATTTTGTAAATTTTAATTTTATATTTGTTCTTCTTGCATTATCATTTTCTATTGTTTTTACTTCAAACATAGAAGGTGGTAAAAGTATTTCGTTATTTATTTCATCATTTTCTTGTACTTGATTTACAAGAACAAATGGTGTTCCTTTTGGAACTACTAAATGATAAAAGACAGAATTTTGATAGTTTTCTTCTTTTTCCACTAAAGATGTATTAATAAAACTTGTATATGACATTTCTTGACATTCTTGTACATCTTTTATTATTCCTTCTCCACTTTTATGCAATACTACAGCTTTTCTTAATGGTTTTAATTCTCTAAAACATTTTTCCATTTGTAAAATTGCATCAACTAACGCATTATTTATTTCATATTTTTTGTTTGATTTATTTTTATTTTCTTCATAATTTAAAAAGTCTTCAAATATTTCACTATAATTTTCTTTATAGTTTTGTATACTTGCTATTTGAGATGATGTTGGTCTTTGAATTCCAAGCACTAAAACTGCAACATCATTTATTAAAGCTGGTTCTAATTCCTCAAAATTAAAATCTAAAGCTTCATATTTTTTTCCCTTTTTTATTGCTTTAGCATAAAATTGTTTTATTAGTCTTTTATTCGTAACTAGTGAAGTACCATCAATTCTAATATCTTTAGCTGTAATTTCATAACAATTAAATTGATTTCCTAAAGCATGTACTTCGACTTTTTCTTCACCTATGTTTTGATATGTTATTTTAGGAGTTTCATCATTTCCTTGAGATTTATTTTCTATTGTTTTGCTAGCAATATTCAAATTTATATTTCTAACAAATTTTTGTGTTTCTTCTTCGTTTGGCATAAAACATATATGTTCTGAGTCTATAAGAATTGCAAATTGTTCATTATATTCAAATACATTTAAAACACTTTTATAAAAAATATTCATTTGCCTTAAATTCTTAACTTTATTAAAATTATATATTTTAGCCACTTATTTTTTCTCCTTTTTTAACTTTTTTCTGTTGTTCTTTTCATTTATAAATATATTATTCAAAACACATGTATATTATACAACAAGGCTTTTGTTTTTTAAAGCACTTTTCACAATGTAACAAAAATGTAACATTTATTTTTCATTTTTATTATATATTATATTTTAATTTTTATATTAAATTACATACCTTGTATACAAAGTTGGCGTAAAGCTTTAAATAATAGGAATTGTATAGTACTTTTCTATTTTATCTTTAATCAATCATTTTCTTGATATGTGACAGTCTCAACACCTGTTAATTTCACATTATTTTTAGGTGTATACAATTTTACATAGTATGGTTTTATATCTTTCAATATATCTTTAACAAAAATTATATTTCCATCAACATCTTGCATTTTTAGATTTGGATATGTTTTTAACATTTTTTCATCAGAAAAATGTTTATCTGTAAATTTCTTCCAAGTTTCATTTTCTTCTATATCTTCATATGCTTTAGCATAAATTTCTGCATTCGGTATGTTTATTTTGTAATTATAAACTAATCTTGCATAAAATACATTCATTGCTATTCCAGATATTACACAATCAACAAGTAAAAATGCTGTTGCTATATCGAATAATACTGGTAACATGTATTTATGTAATTTACTTTTTATTTTATCTATTAATCTATCTATTAAAGGATTTATGTGTGTTATTAAATAAATTGCTAAAATTCCCCACGCTATCGAATAGAACAAGCACACTCTACCACCTATATTAAATGGTTCTGAAGAATAATCCCACCATTTTACATGTAATATTTTTTCTCCAATTAAACTAACAAAATATTCTATTCCTGAACCTATAATATATCCACCAAAAAAGATGGTATAATTATTCTTTTTAAAGTACTGTAATAATACAATCATTATTACTGCACCAAGTCCATAAATACCACAAAATGGTCCATATAAAAAGCTTTGTCTACTTTCTATAACTCCTTTTGTTAATACACCATATGTAGTTTCTAATATAAAACCTAGAAAACTATATATTACAAAATATGCCATTAATCTCCATACTTTAAATCCTAGAATTTTAAAGCTCTTTTGTTTTTCGGCTTCATCTTCCAGTTTTTCTTTTATTTCTTCTGTTTTTTCAATTGTTGCTTTTTTTGTTTCTTCTATTTTTCGTTTTGCTTCTTGTTTTATTTCTTCTACTTGTTCTTCATCTAATATTTTTTTGCCTTTTGCTTTTAGTTCATCTGTTTCTAGATTTTCTTTCATAAAAATATGATTCCTTTTTAAAAATTTTATTTTTTCCCTCTTGCAATATCTTCTTTTGCTTTAAATTCCATACCCTTGATTAATATTGCAGTTAACCAAATTATTCCAATTCCTATTAATCCACCTGCAGAATCTATTAGTACATCTATTATATTTCCATTTCTACCTGGTATAAATAATTGATGTAATTCATCAGTCACAGCATATAAGGCTACACATAATTCTGAAAAAATAATTCTTTTTTTAGGTTGCATCTTGGGATATGTTAGACAGTATCCATAAAATAAAATTGCTCCAACAGCATATTCTGTCATATGTGCTGCTTTTCTAATAAAACCTTCCATCTTTAAAGCTACATCATCACTATTAAATAGTAGTTTAGCTACTTTCAAACTGAGTCCTGATGATCCAGTACCATTTTGATTAGAAAGTAAAAATACACAAATCATCCAAGCAATAATTAATACAATACAAATTTTTCTTAATTTTAACATTATTTTATTTTTATCCATTTTAGTTCTTCCTTCGTTTAATTATATTTTTAAAATTTTGTAAAAATACAATCTTCACTTAATATTAAATAAAAGATTATACTTAATTTTTCAAAATTAATAATCATGTTTTGCACTTAATTGTATTATTAAATCCATATTATCATCTTCAGCAGCTTTGTTTCTTCTAATTGCTCCACATTTCTTGCATTTAAAAATTATTACATATCCTTTTTTACTATCAATTTCTAATCCAACTGGTTCTAATTCTCCATGGCATGTTTCTTGTCTATCTCCTGGATTTATATCCACATGCTTTGAATACAAGCAATATGGGCAATGATTTCTACAAGAATAACCTAATTTTGGAACATGCTTTTTACAATGTTCACATTCAAATTCTTCATCTATTACTGTAAAATTTGGCATTTTTTTGTCCTTTTCTTTTATTTTTTATACATCATATATACTTCCACCAATAAATTCTCTAAGTAAGGAATTATTTGGAATCCAATCTGGTTCTACTGTATCAAAATATTGTAACATTGAAATTAATCTTCTAGCTTCACTATATTCTGGATTGTCATCTGTTATTTCTTCTAAAAGTGGTAATGCATATTTCTTCAATGCAGATAATTCATATACAATTGATGAGTTAAACATACAATCAGCTTCTTCTTGATATGGGAAAATATTTTTTTGTTCTCCTCTATTAACTGATTTCCACATTTTTAAAGTATGTAATGCTGAATACCCTCTAAAATTGTAATCTCTTACCATTCTACGAATTAATCTTGTATCTGTTGTAGAAATTCTATTATAATAATCAATATTTAATACAGTTAAATCACTTATGTATATTTTAAATTTATTTTCTTTTGGAATCAAACTTGTCAATTTGTCGTTTAAACAATGAATTCCCTCAATTACTAGAATTTCATCTTCTTCAAGTTTCATTTTATTTCCTAAATATCTTTTACTTCCTTCAATAAAATCGAAAGTTGGTAAATTCACTTCTTTTCCAGCTAATAAATCAATTAATTGTTGATTAAATAATTTTGTATCTATTGCTTCTATACATTCAAAGTCATAATTTCCTTCACTATCTTTTGGATTGTCTTTTCTTTCTACAAAATAATTATCTGTTGAAAGTGTTACAGGTTTTATTCCTTGTACTCTTAAAGCCATTCCAAGTTTATTTGCAAAAGTTGTTTTTCCAGATGATGATGGTCCTGCAATTAGTACCATTCTAACATCTTGTCTTTCTTTTATTTTTTGTGCTATTTCAGCTATTTTCTTTTCATGAATAGCTTCTGAAAGAAGTATAAGTTCTTTTTCTTTACCTTCTCTTAATTTTTTATTTAGTCTATATACAGTATTCATTTTCATTAGACTATAAATTTCTTCATATTCGTCCATTGCAGAAATTTGTTTTAAAGATTTTTGACTTTCTGCTTGTAATTCATTTGGTTTGTTTACACTTGGATATTTTACAAGATAACCATTTCTAAATTTTTCTATATCAACTAAGTTAATTGCTCCTGTTGAAACTGGCATAATACCATAAAAATAGTTGTAGTAATCTTCACAATAGTATAGACTAATTCTTTCTTTGTTTACATCTGTTTGTAATCTTCCTTTTAAAGTAGGTTCTTTCTCGTAAAATTTTTCAGCTTCTTCTTTAGTCATAATTACTTTTTTAATAGGAATATTTTGTTTTACAATTTCTTGCATTCTTATTTTTACTTTTTCAATCATCTCATCAGTAACTTCCATATTATCTATTTGACAATACATAGCATTTGTTAGTTGATAATTCACTGTAAGTAAAGCTTTTGGATATAATTCAGAAATTGCTTTGCTAGCAATATATAAAGCACCTCTTATATAAATATATCTTCCATCTCTATTTTGTTTGTTTATAAATTCTATTTTTCCATCTTTGTTAATTTCTTTGTCCAAAGATACAACTTCATTATTGTATCTTGCTGCAATAATGTCTTTTACATCACTTTTTTCAATTTGAACTTTTAATCCTTCTTTAATAGAAATTGGTTCTTCTATTTCTATTAATTCGTTTGCACATTTTATTATCATAATTATTCTCCTTCTTTAGTTTGAACTTTTGTATATTTAAAGATTAAAATATAGTAAAATTCCACCAAAAATAACTAGCAAAAAACCAAATATTTTTAATCCTAATGTAGCATCATTTTTGTCTCCAAAACTAAAAAAGTCTTTAACAATTGGTCTTGCATCATATATAAATTTTATTCCTGACATAGCAGATATTATTCCAATAAATAGTAAAAAAATTCTCATTTCAACATCCTCTGATTTACTTTAAATTAGTATTTATATTTTATTATCTTTTAATATGTTTGTCAATGAAATTGCATTGCTTTTAACTTAATTTTATCAAATATATCGCTTAAAATTTGCTTTTTCTCGTACAAATTGCATTTACTTTGCAGAATTGCATTTAACTTTTCACTTAACGTAATTTTATCAAAATTAATAGTATATTGTTTTAACTAAAGTAGTGCTTAATATAGAAATTATTTTTAAATTTCAATTCTATCCTTAAATTTCTCATTGATCATTTTTTGTAATACTTTATTTTCTTCTTTTTCTAATAATGGATCTTTATTTATTATTTCCATAGCAATAGCTTGAACCATTTTCAAAGTATCTATATCTTCAAATAAATTAGCAATTTTAAATTCCGGTATACCATGTTGCCTTGTTCCAAAAAATTCGCCTGAACCTCTTAATTCTAAATCTTTTTCAGATATTACAAATCCATCATTTGTACTAGAGATTACTTTCATTCTTTCTTGAATTATTTTTGAATTTCCTTCATATTTTAAAATACAATATGATTGAAATTCACCTCTACCAACTCTTCCTCTTAATTGATGTAATTGTGCTAATCCAAATCTTTCTGCATTTTCTATAAGCATAATATTGGCGTTTGGCACATTAACTCCAACTTCTATAACTGTTGTTGAAATTAAAATATCTATATTACCATTTTTAAATTCTTCCATAATAGCATCTTTTTCTTTTGGACGCATTTTTCCATGTAAATATGTAACTCTAAAGTTTGGAAATACATTTTTTTGATAATGTTCTACCAATTCCATTACAGAAACTGCATTTATTTCTTCATTCTCTTCGACTAATGGACACACTATATAGCATTGTCTACCTTCTTGAATATTTTTTGCTATAAAATTATTTACCCTTACTTCCATTCCTTTTTTTACAGCATAAGTTTCAATTTTCTTTCTATTTGGCGGTAATTCATCAATTATTGATATGTCTAAATCTCCATATAAAATCAAAGCTAATGTTCTTGGTATAGGTGTAGCTGTCATTACTAAAACATCTGGATTTTCTCCTTTTTGTGCTATAATACTTCTTTGTCTAACACCAAATCTATGTTGTTCATCAGTTACTACAAGACCTAAATTTTTAAAAACAACATTTTCTTCCAAAATCGCATGTGTTCCTATTAAAATATCTATTTCTCCATTAGCTAATCTTTGCAAAATATCTTCTTTTTTCTTTTTAGTAATTCCACTTATTAATAATTCAGATCTAATTCCAGTATCTTTTAAAATTTCATTAAAACTTTCTAGATGTTGTGTTGCAAGTATTGCTGTTGGTGCCATAATAGTTGCTTGATATCCTGATTTTACAGCTTTATATGCTGCAGTTAAAGCTATTACTGTTTTTCCAGAGCCAACATCTCCTTGTAGTAGTCTATTCATTGGTTTGTCAGATTCCATATCATTATCAATTTCTTCTAAAACTCTCAATTGTGCTTTTGTAAGTTTAAATGGTAAATTATTTATAACATCTGACATTTTTGCATCTTTAGAAAATGAAATTCCTTTCTTTTTCACTTCATATTTATTTTTTAAACTTAGTAAAGCTAATTGCATTGATAATAGTTCTTCAAAGACTAAACGATTTCTCGCTAATTTAAATTTTTCAAAATTGTCTGGAAAATGTATTTGCTTAATTGCTGTATTTATATCATAAAAATGATATTTGTTTATTATGTAATTTGGTAAAGTTTCTTCTAGTTTTCCATTAACTTCACTAAGTGCATTTTCCATAATTTTTCTAATCGTATTTTGTGTAAGACTATATGTTAATGGATATATAGGAATTATTTTTCCTGTATTTTTATTACTGTTTTCTGGTTCGAAAACAGGAGATTGCATTTCGTATTTTCCATATCCTGCCTTAACTTTACCATAAAATTTATATCTTTCGCTTGGTTTAAAATTGTTTTTTAAATAACCTTGATTATACCAAACAATTTCACAACCTCCACTTTCATCTCTAACATATAGTTTACACAAAGTAAGATTTTTTCTTATTTTAATTTCATTCATTCTTCCGAACTGGATAAGCTGAAATTAAAGCTTCTTCTCCATTTATCAATTCTGTTATTTTTTTAACTTGTCCTCTATCTTCGTGTTCTCTAGGAAAATATGTTATAATATCTCCTAAAGTATATATTCCTAATTTATTTAAAAGTTTTACTCTATTTGGTCCAACACCTTTTATATATTGAATTTCTTTATTTAAATCTACCAATTTTATTCTTCCTTATATTTAATTCTACAATTTACATATTTATTATATTATATATATTATTTATTTACAATTATTTCATGCTCAAAATTTAATTATTCATCTTCTTGCTTTTTATATTAAATGCATTTATCTCACAGAATTGCATTTACTTTTTATTAACATTATTCATCTTCTAAATATTCTTGTTCTGGATTTGTTTCGTCATATTCAATTTCAATATTCTTTTGGCTTTCATTTTGTCTTTTTTGAGTATATGGTTTACGAATTTTTACATTATCTTTCTTTTCTTCATCTTTATCCATATTTTGATTATTTGTTTCAACTTTATTTTTGCTTTTTCTATCATCAATAGTTTTATTAGCAATAGCATTTGCTTTTTCCATAAAATCTGGTACATAATCTAATAATTTGTCTATTGTAGAAGCATGTTCTACTGGCATTAATTTTATTGAATCAGAAGAAATGACAACAAAAGCTACTGGTGTTATACTAACTCCTGCTCCACTTCCTCCACCAAATGGCAATCTATATTGAATCTCTTCTTCCTTGTCTCTTTTTTTGTATTCATTTACAGTTTCTCCTCTAAATTCACTTCCACCTGCTGCAAATCCAAAACATACTTTAGAAATTGGTATAATAACCATATTATTAGAAGTTTCAATTGGTTCACCAATAATAGTATTTACATCTACCATATTTTGAATACTATCCATAGCACTTTTCATTAGACCTTCTATTGGATGATTTTCCATATTTCTTCACTCTCCTATTTTTTATTTTTTTAAATATATACATAATATGCACAAGCTTCCATTCTATTATGCAAGAAAGAGAAATATTCAATAAATTTTCACAAAATATACTTTGTAATATTTTATATTCCACATTTTCTTTTTTAAAATTTTTCACTAATAAATTTTTTAGTATTATTAAAAAAATCCCATTAACAATAGTAACTAAAAATGAAGATAAAATAGGATTTTCTGTTCCAATCTCAGTATATAAATCTATGTTTTTAATTTTAGGTAGCATATTAATTATTATCTTTAAGTCAATTCCTTCTTCAATTTTTATTTCTTCGAACTTAAATTTTTGTAAAATTTTTTCTTTATCAAAATTTATACCAAAAATTTTTAATGTTTTATTTGAAATTTCAACTAATTTTATTTTAAAAAATCTAGTCCAATAAATATAAATTTCAAAATTATATTCAGCATAAAAATAATCGTGTACAAATGCTGATTTTATTTGTTTAGGAGTTGAATATTCTTCTTTATATAATCTATTTACCAATTGTTTGAATTTTTCTAAATTCCATTTTCCGTTATTATTCAATTCAAAATTTTTAATATTTATTTGTATTTTAGCAGTAAATATTAATAAAAATAATATAAGTAAAAATATAATTATTGCTAAAAAATATAAAAAAATAACCATAATTTCTCCTTATATGGTTATTTTTTCCTTATTTATCTTTTATATTCAATAAATTCTACCAATACATTTTTACTCATTATTACTTTATTAGTTTTCGAAAGTGCTAGATATTTTTCTGTAACCCTTTAAAATTTTCCAAACTCTTTCTTTTTCTGCAATATTTGCTCCAAAAAATAATTCTCTTAATAGTAAATAACAACCTCTTTCTTTTGGCATTACTACTGGCATAAGTTGTATACATTCTAATAAAGTCATATCTTCGGCTTCTTCACTTGTAATAAAATTATTTTTCAAATAATTTTTTATAATCATTTCCTTTATTTCATCATAAAATTCATTTGTTGCCTTTTTGTATTTACGTTTATCTATATTTTCTTTTATTTTTAATTTTCTTATATTATTCATATGTTCTATCCTTTTCCGTTCTTTTTCTAGCATATAACATTTTAAGCATTTCTTTTCTTAAAGTAATACTTTTAGGCTCTTCTGCATAATATTTTGATTTTCCTTTACCAGATTCACCTGCAACTATTTTTGTAAAACTTTGTTTTCCAGCTATAGCATTAACTTTATCTCTTTCTTCTTGACTTCCTGATGCTCTTATTTCGTTTAATATATCATTAGCATAATAAGTCAACATTTTTATTCTTGTATCTCTTTTTCCTCGTTCTTTTTCATTTAGTGGTTTAATAGGTTTAACATCTTTTTCAGCTAATAAATGCAAAACTTCTATTTGTTGATCTGGTGATAAAGAATATATAACAGAAAAATCAATTGGTAACTCTGGTTCATATGAACCATATCTTAAATTTCTATTTTGTTTTTTATTAACATATTCATTTACTAATTTTTTAAGTCCATGTACTCTATACTTTCCATTTTTCCCTCTAATACTTAATGATACAGATACTTTATCTTCATCGACATTTGGATCTGTTTGAATATCTAACTTTACAGCTCTAGTTCCCATTCTTTGCATTTTAGCTGTTTCATCTATTAGTAAACTCATATTGAAATCTTTTGCATAATACAAAAAGTTTTCTGCATTTCTAGATGATAAATATTCATACATAGATTGCAATGTAATTTTTTCTTGATTTATAAAACTTTTATTTCCACAATAATGTTGACAAGCTTTAAATACACTTTGACTAGAATAAAACCTTCTAAGAGTATCTTCATCAAATTTGCCTGATAAATAGTCTGTATAATCTCTTATAAAATCTTCCAAAGCTGTGCTATATGTTCCCTCTTTAGTTTGAGTATCTGTTTGTTGTAATTCTTCATATACATCATCTAAAGCTTCTGCCGTTCTATCTGTTTCTACTGATCTTCTTGCTAGATTCCTAACTATATCTCCATGTATTCCACCAGTAACTTTTGCTAATCTATTGTTCCACACCATGCTTTTTGCAATTAATTCTATAGTTGAATTCTCGTCTATTCCAGCTTCACCTGGTACAAACACATCAACCAAATTTATAAATTCTTGTTTTTGATTTTTATTCATTAAACTTTCAATTCTTCCAGTATCTGCGAACTTATTGTATCCATCTCTACTATAAAATAAGTTTGCTCGTATTGTATCTAAGAATTCCTGCATATCTACATCTTCGATTAAATTTGAATTTATATTTCTTGCAGATGGAAGTTTGCTATTGTCTATCATATACTCATTTATTTGTGAACACAAATCTTGAAAAACCATTTGAGGTAACATATCTCTTGGCATCATAGTATCCATAACTTTATCTCTAAATACATATAATGAATTTCTAGGATTTTTCTTAAAGCTAGAATCCTCAAAAATTCTAGCCTTTCTATTATCCATATCCATAAACATATCTAAAAATGGTGTATTTACTAATAAATTTTTGTTAATTATAGATAGCACTTCTATTAAGTTTTTTCTTTCCAAAGAATCTCTTTCTTGATTAAAAACTTCCTTAACTTTATATCCATTTTTATATATATTTTGAGCATTTATTCTGTTTTGTGGTTCACGTAATTCACTTTGAAAACTTTCTAATAAATCATTTAATTCTTTTGTATATTTTGCAAATGTATAACTTAAGTATAAATTTACATCTTCTTCATCCATATTCAAAGCTCGAATATTTTTCTTATAAATTTTTGAAGATTCGACAAAATCTTTAATACCATCATGTCTAGCTTGTTTATGAATATTAGGATATATTGAATTGTCTTTATTTCTTTTTCTACTAAAAAACATCTATTTTATTCCTTATTCTTTATTATTTGAATTATCTTTTATTTTTGAAACTATTATATCTCCAAAAAGTTCTTTTTGCTCTGTATTTATTTTATTTCTTCTACTAAGTTCCAAAACACCAGAAAAAGCTGTAACAACTTCTGCTTTTGGTTTTTCACTTAACTTAAATAATTTTCCAAAAACAAATTTAGGTCTATTTACTAATTCTCTAAATATTTCTTTTACTTTATCAGCAACAGTATAAACATCATGTATTGCTATTTTTTCTATATTTTTAGCATTTTCATTTTTCTTTTCTTCATTTTTTCTAATTAATTCTCTATATGCAGAAACTATATCTTCCATGTAGTATTTCTTTTCAATTTTTTGTTTTGGTAATTCAATTGTGTCTGGTAATTTATAAAATCTTTTTGAATATTCAGCTATATTTTCTTTGAATTTTTTGCTTATTTCTTTATATTTTTTATATTCTATAATTCTTCTAAGTAATTCTTCTTCTGTAAGTTCTGCCTCATCTTCTGTTTCTTTTGGTAATAACCCTTTTGATTTGATTAAAATAAGAGTTGAGGCCATAACTAAAAATTCACTTGCTATATCTAGATTTAATTTTTCTTGTTCTTGTAAATAATTTATATATTGTTCTGCAATATCACTTATTTTTACTTTATAAATATCCATTTTATTTTTTTCTATAAGATAACAAAGTAAATCTAATGGACCTTCAAAATTATCTAATTGTAATTCATATTTTTTTGTTTCTAAATTTAGTACATTACCATTCATTTTTTAAATTCCTTCATTTTCTAATTCATCTACTGCAATGTTTATACATTCACTCATATAGCCCTTTTTATATAAAAAGCTTTTAGCATCTTCTAATTCATTATTCACTAATTTTTTTCTAAGTATTTTCATTGCTGACTGTATTTCATATTCTAACATTTTTTCTTTATTATTGCAAATATAATCATCTATTAAACTCTTTTTAATACCTTTTTGCAAAAGTTTATATGATACTTCTTTTATTGATAAACTTTTTAAAGCTATAAATTCTTGTATACTTCTTTCTATGTAGTCTTTATCATTAATATAATTCAATTCTTTTAAATTTTCAATAACATCTTCTAATAGATTTTCATCTTCTTCTGAAAATTTTTCTCTAATTTCATTTTCTGTTCTTTTTTTGTATAAAGCATATTTTAATACTTTTGTTTTTAAACTATCTATTTGCTTCATTTGAGCAAAATCTACTATTTTTTCTGAATCTTTTAAGTTTTCTAAATTAAATTCTTTCATTATACCTCATATCTCAATATATTAGTAATAGGAATAACATAAATATTATTCCTATTACATTGATTTTTATTATATTTTACATTCAATTTTATTCATCTAATGGTTCTTCTTCATCTTCTGCTTCTTCACTATCTTCGCCATCAACTAAAGCGTTTTCAAAAGCTTTAGAGAAATTATCTCTTACTTTCTTTTCTACTTCTTCAGCCATTTTTGGATGTTCTAAAATATATCTTTTTGCATTTTCTCTTCCTTGACCTATTTTTTCTCCATTATAACTAAACCATGAACCACTTTTATCTATAATTTCTAAGTCTACTGCTAAGTCTAATAAACTTCCTTCTTTTGATATACCTTTTCCATATACTATATCAAATTCTGCTTCTCTAAATGGTGGAGCAACTTTGTTTTTAACTATTTTTACTCTTGTTCTACTTCCAACAACTTCTCCATCTTGTTTTATGTTTTCTATTTTTCTAATATCCATTCTTACAGAAGCATAGAATTTTAAAGCTCTACCACCTGGTGTTGTTTCTGGATTTCCAAACATTATACCAACTTTTTCTCTTAATTGATTAATGAATATTATTATCGCATTTGTTTTATTTATTGCACCTGCAAGTTTTCTTAATGCTTGTGACATAAGTCTTGCTTGTAGACCAATATGTGAATCTCCCATATCACCATCAATTTCAGCTTTTGGTACTAATGCTGCTACTGAATCGACAACTATTATGTCTATTGCTCCACTTCTGATTAATGCTTCTGCAATTTCTAATGCTTGTTCACCTGTATCTGGTTGAGATACTATTAAATTATCTACATCTACACCTATTTTTTTAGCATAAGCTGGATCTAAAGCATGTTCTGCATCTATAAATGCTGCTTCTCCTCCTGCTTTTTGTGCTTCTGCTACTGCATGTAATGCTAATGTTGTTTTACCAGATGATTCTGGTCCATATATTTCTATGATTCTTCCTTTAGGAATACCACCTATTCCTAGTGCTATATCTAAATTCAAAGCTCCTGTTGAAATTGCTTCTACATTCATTGATTTGAATTCTCCAAGCTTCATAACAGAACCTTTTCCAAATTGTTTTTCTATTTGACTCATTGCTGCATCTAATGCTTTTCTTTTTTCTGAACTATCTCCCATTTCTGTTCTCCTTTTTTCAAAAATATGTTTGTCAAACTTTCGTTTGTCTATATTATATATATAATTATTTTTTTGTCAAGTGATTTTTGAATTTTTATAAAAAATTTGTTCTCTTTTTTATTCTTACTGTCTATACCATTTTTCAATATTATGATATATATTAAAGCTATTTGGTGTGATATTTCCTACTAATCCTTGATTGCAAATTATTGTTTCCGTATTTCTATACAAACCAATATAAGGTGCTTCATCTAAATATATATCATATATTCTTGAATAATTATTATACATTTCAGATTCATCATTTGTATTTTTTACAGTATTTAATATATTTTGCAATTCTTCATTATTGTAATTTGCTATATTTCCATTTCCGAAAAAGGTTTCTAAATTTGGTGTAAATCCAACTTCCAAACCTGCTATTATACATTCATAATCTTTATTGTTTAAAGAATTATAGTATTTATCTGAATTTACTTCTTTCACATCAACTGTGATACCAAAGTTTTTCAATTGCTCTGCTATATTTTCAGCAGCCTTTACTCTACCTGAATTATCGTTGTTTACTGTTATTGTAAATTCTAATTTTTTAGTTTGACCATCTACTTTTTTTTGCCAACTGTTATTTTTATAACTCCAACCAGCTGCTTCTAGTAAAACTTTTGCTTGTTCCGTATTTACTTGTGTGTTTAAATCTTTTGTATATAACCAATGTCCCATATCTAAACTAAAATTAGAAACCGTATATCCATTTCCTAAACATGTTGCAACTAAATTTTCTTTGTCTATACATAAACTAATTGCTTTTCTAACTTCTTTTTCAGAAAAAATATCTGTTGCAGTATTAAATGATAAAAAATCATAGTTTCTTGCTTTGTACTCAATTTTATTGTAACCTATTGTTCCAATATAATTTTCTACATTATTAGCTGTTACAGTAACTAAATCTATATCTCCACTTTTAAAACTATTGTATACTTCTCCTATTGTTTGATAATTTGTAATAATAACTTCTTCTGCCATTGGTTTTTGATCCAAATTCCAATAACTTTCATTTTTAGTTAAAGTAATTACATTTGCATTTACAGAAGCTATTTTGAATAGTCCAGTTCCCACTGGTGCTACATTTTTATCTGCATTTTGCAAATCTGTTCCTTCATAATATTTTTGACTTAAAATTGGAAATGTTAAATAGTACTCAAAAAATGGTACTTCTTGAGACAAAGACATTTTCAAAGTATAATTATCTATTACTTCTAATCCAGTTACATATTTTAAGTTTTCTGAATATATTGAACTAATCCCACCATTTTTTATGTTATCAACAGTAAATTTAACATCATTTGCTGTAAATGGTGTACCATCATGCCAAACTACACCTTGTCTTAATTTTATTAAATATGTTGTACCATCTTGTTTTGCAATTTCTGTAGCTAATTTATATTCTTTTTTATAGTTTTCGTTTAATGTTACTAATGGCTCAAAAATAATTTTTGTAATTTCTTGTACATTTCTATTTTTACTTAAAATTGGATTAATTGTATCCATTTCAGCAATTGCAAGTCTTAAATCTTTTTGGATTGTACTAACTGTAGATGTTTGATCTAAATTTGATTCATCATCACTTTTATTATTATCTTTTACTAATTTATAGCCTGTATATGCTATTAATACAATAACAACTATTACAAATATATATTTAAAATAACTTCTTTCCAACTTTTCTTTTCCTTTCTATTATCCTCACTCATCATATATCATTTTTGCACAACTTTCAAGATTTTTTATAAATTTTATATTGCAATTTTATAATGCAGAAAAACCTGTTTATTTGATTCATTTTACATAATATGTTATAATATAGTTATCCTCGTAATATGCGAACAAATTTAGTTTAACTCTCCCACTTAGGGTTGAACTTAATGACTCGCGACAACAATTAAATTAAAGGAGAGAACAAAATGGAAAACAATATTAAGTTTCTGCTTCACATTATCTGGACTATTATCTGGCCAATCAAGGGTATCATTTACATGGAGGAGCAGGCATTGCAGTGGATATATGCCTATGCATCTGTGTGGTTAGCAAATTATGGCTACGTGTTTATTATCCTTTTCGGCATTGCCTTGGTAATTTCGATGGAGCACTACAGACATGTTCTGAGAGGTACTGCCAACATCGTATTTGCAACTATCGTTCAGTTCTTTACGATTATCCTGAACGTACTTCTTGCTTGGGGTTATCTGATTTACGGAGCTGTTAACGGCAGGATGGATGATTCACATCAACCACATAGGCTCTACGTTCACAGAGCGCCTCACAACCGCATTACGCTGAGGTTTGAGGAAAACAACACCACGCTTCACTACAGGATGGGACGTGGTCTATACCGGATCTTCTTCAATGGCTTAACCGCCTTGAGTAGATTCCGAATCTTTAGATTTTTGCAAAGACGACAAACGAGGAGTATCCTCGCAAGAGGCCTTGCATTAGTCGTAATCGTATGGGGTATGTGGCATATTCCGTACGACCTCACCCACTAAAGCCACTTGTTTCCAACCCAAGAAGTCTCTGGATTTCTTGGGTGCTTTTCATTTTTAATGAACATATCATTTTTAAATCTATATATTATATTTTAAACTATTTTCTTCTAATCTAGCACTACCCTAAACAAAAGTTTTGTTTTTTGTCAAAAACTATTGATTTTTTGTATATATTTGATATAATATCAAATACGAAAGGAAGTTTGGTATATGCACAAATTGCTAGATGTTTTAAATAATACAAAGAATACTTTAGATAATTATTATGAAATACATAAATCCGAAGATTTTTCTAATAAAAGAAATACTCCTAAAGACTACCTTGAATGGATTGACAAGAAAACTAAAATTATAATGAATTCTCCAGAATTTATAGAAAAGTCAAAAGAATATATTGTTCGTGGAGATGTAGTTTGGGTTGAATTTGGATCCAATATAGGTGAAGAATTTAGTGGTAGACATCCTGCTATAGTTTTAAAAAATGGTGGAAAAACTTTGCTTGTTTTACCTATTACAAGTAAGCAACCAACAGAAAAACAACTTGCCAGCAAAACCTATGTTGAACTTGGTAAAATATATAATTTTAAGTCAATGAGAAGATGGGTAAATATATTTAATATTAATCCTATAAGTATTGAAAGAATAGATTTTACAAAGAAAAAAGGTAATATTAAGGGAACAGATTTAGATAATATTTCAAAAGCATTTTTAAATTCTGACCTATTTAAATATTTACCGGCAAAGAATAATCCTTGATATTATAAAAATTTTGCATAAATTTCTTGATTTTTACATAAAAATATAGTATCATTTAATTAATAGGAAATCTATTTAATTAGATGACTGAGAAGGCTTACTTATGTAAGCAGTTATGATTTAGAATGTAGCTTATATAGAAAATATATAAGCTACAGTTTTTTTATTTTTCCCAGCTTAACTAGAGAATTCTCTAAATTTAATAAAAAAACCAGAGTATCTACTCTGGTTTAATTTATTAAATTACTTTTGTTTTATTAATTTTATTTATCTTAACACTTAGAATTTTTATTATTTTCTTGATTCAATAATCAATTTTATTCCTGTTCTGTCTTCTCCTTCTACTTGAACTTCAGCAAATGCTGGTATACATACTAGGTCCACTCCTGATGGAGCAACAAATCCTCTTGCTATTGCAACAGCCTTTATAGCTTGATTCAAAGCACCTGCTCCTATTGCTTGCATTTCTGCTCTTGTACTTTCTTTTACCAATCCTGCGATTGCTCCTGCAACTGAATTTGGGTTTGATTTTGATGAAATTTTTAAAACTTCCATTTCTTTTCCTCCTATGAATTTTTTTATCTTATCTTGTGTTTCGATAAATTTATTTTACAATAATAAATTTGCTAAGTCTATACTTTTAAAACAATTAATCAAACTTTCGTACGCCAGTATTCTACACTATTTTCAATACTTTCATCACTTTTTTGTCGACAAAAGTCAGATATTTACTCTTTAATATTTTTTATGTTATATTGTGGTTGATATTTTGTTTTTTTACTTATTTTTATTAGCAATTTATATAGTTTATATCATCTATAATATCAACTTATTAAACTAAATCATTTGTATTATTGTATAATAAAGATTATTTTTGCTCACTTAAAATTTATAAAAAGAAGAAGTCCCTCTCAAACGTACACTTACATTTAAGAGGGACGGAAAATTTTTACTATTAATAAATATATTACTTATTAACTCTTGTTATTTTTACAACTTTATTTGTTTTATCATCTAATTCAAAAATACAACCATTAATTTTAGCTTTTCCTTCTGCTATTTTGTATTTTTCTGGCAAAGATGTTTCAAATCTTTTAATTGATGTTTTTACATCCATTCCTATAACAGATTTCTTTGGACCTGTCATTCCTAAGTCAGAAATAAATCCAGTTCCTAATTCTGATATTTCTTCATCTGCAGTTTGAACATGTGTATGTGTTCCAAATATAATATTTGCTTCTCCATCCAAGTAATTGTATAAGGCTATTTTTTCTGCTGTAGCTTCTGCATGAAAATCAACAACTATTATATCTACACTATTTTTTATATCTGCTATAATTTCTTTTGATTTTGTAAATGGATTGTCTGATAAAACTCCCATTGTAACTCTGCCTATTAAATTAATAACAGCAACTTTTTTTCCATTTTTCTTACATTCTAATATTCTATATCCTTTTCCTGGATTGTTTTTAGAATAGTTTGCAGGTCTTACAATTCTTTCATCTTCTATAAAATTAAATATATCTTTTTTGGCCCATGTATGATTTCCCATTGTTACTACATCTACACCTAATGCTAGTATTTCTCTGTATTGTTTTTCTAATAGTCCCATACCATCAGCTGCATTTTCTCCATTAACTATAACGAAATCTATTTCATTCTCTTTTACTATTCTTGGTAGTTCCTCTTTTAATTTTTGTAATCCACATTTTCCAACAATATCTCCTATTGCCAAGATTTTCATTATACTCACTTTCCTTTCTTCTACTAATATATTGTATAGACATTTGTATAAAAATTTTCAAATCAATATAATGCCCACTTTAATTAAGATATTTTACTTTTTAAATATTCTAAAAAATATTGTGAACCTTCTAGAATATCATCATAAGTTTTATTAAAGTTTCCTGTATACCAAGGATCTGCAATATCTCTTGGATTATTTGAATAATCTAAAAATCTATGTATTTTATTTTCAGTATCTTCCCCTACAATCCTTTTTACTTCTTCAATATTGCTTTCTTCCATAACAATTATATAATCATATTCTTTGTAGTCTTTTTTTGTTATTTGTCTAGCTTTATGTTTTCCATATTCTACACCAATTTCATCTAATTTTCTCTTAGTCCCATAATGCATTCCATTTCCAACTTCTTCTCGGCTTGTTCCTGCTGAGCTGACTTGTATTTTGTCTGATAAATTTTCTTTTTTTAACCAATCTTTAAATACATATTCTGCCATTGGTGATCTGCATATATTTCCTAAACATACAAATAATACTTTTATCATATATTGTCCTCCAGATATCTTAATTTTTATGTTTCTTTTGTATTAAAAATACAATAAATATTAATTCAATTTTATTCCCACTCAATTGTTGCTGGTGGTTTTCCTGTAATATCATACACAACTCTGTTTACATGTTTTACTTCATTTACTATTCTACTAGATACTTTTTCTAATATTTCATAAGGAATTTTGCTCCATTCTGCAGTCATAAAATCTGAAGTTGTAACAGCCCTTAAAGCTATTGTATAGTCATAAGTTCTTTCATCTCCCATTACACCAACACTTTTTAAATTTGTTAAAACTGCAAAATATTGATTTATACTTCTATCTAATTTTGCATTTGCAATTTCTTCTCTAAATATATAATCTGCATCTTTTAATATTGTTAATTTGTCTTCTGTAATATCTCCTATTACACGAATTGCAAGTCCTGGACCTGGGAATGGTTGACGATATACTAAAAATTCTGGTAAACCTAATTCTAATCCTGCTTGTCTAACTTCATCTTTAAATAAATCTCTTAGTGGTTCTACTATTTCTTTGAAATCTACATAATCTGGTAATCCACCTACATTGTGATGACTTTTTATTTTAGCTCCTACACCTACACCACTTTCTATTACATCTGGGTATATTGTTCCTTGTACTAAATAATCTACTGAACCTATTTTTTTAGCTTCTTCTTCAAATACTCTAATAAATTCTTCACCAATTATTTTTCTTTTCTTTTCTGGATCATCTACACCAGCAAGTTTTCCTAAAAATCTTTCTCTTGCATCAACTTTTATAAAATTAACATCAAAGTTTTTTGTAAATACTTCTTCAACTTCTTCTGCTTCATTTTTTCTTAATAATCCATGGTCTACAAATATACATGTTAAATTTTTGCCTATTGCTTTGTTTACTAAAGCTGCAGCAACTGAAGAATCAACACCACCTGATAATGCACATAATGCTTTTTTATCTCCAATTTTTTCTTTTAAAGCTTTTACTGTTTCATCAACAAATGAATTCATTTTCCATTTTCCTGTACAACCACAAATATTATATACAAAATTTCTTAATATATCAGTTCCTCTATTTGTATGATTTACTTCTGGGTGAAATTGAATGCCATAGAAACCTTTTTCAGCATTTTGCATAGCTGCATTTGGGCAATGATCTGTATATCCAATATTTTCAAAACCTTCTGGAAGTTTTGCTACAAAATCTGTATGGCTCATTAAACAATCATTTACATCTTCAAATGTATCAAATAGTTTTGAACTATTTTTAATGTGAACTGGTGTTACTCCATATTCTCTTTTATCAGCTCTTTGAACTTCTCCACCTAACATATCTGTCATAAGTTGCATACCATAGCAAATTCCAAGAACTGGTATTCCTAAATTAAATATTTCTGGATCACATTTTGGAGCATTTTCTCCATAAACACTTGCAGGTCCTCCTGTAAAAATAATTCCTTTTGGTGCTTTTTCTTTTATTTTTTCAATACTTGTTGTGAAAGGTACTATTTCAGAATATACATTACATTCTCTAACTCTTCTTGCAATTAATTGATTATATTGTCCATAAAAATCTACAATTAAAATTAATTCTTCGTTTTTCATAAAATCTCCTTTTTTATTTAATTTCATATTAACTTTGATTCAGTTTTAATATTTTAAATTTTAATATTTGCAAATACAAAAATCAAATTTATAAATCTATAATTTATCTAATAACATTTATTACTAAATATATTTTAAATTTCAAAATAATTATCCGATTATAATTATATATATTAATATACTATTTATAATAAAAGTGGACATTTTTTATTGATATATTAAAATGTCCATTTTTATGTATTTCCTTTATTTAAAGGTTATTACTAACCTCTTTGTTCAATTTCTTTAAGGATTACGTCATGTGCGCTTCCTTCTTTAATACTTACATTTGAAACCATTGTTAATCTAGCTTTTTCATGTAATTCTGGTATTGTGATTGCTCCACAGTTGCACATTGTTGATTTAATCTTGTTTACTGTTATTGCTAAGTTTTCTTTTAATGGTCCAGCATAAGGTATGTAAGAATCTACACCTTCTTCGAAAGAAAGCTTTTTAGCTCCTCCCATATCATATCTTTGCCAGTTTCTTGCTCTGTTTGATCCTTCACCCCAATATTCTTTAACTGTATTTCCGTTTACTTTTAATACTCTTGTTGGACTTTCATCAAATCTTGCAAAATATCTTCCCATCATTACAAAATCTGCTCCCATTGCTAAAGCAAGTGTAATGTGATGATCATGTACAATTCCACCATCAGAACAAATTGGAATATATACACCTGTTTTTTCAAAATATTCATCTCTTGCTGCAACAACATCTAATAAAGCACTAGCTTGTCCACGACCAATTCCTTTTGTTTCACGAGTAATACAAATTGATCCTCCACCAACTCCAACTTTTATGAAGTCAGCTCCTGCTTCTGCTAAATATAAAAATCCTTCTTTATCTACAACATTACCAGCACCGATTTTTACATCATCTCCATAATGTTCTCTAACCCAGTCAATAGTATTTTTTTGCCATACAGAATAACCATCTGAAGAATCCATACATACCATATCTACACCAGCTTCTACTAAAGCAGGTATTCTTTCTGCATAATCTCTTGTGTTTATTCCGGCACCTACTATATATCTTTTTTCATCATCTAATAATGATGATGGATTATTTTTTCTATCTTCATAATCTTTACGGAAAACTAAATATTCTAAGTTGTCATCTTCATCTAGTATTGGTAAACAACTAATTTTGTTTTCCCAAATAATATCATTAGCTTCTGATAAGCTAATTCCTTTTTTCGCACAAACTATTTTTTCTCTAGGAGTCATATACATATCTATTGGTGTATCTAAATCTGCTCTAGTAATTCTATAATCTTTGTCTGTTACTAAACCTAAAAATTTTCCATTGCTACTTCCATCTTCTGTAATTGTTACTGTTGAATGACCTGTTTGTTTAACTAATTCAATAACATCTCTTAGTGGTGTTCCACTTTTTACATTTGAATCACTATCTACAAATCCAGCTTTACATTTTTTTACATTGTAAACCATTTTTGCTTGTTCTTCTATTGATTGTGAACCATAAATGAAAGCACAACCACCTTCTCTTGCTAATGCAATTGCCATTTTTTCTCCTGAAACAGCTTGCATTATTGCTGATACAAAAGGAACATTTGCACTATATTTTGCTTCTTCTCCTTTTTTGTATTTAACTAATGGTGTTTTTAGACTAACATTACTTGGTATACATCTTTCATCTGTTAAATTTGGTAAAAGTAAAAATTCGTTAAATGTTCTTGAAATATCTTCTAATATCTTTGCCATTATAAATAAATCCTCCTAAATAAATTAATATTTATATTATATTATAGATTTACATAAAAATCAAATCTTTTTTGTAAATTCTTGCATTAAATTTTATAAAATTTTTAAAAAACTATATATCGCTATTTAAAGCAAATATATAGTTTTTAATTTATTCAACACTTTTTAAACTTTCTATCATATCAATTTTCTTTAAAGCAAAATATGTTGCAATATTGACAATAATAGTAAATACAATAGTTATTAAAGCTGAATACACATAACTCTTTTTAAATATAACCTTTGGAAATCTTAAAATATCAATTTCACAGGTTGAAATTATAAATCTTGTTAAAAAGTATCCTCCTACTAAACCAAGTGCAATTCCAATTATTGTTAAAAGTACAACTTCTCTAGTTACATAATCATATACTTCTTTATCGTAAAAGCCTAACACTTTTATTGTTGCTAGTTCTCTAATTCTTTCATTAATATTAATATTTGACAAATTGTAAAGTACAACAAAAGCTAGTAAACCTGCAGAAATAATTAAGATATAAACTATAGAATTTAGAGCATTTAGCATATCATCTACACTTGCAATCATTTTGTTAGTTCCTATAGCAGTAGATACTTTACTATCTTTCAATAGATTTGTAATCAAACTATCTTCATCTATATTTTCATTTGTATAATTTATATAAATAACATTTGTAGTATATTCTTTGTTAAACGTAGCTTTGTACAAATCTTTGCTCATATAAATGTAATGTTCCAAATATTGCTCAACAATAGCACCTATTTTTACTTGATATTTATTATGTTCGGAATCTTCTAATTCTATATTATCTCCGACTTTTACGCCTAATAAATCTGCAACTTTAGATGTTATTAAAATAGAATTATTGTCTAATTTCACTCTTTCTTTAGTTTTATTATCATTTAAATCAATTGCATTTTCTATGCTTTCATTATCTTTTGGAACAATTATCTGTACATCTTTTTCGTTGTTGTTAGCTTTTAAAGTAATAGAATTTATATGTACTTCTGTTTCTTTTGCAATGTCTTTGTTATTAATTAAATCTTCAGCAAATTTCTGAATTTCATCTTCTTGTAAATTATTTTTTAATCCTAGCATTGCATTATATTGGTATACATTTCCATATTGAAAATGCATAATTTTTGATATAGAATCCTTTATTCCAAATCCTACTAAAATTAGTGCTGTACAGCCACTTATTCCTGCAATAGTCATTATGAATCTTTTTTTGTATCTAAACATATTTCTGATTGTTACTTTTTGTGTAAAATTCAAATGTTTCCAAATTAGTGGTATTCTTTCTAATAAAACTCTTTTTCCAGATTTTGGAGCTTTTGGCCTCATTAATTGTGCTGGCGTAGATTTTAATTCCTTTTGAGTTGCATAAATTGTAGCTCCAATAATGCATACACTTATTAAACCTAAACCAATTCCTGCATAATACCAATTAAATTTAATAACCATTTCTTTAACATAAGGATACATCATTTGATAAAGTGATATAACAATTCTTGGTAAAAATTGAAATCCTATATTCATTCCAATTAACGCACCTATTACAGTTGCTAATGTAGCATATAATATATATTTTATTGATATAAGTATATTAGAATATCCAAGTGCTTTTAATGTACCAATTATGCCTCTTTGTTCTTCAACCATTCTTGTCATTGAGGTTAAGCTTATTAAAGCTGCAATAACAAAAAATACAATTGGAAATACATTTGCTATTTTAGACATATTGTTTGAATCATTTATATAACTTGCATAACCTTGATTATTAGTTCTATCCCAAATATACCACTCAGGCTTTTCTATATCAGCAACTTTTGCTCTTGCATCTATTAATTTATTTTCTGCATCTGATATTTTTTCATTAAATTCTTTTTTATTTTCTTCTAAAGTATTTTTTCCTTCTTCAATTTTTTCTTTTCCATTGTTAATTTCTTTTTGAGCTTTATTTAATTTGTTATTTGTTTCAGTAATTTTAGAGTTTAATGTATTTTCATTTTTTTCTAATTCTGAATATCCATCATTTATTTGTTTTTCTGCATTTTCTAATTCTGCTCTACCTGAGCTTAATTGATTTTCTATAGTTTGTATTCCTAGCTCTAATTTTTCTTTATTTTTATTAAGTTCTGTTAATTCTCCTTGCAAATATGTATATTGAGCTTTGATTTCAATTAATTGTTCATTACTTATATATGGATTTGATGAATTATTAATAATATTTTCTATTTCTGAATATCTTTTATTTAATTCTTCAATCCCTGCATTTACTGTATTTAATTGATTTTGCAATTCTGTTTTTTTGTTTTCTGCAACCCAAAAATTATTTTCAGCTTCATTTTTCTTTTCTGCTAATTGATTTTTACTATCATCTAATTTTTCTCTAGCACTTTGAATTTCAGTTTTTGCTTTTGCAAATTCATCTTCTGCTTTTTTCTTGTTTGTGTTTAATTCTTTTTGAGATTTTTCTAATTTTTCCTCATTATCTAAAATTTCTTTTTCTGCTTTTTGTATTTTTTCTTCAGCATTTGCTTTTTGAGTATCTAATTCATTTTGAGCATCATCTAATTTTTTATTTGCTTCACCTATTAATTCATCATATCTATTTTGTTTTTGCTTTTCTTCGATTTCTTCAATTTTATTTTTTGCATTATCTACAATATTTTTATAATCATCTGAAGTTGTATTTAATTTTTTTGCATCTTTTACTTTTAAATAAATTGATGTATAAATTTCTGAATCTATATTGTCTTCTGTAACATAAATATAATTATTAATTTTTCCAGAACCAAGTGAACTTGTTCCTCTTTCTCTTGAAATAAATAAAGGACTTTCAATTGTTCCTACAACCGTTAATTTTGTATTTTTAAAATTAGCAGATTCATCTTCTGATAAAACTTCTTGAATTTCTATTTGATCTCCTATTTTTTTATCCAATTTTTTTAGTAAAGTTTCTTCTACTAAACATTCAGTTCCATTTTTTGGATTTCTTCCATCTATAAGCTTTACTTCATTTATTCCATCTTTTAACATATTTACATTTAATATATATTCTGCATTATCATCTACTAATTTAACATCTTTAGTAAAAACTGGATAAGCTTTTTCAATTTCATTTATATTTTCTAATGCTGTAACATCATTGTCTGTAAGTCCTAGTGTAGATAAAATTTGAATATCATAAAAATTACAATCATCAAAATATTTATCTATTGTTTCTTTCATATCTGGACTTGATGCTCTTAATCCACAAAAGAATCCAACACCTAGCAAAGACATCATTAATATTGACAAAAACCTTTTAAATGTTTTTCTTATTTCTTTAACACTATCTTTCAATAAAGCAGTTTTCATATACCAAACTCAAATCCTTTATTTTAATATTTTTATTCGTTTTTTATTTTCATATTTTATCAATTTTATCAATCTTTTTCAATAGAAAGTATGTATAATTTGTTTAATTTTTAAGTTTAAAAATATTGACTATTAAACAACTAGGTATTATAATTTTGAATTGGAAGAAAATTTTAAGGAGGCTTTTTTATGATAGGAAAAAGAAAAGTTATATTAGTAGGAACAGGATTTGTAGGAATGAGTATGGCATATTCAATTTTAAATCAAGGAAATGCCAGTGGAGTTAACGAACTTGTTTTAATAGATGTTTTAAAAGATAAAGCAATTGGTGAAGCAATGGATTTATGTCATGGTCTTCCTTGCTCTCCAAGCCACATGAAAATAAAAGCTGGAGAATACGATGAATGTAAAGATGCAGATATCGTAGTTATTACAGCAGGTTTAAGTCAAAAACCTGGTCAAACAAGACTAGAATTATCTACAGCTAATGCAAAAATAATGAAAGATATTACAGAACAAGTTGTAGCAAGTGGATTTAAAGGAATTTTCTTAATTGCTTCAAACCCAGTTGATTTAATGACAAAAGTTGTTCAAGAAGTTTCTGGATTTGATCCTTCTAAAGTAATCGGTTCTGGTACAGCTTTAGATACAGCTCGTTTAAGATATTTAGTTGGTGAATACTTAAATGTTTCAAACAAAAATGTACATGCTTACATTATGGGTGAACATGGAGATTCTTCATTTGTTCCATGGGAACATGCTTATGTTGGTTGCAAAAAAGTATCTGATATTTTAGTTGATGCTAAAAAAGATTTATCAGATTTAGATAAAATTTATGTTGAAGTTAGAGATGCAGCTTACGAAATTATAAATCGTAAAAAAGCTACTTATTATGGAATTGGTTTAGGTTTAACAAAAATAGTTAAAACTATTTTAAACAATACAAATGAAATCTTAACAGTTTCAGCTTACTTAGATGGCAATTATGGTCACAAAGATATTTATATTGGTGTTCCAGCAATTATTAATAGCGAAGGAGCTAGAGAACTTTTAGATTTAAAACTTTCTGAAGAAAACCAAGCTAGATTAGATAAAAGCTGTGAAATTTTAACTGAAAATATGAACAATATTAGAGAAGCTTTAAAATAAAAATTTGATTTTTATTTTAATAAATTAAGAGAGTTGATAATATAATTGTTTTTTCATACCTTGGTGTCGCAATCTTCGTTTTTTTATTTAATATGAAGATTGCTCCATTCGCACTCGCGTAGCTCGTTTGATCGCTTACGCGGTATTACAAAACAATATATATCAACTCTCTCTTTTGTTTTAAAGTAAATTTTCTGGATTTAAACATTCTAATTCTGGCAATACAAATTTTCCATCTTTTCTGATTAAAACATCATCTAAATAGATTTCTCCTCCACCATATTCTGGTGTTTGGATATATACTAGATCCCAGTGAATTGCTGATTCATTTCCATTGTATGCATCTTCATAGCAAGAACCTGGTGTAAAATGAATTGAACCTCTTATTTTTTCATCAAATAATATATCTTTCATTGGTTTTGTTACAAAAGGATTTACTCCAAAGCTAAATTCTCCAACATATCTAGCTCCTTCATCTGTATCAAATATTTTATTAATTTTTTCATTATCATTTGCTGTTGCTTCAATAATTTTTCCATCTTTAAATGTTAATTTAATATTATTAAATTCAAATCCTTCATAAATAGATGGCGTATTGTATGAAATTGTACCATTTACAGAATTTTTTACTGGTGCAGTATATATTTCACCATCTGGTATGTTCATTTCACCACAGCATTTTATTGCAGGTATATTTTTTATAGAAAAAGTTAAATCTGTTCCTTTTCCAACTATATGAACTTTGTCAGTTTTTTCCATTAAAGCTTTTAATCCGTCCATTGCTTTACTCATTTTACTGTAGTCTAATGTGCATACATTATAGAAAAAGTCTTCAAAAGCTTCAAAGCTCATATTTGCATTTGCAGCATAAGTTGGTGTTGGAAATTCCATTATACACCATTTTTTATTTAGTCTAACTTTTAAATGAACTGGATCTGCATAAAATTTACTATATAATTCCATTTGTTTTGATGGCACATCTGCTAATTCACATGTATTTTCATCTGCATCTATTCTTAAATAACAATCCATTGCTTGCATAAATTCACTATCTTTTTCTGCCATAAAATCAATTTGTTCTTTGCTTGCTCCAAGTAACATTTCTCTTTTTATTCTTTCGTCTATGCTTTTAACAAAAGGATATGCTTTTGCATTATAAATTTCACGCATAACAGCTTTTACGAAAATAATTGCTTTTTCTCCATTATATTCTATTAAAACTTTTTCTCCCGGATTAACTTTTAATGAATTTTTAACAATATTTTCTGCTAAGATTTTAATTCTATTATCCATTTCAACTTCATTCCTTTCTCTTTTGGGTTTAGAATATTAGCATATATGTATTATATAAATAAAACTTCTATATTCTGCTCTTATGCGTTTATTATATACTAAGTTTTTCAAATGTCAATTTTTAATTTGGAGAAACAGGTGGCTCTGCCTTATAATTTGGATTTTCTTTATAAAATTCTGTTTCTAGTCTAGCTCCCTCTTCTGATTCTGTTGTTGTTAGTATTTCATTTGTTATTGGATTGTATACTTCGTACATACCAGTTTCATTATTTAGATTTGTTTCTATATTTTCATTTTTTATTTCTTTATTATCTTTTACAGGTTTATTTATTTTTATTAAACAAATTATTAAAATTAAAACTATAATAATTGTAATAATTATAAAATTCAATTTTTTCTTCATTTTAATATTCCTCTTCTTTGTTATTTCTTTATTTTCTTATATAAATTCCTTCTGATATTTTTGAAAATCCTGCTTTTTCAAGTGCACTAAAATCATTTAAGTCTACATTTTTATTTAGATATACTTTTTTTAATTTTGGTAAGCTTGCTATAACTTCACATGTATTTTTTGTAATTGCTTTTCCGTTTTCTGTATATGTAAAGTAGTTTGATAAAGTATTATTACTTAAATTTAATGTTTCCAAATCTGTATATTTTTTAATTCCATAAACAGAACTTATAACATTTTCATCTAAAACTAAACTTTTTATTCTAGAACCTTCTTTTAGAGTTGGTATTTGATATAATTTACATTTTTGTATTGTTAAAGAATTATTAATTTGTGTTTCATTAACCCATTGTAATATTTTTTTGGCATTAACACATATCAATGTTACATCATTAACACTCTCTGTTTCTGGTAATACTGTTTTATTTTCTTTAGATATTTCCGTAAATGTACACCATGGAACTGAATATCCTATTTCTATAGAATTCAATCTCTTTATTCCTTTCATGTTATTAACTGTATTAGTATAATATTCAACATTTGCATTTAATGCTTCCTCTGGAAATTTCAAATTCCAAGTACCATATGTTAAATATAGAGATGTTAAATTTGTACATTTTGAAAAATCATGACTACCTGTACTATCAATTCTAGAAATAGTTGTAACACTTGGTGGTAATATAAATTTTATATTTCCAACATACATAATATAAAAATTTGTTAATTTTGATAAATTACTTAAATCGATTGTTATATTTTCTTCGACAGGCATAGTCCCATAATTCATTAAAACTGTTAAAAAAGTACAATTTTCCAGTGTTTTATATGTATCTCCTGATGTTGAACATAATCCGCCTGAAGTGCAAAAATATCCACCTTCCGGATTAAATCCTGAGCCACTAAATAATCTTGTTGTTAAATTTTGATAATCTACTAAATTAAAATATTCATTATACCACAAAGATATTATTCTACATTTACTATTATTTAATATAGACAAGTCACTTATATTATCATTTACTATATCTAAATTTCTTAAATTAACACAACCATTTGTCTTTAAAGAATTTTGCGTAAAAGTTCCATCTTTAGAAATAAAATTCAATGATGTTAAATTTGTATTTCTTATACGAAGATCTGTTAAGTTTGGTAATGTGCTTAAAACATCTTGAAAAGTATCATTACTAATTTTCTTATTATTGCTTACATACAATCTCTGTACTGATTGATTTCCTTTTAAAGCTTTAAAGTCATTGTCACTTGTATTGCTATCTATAACAATATCTGCATTATTTGTTAGCAATAAATTATATTTTGGATTTATTGTTACTGCAGAAATTGAATTGATAAATGTTAATAAATTCGTCCTTGTTTCTCCAATTTCATCTAAATATGTTAAAGGATAATCGACATCTACTAAATTGCTTATTGTCAAATTTTTATTTGTTAAACTTGATAAATCTTTACAACCCGATGATGTTAAGCATATATATGAAATATTCAAATTGCTAGGTATAAAATCTAAACTTGTTAGTTCATTATTGTTTAAAGCAATTTGTAAGGTTTTTGTTGTATTTATACTCATTGTCTTTATTTTATTACAGTTTGCTCTTAACTTGCTCAAATTTGTAAAACCTGTTAAATTTAGATTTTCTATTGAATTATTATTTATGTATAAAACATTTATCGCATTTTTTGTATTTGCTGTTAAATTTTGTAATAAATCAGCTCGCGTAAAAGCTGTTCGTGCACTATTATCTTCAACTGTTGCAATATTATGAGATTCTGAACTCATGTATCCATATATTCCTAAAGTAGCTAAATTACTATAATCTGATTTACTCATCTCAGCAATCATTTTTTCCATTTCACTATCTGTAGGATTATATGCATAAAGTTCTGTTATTCCTGTAGCTTTACTAAGATTTGTATAATCTATATTTTGATTTCCATTATTTTCAAAATAAACTTTTTTTAATCTATAAGCTCTTTCTATTCCATTTAAACTTCCAGTATAATTTTTGAAATTTAATTTTGTAACATTAGGCAAATCATACAAAAATTCTAATGATGTTATTCCTGAATTATCACTAATATTTAATTCTTGCACTTGTCTTAAATCTTGCATATTTAAATTCTTAACATCTGTGCCATTTGTTTCTGCTATTGCTTTAGCAACACTTGAATTTGAATTGTATATTGTTTTTGTTCCATCATAGGCATCTTTAGAAGCAGATGATGCAAAATTTGCACCTTGTATTGAACCTATACCATCAGAGCAATAAAAAACTTGTAAATCACCTGTAACTCCGAAAACATCTTTTAATTGGTCATAAGCATCTTGGCTATCTTCTAAACCACTTCTTCCTGTTGCATTTCCTACTTTTAATTGCTTTCTTATTTCATCTGGTAAGTTTTTCTTTCTAATTAGTCTTAATTTTATAAAACCTGTTTCTGTAATTCCATCTGAATTAGTATATGAATATTCTTGAATAACAAAATTATTAGCGCCATTTATATAAAACCAATTTGAATAATTATCAAATATTTTTTCTACTGGTGATTTTTCTGTTCCATCACTATTAGTAGAATTTAATTCATCTAATTCATCATTTATATATGTTTGATTTAAAAAATCTTGTAAATCTGCACAACTTTGCACTATTGTTACATTTTGTGCTTGTGTTATTATTCCATTATCTCCAATTGTTGCATTTAAACTTACACCAGCTAAGATTAACATTACAATTATTGAAATTACTAGTGCTATTAATGTAATTCCATTTTGAAATAATTTTCTTTCGTTCATTTGTGCTTTCCTCCTATGTTTTTATAATTAGTTAGGAGAAATACTATAATATTTAATCTCTTTACAGCAATTTTCAGTTAATGCAACTATCAAAATTTACTATCAGCTAAATTAAATTATCAATATTTCTCCTTAATCCATAAAAACAAAATATCTAATGATACTTGTTTTCTCGAAAGAAAACCATTTCAAGCAAATATCTTGTCAATAATTTTTCTTCTTTCTTTTATCTTCTTATAATTTTAAAATTTAGAATTTTTGAAACACAAATAGCACTAATAAAATTTATTAGTGCTTAGATTAAAATTTCATTTTTTCTAAATCTAGCTTTGTCATTGACTTTCCTCTTTGTTTATTTTTATGGATTTTCTTTAATTCGCATAATTAAAGAAAACAAAGAAAGACATGAATTAGTATATTTTTATATACTTTCATGTTTTTTTGCTTCTCATTTTTTATAAATTAGAAAGAAATTTATAATCTAAACGGTTGACTTAAACTATAGTAAATGATAGAATTTTATCAAATAAAAAACAATCTTTAATTATGCGAATTAAAGATTGTTTTTTATTTTTCACTTCTTTTTATGATTAAATATTTTTAATATCTAAAAATTTTCTTAACTCTTTATGACTATTTTCATTTTAAAATCCATTTTTATCTTCCCATTTTAATTTAGATATTTCACTCACTTCAGTAATTGGATTATTGTCCAAATATATCTTTTTAAGGTTTCCACCATTTGATGTATGTAATTTTGCTACTATAGAAGCATTTGTAACAGTTTTTGTTCCATTATCTTCATATTGAGTTAGATCTCCTATTGCATTATTTGTTATACTTAAAATTTTCAAATTAACTAAATTTTCAATTCCATGTAAAGATCCAATACTATTTTCATCTAAATATATCTCCTCTATAGAATTAAAATTAATTAAACTAGAAATGTCTTTAAGTTTAGATTTCTTTATTATTAAAGTCTTTAATTCTGTACAATTTTTTAGACCTGTAATATCACCTAATTCACTATATTCTATATGTAATGTTTGTAATTTATTAAATCCATCTAATCCATTTAAATTCTTTAAAGTACGAGGCTTTTCTTGATGTGATGAATCACCTTTTAGTTTCAATATTTGCAGTGTATTTTTAAATACTGCTGTTGTTAAGCTACTTAAATCGGTCACATTATTACAGTCTGTTTGTATTGACTCTAAATACATGCAATTTTGAGATAAATTTTTTAAAACATCATTTTCTAAAGTACCATGAAAATATATAGATTTTAAGTTTTTTGGAAAGTTCCCATATATATAAGAAGTATCCAAATATATTTTTTCTACAGAGTTTGGTAACTTCACATTTCCTTGATGTCTTTCATATATTGAAGAATATGATTTTAAAGTTATACAGTTACTTAAATCTACAATTTCTCCAGCTGGAAAGCTTGTTAAACATAAGTTATCTAATTCGCAATTTGGATTATTTAAAGTTTTTAAATTTTCTATAGTACATTTTAATGCATATATATTATTAAAATAGTTATAATCACTATGATAACCACTTCTAAATCTATTTAAAGTTTGTGTTATTTTAGATAAATCAATACTATTATTATTAATAGATAAACTACGCATTGTTTCTATATTGTTTAATAACTCAAGACCAGTATCTTTTCCTCTTGCATCTTTTGTACCTGTGGTAACATTCGTATTTTCTAAACAAATTTCACACAATTCATTCATATTAGTCACAAAACTTATTGTGTTTAATCCTGAAATGTCATTTAAATTTAAATATTTCATTTTTGTAAGTGTTGCTAATACATCATTTAATATTTCGTTATATTCATTTTCATTTATTGCAACTTCAATATTTCCAGATGTTCTAGTCAATTTTAAATTTTGCAAGTCTAATTTTATTATACTTTTTCCTTTTAGCGTTTTAAAATTATCTACATTAACATTCTCCGATTTCAAGGATAAGTTAGTTGTACTATCATCTAATAATAATAATGAATATTTACTTGGATAAGTTTGATTATTTCCACATTTTTTTATAAGATTTGCAATTTCAACTAAACTATCTCCAACAATATTATTATTTCCATTTAAATATAAGCTTTTTACATCAGTTGATTTTTTTAAATATCCAACCCATTTTAGTTGATTATTCTCTAAATTAATAATATTTAGATTCAAGTCTTTTATTGAATATAAGGCATCTTGTTCCGTACTATTAGTACTATCTTCATTTAATCCCAGATTACAACCATCTGCATATATTGTTTTTAAATTATTACAATTATTTATTCCACTAAGCGTTGTTAAATTTTTATCATAGCTAAGTCTTAAATAATTTAATTGTCCATTATTTTCAAGGCCATATAAATTATATGATGAACCATATTGTGCGTAAATTTTTTTCAAATTACTTTTATTTGAAATTCCTTCAAAATTTTCGTATCCATTAATATTATGCATAACAATTATTTCTAAATTAGAAAAATCTTTTAAAGCCTTCAAATTCTTTATACTTGTACCATTTAAAAATAGGTATTTAATATATTTTTTTGATTGTAAATTCTCCAAAGGACTAATATCAGAAACTTTTGATATATTTGAATATTTTCCTATATAATTTGAAAATTCTATCTCTCTATAAGTTTCATCAACACCAAAAACTCCAAAATATTCTAATTTTGATAATTCTGCTTTTCCTATTCCTTTATTTGAATCACATAAATTTGCAACTTGTAAATTAGCATTTTTTTCTTCCATTGTAGATGGTAAATATAAATATAAATGTTTTAAATTTTTGCATTCACTTAATGCACTATAATCATCAATTTCTGATTTTTCAAACATAACATATTGCAAAGACGATACTTCTCCCAAGCCAGATAAATCTGCTTTTTTCACATTTTTAAAAGTTAATTTAGTTAATTTACCTAAATTATAAGCAAGTTTCAAATCTAAATTACTATCTGTTACTGTCAATTCTGTTACAGTTGTTAAATCTTGTAATGTAACATTTTTATCAAATCCCATAGCTTTTGCCCAATCTGATCCTTGTTCCATACCTAAAACTTTTTTATCTTTTAAATTTACATTTATATTTTCATCTTCAGCACCTATTCTCGATTCACTACCATTTGAGCAATAATATACTTTTAAATCTGATGTAATTCCATATATATCATCAAATTCTGTCCAAATACTATTTCCACTTAAAGAAGTATCTCCACCTGGTAAAATGCTCTTTATGTCATCTGGTAATTCACTTTTTTCAATAAAATAATACGCATTTCCTGTATTAGCATCTAGAAAAAAATAATCTCCACTTTTTGATTTTTGTATATATTTTTTGGTACTCAACTCATTTAATAAATAATCTATTTCTGTTGATTGTGTATCCATTTTATTATATAACTCTACATATTTTTCCTGTAAAAACTCTTCCAATACAGACATAGCATACGTCCTATTTGCATTTTGTGCTTGAGTTATTATTCCATTATCACCTATTGTTGCATTTAAACTTACACCAGCTAAGATTAACATTACAATTATTGAAATTACTAGTGCTATTAATGTAATTCCATTTTGAAATAATTTTCTTTCGTTCATTTGTGCTTTCCTCCTATGTTTTTATAATTAGTTAGGAGAAATACTATAATATTTAATCTCTTTACAGCAATTTTCAGTTAATGCAACTATCAAAATTTACTATCAGCTAAATTAAATTATCAATATTTCTCCTTAATCCATAAAAACAAAATATCTAATGATACTTGTTTTCTCGAAAGAAAACCATTTCAAGCAAATATCTTGTCAATAATTTTTCTTCTTTCTTTTATCTTCTTATAATTTTAAAATTTAGAATTTTTGAAACACAAATAGCACTAATAAAATTTATTAGTGCTTAGATTAAAATTTCATTTTTTCTAAATCTAGCTTTGTCATTGACTTTCCTCTTTGTTTATTTTTATGGATTTTCTTTAATCAATATAATTAAAGAAATCAAAAAAGACATGAATCAGTATATTTTTATATACTTTCATGTCTTTTTTACTAATTTTTCTTTTAAAATTTTGAAAAAATAAAAATTCAAACTGTTGACTTCAACATAAGTAAATGATAGAATTTTATCAAATAAAACAATCTTTAATTATATTGATTAAGGGTTGTTTTTATTATTTAATAATCCATTCTCCATTTTTCTTTCCATTAACTCTTTCAATTAATCCTTTTTCTTGCATTGTCATCATGTAACTTTTTACTGTTCTAATCGATTTATTGATTTTCTTTGCAATTTCATCTTGATTAATCATTGGATTTTCTCTTATTAGATTAATAATTACTTGTTCTTCTAAAGTGCAATTTTTGCACTTTAAAATGTAAAAATTGCACTTTAGATTTTATATTTATTTATTCTTTACAATTAAATAAATTTCACCTATAAATATTGATTAGTCTAATATTTAGGATCAATTTCATAATTTGGATTATCTTCATATATTTTTAAATCCGATTTTTCGTTGCTTTCTATAATTTCACCATTTGGCTTTTCAAAAGTATACACTTGATTTTCTTCATTGTAATTAATATTGCTGGTAATCTCATTACTACTTTTAGAATTTCCTTTTTTATTTAATATTATGATTCCAATAATAACTACAATTGCAATTATTATTAATATCCATAAAACTTTTTTATCTTTCATTTTTTATTTTTAATAAATTATATAATAATCAAATTAACTTTCTATTATACAATAATATAATTTGTAAAAATTTACTGATTAATATATTAATTTATTATCCTTTCTATTTATTTTTATAACTAGCATATTTTATTCTGTATATGATGTCCAAGTTAATTTTTTTAGTTCACTTGTGTCTTGGAAATTATTTTCTGTAATGTTCAATCTTTTTAAACCTGCATCATGTAATTTTTTTAATATCTCAATATTATTTATAGAACTTACCTGTCCATTTATATTTTGAGTAGTGTAATTTTCTAAAGTATTATTATTCAAATATAATGTTTGCAAATTTGTTTTTCCATTTACAATTAAACTTTCTAAAGGTTTTAAATTTGAAATACCATTTGCATATAAATGTAAATATGTTAAATTATTCAAATTAGACAAAGCAGATAGATCTGATATATTATTAGAATGTAATGTCAATTCTTTTAAATTAGTAAGATTAGCAAGTTCACTTATATCTCCTATATTGTTATTATTTAAATCTAATTTTTCAAGTGATGTTAATTGAGATATTCCTTTTATTATATCTTTATTATAATAGTAATATATAGACAATTTTTTTAAATTTTTAAAATTTATAAGTGAATTACAATCACCATTCATTTTGTTATATCTACCTGTATTGTAACCCCAATTGTCATTTTTTATAGAGAGTTCTGTCAAACTGCTATATGCTGCAATTAATTTTGTTAATTCATTCATTTCCACATTTGATCTTGACATCATTATTATTTTAATTGGTGAATTTTTAAAAGTATCAAAAAAACCATTATATACATTAAATTGAGAAACTGATAAATTTGATAAATTTGTACAATTACTTGCATCAAAACTTGTTCCTTGTCCCGAAAATGTTAAACTATTTAAATTAGTTGGTAAAATCCATTTACTCTTACTTGCATATAATGTCAAATTCGTTATAGATTTACAATTAGTCAAATCTATATTTTGTCCAACTACTCCTGCACTTTGTCCATATACATTAATTTTTGTTATTTTTTCACAATTTTTAAAAGAATTTTGAAATCCTGATGCACATAATAATAATCCACTTGCCCACGAATTATTTGTATTTTCATTAACAATTATGTTATTACTATAAACTCCAGCTTTACTTCCTAATCTACTTATTGTATCTTGCATTTTTGAAAAATCTATTTTGGTATTTGTTATTGCCAGTGTATCTAAATCCAATGCATTTTTTTCCAATATTGATAAATCTGTTATTTCTGTATTTCTTAAATCTAATTCTATTAAATTTTTATCTTTTTTGATAAAGTCTATAGCAGTTATATTTTTGTTTCCTGCAATTGACAATTGTTCTAATCCAGTCATTGTTGACAATACATATCTAATATATATATCATTTTCATTTTCTTTACTTGTAATCTCATTATCTGTCATATTTTTTATTTGTGCATCACTATAATTCTTCCACAAATTTACAATATTTCTTTCTGCTTCTGTTAAGGATAAATTGTTAGCTATACTATCTAATTCATCTGTACTTAAAGCTCCTTGTTTTATTAAACTTCCTAGTCTTGATTTTCCTAAATTACTATTTCCATATAATCTTAAATATGTTATATTAGTTCTATTTTTCAAGGCTAATAGTTCTTCTGAATAATCGCTTAGACCTGAATTTGTATAATCATATTGTGTTACTGTTGAAAAATATTTCAAATATTTATCTGGTATTTTATAGTCACTACATTGATTTATAATTTTTTCTATGCTTTGTACATCTGCAACATTCATATTAATATTTCCAGCTAGATAAAGATATTTTAAATTACTTAATGTCTCAATTGATTTTATCTCAATTAAATCTATATTATTTTTTAAATCTAATTGATTCAATGTGCTTTTTTTATTTAAAGCACTTATATCTATTAATTTATTATTATACGCATACAATAAATTTATTATATTAGCATTTTCTAGTCCTGCAAAGCTAGAAATCTTATTATTTTGAAGTGTAAGATTTACTATACCATTACATCCTGTAAGACCTGTTATATCTTCTATTCCACAGTTATGTGAATAAATGTATTTTATATTAGTATGATTTTCCAATCCATTTAAATTAACCAAATTTGGATTGCACATTAAATATATTAAACTAATATTTGAAAAATCTTTCAAACTTTCTATTTTTGTAATTTTATTATTATTTAGATACATATATTTTATTGCATTTTTAGTATTTAATGAAATTTTACTTAAGCTAGATATATCAGTTATATTAGAACTACTTGTATTTGTATTAGTGTACATTCCTGTTGAAGTTCCGTACGTATATTGCTCTGGTTCATATCCAAATATTCCAAAATATTGTAATTTACTTAAATTTGAATCTGCTAGTGCATTGCTTAAATTTTCAATTTCTGTATTTGACGTTGGATTATATAAGTATAAATATTCTAATCCAGTACTACTTGCAAGTGCTGTATAATCTTTTACAGTACAATTTTGAAATTTTATATAAGATAATAAAGTACAACTCGCGACCTCATTTATATCCTCTATTTTTAAATCTTTTAATATCAGTTTTCTTAAAGATGTTAATTCTGATAAACCTTGTAAACTAGTTATATTTTGATATTTACTTCCATCTATTGTTATTTCTTTTAATGTTGATACATTTCCATAAGTTATGCCATTTTCTCCTACTGTTACTCCATTTTCTGTCAATATATTTTTTACTGCTTCATTTAAACCTGCATTGTTTTTTATTTTTGCCAATGGAGTATCTGGATCTATTATTGTTTCATTTATATTTCCAAGTGCACTATCTGTTCCACTTTCACAATAATACACCTTTAAATCTGGTGTTACTCCATACACATCTTGAAGTCTTATATATTTTAAATAATCTGTTGTGTCTCCACCTTTTAGTTGATTTTTCACATCATCTGGTAATGCTTGTTTATTTATTAAATAATACATTTTACCATCATAAGTTATATAGTTTTTTGTTCCGTCTTTTAAACATAAATTTCCTAACTTTGATGACAATAATTCTATTTTGCTTGTATAATTTTCTGTTTCATCATAATATTTTACATATTCCGTTTGCAAGTATTCTTCCAAAGCTGCAATACTTTGCATATATGTTGCATTTTGTGCTTGAGTTATTATTCCATTATCGCCAATTGTTGCATTCAAGCTTACTCCTGCTAAAATTAACATTACAATTATTGAAATTACTAAAGCTATTAAAGTGATACCATTTTGAAATAATTTTCTTTCGTTCATTGGTGCTTTTCCTCCTATGTTTTTATAATTAGTTAGGAGAAATACTATATATTTAATCTCTTTACAGCAATTTTTCAGTTAATACAACTTACTAAATTCACTATCAGCAAAATTAAATTATTAATATTTCTCCTTAATCCATAAAAACAAAATATCTAATGATACTTGTTTTCTCGAAAGAAAACCATTCCAAGCAAATATCTTGTCAATAATTTTTCTTCTTCCTTTTAACTTCTTATAATTTTTTAATTTAGAATTTTTGAAACACAAATAGCACTAATAAAATTTATTAGTGCTTAGATTAAAATTTCATTTTTTCTAAATCTAGCTTTGTCATTGACTTTCCTCTTTGTTTATTTTTATGGATTTCTTTAAGTCTCTTACTTAAAGAAATCAAAAAAAGGCATGAAATAGTATATTTTTATATACTTTCATGTCTTTTTAATTAATCCTTTTTTATAATTTACGCAAAAATTTATAATTCAAACTGTTGACTTAAATTAGAGTAAATGATAGAATTTTATCAATCAAAAGCAGTCTTTAAGTAAGAGAATTAAAGATTGCTTTTTATATTTTCTAATCAAAATCCATTTTTGTTTTCCCATGATAGTTTTGAAACTGAATCCCAATTTGTTATTTTATTATTTCCATATAACTGTAAACTTCTCAAATTTCCATTCTTTTTATAATTTAAATTTGCTAACACATCTAAAGTTTTCATTGTCTCTTTATTGTTTTGATTTAAATATGTATCATATAAGTCGCAATTATTTAAATATACACTTGTTAAATTTGTTAAATTTTCTATACCTGTTAAATTTGTTATTTTTGAGCCATACAAATCCAATGTAGTTAAATTTGTCAAATTTTCTATGCCTTTTGTAGACGTTAAATTTTTTTGATTTTTTACATGTAATTCTTTTAAACTTGTAATTTCTCCAATTTCCACTAAAGAATTAAATGCTTGTTGTCCTTTTCCATCATTCCAATCTTGTAATGTCAAAAGCTTTATAGATGTTTCTTTTAATTTTTTTATATTATTTAATGAATAACTTATTCCATCTCTCATCGCATGTAATTCTAATGAATTCAAATTTTTACTTTTAGATAAGTCTTCAAATAATTTATTTAATTCTTCTTGTGAATATTGCATTGCAACCTCTCTAAAGCTAGTTATGTTAGTTGCACTTGATAAATCTGGCCATGCATTATTACTAACATTATAATCTATGATACTATTTGGATATTTTATTTGAACATATGTATTTTGTCCTCTTACATTTTTCAAACCTATACATGCTGATAAATCTAAAGTTTTTTCTCCTTTTGTTGCTGGCCATTCAAAAATATCTAGAATTTCAATTTCTGTACAATTATTTAGATTTTTAGCACTTTCTATTGTTGGATAAAAATTGATATAATTTGCCCAATAAGCTCTTTTTCTTTCTTTTTTACTTATTTCATTTATAACATTTTGTACATCTGTAAAATCAGTATTTTTATTGTCTACAGCTAAATTTATTAAATTTTTACAATGATTCAAATTAGTCAATTTCGTACAAGAAGTACCTCTTAAATCAATTTCTACCAAATTTGAATTTTCTTTTATAAAATCCAAATTTGTAAAATTAGTTACATTTTTTAAACTTAAATATTTTAAATTTGTCATTGTTGATAAGACTTTATTAATTTCTTCATCTGTTAAATCGCTATTTCCTTCTAATGATAATTTTTCACATACGCTATTATTGTATAGACTTTTTATTTCATCTGATTCATCATTTAAATTTTTGCTAGCCAAACTAATAACATCATCACTATTAAATGCAATTAATTTATCACTATTTATTGATTTCATTTCTGCTGTATACCAAATATTTCTAATTTCTGTAAGATCTTTTATAATTAATTCATCACAATTATTTAATTTCAATGATTCAAAAGTAGCTGAACAATCTTTAATATAACTAATCCATTTTAAATTTATATTATAAGATAAATCTAAACTTGTTAAACCAACCTTATTTTTTAACGCTACTAAAGCATCATTTTCTTCATCTTTTCCTAGATTTGGCAAACTACTATCATAAATTTCATTTAGTCCTAATTGATTATTATATGCATTTAAATTTTTTAACTTACTCATTTTTTCGATACCTTTTAGAGTTTTGATTTTATTAGTTGGTATTGCTAAATTTTCGACATTTACAAAATCACCTAGTGCCTCTAAGCTTTCTATCTTGTTTGAACTTAGATTTAGTATATTAATAGCTTGCTTTGTCTGTTCATTTAACAAATCTAAACTTGAAATATCATTTACTCTATAAATTTTACTATTATCACCTTTGGAATCACTGCTATATATTTCAAATTTTTTTAAATTAGCATATCCTGTATTAGAAGTATCTCTACAAAACCTTACAATTTCTTCATTTGTTGAATTTATAAAACTTATTTGAATTATCTGGGAATTTAATTTATTCAATTTGCTATATTCATTTATTGTTGTGTCTATTACTATAATTGTATTTAGATAACCTAGATTTTCTATTCCATCTAAATTTTCTAATGTAATTCCATCTAATGTCAAATCTGTTAATGATATAAATTTATATAATTCACTTAAATTTGTTATATTTGATTCTTTGTTTATTGTCAAAGTTTTTTTGCCTTTTATATCGTCCAAAGTAACTGATTTATCATTTGTGCCAGTCAATAATTTTGCAAAATCTGAACCTGGTTCAAAAATTACTCGTTCTTGATTATCTTTATCAAATTCTACATTTCCTAATATTTTTTCGTTATCAATGCAGTAATATACTTTTAAATCGCTTGTCACACCATATACATCTTTCATACTAGCATACGCTCTATACGATTTATCACCTGCATCTCCACCTTTTATTTGTGATTTTAAATCTTCTGGTAATCCATCTTTATTAATAAAATAATGCATATCTCCATTACTATCAACAATGTATCCTATTGGAGAACCATTATAGAACCAATCAGATTTCATATTTTTTATTACATCTATTTTGTTTTTCTCATTTGCCAATTTCTCGTAATTTTCTACATAATAATTATTCAAATATTCTTCTAAAGCAGCAATACTTTGCATATATGTTGCATTTTGTGCCTGCGTTATTATTCCATTATCACCAATAGTTGCATTCAAACTAACACCTGCTAAAATTAGCATTACTATTATTGAAATTACAAGTGCTATTAGAGTAATACCTTTTTTATTTTTTAAACTTTTAAATTTTTTTGAAAAAACTCTATTTAATTTTTTCACATCATTTTGTTGAAAAAATTCACTTGTTTCATTAATACTAATATTGCATTTTTGAAATGATTTTCTTTCGTTCATTTTTGCTCTTTCCTCCTATGTTTTTTATAATTATTTAGGAGAAATACTATATATTTAATCTCTTTACAGCAATTTTTTAATTAATATAACTTACTATATTCACTATCAGCTAAATTAAATTACTAATATTTCTCCTTTAATCCATAAAAACAAACTATCTAATGATACTTGTTTCTTAAAAGAAAACCATTTCAAGTAAATATCTTGTCAATTACTTTTTATTTCTTTTATAATTATATTTTGACTAAATTTTTCATAGAATTTTAAAATAAAATTGTGTAGCATTTATAATTACTCTTCTAATATAAATCAAACACAAATAGCACTAATAAAATTTATTAGTGCTTAAATTTAAATTAAAATTTCAATTTTTCTACATTTAATTTTGTCATTGACTTTCCTCTTTATTTATTTTTTATGGATTTTCTTTAATTATAAGAATTAAAGAAACAAAAAAAAGACATAAAAAAGCATATTTTTATATACTTTCATGTCTTTTTATTTTTAAAATTTTACCTATTTTTCAAAAAAACTATATTTAATTATTGACTTAAAATCCAGTAAATGATAGAATTTTAACAAATGAAAACAATCTTTAATTCTTATAATTAAAGGTTGTTTTTTTATGCAATAGGAGTTAAAAACTTAATTTTAACTCCCAATAATTAAAACGGTTATTTATTTTGAGCTAACCACTTTATTCTTATTGTCAACGAAAATTCTACTTTTTCTAAATAACTATTTTTTCATATTTTACTTTACAGTTCTTGGATCTAAACTATAATTTGGATTTTCAATATACATTTTTGTTTCCTCTTCTGTTAAATTTTGAGCAATAATATTTTCTCCAGATTTATCATATATAGTATAACTATTTTCTTCTTTGATAATATTTAAAGTTTCGCTACTATTTTCATCAATTGCCACATTATTTTTATTGATATTTATAAAAATACAAGCAAAACCAATTATTAATATAACAATAACTAATATTACTATTTTATTTTTTGTTTTAGAATCCACTTTTACCTCCTGGCCAACTTAAATTTTTTAATATATCCCAATTTATAATACCGGTGTTACCACTCATATATAAGCTTGTCAAATTCCCTTTAGGATTAACCCCTGGATTTAAATTGGCTAAAATTTGCAAATTATTAATTATTTCGCCATCATTATTATTAGTTCTTTCAAAAATACAATTATTACTTAAATTCAAATATGATAAATTAGTCAAGTTTCTCAAACCATATAAGCTATTTATACAAGTTTTTGTGCTTTTGAAAATTTTCAAATTTATTAAACTATCTAAATCATCAATATTACTCAAATTTGTATAAGCTCTTCCATCAATTGATAATTGATTTAAGTTTGTTATATTTTTCAATCCACTTACACTCGTAGTCTGATCGTTTATCCCACAGTTTGTATCCCAAAAAGCATTTATTATTTTTATATTTATTGTTTTACAATTTTCAAAACAACTAAAATTTGTTCCAGAACAATTTTGGTATAATTCCATATCATCTATAACACAATCTTGTGGTAAAGTATTTATTATATTTTTAAAATTTGTTTCATTTTTAGCATTAATTCTAAAATATGATATTTTTTCCACATTTGAAAAATCAAATATATCATTAACATACCAACATGCAATTTTTTCAAAATCATTACTTGGCAATTTTATTTTTCCACTTACTGTATTTAATAATATTTTAGTTAATGATTTACAATTTTCCAAATTAATATTCCCAATGTTAACACTTTGTGCATATAAACTAAATGAAGTTATATTGTAACATTTTTCCAAAGTTTTTATTATATCTAGATCATAACAACATAATCCACTAAATGAATTATTTTTCCAATATCCTAATGAAGCATTTTCATATAAATTTTCTATTGTTGGTTGTATTTTTGATAAATCAATATTTTTCTCTGAAATTTCTAAATTTCCTATTTGATTACAATAATCATTTAATACTTCTAATCCTACTAATTCATTAGATTCATTTTTAGTTCCAGTTGTTACCTTTGTATTATATAGCTCTAATTCTGTTATTGTGGTTATTTCACCCTTTCTTATAAATTCTAAAGTCGTTAAATCAGTTCCTAAACTTGACAAATTTACTTTATTTAATTTTTTAAAATTACTTAGTACATCATTATATATTTTATTAGCTTCTTCTCCAGATATATTGTTATCAGATTCATCTTTTAATTTCATTCCTTCTAGGTTCAAATATTTCAAATTTGTTGCACTAGATATTAATTTAAAATTATTTTCTGAAAGAGTTTGCCAACTCAAATTTAGTAATTCTGTTTTTTCATCTAATAATAGTAAAGAATAATTATTTGATATATTGAAATTATTCCCACATTGTATACATATATTTTTTATATTTAATAAGCTATCACTATTTAATCTTGTATTTTGACTAAGAAACAATGTATATATTTTATTACAATTTTTTATATAATCTATCCAAATTATACTATTAGTTCTGAAATCAACTCTTTCTAGTGTTGTAATATTTTCTAATGCCTTTATTCCATCCACATCACTTTTTTCACTATTACTTTCCAAATTTCCTAATAAATTATTTGATGCATAAATTTGAGTCAATTTTTGCATATTTTCAATTCCATTTAAGTTTTCTAATTTATTTGTTTCACAATGTAAATGAAGTACATTTTTAAATCCAGATAAATTATTTAAATTTGTTATATTATTATTATTTAAAAATAAATATTGTATAGATTCTTTTGTTACAACTGATAAATTATTTAAAACTGATATATCTGTGACATTTGTATTTCTTGTACTGGAATCAACATTAGTTTCATAAGATAATACGCTTGAACTACCTAATATTCCAAAATTTGTTAATTTATCAAAATTAGTATCACCTATTCCTAAATCATTGCTACACAATTTATTAATTTCATTATCTGTTGTTTTCATTAAATATAAATATTTTAACTCACTTAAATTACTCAGAGATTTATAATTCTCAATTTCACATTGTTCAAACATTATAAAATTCAAACTTCCTCTAGCTGAATACAATCCGTCTAAATTTTGTGTTTTACAATTTTCCATTGTTAAAGTTTTTAAATTTACGACATTTTGAACTCCTACTAAATTTTCTATTTGAAGATCTCTTAATGTTAATTCTTCTAATGAAACAAAATTATATAATTCACTCAAATTATTTATTCCACTGGTAGAATCTATCGTTAATGTTTTTATTGATTTACAATCATTCGCAGTTACACTTTTTGTAGAATCACCTGTTATCAATTTTGCATAATTACTTCCAGCAGCAAATACCAATCTCGCTGGATTGTCCAAATCCAACTCACTTTCTGAAATTCCTTTTATATTTTCGATTCCATCATTTGAATAATAAACTTTCAAATTACTAGTTATTCCATATACATCTATCATTCCTACATAACTAGCATAAGTGCCATCACCTGCATCTCCACCTTTTAGCTGATTTTTTATTTCTTCTGGCAAAGCATTTTTATTTATTAAGTAACAAGCTTGTCCATTGTTATTTACTATATAGCTAACTGAGCCATAACCATTTTTACTTGGATTATATATCCAATTTTCACTTTCATAATTTTTCTGTATAGCTTCTGCTTTATTATCTAAGTTTTCAAATTCATCATAATGTTCAACATAATAGTTATTCAAATATTCCTCTAAAGCAGCAATACTTTGCATATATGTTGCATTTTGTGCTTGAGTGATTATTCCATTATCACCAATAGTTGCATTCAAACTAACACCTGCCAGAATCAGCATTACAATTATTGAAATTACAAGTGCTATTAGAGTAATACCTTTTTTATTTTTTAAATTTTTTGAAGAAACTCTATTTAATTTTTTCACATCATTTTGCTGAAAAAATTTACTTGTTTCATTAATACTAATATTGCATTTTTGAAATGATTTTCTTTCGTTCATTTGTGCTTTTCCTCCTATGTTTTTTATAATTATTTAGGAGAAATACTCTAAATTTAATTTCTTTACAACAATTTAAAATTAATAAAGCTTATTTATTTTGATATCAATTCAATTAAATTATCGATATTTCCCCTTTTAAATCCATAAAAAACAAATTGTCTAACAAAACGTTATTTTTGCATAACTTTGTCTAATGACTTTTGCTTTTCTTTGAAAGAAAACCATTTCAAAACTCTCTTTATTCTATTTTTATGGATTTTCTTTAATTAATTTACTTAAAGAAAATAAAAAAAGACATGAATTAGTACATTTTCATATACTTTCATGTCTTTTCTATTAATTATTTTTATAATTATTTTTGAAAAATAAAATTTTGATTGTTGACTTAAACTTAAGTAAATGATAGAATTTTAGCAAATGAAAACAATCTTTAATTAAATTAATTAAAGGTTGTTTTTTATTATAATCAAATCTCTATATTAAAAATCAGGATCATAATCACTTGCTGGATCCATAAAATCTTTATCAATTATTCTGCCTGTATCATAATTTGGATCTTCTTGATAAATCTTTATCATTGCCTCTTCTGGTGCTCTTGTAATTTCTTCTCCATCTGAATTATATATAACATATTCATTTGTTACATTATCATAATTATAGTTATAATTATTTCCGTCTTCATTTTTTTCTTTTTGATTCATATTTTTTATTATACATATCAAAAAAATAATTACTATTGCACATACAATTAAAATTTTTGTTTTTTTATTCATTTTTACCTCTTCTACAAAAAATTATCTTAAACATATATTTTTCACTTTAAATACTATTTATTTTCACATTCTAATAACATTTAAATTTTTTACACAATACTTACATTATTTTTTCTTAAAATCCTACATTTCCTGAAAAATTGTTTCCGTCAATTTTTATTTCACTAGTTCCTGCAGATTTTAATTTATTCAAAATTTCAATATTATTAGTACCACTTGCTGTATATTCTTCAATATTATTATTTCTTAAATCAAGTCTTCTCAAAGATGTTGTATTATTAATAATACATGTCTCCAAATTACTTAAATCACTAATACTATTATTAGATAAATTTAAGTAATTCAATTTAGATAAATTACTTAAATTGCATATTTTACTTATTTTATTGTCTGATAAATTTACTTCTGTTAATTCAGATAAACCTTCTAAATAACTTATATCTGATATTTTTACAAATTGTGAATATGCTGATAGTTTTTTTAATTTGCTTAAGTATTGAATACCATTTAAACTTGATACATCAGTATAATATATATCTAGATTTTCTATATTTGGAGCATATTTTAGTCCTTCTATATTGTTTAATCCATTGCTTCTTTGTACATATCCAAGCATTGTAAGATTCTTTAAATTGTTAGCATTAAATTTTCCTAAAAAATTCAAGTTTTCAAACGAAATTCCAGCTATATAAGTATATAATGTTTCTAATTTATTATTTTCTGGCAATGTTATTACAGAATTTTCAACATATTCTCCATAAGCATTACTTGTTTCTATATATGTAAGATTATTGCACAAACTCATATCTACATAAGGTGCTCCATTTCCTAAGAAAACTTTAGTAACACTACTTGGTAATTTAACTTTATTATCTGAAAAACAAAAGAATTCTGTCATATTTTTGCAATTTGAAAAATCGAAATAATAAGAATTATCTACATCTAATTGACAAACATACCATTTTGTTAATTTGGTTAATTTTGAAAAATCATAAGAATTTGATAAACAAATCGCACCTCTTAAATACGGATAATCATTGCTAATCCATGACTTCAAACTATCTTTTGTAAAATTATTATTTATATTTATCAAAGTATCCTCTATCTCTTCAATTTTTATATTAGGATTATCTATTATTAAATTTATTAAATTAATCCCATAATCATTTAATAATTTTATATCTGTATCTGAACTTACACTTGTCCCTCTTAAATCTAGTTCTATTAAATTTGGTACATTTTTTATCCATTCTATACTAGTTAAATTACCTATTCCTTTTAAAGACAAATATTCTAATCCAGTCATTGTTGATAAAATTTCATTAATTTTATCATTTGACAAATTAATATTTCCACTTAAGTTTAATCTTGTTACAGTTTTCCTATTTTTTAGTAAATTTAATTCTTCTGACTCATCTTTTAATCCACAAGAACTATAATCGTAAGATGTTATGTTTTCAAATAAGCTATAATATTTTTTAGGTATATTATAATTATTTCCACATTGATTTATAATATTTTCTAGTTTTGCTACATCTGAAGCTAACATATTATTATTATCAGTCAAATATAATTTAATTATTTTTGTACACTTTGCTATATCTTTTACATTTTGCAAATTATAATTATATTCCATATATAAATATTGTAAATTTGTTAAACTTGAAATTTTTGATATATCAGTTAAATTACAATTTTTCGCATTTAAAGATATCATATCTTTATTTTGTTCAATTCCATTCAAACTTGTTAAATTTCCATTTGATTGTAATGATAAAACATATATTTTATTTGTTCCTTGCAATCCTTCAATATTTTCTAAATTACATGCATGTGCTGATAGATATTCAAGTTCTATATGATTTTCTAACCCATTCAAATTTTTCAAATTATTATTACAAGATAACCATAATTGTTTTATTTTATAAAACCCACTTAAACTTTCAATACTTGCTATATTATTATTATTTAAATACAAATAATTTATTGATTGTTTTAAATTAGCATTAAAATTAGCTAAACCAGATATATCTGTCAAATTACTTCTAGTATCACTTGTATAAGTATTAAAATTTCCACCAGCATCACTATAAGTCCAACTAGGATAAGTAATACTACTACTTAAATTAACACCAAATATTCCTAAATATTGTAAATTATTAATATTAGATGCATTTTTCAAAGCATTTCCTAATAAATCTATTTGTTTATTTGTTACATCTTCTGACATTGTACTCAAAAAATGAAAATATAATTTATTTAATTTATATGTTGTTGATAATGCAGAATAATCATCTATATCACAATTATAAAAATACACATAGTTTAATAATGATAAATTTTCTATTCCTTCTAAATTACTCAACTTTAAATTTTTTAAAATTAATTCTTGTATACCTGTAAGCTCTCCTAATGCTTTTAAATTTGTTATTTCATTTTTACTGCCATCTAAAGTTAATGTTTTTAGTGAAGATACGTTTCCTATCGTTATTCCTAGTTCATCATCTACTTCAATTCCTATTTCAGATAAAGCATCTTTTATTGCTTCACTTAATGTTCTATTGCTTCCATTATTTAACATTGCCAATGGCATATTGGGATCAATCTCAGAACTTTCAACATTTCCAAAACTTGTTTCACTTTTATTATCCACATAATATACTTTTAAATCTTGGGTTATACCATATACATCATAAAGTTTTGTATAATCGGCTGCCTCACTTGAATCTCCACCTACTAAAACATTTTGTATATCTGATGGCAAACATTTTTTATTTAGCAAATAATATGCTTTTCCATTATATATAATATATTTTCTAGTAGAACTATTGGTTAATAATAACTCTGGTATTTTGTCATTTAATAATTCTACTTTGTTAGTATAATTTTCAGTATCATCATAATATTCTACAAACTTTTCTTGTAAATACTCTTCTAATACAGACATTCCACTTTTTAGTTTTGCATTTTGTGCCTGTGTTATTATTCCATTATCACCGATAGTTGCATTCAAACTAACACCTGCTAAAATTAGCATTACAATTATTGAAATCACAAGTGCTATTAGAGTAATACCTGATTGTTTACAATTTTCACTTTCAAATAATTTTCTTCTGTTCATTGCACCTTTCCTCCTATGTTTTATTTCATCCGTTTCAAAAACAAACATAAGAAAATGCAACTTATACATAAATATAATCTAGCAAATTTTAATTTTAGAAATTCTTTGCAATACAAAAAGCACTAATTAAAAAATTAGTGCTAATATATTACTTTAAAATTAAAATTTGCTTTTTATTAAGTAACATTAGACTTCCTCTTTTATTTGTTTTTATGGATTGATTCTTTAATTTTTATTAAAGACTTTTTACAAATAAAATTCTAACATTAAGCAAATTTTAAGTCAATACTTTATGAAATTAAAATTTATTTAATGAAAAATACAAAATATATAACTAAACAAATTTCTGTAATTAAAATAGTTGGTAATCCTATTGTAAATTTCATTTTTTTAGTTTTATGTCTAAATAAATACATACCTAAAACAGTCCCAATTCCTCCACCGAAGTAATGTAACTATAAACAATGTTTTTTCAGGAGTTCTCCAATATCCTTTTTTTGCTTTATATTTATCTATTCCCATTATTAAAAATCCAAATATATTTATTGCTATTAAATAACATACTGTATATTTTAAATTAATTGGATTACTTAGAAATTCTTTTATCATACATTCTCCTTTTATCCAAATAAACTCATTTGGTTTGATTCACTCATTCCTTTTAAACATCCTGCATTTCTTAATGTTTCTATAGCAACTTTTCCTATTTTAGATTTTATTTGCATATCACTTATTGACATAAATTTTCCCTCTTTTGCAGCATTATATAAGTTTTCTGCATCAACTGGACCAAATCCATTTATTGCACTAAGTGGTGGTCTAAGTCCATCATCTTCTACTATAAATTTGCTATAATGTGATTTGTATAAATCTACTGGTAAAAACTCTATTCCTCTTTCATTCATTTCTAATACTAATTCTAGTACCGGATACATTTCTTTATCTTTATTTGCTGCTAAATTTCCAGCTAAATCAATTTCTTTCATTTTATTTTTTACTGTTTCTGGTCCATGGCACATTGCATCACTATCAAATTGTTTTGCACGAATAGAAAAATATGCAGCATAATATGCTTTTGGTATATGTACTTTAAACCAGGCAATTCTAAAAGCCATTGTTACATAAGCTGCTGCATGGGCTTTTGGGAACATATACTTTATTTTTTCGCAAGATTTAATATACCAATCTGGCACATCATGTTCTTTCATTAGAGCTACGTATTCTGCCCATTTTTCTGGATCTTTTAAAGCTTTACCTTTACGAACTGTTTCCATTATTTTAAATGCAGGATTTGGTGGTAAACCTTTATTTATTAAATAAATCATTATATCGTCCCTACAACATATAGACTCTGCCAGAGTAACAATTCCTTGATTGATTAAATCTTGTGCATTATTTAACCATACATCAGTACCATGTGATAAACCAGAAATTCTTATTAATTCATCAAATGTTTTTGGTTTTGTATCTACAAGCATTCCTCTTACGAATTTAGTTCCAAATTCTGGCACACCGAAACTTCCTACTGGTGAATTTATTTGTTCTTCTGTTAATCCTAAAGTTTCTGGTGAACTAAATATGCCCATTGTATCTTTATCATCTAATGGAATCGTATGAGGATCTATTCCTGTAATATCTTGAAGCATACGGATAATTGTCGGATCATCATGGCCAAGTATATCTAATTTTAACAAGTTTTGATCTATTGAGTGATAATCAAAGTGTGTTGTTATAATATCTGAATTTGGATCATCTGCGGGGTGCTGTACTGGTGTGAATTCAAAAATTTCTCTTCCCTTTGGAACTACTATAATTCCTCCTGGATGCTGTCCAGTTGTTCTTTTTATTCCTGTACATCCTACTGACAATCTAGATATTTCTGCACTACTTACTGGTATGTGTCTATCTTCATAATAACCTTTTACATATCCATAAGCTGTTTTATCTGCTATTGTACCAACTGTTCCTGCTTTAAATGTTGTTCCTTTACCAAATATAACTTCTGTATATTTGTGTGCTTTTGCTTGATATTCTCCAGAGAAATTTAAATCTATATCTGGTTCTTTATCTCCATTAAATCCTAAGAATGTTTCGAATGGTATATCCATTCCATCTTTCTCTAATGGGTGTCCACATTTTGGACATTGCTTATCTGGCAAGTCAAATCCATTTTGATATCCATAATCTGTAAAATCTGAATATTTACATTTTGGGCATCTATAATGTGGTTTTAAAGAATTTACTTCTGTAATTCCTGTCATATTAGCAACAAATGATGATCCAACTGATCCTCTAGAACCTACCAAATATCCATCTTCATTTGACTTCCATACTAATTTTTGAGCTATAATGTACATTACGGAGAATCCATTTTTTATAATTGAATCTAATTCTTTATCTAGTCTAGTTTTTACTACTTCTGGTATTGGATCTCCATATAGTTCAATTGCTCTATGGTATGCAATATCTTTTATTGTTTGCTCACAACCTGGAATATGTGGTGGACATTTTTCTGGTGAAATTGGTTTTATTTTTTCACACATATCTGCTATTAAGTTTGTATTTTCAACAACAACTTCATACGCCTTCTCTGGTCCTAAATAATCAAATTCTGCAAGCATTTCATTTGTTGTTCTTAAATATAGTGGTGCTTGCATATCTGCATCATCATATTTTTGTCCTGCTTGTAAAATTCTTCTATATATTTCATCTTGTGGATCCATAAAGTGAACATCACAAGTTGCACATACTGGTTTATTTAATTTTTCTCCTAATGCTACAATTTGTCTATTTATATTTCTTAGACCTTCTTCGTTTTGTATTGTACCTTCTCTTATAAGATATTCATCATTACCTGTAGGTTGTATTTCTAAATAATCATAATATGAAGCTATTGCTTCTATTTCTTCTTGTGGTTTTTGATTTAATACAGCTCTATATAATTCACCTGCTTCACAAGCACTTCCTATAATTAAACCTTCTCTATATTTATTTAACATAGATTTTAATATTTTAGGTTTTTTATAAAAATAATTTAAGTGTGAATATGAGACTAATTTATATAAGTTTTTTAATCCTACATAATTTTTAGCAATTATTATTATGTGATAAGATGGTAATTTTTTGAAATCTGTTTCAAATTTCAAATCAAAATCATCAATTGTTTTTCCATGTTCTTCTTTTGTTCTTTCTATCATTACTTTAAATACTGCAACTAATGTTTTTACATCATCTAAAGCTCTATGTGCTACATCTACTTTTATTTTCAATGAATCTGCAATTAATCCTAATTTATATTTTTTTAAATCTGGGAAAATTGCCTTTGCTAATCTTAATGTATCTATATATGTATTTTCTAATTTGTAGCCATATTTTTCAAAATTATATTTTAAATAACCTATATCGAAGTCTGCATTATGTGCAACAAGTACTGAATCTCCTATAAAATCTATTATTTTAGGTATTACTTTATCTATTGTTTCTGCATCTTTTACCATATCATCTGTTATATGTGTGATTTCTACAACTTTAGGTGGAATTGGTTTTTCTGGATTTACAAAACATTCAAACTCGTCTATTACTTCACCATTTTTATATTTTATAATTCCTACTTCTGTAATTTTTTCTGTTTTGTATGATATTCCAGTAGTTTCTAAGTCTAAAACACAATATTCTGTATCTAAGCTTTGTCCTTTTGAATTAAATACGCCTGGATCTTTATCTGGTACAAAGTAACCTTCTACACCATATAAAACTTTAATATCATCACCTGTTTTTTCCAAAAGTTTATGTGCATCTGGAAAAGATTGAACAACACCATGATCTGTAATTGCAATAGCATTCCAACCCCATGATACAGCTCTTTTTACTAAATCTGCACAAGGTGTAATTGCATCCATTTGGCTCATCTGAGTATGCATGTGAAGTTCTACTCTCTTCTTCACAGCATCATCCATTCTTTTTACTTTTTTTGTTCCTTGTGTTTCTATTATTGTATTTGCCATAACTGTAATTTCTTTAGCAAATTGATCATATTTTGCAATTCCATCTATTTTTAGACCTTTTGAGCCTTTTATTCTTTTTGAAACTGCTTTAAATTTATCAGAGTCTAAAAAAGCTTTACAAGTTATACTACTTGTTCCATCATATACATTAAACATTAATATAACTTTTTCACCATTTTTTATTTCTCTTGAATCCATTGTATCTGCTATTAATTCACCATCTATAACAACTTTATCTGAATCAACAGAAATATCTTTTATTTTTATTGGATCACCTTTAACATTCATATTTCTACCCATAATTAAAGGTGTATCTTTTTCTTCCTCTTTTGGCTTTTCTTCTTTTGGCATTGGTGGTGTAACTTGTCCTGGAACATTTTGAACTTGTTTATTTTCAGTTTTTGCTCTTTCCTCATTTTGCTTTTTAGCTTCAATTTTCTTTTCTTTTTGTTCTTTGGCTTCTTGCTCAGCTTGTATTTTCAAAAATTTTAAAGCTTCTTCTTCTTCTTTTTTCTTTTTTGCTTCTAATAATTCTAAATAATTGTCTGCCAAATTTTCTTCAAATTTAACTACATAATTTTCATTATATATATTTGAAAGTAAATGTTCTAGCCCTTTGTCAAATTTTTTGGCAAGCAAAAAATCAGCCCCTTTTAGGGCTAATTTCACAGAAATATTTTTACCAGAAACATCTAATTTACTGCCTGTTAAAATTGCTTTGCTAAAAGGTTCTTTTCTTGTAACATAATTAATTACATTAGTCCATTGATTTTCAACATCTTGCTCTATTTCGACATCTTTATAATGTATATCTATTAAAGCTTTATCTACATGAAATCTTTTTATTAAGTAATTTTCAAAATCCTCCATTTCATTTATATGAATAGGATTTGAAGATTCTACTTCTACTTGCAATTTATTAGTTTTTTTATATAAATTTATATTCTCTATTTGCGCATCTAATAGAGGATTATCATTTTGATAATCTACAAATACTTCTTTTATATATTTTTGCATTTCCTTATTTATCCTTATTTCCAAATTTTAATATAAAATATAGTTATTTTTAAATTTCACTATTTGCTTGAATTTGTTGTTTTACAACTTCTCTAATTTTTTCAAATTCTTCTTTTACATTTTTTACATTTTCCATATTTATTCCAGATGTAATAAATATACCATTTTCTGGATATATTCTTATATCTCCTAATTTGAATAGTTTTTGTGAAAATGTTTCATAGTATCCTACATCTTTAAGATCTTTATATAAGATTGTTTTTTCTCTACCTTTTGATTTATAAACAATTTTTGTTTCATAAAAAGTGCAAGTTGTTTTTTGAGCTTTTATTTTTTTCAATCTTAACATTATTAATATAAAAGCTACTATAAAAACAAGTGCTACTACAAAAGCTTGCATTTGTTTTGTTGATATTAATGCTAATAATAAAATTATTCCAAAAATTAGGTAATCACCAATTTTAAATATTTCATATCCTGGAACATATTTCATTTTTAATGTATATAGAACTTTTTGCTCCATATTCATTTCCTCTTCTTTTACTAATTTTTCATAACACTTATTACAAATGTCTCCATCTTTTTTTAGTTCTGCTCCACAAACCTTACACTTCATATTTTTTCTCCTTTTACATTATTCTTACTACATCATTAAAAGCTACATATATTGATAGCATAATTAAAAATGAAAAACCTAATAATTGTATTTGTGCTTCTGTTTCTCTCTTTAGTGGTTTTCTTCTTATTGCCTCTACTATTATAAGTAACAATCTTCCTCCATCTAATCCAGGAATTGGCAATAAATTTGTAACGCCAAGTGAAATTGAAACAACTGCCAACAAATAGAAAAATTCATAAAATCCATCTGTTTCTACTATCATTTCTGATATTCCAATTGGTCCAACCATTTCATTTGGATTTATATTTCCTTTAAACATTGAGCTTACACTTTTTCCAAGCATTTCTGCAAAATATGCTGTTTTCCAAAAAGCATAATATACTTGATTTCCAAATGTTTTATCTGCTTTTTTCATATAAACTCCCAGTCTATATGAAACTGTATTATTTTCTTCATTAGTTATTTTTTGAACTGGTATTTTTACTTCTTGAATTATACCATTTCTTTCTATTTTCAACTTAGCTTCTTCTTTTCCTGCACTTGCTATAGCTATATCAATTTGAGATTTTAATCTAATTTTTTGTCCATTTACTTCTTTTATTGTATCTCCACTTTGTAGCATTGTTAAATTGCTCTGTGCAGATTCATCTATTCTGTCTATTGTTGTAGTAACATTTTGTACTCCACATTGTAAAATAAAATATACTAAAAATCCAAATACAACATTAATAACTATTCCTGCAATTGTTATTGCAAATCTTTTCGATTTACTGCTATTTAAAAATGAATTTGTATTGTTTTCTTTTAAAATATTTTCATTATTTACATTTATATCATCTTCATACATATCAACAAATCCACCTAATGGAATTGCTCTAATAGAATAATTAGTTTCATTTTTCTTTTTAGAAAATATTTTTGGTCCAAATCCAATTGAAAATTCGCGTACTGCAACATTACATTTTTTAGCTACTAAAAAATGAGCTCCTTCATGTATAAATACAAGAAATCCTAATAAAAAAATTATTTTTAAAGCACCAATTAAAAAACTCAATATTTCCTCCTATTCTATACAAGTAATATAGCAAATATAAAATATGCATAAGGTGCTGCAAACATTACACTATCGATTCTATCTATCATTCCACCATGCCCTGGGAAAATTTCACTAAAATCTTTTATATCAAATTGTCTTTTTATTGTTGATGCTGCAAAATCACCCAATTGACCTATTATACTTAAAACTAAAGCTACTATTGCAATTGTAATATATGAATATACTTCTACATTTAAAAATTGTTTTAATATAAATGTATATACTAAGCAAGAAATTATTGCTCCTAAAGTTCCTGCAACACATCCTTCAATTGTTTTGTTTGGACTAACTTTACTAAATTTATGTTTTCCAAAGTGTTTTCCTACTAAATATGCCATTATATCAGTTCCCCAACTACTTAATAGAAGATACCAAATTAAAAATTTGCCATTTAGTAAATCTGAGTTTTCACTATTTCCATATAGTACTGGAATAAAGACTGTAAGACCTACAACATATAAAATACCTATAAAGCTCATTGCTATATCTTTAAAATTTATTTTCATATTTGTAAAAACTATGTGTGAAAATAATAATAATAACATTGTTGGTATTCCTATTATTATTGCTCCAATATATACATTTGCTGGTATTATATGTAAAAAAGCTATTAGTATGCAAAGTGCATATCCCATCCAAGAAATTACTTTGAATTCTTTTTTTACACAATGGTCATATTCATAAAAAGCCATAATAGCTACTATTGCCATTGCAAAATCAACAATATATTTATTACCAAATACTAATCCTAAAAATACTATTGGTAATCCTATTAATGCAGTCATTATTCTTTTAATATTCATAATCTTTCTTCCTTTGCTTTTATTTTCCAACTCTTCTGTTTCTTTTTTGATATGTTTCTATAACATAATCAAAATCTTGTTCTGAAAAATCTGGCCAGTATTTTTCTAAAAATAAATATTCTGAATAAACACTTTGCCATGTCAAAAATCCACTACTTCTAAGTTCTCCACTAGTTCTAACTATAATATCTGGATCTGGAAAATCTTTTGTATATAAATTTTCTGCTACAGTTTTTTCTGTTATATTTTCAATTTCTAATTCTCCATTTTTAACTTTTTCAGCTATTTTTTTAACAGCATTAGTAATTTCGTTTCTACCACCATAATTTAAAGCTACAATAAAAGTTGTTCCTGTATTATCTTTTGTTAAGTCTATTGCGTTTTTTATACTCAATTGTAATTCTTCTGATAGAGCATTCATATCTCCTATCACTTTTATTCTTACATTTTCTTCTTTTGCCTTTTTACTATAATCATCTAAGTAATTTTTTAAAAGTTGCATTAAAGCATCAACTTCTTCTTTACTTCTTTTCCAATTTTCAGTAGAAAAAGCATATACTGTAACATATTCTATTCCTATACTATTTGCATATTTTATAATGTTTCTTAGTGTTTCTGCTCCTTTTTTATGACCTAACTTAACTGGTAGCATTCTTTGTTTTGCCCATCTTCTATTTCCATCCATTATAATTGCAATATGTTTTGGTCTATTTTCTATTTCCATTATAACTCACTCCAAAATTTTATACATTTAAGATTTCTTTTTCTTTATTTGCTAAAATTTTGTCTATTTCAGCTATATATTTATCTGTTAATTTTTGAATTTCATCTTCTTTAACAGCTTTTTCATCTTCTGTTATTTCAGAATTTTTTTGTTTTGCTTTTACATCTTCCATTCCATCTCTACGAATTGCACGAATTGCAACTTTTGATTCTTCAGCAATTTTTCTAATGTCTTTTACTAATTCTTTTCTTCTTTCTTCTGTTAATTCTGGAAAATTTAATCTAATTACTTTTCCATCATTATTTGGATTTAATCCTATATCTGATGCTAAAATAGCTTTTTCAATTTCTTTTAAAATACTAACATCCCATGGTTGAATAACAATCATTCTAGCTTCTGGAACTGATATACCTGCAACTTGGTTAATTGGTGTAGGTACACCATAATATTCTACTGAAATTTTGTTTAATATTGCAGGATTAGCTCTACCTGCTCTAATTTCAGATAAATTTTCTTCGTATACACTTACTGTTTTTTTCATTCTTTCTTCTAAATCGTTCATAAAAAATCCTCTTTCTTTATTATTTTTGTATTTCTAAATTTTATTAAATATAATTCTTAACGTTTAATTTTAAATATAAATAATATAAATTAATTAATTATATCTACATATTTTGATTTGCAATTATCTAACAATTGTTCCTACTTTTTCACCTTTGACTGCTTTTACTATGTTTTCTGGTTCACTAATTGCAAATACTAATAATGGAATATTATTGTCTTTGCATAATGCAGTTGCTGTTGAATCCATAACTTTTAAGTCTTGTGCTAATACATCTTTATAAGAAATTTCATCATATTTAACAGCTGTTTTATCTAATTTTGGATCTGCTGAATAAACTCCATCAATTGTTTTTGCTAACAATATAACTTCTGATTCTGTTTCTGCTGCTCTTAAAGCTGCTGCTGTATCTGTTGAGAAGAATGGATGACCAGTTCCACAAGCAAAAATTACAACTCTACCTTTATTTAGATGTTTTTCTGCTTTTCTTTTAATATATGGTTCTGCAATTTCTCTCATTTCTATTGCAGTTTGTAATCTTGTATAAACTCCTCTTGATTCTAAAGCATCTTGTAAAGCTAAGCCATTCATTGCTGTAGCAAGCATTCCCATATAGTCTGCTGTAGCTCTATCTGCCATTTGTTTTCCGTTTTTTAATCCTCTCCAGAAGTTTCCTCCACCTACAACAATAGAAACTTGAACTCCCATTTCTATTAGTTCTTTTACTTTATCACATATATTTCCAATTATATCTGGATCAATTCCGTGTCCTTCTTTACCTGCAAGTGCCTCTCCACTTAATTTCAATAATACTCTTTTATAAGCTATCACTTCTATATTCTCCTTTTTATTTATTTACCACGCTCATTTTATCATATATTATAAAAAAAATGCAGTACTTTTTGTAAATTTATTAATTTTTTATTAATTTTATTTTAAAATTTATTATTTTTTAAATCTTCTACTAATTTTTCTTTAAATTCTATTGGTAATAATCTAATATTTTCAATTTCAGATTTTTCTATTATTTGTGGTACATAAGCACCTCTTTCTTTGTATTTAGGATCATTAGAAAATTCTGGTCCTGAACCTGTTCCAAATTCTCCTGATATATATTCACACAAGTAAACATATTCTAACATTCTACCATCATTAGTTTCTCTTTCATATAATTTTCTTAATGCTTTTACTTTTATTCCAAGTTCTTCTAAAATTTCTCTTTCTACACATTCTTCAATTGATTCTTTACCTTCTAATCCTCCACCAGGAAAAACATAATAGTCTCCATAAGGCTTTTCTGGATTAGCAGAAGGTTTTACATTTAATCTTTGCATAAAAGCATATCCATTATTTATTTTTACTAAACCTGCTCCACGTATTCTTTTAGGTTTATTTTCTTTATTCATTTTACTTCTCCTTTTATTTATATATTACAAAATTATATTATATTATTTACCAAATATCAATTCTTATTTCCAATAACAAAGTAAACATTATGATAATTGCAAAAAACAAGATTTAAAGCACTTTACTATTACACAAAAAAGAGTATATGCGCACTCATATACTCTTTTAACTTTATTTTAAATTATTTTGTAATTGCTAATATTTTTAATTTAATTACACCAACTGGTGCTTGAACTTCAACAACTTTATTTTTCTTTTGTCCTAACAAAGCTTGACCAATTGGAGATTCATTTGAAATTTTATTTTGTGCTAAATCAACTTCTGTTGAACCAACTATTGTATATTCGATTTCTTCATTGTATTCCATGTCTAATACTTTTACAATATTTCCTACTTGTACTACTTCTGTATCTATTTCTGATTCATCAATTACTCTAGCATATTTAATTTTTTCTTCCAATTCAGCTATTTTTGTTTCGTTAGCAGCTTGTGCATTTTTTGCTTCATCATATTCTGAATTTTCTGATAAATCACCAAATCCAAGTGCAACTTTTATTCTTTCAGCTATTGCGTATCTTTCTGTTGTTTTTAAATATTCTAATTCTTTTTCTAGATTATCATATCCTTCTTGAGTTAATAAAAATTCTTTTTCTACCATTTTATAAGTCCCCTTTCTTTGTTACTTACATTGAATACTATAATAATGTTTATTTACTAATTTGTCAAGTATTAATTGTATTTTTGCTTTTACTTTAAGACAATTTTGTACTTTTTTATGATATATATCTTTATTTGTATATAGATTATTTTAATTTTTCATACTTAAGACTTTTAAATATTCTTGTTTTTTTATCTTTCCTCTTGTACCTACTAAATAATGTATTGATACATCATCTTTTTCAATCTGTTCCAAAAGGTTATCTAAGCTTGTTTTTTTATATAAAAAACTTTCGTATAATCTATTTATTGAAAATTTTTGAAAAGGAATAACATAATTAAAATAATTTGTTGGCATATGTATTTGATATCCATTTATATTTATTCCATTAAAACTTTTTCTTTTCATATCTATATTCTTTTCAAAGTTAACAATTATTGCTTTTCTAGCAATAGAAAATTGATTTATTTCATCTTCAATAAAATTAAAATTTAAAATTATATCTACATTTTTTAGACTTTGTCTTTCATTATAATTAACATTTATATCGATTCCATATTCTGTATATAAATATTCTTCTATCTTTTTAAATTTTATTGGTTCTTTTGTTACAAGTTCTAGTTGTTTACATTTTTGTGCAATTTTAATAATCCATTCCGATATTTTCTCATCAAATTCATTTGTTAATATTGCTATCTTCTGTTCTCTAATATTTGATTCTGTTTGATTTACTATATATTCCAAAACTTTTTCCGTCAAACATGAAAATAACCATCTTTCATCTAAAATATCTTTGTTTTTTTCATTCAAAAAATCTATTAAATCTGTATTTTCTTCTAAGTTTTTTGACAAACATACTGTTTTACTATTATTTTGCAAAAGTTTTCTATTTAATTTTTCATAAGACTTTGCATTCGAATTTGGTAATAATAAAATTGTTTTTTCTTCTATTTGTATTTGTAAAATTTTATTCGTAAATCTTAATAAAAAAAATATTGGTCTACCTAAAAGTTTTATATAACTTTTAGGTAAATAAAAAGATAAATCTTCTGTTTTCTTTAAAATATCAATATAAACCATAAACAACCCCTCACTTTATAATTTATATATGTTTAAATTTAAAAAATATTACAATTTTAATCTGATTATTTAACCAATATTTTATTTATTCTATTACATTATTCATTTATATAAACTAAGCAACTTTTATACATATTAATCTAATAAAAACTAATTTTATTTTTTATCTATTTTTATATTAGCTTCTCTTAATTGTTTTTCTGAAACAATGCCAGGAGCACCCATTAAAAGATCTTGTGCTTTACTATTCATTGGGAACGCAACAACTTCACGAATAGAATCTTCTTCTGTTAAAAGCATTAGCATTCTATCTACACCAGGTGCAATACCAGCATGTGGTGGAGCTCCATAATGAAACGCTTTAAATAATGCAGAAAAACGATTCATTATCTCTTCTTCTGTGTAGCCTGCAATTTCAAATGCTTTAATCATAATTTCTGGATCATGATTTCTAACAGCACCAGAAGAAAGTTCTATTCCGTTGCATACTATATCGTATTGGTATGCATAAACATCTAATGGATCCTTTGTTTCTAATGCTTCCATTCCACCTTGAGGCATTGAAAATGGATTATGACAAAATTCTAATTTTCCATTATCTGCAATTTCAAACATTGGAAAATCTACTATCCAACAAAATCTATATACATCTTTTTCTAATAAGTCTTGTCTTATCGCAATTTCTTCTCTAATTTGTCCAGCTAATTTTTCTACAATTCCTTTATGTTCTGCTATAAAGAATATGCTATCACCTGCTTCTGTACCTGTTTGTGTAAGTAAAGCTTCTCTTGATTCATCATCTATTAATTTAGCAATTGGTCCTTGCAAACTTCTGTCTTCCCCAACTTTTAACCAAGCTAATCCTTTAGCATGACATTCATTAATTGCAAATGAAGTCATATCATCATAAAAGTTTCTTGTTGCAGAAGCACCTTTTGGAAGTGTAATTGTTCTTACTATTTTTCCGTTAAATACTTTTATATCAAGTTTTTCAAAAATATTTGTTACATCTTGAATAATTAAAGGATTTCTTAAATCTGGTTTATCTGTTCCATATTTTAACATAGCTTCATTGTATGGTATTCTAGGGAATGGATATTCTCCAACTCTTTTAGTTGAAAATTTTGTAAATGTATTGTAAATAACTTTTTCCATTACTTCAAAAACATCTTCTTGTCCAGCAAAAGCCATTTCCATATCTAATTGATAAAATTCTCCAGGTGAACGATCTGCTCTTGCATCTTCATCTCTAAAACATGGTGCTATTTGGAAATATTTATCTATACCAGAAACCATTAACAATTGTTTGAATTGTTGTGGTGCTTGTGGTAATGCATAAAATCTTCCTGGATAAACTCTACTTGGTACTAAATAATCTCTTGCACCTTCTGGTGATGAACTTGTAAGTATTGGTGTTTGAACTTCTAAAAATCCTTGTTCTATCATTTGTAATCTTAAGAATTGTAAAAGTTCTGCACGAACTTTTAGATTTTCAATTCCTTTTCTTGAACGTAAATCTAAAAATCTATATTCTAATCTTAAATCTTCTCTAACAGATCTATTATTTTGAATATCAAAAGGTAATGGTTTTGTTCTTTTACCCAATATTTCAATGTTTTCTGCAAATAATTCAACTTTTCCAGTAGGAATTTTTTCATTTACAGTTTCATCATCTCTTAATCTAACTTTTCCACTAACAGATATTGTTGATTCAACTGGAATTCTAGCAGCTTCATTTACTTTTTCTTCATCACCAGAAATTACAATTTGTGTAATTCCATATTGATCTCTTAAATCAATAAATAAAACTCCTCCTAAATCTCTAATTGTGTCTACCCAACCTGCAAGTTTAATTTCTTCTCCTACATTTTTTTCTCTAATTTCTGAACAGTTATATGTTCTGTACTTGTTCATATTTTTGGCTCCTTCCTTTTTTGAATAATACAAGTTTTAGAAATTCAGCTTAACTTTAAATTTTAAATTATACAAAAAAGCTTTCATCTCTGTAACTTGCATTACAGGGACGAAAGCTCTACTTCCGCGGTACCACCCTAATTGAAAACTAAAAGTTTTCCTCTTTATTAAAATTTGCTCCAATGTGTTTCATAAATTTTTGTTTTTAAAGTGCTCTCAGCTCATTAACACTTCTCTCTAATAAAAACATTTTCTAAATTTACTTTCATCTTCATTGCAAAATATATTTAATTTGACATAGATTATTATACTATATTTTTTACAAATTTGTCAATATTTATGTATACAAAATTTTGCAATATATTAACATGTGCATAATTTTTATTTTAAATAATAGTTTTTATTCATTCAAATTATATTTAAAATTAAAAACTTATTAATTAAAAAAATATGATAATATATTGTTTTCTATACCTTGGTGTCGCAATCTTCGTTTTTCTATTTTATAATGAAGATTGCTCCATTCGCACTCGCAAGCTCGTTTAATCGCTTACGCGGTATTTCAAACAATATATATCATATTTTATAATTTAATTACTGCATTAAAGATTTTCTGTAGCACCAGTTTCTGTCAAATCCACCTAAAGTATTATCATTTTTACCATCAATCCATTGCCAAATATCATATTTTCCATTGTATGTTGTTTGAACTAAAGATGTATAATGTGCAACCCATACAGAATAGTTATTTTCTATTTGACTCATGTCTAATTTTGCTTCTAACCAATATTTGCTAGAATAGAAACCTGCTTTGTATCCTGAGTTTGAAACTTTATTTAAAAATGTTAGAGCCATATTAGTTAAAGTTTCTTTGCTCAAAGAATCCTGTCTATATGAACCTTTATCATTTTCGATATCATAGTAAACTGGTAAGTCTAGCTGTCTTCCTTTTAACCAATTCAAGCAATTATTAGCTTCTTTCTCTGAATCTTCTACACTCATAGCATAACTATATAAATAAACACCTACTTTTATTCCATATTTTTTACATTCAGAATAATTGTATTCAAAAGTTGAATCTTTTTGACTATCATTTTGACCATATCCAATACGCAATATTGCAAATTCAATTCCTTGATTTTTTAATCTTTGCCAATCTACTTTTCCATTATGTACTGAAACATCTACACCAGCATATCTTGAGAAAGAAATTTCTATATTTCGGTTTACAGATTCGATAATTTCACCCCATCTTGAAATAATATTTATCTCAATATTGTAAATTCCTTCTCCATAATTTGAAACATCTACTGAACATTTATAACCAGCGGTTTTATTTTTTGAAACACCACCATATTCATTTGCTTTAGAATTCAAATCACTTCTTTCAAATCTATTAACATTTTGAACTGCACCATTTATTTTTATCTGTACACTGTCTCCAGCATCTGTAGATAATGTCCAGCCTGATATTTGTAAAATGTGATTTGTTTTATTATATAATTGACCTGATATTGGAGAATCTATGCAAACAATTCCTCTAAATTTTTCTCTTTTTACAATTATAGTTCTTGCAAAAGTAGATATTATTTTTCCTCTAGAATCTACTTGTTCTATCTTTAATAAATGTGAACCTTCAGTTAAACCTAAAATATTTATTGTACCTTCATATCCTGCATTTTTAGTTACTCCACCATATTGGTTTGATATTGAATTTATATCTGGTCTACTTGTTCTTTTCATATCTTTTATCCAACATCCATTATCTATATATAAACTTATTTTTGCATTTGGATCATCTGATACTGCCCAACCTGATACTCTTAAATTTTCTGTTGATGGTGTATTTAAAGTTAATCCATTTTGAGGTACTGTATCTAATGTCAATATACCTTTATAATTAGATTTTATATATACATTTTTAACTTGAGAATTTATCACTTTTCCAGATCTATCTACTTGTTCTACTTTTATTTTGTGTGTTCCTTCTTGTAATTTTTCTACATTAATATTTGCACTATATCCAGATTTTGGTGTTATAGATGTTCCTCCATATTGATTAGCTATTAAATTTACATCTGGTCTTGCATATCTACTTGCATTTTCTGTCACTAATGTATTATCCATGTATATTCTTATTTTAGCTTTTGGTTCTGTTGATACTGCCCAACCTGATACTGTTATATTTTTTTGACTTGGTACATATATTTTTTGATTATTGCTTGGTGCATCTATACACATTGTTCCTCTAAAGTTTTCTCTATGTACTACTAATGTTTTTGATATACTTGATATTACTTTTCCTCTTGAATCCACTTGATCTATTCTTACTATATGTCTACCTTCTGGTAGTGCTCCTACATATATTGTTTCTTCATATCCTGCATTTTTTGTTGCTCCACCATATTGTTTTGATATTGAATTTATATCTGGTCTACTTGTTCTTTTCATGTTTTGTAACCAGCATGCTCCATTTATATATAATTTTATTTTTACATTTGGATCATCTGATACTGCCCAACCTGCTACTCTTAAATATTCTGTTGTTGGTGTTGTTATTGTTTTACCATCTTGCAATGTATCTGATAATAATATTCCTCTATATCCAGATTTTATATATATTGTCTTTTCTTGTGAATTTATCGTTTTTCCTGATCTATCTACTTGTTCTACTTTTATTTTGTGTGTTCCTTCATTTGTTTTTTCTACATTAATACTAGCACTAAATCCTGATTTTGGTGTTATAGATGTTCCTCCATATTGATTAGCTATTGAATTTACATCTGGTCTTGAACCTCTATTTGCATTTTCTGTTATTAATGTATTATCCATATATATTTTTATTTTTGCTTTTGGCTCTGTTGATACTGCCCAACCTGATATATTTAATACTTTTTCTCCAAGAGAATAGATTGTTTTATTATTGCTTGGTGCATCTATACACATTGTTCCTCTAAAGTTTTCTCTATGCACTACTAATGTTTTTGAAATACTTGATACTACTTTTCCTCTTGAATCTACTTGGTCTATTCTTACTATATGTCTACCTTCTGGCAATGATCCTACATACAAGTTTTCTTCATACCCTGCATTTTTTGTTGCTCCACCATATTGTTTTGATATTGAATTTATATCTGGTCTACTTGTTCTTTTCATGTTTTGTAACCAGCATGCTCCATTTATATATAATTTTATTTTTACATTTGGATCATCTGATACTGCCCAACCTGCTACTCTTAAATATTCTGTTGTTGGTGTTGTTATTGTTTTACCATCTTGCAATGTATCTGATAATAATATTCCTCTATATCCAGATTTTATATATATTGTCTTTTCTTGTGAATCTATCGTTTTTCCTGATCTATCTACTTGTTCTACTTTTATTTTGTGATTTCCTTCTTGCAAATTTTCTATATTTATATTTGCACTAAAACCTGCATTTTTTGTTGTAGCTGTTCCACCATATGGTGCAGATATTTTATCAACATCTGTTCTTGTATATCTCTTTACATTTTCTGACTTTAGTACATTATCCACATATATTTTCATTTTTGCTTTTGATTCTGTTGATATTGCCCAACCTGCTACAGTTATGTTTTTTTGACTTGGTACATAAATTGTTTGATTGTTATTTGGTGCGTCTATACACATTGTACTTTTAAAGTTTTCTCTATGTACTACTAATGTTCTTGATAAACTAGATATTACTTTTCCTTTTGAATCTACTTGATCTATTCTTACTGTATGTCTACCTTCTGGCAATGATCCTACATACAAGTTTTCTTCATACCCTGCATTTTTTGTTACTCCACTATATTGGTTTGATATTGAATTTATATCTGGTCTACTTGTTCTCTTCATATCTTGTAACCAACATACTCCATTTATATATAATTTTATTTTTACATTTGCATCATTTGCTACTGCCCAACCTGCTATTCTTAAATATTCTGTTATTGGTGTTGTTATAGATTTTCCATCTTGTAATGTATCTAATATTAATATTCCCTTTGTTTCTACTTGCACTGATTCAACTTTTTTATCTTTTGTTGTAATTGTACTTTCAGTTTTTGAATTAATCTTTTCTTTTTCATTATCTACTGCTTCTTTTGATTGATTATTTTTTTCATTGTTTGTATTTGTATTTTTTTCTGTTACATTTTCAGTTACTACTGTAATATTTTTTTCTTCTACATTATTTACAATTGTTTTATCATCTTCTACTACATTTTCTACAATTTCATTTTTTTCAGTTTTATTAGACTCTACTTTAATTTCTTCTTTTGCCTCGTCTTTATTTTCTTCTTCACTAATAGATGTATTGTCTGCTAAAACTTCATTTTGTAATTCTTCTGAATTTTGTTTAGTTGTATTTACTAATTCATTTTCATATACTGCAAAAACTGTATTTGCATATGGAAATAATATAGTAAATATTAGCATCAAAGATACTATAAATTTGACTTTTTTCATATTTTCTCCCCCATAAATATTATATTAAAATTATAACCTATTGTTGCATAAATTGTAATGTTAAAAAAAGTAAATTATTAATATTCATACCATAAGCCTTGCTCTTTTAATTGCTTAATTGTTTCATTATGTTCATCTAAATCTTTTGAAAAATATACTTTTCCTGTTTTATCTGCTACAAAATATAATGCATCTGTTGCTTCTGGATTTAAAGCTGCTTTTATAGCAGATACACTTGGATTACATATTGGACCTATTGGAATTTTCCCGTTCATATTTGGTCCTCTTGTATTGTATGGGCTATATGTATTTAATTCTTGCTTTGTTAAATCTCTTTCTCCCATATCAACTTTAAAAGCATAATATGTTGTAACATCACTGCCTAAACTCATATTTTCATTTAACCTATTAAAAAATACTCCAACTATTTTTGCTCTATCTGTATCTGATTTTCCTTCAAGCTCTGCCATTGAAGCTAATGTAAGCATTTGATGTACAGTATAAGTTTTACTATTAATCTCATCTTTCAATGATGTTAATTTTTTGTCCATATAATTTAAAATTATATTAAATATTGTTTTTACAGAAACATCTTCATTTTCAAAAACATAAGTATCTGGTAATAAATAACCTTCTAATGGATAATATATTTGAGAATCTTTTATTTCATCTGTTAAAAACCAATATTTTTCAATCAAAGAATCAATATATTCTTCATCTTTTAAAAGATTGTATACATCTTCTTCTGTATTGTTAGTTTTGTCTGCTATTTTTTTAGCAAACCATCTAATATTTTTACCTTCAATAAAAGTAATTTTCACTTCATCATTTGCAATATCTCCATTTTGGATGTGTGAAAGAATTGTTGGTAAATCATCAGATCTATTTAAATCATATTTTCCAGCTTGTAAATTATTAATTTTATTTATTTTTGCATAAATTTTCATTGATAATTCATTTTTTATTAATCCCTTATTATACAAAATTTCTGCAATTCCAACTGTTCCAGTTTTTTCTGGTATTACTATTCTAACAGATGAATCCTTTTCATTTGGTGAAACAGCTTTTAAAGAATTTTTATACCAAATAAAAAATGATAAAATGCTTACTACTAAAATAATCATACAAATTGCAATAACTATAATTAAACCTTTTTTACTTTTTGATTTTTCCATTTATTTTTACCTTTCAAATTACCTTTCTACACTACAACTTATTCTTCTAAAAACCAATCTGCTATATTTTTAATTTTACTTGAATCTAAAGATTTATTATATGTTACACACATTTTTAATCCAGATTCTTTTAATTTTGGTTTTAATTCAATAAGAAATCTATTAAAACTATTTACATCATCTATTTTTTCAAATTTAATATTTACACCTTGAAATTGATATTGCATTAAATATTGATATAAATTATTTATTACTTTATTTCTTTGTGTATATGTTAATAATTCTTCAGAAACATTTGCTGTGCTTGTAATTGTAGGCCAAACTTGAATATTGTTTTCATTTGTCCAAGCTATATAATTATTAAAATTATTGCTTTTACTATTTGTTTTATCTAGAACCTTTTGTTCTTTATCTAATAAAAAGAAACTTGGTATTACAACATTTTGTTTTTCATTACTTAATATGTTATTGTCATATTTTTGAGTTATATCATTTGCATCTTTTACAATATTTACATCTAATGCTTTTTCTTCCATTTTTTCTCTAATTGTTTCTTCATTAGATATTTTCTTTTCTTTTACATATCCAATATTTCCATTTTCTGTTCTTACTTTTTTATACTTTTTTGAAGTTGCTAATACTGTAACATATTCACTCATATTTATTTTTTCTAATTTTTTAGAAAATGAATTTGGTTTTTCGTAAACATTTGCTTTTTTCAAAGAAATTGCTTGTTTTTTTTCTTCTTTTGTAGAAGATAAAATTGTTCTATTATAATCTTGTGAATATTCAATTTCTAAATCATACACAATTCCAAGATCTGTAAGTGGCAAATATACTGTATCATCTTTTTCTGTTAATGATCCTTTCAATTCTACATTACTATCATTTAACACCATAAATGTTTCATTTACTTTTAATAAAGCAATATGTGTATTATATGTAGTAATTAACTCTTTTTCTGCTGCATTGTAATATAAAGTATCATCAAATAATTTCATTATATCTTCTTTTGATATATATATAACATCATTCTCTTTATACATATTTTTTTGAAGTTCTACTATTTGATTATTCAACATAAGTGACATTTTCTCTGGTATTTTATGTTTTTTAGTAGTTGTTAATAAAATTATTAAAATAATTAATAATATAACTCCTATAATTCCCATTAAGGCTATTCTTCTTCTTTTTGCAAACTTGTTTAAAGGTTTTCTTTTCATTAGTTCTTTCTCCATAACTCCATAAATATAATATTTCAAAGATAAAATATCACAAAATTTATAATAAGTAAATAAAATCGTAAAAATATCACAAAAATTTATATTTTTTTACATTTACTCTTTATTTTCAAGCTTTTTTATATTATAATATATTTGTATGTTTATATTTGTAAAGAAATGGAGGAAAAATTATGTGGCAGGTTTGGTTAGTAATAGCTGTATTTTTTCTTGCATTTGAAATCGTAACAACTGGTTTTTTAGTATTTTGGTTTGCAATTGGAGCTTTAATTGCAATGTGTGCAAGTTTTTTTGTTTCAAATGTAATTGTTCAAACAACAATTTTCTTAATATCTTCGACAATATTACTTTTTGCTACTAGATCTTTTGTTCAAAAAGTAACAAAAAAAGACATAACTGTAAAAACAAATGTATACTCAATTGAAAACAAAATCGGAAAAGTTACAGTAGATATCTCACCTATAGAAGGAAAAGGTCAAATAAAAATAAATGGCGAAACTTGGTCAGCAAAATCTTACAATGACTTACCTATTAAAGTTGGTACTGAAGTTAAAGTAGAAAAAGTTGATGGTGTAAAAGCTATTGTTAGACCTTTATAATTAAAGTTTTAAATATTAAAAAAAATAAAAATAATTTTTAGGAGGAAAAGAAATGGGTTTTCTAATTATACTACTTATTCTTATTGTTTTTATTGCTTCACAAACAATAAAAATCGTTAGACAATCTGAAGTTTACATTATCGAAAGATTAGGTAGATTTCACAAAGTCGCAGAAGCTGGTCTTACAGTTATAGTACCTTTCATCGACAAAGTTCGTTCTGTTGTTAGTTTAAAACAACAAACAATGGATATTCCACCACAAGGAGTTATTACAGCAGATAATGTTACAATAACAATTGATACTGTTGTATTCTACAAAATTACAGATCCAGCAAAAGCTGTTTATGAAATTCAAAGTTTAAAAAAAGGTATTGAATATTTAGCAATCACTACTATTCGTGATATTGTTGGTAAAATGGAATTAGATGAAACATTTAGTTCTAGAGATTTAATTAACGATAAATTAAGAGTAATCTTAGATGAAGCAACTGATGCTTGGGGTTGTAAAATCGATCGTGTAGAAATTAAAGATATTACACCACCAGCAGATATCCGTGATGCAATGGAAAAACAAATGAACGCAGAAAGAAATAAAAGAGCTTTAGTTCTACAAGCAGAAGGTGAAAGACAATCAGCAATTACTCTTGCAGAAGGTAGAAAACAAGCTGCAATTTTAGATGCAGAAGCTGACAGAGAATCTCGTATTAAAAGAGCTGCCGGTGAAGCTGAAGCTATCAAAGAAGTTGCTAATGCTAAAGCAAAAGAAATTCAAATGGTTTATGATGCAATTAAACAAGCAGATCCAGATGAAAAACTTGTACAAATCAAATCATTAGAAGCTTTAAAAGAAGTTGCTAAAGGTGATGCAAATAAAATCTTTATTCCTTTTGAAGCAACATCAGCATTAAGTTCACTTGGAGCTGTAAAAGATGTTTTAACAGATAAAAAAAATACTAATAAATAATAAGTAAATTAATAATTATAGAAAAAGCACTTCTTGATGAAGTGCTTTTTTATTATAATAGGAAAGTGCTCTACACTTCCTATTATATAACGGCCTACGCCAAACTTTGCAAATAGCAAACATGTTTTATTTTATATATATGGTAAATATATTACCACCGTCTAAATATAATATCCCCTCTTTTTCTTTAATTTCATTTTTGTACATTTCAGAAAGATTAATTACATAATTAGAATTTTTAAAATTCAATTCTAATTCAAAGCATTTATTAATTTTATAATCAATTAATAAATCTTCTGTACTAGCTGAAACTGGTCCATCTAATTCTAAAATACAAACTTGATTTTTTAAATTTTCAAAACAAATATTTATTTTTTCAACTAATTTTTCCATATTTTCACCCCCAAAACTATTAAAACATTTTTTATTATTTTTTACTAGACAGTATACTAGCGGTTTTTAAAATAATTATTAAATTTTCATTACACCAACTAGATAATTCCTTTTTATGGTATAATATATTAAAAATAAACTTTATTAAAACAATTACAACTAGATATTAAAATTTTTAAATTAAATTTTAATATTTTAATTTGTTATATATAAAGTATTCTTATATATCAAATTTATGAAAAGGAATAAACTATGAATTTTATTACGAAAAATCTAAAATCTTATAAAAAGGAACTTGTCTTAGGTCCTTTTTTAAAATTATGTGAAGCTATTGTTGAAATATCTTTGCCATTTATTTTATCATATATTATTAATAATTTTAATAGTGATAACAAAATCAATTACATTTTTTGGTCACTTTTTTTGTGTGCATTAGTAATTATTGCATTTTTATGTAGTATTTCTTGCCAATACATGGCCTCTACAGCCTCTCAAGGATTTGGAAAAAATGTAAGAAAAAACTTTTTCAACAAACTTTCTAATCTATCTACTAAAAATTTAGAAAATTTTTCGACAAGTAGCCTTGTTAATAGATTTACAAACGATATTAGTAATTTAGAAATTGCAATTGCATTACTTATTAGATTAGTTATTAGAGTTCCATTTATTTGTATTGGCTCATTAATAATGATTGCTTTCTTAAACAAAACAATTGCTTTAATTGTTCTAATATCTAATATTTTTCTTGGAATTTTTATTTATCTTATATTTAAAAATTCTTCCCCACTTTATGAAAGATACAATTTAAAGCTAGATAGAACATCTACTAGATTAAAAGAAAATTTAGAAAATGTACAATTAGTTAGAAGTTTTAATACACAAAAATTTGAAAGTGAAAAATTTGAAAAAAATAATAATTCATTAAAGAAAATATCTTTTAGAGCAAACTTTATCTCCTATCTTCTAAATCCTATTAGTATATTAATTTTAGACATAACAATTTTAGAAGTTTTATATTTTGTCAAATTTAATTTTTCAAACATTTTAGTAGGAGATTTAATTGCAATTATAAATTATATTTCTCAAATGTCTACAGCAATTATTGTATTTTCTAATTTAGTTACAATATATACTAGAGCATATACTTCATATAAAAGATTAAATGAATTTTTCAGTATTCCATCTGATTTCAAATATGGAAATGAAATTGAATTTAAAGAAAATGATATTGCAGTCAAATTTGAAAATGTAAACTTTTCTTATTCTAATGATGTAGATTTATTTAAAAATATTAATCTATCATTTAATACTGGTGAAATAATTGGTTTAATTGGCCTTACAGCATCTGGGAAATCAACTTTTTTAAATTTAGTAACTAGAAATTATGATTGCACATCAGGAGAAATAAATCTTTTTGGTGAAAATATAAAAAATTATTCTTATGGATGTTTAAAAAATAATATTGTTTTCATATCGCAAAAATCAGAATTTTTTACAAATACTATAAAAGAAAATATTTTACTTGGTAAAAAAGATGAATCAAATTTTGATTTTGCTTTAGAACAGTCTGATTGTAATGAATTTATTAATAAATTAGATAAAAAAGAAAACACCATAATTTATAATGATGCCAAAAATTTATCTGGTGGTCAAAAACAAAGAATTGCTTTAGCACGTGCTTTTATACAAAAACCTAAAATTTTAGTATTAGATACTGTAACTAGTGCATTTGATTTAAAAACTGAAGCCAACATAATGAAAAATTTATATGAATATTCTAGAAAAAATAATATTACCACTTTTATTGCATCACAAAAAGCATCAACTTTACAAGGTTGTGATAAAATAATTGTTTTTGATAACTCAAAAATAAAAGCTTTTGATACACCTACAAATTTATTACAAAATTCGAAACTATATCAAAACTTATATAAACTACAACAAGAAAGGAGTAAATAATGAAAAATAAAAAATATTTATATTATTTGATTGCTATATTTATATTTGGTGCAATAGCTTCATATTTTACAGTAAAAGCTCCTTTATTAGTTGGTAATTTAATAGACAATTTATTTAGTAATAATTCAAACACATTTTTTTATGATTGTTTTTATTTGTTTAAAGTTTATTTAATAATATTTTTTGGATATTTTTTACAAATTGAATTTTTAATAGGACTTTCAACAGAAATCTCTAAAGACTACAGAAATAATATTTTTAGTAAAATTCATAAACTTAGTATGAATACACTTAATTCTATTTCTTATGGTGAAGTATTAAATAATTTTTCTATTGATATAGAAAATATATCAAATGCAATTGCTCAAGCTCTTCCTAAAATTTTTGGTGGAATTATTGTAGTTGTATTTTCATTATACTATATGTTTAAATTAAATTTTACGATTACAATTTTCTTAATATTTGTAGCTCCTATTATTTTTTGTATATCTAGATTTATTACAAAAAGGACAAAAAAGTTTTTTGAAAAAAGAGCAAATATTTTAGATGAATTAAATACTTTTTCAGAAGAAACAATAAAAAATATTAGAACTATAAAAAACTTTGATTATTTTGACAGTTTAAATGAAAAATTTGATGTACTAACAAACGATTTATATAAAGCAAGTCAAAAAGCCCAATTCTTCTCATCATTAGCTAACCCTTCTACTCGTTTAGTTTCTAATTTAAGTTATATACTTATTGGAATTTTAGGAATTTATCTAGTTAGCCTAGAGAACTTAACTATTGGCCATGTAACAAGCTTTTTACTATATTCTACAGTTTTCATAAGACCTTTTAATGAATTTACATCTGTATTTACAGAATTACAAACAGCAGTAACTTCATATAATAGAATTAAAAAATTTCTAAATTTACCTAATGAGCATTTATCAAATGTTATTATTCCTTTAGATCCAAATACCAAATTCAAAGGTGAAATTGAATTTAAAAATGTATGTTTTTCTTATATTAAAAGTCAACCAATTTTAGAAAATATAAGTTTTCATATTTTACCTGGTGAACATTTTGCAATTGTTGGAAAAACTGGTTGTGGTAAAACAACATTAATTAATTTATTAATGCGTTTTTATGAAGTTGATTCTGGTGAAATTTTATTAGATGGTATAAATATAAAAAATATTGATTCAACACTACTTCGTAAAAATATTGGAATGGTATTGCAAGACAATAAATTATTTACAGATACAGTTTTAGCAAATATTTCTTATGGAAGTGAAAAATCGAATGAATTAGACATTTTGCGTGCTTCTCAATTAGCTTATGCAGATAACTTTATTCAAAATTTACAGTACAAATATTCAACATATCTTTCTTCTGCTGAAGCCTTATCTAGTGGAGAAACTCAATTAATTACTATAGCAAGAATGTTTTTATATCATCCTTCTATTTTAATATTAGATGAAGCAACAAGTAATGTCGATTTAGTGACAGAACAAGCTATTCAAAAAAGTTTTTCAAATTTAATAAAAAGATCAACATCACTTACTATTGCTCACAGACTTTCTACAATTACAAATTCAGACAAAATTTTGTACATGGAATCTGGTAAAATACTTGAAATTGGTTCTCACAAAGAACTAATTGATAAACATGGTAAATATTTTGAATTATATAACAGTCAGTTTATGTAAAAATTGTTTATAAAAAATAAAAATTTGATAATATTGTTTTTTATTTTTACATTTATAGTTATAGATTACATCTTTAACATATATGATTTTCATTACTTCCTCGGCTTTATTACGAAATTTAAGAAATTCTCCATGCACATTCGTTATTCATTCAAATCATATATTTAAAGATGTAGAAAGATACACTCAAATAAAAACAATATATATCAAATTTTTATAACTCAAAGCAAATTCTAAATTTTACAATATTATACAAATAAGTCCTCCACTTCCCTCATTTACTATTCTTTCCAAAGTTTCTCTTAACTTTCCTTGTGCCTCTTCTGGCATTTTTGCTAATTTGTTTTGTAAACCTTCATTTACAAGTTCATGTAAATTTTTTCCGAAAATATTTGATTCCCATATTTTCTTTGGATCGTTTTCAAATTCTGAAAGTAAATATTTTACTAAATCTTCTGATTGTTTTTCACTGCCAACAATTGGTGATACTTCAGTTTCTGTGGTAATTTTCATCATATGAATTGAAGGTGCTTTTGCTTTTAATTTAACACCAAATCTCTGACCTTGTTTTACTATTTCTGGTTCTTCTAAAATTAAATCCTCTATTCCTGGTGACACTATTCCATATCCTCTTTCGTTTACTTCATGTAATGCATAAGATAATTTATCATATTCTTTTTTTATTTTAGAAAATTCATTCATGCAAGAAAATAATTCGCCTTCATTTTTTATCTGCATTCCTGTAATACTTGTAAGCATTTCATAAAATAAACTTTCTTCTAAATCAGCTTCAATACTTACAATTCCATTTCCAAGATTAACTTCTTCTAAATTTACTTTCTTTATATATTCACATTGTTCCATCTTTTTATAGCTATTTTGCAAATCTTTTATTTTGCTTACATTATCAAAACTATTTTTTACTACCTCAAATAATGTTTGTTTTAATTCACTATCTTTACTTAATCCATTAATCCATTTTGGATAATTTATTTGCACTCTTTCTATTGAAAATTCATAAAGTAATTGAGAAAATATAGAATTTATATCATCAATGCTAAGTTCTAAACAATTAACAGGTATTACGGTTGTATGATATTTATTTGATAAATCTTGTGCTAATTCTATACTATATACATCTTTAGGATTTTGGCAATTAAGCAAAATTATAAATGGTTTATTATATTCTTTTAATTCTTCTACTACTCTATTTTCAGCTTCCAAATACTCACCTCTTGGAATATCTGTTATACTTCCATCTGTAGTAACTACTATACCTACAGTTGAATGTTCTGTAATTACTTTTTTAGTTCCAAGTTCAGCTGCTGTTTCAAAAGGCATTTCTTCCTCTGACCATGGAGTTTTTACCATTCTAGGCATATTTTCTTCTAAATATCCTAAAGCTGGACTAACTAAATATCCAACACAATCAACTAATCTTGCTTTCATTTTTATATTTTGTTCTAAACTGATTTCTACTGCTTCATTTGGAATGAATTTTGGCTCTGTAGTCATTATCGTTTTACCACTTGCACTTTGTGGTAATTCATCAATTGCCCTTTCTTTTTTATAACTATCTTCTATATTAGGTAGGACCAATAATTCCATAAATTTTTTAATAAATGTAGATTTTCCTGTTCTTACTGGTCCAACCACTCCAATATAAATATCACCTTGCGTTCTTTTTGCAATATCTTGATATATTTCATAGTTTTCCATAAAAAAATACCCCCTGTTTATCTTTGTACATCTTTTAATAAAATGTATTCAGAGAGTATTTTTTTATGACTATTTTATTTAATTCTTACAAATAATAAACATTGAGCTGCTGCTGTATCATTTCCTGCTGGTATTCCATTATTCCAACTACCTTTTGTAGCTACTGCATTATACCAAGTGCTACCCATATCTCCATTTAAAAAAGTATCACTTTGGTTTGATTTCGCTAATCCACCGAAATTTTTATTATCTGTCGCAGGCTTTTTCACACTTGATCCATTTGTTATTAAACTTGAACCATTTTCTGTAGTTAACATCGGATTTGCAATTTGTAACCACATCTTGTAACTATCTTTTTTAAAAACATTATTATTATCTGTTCCATTACTATACATTAATAAAAATTGAAAACTATCTCCACCTGTTGTTTCGTCAACCTTATATTTTTTATAATTTGCAGCTTTTGTATTATCAGCTATTTCTGCTAAACAACTAAAAGCTCCTATTTTAGTACTTGAATTTAATTCAGTATCTGATAAAAAGAATCCATCAGTTGCGCCTTTATTTGTATTTTGATAAACTAAACATTTCCAATAATATCCATTTTTGTAATACATTACTTGATGTTCTGCAGTATCTATTGAAATAGTTTTGCTATCTATTTTTCCACCATATAATAAATATTCTGTAAAATTGAAGCTCTTTTCTGCAATATCATTATCTATATCTATAATAATGTCATTTGTTAATTGATATTTTTTATCTGTACCACAAGTATATATTTTTCCATTTTGTTCAAAGCTATTTCCAGTTCCAATCAAACTAAATTCTACTGCATTTGATATTGGTATAACTTCTGTACTTTCAGCAAATCTTCCTGCATATTTTGATGTTTGGTCTGTAGCTGTTGAAGAATATAAACTTTTTAATTGAGTTGTTGTTTGTGTTTGCACTTGATTTCTTTTTAATACAATTGTATATGCACCAAGCATAAACATTAGAAAAAAGAGCATTGATAACATTACAAATAATGAAATTGCTCCATTTTGATTTTTTATTTTTTGCATTTTGCACCTCATCATTATATATAAATTTTTCTTAATATTTTAATATCTTATATTTATATTATCTAAAAATATTAAGTTTATCAAGGATATTTATATTACATTTTCATTACAAACTTTATAGTATTAAACAGTATATTTATTAAAATTTTACAAATAATACAATAAATTGATTTAAAAACTAATTATAGGTTTATAGGTAAATCCTTTTAAAAACCTAAATATTTGATATAAGGATTAATATTTATGAATTTCTTTAGTAAAATTTTTAGATACCAACCTCAAAAAGAATATAATTTTATTTTACCAAATAGTAGCAACAATATTTTAGTAGAAGAAAATGAAAATATTGATATTTATCCTACTCTTTCTGTAAATTTAGATTATTTAAAAGTTAAATATAATTTAATAATAAATAGTGATATAAATGTACGCCAATTTATTTTACCAATAAAGTCTAAAAATTTTTCTGCAGCTATAATATACATTGACGGAATTGTAGACAGTGCCTCTATAAATACTTCTATACTAACTCCTCTTCTTTTAAGAAATTCTATTACAATGCAACCAACTAATGTGTCTGCAATTAGCAAAAATATCTCTGTTAAACGAGTACAAAAATTTAATCTTGAAGATTTTTTATTTAATAGTTTAATTCCTCAGAATAATGTTAAAAAAGTAAAAAATTTTAATGAACTTATTGAAAAACTTAATAATGGTTTTTGTATTCTTTTAGTAGATACCTTAAATACTGCTTTTTGCATTGAGACTAAAAAAATGCCTGGTAGAAGTATTGATACAGCAAAAAACGAATCTGTTATTCAAGGTCCTCAAGAGGCTTTTGTTGAAAACATTAGAGATAACACTGGTTTAATTAGAAAAATAATAAATAATGAAAATCTTGTAATGGAAAGTTTTAATGTTGGAAAAATCACAAACACTCAAGTTGCAATTTGCTATATGAAAAATATAACAAATGATGATTTAATATCAGAAGTAAAATATAGAGTTCAAAATTTAGATATTGACTTTTTAACATCTTCTGGTGAATTACAACAATTAATAAAAGATAATCCTAAGCTTCACATGCCTCAACTTCTTTCAACAGAAAGACCAGATAAAGCCTGCAATGCTTTATTAAATGGTAAAGTTGTTGTAATTGTAAATGGAAGCCCTTATGTTTTAATTGCACCAGCTGTTTTAGTAGATTTTCTTGAATCTCCTGAAGATATTAACCTAAATTATCGATTAAGTAACTTTTTACGTTTTTTAAGAGGTTTAGCTTTTATATTTGCAACTTTTTTACCTGGATTTTATGTTGCCATTACAAATTTTCATCAAGAACTTATACCATCTGAATTACTATTTGCGATTTCAAGCTCTAGAGAATCAATACCGTTTCCAGTAATATTTGAGATTTTAATAATGGAAGTATCGTTTGAATTACTTAGAGAAGCTGGTCTTAGAGTTTCATCTTCATTTAGTAATACTATTGGAATAATTGGTGCACTTGTACTTGGAGAAGCTGCTGTAAATGCTAATATAGTAAGTCCTATTCTTATAATAATCGTTGCATTTACAGGTATTTGTGGATTTGCTATTCCAGATTTTTTACTTAGCTTTTCTATACGAATATTTAGATTTATATACATTATTCTTGGTTATCTTGCAGGATTTTTAGGCATAGCAGTTGGCTTTTATTTACATTTTGTTTATTGGTCAAGCATTACTTCTTTTGGTGTTCCTTATTTTTCACCTTATGTTCCAATTTCTGATTTTAAAGAAAATGCAAATTATATTTTGAAAGGTATATGGAATAGGGATAATCGTAATAGAAATTTAAATACAAAAAGACCTCAAAAAGAAGAAAAAATTAGTATGAAATGGAGGCAAAATACAAAATAATGGGTATTCAATTAGAAAAAAGAGAATGTATTTTCTTTGTATGCATGATTATGCTTAATAAATTAATTTTAAATTTGCCAACACTACTTATTACGGTAACTGGTACAGGTACTTTTATTAATTTAATTTATGTTGGACTTATAACTTTAGCATTAATTTGGATTATTAATAAATGTATGAAAAATTTTCCAAATTCTGATATATTAGATATTTCAAATATTGTAGGTGGCAAATTTTTTAAAATTTTTGTTGGAATTATTTATATTTTTCTATTTTCTATAATTTTGTTTACCTTTCTAACTGATTTTACAAATTTATTGAAAAGAATATATTACCAAAACTCCCCTACTATATTTATTTTATTGTTTTTTATAATAGGTATACTTATATCTAATCTTATAGGTTTCAAATCTATTATTCGTATAATAAATTTACTATTTCCTGTTGTTTTATTAGGTATATTCATATCTTTTATTGGAACAATAAATAATTTCACACTTGATAAATTAACTCCTGTTTTTGGATATAATTACAAAACAACTTTTGTAGATGGATTATTAAATATTTTTAGTTTTAGTTTTATAGCTTTTTACTATTTTTTGCAACCATTGCTTAGAGAACCAACTGATTTTTCTAAAATCAGTTATGCATCATTTTTCATATCATTTAGTTTGCTATTTATTACAATATGTTCAATATTAACTTTATTACCATTAGCTAGTATTGGAATTACAATTAATCCTCTATATTTACTTTCTAGAAATGTAAATATAAGTGATTTTTTACAAAGACTTGATGGTATTTTTGTATTATTTTGGATTTTATCGTTGCTATGCTATTTAAGTTCTTTAGTATTTTTTAGTAATATATGTTTTTCTAAAATTACTAATATTAATGATAAAAAAATGTTTTCTTATATTGTTTGTATGATTCTATTTGGTTGTTGCTTATATCCTTTTGATATATCAATTATTCATTTTTTAGAAACAACAGTCTTAAAATATATTGTTATTGGAGTTATATTTATTTTTAGTCCACTTATATTAATATTTGCTAATTTAAAATTAAAACTTAAAAATAGAAAGGAGTTATTAAAAAATGCAATTTCAAAAACTTAAACATTTTGTAATATTATTAAGTTATTTTGTATTTAGTATTTTTTTACTCTTTTCATTAAGTGGTTGTTATGATGCTACTAGTGTAGAAGATTATTACTATGTTGTTGCTCTTGGAATAGATGAAATTGAAAACTCAGATAATATAAATTTAGCTATACAAATTGCTCAAAGCTCTTCAGATTCTGGATCTTCTAGTCAAGCAACTAAACATATACTTTATCAAATAGAATGCTTATCTGTTGATTCTGGTGTAAATATTTTAAATAATTATCTTAGTAAAAAATTAAATTTATCACATTGCTCTACTGTAGTTTTTTCAGAAAAATTAGCAAAATCTGGCATAATTTCTTTTGTTAATACTTTGCAAAATAATATTGAATTAAGACCAGATTGTAATGTAATAATTAGTAGCACTTCAGCTTATGATGTTTTAAAAAAAGTATCAAATTCTGGTGAAAACTTTTCTGCTAGATATTTTGAACATATAATAAGTTCTGAAAAATATACAGGTTTTTCACTTATTTGTGGCTTTAGGCAATTTTTTACAGATATGAATAGCCCAAATGAAAGTGCTCTTGCTATTTATACAACTGTAGATAAAGATACAATTCAAAACACTGGAATGGCTATTTTTAAAGAAGATAATATGATTGGTCATGTAGACACTGAAGGCGTTATTAGTCATTTACTTTTAACTAATAAATTAACAACAAGTATTGTTACAATTCCATCTCCATTTAAAGAAGATGATAAAATTGATTTAACAATTCGCAGAAAAAAACCTACTCAAGTTTCTGTAAATTTAGTAAATAATTCACCTTATATTGAAAGTGATGTTTATATTACAGCAGATATAGTAACTGCAAATGCTAATTCTGATTACTCTTCTACAGAAAACTTAAAAAAGCTTGAATATAATCTAAACAAATATATTGAAAAAATCATTTATGAATATTTAGATATTACTTCTAAAGAATACTCTTGTGATGCAGTTTCTTTTGGTGAGCACCTTTCAACTAAATACAGTACATTAGATGAATTCAAAAAAGTTCATTGGAGTTCTATATATAAAGATTCATTTTTCAATGTTAGAGCTCATTGTGAAGTCGTTTCAAGCAATTTAATTACAAAGCAATAATATTATTTTTATATGCAATTTAACTTCAATATGGAGGATTAGATTTTATGGTAATTATATCTATATTATTTTTGATTTTTTGCTTTTTAAAAAGTTTTTACTATGGTTTATATGAAATTCAAAACAATAATTCTGCTTCCGGAAAATTATATTGTTTTATTTCAGTATTAGCTCTTATATTTCCAATATTTATGATAATACGTTTTTATTTGTGAAAATTTTGTTAATAAAAAATATGATATATATTGTTTTGAAATACCGCGTAGCGATCAAACGAGCAGCGCGAGTGCAAATGAAATGTAGTAATCTCTTATAGTTCATCTTTAAATATATGATTTGAATGAATGACGAATGTGCATGAAGAAATACTAGAAATTCTTACGCAGTTTTATGGAAAGAGTTCGTGTTAAACGGAAGGGTGCCATAAAGCAAGTTAGAATTTCTTAAATTTCGTAATAAAGCCGAGGAAGTAATGAAAATCATATATGTTAAAGATGTATTTAAAATAACGACAACAAGGTATTTTAAAACAATATATATCATATTTTTATAAAATTTCAATTATGGACAGCAAAAGTGGACATTGCATAAAATGCTTTGTCCACTTCTGCCTTACATATTCCAAAAATTTATATAATATTTAATAAACTATAATAGCTTATTAAATTATTATATCGAAAGTTAAATTTTGATAAATTATTTTCCTGATTCTACTTTTATTTCTAATAATTTATCCTTTAATTCTTGTTCAATAGATACTAATTCTTTTTCTGCCTCTTCTCTTTTAGCTTTTCCATTTTCATGAATTTCTAAAACTTTATCTAAAGTTTCAATCAAATCTTTATTTGTTTGTTTTAATGTTTCAACATCAACAATTGCTCTTTCAGATTCCTCTGTAATTTCTATAGTACCTTGTTTTAACAATTCACTATTTTTCTTAAGCATATCATTTGTCATATCTGTAACAGCTTTTTGTGCTCCTAAAGCATTTTTAGCATTGTTGATTCCTAATGCAATAACAATTTGATTTTTCCATAAAGGAATTGTATTTATTAAAGAACTTTGTATCTTTTCTACTAATTCGCTATCATTGTTTTGAATTAAACGAATTTGTGGTGCCATTTGAATTGAAATAATTCTTGTTGTTTTTAAATCGTAAATTTTCTTTTCAAATCGATTTATCATATTTGTCATATCATTTACTTTTTGTATGTCTGTTTGATCTTGTGATTCTTCTGCAATTTTCTTTAATTCTGGTAATGTTACTGTTTTTAATTCTTCAAGTTTCTTTTCACCAGCAATAATATATAAAGAAATTTCTTTGAAGTATTCTAAGTTCTTTTCATACATTGTATCAAATATTGTAATATCTTTCAACATTTGTAGCTTATGTGCTTCTAATTCTTTTTCTATTTTATCTACATTTACTTCTATTTTTTGATATTTTGCTAATAATTTTTCTACACTATTTTTAGCACTATGGAAAATTCCAAATATTCCCTTTGGTTTTTCTCCACCAACACTGGTATCAAAATCTTTTATTTCTACAACTAAACTTGATAATAAATCTCCAACTTCCCCTGCATTTTTAGTTTTTACATTTTCTAATACACTATCTGAGAATTTTGAAATTTTAGTTTGAGCAGAAGCTCCATATTGTAATATTTGTGTTGTATCTTCAACATTTACTTTTTCAACAAATTCATCAATTGCTTTTTGTTCTTCTGGTGCTAACATTGCATAGTTTAATGAGTCTTCAACTGTTTTCTCCTCTATTTTTTTATTTGCCATTAATTCTTTTTCTACTTCTTTAGTTAAAACTTCTGGCTTAACTTCTAATTCTAATTTCTCGCTCATTTTTTTCCTCCTTATAAGCTTTTATGTAAATTAATTACTTCCTTTTAAAAAACTAATTAAATTATCATACATATTCATTTTTAAACTGCTTACTGTACTTCTAATATTTGATGGTATTCCTTTTATTCCTAAACTATCAACATTGTAATTTCCACCTGTTACACCTGTTCTAAATCCATATTTTTCCCAAGCTATTTGGCTTATTTCTTTATCTTGAATAGCTTTATAATATTCATTTCCATCTTCAGTAAATGTTGCAACACAATGTGAATTCCAAATTGTTGGTTCTGGATATAAAATCCTTATATTATCTTTTACTTGATTAAATCCATCTGGATTCTCATTTGCAAATTCAACTATACTTTTTTCATAGTCTACTATCATTGGTTCTCCACCAAGACCTGTTTTTAAATATCTTTCAAATAAATCTGCTGGTGTATTATTCATGTATCCTGATTTTTCATAAAATTCTTTAAGTTTTGGTAAATTTTCTTGCATTGATGTATCTGTTACATTTCCACCACACATAATTGATAATAATAGACCATAATATGTTGCACCTGGAGAAGATGTTACTGGATCTGTTGAAGCAATATTTATACTACCATATAACATATTCAAACCTATATCTGACCATTTTTTTCCTTCTAAAATATAAGTTAATAATTTATTCATATCAGTGATATAATATGTTCCTTCTTTTTCTGTTACGATACCATCTTTTATAAAAGCGTCAACTACTTCTGCCCAACTGTAAATTACAATTGGTGTATTTAATGTTAATCCACCATCTAAAACAGTATATCTATCTGCTTCTTTTTTTTCTTTATTTGGCGCTAATTTATAATAATCGTAGAATCTTTGATCTGAGCAAAACATTAAATCATATTTATCTCCATTTTCTCTTACTAATGGATTCAACACTAATTTTCCATTGCTCCAGCTATCATAAACTACATTTAATCCATATTTTTCTCTTAATATTTTGTTTACATCTTCATCTGCTATAAAATCTTCTTTTCCACCACCAGTTGCAACTGTTACTGTTTTTAAATCTTTAGCAGATACACCATTTTCAGCTTTTTTATCACTATAAAATTTGATACTTATTATAACTAAGACTAGTAAAACAAAAATACCAATTCCTACTATTTGTTTATTTTTCACTGAAACTTCCTCCCCTTAATTATCTTTATTTTCTATATTAAAATCTTCTATTTCGCTATATCCATCTGTTTTTAGCATTGTTTTAAATACTTTCATATCTGCATCTGTATCGATCATATCTGCTTGATATAAATTAGAAAGTTGTTCATTAAAAGATTTTTTTATTGTTCTTATCATATTTTTAGTATTTTTCATGAACTCTTTGCCTTCAACACTTTCCAATCTTTGATTTTCTATTTCATCATACTTTTGCAAAATTTTCAAAGTTACAGGTAAATAGTATTGAAAAAAATTGTTTGCTTTTTTCTGTTTTGTAGGATTTTTAGAAATTGTATCTATTATTTTATCTGCGATTCTATAAATTTCTCTAATATCATCTTGTAATTCTTTATCTTCTATTTTTCCTATCATTGAACAAATTTCAGAATTTATTTTTTTAGCACTGCTCAATAAATCATATAAATTTTCGTTTGAAACTGTTTGAATTGTTTCTTTTTCTGAAAAAATTAAATTTCCAGCAACATAAGCAGCAACTCCCATTCCTAATGCAACAGGTAATTGCATTCCCATAAATAAAGGACCTGCTACAAATCCTGCTCCTAATATAGCAGATACTATATAGCCTTTTTTCATTATGTACATTTCCTTTCTAAAACTTTAGTTATAACCTCTAACTTCTTTAAATGCTTGTAATAAATCTGTTTTTCCATCAAATATTTTTGCATTAGTAATTTGTGCAATCTCATCTAATTGATATTCATAAGCATCTCCAAACATTATTGAATATACTGGTATACTTTTTCCAAGTCTATTATAATATTCTGAAAACTCAGCATAACTTCCTACATTTGACATACCATCTGTCATTAGTATAACTGATACATTATAAGTATTTAAATCATCATTTTTTAGTTCTTCTAAAGCTGTTTTTGAAGTATCGTAAATGTTTGTAGAACCAGATGGCTTTAATGTACTTATTTTTTCTATAAGTTCTTTTGTATTCACTCCATTATCTGTGTTCCAAACATCTATAACTTTTCCGTTAAATGGTATTATTGTTATTTTATCTTTTGAAGCAAATTGAAGCATATCTTGTGATGCTTTTTGTTCATCTAATATATAATCCATTGCTTCTTTTAATTGTGTATATCCCTTTCCAGACATACTACCTGAATAGTCTAAGCAAAATACTGTATGCACTGGCTTTCTAAGTTCTGTTTGATACATACTTAAAGCTTTTTTTATTATTTCTGTATTTGGGTATTTAAGTGGTACAATATATTTTGTAGTATCTATTCCCCAATCTTTGTTGAATATTGTTTGATCAACATCACTTTTTACTCCACCATACCATGTTCTTCTTCCATTTGCTGCTAATATTTTTTGTCCTTCATCACTTAAAACATAAGACTGAAGTTTTTTGAAAACTTCTTCTTTTTCTCCATTTCCTTGTTTTATGTATGCTAATGGTGAATCTGAAATTGAAACTCCATCAACTGGATATAATATGTATAATGGCTCTTTTCCTTGAGCAACTAATTTTTTGTTCATATTAATAATTGAAAATTCATAAGTAACTACAGCTTCATAATTTCCTTTTAAAAATAATTCCTCTAAAAAATCTTCACTTCCTGATGATCTTTCTAATCCTGTAAATAATGATGTTAAGTCATTTTTTAAATTTTCATCTTCTAAATTATTTTCTCTTAAAACTTCTGGATTTCCTGCAAGAGTTGCAAGTAAACCTAAGTATGCTGTTGCACCTGTATTAGTTTGTGTTGGATTTGACATACTAAATTTTAATTTTCCGTTTTTAATAGCATCAACTATATCTTTTGTATATATATCTTTATTTACAAAACCAAGTTCTTCTGCTTTTTGCTTTGTTATTCCAAATACAACTGGATTTATGCTTGTTGATTTTGAATTTGATGTTTTTACTTTTGTACTATCTAACATATAAAGCCATATTGAATTTGAAGCCCATACAGCATCATATTCTTCACCTTTATTAAGTTTTTGCATAATATCTATTGTTCCAGCATAATCTATTTCTAAATTAATACCTTCATTTTTAGCAAATTTTTTTAATTCATTTTCTATGTCTTTATTTTCAGTACTTGAAATTAATTTGAAAGTATTGTTTGATTTTAAATTTGTTGAAGATAACATATTCATATTTTTTATTGAACCTTTTTCTGTATCACTATTTGCTAAAATTATAAAAAACATGAACATTACTACTATAAAAATTGCTGTTGCAATTCTTCCTCTTTTTACAAAAGCATCCTCCTGATTCTTCAAAATGTACCTCCCCAAAAATTATATTTTTGAAATTATTTACATTGTATTTTATTTTTTGTTTTTTGTAAATACTATTTTATGATTTTAAAAATTTATTATAATATTTTTGATTTTTTTCAAAATTACTATTGCATTTTAAAATTAAGTCGTGTATAATATGAAAAGACTTAGCTAATTGCTATTATATAGGGGTGTAGTTCAATGGTAGAATAAGAGTCTCCAAAACTCCTGATGAGAGTTCGATTCTTTCCACCCCTGCCAAAAACTAGATAAATTTTTATCTAGTTTTTTTATTTTTAGTTTTCTTTTATACATATTAGTATTCTACGAAAGGATTGCTAAATCTTATGTTTCAAAAATATTTATCTTTTTATTTTATGTTTTTATTTTTTATAATTTTTATTATATGCTTAGTCATATTTCCATCAATTTTAAAAAATAGTGATATTATTGTTTCTGAACCTGATGACTTTATATGGCCAACACCAAATTATTATACAATAACATCTAATTTTGGTTATAGAAAAGCTCCAACTGGTGGTGCTTCTACTCATCACTCTGGTATTGATATTGGTGCTCCTGAAGGAAGTAAAATCCTATCTATTTGTGATGGATATGTTAGCTTTGTTGGATTTAAAGGTGCCGGTGGATTTACAATAACAGTCGATTCTTCCCCTTACACAATTTCTTATTGCCATGTTAATCCAAATATTACTGTTCAAATTTCAGAATTCGTTTCAAAAGGTGAAATCATTTCAAAAGTTGGTCCAAAATATGTTGAAAATGTTCTAAATAATCCATATCATGATTCTACTGGAAAATCTACAAATGGTGCTACAACAGGTCCACATCTGCATTTAACTATAAAAAAAGAAGGTCAACTAATTGACCCTCTAAGTATTATAAAATTAATTAATAATTAATTAGCGATATATTTTTTTTACCTTTTATAAAATATAAAAACTTAAATTTTTAATTTTAAAATTAATATAATAAATATAAGTTAATTTATATTTTACATTATGTCATCACTATCATCATTCTCATCGTCTAGTTCATCATCTTCATCAAATTCCCAGTCTAATTCTATCATATTTTTACATTCTGGGCATTCAATTTCAGAATCATGTTCAAATGAACTCACCATAATATTTGCATTACAATATGGACAAGTCACAGAAAAAAATTCTTCATCACTTTCATCAAAGATTTCATCTTCTAGCCCTGTTAGTCTTTGTTCTAAATCTTTAAGTCTTGCATTACACATTTTAAGTCTTTTTTCGTAATCAATCTCTAACTTATGGATTTCATCTAAATATACTAAAGTTAGTTCTGTTATAACCATTTTAGCATATTTAGAATCTGACTTGCTTTCCATATTTTTATCTAATTCTTCAATAACTTCATTAAATTTTTTATCAAGCATTGAATTTTAAGTTCCTCCTATAGTCTTTCCATATATAGACCAGTTCTTGTGTCTATTCTAATTACATCTCCAATATTTACAAATAAAGGTACAGATATTTCTAAACCATTTTCTAAAGTAGCTGGTTTTCCAGATGTTGTTGTTGTGTTTCCACTAAATCCTGGTTCTGTATATGTAACTTCTAATTCAACAAACATTGGTGGTTCTACATTGAATACTTTTCCTTTTATTGATTGCATTGTTACATTCATATTTTCTTTTATGTATTTTAATGCATCACCTATTTGTTCTTCGTTTAATGGAATTTGTTCATATGTTGTGTTATCCATAAAATAATATAAATCTCCATCATTGTATAAATATTGCATTTCTCTTTTTTCAATTTCTGCACCTTGTAATTTTTCTGATGGATTGAATGTTCTTTCAATTACAGCTCCTGTTACAACATTTTTCATTTTTACTCTAACGAAAGCTGCTCCTTTTCCTGGTTTTACGTGTTGAAATTCAACTACTTTAAATACATTTGAATCTAATTCGAATGTTGTTCCGTTTCTTAAATCTCCTGCCATGTATACGTCTGCCATATTTTTTACCTCTTTTCCTAAATTTTCATACTAAACTATTTTATATACTAGCACATTTTTGCCCTAAAATCAAGACTTTAATGTAACTTTAATATAATCTTTACTACATTTTGTTAAATTTTCACATCCATTTTCTGTTACCAAAAAAGTATCTTCTATTCTTATTCCTAATTTTCCTTCTTCATAAATCCCTGGTTCTATTGCAAGTATCATATTTTTCTTAATATTTTGATCCATTTTTGAACGCAAAACAGGATTTTCATGAATTTCCATTCCTACTCCATGTCCAAAAGCATGCATAACTTCATAATTTTTTTCTTTATATGTTGCTTCAACATCTTTTAGTATTGGTTTTATATTAACGCCATCTTTAAATTTTTCATAAATTTCTTTTTGAATATTAAAAACAAATTGATATTCTTCTTCATAAATATTATTTGTTCCAACAAATACTGTTCTCGATAAATCTGAACAATATCCATGATATTTTGCACCTATATCAAAAAGTAGAATATCTCCATTTTTAATTTTTCTATCTGATGGAACAGCATGTGGCATTGAAGCATTTTCTCCACTAGCAACTATTGAATCAAAAGCTAATCCATCAGCACCTTGCATAATCATATGTTTTTCAATTTCAAATGCTACTTGCTTTTCTGTCATTCCTTCTTTTATATTTTTTATAATATATTCAAAGGTATTATCTGTTATTTCACAAGCTTTTTTTATACACTCTATTTCTTCTTCATCTTTTATTGTTCTTTGTCTTTCTATAATGCCTTCTGTTTCTACAAGATTTACTTTAAACATTTGTAAATAATTTTGATAATTTGCGTAAGTAACAAAATTTTCTTCAAATCCTACATTTTCACAAATCATGAAAAATCCTTCATAATCATATTTACTTACATTTTTACCATCATATGCTATAATTTCGTCTTCTATTGTTAAATTTTTGTTAACATCTTCTATATATCTACTGTCTGTAATAAATACATTTTCTTTTGGAGCTATTACAAATATTCCTTCTGCACTTAATCCTGTTAAATATTTGATATTTACAGGATTTGAAACTATCATTCCATCTAAATTTAGAGATTTGATTTGGTCTCTAAGCCATCTAAGTCTTACATTCATAATTACTCCTCCTTATGTTTCAATTTAAATTTCATTTTGTAGTAAAAATAAGTTTAATATTTTTTATAATTTATTTTCATACTAACTATTCTAATTAAAAGTAATTTAATATATTAATTATATTTGATTTTTTGATATTCCTATATTCTGTATTAGCCAATTCCTAGTAATTTATTACTCAACATTTTACAAAAACCAAAGAATGCTAAAAATACAGTATTAGTTGGAGCAAACATACAGAAAATTGAAGCTAATACTAAAAATGGTCCAAATGGAATGTATTCATCTTTTTCCTTTTTTATAGCTCTTATAGCTAATATTAATATTGACAATATTGCTGCTATAAAAAATGCTAATAATGAAATTTCTGCTATAGTCCCTACTCCAAAAAATAATCCTACAGCTCCCATAAATTTAACATCACCAAGTCCCATTGCTTCTTTTCCAGCAATTAATCCTCCTAATAATGTTATTCCTATAAAAATACCTGCACCAGTTAACATTCCTAGTAACATATCTTTTGCTATATTTATATTATTTATTCCATATAGAAATGTTAATATTAATCCTGTTTCAAAAATTGTTAGATTCAAACGGTTTGGTATTATTCTATGTTTTAAATCCACAAAAAATGCACTCAATAGCATAGGAGTTAAAATTAAAAATTTAATTAAATCTAAATTTTTATATAATTCACTCTTTATTCCAAATTTATATAATAATGCAACATACAAAATTGCTGTTAAACACATTAAAATATAATTATTTTCAAATCCTTCTTTGTTTGCTTTAAAAAAATCTTTTGAAAAAATCTTTTTTTCTTCTGTAAAGCATTCATTACACCATGCAATAAATTTTCCAACAATAAAACCTATAACTGCTATTATTAAATATAAAATTATGTGTACATCATTAAAATACATTTTCTTTTTCCTCTAATCTTTCGTATTTTGTTTTTTTAAATATTTTTGTATAATTTTTTCTTCTATTGGTCTTTTCCATTTTGTAATTATTAAGTCTTTTTCATTAATTGGTTTTACTAGTATTGAAAACATTTTTGAACGATTTGCACCAATAACATCAGTAAAAATTTGGTCACCAATTACTCCTATATTTTCATTTTCAATTCCTAATATTTTTTGAGCTTTTTTAAAGCCTCTTTTAAGTGGTTTTGTTGCAAAAAATATATATTGTATATCTAATTTTTTTGCAACAGTTTCTACTTTTTCTTTTTTATTACTATTTGATACAATTATACATTTTATATTATTTTTCTTAATTTTTTCAATCCAAGCTTCTAAACCTGGTAACATATTTTTGTTGTAATCTATTAAAGTATTATCTACATCTAATATTAATCCTTTAATATTATTTTTTTTTAAATAATCAATTGTAATGTCTGTTATTTTTTCACAATATAATTTTGGATATAACTGCATTAAAATCTTCCTCCATCTTTTATTACATTATATTATCAATATGTTTTAAATTTGTCAATTATATCACTTTTATATTTTGATTTTACTCGAAAAATATTGCTTAAAACTTTTTTATTCTTGTTTCAAATTCCTTTACTTTACAAAGTTGCCTTTAACTTTTTACTTAACAATCTTATTTGCAAAATATATGTTTACCAATTGTTATAACTTGTGGCCTAGACCAAATCCAACTTGAAGTTGCAGTACTTGGATTAAAATAATATATACATCCAGATGTTGGATCCCAACCATTTATTGCATCTTGTGCAGCTTTTTTAGCTGTTGCGTTTGGAGTTAAATTTATTTGTCCATCAGATACTGCTGTAAAAGCTCCTGATTGGTATACTACTCCAGAAACTGTATTTGGAAATTTTGAACTAGCAACTCTATTAAGCACAACTGCTGCAACAGCGACTTGTCCTTTATAAGGTTCTCCTCTTGCTTCTGAATATACAACTTTAGATAATAAATTTAAATTACTATTATTACTTGTACTTCCAGATGAGTTTGAACTACTATTAATTCCTAAAGCTTTTAAAGTTGCTGGTCCTGCAATTCCATCTACTGTTAAACCGTTTTTTCTTTGAAAATATTTTACTGCAGAAAGAGTTTGTGAACCATATATTCCATCAACATTGCCACTATAATATCCCCAATTTTTTAATTTTTGTTGAATTTGCTTTACTTCATTTCCTCTTGAACCATATTTAGATAAAGCATATACTGTCGAATATGTGCTTTGAACTATTCCAATTAAAATTAATAATATACAAAGCATTGCAATTATTCTTAAAATTCTCTTCATTTTTATTTTGTATGATTTTATTTATTATTAAATTAAATTGAATCATACTCTCCTTTCTAAATTTGATTTATCTTATTAATTTTTTCCAGTTATAACTAGCATTTCCTTATTTTAAAATTTTATTCCATATTTCATCTTCAATATTGTAATATAGTTGTAATATTGTTATTAAAATTTAATGTTTTTTTCTGTTTTTATAAGCTTTTTTTATTGAAATTTTTTTAATTTATTATTATAATGTAGAAAATAAATGATATATGTAGGAGAAAAAATATGGAATTTACAAACGAAATTTATTTTAATGACAAATTAGTAGAAAACAAAACTGCTAAAATAAATTACAATGGAAGACTTGTACGTGAAGGATCAAATGAAATAACAATGGTTTATGGATTTGGTAGTAATTGGGATCACACTCAAGAAAAAGCTATGAACAAATCTAATAATGGTTTTGAAACAGAAATCAAAATTGAACAATTTGATACATTAAATTTCTGTTTTAGAAATGAAAATTACAATTGGGATAACAACAATTCTTTTAACTATATCTCACCTATTGAAAAACAAGAAGAAATATCAAATATAGTTGAAGAATCAATTACTGAAAAAGAAATTGAAAACAAAGAAGAAAATCTTTCAAATGCTCAATTAGAATTAAATAATTTAGAAAATGAAATTTCTTTATTATTTGATGAATTATTCTCATTACCAGATGATAATGTCCAAACAATTGAGCAACAATCTGAATCTAAAAAAACAATTACTCCTTCTTTTATACCTTATGAAGATGAAAAAGCAGAAAGTAAAACAAATAATTTCGACTTAGATGCTTTAATTGAAGAAATTTTAAGTCCTGTTATTGCAAATTCAGATTCTGCTACAGCTTTAATAGAAAATGTTGTTCCAAAAATTGAAGAACCAGCTACATTAGAATTTAAAGATGATGAAATTTCAGACTTCCCTACTCATGTACAAAAAACATCTACTTTAGTAGAAGATATTTTAGTTCCATATTATCAAAATACACAAGAACAATCTTTAAATAATAAAGAAGCAAATTTTGATTTAGATAATTTAATTGAAAACTTATCTACACAAACTGAAGAAATAAAAGAAATACCTGTAACACCTTCTTTCAGTAAGATTGAAAACATTGAAGAATTGTTTGAACAATCACCTGTAGTTGAAACTGTTGCAGAAAGCATCAATAAAATTGAAACAAACGAAGCAGTACAAGAAAAGAAAAAAGATTTTACAATTATCGAAGATGAAGAAACAGAAGAATTTATTAACGAACCATCTTTATTAGAAGAAGTTGTTCATCAAAAAGAAGATTCAAGGGTTGAAGAAAATGTTGCCTTATCAGTTGTTAAGAGTGAACAAAATGATTTATTAATAAGTCCAAGAAAACTAAATAAATTCTACTTCTTAAAGAAAAAAGTAAAATTAGCATTTTATAAAGCTTTAGTTGCAGTTCCAAAATTTTTACAAAAACAATTTAATTCATCAGATAATAATTAATATTATAAAAAAATAAACATCATAAAAAAAACTAACTTTTTCAAGTTAGTTTTTTATTTTTTAGAAAATTCCAACAATGTTCTCATTTTCATCTAAATCTATTTTCTCAGCAGATGGTATTCTTGGTAATCCTGGCATTGTAAATATCTTTCCTGATTTTGCAACTATAAATTCTGCCCCATTTTTTAATGTTATTTCATTAATATGTATAGTAAAAGGTTCATCACAAAGTAAATTTTTAGCATTGTCTGAAAAAGAATATTGTGTTTTTGCTATACATACTGGAAAATATGATAATCCCAATTTTTCAATATTTTTAATCTCTTCTTCTGCTTTTTCTGAATATTCAACATTTTCTGCTCCATAAATTTTAGTTGCGACCTTGTTTATTTTAGTTTTTATTGAATCTTCTAAATCATATACAAATTTAATTTTTTGTGATTTTTGAGATAAATCTACAACTTTTTTTGCTAAATCAATAGCTCCTTCTCCTCCTTTTTCCCAAACTTCTACTAAACTAATTTGTACATCATTTTCTTTTAATATCTGTGTTAGTAATTCAATTTCTTTTTCAGAATCACTTTTATATTTATTTATTGCAACAATTGTATTAATTCCCATAACATTTTTTAAATTATTTATATGCTTTAATAAATTATGAGATCCTGTTTTTAAAGCTTCTATATTTTCTTGAGTACATTCTTCTATGCTTGCCCCACCATGATATTTTAAAGCTTTTAATGTAGCAACACATATTGCAACATCAGGATTTAAATTTGCTTTTCTAGATTTAATATCTACAAATTTTTCTGCTCCTAAATCTGCACCAAAGCCTGCTTCTGTAACAACAAAATTACCCAATTTAAGAGCCATTTTTGTTGCAACAACACTATTACAACCATGTGCAATATTTGCAAAAGGACCTCCATGTATTATTGCTAAATTATGTTCTAGTGTTTGAACTACATTAGGATTAAACGCATCTTTAAGTAATACTGTTAAAGCTCCATCAGCTTTTAAATCTTTAGCTGTAATTGGATTGTCATCATTATCAAAGCCAACTATTATATTTCCTAATCTTCTTTTTAAATCTGTTAAATCTGTTGCTAAACAAAATATTGCCATTATTTCGGAAGCTACACTTATATCAAATCCATCTTCCCTTGGTACCATATTTTTTTCTTTTGATAATCCAATTTCTACTTTTCTAAGAGCTCTATCGTTTAAATCTAAACATCTTTTCCAAATTACTTTTTTAAAATTTAATTTATTACCATAAAAAATATGATTATCAATTATTGCTGATAATAAATTATTTGCAGATGTAATCGCATGAATATCACCTGTAAAATGTAAATTTATTTCTTCCATTGGAGCAACTTGTGCATATCCACCACCTGTAGCACCACCTTTTATACCAAAAACAGGTCCTAAAGATGGCTCTCTTAAAGCTAGTACTGCTTTTTTCTCTAATCTATTTAATGCATCAGCTAATCCAATTGCTACTGTAGTTTTTCCTTCTCCAAGTGGTGTTGGATTTATAGATGTGACTAAAATTAAACTACCATCTTTTTTTTCATTTAATTTTTTTACTACTTTATTTTGAATTTTTGCTTTATATTTTCCATATTGTTCGATATATTCTTCATCAATTCCATATTTTTCAATAATTTTATTTATATTTTCTAATTCCACACTTCTTGCTATTTCTAAATCGTTCATCTTTTTACCTTTTTTGATATTAATATATCAAACCTTTCATATTACTTAAAAAATTGCTCCTACAACAAAACCTATAATTGCTCCTACAAAAACTTGCACTGGTGTATGACCTAAAACTTCTACAAGCTTTTCTTGTACTTGAATTGTAGTTAACCCAGGTGTTTCTATTATTTTGTTTAAAATACTAGCTTGCTTTCCTGCTGCTCTTCTAACCCCTGCTGCATCATACATAACAACAAAAGCCATTATTATTGATATAGCAAAAATACCACTATCAAATCCATATATTTTTCCCACACTAGAAGACAATGCGCAAACAACTGCTGAATGAGAACTTGGCATTCCACCTGCTCCCATTAATCTTTTTAAATTTATTTTTTTGTTAACTACAAAGTCTGTTAAAAATTTAAATATTTGTATAAAAAACCATACACATAATGGTATTATTAAACATTTATTAGTTACGATTTGTTTAAATGTGTCCATACTATTCTCCATTAAAAATTTTTAAGTGTATAATAAATTAATTTATACACTCACTATTAAAAATTATATTTATTCTACAGTAAAATTTTCTTCTTCTCCTGTCTCTGCATTAATTAACATTGTAATTCTTTTTTCTGCACTCTCTAATTTTTCATTACATTCCTTAGATATTTTCATTCCTTTTTCAAACAATTGAACAGAATCATCTAATGTTAAATTATCTTTTTCTAGTTTATTTGTGATGTCTTCTAATTCTGTAATTAATTCTTCAAAATTTTTTTCACTTTTGCTCATACTCGCTCCTCAATTTTGTATATTTATAAGATTTTTTTAATTCAATAATTTAAAATTAATATAAATCTATTTTTCCTTTTTCTAAATCAACTTTATAATAAGAAATAACCTTACCAGATGTGCTACTTACTGTAACTATGTATTCATCATTACTATTTACATAACAATCAAACAAAACAGTATTATCATCTCCCCAATTTTTCTTAACTAAATTTATTGCTTGTTCCTTTTTGTCTGTTGAATCTGTCAAGTTTCCAACTGGCTCTTTATTCTCAGAAACACTTGTGCTTGTGTTTTTTGAATTATTGCTTGAATTATTATTTGTAGAATTATTATTAGCTGTTGAATTTGATGCATTTACATAGTTTGTATTTTCATTATCTGCACTATTTTCATCATTTGATGTATTATTTTCAGATTCATTGTTTATATTGTCAACATTATAATTTTTTTCTTCGATTTTTTTGTTCATATCAAAAATCATATAAAATGTTGCGACAACTGCAATAACACATAATGCTGGTACGCATAATAATAACTTTCTTAAAAAACTACTTTGTTTCTTTTTATTATTTCTTTTATTTTCCATTTTTTCTCTCCTTCTTTTGTTTTTAATTTTTCAATTTTTATATAATAATAAATTGAAAGAAGATTACAATTATTTAGCTTTTTATAAATTTTACATTTTATAATTTGTATTTTATATTTATACTTTATATCTGCATTTATTATAAAAACTAAGTAAAATTTAATCATCTGTCACTTTATTATAGCTTGTTTATCTCCATCTTGAAATCTTAAATTTACATTCATACCAGAACTTAAATCTTCTGCATTTGTAATTAACTTTCCTTCAGATTCTGTTAAACAATATCCTCTTGTTAAAGTTTTTAAAGGACTTAATGTATCTAATTTTGTTATCCATTTAGTAGCGCTTAATTTTGAATCTTTTAATTTTTGTAATACTAAATTTTCCATTTTTCTGCATTTATTATCTACCAATACATATTGCTCATTTATGTATTGCTTTGGAAATTTATATGCTTTTGAATTCATACATTTTTCATATCTTAAACGCATTATTTGTGTTTTTCTACTTAATGCCATCTTTAATCTATCTTTGTATAATTTTAAAGTATTTTCTAGTTCACTCACATCAGTCACAGCAAGTTCTGCTGCTGCAGATGGTGTTGGTGCTCTTAAATCTGCTACGAAATCTGCGATTGTAAAATCTGTTTCATGTCCTACAGCTGAAATTACAGGTAATTCTGAAGCATATATTGCTCTTGCTACTATTTCTTCATTAAATGGCCATAAATCTTCTAGGGATCCTCCACCTCTTGCAACAATTAATACGTCTGCCAATTTTTTTTCATTCATATCTTGTATGGCTTTAGCAATTTTTTCTGCTGCTCCTGGTCCTTGAACAGGTACTGGATAAAGTCTAATACATACATTTGGATTTCTTCTCGTAGATACATTTATAATATCTCTAATAACAGCTCCTGTATTTGATGTTAAAACTCCTATTACTTTTGGCATAAAAGGAATTTTCTTTTTGTGGCTTTCATCAAATAAACCTTCTAATTGTAGTTTCTTTTTTAATTCCTCATACGCTGTATATAGACTTCCCATTCCATCTTCTTGCATTCCTCTGCAATAAATTTGGTAAACTCCATCTCTTTCAAAAACAGATACAGTTCCATATACAATAACTTTCATACCATCTTTTGGTTCGAATTTTAAATTTATAGCTGATGATTTAAACATTATGCATTTTATTAAAGATTTTTCATCTTTTAAAGTAAAGTATAAATGGCCTGTATAGTGGTGTTTGTAATTAGAAATTTCACCTTTAACTAAAACATTATTTAGAAATTCGTCCATTTCAACTTTATCTTTCATATATTTGTTTAGTTCCGTAACTGTAATAGGATCTATTTTCATTAGTTATCTCCATTTAAATTTTTCTCTTTAACAACACTAGCTAAAATTCCATTAATAAATACTGGTGCAGAATCATCTGCATATTTCTTAGCAAGTTCTACTACTTCATTAATAGCAACTTTATATGGTAGATTTTTGTAAATCATTTCATAAATAGCTATTTTAATTAAACTTAAATTAATTTTTGAAATTCTATTTAAACTCCAATTTTCTTTTAAATTATTTTTTATTAAATTATCTATTTCTTCAGAATGTTCAATAATACCATTTTGAATATCTTTTAAGTATTCTATAACTTTTTCATCTGTAATTTCATTGTTTTCTAAAAATATATCCATTTGATTTTCATCTTTTTGTACTTCCATTTCATAAACTAGTTTAAAAGCTAGTTCTCTCATTGCTGTTCTTTGCATAAATTCCTCCAATTTTTACTATATATTTATTAAAATTTATCTATAAAATTTTTTAATGTTTCTTTTACTGTATCTTTATTTTTTTGAACATAGTTTCCTAATAAAATTCCTCCAGCAATAACTATAAGTGCTACTAATAATTTAAATAATCCTGTACAAACTAATAAAACAGCAATAGCTCCACCGATAATAGCACCTTTATATTTTACAATAAAATCCATTAAACTATCTGGTTTTTCGTCCATATATAATTACTCCTCTCCATTATCAATTTCATTATTAACTTCTTCATTTGTTTTTTCTGTTAAGTTTGTAGTTTGTGGTTCTTCTATTTTTGGTCTAGATTTTTTATTTGTAATATTTTTTATTTTTATATTAACTTCTTTTACTTCTAAGTCAGCTGTTTTTTTCATAGCTTCTTTTATTCTTTTTTGTAAATCTGTTGAAATATCTTTAAGTACAACATCACCACTTACAACTGTAGTAACATATACTTTTAAATTTCTATCTTTATCTAAAACAGTTCTACTTGTTATTGATTCTGCTCCAGGTATATTTTTTGATACACTAGATATTAAATTTTCTAAACTCTCTTTTGATATTATTAATTTACCACTTGCATTTTCTAAAACGATACCATTTTTAGCTTCATCAATTGGTTTTAATCTTGCACATAGAGATTTAATTCCTAATAAAATTAATACTGCAGATACTATTATTGTTATTCTTGTAGACATTTCTGTTTCTATTGCATAACTAATCATATTTGGTACTACATCTAAATGTAAAACATTTAAAGCAATTAACATTGTTATTATTGAGATTACTATTATAATTATTGAAAATAATCTTAGTGAAAATCTTTCTAAAAATTTCATTTTTATATTCCTCCCATATATTGCTATATTTATTGTTGATTATCTGTTTCTTCTTGATCTTTTTCTGTAATTGCATGAACTCCTTGTACATGAACATTAACTTCTGATACTTTTAAACCTGTCATTGTTTCTACCGATTTTTTTACTCTTGTTTGAATTTCGAAAGCAACATCTGGAATTCTTGCACCATATTCTACAATAATATTTACATCTATTTTTGCAGATTTTTCATCTGCATCAACTTTTATTCCTTTTCCTAAATTCTTTTTTCCAATTAAAGCTTCTGTTATTCCAGCAAAAGTTCCTGACATTCCATATACACCTTGTACTTCTGAAACTGCTATTCCTGCATAAGTTGCAATAGCATCATTTGCTATTTTAACACCATCATTTCCAGAAATTTCTCCAACATTTTCTTCTATGTTTTCTTCTGGTTTTTTATTTTCATTATTTTCGTCCATTAAAAGACCTCCTTTTATATAAATAAGTATAACAATATACTATTCTTTGTGCAAGTAAAAATACTTTTTATTCAAAAATATTTCCTACATCTACATTATTTCCTCTTAAAAAATCATTAATATTCATTCTTTTTGAATTTTCACCTTGAATTTCTAATACACTAATATAACCATTTTGTGCTTTTATGAATAATCCATCTTTTGCAGAGCTATATACAACTGTTCCATTTTCAATATTTGATATTCTTTTTTGTAATTCATTTTTATCTATTTTATTTCCTGTTGTTAATTCTTCTTGTTTTGCTAATTTATCTATAATTTCCTCTTCTTCCAGAACTTGAACTTTCCAAAATTTAATTTTTTTGCCATTAAAATTTGTAAAGGCTCCCATTATTGGATTTAAGCCTCTAACTAAATTTTTAATTTCTTTAGCGTTTTTTTCATTCCAGTCTATTTTGGCCATTTCTTTATTTAACATAGGTGCAATTGTAAATTCTTCTGGTTGTATTATTCTTGGTGCTGTACCATTTTCAATTTGTTTTAAAGTATCTACTAACATTTTAGCACCTAAACTTGATAATTTTTGCCATAGCTCACCAGTTGTTTCATCTTCATCTATTTTAACCTTTTCTTGAAGAATTATATCTCCTGCGTCCATTTTTTCATTCATATACATAGTTGTTATTCCTGTTTCTTTATCTCCATTTAAAACAGCCCATTGAATAGGGGCAGCTCCTCTATATTGTGGCAATAAAGATCCATGAACATTTATACATCCTAAACGAGGAATTTTTAAAAATGATTTTGGTAAAATTTTTCCATAAGCAACTACACATGCTATATCTGGATTTAGTTCTCTTATTTCATTTTTGAATTCCTCGTTATTAGTTATTTTCTCTGGTTGAAATATTTTTAAATTTTTCTCTAGAGCATATTCTTTAACTGGGGAATATAACATTTTCATTCCTCTTCCCTTTGGTCTGTCTGGATTTGTTACTACTCCACAAACTTCATATTTACTTTCAACAATTGCTTTTAATGACTCTGCAGCAAAATCTGGAGTCCCCATAAAAAGAATTCTCATTTTCAAACCACCTTTAATTCTAAATTTATTCCAAAACTATCTCCTGTTTTCAGGAGATATTGTTTCTAAAGTACCAGGTTCAACTCTTTTAACAAACACAATACCATTTAAGTGATCTATTTCATGGCATAATGCTTGTGCTAATAAATCTTTTGCTTTTATTTTTACTTTTTTTCCGTTTATATCTAATGCTTCTACAACCACTTCTTTTGGTCTTTTTACTTTTCCGAATTTATTTGGAAAACTTAAACAACCTTCATCTACTAGTTGCTCGCCTTTTTCTTTTATAATAACAGGATTAATTAAAGTATATTGTGTTCCATCTTCATATAAATCAATTACTATTAATCTTTTTAAAATTCCAACTTGTGGTGCAGCTAATCCTACACCATCAAATTTGTGCATTGTTTCCATCATGTCTTGAGCTAATTCTTTTATTTTTTCATCTATATTTTCTATTTCTCTTGCTCTTTTGCTAAGGATTTCATCTCCTTCATATCTTAAATTTCTAATAGCCATTTTTATATCTCCTTTTACATCATATTGTTTGGATTAATATCTACAGTAATAGTTGTTTCTTTTATTTTGCTTGTTATATTTTCTGTCATACTATATTTTATACAATCTAACAATTTTAGATTCACTTTTCCTTTTAAAATCATTCTATATCTATATTTATTTTGTATTTTATCTACTGGTGATGGAACTGGTCTATACAAAATAAATTGATTTTTGTCTAAAATTTTATTTAAAGTATCGTACATTCTATTTGAAATGTTTTGTATTTCAGATAAATTTTTTCCATTAAACTTGATTAATATTATATCGCAAAAAGGTGGATATTTCAACCTTTTTCTTAAATCTACTTCTAAATTATAGAAACTTTCATAATCTTGTTTTTGTGCTAAATTTATAGCATAATGTTCTGGTGTATAAGTTTGAATATATACTCTTCCTTTTTTCTGTTCACGACCAGCTCTTCCTGAAACTTGCACTATTGTTTGAAATGTTTTTTCAACAGCTTTATAATCTTCCATGTTTAAAGTTCCATCTGCTGAAACTACTCCTACAAGTGTTACATTTGGAAAATGATGACCTTTTACAATCATTTGCGTTCCTATCAATATATCTATATTTTCATTCTTAAATTTATTTAAAATCTCTTCGTGCGAATTTTTTTTGCTAACAGTATCTATATCCATTCTAATAGTGGTTGCTTCCGGAAATAATTTATGTATCTCTTCTTCTAACTTTTGTGTTCCTGTTCCAAAGTATTTTACTTTTGGACTTTTGCATTCTGGACATTCTTTCATTACTGGTATTTCATATCCACAATAATGACACTTTAGCTTATTCTCATATTTGTGATATGTTAAACTGATATTGCAATTTTTACATTTTGCAACATATCCACATTCTCTGCACATAATAAAAGTTGAATAACCTCTTCTGTTTAAAAATAAAATAGTTTGTTCTTTTTTCTGTAAATTCTTTTTTATTTCATCTTGTAATTCCAAGCCAATCATTGATTTATTTCCATGTGACAATTCATATCTTAAATCAATTATTTTTACTTCTGGAAGTGTTGCATTATTTGCTCTTTTAGTTAGCTTATATAATTCAATATCTCTATTTTTTGCATGATAAAAAGTTGTTATTTCTGGTGTCGCACTACCTAATACTAATGGGCAATTAGATTTTTCTGCAATATATTTAGCAATATCTTTTGCGTCATATCTTGGTGTCATTTCAGATTTATAACTCATATCATGTTCTTCATCAATTATTATTATTCCTAAATTTTTTACAGGTGCAAATATAGCCGAACGTGCACCTATTACTATTTTTACTTCTCCATTTTTAATTTTTTGCCATTCATCAAATCTTTCACCAATTGATAGTTTACTATGTAGTACTGCCACTTGATTTCCAAATCTAGCTAAAAATCTATCAACCATTTGCGGTGTAAGTGATATTTCTGGCACTAGTACAATTGCCATTTTATTTTGTTTTATTGCAGAAGCTATTAATTGCAAATATATTTCTGTTTTCCCAGAACCAGTAATACCATAAATTAAATTACTTGAAAATTCTGAATTTTCTATACAGAAATTTATTCCATTAAAACATCTTTCTTGTTCTTCGTTTAATTTTTTAGGAAAGTCTCTTTCGATATTTTTGTTAATAAAAGGATTTCTTTTTATTTGCTCAGATACAAATTTTATATAATTATTTTTATTTAAAGTCTGTAAAATTGATTTGCTTACATCTGCTATCTCTTCTAAATCTGATATATATATCCCATCTGTTTTTATTAATACTTTTAAAGCTCTTTGTTGTTTTTCACTTTTTATTGTACCCTCTACTAATTCTTTTTCTATTTCTTCTTTCGTTTTTTTTAAATATACAAAATTTCCTGTTTTTTCTTTAGTACGGTTTTCTATTTCTTTTGCACCTGTTCCTGGTGGCAACATTAATTTTATACAATCTGAAATATTACAAAAATATTTTCTAGCCATAAGTTTTGCTAAAATTATATTTTCTTCACTTAAACTTTCTTGTTCATCTATTTTTGCTATTTCTTTATTAGCAAACTCTGATGTTTCTTTTATTCCAATAACAAATCCATCTTCTAATTTTTTTCCATTTCCAAATGGTACAAAAATTCTTGAACCAACTTTTATGCTTGTTTCCATTTCTTTTGGAATTATATAGTCAAATATTCTATTAAGTGCTCTTGCATTACTATTTATTATTATTTCAGCGTACATTTTTTCTCCTTTTTAACAAAATTATTTTAACATAAATTTACTTTTTAGTAAACATTCTTTTTAGTAGTTTATTTTTGGGTTATAAATATAATTTAAAAGTTTTTTATATCTTCACTAGTACTACAAATTCACTATCGTTATATGATATTCACTTATCTAGTTCATTTGACATTTTATGTAAAATAGTATACAATAGTAAGAGGTCTTTTATATTTAAGTCAACATTCTCTATTGCGAATAGACTTATATGAAGAACCAAAAAGAACATTGAAAAAATATTTTTTACACCAAAGGAGGACATTAAAATGTCAAAAAAAATTAGTTTAAAAATTCGGAAAGAAATTAACGATTTGATTACAGAAGCTATCGAGCAGCTTGATACTTCTTATGACAATATCAAAACGTTAAAGAATATCAATAGCGAAATCGAAGTTTTACAGTTTCTTTACTTAGATGAGATTGCAAAACGCAATTTCTGCATCGCAAATATCCTTGGAATTTTAAAGTGTTTATATGATACAAGCGCTGAAGAATTTCCTAAAAATTTTGATGTAGAGCTCAAGTTTGTTGTCGATAAGTTCGTTTTGAATGTACTTAACAGAGAGTTTCCGGAAGGTATTTGGACATCGTCTGAAAGCAAACTTAATTCAAATTTCATGGCAGAATATCACAATTTGTCAAAATTGGTTTGTGGTTTCGGTGATTTTTGTTCTTTCAGTACAGAAGCGTTTAAGACACTTTTCCCGGCTTCGATTAACAGATTCGTTAAAGGATTTGCTAACGGATACTCAAAATGTTTTCAGTTATTGTGTAGATTATATAATGTAAAATACGAAGTAACTCATCCAATTACACAGGATATTTGGAAGAATATTCGTTACTTTTTAATCTATGACTGTTATGATTACAGCCTGACAGGTGACTACATCTTCCCATATTACGATGGTCAGTTTAATCCTACTGGCAATCCAAAACTTCCAGACAAGTATAATCATCATACAATCAATGAAAAGACATATTCTCAGTTAAAGAAAAAAATTCACAATGATGATTCTCGTAAATCATTCTCTTACGAATTAAATTTTTAAATTTCTAATTTTGGTTTTTCTTTTCCCTCAGACTTCCAAGGGAAACAAAAAAGGACTCACAGCTAAACTGTGGGCCTTTTTGTTTTAATATTTTAATAGATGAATCTTTTTATTCACTTAACCATTCTTCATAACCATCAAGTATTTTTTCTTTTACTTCTTCTGGTGTTAATTTAGTTGTGTCTACAACTAAATCATAGTTATTCAAATCTTCTTTGTGAATTCCATATAATTTAAAATATCTTTCATTTTCCATTTTATATCTTTTTTGCATATCTTCTTTTTGTTCTTCTACTGTAGAAAATTTTTCTGTATCTTTTCTATTTGCATCAGAAAAAGCTCTTTTTGCAGCTTCGTTTATGTCTATTGTTAAATAAACTTTAAAAGAATTTGGCACTGCATACCAACCAAGTCTTGCATCAATGATAAAATTATTGTGTGTTTCTGCATATTCAGCAGCACTTTTTTCTATTTGTCTATCTATTTCTGGATGCTCTGTTAAATATACATTAAAACTTGTTATATCTAGTCCTCTATCTTTTGCAAGTTTACGAGCATATTCGCCATTTCTATATACAGTATAGTCTAATTCTTCAGCTAATAATTTTGAAACTGTACCTTTTCCACTAGCAAGTTCCCCAGAAATTGAGATTATACTTTTCTTTTCCATATATTGCTCCTTCTAAAATTCATCATCTGAAACTTCTTCTAAAGTTTCTTGATTATCTGCTAATTTTACTTTTCCTTCTGAAACTTCCCAAACAGCAAGTGTAACAGGAGATTTGTCCTCTGGATGATCAGTAAGTACTGGTGCTCCTTGTGCAATTTGTCTTGCTCTTTTTGATGTAACTGTAATTAACTCAAATCTATCATCCATTATTTTTAATAAATCTGTAACAGCTGGTTTTACTAACATTTTAAATTCCTCCTAAAAAATTTATATTATTTATTATTCATCATCATCTTCATCGTCATCATCATCAACTCTACTAGCAACTGTTTCTGGTTGCACTGCTGATAAAATAATATGTCCTGAATCCATGATTATAACTGATCTTGTTCTTCTTCCGTATGTTGCATCTATAGCCATTTTTGAATCTTTGGCTTCTTGTACAATTCTTTTTATTGGAGCAGATTCTGGACTAACAATTGAAATAATCCTATCTGCTGAAACTATATTTCCAAATCCTATATTTATTAATTGCATGTTATCCCTCCTTTTTGTATTATTCTATATTTTGAATTTGTTCTCTTATGTTTTCTATTTCAGTTTTAATATCAATAACTCTATTGGTAATTTCTAAGCAATTAGCTTTTGAGCCAATTGTATTAGTTTCTCTATTCATTTCTTGAACTAAAAAATCAAATTTTTTACCTATTGGTGAATTATTTTCTTTTATTAATTTTTTAAATTGTGAAATATGACTTCTTAATCTTGTTAATTCTTCTTCTATTGAGCACTTATCTGAATATATAACAATTTCTTGTGCAATTCTGTTTTCATCAACTACATCTGTTTTTAGTAATTCTTTAACTCTTGACTCAAGTTTTACTATGTATTCTTGTACAAGTGTTGATGAATATTTTGAAATTTCTTCAACTTTATTTTCTATTAAATTTATTCTTTTTTCTATATCTTCAATTAATTTTGCACCTTCTATTTCTCTCATTTGAATAAATTTATTAAGAGCATCATCAATTGCAAAATTCAATTCTTTACCTATTAATTCTTCTTGTGATTCTTCATCTATTTTTAATACATCAGGAAATTTTGCAATTTCCATTACATTAATATTATTTTGAATTCCTGTTTCATTTGCAAGTTCAGTCAATTCTTTAATATATGTATTAGCTAATTCTTTATTTAGTCGTATTTCAGTTCCTATACTACTATAATTTTCAAAAGTTATAAAAACATCAATTTTTCCTCTAGATACATTTGCTGAAATCTTTTTACGAATTCCATCTTCTAAACAATTTAAAAATCTTGGTAATTTTATAGAAATATCACTGTATTTATGATTTACTGCTTTTATTTCAACATTATAGGTTCGGCCTTCATTTTCATATTTTCCTCTGCCAAACCCTGTCATACTTTTTATCATTTTTTACTCCTTATCTTTGACTTTTTTAGTATTTTTTGTATCTTTTGCTTTTTTATCTTTAACACTTGAATTATTAGATTTGCTTGTTGTTTTTTTCTTGCTAGAGTTATCTGTTTTTGTATTTTTTTTATTTTCTTTTTTTATTTCATTTTTTTCTGCTTCTTTTTTAGGTGTTTTTTTGGCAACTTTTTCATTTTGTTTTTGTTTTTTCTTAGCTTCTTTTATTAATCTTTTTTCTTCTTTTTTAGCTTCTTCAATTGCATTTATTTCTTTGATTATTTTTGTACTTTCTTCATCAAGATAGCTATCGTTTTCTTCATCTTTTACAATTTCTTTTACATCACTTAAATTATTTATATAATCTCTTGTTACTTTTCTATTTATGAATATGCTTTTTGCAACATAATATATAGAAAAATATAATGGTGCCAACATTAAAATTTGCTTAACCATTTGAGGCATATGCAAATATACATATGGGATATACATTATTATGATACTGAATACCAACAATTCTATACCATAAAACATTTTAGATACGCTTTCTTTTCTATATGCAATTTCAAAAGTTAATACTGATGAAAAAACTGATAATATAGAAAATAATTTTATGAATAGTATAAATTTTTCAGAAGATACATTTAAATATGCTATGTTTATACCTATCATTATTAGCATAAATACAATTGCTATATTTAAGTTAATAAAAATCATTTTATTCATATTTTCTTTAACTTCTTTTGTTAATTTTCTTTTGTTTTCTAATTCTTTTTCCATTAGTACTTCTTTATTATTCATTACTTCCTCCAAAATTCTCTAATTCATACATTATTATAGAGGTAACGCTTAAAGCTACTGTTTCTGTTCTTAAAATTCTATTTCCTAAACTAATAACTTTTGCGCCTGCATTTTTTAAAATTTCAACTTCTTCTTTTGCAATTCCACCTTCTGGACCAATTAAAAATCCTACTTTTATATTTTCTTTGCTATTTTTTAAAGGTGATATATTTTTCAAAACATCTTTTAAAAATGTTTCTTTTTCTTCCTCGTAAGCTACAAAAAATAAATCAAAATTATTAATATTTTCTACTATATTCGTTACTTTTTGTATATTTTCTATTTTTGGAATCAAATCTCTACCAGATTGCTTAGATGCAACTTCAGCAATTTTTTGCCATCTCTCGATTTTCTTTTTTTCGTCTTTACCTTCTAACTTAACAATACATCTTTTTAAAGCTACTGGAACAATTTTATTTGCACCAAGTTCTGTTGATTTTTGAATAATCAATTCCATTTTGTCTGCTTTTGGCAAACCTTGATATATTGTTATATCAACATTGCTTTCAGCTTTGTTAGGTAAAATTTCTTTAATTTTACAAATAATAAAATCCTTTTCTATTTCTGAAATATTGCACATATAATTTATACTATTATCTTCATCACATATAATTATTTCATCATTTACTGCTAATCTAAGTACATTTTTTATATGGTTAACATCTTCATTTAGAATTTTAATTTCATCTTTATTAATTTGATTTTGTTTTACAAAAAATTTACTCATAAGACCTACTCTTCCAATTAATACAAATATTATATCACTTAAAATTTAATAAGTAAATACAAAAATTAAAGATTTTAAGAGTTTTAAAGAGATTAGCAGAGATTATTAATCCAATTTAGTATATCAACATATACTGTTTTATTTTCTAATTCATTTAAAATTTCATGGCTCATATTTTCATATAAATCACTGCTAATATTTGCGTATCCCAATTCTTTAAAAAATTGTTGTGCCTTATACCATTTTTCGATTGATGCTATTACAGGGTCATTAGCTCCAGCTATAAAATATATTGGTAATTGCACATTATTTTTTTCATATATTTTTGGATTGTAAATATCTATCATTAATTTAATAATATTTTCAAATCCATTTAAAGTATAATTATATTGGCATAATTCATCAGCATTGTATTTTTCAACAGTTTCTTTATTATTACAAATCCAACTATTTGGTAAATCATTATTTTTATTGTAACCACTAAACATTAAATTTTTAACAAATTTACTACGATAATTTTCGCCTTTAAAAAATTCTAATATTTTTACAATAGCAAGTCCTAATTTTGCATTCACATTCTTACTAGGAGAACCACAAACTATTAATCCATCTATTTTATTATCATATTTTGCTATATATTTTCTTACAATCATTGATCCCATACTATGTCCAAATAATATAATTTTTTTATCCACAAATTGTTCTCTTAAATATAGTGTTATTTGATATAAATCTTCTATTACAATTTCTGCGTCTTTTTCATAAAAATATCCTATATCTTCTTTTTTCTTTATGCTCTTTCCATGACCTCTATGATCATTTATAAAACTTGCATAACCATTTTCTGCTAAAAAATTCATAAAATCAATATAACGTTCTTTATGTTCATTCATTCCATGTGATATTTGTATTACACCTTTTATTTCTCCTTCTGGTTTCATTAATATACAATCTATTGGTAATTTATCGGCTTTTGAAATAATTTTAATTTTTTCTTCTTTCATATAAAACCTCTCTTTAAAAAGATATTTTGTATTCTATTAAATCTATTGTGCTTAATTACAATATATCTGTTAATTTACCTGCATTATAATATAAAAAAACAGACTAGTCAAACTAGTCTTCCAGCTCTAGACTTGGTAACTTCCTTTTCGAGTCTTAGGTTATATTAATACAAAAAAGTACCTAACACATGTTAGGTACTTCTCTTTGGCTCCTCGTGTAAGACTCGAACTTACGACATTTCGGTTAACAGCCGAACGCTCTACCAACTGAGCTAACGAGGAATATATAAAACTGGCGACTTCCTATTTTCCCAGCAGGGTAACCCGCAAGTATCTTCGGCACTAAGGAGCTTGACTTCTGTGTTCGGCATGGGTACAGGTATTTCCTCCTCGTTATAATCACCAGAAATGTTTTGTATGCTTTTTTCTTAGCACACTCAAAAATACATAGACAATATTGCTTTTCTTAGGCAAAACTTTTCTTTTATTTTGTGGTTAAGCCCTCGATTTATTAGTACTGGTCAGCTACATACATCACTGCACTTCCACCTCCAGCCTATCAACCAGGTCGTCTTCCTGGAATCTTACTACCTTAGCGGTATGGGATATCTTATCTTAGGGTGGGCTTCACACTTAGATGCTTTCAGCGTTTATCCCTTCCATACTTAGCTACTCAGCCGTGCCACTGGTGTGACAACTGATACACCATCGGTATGTTCATCCTGGTCCTCTCGTACTAAGGACAACTCCCTTCAAATATCCTACGCCTGCGACAGATAAGGACCGAACTGTCTCACGACGTTCTGAACCCAGCTCGCGTACCGCTTTAATGGGCGAACAGCCCAACCCTTGGAACGTACTTCCGCTCCAGGATGCGATGAGCCGACATCGAGGTGCCAAACCTCCCCGTCGATGTGAACTCTTGGGAGAGATAAGCCTGTTATCCCCAGGGTAACTTTTGTCCGTTGAGCGATGGCATTTCCATTTACTACCACCGGATCACTAAGCCCTACTTTCGTATCTGCTCGACATGTCTGTCTTTCAGTTAAGCTTCCTTCTGCCTTTACACTCTTACGCCTGATTTCTGACCAGGCTGAGGAAACCTTTGGGCGCCTCCGATACTCTTTTGGAGGCGACCGCCCCAGTCAAACTGCCCACCTGACATTGTCCTATCACCGGATTACGATGACTAGTTAGAATTTCAATAATTTAAGGGTGGTATCCCAACATTGACTCCTGTAAAGCTGACGCCCTACATTCATAGTCTCCCACCTATCCTGTACATAAACTACCGAAACCCAGTATCAAGCTACAGTAAAGCTCCATGGGGTCTTTCTGTCTTGTCGCAGGTAACTAGCATCTTCACTAGTA
>CAKPRG010000001.1 GCA_934182465.1 uncultured Clostridia bacterium | reverse complement strand
CTATTTATTGACTTCAAATTCAGTAAATGATAGAATTTCAATAAATTCAAAAAGTCTTTAATTATAACAATTAAAGACTAAAAATTATCATATTTTTATAAAAACTAAATTACTATATATTTCAATATTTTTAATCTTTTTTTATTGCTATCTTTTTTCTTTTAAATTGACAGATTTCTTTATCTATAAATTTATCATTCGAATATATATTATCTGTATCCATTTTTTCATTAACATCTTGATTTTTTAATATATCTATAATCTTGTATTTTTGTTTCAAATATGTAATATTTTTATACAACTTCTCATTTATATCTTTCTTTAATATTGCAATAATCTTTTTTCTATCATCCGTTATATCTCTAATGTCTTTTTTTAATGCAGTATTTGGAACATACATATTTTTCTCATTTTTTATAAATCCCATACAAGCATTTACATTTCCTATTATTTTATTGGTTTGTAAAAACAAACTATGTCCTGTAAAATTCCCTATCATACTTGCTATTCTGTCAAGTTTCATTAATTGTGGTAATACTTCTAATTTATAATACGTAGTCTTATCTTTTACCTCTAATTTTGATTCATCAATTCCTCCCACTTGTAGAAGTTCATAAAATTTATAACTATTTAATAATTTATTATTTGAATCATAAGCCTTAATACCTGTTAAATGATAAAATGACGTTGTTGGAAAAAATATTTCTTCTTTGCCTATTGTTTTATCTTTATTTTCATATATAAACATCAATTTTTTATTTTTTAAATTTTTTTCAAATTCTTTTTGACTTTTAGCTATTATATCTATAAATTCCTTTTGTGCTAAAAAATTTCTCACGAAATATTATTCCCTCCTTAAAATTCTAAAGGGAGAGTATTTTCGTACCGCAGTACCTTAATCACTCTCCCTTAATGTACGATTTTTCCGTTGCCTAATCAACTTTGTAGAGCTATACTCTACTACGAACTTTAGGATTTCCAGTCGCCTAACCGACTTTGAAAGGCTATACCTTTCCATGTTTTTTAGGTTATTATGGCAGTCGCACCTGCTTTGCAATTTAATTGCAACTACTATTATTATATTCATAATACAATATTTTTATTCTAATGTCAAGAAATATTCTTAGTTATTTATGAATAAATTTTTCAAGATTTTTCAGACTGTTAACAATCTTTAACATTAATCTTTTTCATTTTCAAATTTACAAAAATATCATGCATCTAATTTTTTCTATTAAATTTCTTTTTTATCTAATTAATTTTTTTATTCTTCAACTGTATTCTCATAATTTTTTGCATCATAATTTGGATCTATTTTATAAATATATAATTCATCTTCACTTGGTGCTGAATGTATTATATCTCCATTTTCATCTTGTATATAATATTCTTGTATTTCATTATTATATGATATTTCAAAATTATTAGCATCATTTTCTTTTTTTGCATTTTTGTTTCTTATTATTACTGCCATTACTATAATTAATAAAATTGCAACAACTATACTTGCTGTTAATTTTACTTTTTCTTTATTCATTAACTCAAAATTCCCTCTCTATCATTTATTTTACTTTTATCAAAAATTAGTACTTATTTACTATATATTAATTTTATATATTTTCATTTATTTACCAGCCACTCTTTGCAGACCATGTTAAACTTGATATTGGTGACCAGTTTACAATATTATCGTTTCCTTTTAAGTATAATTTCTGTAGTTTTCCATTTTTGTTTTTATTTAAGTTTGCTAATATATTAATATTATTTACTGTTTTTACGCTTCCATCTGTATCTGTATAAGTTGTTGTATCAGATATTGTATTATTTTCTAAATTTAATGATGTTAGATTTGTTAAATTCTCTAGTGGTTTTAAATTGCTTATATTGTTATTATTTAATTTTAAAGTTGTTAAATTATTCAAAAATTCCAAACCATTTATTGTTTGTATATTGCAATATGCTAATGAAACATTTTTCAAGTCAGTACATTTTTTTATTTCACTAATATCTAATATTTCACTTGTACAATTTAATGTAAATGTTTGCAAATTCTTAAAACAATCTATTCCCTTTAAGTCTCTAAGATTATTTTGTGGCGCACTATCTGAATAACCTGATAAATTCAATTCTGCAACTGATGATAACTCATATTCTTTTCCATCACTACTTCTTAAATAATCAGACAAACTAGTAATTCCTAAATTACACATTCTACTTAAGGTTAATCTTGTTAAATTTGGTGCATTTTTTAAACTATCAAAAAAATCTTTTTTCTTGCTCATATCATACCACGGTAAAGCAACAATAGCATCTGTTAAATTATTTGAATTTTCAGCTATTATAGGAACACCTGAGTCAGCAAGTACAAATGATGTTATAGAACTTGGAAAATAAAAATTTGCTACAACTCCTTGAATATGGGCAGAAGTTAAGCCTGTATTTCTTAAATCAATAATTTCGTCTTTACTTCCAATACCACTTGACCATTGACCAACGTATAATTGTTTTAAGCTAATTAAACCTTCAAGATTTTTAAAAACATCAATACTCGAACAAACTAGTCCACTCATACTTCCAGCACTATCTCCATACCAATAATTATTTGTTCCACCCATCGTTAGTCGATTAATTGTAGTTGTTATGTTTTTAAAATCACTTCCATCTGAAACTCTTAAAGTTCTTAATTCCGTCGCATATTCATTTAAATTTATTAATGAATTTTCACCTTTTACTCCTGTATATCTTAAATCAAGTTCTATCAATCCTGTTACCTTATTATTATTTATAAAATCTATACTTGTGAGTGCTGTATTATTTTTTAATGTTAAATATTTTAATTGCTTCATACTAGATAATATTGTATTAAATTGTGTATTATTTATTTTTGTACAACCTTCTAAATTTAAGTGTGTTATTGTTGTATTTCCATATAAGTCTGAATACAATTCTTCATAAGTTGCATTTGCTGGTGTATAATAATCTGCAACATTGTAAACTGTTCCTGTTAAGAATTTTACTGGCAAACTATAATTTGATCTACATGCTATTATTCTGTCTGATATAACATTTACATTCATTGTTGTGCTACATCCTGATAAATATAAATATTTTAATGCTGTATCATCTTTGAAATAACTTACATTTGCTAAATTTGAATTATCCATCAAATTTACTTGGTATAAAAATTCTTTATTTTCCAAACTTGAAATTGCTATTCCTGTTTCAGTACTTTCTTTTGTCTCTGTTCCATTGTTATTTATTGTACCTAATCTATTTCCAACACCACACAAATATACAATATTATTCATATTTTCCATACCAGCTAATGATGTTAAATTATTGTACTCACATCTTAATAAGATTAAATTTGTAAAATCTTTAATTGCTATTAAATCACCTGCTATATTATTATTATTTATTGATAAATATTTCACTGCACTTTTAATTGTACTTGATAAACTTGCTAAAGGTTCTAAATTCGTAATAGTTTTTGGTGTTTTGGTTGAATTATAACTAGTTGTTACATTTGTACTAGACATATTGTTACTATTTCCTACAACTGCCAAATATTCCAAATTACTTAATTGTGCATCTTTTATTCCATCACACAATGTTGTAAGTTCGTTATCATCTATATCATATAAATATAAGTATTTTAGTTTATTTACTTTTGATAAACTACTATAGTTTTCGATTATGGAATGTTTGAAATAAACATAAGTTAATTGTGGACAATTTTCTATTCCTGCTAAATTATTTAATGTTTTACTATCAATTGTTAGTTCTCTTAATGATACTAAATTATAAAAACTTGAAAAATCAGTTATATTTGATGTCGAATCTATTGTTAATTTTGTTACACTTTTTACTTCTTCTGCTGTTAGCACTCCATCTGATACTCCATCTGTATTATCAAAATCTTTTAATAAATTATATATATCTGAATTTTCGGCAACTTTAAATACTGGTCTTCTTGGACTATCTGCATCTAAATCTTCAACTGTTTTTCCCATTATTGAATCCGTACCATTTGAACAATAATATACTTTTAAATCTGATGTTAGTCCATATACATCATTTAAACCTGCATAATCCGTATGTGTGCCTTCTCCTGCTTCTCCACCTTTTATTTGATTTTTTATTTCATCTGGTAATCCACTTTTCTTTATCAAATAAAGTGCATGTCCTTCACTATCTACTATATATCTTAATCCACCAATACCTTCATTAGCTGGTATATAAAACCAATTTGGTTCCAATGTCGTTAATGTTAGTACTTTGCTTTCATCTTTTTTACTCATTTCTTCATAATGTTCAACATAATAATTGTTAAAATATTCTTCCAAAGCAGCAATACTTTGCATATATGTTGCATTTTGTGCTTGTGTAATTATTCCATTATCGCCAATAGTTGCATTTAAACTTACTCCTGCTAAAATCAGCATTACTATAATCGAAATTACTAGTGCTATTAAAGTAATACCATTTTGAAATGATTTTCTTTCGTTCATTTGTGCTTTTCCTCCTATGTTTTTTATAATTAATTAGGAGAAATATTTTTATATTTAATTTCATCACAGCAAATTTACATTTAATACAATTTACAAAATTTACTATAGATTTAACTAAACTATTTATATTTCCCCTTTTAAATCCATAAAAAACAAATTGTCTAATGACTTTTGCTTTTCTTTTTGAAAGAAAACCATTTCAAAACTTTCTATTATTCTATTTTTATGGATTTTCTTTAATTAAGTTAATTAAAGAAAACAATAAAAGACATGTAATAGTATATTTTTATATACTTTCATGTCTTTTTTATTAATTATTTTTATAATTATTTCATACAAAATAAATTTTTAACTGTTGACTTAAAATTCCGTAAATGGTAGAATTTTATCAAATAGAAACAATCTTTAATTAACTTAATTAAAGGTTGTTTTTTACATATATTTTTAAATTTCATATATCTATTATCTCTTCTCAAATTTAATATTTAAATTTATCCATAAAAAAATAACTAGATTATTAGTTTTTCACTAATTTCTAGTTATTGTTATCACGCTATATCTTACTATTTAAAATAAACATACTTGTACAAATTGATTAATATCCCTTTTGTTTAATAGTTTTTCTAACTTACTATCTAATTTTACATTTGTATTTAAAAAATTATTTAAATCTTTCATTGTTTTAAATTGATAAAACTTTTGATTAGGAATATAATATAAAATTACTTCCTTCTCTAAATATAATAAGTTTATTATATTATTAAAAGTTCCTTTACTTTTACCATTCCAAATCATAAATCCTATATTGGCTTTTTCTGCCATTTCTAAATCTTTTTGAGCATAAAATTCAAATCCTGTCACATTATTTGCCACTTCTACTTTTTCTATTTTCCAATTGCCATAATTATTTCTAGCAATTCCTTTACTTGCAAATACGGTAACATTCTTATATGATTTTAATTGTAAAAATTTTTGTATACTACTATCTATCCCATCTGCATCTCCAACTAATACATCATAGTTTTTAACACAGATATTTTCTAACTTTACAAATATGTTTTTATCTAATTCTTTAATAGCTCTTGGCCCTGCTATAAAAATTTTCAATATTATCACCCCTTTGTTCTAGTCATAGCCAAACAGTATATCTTCTTTACATTACCATCTTTTCTTAAAATTTTACATGTTAGCAGATCGCTAAAGATTATAAACTTTTTGATTAAATATATTATTCGTTCCAAAATGAACAAATCAATTTTTGAATTGTCAATATAATATCAGGGTATATGTAAAATGTCAAAAAAAATCGACAATAAATTTGCCGATTTTTCAGACTGTTAACATCTTTAACATTAATCTTTTTTATTTTCAATTTTACAAAAATATCATGCATCTAATTTTTTCTATTAAATTTCTTTTTTATCTAATTAATTTTTTTATTCTTCAACTGTATTCTCGTAATTTTTTGCATCATAATTTGGATCTATTTTATAAATATATAGTTCATCTTCAGTTGATGCTGAATGCAAAACATCTCCATTTTCATCTTGTATATAATATTCTTGTGTTTCATTATTATAGGATATTTCAAAATTATTAGCATCATTTTCTTTTTTTGTATTTCTATTTCTTATTATTACTGCCATTACTATAATTAATAAAATTACAACAACTATACATACTGTTAATTTTATTTTTTCTTTATTCATTTATAAAAAATTCCTCTCTACAAATTTCGTATTATTATTTATTTTCTATCTAACACTATTACTTATTTACTATATATTTCTTTTAATTACCAACCACTCTTTGCAGACCATGTTAAACTTGACAATGGTGACCAATTTACAATATTATTATTTCCACTTAAATATAATCTTTCCAATTTTCCACTTCTGTTTTTATTTAAGTTTGCTAATATATTAATATTATTTACTGTTTTCACACTTCCATCTGTATCTGTATAAGTTGCTGTATCAGATATCGCATTATTTTCCAAATTTAATTCTGTTAAATTTGTTAAATTTTCTAGTGGTTTTAAATTGCTTATATTGTTATTATTTAATGTTAATTTTGTTAAATTATTTAAAGATTCTAATCCACTTAGTGATTGAATATTGCAATAAGATAAGCTAACATTTCTTAATGCTGTACAATTTTTTATTTCATTTATATTTAATATTTTGCTTGTATTATACACTGTTAAAGATTCCAAATTTTTAAAAAATTCTATTCCTTTTAAATCTTTTAACAAACTTTGTGGAGATCCTTTTGAATATCCTTCAAGTGATAACTCCTGTACACTTGGTAACTCTTCATTTATATAATCGGATAAACTTGTTATTTCAAGATTTATAAGTCTACTCAATGATAAAACTGTTAGATTTTTTGCATTTTTTAAACTTTTAAAAAATGCTGTTTTTAAGCTCATGTTTTTCACAGGATAAATAACATACATTCTATTCAGCTTATCGCTATTTTCTGCTATAATAGGAATGCCACCATCTCCCATTATAATGCTTTCAACAGAGTTCGGCATATATATATTTGCACATATTCCTCGAATTGCAACCGATTTCAAACTTGTATTTCTCAAATCTATTATTGCATTCGCATCACCTATTATGTCTTCCCATTGTCCTATATTTAATATATTTAATGAATTTAAATTTTCAATACATTTCAATGTATCAATACTATTAGTTACCAAACCACTCATACTGCCACTTATATTTCCATACCAATAATTATAAGTTCCTCCGAAACCTAATCTATTTATTGTTTCTACGATTTTTTCTAATCCACTACCATCTGAAACTCTTAATGTCTTTAAATCTTTTGCATATTCATTTAAATTCACTAATGAATTTTCACCTTTTACGCCTGTATTTCTTAGATCTAATTCTATTAATTGTGTTACTCCATCAAAAGACACAAAGTCTATACTTGTTAAAGTTGTATTATCTTTTAATGTTAAATATTTTAATTGTTTCATGCTTTTTAATATTGTATTAAATTGCGTATTATTTAATCTTGTGCATTTTTCTAGATTTAAATGTGTTATTGTTGTGTTTCCATATAAATCTGAGTATAATTCTTCATAAGTCACATTTGCTGGTGTGTAATACTCTGCAACTTTGTATACAGTTCCTGTTAAAAATTTTACTGGCAAACTATAATTTGAACCACATGCTATTATTCTATCTTTTATTACATTTACATTCATTGTTGTACTACAACCTGATAAATATAAATATTTAAGTGCTGTATCATCTTTAAAATAACTTACATTTGCTAAATTTGAATTATTCTTCAAATTTACTTGATATAATGATTTTTTATTTGCTAGGCTTGATATCGACATTCCTGTTTCAGTACTTTCTTTGTTTTCTATTCCTTTATCAATAATTGTGCCTAATTTGTTTCCAACACCACATAAATATGCAATATTATTCATATTTTGCATTCCATCTAATGATATTAAATTATTATATTCACATCTTAATAATATTAAATTTGTGAAATCTTTTATTGCGTTTAAATCTTCTGACAAATTATTATTATTTATAGATAAATATTTTACTGCACTTTTAGTCTTGCTTGATAAGTTTCTTAGCGGTTCTAAATTCGTAATAACCTTTGTTGTCTTTTTTGAACTATAATAAATTACATCTGTATTAGATATATATTGACTATTTCCAGCAACTGCTAAATATTCCAAATTGCTAAATTGTGCATCTTTTATTCCATTACACAAAGTTGTCAGTTCATTATCATCTATATTATATAAATACAAATATTTTAATTTATTTACTTTTGATAAACTACTATAATCTGCAATTACTGAACTACTGAAATAAACATAATTCAATTGTGGACAATTTTCTATTCCTGTTAAATTATTTAACGTTTTACTATCTATTGTTAATTCTTTTAATGATACTAAATTATAAAATTGTGAGAAATCTGTTACTGCAGATGTGCTATCAATTATTAGCTTTGTTACACTTTTTACTTCTTCTGCTGTTAATACCCCATCTGATTCTCCGTCTGTATTATCAAAATCTTTTAGTAAATTATATATATCTGAATTATCTGCTAATTTAAAAACTTCTCTTCTTGGATTATCTGCATCTAAATCTTCTAATGTTTTTCCCATTATTGAATCTGTGCCATTTGAACAATAATACACTTTTAAGTCTGATGTTAGTCCGTATACATCGTTTAATTTTGCATAATCAGCATAAGTTCCTTCTCCTGCTTCTCCACCTTTTATTTGATTTTTTATTTCATCTGGCAATCCACTTTTCTTTATTAAATAAAGAGTATGTCCTTCACTATCTACAATATATCTTAATCCACCTATTCCTTCATTTGCTGGAATATAGAACCAAGTTGGCTCCATTGTTGTTAATGTTAAAACTTTACTTTCATCTTTTTTACTCATTTCTTCATAATGTTCAACATAATAATTATTAAAATAGTCTTCTAAAGCAGCAATACTTTGCATATATGTTGCATTTTGTGCTTGTGTTATGATACCATTATCGCCGATAGTTGCGTTTAAGCTTACACCAGCAAGAATTAGCATTACTATTATTGAAATTACTAAAGCAATTAGTGTAATTCCATTATCACTATATACTTTTTTCTTCTTTTGCATACTTTTTTCTCCTTTTTGATTTTTTTGATTAAAAATATTATATGATATGTGCAATTATTTTGCAAGCACTTTTAGGTGCATATTTATTTCTTTTTTTATTATAAACTACTTGCAGGAGGTAAGAACAGATGCCTAAGTTACATATTCCAAAAAATCATAGCGGTATATCTAAAACTCTAAGGTTGCCAGAAGATGTTATTAATGAGATTCAACATCTAGCAAATATAAAAAATTTATCTTTTAATAAAGCTGCTTTATCTTTGTTAATATTTAGTCTAGAAAATCTAGATGAAAAAGACAAAGAAGAATTAAAAAAATTAGCTCAAAAAGATAAAGACGACCTTGCAATATAAATGTAATTAAGTTTTAGATAACCAAAGCACACATATTTAATCTTAATATGTGTGTTTTTGGTTTTTTTATGCAAAAAATCGCCTACATTAAATCATGTAAGCGATTTTTATATTAAACTTTAATTTTCAATTTTAGTAAATTGGATTTCCATAGTATGCATCTAATAATAATTGTTTTATTTCAGATACTAATGGAACTCTTGGATTTACAGTTGTACATTGATCTGAGAAAGCTTTATCAGCTAAGCTATCAACTTTTGCTAAGAATTCAGCTTCATCTATTCCACATTCTTTAATTGATTGTGGTTCTCCAACTCTAATGCTTAAATCCTTAATAGCCATTACTAAAGATTTTACACCTTCTTCAACTGTTGAAGCTTCTAATCCCAATCTTTTAGCAACATGTGCTAATTTTTCATTTGCGATATAGTGGTCATATTTTGGCCAAGATACAAATTTTGTAGGAATTGTTCCATTATATTTCATAACATAAGGTAGCATTATTGAATTTGCTCTACCATGTGGTATATGGAATTCTGCTCCTAATTTATGTGCTATTGAGTGGTTTACTCCTAAGAATGCATTTGTAAAAGCCATACCAGCTATACAGCTTGCATTATGCATTTTTTCTCTTGCAATTTTTGCATTTTCACCTTTATATGATTCTTCTAAATAATCAAATACTATTTCCATAGCTTTTTCTGCTAATCCATCTGTATAGTCAGATGCCATAACAGATATATAAGCTTCTAATGCGTGTGTTAAAACATCCATACCTGTATCTGCTACTAATTTTGGTGGTAATGTCATTACTAAATCTGGATCTACTATTGCAACATCTGGTGTTAGTTCATAATCTGCTAAAGGATATTTCATATTTCTTTTCTTGTCTGTAATAACTGCAAATGATGTTACTTCTGATCCTGTTCCTGATGTTGTAGGAATTGCAATCATTTTACATTTTTCACCTAATTTAGGGAATTTATAAGCTCTTTTTCTTATATCCATAAATTTAAGTTTTAATCCTTCTGGATCTGCTTCTGGGTGTTCATAGAATAGCCACATTCCTTTTGCAGCATCTATTGCACTACCTCCACCAAGTGCTATAATTGCATCTGGTTCAAAGTTTTTCATTGCTTCAACACCTTTATTAATTGTATCAAAAGATGGATCTGGTTCTACTTCTGAGAATATTTCTGAATGTGCATATTCTTTTCTTTTTCTTAAATGATATAAAATTTTATCTACATATCCAAATTTTACCATTGATTGATCTGTTACTATAAATACCCTTGATATATCTGGCATTTTTTCTAAGTAACTAATTGAACCTGCTTCAAAATATATTTTTTCTGGAACTTTAAACCATTGCATATTAACCCTCCTTTTAGCAACTCTTTTTAAATTTATTAAATTTACTGATGATACATTAGCTGTTGTTGAATTTCCACCAAATGTACCACATCCAAGAGTAAGTGATGGCATATTTGTATTGTATATATCTCCTATTGCGCCATGTGTTGAAGGTGAATTTACAATAATTCTTCCTGTTTTTACTGTTTTAGAAAATTCTAATATTGTTTGTTTATCTTCTGAATGAATAACTGCTGAATGTCCCATTCCAGCATATCTAATTAATTTATCTGCTAAAGCTATTCCTTCATCTTTTCCATCTACTACATAATATGCTAGTACTGGACTTAATTTTTCTTTAGAAAATGGGTGTTCATCTCCTACTCCATTTTCCCATACTACTAATACTTTTGTATCTTCTGGTACTTCAAATCCAGACCATTCTGCAATAGTTTTTGGACTTTGACCAGCAATTTCTCCTCTTAATTTATTTGATTTTTCTGGATCAAACATTCTAGCTTGCAATTTTGCTCTTTCTTCATCATTTACAAAATAGCATTTTGCTTCTTTCATTAATCTTTCAAATTCTGGTGCTATTTCTCTATCTACGATTACAGCTTGTTCAGAAGCACAAATCATTCCATTATCAAATGATTTTGACATTACTAAATCTGTTACAGATGTATCTAATTTAGCTGTTTTATCTATATAGCATGGAACATTTCCAGGTCCAACACCTAATGCTGGTTTTCCTGATGAATATGCTGCTTTTACCATTCCTGAACCACCAGTAGCTAATATTAAATCTACTCCTGGGTGATCCATTAATAAACTTGTAGCTGTAACTGAAGGTTTTTCTATCCATAATATGCAATCTTCTGGTGCTCCTTCAGAAATAGCAGCTTCTCTCAATATTTCAGCTGTTCTTGTACTAGATTTTTGTGCTGATGGATGGAATCCAAATATAATTACATTTCTAGTTTTTGCTGAAATTATAGATTTAAACATAACTGTTGATGTAGGATTTGTAACTGGTGTTACACCTGCTATTACACCAACTGGTTCTGCTATTAAAGAATATCCTTCTTCTTCATTTTTTGATACTACTCCAACTGTTTTATCATGTTTTATGCTATGATAAACATATTCTGAAGCAAACATATTCTTTGTTATTTTATCTTCGTAAATACCTCTTCCTGTTTCTTCAACTGCAAGTTTTGCAAGTTCCATGTGATGGTCTAATGCAGCCATTGACATTTTTTTAACGATTCTATCGACTTGTTCTTGGTCTAATTTTTTATATTCTTCAGAAGCTTTTTTAGCTCTTTCAACTAAACCATTAATCATGTCTTCGATTTCTTTTCTTTCATTCTCTTGTACTTCTGCCATTGCTTTCCTCCTCGTATTTTTATTTAATTAACTTATAGTATACATTAATTGCCATTTAGAAAAAATATCTCTAAAAAACATTTTATTTCTTTAATTTATAGTATACATATAATTTATTTTTAATTCAACATTTTTAAAAATTATTTTTTATCTATCTCTTTCTTCTAGCTTATTTTCAAATTTTTGTAACATTTTATCAAATTTATTTGGCGAAATGCTTATTCCAAGATTAGGTTCAATATAAAATTTAGTTTTACAGTATGTATTTATTTTATCTTTTGCTTTTGCTTGAGAATTCAAAATTACATCAACTCCAAAATTTTTATTGGTATATCCTAATACTTCAACTTCATTTTTTTGTTGAAAAAGCTTTCTTTTTATTAAATCGTACATTCTTAATGTAGTTCCTTTTCCAAAATTTTTAGGAAACTTAAAACTCCAAAAATCTTTTTCATTTTCATCTAAATATTCATTGCTAAATCCTTCATACATTATTGAATCTATTTCTTTTTTTCCTATTTCATAATTTTCATTATTTATTTTAACTAATGGAATTTGCTTTCCTTCCATATCACAAAAATATGTACCATATTTGCTTATTCCACCTTCTAGCATTTTTTGTCCATTTTCTTGTTCAAATTTTTGAAATTCTTTTATCATTTTATTTAATTCTTTCGGATTTTTATTTGTAAATATAAATATTTTTCCTCTTCTATTATTTTGCTTTTCATAAAGATTAAATAATTCATAAAATTTTTTCATTTTTTCTTTTGAAAAGAAATCAAAAAATCCACCTTTTTCTTTACTATATATATGTAAAAATATTGGAAATGCATTTTCTTTAGCCAAATATGTTTTTGATATATTTTCTAAATATTCTTCAAATTCTATACTATCACTTTTATCGGATTTTATAACAGCTCTATTTGATTTTTTAACTTTCTGTTCAGCTACATCACTTGCGCTCTTTCGTTCTTCTACTGGTTTAGTTTCTATTTTTTCTTTACTTGATTCATTGCCTTTTTTACTATTTTCTTTATTATCAGTACTTATTTTATCTGCATTTTCTGGTATTGCTTCTTTTTTATTTAGTTCATTTTTAGCCGAACTACTTTTAGCTTTCTCATTTTCCTCTTCTTTAGGCTTTTTTGCATTTATTATATTTTGAAATTTTTCAGAATATTTTAATAAAAGATCTGTACTTGTTTTTATCTCTTCATTTTCTGCATTTATTTTTAATAATCTTATTACAGTTTGAGTTCCATATCCAGTTTTAAAACTTATTTCATTTATTGCGTCCATTGTTGTTTTTAATAGTTCATTAAAATCTTCTTCACTTGATTTTTTTACCGTTTCTAATTCCTCTTTTATTTTTCTTGGTGCTCTTTTTTCTAAATATTTATCTAAGCTTCTTCTATGTTTATATATCTCCCCTAAATTCTCATCACTTACATCCATTAGTAAAAAATCAAAAAATTCATACTGATTTCCTAAATTTTGCATTATATTTTCGATTTCACTTAGATTTTGTTCTTCTGTTTGCAAATCTTTATTTTCCATCATTTTTAATGTATCAGATTGCATATCTTTTTTATTTACATTTGCAAGTTCATTAACCTGATTTACCAATTTTTTCGTTTCTTCAAAACCATATTCTGGATTTTCGCATTTTTCATTTCCACTTAATGCAATTTGTAAAGCTTGATTTATATTATATATATATACTTGTAGCCACTTTATTGGTAATTTACTCTGATTTCTCGTTACTTCATCTGCAAATATATTCATAAGCATTTGGCGTAATTCACTTAAAATTGCTGTGTTCAAATTATTCATAAATACTAAATTCTCCTACTTCTCCGATTTTTTTTCATATTTAGTAAAACATATTCTCTTGCTTTCAATGGAATTTGCCAAAACGGTTCTTCATTTAATAACACTTTGACATTATTCATATTTTGTATTTTTTCAATTAGTCCACTTACGCCTTTTCTTCCTAAATTTCCATTAAATGGCAAATCTAATATTCCATTATTCTTATTTAATTCTATCATATATAATGGTGATTTTTCAGAAAAAATAATTACTCTATTTCCTTTTTCTTCCTCTTCTTGAATATATGTATCTACTTCATTTATTTCTTTAAGTAATTCTGTATTTACAAATCCTCCAAAAAACTTAGAATCTTTGCTTAAAACCAATTCCAAATTTCTATTTTTTAATAAATAGCAACATGCGTTTACATTAATTGCTACATATATTATTAAAGTTATTGGTAAAATTATTTTAGTACTCTTAATATCTGTTTTGTTTATAATTACAAAAAGCATAACAAAGTTTAATATTATAGCAAAACTTAGATGATACATATTTACAATTGGAAATGCTGTTAAATTTAAAAATATTGAAAATATTAATATACTCTTCTCTTGTAATGTTACTATTTCACCTTTTTTCATATAATATATATACAATACATCTATTAATAAACTAGCAATTAAAAATATAAAAATTATACTTGATATTTCGCTTCCTATTATTAAATTATTATTTGTGAAATCCTTCATTCCTAAAAATGCATAGTCTACAAATTCAAATAAATTCCCTTGTAAATACATTGCGACACATGATATTAATATACAACTTCCAAAAATTGAAATCTCTTTTAATGTTAGTAAAATATTTTTTATTATTTGTTCTTTTTTGTCAAGTATCACATTTGATAAACATATTGCCAAAACATAATATACTCCTACATTTTGCTTTGTCCAAAATACCAAAAACATTAATATTCCTTGTAATAAAATATTTTTTACATTATCATCTTTTTTATATAAACTTATCCCTAAAATATAAAATGCTATTGCTAATATGTTATAATTTGCACCTACTTGTATAAATATTGTAGATAATACTAATATAAATAAAATTCCTAATTGTGCTATTTCTTCTTTTATATTTAATTTTTTCAATAATTTATACAATGCTATAAATAAAAATTCATATATTAATACATTATATATTCTAAATACAAATATATTTTTTCCAAACAATGTTAATATTGTTTTTCCTATATAGAAAAATAATGGCGTTATTATTACATTAAAGTCTTTATATATTAAATTTCCATTTAGCATTTTTACTATGCTTTGCATATTTATTATTTCATCACCAACATCAACTTTCAACAAAAATGAATACAAACATATTGGTACAAATATTAAAATACAAAACAAAATGCTTTTCTTTTTATCTTTCAATTATTAGACTCCTACTTTATTTCTCTTTTTAATCTCTTACAAAATTCCAATTTAATTATACTTCAAAAATATATTCATTTCAATTAAATTTTTCTGTTACATACAAAAAAACAGTTAACAAAATTTAAAATTTGTTAACTGTTTTTATATTTTATTTATATAAGTAATTTTGTGGATTTACCGGTGTATTGTTTATTCTTATTTCTAAGTGTAAGTGTGGTCCTGTTGAGTTACCTGTTGAACCAACTGCTCCTATTGTTGTTGAAGAATCTACTGATTCACCAACAGATACATATAATGCTTGACAATGTCCGTAATAAGATTGAACACCATTTCCATGGTCTATTATAAGTAAATTTCCATAAGAACCTTTCCATCCTGAAAATATAACTGTTCCTTGTGCTATTGGTCTAATTCCTGTTCCCATTGATGTAGCTATATCTAAACCTGTATGAGCACTACTTCTTATACTACTTACACTTCCAAATCTGGAACTAATCATTCCACTAACTGGTTGTGATAAATTCATTCCATTTAAAGCTCCTGATGCAGCCATTGTAGTTGTACTTTGCAATGCAAATTGTTTTGCCTTTGCAGCTTTTGCTGCTTCCTCTGCTGCTTTTCTAGCAGCTTCTTCTTCAGCTTTCTTTCTTTGTTCTTCTTCATAAGTATGAGTTTTTTCGTCTTTTATTACATTTAAAGTTGCTAAAGCTTCATCTGAATTTGCTAATTTTAATTCTGTTGTATATACTGCATTAATTCCAAGGTCCATATTTACACCTTCTTTTGTAGTATCTTTGATTTGTTTTACAACTGAATTAGCTTCTTCCTCTGAACTAACTTCTGTTTTTTTATCTCCATCTACAGTTATAGCAAATGTTTTGTATGTTATTACAGATTTGTCTTCAACTGCTAATAGAACTTCTTTTTCTTTAGTTTCTTCCCCTCTATTTACTAGCTTTAATTCATAAGTTGGTAATTCTTTTGCATCTATAAATGCAATATTACCTGTTGTATTATTTATATAATTACTAATTTTCTTTTCTAATTTATCTCTGTCTATAATGTATCCTAGTGTTTCACCTGCTAATGTGACTTTATATGCAGGTTTGTATTTAATGAATACTGCTGTTAAGATTATTGTAGTTCCTACTAGAACTATTCTTAGGGTTTTAAAGATTTCTTTTGTGTAATATTTAACCCATCTTCCTAAAATAAATATTCACTCTCCTTTTTCTCTATTTTTCTGTGTCACGTAAGTACTATTATACACTTATTTCAAATTTTATGCAAATTCATTTTTCCTGTTATTTTATAGTATAAGTATTTTATTCCAATTTATTCGTTTTGAGCTTTGCCAATTTTTAGCATTTCTTTTTATAAGTTTAAAATACTCATTTTTTCTCCATTTTTCTATATGTTTGATTTTTAAAGCTTGACAATTTTGTCAAAAAAAGTGGATTTAAACCGAATTTTTACTCTTTAGTTTAAACCCATCTTTTCTTTTATATTCTATTATATGTTTCTAATTTATAAACTTTACATTTATTTTCTGCTAGTGATTTTAACGGCCACCTCCGCCGCCTCCACCAGTTCCTCCACCGCCTCCGCTAGAGAAGCCTCCTCCTCCACCAGAGCCTGATGAATAGCTTGTGCCTGCTAATACACTTCTAGATATTGGTGCACTAATAGATTTCGAAATATCAGTATGTGACATTACATACATTACATTCATTCTGTCATTCAAATAATTGTCATCTGCCAATTCTGGATATCTTACTTTTAATTGTTTTAATACCTTTTCAGCAATTCCAAAAGCAGTTGCATATACAAGGTATTTTTCCCAAAGGACTAATTCTGGAACTTCTCTTTCATCTAACATAGAAAAGTCTTCCATATATCTTTTTAATCCTTTCCATTCTTCTCTTCTGTCTACACCTTTTTGTGTTAAGCCATTACATTTTGAAGAACAAATCCAACACATTACACTATAATAACATGTTAAGAAAAATAAAATTACCAATCCTTTTTGAGCATATCCAAGTGTCATAATTCCTAGTATAAAAGAAACTGTAATTGCAGCTAAACTTTTTGCTATACATACACTTCCTAATTCTGCATTTTTTGCATCATAATTCTTTGCTTCTACATTACTTTTTTTACCACTTTTTTCTATATTTTCCAATAACATTTCAATTGTAGTTGGATGACTAGAAGAATATTTTTCAAATTCCTTCATTTCAAAATCACCATAGACTGAAGCAACTTTCTTTAAATATTTAAAAACTTCTTCTTCATCTTTTGGTAAATTTTCGTTGTAATTATTTATTATTACTTTTACTTTCTTTTTATTTTGAGGATCTAATTCAAATTTTATTGCTCCTTTCAAAGCTAAGTCCATCATTATTGCAGAAATAATTTTAGCATTTGGTTTTGTACCTTTAAAATAGTATAAAAATGCAGCTTCTGCTGGACTTGCATTTTCATCTGGTATGTCTCTAAAATATTTTATTTCTTGACTTGGTTTTATTTTCTTATTTTGCATAACATCTTTAGTTACTTTAATGCATATTAATACATATATTACATCTGCAACTATTACTGCTAATATTGATAATACTCTAGCTTGCTCTTCTGCTTTTTGAGCAGCTTCTCTTTGTCTATTTGCATCTTCTGCCCATGCTGTTTCTTCTTGTAAAATTTGTTCTAGATTATTTGTATTTTTATTATTTGTAGATTCTGAAAATACATAATTTGGTGTTGCTATTCTAACTTCCAAAAAATCACTAGTTGACAAATTATCTACTTCAAAAAATACTTGATTTTTAGATATTTTATTTATATTTCCAGTAAGAGGTCCATGTGCCCATACTTTTAAGTCTTCTAATGTTTCTGTTTCCATTGGTAAATTTATATATCCTGTTACTTTTTTTGCAGGTATTGAAAAATCTTTTCCTATAAATTGCCAATATAGTTCAGAGCAATCATTATACATATTAATTATATCTTTTACTGTATATTCTATTTGGTATTTTTTGCGTTGAGAATTATTTACATTAACTCCCCAAGCTATTTCAAACAATCCATCATCATTTCTCATTGCATAAAAACAATTTTTTGTAACATGATACATTAATTCATTAATTTGGCTAAATTCAACCCCTGTCGAAACATCTGTTACTGAAACATTTTCAAATTTGTTGCTATCATATTTAAAGTTTTTAAACAGTGTATTGGTATCGTATATATCAACGTCCCAAATTTCTGTTACTTTCATGTCTCCATTGCTTTGTAAATCTACCGTAAAATCTAATTCGTTTAAATCTTGATCACCTGCAAAACTTTTTGTTGTCAATATTAACCATATAAAAATTGCCAGTATAATTAAATACCACTTTTTAGTTATTTTTTTCATAGCAAAATCCCCCATTTATATTAATATTGTGCAAAAATTTAATTACTGCTCTTTTTAGCATCTTCTAATTTCATTGATAATAATTTACTAATACCTTTTTCTTCCATTGTTATACCATATACAGTATCTGCTGCTTCCATTGTTCCTTTTCTATGTGTTATTACTAAAAATTGTGTTGTTGAAACAAATTTCTTTAAATATTCAGCAAATCTATATACATTAACATCATCTAAAGCTGCTTCAATTTCATCTAATACGCAGAATGGTGCTGGATTTATTTTTAAAATTGCGAATAACAAAGCAATTGCTGTAAAAGCTTTTTCTCCACCTGATAATAACATCATATTTTGAAGTTTTTTGCCTGGTGGTTGTACTGCTATTTCAATTCCACATTCTAGAATATTATTTTCATCACCTAAAATTAATTCTGCTTTTCCTCCACCAAACAATTCTTTAAATACTTCTCCAAAATTTTTATTAATTACTTTGAATTGTACAGAAAATTGCTCTTTCATTGTATTTGTCATTTCATTTATTACTTTTTTTAATTTGTTACTTGCCTCTTCTAAATCAAGTCTTTGTTCACTCATGAAGTCATATCTTTCTTTTATTTCTTTATATTCATTTATAGAATCAATATTTACGCTTCCTAAATCTTTTATTTGTGCTCTTAGTTCATTTACTTTTCTTTGTACTTCTGTAGGATTTTCTACTTTTTTAATTTCTCCTGTATTGTTAGGAGTAAGTTCATATTCTTCCCACATTTTATTTACTACTTGATTTAATTCTAGTTCTATTTTTGAATTTTTAACATCTAATTTCGAAAGTTGATTTTTTATATCTTCAATTTTTGATGATTGTTCTTCTATTTCACTTTCAATTTTTATCATTTTTTCATTTTTGAAAGTTCTATCTTTCTTTAAATTTTCTACTTTTTCAGAACTATCTGAAACATCTTTTTCTAATTCTGATATTTGTTTTTTAATATCTAGTATTTTTTCTTGTAATTCATTATTTGTTTCTACTATTTGTGCTCTCAAATTCTTTTTATTATTTATACTATTAATATTATTTTGAATATCTGTATTTATTCTTTCAACCATTTCATCAATAGATGTTTCACTTTCATCAAATGATGATACTGAAATTTTTAGATTTGTAATATCAAAATTCAAGTCATCTATATATTTTTGATTATCTTTATTTGTATTTGTAAATTCTTCTATTATTAAATTCAAAGAATTATTTTCTTCTTCTATTGAATTCATTTGTTCTTCAGAAAGTTTTTGTTTTTCTAAACATTCTGTTTTTTCATTTTCTAGTTCTTCTAAATCTCTTTTAATTTTGTCAAGTTTTGCTTCTTGTTTTAATATTTCTAATTTAATATTTTCATGTTTTTGATTTTCTGTAGCATAAGTTATTTCTATTTCTTGTAATTTCTTTTGTTCGTCATCAAAAGTTTTTAAAATTTCACTAATGCTTTCTTTGTAATCAGCCTCTTCTTTTTGTAGTTTTTCTATTTTAGCTTGAATATTTTTTAGTTCTTTTTCTAGAGATTTTATTTCTTTTCCTCTACCTAACAAACTAACTGTTTTCTTTTGTACTGAACCACCAGATATTGCACCAGATGGATTTATAACATCTCCTTCTAATGTTACTATTTTAAATGAGTAATTATTCTTTTTAGCTAATGCAACTGCACTATCTATATTTTCTACAATTACAGTTCTTCCTAATAAATTTTGTAATATTCCATCATATTTACTATTCATTTCAACTAAATCAGAAGCAATACCAATAACTCCATTTATTCCAGATTTATCTAATTTTGCTAATTTATTTCCTTTAACAGATGTAATCGGTAAAAAAGATGCTCTTCCTAATTTGTTTTCTCTTAAATAGTTTACTAATTTTTTAGCTTCTTCTTCTGTATCTGTAACTACATTTTGTATTGATGCTCCTAGCGCCATTTCAATTGCTGTTTCATATTTTTCGTTTACAGAAATTAAATTTGCTAAAACTCCATTTACACCATTTTTCAAAGCAGGACTTTTTTCAATTCCTTCTAATAAAGATTTTACACTTCTTGCATATCCTTCTTTTTCTTTTTCTGTTTCTACAAGAAATTTATATCTTGATTCTTTCATTCTGTATTCTGATTGTAAATTATTTATATCAAATTCAAATTCTTTTATTTTTATTGAAGACTCTTCTTTTTTATCATTTATTTCTGCAATTTTTCCAAGAATTTCATTTCTACTTTTTTGAATTTCATAAAATCCTTTTGATATATCATCTTTTTCTGTTCTAACTTTGTCAAGTTCTGATATAGTATCTTGTTTTTCAGATTTTAATGTTTTTTCTCTTTTTTCTAGGTTTTCATAATTAGCTTTTTCTGTATTTATAATTCCTACTAAATCATATTTTTTGTCAACATTACTTTCTACAATATGTTTTTTACTTTCTATTTCTAATTCTTTTTCTGACAATGTTTTTGAGTATTTTTCTAACTCTGCTTCTTTTTCTTTTAATTCTTTATCAAACTTTTCTTTATTATTTAGTAAATTTGTTTTTTTGTTAATTTTGTTTTGCTTTTCTTCTTCTAATTCTTTGTTTTTAATTTCTAATTCTTCTATTTCTTTTTCGTATCTAACATCATTTTCTTGATTATTGGCAATTCTTTCGTTTGCAATTCCAATTTCACTATTAAATTGCTCTTTTCTTTTTTCACTTTCAAATCCTAGATTTTGTGTTTTTTCTATTTGTTCTAGTAATTCATCAATTTTCTTTTTTAGTTCTTCTTTTTCAAATTGTAAATTATTATTTTTTTCTTCTTCTTTTATTTTTTGAGTTTCAAATATATCTATATTTTCTTTTAATTCTTTTATTTTATTTTTATAATCTTCTATATTGTATAAAAATAATCCTACTTCTATCCCTTTTAGTTCTTCTCTTAAATCTAAAAATTTTCTAGCTTTTTCTGATTGATTTTTTAAAGGTCCGATATTAGATTCTATTTCAGATACAATATCATTAATTCTTAGTAAATTTACTTTTGTTTGTTCTAATTTCTTTTCTGATTCTTCTTTTCTAGATCTATATTTTACTATTCCAGCTGCTTCTTCAAAAATTTTTCTTCTATCTTCTGATTTATTGCTTAAAATTTCATCTATTTTTCCTTGCCCTATAATTGAATAGCCATCTTTTCCAATTCCAGTATCCATAAATAATTCTAAAATATCTTTTAATCTACAAGGTGTTTTATTTATAAAATAACCAGATTCACCACTTCTATATATTTTTCTAGTAACTATTACTTCATTATATTCGATTGGCAATTTTCCATCTGAATTATCTATTACAATAGAACCTTCTGCAAATCCTAATGATTTTCTATTTTGTGTACCAGCAAAAATTATATCTTCAGATTTCGCACCTCTTAGAGATTTCATACTTTGTTCACCTAAAATCCAACGAATACAATCTGAGATATTACTTTTACCAGAACCATTTGGTCCTATAACTGTTGTTATTCCTGGCATAAATTCCAAAACAGTTTTATCTGCAAAAGATTTAAAGCCATACATTTCTAATCGTTTTAAATACATCTTTCTTCCTCCAAAATCTTATTCGTATCATATCTCATTTTTGTAAATTATTCAATAAAATTCGAGGATTTTTTTATTACTATTAAAACTTTTTTATAAAATTGATATATATTGTTTTGAAATGCCGCGTAAGCAATCAAACGAGCTTTGCAAGTGCGAATTTTTATATCATTAATATATGATTTGAATGAATGACGAATGTGCATGGAAAAATTTTAGAAATTCTTATGCAATTTTATGGAAAGAGTTCGTTTTTAACGGAAGGGTGCCATAAAATAAGTTAAAATTTCTTAAATTTTGCAGTAAGCCGAGGAAGTAATGAAAATCATATATTTAATGATTAAACACAAATGTATGAAAAAACAATATATATCAATTTTAATTTGTAAAAAATGTCAGATTTTATAAGGATTTTTTGGAAATTTCGTATTTTTTATTGACCAATTTTCAGTTAAGATATAAAATTAAAATATATAGACAAACTAAGGAGAAATTTATGAAAGAAGAATTTGATTTTTTTAGTAAAACTTCTTTAAAATCTTACAACCTAGATGATAGAATTCGTTACCAACTAAAAATGTTAGATAGCTTAGATGCTTTTACTAGAAGACACTCTGAAAATGTTGCAAGTATCACTTGCCGTTTATGTGAATATTTAAAATTAAGTCAAGGTTTTACAATTTATTGCACAACCTGTGCTTATTTGCACGATATTGGAAAAATGTTTATTCCACCATCAATTTTACAAAAACCATCTCGTTTAACAGATGAAGAATATGAAGTAATGAAAACTCATACTACAATTGGATACAAAATGTGTATGAATGATCCAAAACTTAGACCATACGCTGCTGGTCCTTTGTATCACCATGAAGCTTTAAATGGAACAGGTTACCCTAATGGTGTAACAGCAAGTCAAATTCCTTATGAAGCTCAAATTATTAGAGTTGCTGATGAATATGAAGCTATTAGTGCTAAAAGACAATACAAAACTCACATTGGAATTATTGAAACTTTAAATATTTTAATTGACGATACAAAGCCAAATCCTATAAAAAATATTACTGATGGTTTAAAATTTATTGCAACAGATGCAAAACTTGGAAAAATTGATAGAAAAATTGTTAAAGCTTTATTTAAAGTATGTATTGATGATACAGAATATGAAATTGCTTCTCGTGCTGATTATTTAGATTATTTAAAAGATGAAATAAAAAGAATTGAAGAAGCTAATAAATATTATCAAAAAATGATAGTAGCACCAAACGATACAAAAAAAGAATACTACAAACAAGGTGTTGAAATGTTTTTAAAGAGAGATGAAACTGTTGACAGAGTTCCAATAGTTCTTGAAGAATTAAAACAATCTTATGTAGTTCGTAAAGCTCATATTGAAAAATTATACAATGAAGTAAAACAAATTAAAAAATTAGTTGTTTAAAATTTTATATAATTAATCAACAAAAAATTCCGGATAAACCGGAATTTTTTTGTTTAATGTAATCAAACATCTGTATAATCAGTGTTTAATTTTTTAATAATCTCAAATTTTACTCTACATTTTATTAGTATTGTCTACCCCATACAATCATTGTAGTAGCTTTTTTACCACATACTGGACAAGTATCTGCTAAATGTTCTTGTTCAAAAGGAATACATCTTGAATGTGCTCCTGTAACTTCTTTTACTTTATCTTCACAAGCAGTATCTCCACACCACATTGTTTTTACATATCCTTGATTTTCATTTAGGTTACTTAAAATTTCATCTAATGTATATGCAACTGTTGTTTTTTCATCTCTTCTTTTTAAGCATATATCATACATATTTTTTTGTATTTCTTCTAAAAGTTCTGATATTCTATTCTCTAAATTTGTAAGTTCTACTGTTTCTTTTTCTAATGTATCTCTTCTAACTAGTACTGCCACTCCATTTTCTATATCTCTTGGTCCTATTTCTATTCTAACTGGTACTCCTCTCATTTCCCAATCATTAAATTTGAATCCTGGTGTGTAGTTATCTCTTAAGTCTAATTCCATTCTAAATTTCTTTTTTAAACTATCAAAAAGTTCTTGTGCTTTTTCTTTTACGCCTTCTTTTTGCATAGCAACTGGAACTATTACGCATTGAATTGGAGCAACTTTTGGTGGTAATTTTAATCCTCTATTATCTCCATGTGCCATTATAATTGCACCTAATAATCTTGTACTAATTCCCCATGATGTTTGATATGCATATTCTTCTTTTCCATCTCTATTTTGGAATTTTACATCAAATGGTTTTGTAAAGTTTTGTCCAAAATAATGTGATGTTCCAGATTGTAATGCTCTACCATCATGCATTAAACATTCTACTGTATATGTTGCTTCAGCACCAGCAAATTGCTCTTTTGTTGTTTTTCTTCCTTTTAATACTGGAATTGCTAATAAATCTTCAATAACTTCTGTATATACATCTAACATTTTTAATGTTAATTTTTGTGCTTCTTCTGGTGTTTCGTGAATTGTATGACCTTCTTGCCATAAAAATTCTCTTGAACGTAAAAATGGTCTTGTCTCTTTTTCCCATCTTAAAACATTACACCATTGATTGTATACCATTGGCAAATCTCTCCAAGAACTTAGCCATTTTGAATATAAAGTTGAAAACATTGTTTCTGATGTAGGTCTAATACAATATTTTTCATCTAATTTTTCTCCACCAGCTTCTGTAACCCAAGCTACTTCTGGTGCAAATCCTTCAACATGATCTTTTTCTTTTTGTAATAAACTTTCTGGTATTAATACTGGAAAATATACATTTTTTACTCCATTTTCTTTAAATTTTTCATCTGCATATTTTTGAATATTTTCCCAAATTGCATATCCATAAGGACGAATTGCTATACATCCTTTTGTATCTGTATAATCAGCAAGTTCTGCTTTTTTTACAACATCTGTGTACCATTGTGCAAAATCTTCTTCTATATTAGTAATTTCTTTAACAAAATTTTCTTTTCCCATTTATTTATTTGTATGATAAAATCATACGCTCCCTTCTTTTATAGTTTTTTATTTTTTAATCCAATACATTAAATTCGCTTTTTAAATCTGTTTATTAATTTTCTGCCTTATCTTCTTTTGTTTCTTCAGATTCATTTTCTTGTAAATCATTTTCTGACTTTTCTAATTCTTCACTATTCTCTTCCCTTTCGGGCATAGGAGCCTCTAATATTTCTTCAATTACGATTTGTTCATTTTCATCTAATTTATATCTTGGAAGTTCTGGTAATTCATCTAAGCTTGATATTCCAAACATTTTCATAAATTGATTTGTAACTTTATACATTGTTGGTCTACCTGGTGCATCTAATCTTCCAGCTTCTTCTATTAGACCAAATTCTAATAATTTGTATATTGTTCCATCTGAGCCAACTCCACGAATTGCTTCGATTTGTGCTCTTGTAATTTTAGGATTATATGCAATTATAGATAATGTTTCTAACGCAGCATTTGATATTGTTGGTTTTGTTCTGTTGTCAAATAATGGATATATATATTCATATAAATCTTTTTTTGTACACAATTGATAACTGTCTTCAACTTTTATTAGTTCTATTCCACTATCTTCTGATTCGTATTTTAATTTCATATTTTGCATTATTTTTTCAATATCTTCTGAGCCAATTTCTAGTATATTCATTATCTCTTTAGTAGTAACTTCTCTACCACTAGAAAAAAGCATTGCTTCAATTATAGCTTGTTCTTTTTTTAACTCCATAATTTCCTCCTAAATTTATACTATATATTATTACACGACTTTCGTTTCGTGTCAAGAACTAGAAGCCCCTTATAGGTTTAAAATAGATATGTCACATGTAAATTGAAAATAAAATATTGAAAGAGAACCCACCAAATGATATTGTTTAAATAACGACAAATAAACAAGAAAGGAGTGTTCTCTTTCAATATGGGTAATAATATCACACAACGATTAAAATATAAAGAGTCTGTAGTAAAATTTTCTTATAAGTATGGTGTAATAAAAACGGCAATTAAATATGGTGAGTGCAGAAGGACGATTTATAGATGGAGAAAAAAATATGATGGAAGTTTGGAAAGTTTAAAAGATAAATCAAGAAAACCGCATTATCATCCAAATCAACATACAAAAGAAGAAATAAAATTAATAAAACAATATAAAGCAAACAATAAAAATACAGGATTAGTAGTGTTATGGGTAAAATTAAGGCAAGCAGGATATAAAAGGACAGTTCAAGGCTTATATCACGCGATGAGACGAATGGGAATATACCAAAAAGCCCCAAGTAAAAAGAAAGAAAAACAACCGATGGAATGGGCTTCAGGAACATTCCCAGGAGATAAAGTACAAATAGATGTAAAATATGTACCACAAGAATGTTTAACACAGGAATTAAAAGACAAAGGAGAAAAATTTTATCAATATACAGCGATAGATGAATTTAGCAGAAAGCGTTATACATGGTTTACAAATGAACATAGCACATATATGTCTAGCGAATTTGTAAAAAGGCTTATAAAGTATTTTCCGTTTAAAATAGAAACAATACAAACAGATAATGGATTTGAATTTACGAATAGATTAAGTTGGAATGCATTTGCAAAGAATAAAAAAACAATGTTTGAAGAAACATTAAATAAATTAGGAATAAAACACAAATTAATAAAACCATACACACCAAAGGAAAATGGTCGAGTTGAAAGAAGTCATAGAAAAGATCAAGAGAGATTTTATTATGGAAAAATATTTTATAGTTTAGAAGATCTGAGAAATCGAGGAGCAGATTGGAGAAAAGAATATAATAATTTTCCAATGAGACCACTAGGATGGCTGAGCCCCAATGAGTTCTTAAAAAAGTATAAAAGTCAAGGAGAATCAGTATAAACAATATATGGTGTTCAAACAGTATTAATTTCAAAAAAGTGTGACATATGATTGACTAACCCACATTCGTGTCAAGAACTAGAAGCCCCTAAAATTGACATTTTATAAGCTTTTATGGTATAATATAGATGAATATTTTTATGAGGTGAATATTATGATTAATGAAGAAAATAAAAATAATGAAGTAGAAGAAATCGAAGTTGTTATGGGAGACGATTCTGAATTAATTATATCTGATGTTGGAGATTGCAGAACTGATTTAAGACCTAAAACAGAAAAGAAAAAAAATGTTGTTATCCCAGTTGCAAAAAAATCAAAAGAAGATAAAAAATAAATCGCAGTTTAGCGATTTATTTTTTGTCTATTTTTTATATAAATTAATGTTTTTAGAATTCACAATTCTTTGGTGTTCTTGGGAAAGGTATTACATCTCTAATATTTCCCATACCTGTTACATACATCATTAATCTTTCAAATCCAAGTCCAAATCCAGCATGAGGTGTTGATCCATATTTTCTTAAATCTAAATACCACCAATAATCTTTTTCATCAAGTCCTAGTTTTTTCATTTTAGCTTGCAATACTTCAAGGTTATCTTCTCTTTGACTTCCACCTATAATTTCACCTATTCCAGGTGCTAATAAGTCTGATGCTGCAACTGTTTTTCCATCTGGGTTTTGTTTCATGTAAAATGCTTTTATTTCGCTTGGATAATCTGTTACAAAAACTGGTTTTCCAAATATTTTTTCACTTAAATATCTTTCATGTTCTGTTTGTAAATCAACTCCCCATGATACAGGATATTCAAATTCATCATTATGTTTTTCTAATTCTTTAACAGCATCTGTATATGTTATTCTTCCAAAATCTGAATTTACAACATTATTTAATCTTTCTAATAAAGTTTTGTCTATAAAGTTATTGAAAAATTCCATTTCTTCTGGGCAATGTTCTAAAACATATTTTATAACATATTTTAGCATTTCTTCTGCTAAATCCATATCATCTTTTAAATCTGCAAAACAAATTTCTGGTTCTATCATCCAAAATTCTGCTGCATGCTTTACTGTATTTGAATTTTCAGCTCTAAATGTTGGTCCAAATGTATAAACATTTCTAAAAGCAAAAGCATATGTTTCCACATTTAATTGTCCACTTACTGTTAAATGTGCTGGTTTTGAAAAGAAATCTTTTGAAAAATCTACTTTTCCATCTTCTGTTTTTGGTACATTGTTTAAATCAAAAGTATTTAGATTAAACATTTCTCCTGCACCTTCACAGTCACTTCCTGTAATAATTGGTGTATGCACATATACAAAATCTTTTTCTTGGAAAAATTTATGTATTGCATAAGATACAACTGAACGAACTCTAAATACTGCATTAAATGTATTGGTTCTTGGTCTTAAATGTGCAATTGTTCTTAAATATTCTACTGTGTGTCTTTTCTTTTGAAGTGGATAATCTGAATCTGACAAGTCTACTACTTTTACGCTTGTAGCTTTTAGTTCAAATGGTTGTTTTGCATTTTCTGTTTTTGTAAAAGTTCCTGTTATTTCAACTGATGAACTAATTGTTAATTTACATATTTCATTAAAATTTGATAATGTATTATCAAATACTATTTGCAAGTTTTTGAAAAAGCTTCCATCATTTAATTCAATAAATCCAAATGTTTTTGAATCTCTAACTGTTCTAATCCAGCCTGAAACTTTAATTTCTTTTGTATAATATTCTTCAGAATTTTTAAATAATTCTCTTACTAATATATTTTCCATAATAAATCCTCCACTATTATGATTTTATATTATATATAAGTTTTTTAAAAATTTCAACATTTTTTGTTATTTTATCTTGACAAATGGGAAAAATAACTTTATAATATAAATCACTGATGTACGAAAAGTATATTATATGGCGAGGTAGCTCAGTTGGCTAGAGCATCCGGTTCATACCCGGCAGGTCGAGAGTTCGAATCTCCCTCTCGCTACCAAAAATCCCAGAAAACTGGGATTTTTTTATTGCTCAAAAAAGCTGTAAAAAAAATGTGTTTTTATTGGCACTTAATTGCGTGCCAAATGCTAAAAATTGGCACAAAAAAACTCGTAATGTATTCACACTACGAGTTTTTACGACTTTATTATAATTCCATTTCATTATAATTATCTTTTGTATGTTGTTCTTTCAAAAGTTTAACTGCATTTAACATATTTTCTTCAAGATAATACTTATTTACCTTATCTATCTCTTTTTCCTGCATATGTTTTTGTTGTTTTTCCCATTATTGTATGTCCTAATTCGTCTTTTGTTAATGTTCTTTTTACATCCTCCTTATGTGTGTGACCAGATATTCTTAGCTTAAATAGATATAAATTCACATATCTTTTAAGCTTTTTGACTTCAAATTTCGAAGTCTTTTTTATTATACAATATCCTATTTGTGCAGTAAATATCATTTATTTACACTTTTTTACACTTTTTGTCGAACTTTTAAATAAAAATATTCTCAATCTATATTTCAAAATTGAGAATACTTTTTATTTTATTTATTTAAAATAAATTCGAACACATTATCTGTATACTTTACATCTTTACTATTATTTGAAGCATCTACTTCTTTATATTGCAATTCAAATAATTGTATATGTATTGGATAAGTAATTTTATCTTTATATTCTTCATTTATTTTTGTAAAAATATTATATACTCTATCTCCTGTTTCTGTATATGTTTCGTCTAATCCTAGTGATGTACTACTATACTTACGAGTATATTTCGATACATCAAAAGAATTATATTCTTTTTTTACAAAATATTTTGGTAAGAAAACTCCACTACTTCTATCTGCTAAAATATTTTTATTATTATCATACACTAAATACGCAAAATTTAATTCTTGAATTTCACTATCATTTAAAGTATCAAACATAACTGTTGCTATTTTACTTCCTAGTGCTGTTTCCTCTTCACTCGAATTTAAAAATTTTATATTTAAATTATCAATATTTATTTGTGCATTATCTAATTCTGATATATTTGCTTCTACTGTATGATAATTATATTTTTTAAAAAAATCTGCAAAATATTTAATACCAAATATAACTGCAATTGTAATACATACTATTACTAAAACAAATATAATACTTCTTATTATCTCCTTCTTCATATAAAATCTCCCTTATTTTTATCTATGGCAACATAGTAACATTTATAAATTATTTTTTCAATAAAAAAGTAAAAATTTGTAAATTATCATTTTACAAATGTAATTTTTAACTATTTAAAATACAAAAACTTATATATTTTTACGATTTTGTACAACTTTTCTCAATTAACATATCCATATACAACCTTTTGTCTCAATTTTTTATTGAAATATAAATAAACTATACCGTCTCTCGCTACCAAAACTCCAAAAGTATTTTGGAGTTTTTATTTTTTTAAGTTACAAAACTATTTTTTTATAATTAAACATAAAAGTAAATGTGGCCAGATTGTATTTTCTGACCACATTTACTTTTTAGCTCTATTTAGAGCTTTTTACAGAAACGTCAACAAGTCAATTTAATTTATTCTGTCTTTCACTCGAATTTACACACCTCTTTTTCATAAAAAGAATTGATAAATATTACAATTTATAATATAATAATTTTATTAATATATGGAGGAAATTATGACTTTAGAAAATAAAATAAATTTAACTAATGAAGCTGATTTAGCTAGAGAAGAAGAAAAAATAAGTAAAATCAAAGCTAAAGAATTATTTGAAACTGGCTATTTAGATAATTTAGAACCTGGTACTTTTAAAACTTTATCTAAAATTCATAAATATTTATTCGATGAAATTTATTATTTTGCAGGTGAAATTAGAAAAGAAAACATTGCAAAAGGCAATTTTAGATTTGCACCATTATCTTATATTATTCCTGCTCTAGAAAACGTTGAAAAAATGCCTCAATCAACTTATGATGAAATCATTGAAAAATATGTTGAGATGAATATTGTACATCCTTTTAGAGAAGGAAACGGAAGAAGTACAAGAATTTGGCTTGATTTAATATTAAAAAAAGAATTAAAATTAGTTGTTGATTGGAGTAAAATAAACAAAGAAGATTATTTACTTGCAATGGAGCGAAGTCCAATTAAAGATGTTGAAATAAAAGAACTTTTAAAAAAAGCATTAACAAATAAAATAAACGATAGAGAAGTTTATATGAAAGGCATTGATGCAAGTTATCATTATGAAGGATATACTACATATAAAACAGAAAATCTATAAATTTTATATATAATAATTTTAAAACCTCATTGCAGAATTTTTATTAAGCAATGAGGTTTATTATTTAAATTTAATTAAATTCTTGCTGCAACAGCTAATGCAGATTCTGTAGCTTTGTTAGCAGATCCAACTTTTTTTGCATCACCTATTACATATAATTCTTTTACTTGATCTTTTAATTGTTCCTCTAATGGATTATTTGATTTCACACCTAAAGCTAATACTATTGTATCAAATCCTTTTACAATTTTTTCTTCTCCATCAGATACATAAGTTACTCCATCTTGATTAATTGTTTCAACTTTTGCATTAACAATTTTTTGAACTCCTTTGGCTGCAAGTCTTGGCATTAAGAATGCTCTAGGAATCATACCTTCATCTAAAGCAATATCCGGTCTCATTTCAAGTACTGTAACAGCTCTATTATGTTCTGCCATAAATTCTGCTGTTTCAACACCTGTCATTCCTCCACCAAGTACTAATACGTTTCCACCTGGTACTTTATCTCCTGATAATACATCTAATGCATCTATTACATTAGCATTTTCTATACCTGGAATTGGTGGTTTTGTTGGTGTACTTCCTGTTGCTAAAATTACTACTTCATATCCTTTTAGTTCATCAGCGCTAGGCTCATAGTTCATTCTATAATTTACACCATATTTTACACCCATTGTGTGATAATATTTAATTGCTGTTGTAATTTCTTGTTTTGCTGGTGGTATAGCACCTAATCTGAATTGTCCACCTATATAATTTGTTTTTTCGTATACTGTTACTCTATGTCCTTTTTTAGCAGCAATCATTGCAGCATATAATCCTGCAGGTCCTGCTCCTACAATTGCAACATTTTTCTTATATTCTACTTCTGATAAATCATATTCTGTCTCATGTCCTGTAACTGGGTTTACTAAGCATGAACATTTATCTCCTACAAATATATAATTTATACAAGATTGTGTACATGATATACAAGGACAAATTTCATTTGTTCTTCCTTCTTTTACTAAGTTTGGAAGATTTGGTTCTGCAAGTGATGCTCTACCAAAAGATATAAAATCTGCACATCCATTTAATAATGCACTTTCAGCCATCCATGGTGTATAACGTCCAACTGAAATAACTGGTATATTTACAGCCTCTTTTATTGCTTTTGTTGGGAATTGGTTAAATCCATTTGGCATTGCTTGTGAAGCTGACATATATTGCATTGAACCATATGTCATTATTGATACGTGTAATGCATTAACACTTTCTTCTTCTGCCATTCTAGCTACCATAACAGATTCTTCTAGAGTACGTCCACCTGTAACTTTTTCATCATATCCAAATCTGAATGTCATTGGATAATCATATCCTACTTTTGATCTTATATTTCTAAAGATTTCTCTAGGAAATTTCATTCTTCCTTCAAAATCTCCACCAAATTCATCTACTCTTTTATTTGCATGTGGTGACATAAATTGTGCTATTAAGTAACCATGTGCACCATGTACTTCAATTCCATCTGCACCTGCTTGTTTTGCACGAACTGCTGCATCACCAAATTGATTAATAACTTGCCAAATTCTATCTACACTCATTTCATCTGGTACAACATTCATAACTGGACAAGCAACTCTACTTGGAGCTTCTGGATTTTGATTGAATATTTGTGCTGGTGCAGTTTGTCTACCACAATGATGTAATTGTATAATAACTTTTGCACCTTCTTTGTGAACTGCATCTACTAATTTTCTAAATCCATATATATGTTCATCATCCCATAGTCCAACTTCATTAACTATAGCTTTTCCTTTTGGATCTACAGCTGTAACTTCTACTACTATTAACCCAAATCCACCTGCTGCTCTACGACGATAATATTCAATCATCTCATCTGTAACGAAACCTTCATAAGTTCCATAATTTGTACCCATTGGTGGTACAACAAAACGGTTTTTTAGCTCCATTTTTCCTATTTTTCCTGGAGACAATAATCTTTCAAAACTCATATCTCTTTCTCCTTTGTTTTCCAAAATTGGTTATAACTTCATATATTAATTTTATCACTAATATTTTCAAGTTCAATTATTTTAACATAATTGTAATAAAATTTATTTTTCCATTTTGAATTTAATTAATTAAATTTTTTAATTTTTTTCTACTTTTGAAGTATCTATTTTAATTCCTTCAGTATTTTCAATTGGTATACCTTCTGGTTCTTCGATTGGTATTCCTTTAAATTCAGTGTTGTTAATTTCATTAAATATTTGATTTTGCATTTCTTCATTTACTGGTGCTGTTTCATTTTCTTTTTTTATGATTTCTTGTACTCTTGCATCAACTTTTCTTTTTTCTACTGTTTTTCCTAAAAAGTTTAATGCCAATCCAGCAACTACTACAGCTACTATAATCCATAAAATTACTCTTGCTTCTTTACTCATAATTTTTCTCCTTTTAATTATTAACTATAACATTTCAGTCTTATTTTATAAGTTTTCTAATTTATAAATTTTATTATTCTTTCCATATAACATTAATTCCAGTTGTTCCATAAGCCCATGGTGCTCCTTTTATAGAATCTTTTGGTTTATTTATTCTAATTTCAGTTAACTTTTTGCAAAATGCAAACGGACCTATTTCACTTTCTATTGTATTAACACTTTCAGGTATTGTAATTGATGTTATACTTGTTGATGTAAACATCCCTCTATTCAAATTTGTAACTTTTGGACCAATTACTATGTTATTTACATTTGTATAGAATATAGGATATAGACTATTATTTATAAAGGAATTTGCTTCTGCATTTATGGCATTATAATTGACTGTTGTTAAATAAGTACATGTAAAAGCCATAGCTTCTATATATGTTACGTTTTCTGGTATCGTTATTTCTGTAATTCCTAAATTATAGAAAGCTTTTTCACTTATCTTTTTTAGATTTTTTCCTAATGTTACTTTAGTCACATTCTTATCAGCACAAAAAGCTCCAAACTCAATTTCTTCGACATTATCTGGTATATTTATCTCTGTAATATTTGAATTGCCTACTAACATTACTTCTGGTATTACTTTTACATTATTTCCTATATTAAATTTTTTGATATTTGATGGAATCATTGTTCGTAAACTTACTGTTCCATCTTCATTTTTATCTAATCCACTGTAGCTACAATTAATAGCATTATAATTGTAATTTTCTAAATTACTACATCCATCAAATACACTGTATCCCATCATACCTACTTTTTCCGGTATTTTTACTTCTTTTAGTGCTGTATTATAAAAAGCCTGTGTATTTATTGTTTCAACATTTTCTCCAATGTTTACATTACTTAAATTAGAACATTTGTAAAAAGCAAAAGCACCAATATTTTCTACAGAATTTGGTATTTCTATACTTTTAATTTGAGTTTCAGAAAAAATTGAATTTGGTATCTTTTTTACTTTTTCTCCTATGATAATATTTTCCACTGTTGATTCAAAAAACAATGGAATTACCCCATCTATAATACCATTATAATCACTTTCAATTGCATTATAAATTGTGTTTTTTAAATTTTTACACATAGCAAAAGCACATTGTCCGATGTATGTAACATTTTCTGGTATTGTTATTGTATCTAATGAAGAACATCTTGCAAATGAATATGCTCCTATTTTCTTTATTCCATTTCCTAAATATATATTTTTTAAGTTTATACAATCAAAAAAGGCCCTTTCTCCAATCTCCTCCACACTGCTTGAAAAATAAACATTTGCTAAACTTGAAACATACGCAAACATATTATCATCTATTTTTTTTACATTATCTCCAAATATTACATTTTTTAATTTGCGACACCAAAAAAAAGTGGAACAATTACTACCTTGCATAACAAATGGACTTACAATAGCATCTTCCGCATTATAATATAATGTTTCTAAATTGCTATTTCCTATTGGCATTGCTGAAACCTTTATTTCTTTTACTGTAGATGGAATTGATATTTCTTTTGTTCCAACATAGTTAACAAAACAAAATTGTCCTATCGAAGTTATTCCTTCTTCTATTACAATTTTCTCTACATCATTAGAATTGGCTTGTCCCAAATAGTCTAATATTCCATCAGCTATTGCTCCATTACCTTTTACATCTAATGTATATTTTCCATTTTCATTTTGTACTAAATAAGCAATTACATTATTTCCATTTTTACCAATTTCTTTTTGATTTACAATATTACTTTCATCACTTGTATCAACTGTTTCATTTCCTTGTACTCCATTATCTTTAATAATTACAGTTGCTACTAATTCTTCATTATCTTTTCCTTTATTTTTGAATCCTTTTATTATCACTGTTCCATTGTCGTTCTTAGTAAAACTATTATTATTTAATGGTACTTTATTGGAAACATCAACCCAAATTATGTCGTCATCATCTGTAGACAAATCTATAGTATCGTTTTTGTCCATTGAAATTTGAATAGTATCATATTTATTTACATATATTCCTTTATATGTTTTAGCATTTCCTTCTTTATCAAATTTAACTGTATATGATCCTGTTGTATTTGTAAAATATACAACTGATGTACCATTTTTATTATAGTTAAATCCATTTATTTTACCATTCACATATTTTGCCAAACTCGACATATTGTATATACTATCTATGGTAATTCCTGTGTCAGCTGTTGCTTTTTGATAATATTCAGTATCTAAACTCGCAATTCCAGACATAACTTCTGTTTCAATATCTGCTTCTTCTTGCTTTAATTTAGCATCTTGTGCTTGAGTAATTATTCCATTTTCACCTATTGTCATATTCAAACTAACTGTTGCCAGCATTATCATTACAATTATTGAAATAACTAGTGCTACTAAAGTTATTCCGTGGTCTGATTTTCCACTTTCCATAGGCCTACTCCTTATCTTTTGTTCATATATATTATTAATAAAATTTCACTTTTCTCATATATATTTTTAAAACACAATTGTTAATTTAATTCTTTTTCGTTTTCTTCTAGTTTTTCAAATATAAATCTATTAGCATCAGCTTTTAATATTTTCATTTTTTCTTTTGTATCTACATTTGTATAAAATATTCTATTAAAATTACTATTTACATAATCATTTTCTTTTATAAATAAATAGCTCGGCCAAAAATTCAAATCATATATAAATGCCATATAAGAAATCCATTCATCAATTTCGTTTTTACATTTTTTTCTATCTACTAATTTATGTTCTAAAAATTCATCATAAACTTCTTTTGAAATTTCTTCTTCACCTATTTGGTCTTCTGAAATATTTAGTAAAGTTTCCATTGATTCAACTTTTTTCACTCTAAAATTATCTAGTTTATCTGCATCTCTTATAATTTTAGCAAACAATTCTGTTTTTTCATCTAAGCCATCTTCTATTTTATATTTATTATGATTTTCAATAGCTTTTTCAATTATATAATCATACTTATCATCTTCTATAAAATTTCTTATTAAACCTTCTTCGAATAAAACTTTACATCCAAATGTACCATGATTAAATTCTGCTGAATCGTGATAATCATTGTATCTCTTCAATTGTTCAAATCTTCCTATATCATGTAATATTGCAATAATCTTAGCTAAATTACAACTTTCTTCATCTAATTTTAATTTGCTTGTTATGTAATTTGTTGCATCAACTACTCCGTAAGTATGTATTATTTTTAATTTTATTTTATCATCATTAACATTATAGTCTTTTAAATATTCTTTAAAAGCCATTTTTGCTTTATCTATATTTATCATTTTAATTCACCTCTTAATACATAATATTATATATTTAACAAATTCACATGTCAAATAAGTTTTCGCTTAAAAAACAAAAGAAACTACAATTACAATATTGTAGTTTCTTTTTACTTTATCTATAAAATTTACACTTTATTAGTCTGCTAATTTTGGTGCTCCTACAGGGCAAACTCCTGCACAAGTTCCGCATTCAATACAAGCATTTTTGTCTATTACCATTTTATCTTCACCTTGTGAAATACAACTCATTGGGCAAGCACCTGCACAAGCTCCACAACTAATACATGCATCAGAAATTACATAAGCCATTTTAGTATCCTCCTTTTATTGTATATATCTAATATAAATTTATGTTTTAATTTACATTTATATTATCTAACATTTATGTATTTTTTTCAAGTCTTTTTTCTATTTTATTAAAGTTAATTTTTAACATAATAATTTAAGCATATTTTATTCTCTATATATTTAGAAATTTTTATCAATATTATATAAATTCTATGTAAAATATTATTAAATAAAACATCTATATTATTATTTGCACAATCTTTTTGCTATTTTTTTAACTTTTTTCATAATTTCTCTTTCGTTTATATCTATCATTTTTCTATTTTGCATAATTATTTTTCCATCTATCATAACTGTATCTACATCTGATCCATTTGCTGAATAAACAAGATTTGTACAAATATCATTTTCTGGACATAAATGTATTTTGTCTGTTTTTATAAAGATTAGATCAGCTTTTTTTCCTTCTTCTATTGTACCTATGCTATCTTCTAATCCTAATACTTTAGCCCCTTCTATTGTAGACATTTTTAATATATCATAAGCTTTAATTGAAGTTGGTTCCATTGTATTTACTTTTTGTAAATATGCAGCTGTTTTCATTTCTTCAAACATATCTAATGTTGTTGTACTTCCTATTCCATCTGTTCCAAGTCCAACATTTATTCCATTTTTTCTTAATTTTACTACATCACAAATTCCAGATGATAATTTACAATTACTTATTGGATTATGTGATATTCCACCTTTTATATTATGTTTTTTCAAAATTTCTATATCACTATCTGAAATATAAATTCCATGTGCTAATATAACTGGAACATCAAATACATCTAAATCTGCTAAATATTCTGTAGCTGTTTTATCGTATCTATCTCTTATTGTTACTACTTCATTTTGCGTTTCTGCTAAATGAATATGTAATCCTGTATGTAGTTCTTTTGCTAAATCTACACATAATTTTATTGTATCTGGATTACATGAATATGGTGCATGTGGAGATGTAAATATTGTAATTTTACTTTCTGGATTATTGTTGTATATTTTTGCATATTCTCTAGTTCTTTCAAGTTTATCTCTAATAGAATCATCTGTTAAGCACCATGCAACTACTGCTCTTAATCCTGTTGCTTCTATTGCTTCTATAACTTTATTCATTCCAAAATACATATCGTTACATGTTGTTGTTCCTGATTTTATCATTTCCAAACAAGAAAGATATGAATTCCAATATATATCTTCTGGTTGTAATTTATCTTCTACTGGAAATATTGCATTTTCTAACCAATCCATTAATTTTCTATCATCTTTGTATCCTCTAAAAATACTCATTGCAAGATGTGTATGTGTATTTACTAATCCAGGCATGATTAACATATTTTTAGCATTTATTTTTTTATCAAATTCATCTGTAATATCTTTTTCAATTTTTAATATTTTATTATTTTCTATTAATATATCTGCTTTTTTTATGTTTGGCTCTTCACCAACCATATCCAATATAAGACCATTTGTTATTAGTGTTTTCATTTTTTATCCCCTCTTTATTAAAGACAAAATCAAACTTTAATAGTGTTTACATTATTAAAATTTTAATTTAAGTCTTTATTCGTGTGCAAAATTTACAAATCAAATTTCCATACATTATTTAGCAAAATTTTTTATATATCATCTGTTTGATTTTTCTTGTCAGCCTTTTCTAATTTTTCTAATTTCTTTAATTCAGCTAAATCTTCTTCATTTTCTGCAACAATACTATCATCTTCTTGAGCATCTTTTATTACTATTAAATCTTTAACATTATGCTTTTTGTAAAATGTATCATCACCATCTTGATATTTTACTCTTATTACTTCTTTTAATGTCTCTACTGATACAACTTCTCCTGTGCCTTCTTCTGATTTTACTATTGCACCTATTTTAGGCAATCTTTTTGCTTTTTCTGCATATACTTCTTCTTCATATTTTAAGCAACACATTAATCTTCCACAATTTCCGGAAATCTTAGATGGATTTAATGAAATATTTTGTTCTTTTGCCATTTTTATAGATACTGTTTCAAAATTTCCTAAAAATGAACAACAACATAATTCTCTACCACAAATTCCATTTCCACAAATTCTTTTTACTTCATCTCTAACACCAATTTGTCTAAGCTCTATTCTTGTTCTAAATACAGATGCTAAATCTTTAACTAATTCTCTAAAATCAATTCTGCCATCTGCAGTAAAATAAAATATAACCTTTGAACCATCAAATTTATATTCTACATCTACAAGTTTCATTGGTAGTTCATGTTTTTTTATTTTTTCTACACATATAGCAAAAGCTTCTTTTTCTTTTGCTTTAAATTCAGCTAACATCTTTTCATCTTTTTCATTTGTAATACGAATTACTTTTTTTAATGGCTCTGTTACTTCTGTATCTTCTACTTCTTTATTAGCAAATACAACTTCTCCATATTCTTCTCCCATCGCTGTATCTACTATTACATGCATTCCTTTTTCTAATTGTAAATCACCATGATCAAAATAATATATTTTTCCTGGTCTTTTAAATCTAACTCCTGTAACTGTTTTCATTTAACTCCTCCCACATTTCCATTATAAGAGAGTCTATACTCATATCAAAATTACTATTAACTTTAAGTCTTGTTATACATTTATTTACAAGCTCTATACAGTTTAAGTACTTTCTATTTTGTTTTCCATTTGAATATAAACAAACTATTAAATAATCTAAAATATCATTGATATTTTCTTTATCGTAAAGTATCTTTCCAATCTGCATAATCTCTGGTTTATTTTTTTCTAACAATAATTTTGTAAATTTTTCTATTTCATTGTATTTTTCTTTGTTTTCTTTCAGCTTTTCTGCTCTTCCAATACTGCCACCAAAAGATTTTAACATATTATCAGATATTTCTTCATATTGCAATTTTTCTAATGCAAATTTTTTCAATTCTTCATCATCAATATTTTGAAACTTCAGTTTCATACATCTAGATTTTATTGTATTTAACAATAAATTTTCATTTGATGATACTAATATTATGGTTACAAATTCTGGTGGCTCTTCTAACGTTTTTAGCAAACAATTTTGAGCTTCTTTAGTCATTTTTTCACAATCATTTATGATATATACTTTTTTTTCGGATACTATTGGTTTTTCAATTACTTTTTTTGTAACTTCTCTTATTGTTTCAATTTTTATTGCTTCACCTTGTTCATTAATATAATTAAAATCAGGATGATTTTTTCCATCAAAACAAATACAAGATTTACACTTGCAATTTTCTTCTCCATTTTCTTTGCACAATATTTGCTTAGCAAAGTTTTCGGCAAGCCTACGCTTGCCTATTCCTTCTGTTCCTAAAAATAAATAACTATGTAATACATTATTTGTTTTTATTGAATTTGCTAAATATTCTTTTATTTCACTATTCCCAATAATATTACTCGTTTCCAATTTTATTTTTCCTTTTATTTTACTTTTCCAAATACATTAAATGGCCAAAATCTGAATATTACAATTCCTTCTATTTTGTCTGCTGGTATACAGCCAAAACTTCTACAATCTGTACTTTTTGTTCTATTGTCACCCATTGCAAAAACATAACCTTCTGGAACTATAAAATCATTAAATATTTCTGATTCTGTAACAACATCTGGTTGCAAATATTCTTCTTCAAGTAGTTCTCCATTTATATAAACTGATCCATTTTCAATTTTAACATGATCTCCTGGTAATCCAATTACTCTTTTTATATAACTTCTTTTTGTTAGTTCTAAAACATGATATACAAATTTGTTAAATATTCCTTGAGGCTCATTATTGTATATGGCAACTGGATTAGATTGATCAACTTCCCATGCTTCATAGCTTCTTGTTGGTGCCTCAAATGTAATTATTTGGCCTTTTTTAGGTAAGCTATTTCCAAATCTAAAAGTTCTATTCAAAACCAATCTTTGATTTTCCTGTAATGTTGGATACATACTTCTTTGTCTAACTATTGTAGGTGTACCTATAAAGTACCTAAATAGCAATGCTAAAACAAATGCTATTACTATACAATATACCCATTCTAATACATTTTTGATATTACTATTCATTTAGAAATTCCTTTCAATTGTGAATTTTATTCTTTTTTCTTTGTACGAGATTTCTTTTCTGTTGTATTCTTTTTCATTCTTTCTTCTTGATTTTTCATTAAGTTTTGTTCCATTTGATTTAAAAATCCATAATCAACTCCTGATGTTTCATTTACATCTTTAGACTTTTCTTCTGGTTTGCTAAAAGAAAATTCTTCAGTTTCATCTTTTTCACTTGTGTTGCTTTCTTCTTTTGATTCTATTGTTTCAAATGTTGGTGTTGGATTTTCTATTGTTTGTGTTTTTTTAGCTTTTTTTCTTGTATACTTTTTATGTTTTGAACTTGATTTTTCAGAATCTTCTATATTTTCTGTATTTCCAAAAGAAAATGATGATACTTCTTCGTCTTCATTATTTTCTTCTGGTGCAACTGAAAATCCAGCAAAGTCATCTGCATTTTTTTCGTATTTTTTTAAACTATTTAAAAATTCTTCTGGATTTTCAACATCTTCATTTGATTTTTCAAATTCATTTAATTTTTTATTTACTAAATCATCATCAATATCATCTAAGTCATCTAATTCGTCAATTTTTTGATTTAAATCTCCTATTTCATATTCTTCATTTTCTGGTTCTTCATCTTTTACTTCATTTACAGGTGCTGTTGAGTTATTTTCTTGATTCATATTAAATACCATTGTAGAATCAAAATCTTTCTTTTCTGGTTCATTTTCTACTGAACTTGAAGCATTGAAAGCTGAATACAAACTATCATCATCTTCATATTCTGTATTTTCATTTATATCAGACATTTCCACTTTTTCTGGTACATATTTTTCATTTTGTTCAGCTTCATAAGGCATGTCATTGTCTACAATTTTGTTTTCTTCAGTTTCATCGATATTATTTTTTTCTTTAATTTTATTTTTCTTTTTCTTGTCAGCTTTCTCTTTTTTTGCTTTTGGCATTTTAGGTTCTTTGGGTTCATCAGATTTATTTTCTGAATTTTTATCCATTTTATAACCTAATCCCAATACTGCAGCAACTAATACTACACCAAATAACAATCCTATTTTACCACTTGATGAAGCTGTACTGCTTGTGCTAGAAGTTGCATAAACATTCTTTCCAAAAAATATAAATGCACTTGTTAATCCCGCTAGTATCTTCTTTCCATTTTTATCTTTCATAATATCCCTCCACTAATTCTCTTTTGTTTCTTTTTCACTTTCTTCTTTATTATATTTTTCTAGTCCTTGTTTTGTTGGTATTCGAATAACAACTTCTGTTCCTTTTCCAAGTTCACTTTTTATATCAATTCTACCATCATTTTTATCTAGAATTTCTTTTGCTATAGATAATCCAAGTCCAGTACCACCCATTTCTCTAGTTCTAGATTTGTCTACTCTATAAAATCTTTCAAAAATTCTATTTAAATCTTCTTTTGATATTCCTATACCTGTATCTATTATTTTTATATATGCATCATTATATACAAATCCAACATATGTTTTGATTGTTCCATTTTCTTTAGTATATTTGATAGCATTTGTTAGTATATTTATTATTACTCTTTGTATTCCACTTTTATCTGCATATACAGGTGGAACGTTTGAAGTAACAAAACATTCTCCAACAATTGCTTTTTTATCCATTTCTAATTTTAAACCATCAAAAGTATACTTTACTAATTCTCCTAAGTCAAATTCTGTTTTTTCTAATTTAATCTTTGAATTGTCATATCTAGATAAAGTTAATAAATCATAAACTAAATTTGACATTCTTTGTGCTTCTGATGATATTCTTTTTAAAAAGTTTTTTTGTGTTTCTTGGTCTAATTCATTTTCTAAAATAGTATCTGCATAACCCATTATAGATGTTATTGGCGTTTTTAATTCATGTGATACATCTGCAACAAATTCTTTTCTCATACTATCTAGTTTTACATGTTCTGTAATATCTTGAATTACAACTATTACACCTGCTGGTCTATCATTTTCATTTTTAAATGGTGCAAAAAATAAATTTATAGTTTTTTCATTTACACTAATTTTTTTCTCTGATGAAGTCCAATTTTCCAAATATATAATTTTTTCCATATTTATATCTACATGAAATCTTTCAAATATTTCTTCAAAATTTTCTTCATCTTTAACATTTAGCAGTGTTTTTGCAGCATGGTTAATATGAATAATATTACCTTCAATATTAAAAGCTATAATTCCATCAGTCATATGAAGCAAAATAGTTTCTATTTGTTTTTTCTGCCTTGTAACTTCATTTAAATTTTCTTTTAGTTCTTTATTCATTGAGCCTAATGCTGCTACTAATTCATCAATTTCACTCTTGTTGCTTGGCTTAATTGTGCTCTTTTCAACATCTTTTTCTTTTATGTCTTCACCTTTAACAATTTTTTCTGCACTTTTTAAAAGTTTTGAAAAAGGATCTATTAAAATTTTAGAAACAATTATACCTAAACCTAATGATGTTAAAAGGAAAAATATTGATTCATAAAAAATTACTTTTTCTGTTTTTTGAGCTTGATTAATTATTTCAGTTCTAGTCTCTTCATTTATTGAAATACTAATATCTTCCCATTTCTTCATTTGAAAAATTGACATTGTACTAATAGCAGTAGTTACAATTATTCCAAAAATCACAAAAACCATAATAATTTTGGTTTGTATGTTTTTTAGCATTATTTACTCCTATTTTATGAGTGAAATCACCCAATTTTCTATATTATATACTTATCTTGTCCCATATTCAAGTAAAAATTTAATTTGATATGAAATTTTTAAATTTCGTAATAAAGCCGAGGAAGTAATGAAAATCATTATATTTAAAGATTAAGCATCAGATAATATATATCAAGTTTTATAATATTTTTAAGAAAAAAATAAGAGATTCAAAAAGTAAAATATTTTTGAATCCCCTTATTGTTTACTATTAAGTTTTATCTGTTACATAATATCCTACGCCTCTTTTTGTAATTAAGATCTTAGGATTTGCTTTGTCTTTTTCTATTTTGTCACGAATACGATTCATAGTTACATCTATTGTTCTAATAGCTCCAACATATTCTTCATATTCCCAAACTTCACGAAGTAGCATTTCTCTTGTTACAACTTGACCTGGTTGACTAGCTAAATATTTTAAAACATCAAATTCTTTTTTTGTAAGATTGATTACTTCTCCTTTAACTTTTACTTCTACTTTTTTAGTATCTAAAGTTAAATCCCCTACTTTTATAATGTCGTCTTTTTCATTTGATTTTGAATTCATATTATTTTCGTAATTTGCATTTAATTCTGCTTTTCTAAGATTTGCTTTTATTCTAGCCATAACTTCTCTAATTTGAAAAGGCTTTGTTATATAGTCATCTGCTCCCATTTCTAATCCAACTATTTTGTCTGATTCGCTATCTTTTGCAGAAATCATTAAAATAGGTATATTTGAAATGTTTAAAGCATATCTAATTTTTTTGCAAACTGATATTCCATCTAGTTTTGGTATCATTACATCTAATAAAATTAAATCTGGTTTTTTCTCTAAAGCCATATCAACTGCTGTAATTCCATCTTGCGCTTCTAGGGTATTGTATCCTTCTTTTTGTAAGTTAAAAACAAGTAATTCTCTGATATTTTCCTCGTCATCTACAACTAAAATTGTTTTTTTATCTTTTTCAACCACTATATTTTCCACAAACTTCCCGCCTTTCTGAAATTCCAATACTGTACTCTTTTTTCCTTTTTAAGTTATATCATATTTAAACATTTTGTACAAGTTCTTTTCAAATTTTTTTCAATTTTATTACATAATTACATAAAAATTTCAATTGTATTAATTTTACCATTATCTTGTAACAATGTTCTTTTTTCTTTTATTTCTACACCATTTAGTACAAATTTTTCTACACCTGTATTTTTTGAATTCAAATTTTTTACTTTTATTTGATAAATACTAGTTTCGTATTTATATCGAATTTCATATTCCTTCCAGTTTTTGTCTATACATGGTTCTACATATAAATATCCATTTTTTATTTTTAATCCTAAAATATATTCAACTGTAACCTTATAAAACCAACTGCTTGAACCTGTATACAAGCTCCAGCCACCTCTACCAGCTAAATCTTTATTTGAATAAACATCTGCTGGAATACTATATGGTTCTATCTTGTATTTTTGTGCCTTTTCTAAAGTATTAGAATGATTTATTGGATTTATCATTTCTAAAAATTTTACTGCATCATCACCAAACCCTAGCATAGCTTCTGCCATTACAAACCACACTGCTGCATGGGTATATTGTCCACCATTTTCTCTCATTCCTGGTTTATAACCTTTTATATAACCTGGTCTTATCGAGCTTTTTTCAAATGGTGGATCAAATAATTTTATCAATTGATTTTCATAATCTACTAAATTGTTTTTTACGGATTCCATACTTATAAATTTTTTATCATTGTCTCCTGCATTAGAGATTACTGACCAACTTTGACTTAAGCTATCTATTCTTGCTTCTTCTGAATTCATACTTCCTATTATTTTTCCATCATCTGTAATAGCTCTTTTGTACCATCTTCCATCCCAACCTTCTGTGTTTAGTGATTTTCTTAATTTTTCCTTAATATCACTATATTTTTTTGCTCTTTCTAAATCTTGTTTTTCATTGCAAATATTTATCCATCTATTTAATACATCATACAAGAAAAATCCTAACCATATACTTTGTCCTTTACCTTTAGCCCCAACTTCACTAAATCCATCATTCCAATCACCAATTCCTATTTTAGGAAATGGATCTATTCCTTTAGAAATTACTTTTTCTATTGCTCTATTACAATGTTCATATATAGTTTCTTTTTTATCACTTTTATAAAAAATATCATATTTTTCTAATTCATTTTGTTTTAATTCTTCGCCTGTCAAGTACTCTACTTCTGTTTCTAATATTGATTTATTATTTGTAAATTCTATATATTCTAATACAACATATACAAGCCACAATAAATCGTCAGAAAATCTTGTTCTTATTCCTCTTTTTGTTTCATTATGCCACCAATGAAGTACATCTCCTTCTATAAATTGATGACTAGCACAATTTATAATTTGTTCTTCTAATAATTTTGAATCTACAAATTTCATTCCTAAACTATCTTGCAATTGATCTCTAAAACCATAAGCTCCACCTGATTGATAAAATCCTGTTCTTCCATACAATCTACTAGATAAAGTTTGATATATTAACCAACCATTTATTAATAAATTTATACTTTCTGATGGTGTTTTTACACTTAATTTCTGTGTTATATTATTCCAATTTTGTTTTACTTTTAACAAAGCATTTTCTCTGTTCAAATTGTCTTTAAAATTGTCTACTATCTCTTTAATCTTTCCTTTTTCTTCTTGTCCTAACATTATTGCAAATTCTTTGTTTTCATAAGCATTTAATTCTATTTCAATTTCTACAGCCACACATGAATTTTTTCCAAGACCATTTTTTTGATCTAATTTTTCATATAAAGCTCTAGGATCTTCTAAACTTTTTGAACCTAAAAATATATCTTTGTTTCCTGTAAAACTGCTTATTGGTATACTACTAGATAAAAACATTGGTCTATCAAATTGTTCTTCTGGTAATATATTGTTAGCATATATTATATTTTCTTCTTTAGTAACTTCTATATTTCCATTAGTAAAGATTTCATCTTCTCCTAAAACAGGTTTAATATAAACTAATAATTTTAGATTTCTATTTTTATTACTTGTATTTTTTAGTTTAACATTACTAATTTTTACTGCTTCATTTTCTGGAACAAAAACTTCTATTTCTTGTATTAAATCATTATTAGTATTTTTATATTTTGCATATCCAAATCCATAATTTATATAATAATAATTTTCATTTGGTTTTATTCCACTATTAATTGTCCATACTACATCATCTTCTTTTAAATACCAAATTTCTGAAACTGGATTGGAAATTGGTTTATTATTCCATGCTGTAAGTCTATTTAATCTACTATTTTTATTCCAAGTATAACCACTAAAATTATCTGTTACTAAAGTTCCAAAGAATTTATTTGACAATATATGAGACCATACAGTTGGTGTTCTATTTTCTTTATTTGTAAATATATGATATTCTTTTCCATCATTTGAAAATCCACCATATCCATTAAAGAATTTTAATTCTTCTTGTTGTAATGGTATAATTTCATTCGTATTGTTTATGCAATCAGTTTTTTGTACTTTTTTATAACTTTTATTTCGTCTATTTTCTAATTTTTGTATAAATGATTCTAAGTCAGTTTTGTTTAGGTCAATTATTAATTTTGATTTTATTAAAATTGTTTCTATTTCTTCTTTATTTTTATAATTACTTTCAATTAAAAATATTCCTGCATTTATATTTCTAAAATGTTGTAATTGTTTTTCTGAAATCAGTTCTTCTATACTATTTTCAACATACTTTTCGTAAACATTATCTTCCTCATCTAGTATAACTAAATCTATAAAAATTGCTTTTGCTCTATAATATTCATAAGCTTTTAATATTTCTTTTAAGGCTCCTACTTCTTCCATTTTTCTTAGTTTAGCTACTAAGATAGGGTTGTCACCAGAAATTCCAAATTTCCATAAGTTATCTTTCTTATGTGATTTTCCTTGTGACATTTTATAGTTTGGCGCAGATGACAAAATATAATCTAACATCTTTTGGAAAGTTGCCAATTCTTTACTCTTTATTTGTAAAAATTGTAGTTCTTCTTCGCTTCTTGCTTTAGCTATATCCACAATTCTTGATATTTCCTGTGCTTTTTGTAATTTTTTCATATCATCTTTCAAAATTTCTTCATTTCTTCCTGTCAAAACTAGCAAACTCATCTTTTTCTTTTCGCCTGGTAATATTTTTATTGTTTTTTTCATCGCTAAAATTAAATCATTTACTTCCTTCATCTCACTAGAAAATTTTCTATTTTCTTTTAATAGCTCTGGCATTTCAGTTTCATTTCTACCATAATATTTTTCTTTGTCAATTTCATACTCTAAATCCACAATTGGTTCATTTTCTGTGTATAAAGTTGTTGCTAAATATAAATATGGCTCTCCAATTCTATTTTTTCTTGTAATATAAAATACATTTTCATCTTTTTCTGCGTGTAAAAATAATTTATTAAAAGCAGGATGTGAATATTCTTGCATTTTTGGACTTAAAACTGGTTCAAATTCACTAATAAATTCATATATTTCTTCTGTACTTCCTATATTTTCTATAGATATATTTCTTATTTCTAAAGATTTATTTGGATCTATTAATATATCTATATTTGTTTTTATTTTTCCTTCTAATTTGCTAAATGATATTTTATCTGGTGAAAAAATCACTTTTGCATTTTCATAAGGATTAAATATTTCTTTTGTTCTAATATTTTTTATATAGAAAAATATTCCTTGTTTTACATCATTAGTTAATTTATATTGGTATATCAAATTTCCTTCATAGTCACTATATCCCATTCCCAAATCATTTAACATTATTTTGTAATCACCATTAGAAATAACTCCTATATTTCTGTACATAGAATGATGTTTTTCTATTACTCTTTCATTATATGCTAAATCGTTTTGCACTTTTATATTATCTATTTTTTCTTTATATTCTTTTGTTAATATCATATTTATTGGCATTCTTTCTTGAAGTAATATATCAACTGCTTCTATCTCTGGATTCAAATTAAATCTTTTCTTTAAAATATTTTCATTTATACAATTATTTATTGCTAAAAGTATTAAAGCTTGATGATGCGCCATATATGTTTTTACTACTTCATATTCTTGTCCTTTTTTTAGTCTTGATTTTGTAAAATCGATTGCCTCATAAAATCCATATTTTTGAAAAGCTCCTAATTCTTCAAGTTTTTTTGCATTTTTTATTGCTGATTTTTGTACCTCTTCTAACGATAAAAATGTACTATATGGCGAAACTACAACATCATTTTCTAATCCTCTTTTTAATCCAAGCCAAGGTATACCAAATGCTTTATACTGGTAATTATTATATAAATCTTTTAAACTATATGCAGATTCAGAAATTCCCCACGGTATATCTAATTTTCTAGCATACTCCATTTGACACATTACTGCAAATTTGCTAGATTCATCTAGTAATCCACCTGGGTAACATTTTATATTTATATTTGGCATCAAATATTCAAAAGCTGTTCCAGACCAAGAAATTAATCCTTTATAACCTTTTAAACTTGTAAGTGTTCTACTTAAAGCATTCCAATGTTTTGATGAAATATCTTTTTTTGCTATTGCTACTAAACTTGCTTGTCTTGCTTCAGACGCTAAAAAATCATAATAAGAATCAGTCAATTTATTTTCTTCTAAATTAAATCCTATAGAAAATAATTTATTTTCTTCACTATACAGAGGTCTAAAATCTATGTTTTTTATTAACTGTTCTACATTTTGAATTAAAAATTCTACATTTTCATCTTGGTTTTCTATTAAAAATTGTTTTAATATATATAAATATCCTACAAAATTTCCACTATCTACTGTTGAAACATATCTTGGCATTAAAGGTTGCAATGTTCTTGTATCATACCAATTATATAAATGTCCATTCCATTTTGCTAAATCATTTATTGTATTTAATATATTTTCTATATATTTTCTTGCTTGTGAAAAATTTATAAAATGTAAATCATAAGCAGATATAACAGCAATTAAAGATAATCCTATATTAGTTGAAGATGTTCTGGTAACTACCTTTTTTTCTCTATCTTCTTGATAATTGTCTATCATTAAATAATGATTTTCTGGTTTTATATAATCTTCAAAAAAATTCCATGTTCTTCTTGCAACTTCTTCTAAATATCCTTTTTCTATTGCTTGCAATTCATTATTTTCTTTTCTATCTAAGCTTATATACCATGCTAAAAAAGGTCCAACAATCCATAAAACAGCTAAAATTCTTATAATTATAATTGGTACAAAAAATAATATAATTCCAATTATTATATTAAATATCATTTCTTCACAATATGATTTCAAATTATTTTTACTTTGTTTTTCTCCATCTTCTGCTGTAACCCATTCTAACAATTTAGTTTTATTTTTCATTCTATAAATACTTTTTATTATTGCATCAAGATTTTCATAAGCTTCATAAGGTAAAAAAGATATTTGTAGCAACAACTTCAAAATACTTTTTTTACTATTTCCTATATCGTTAGAAAACTTTTTATCTGCATATATTTCACCTTCTATATAACTTTCTTTAAATATAATAATATTTAAAATATCTAAAATATAAGAACATATTATAGAGATTAAGGAGATAGCTATTAATGTATTACTAAATTTTAAATATTTATAAAAGATTGCACCTAATAAAATACCAATAAAACCAAGTACATTTACAAGGCTTCTCCTTAAATTATCATATATTTTAAATTTGGAAATTCTATTCATATTTTTGTTATTTAACCATTTTACAATTTGCCAGTCTCCTCTAATCCATCTATGACTTCTTTTAATATATGGAAGATATTTTAAAGGATATCCATCTAGCAATATTACATCTCCAAGTAATCCACATCTTAAATAATTTCCTTCTAGTAAATCATGACTTAACACCGTATTTTCCGGAATTTCATTTTCTAAAATTTTACTATATATTTCTAAATCATAAATTCCTTTTCCTGTAAATATTCCTTCTTTAAAATAGTCTTGGTAAATATCAGAAATTGCATTTGAATATAAATCAATTCCACCTTGCATACTATAAAGCTCTACAAAATATGTTTTTTGTGCTAAATCTAAATCAAGTCCTATTCTAGGTTGCATAATGCCATAACCGTTTATAACTTTTTTTCCTTTTAAAACAGGTTTGTTTAATATATGATTCATTGCACCTACTAATTTAGGAACTGATTCTAATACTAAATTAGTATCACTATCTAATGTAATAATATATTTTATTTTTGGTAAATAATCTTTGTTTTTTGCTATTGTATTTTCTAAAAAATCATTTTCTTTTTTTCCTAGAATATACTCGTTGAATGTGACTAATAATCCCCTTTTTCTTTCCCAGCCTATAAAAGATTTTTCACATTCATTCCATGTTCTTTTTCTATACAAGAAATGAAATATTGGAAATTTATCTGTTTTATATTTTTTATTCAAATATTCTTCCCATTTTTTTCCTTCTTCTATTACTTCAAAATCAAAAGGCATATTTTGATTTTCTTCTTCAGAGCAATCACCCAGTAATGCAAAATATACATTTTGTATATTATTTGCCAAATAATATACTTCTAATTTCTTCATCATTTCTGCAACTTTTTCTTTACTTTTTAATATTGTTGGAATTACTACAAATGTTGTTGCTTCTTTTGGCAATCCTTTTTCATAATCCATCTTAGGTAATTTTTCTGGTTTCTTACATTTACTTAGTACATAGTTAATAAATTTTACTATTATTTCAGAAATTGGTATATACAATACTATTGCCATTAAAATACTAAAAAACAAATTTTGATATGAATAATAAATTAAATATGACAAGATAAAATCAAAGTATATTGGTAATATTATAAGTGTTGCAATATATAATTTTATTCCGGTTTCATTTTTGTTTTCTTTTTTGTATTTAATTTCTAAAGCTTTCTTTAATTCATTTATTCCATTATCAATCAAATAATACCCAACATGTGATTTACGTTTTTCTGATAATTTTTCTTTGTTTTCATATCTTTTTGAAAGCTCAATTACTTTTTCTGCTATATAAACTTCAGATATTTTACTTTTTTTAGAAATTTTTGATATTTGTTCTCTATAATAATTTTTACTTTCTTCATCCATGTATTTATATACATTTGCTGGATCTTGTTTTAAAATCTCTTCTGTAGCATTTGTATATGAAAATAATTCACCAAAATTAATATGTCCAATTTCTTTTAAACTTTTTATTCCATTTCCTATCGTAATTTTTATATTTGCTATATGAAAATGTTCTTTTTGAATGACATCTGTTACTGTAAGTCCTAATTTTGCAACTTCTTTTTCTAATATCTTTTGATACTCTATTGCACCTTTACCATATTCTTTTAACTTATATGCCATATATTCTATAAATGGATATTTTGGCTCTGTTTCTCTAATTTTTATACTTGTACTAACTTTATATTCTTTTCCTTCTTGTTTTTCTATTACTCTTTGCAAAATATTTTCGACTTTCACTTTTTGAATCTGTGCTAAATATATTTTTTCACACATTTCACTAATTTTAATAATTAAAGCTAACTTTAAAAAAGTTCCTAAATCCCAGATTTCTTGCATACTTAATAACTTCTTTTTTTGATATGCTCTTAAACATGTATTTATTGTTTCTTTATCTATTTTACAATCCGTAAATGCTACTATTTCAGATGCCAATACATAACATCTAGCAAAACCAATATATTTTCCATTTGAAATTCCTAGCATTTGTTTATATCTCTTTATAGATAAATCTTTTTGTATTGATTTTACATTTTCTTCAATTATATAAAAATTATCTAAAATCCATTCACCTGCAGAGTGTATTTTTATTCCCATTTTTATATGTTTTGATAATAAATTATATGTTTCCAAAATAGTGTGATAGCTTATTTTTAATGTTTCTAATGGATATGTGTCAATATCACTATAATTAGAAATATTATGTTCTGATGCTATTTTCTCCATATATTTTTCTAATTGCATTGTATCAAGAATTGTTCCAGAAATATTTAATTCTCTATAATTTTTCATAAAAAGATTTATTCCTTTCTTGCGCAATATTTTTTATATTTTAATAAATTTTTTAAATTTTCAAACTAATTTCTTGTAATTCATTAGAAATATTTTCTGCTATTCTAAATTTTTTATACTTTTTTATCTTATCTTTTATAATTTAATCATTATTAAATTATTTTTTCATAAAATATATTAATAAATTTTTCTTTTTTTGAATTTATTTATCAAAATCAAAATTGGTATAAACATTCTTATAAATAGAACAAAAGTGGACATTATGATAATTGCAAAAGACAAATTTTTATGCAAATGTCCACGTCTTTGTTCATCGCGCCAAGTTTTTTTCAAAAACTTGTGTGCAATGTTGGGCGCAAGCCGTTATATAATAGGAAGTGCAGAGCACTTTCCTATTATATAACAAAATAAATATTATGATAATTGCTTAAACTACTGTTATTACAGTAAGAAAGGATAGATTTTTCATGATTATTATTAACAAAAAAAGATTACTTTTTATTGAATTTGCACTTGTTTTTTCAATCTTTTTTGCAAGTCTTTCTTTAAACAAATTAGAAAATACTAATACTATATCAACATCATCAACTCCTGTTACTGGTCACACTATAACTCTTGACGCTGGACATGGCATTCCTGATGAAGGTGCTCAAAATAAAGATGGACTTACTGAAGCTGGTATAAATTTAAAAATAGTATTAAAACTTCAGAAATTGCTTGAAGCTAGCAATTGCAATGTTATACTAACTCGTTCAGATGAAAATGGTATTTATGATTTAGATAGCAAATCTTTAAGAGAGATGAAAGTATCAGATATGAAAAATCGTGTGAAAATTGGTAATTCTTCTGATAGTGATTTATTTATTTCTATTCATCTAAATAAAATTGAACAAAGTAAATATTATGGTTGGCAAACCTTTTACAAAAAAGACTCTGAAGAGGGAAAAATTTTAAGTAATCTTATTCAAGAAAACTTAAATAATAGCATACAAATTTCAAATAAGCGAATCCCTCAAAGTATAAAAGATAAATATATTATTGAAAATGTTAAAGTTCCTACTGTAATAGTTGAATGTGGTTTTCTTTCTAATCCAGAAGAAGCAAATTTACTAAAACAAGATAGCTATCAAGAAAAAATTGCTTGGGGTATTTACACTGGTATAATGGACTTTTTTGATAATTCTTCAAAAAATTAATATAGACATTTTGAGTATGATGTGTTATTTTTATGTTATAAATAACTATTTTAGGAGGCTCAAAATGGACGAAAATATTGATTATTTAAAAGAAGTTACTGATAGAATTAAAATATCAAAACTTTTATCTCAAATTCCAGAGGAAAATAGAAAAACTGCTATTGAATTGATAAACAAAAAAGAAGAAATAAAGAAAAAAAACAGTTTATTTGCTCAAATACAAATAAACCGTATTGATAAAAAAATTTCAAATTTAATGCAAAAAAAATTTTAGGATTTCTCCTAAAATTTTCTTCTATTTATAACATAAGTACTTCCCATAATTGTTTTAGCTTGGTGTTTTACTTGAGCACCAACTTCACCTATTTCTAATGTTGTCTTAATTTTTTTATTATCTACTTCTACAACACCAATTGAAATGGATGTTAGTGGAAATTGTTCTATTATTCCTTTTCTATTTGCAACTTCTACATATCCTCTTTCAACATCTTCATCATTATAAAAATTTACAGCTTCACTATCAAATTCAGCAATTATGTCTTGACAAACTTTGTCATAATCGGTTTCACCTATAATTGCAACAAAGTCATCACCACCAATGTGCCCAACAAAATTATCACTATTTTCTATATTATGAACATGTTTCAAAATAACTTTTGCTGTAAATTTTATTATTTCATCTCCATTTGCAAAACCATAAACATCATTATACGCCTTAAAATTATCTAAATCAAAATACATTATTGCAAATACTTCTTTATTCAATAATCTTTTTTTCATTTCTGCTTGAATTTGTACATTTCCAGGTAAACCTGTTAAAGGACTAACTCTTCTATTTATATACATTAATGATGTAATATTTTTTATTGTATAATACAAATATTCTTCATCTATTGGCTTTTTTATAAAATACTCTACATGTGTTTTTAAAACTTCTATTCTATGATTTCTATCTTTGTTTGATGTTATCACTATTATTGGTGTAATACTATTGTCTTCGTCTGCTCTTATTTTTTTACATAACTCGATAATATCCATTTTTGCTGTATCTTCATCTATTATAATAAGAGATGGTATATTTCTTAAAGCTTCTTCTAAATTATCTGTTCCTACTGTTTTAAATTTATATTCTTTGTCATCTTTAAATTCCATCTTCAAATTTTCAATTAATTCTTTTTGATCATCTATTATATAAACTTCTTGTATCATATACATCTCCTATTTTTCTATTGTACAGTAAAACTTTTTTCTAAAACTTGTGTTGCTCCATCACTACCTACAACTGTTAATATTACTTTATTTTCACCTTCTGCTAAGTCTAATTCGAAGTTACCCTCTTTTGTATTTTCTGCTATATTTATATCATAATTTTGACCATTAAATTGTAATGTTGCAGATTTTATTCCTTTTTCATACTTCATATCTACTACAATTTTTTTCTTATCATCAGCTTTTTGCTCTGCTGAAATTTTTGGTTTATCTTGATTATCATTTCCTGTATCTGTTGTGTTGTTTTCTGTTGTATTTGTTGGATTTTCTGTTGTCTCTGTTCCATAAGTAAAGTCTTGTTCTGCAATAGTTTCTGTTCCATCAGTACTTGTTGCAACAACTTTTACTTTATTTTCTCCTTCTACTAAACTTAAATCAAAGTTTAAACTTGTTGTACCTTCAGTTACTCCATCTACGTTAAAGTCTTGTCCGTTTAGTGAACCTGATACACCTTTTAATCCATTTTCATGAGATATTGAAACATTTACTTTTGTTTTATCTGAAGATAATGTTAATTTAACTTCTGGTTTTGTTAATCCATTATATTCTTTTACTTCTGTTGTTGTATTATTACTTGTATCAACAGCAGATACTGTTATATTATTTTTTCCTTTTAGAATTTCTATTTCTGTTTCTATTTTCTTTTTGTCATCTGTTGCATCTATTCTAACTGTTTCATCATTATTCCATGTATATGTAATAAATGAAATTTCTGTTTCATCAGTAGCAGTTATTTTTAATTTTCCTTTATCTGTAACTGTTAATGTAATTACTGGTTTTTTCAAATCAGATCCATTTACTGCTGTAATCTCTTTTTCATAAGTTGTTTCATTTCCGTCAACATCAACAACCTTTACATGTAATACATTTGTACCTGTTGGAAGTTGTATTTCTTTTTCTAGTGAATTTTCACCTGATGCTTTTATAAGTGTTTCAGTATCTTCATTCCAACAATATATTAAACTTTCTATTGCTTTTGTATGTGTAACAGTTATTTTGGCAGAACTATCTGCTACTTCTACATTTATTGTAGCTTTTTCTGCTTGTAGAGCTACTGCTGAATTATTATTGCTTTGATTTCTAGACCACATTCTATATACACCACTTGCTACCAAACATAAAGCAAAAATAATAAGTATTATTGCAAAAAATCTGACTATTTTATCTGAACCAGATGAACCTTTACTGCTTTTATTAGGGTTATAATCCAAAATTTGGTTCATTTTATCACCTCTCCTATTTTATTTCAAAATAAATTATAACATATACAATTTTTATTGTAAATGTCAAAACTTTGATTTTTTTAGTAAATTTATTCATAATTTGCCGAAGGCTATGCTTACCAATAAAATACAAAATAATTTTAAAATTCACTATATATAAATTATATTAATTTTTTAAATAATTTATATACATGATTTATACACAAAAAAAGTGCTACATAAGTAACACTTTTTTTATTAATTTATACTATCATTTAATTAAAGTACATATTTTTTAATTAATACTATACCTGTTGCTAATATTGTAATAATAGCTGTTGGTAAAACTATATATGGTTGTTCAGAACCTGTTGATATACTTAAAATTACTGGTGCTGTATCTATATCATCTTCACCTGCTACTTTATTGTCTGGTGTTGAATCTATATCTTTTGAACCATTATCATTATAGTCTTTGCTAATTTCAGCTGTATTAACTTTTTGTCCCATATTGTTTTCAGATTTTTCCCATTCTAATGTTACATATACTGAAGCATTTTCTCCTGGATTTAATAATTTGTTTTCAAGTTCATTTGTAACTATAACTTTATCTGAAACTTGTGACCAAGTTTTATTATCTTCTTGAACAAATTTTAAACCATCTGGAATATAATCCTTAATTTCTTTTGCATATCCTGCAATTTCACCTTCGTTTGTTACAGTAATTTTATAAATAAATTTAACTTGTGTTGAATTTAATTTCTTTCTATTGATTTCAACTTTCATTAATTTATCTGGATCATCTACATTTATTTCTCTAGAATTTCCATCTTCTGTAATTACTATTTTTACTAAATCTTTCTTTAAAGCTAAGTCAAAATATTTTACATAAACTTTTTCTTTATCAATATCATCTTCACCATCTTTGTTATTTCCTGGTGTTGAATCTATATCATCAACTGGATTTCCATCTTTGTCTTCGTCATCTGTTATTTCAGCTGTATTTATTATTTGTCTTTCATCTTTCTTTGTTGTATCTTTTGTTAATGAATCTTCTGAAATTTTGAAAGCTATTTGTACATCTCTGTAGTCTGGATTTAGTTTTCCAGTTTCTTTACTAATTTCTGCATTTTTATCATAAGGATTTAATAAATTATTTTCTTTTCTAGCTTCTGATTTTTCTTTTGATAAATAATCAGTTTTTACTGAAACAGCTTGATTAATATCTGTTGTTTCTTGTCCATTTTTATCGTATAATTTCCAACCGTATTTTTTGTTTGTTTCATTATCTGGTAAGTAAACTAAACCTGTTGGTATATCATCACTAACTTCTTTTGCATATCCTGCTTGTTCACCTTCGTTGTATACACGAATTGTATATGTTACTACATCATTATTAGCTACTGATACTGCATCTGTTTTACGAACATATTTTAATGTTCCATCACTATTTTTTGTAACCACTGGTTCTCTATCTGTAACAGCTGTATTATTTACATTTGTAATGAATTTTTGTAATGCTAAATCAAACACTTTTGGTTCTTCCATTGTTAAATCTTCATAATCATTATCATCTTGATTTTTATCTTTTCCTGGATAATTATTTGGATCTACTGTATCTGGTGTTGAATCTCTATCTGTAACATCTTTTCTATCTTCATCACTGTTTTTAGTAATTTCAGCTATATTTTTGCAGTTATTGTCTTTTACTTCATCTGCTAAAACTATACAAGCAACTTGTATATCTTTATATGATAATTCTTTATCTTTGCTTGGATCAAATCCAACTATTAAATTTTTTGTATCTGTATCATTTGATTTAAGTTTTGTAGATGTTAATTTTACATTTTTTCCTGTAACTACTTCTACATCTTTTAAATCTGTGATTCCTGTAAAATCATCTTTTGTTAAATTTGATGTTCCATTTTCTATATCAGATAATTTTATTGTTTTTCCATCTGTAGGAATTGCCCAATAATTATCTATATTTACTGTATGATTTACTAAGAATCCTAATCCTTCTGGTAAATAATCTGCAACTTCTTCTGCATATCCACTCTTTGTTCCTTCATTATATACACGAATTGTATATAATACTATATCACCTTTTTTAACTGTTACTGGTGTTTTTGACATTGTATATGTTGCATTTTTTAATCCATCTTTTAAAGGTTTTACTTCAACAACTGGTTCTCTTCCTATTGTTGCTTTATCATTAACTCTTGTAATAAATTTCTTTAATGCTAAGTCAAATGATCCACCTTTTACAATTAGTTTTTCAAAGTCGTCATCATCTTCTAAACCTTTGTAGTCATAATCTTTATCTGTTAAATCTGATTTGTTGTCTTTGTTTCCTGTATATGTTTCTGTATTTATATCTTCTTGTTTTATTGATCCTGGATTAGAATCTCTATCTTTTATATCGTCTGCTGAGATTTCAGCTACATTTGTTAAAACTTTTCCTGAATCTGCTTTTTCTGAAATTGTACATTCAACTTGTACAAATGTACTTGTTATAACATTTTCTTCTTTATTAAATGCTGGAATTGTAACATTTACTGTTGCAGTTGTTGAGATTACTCTACCATTTGCTGATTTTGTCCATCCATATTTGTCATTTATTGTACTATTTTCTGTAAGAGTTAAACCTTCTGGTAAATAATCAACTATTTGTGTTGCTTTTCCATCAATTTCACCTTCATTGTATACTCTTATTTCAAATACAACTTTATCTCCTGCTGATACTTCTACTGGTGATTTTTCTGCATAATATTTAGCATTTTCGCCACCAGAAACTAAATCTCTTGCATCAACTAATGGTTGATTTGATGTAGTATTGTTTGAACGTTTAACTTCTTCTCCATTTACTGAAATTATATATTTTTTCAACGCTAAATCTGCTGTTTTTTCTTCAATACTTTTAAATACTACTTCTTCTACTGGTGTATTTTCTTTTGTTATTAACACAAGTGGTTGATATTTTGAATCGTTTGTTTCCCATAAAGTAGCTTTTGTTTCGTATTTTTTATAATTTAATTGTAATTGTACTTTTGATATATCGTTATTTTCTATAGGTAAATATATGTAATAATTTTGATCAAAGATTTCATTTACTTTTTTAGTTGTAAATTCATCTTCTCCTTCAATTAAAATTGAATACTTATCTGTATTTAGTTCATTTTCACCATCTGTTAATTTGATTGTATATGAACTTGCACTCGCATTTCCACTATTTACTTTAAATGGTCCTACTTTATAATATTTTCCATCTACTGTACTATTTATATCTGTATTCTTTACTGCAATACTTGGATATGTAACTTCATTTGTTTCTTCTCCTGCTAAAGCTGCTTTTACTAAATAATTATATAAAACTGTTGCATATTCTTGACGAATTGCAGAACCTGTAACATCTAAATAACTTCCTGATACTTCTTGCATTGTTGCTACATCTAATCCTGTTATTGAAATAGAACCAAATGAAGCATATTTTTCTGTATTTCTATTTGTAAAATACCAAATTGCCCATTGTTGTACAACATCTATATCGTCATCTGTTAATTTTGATTTTATTAAATCAACAGTTGTTGGTGGTATACTATTTTTTTCAGCTTCTATTTTATCTGCAAATGCTTTTGCTAAAAATTCATCTTTGTATTCTGGATTTTGTTTTCTTAAATACATATTATTAACAAGCCAAATTAGAGCTTTGTAATCACTATCTGATAATCCTAAAGCTTTTACATTTTCATTAGAAGAATCTTTAAAGTTTCCTTTATTTTCATATTCTAAACTATCTTGTCCTGGAAATGATTTTTCTGCATTTAAGCAATACATTGAATCTTGAAAATTTGTATCTCCAGATTGCATTAATTTGAATATAATTGTATCTTTTATTCGGTATGTATAAGGATTTGTATCATATTCATCTGCATAATCGCTAGATAAAGTTCCACTTGATTCCTCCCCACCTTCATGTAAACGAGATGTTTCTATTAATGCTTTTTCTGTTTCGTGTGTTAAACTTGCAGCTAAAACTTCTGATGTATATGGCATTATTAAAACCATTATACATAATACTGCTAGTAACTTTTTAATTTTTGTTCTAAACATATATTTATCCTTCCTTTACATAGTATTATAATTATATTTTAATCATTTTAAGATTTTAGTCAATATAAATATTTGACTAAACACCTGATTAAAACCTTACACTTGTTGGGATTCTACAATTTTCCCATCATATTTCAATTATATTACATTTTTGCCATTAAATCAAGATTTTGAACAAAAATATCTGCAGTAATTTTTAAAAATATCACTTATATAATATTTTGCATCTTTTTTCACAATCTCATTTGATAAAATTATGTCATATCCTGTTAATAATCTATTATCTACATAAATTTGTACTATTCCAACTTTGGTATTTTTTGGCATATTATTAGATATTTTTAATATTGAAAAACTTTTTGAAGTAATTTGAGATATTTTATTTTTTAAAATTGGATAAATAGTGTTTTCCGTAGACTTAAGTTCAATTTCTGCTTTGTTAGCAATTTTTTCATATTTAACATTTTCTTTAAAATATTTTTTTCCCTTTTCAAAGCTATTTATTATAATCGAACTTAGATTTACCATTTCATAAGAACTATTTACATAGTTTAATATTTTTACAGAGTCATTTGTTCTGTCTTTTTTTGTATTTGCTCCTAAAACTACTACAATTACATCTAATCCATCTCTTTTACAAGCAGAAATTAAACATCTACCTGCTCCAAAGGTAAATCCAGTTTTTACTCCATATACACCATTATAATTTCCTAATAACTCATTTGTATTTGATATTTCCCTAGAATTTCCATTCCAATTAATAGATCTTTTCTTAGTACCAACAATTTCAACAAATACTTTATTGTTTAATGCATAATTAGTTAAAATAGCCATATCATAAGCTGTTGAATAATGCTGTTCATCATCTAAACCATTTGGTGTTACAAAATGTGAATTATTCATACCTAAAGAATTTGCTTTTTCATTCATTAAAACTGCAAATTCTTCTGTACTACCACTTATATGTTCTGCTATAGCAATTGCAGCATCATTTCCAGATCTAAGCATTAAACCATATAATAAATCTTTTAAACTAATTTGCATATTCTCTTTTAATTCAAGTCTTGAACCATTTATTTGCGCAGCTTTTTTAGAAATTGTTACAATATCGTTTAAATTTCCTTTTTCAATTGCTATTATTGCTGTCATAATTTTAGTCGTTGATGCCATAGCTGTTTTTTCATAAGCATCATTTTCAAATAAAATTGTTCCTGTTGTTCTTTCAATACAAATTGCATATTTAGATAAAACTTTTGGAACTTTATATTTATTATCCGAATTTGTTTCAATACTTTCTAAGCTATTAATCTCATCTTCATTTTCTATATCTGCAAAGCAATTTACATTTAAACATATTATATTAAATAAAAAAATTACAACTATGCATCTTTTAACAAATTTCATTATTATCACCATTTTATAAATATGAAATTCATTAAAGATTTATACATTTATTTTCTATTTTTATGTATAAAATCCATATCACTTGTCCATAATTTCTTTATTAAATTAAGAAAGGAAATGATTTTATGAAAAAATTTTTATTTAAATACAAAAATGTAATTTGTATAATTAGTTGTTTAATTATTTTATTTATTAGTATTTACTCTATATCTTTTGGTTCAGAGAATGTTGAAAAAGTTGATTTTGAATATGCTACTGTAACAGCTTCACACCTAAATATCCGTAGAGGTCCAGGAATTTCATATCAAGCTGTTGGAATATTAAAAAAGGGAGACTACATACGAGTTTTTGCAAAAATTGGAAATTGGTATGTTGTTCAATCTGAAAAAAATATTATAGGTACTGTTTATAGTGACTATATTGAACCATATACTGGAACTGAAGAAAATCCGTTAGAAATTTCTAAAACTAATGAAAGTAATTCTAATTCTGATGTAAAGAATATCACTTCTGAAAGCTCAGCATCTACGGGTGAAACCACTGTAGAAACTTCAAGTAGCTTTGAAACTGCTTTAGATACTCCTTTATTAAATTATACTGATGATGAAAAAGAATTTATAAATTTAATTAATGCAGAACGAAAGAAATACAATTTATCTGATTTAGAAATTGATGAAGATTTGCAAAATGTTGCAAGACTAAAAGCTGATGATTTAGTAAAAAACAATTATTTTTCACACACTTCTCCAACCTATGGCACTTTATATGCAATGTTAGATAGTAATAATATAAAATACAAAACTGCTAGTGAAAATATCGCAGGAAACTCTAGTATTACTGGTGCAGTAGATGCTTTAATGGCTTCTGAATCACACAAAAATAATATTTTGAGCAACGCCTTCAATTATACTGGTATTGCTGTTGTAAACAGTCCTACTTATGGAAAAATATTAGTGCAATTATTTATTGGAAAATAATAGATAAAAAATAATAAAGCCATTTGATAATATAATTGTTTTTTATACCTTGGTGTCGCAATCTTCGTTTTTCTGTTTAATATGAAGATTGCTCCATTCGCACTCGCACAGCTCGTTTAATCGCTTACGCGGTATTGCAAAACAATATATATCAAATGGCATTTACATTTGTTCTTTAATATAAAATTTTTATTTATGCTAATAAAGATTTTACAACTTCATTTATAGTTTTTCCATCTGCAGCAGCACCAATTTTTTCTTTAGCTGATTTCATTACTTTTCCCATATCTTTGATTGTTGTTGCATTAACTTCTGCAATTACTTCTTTTACAATTGCTTCTATTTCTTCTCTTGATAGTTGTTTTGGTAAATAAGCAGATAATATTTCTATTTCTTTATTATTTTTTTCTACTAAATCTTCTCTACCACCTTTTTCAAAATCAACAGCAGCATCTTTTCTTTTTTTAACTTCTTTTGCTATAATATCGATTATTTGATTATCTTCTACTTCTATTCCTTTATCTTTTTCGATTTGTAATATACCAGCTCTAACCATTTGAACAGTATTTTTCTTTATTTCATCTTTTTCTTTCATAGCTGATTTTAAATCTTCCATTAATTTTTCTTTTAACATATATAACACCTCCTAATAGTAGAACAAAAGTGGACATTATGATAATTGCAAAAGACAAAATTTTATGCAATGTCCACGTCTTTGTTCATCGCGCCAAGTTTTTTTAAAAAACTTGTGTGCAAAGTTTGGCGTAAGCCTTTATATAATAGGAAGTGCAGAGCTCTTTCCTATTATATAACAAAGGACGGATTTTGATATCCGTCCTCTACAACCTTATTAAAATCTATTTAAGCTTTTTAGAATTTTCTTTTTCTTGCTGCCTCTGATTTTTTCTTTCTTTTTACACTTGGTTTTTCATAATGTTCTCTTTTTCTTACTTCTTGTAATACGCCGTTTCTTGCACATTGTCTCTTAAATCTTTTTAGAGCGTCTTCTATATTACCATTATTTACTTTAACCTCTGACATTATTTCCCCTCCTTCCGAAGCTCGAAACCATCTTGTGGGATTTATGTAATAATCCTTTAGACTTCTTAACTGTTACCTATTATACATTATTTTTAGCCTACTTGTCAATAGCAAATTTGCTTTAAATTCAATATTTAGTAACAATTCAGAGATTTTGTCCTTTGTTTAATTTGGTTCAAATAATTCACCTATTGAAGTTGCTTCATTAATTTTTTTAATTGCTTCTCCAAATAATTCTGAAATTGATACTACTACAATTTTATCTATTTGTTTTTCTTTTGGTAAAGGTATTGTATTTGTCATTACTAATTCTTTTATAGATGAATTTTTTATTCTTTCTATTGCAGGACCTGACAAAACTCCGTGTGTACATCCTACATATATATCTTTTGCACCAAATTTTTTTATAACCTCAACTGTTTCCATAATTGATCCTGCTGTATCTACTTCATCATCAAAGATTAAAGCATTTTTTCCTTTAATATCTCCTATTACACTTGTTGCTATTGCTTTATCATTGTTACCTTCTCTTCTTTTATCTATTAATGCAATTGGACATTTAAAATGTTCTGCATATTTATATGCTTTTTTTGAACTTCCTGCATCAGTAGCTACAACAACTTTATTGTCTATATCTTTTATATCAAAATATTTTTCTAGTAATGATTTTCCTGTTAAAACATCACAGTTAATATTAAAATAAGCTGATATTGCAGGATTGTGTAAATCGCATGTAAGCACTCTATTAGCTCCTGCAGCTTCTATTAATTGAGCAAATAGCTTTGCTGTAACTGGAATACGTGGTTGATCTTTTTTATCTGATCTTGAATATATATAATATGGTAAAACAACTGTTATACGTTTAGCAGATGCTCTTTTTATTGCATCAATCGTAATTAATAATTCCATTATTCTTTCATTTACTGGTGGCATAGTTGTTTGGATTAAAAATACATCTTTTTCTCTAACAGTTTCTTTTACTTGAACAAAGTTATTATCATTTTTAAACTTCATTCTTACTATTTCCCCTGGATCAATTTTTAAGTAATCACATACTTCTTTCGTAAACTTATCTGCCGATTCACTACAAGAAAAAATTTTAATATTTTCCATAAGTTCTAATTCCTTTCTTATTTTCACTTCATACATATATGAATATATAGATTAAGTGGTTTTATATTTAGCTATTTGTTTCTTTTATTTGTTTTTAATATATTTTCTGCCTCTTCAGTTAGTTTTATTTCTTCAATTGGTTTTGCTGCTATATTTTCTTCTACTTCTTTTTCTACAAAATTAGAATTATTTACAACTTCTGGTACAAATGTAATTACTGTGCTTTCTGTATTTGTATTATTATTTTCTCCAACATTAGTTTTGATTTCTTTGTAAATTTTTGGATTTTTGATTTCTTCTGCATATCTATCTTCATCACCAAATTTTAATCTAACTAATTTATTTTGCTTTATACTTGCTTGCACATCAATTTTTCTTTGATTATATGAACCTCTAAATTTTAAATCTACTAAATGCTTATCTTCTTCAAATTGTCCATCAACAACTATGTCTATATATTTTAACATTTCTCTTGTATAATCATATTTTTTATACATATCATTTAAAATATCTTTTTCAAAATCATATCCTGTCCAGCACCAAATAGATTTATTTGGAAATCTTTCTTTTACTTCTTTTACAAATCCTGCCAATACTTGTTGGTTAATTTTTTCTAAAGGTTCTCCTCCTAATAAAGATAATCCTTCTATATAATCATGCTCTAGGTTCTTAAAAATCCTTTCTTTTGCAGTATCATCAAAAACTTTACCATAGTTAAAATCCCAAGCTTCTTTATTGTGGCATTCTTTACAATGAAAATGACATCCACTAACATACAAAGAAGTTCTAACTCCTTGTCCATCTTGAATATCTACATCTTTTATATCTGCATAGTTCATTTGTTTCTATTATAATAAATTAAATAAATATTTAACTTATTAATTCCTTTCTCTTTAATTTTTTTATATTTATTATTTCAATTTTTATTTATATAATATGAAAAATTATTAATCTTCTTATTATATAATAAGCCGTTTGCATAAATATTTTGGCAAACGGCCTTTGAGTGGGTAGTTAATTATATTATCATTTGTAAATCCAGTGTTTTGTCATTGGTTAATTATAGATGTAATACTCTTGATTTAATTTCTTTTGTTTTTCCAACATTCCAGAAATTCTCACCTAAGTATCCACATGTTCTTCTAGTTACGTTCATTTTGCTATGATCTTTATTACCACATTGTGGACATTCCCATTCATTATTTTCATTTATAATAATTTCTCCATCAAATCCACAGTTTTGGCAATAATCTGATTTTGTATTAAATTCAGCATATTGAATATTGTCGTAAATAAATTTAACAACTGTTTCTAATGCTGTTATATTGTTTTTCATATTTGGTATTTCTATATAAGAAATTGCACCACCACTTGATATTGGTTGGAATTGGCTTTCAAATTTTAATTTATCAAAAGCATTAATTTTTTCTCTAACATCAACATGGTAAGAGTTTGTATAGTAACCTTTATCTGTTACATCTTCAATATCTCCAAATCTTTCTTTATCTACTCTTGCAAAACGATAACATAAAGATTCTGCTGGAGTTCCATATAATCCAAATCCAATATTTGTTTCTTTTTTCCATTCTTCTGTTTTTTCTTGTAAATGTTTCATTACTCTTAATGCAAATTCTTCTCCTTTTGGATCTGTATGTGAAACACCTTTCATTAATTTTGTTAGTTCATACAATCCAATATATCCTAATGAAATTGAAGAATATCCACCATATAATAATTTATCAATTGTTTCACCTTTTTTAAGTCTTGCTAAACCACCATATTGCCAGTGAATTGGGCTAACATCTGATTTTGTTCCAAGTAAAGCATTGTGTCTACACATTAAAGCTTCTTTGCATAAATCTAATCTTTGATCAAATAATTTCCAGAATTTAGCTTCGTCTCCATTAGCTATTATTCCTATTTGTGGAAGATTTATACTAACAACACCTTGGTTAAATCTTCCTTCAAATTTGTAATTTCCGTTTTCATCTTTCCAAGGACTTAAGAAGCTTCTGCATCCCATTGGGCTAAATACATTTCCTTCATAATTTTCACGCATTTTTTTAGCTGAAATATAATCTGGATACATTCTCTTTGCAGAACAAGTTACAGCAAGTTTTGTTAAATAATCGTATTTTCCACCTTTTAAGCAGTTGTTTTCATCTAGTACATATACTAATTTAGGGAAAGCAGGTGTTATATATACACCAGCATCATTTTTAATTCCTTGAATTCTTTGTTTTAATATTTCTTCTATAATTAAGGCAATTTCTTCAATATACTCATTTTTTTCATCTAGAAACATAAATAATGTTACAAATGGACTTTGTCCGTTTGTTGTCATTAATGTATTTATTTGATATTGAATTGTTTGTACACCTGATTTTAAATCTTCTTGTCTTTTATCTTTTGCTAATATTTCTGCTTCTTTTTCTCCATATCCCATTTTTAAATAATGATTATATGCTTTATCGTATGTTTTTCTTAAATATTTTCCTAAATGTCTAATATCTATTGATTGTCCACCATATTGATTACTTGCTACTGCTGCAATTATTTGTGTTGTAACTGTACAAGCAACTTGGAAACTTTTTGGACTTTCTATCATTTTTCCATTCATAACAGTTCCATTATCTAACATGTCTCCAATATTTACTAAACAACAGTTATGAATTGGTTGAATAAAGTAATCTTTATCATGAAAATGTAATACACCATCATTATGTGCTTTAACAATTCTTTCTGGTAAGATTAAACGATCTGTGATATCTTTTGAAACCTCACCAGCTATTAAATCTCTTTGAGTTGCAGCTAAAAAAGCATTTTTATTACTATTTTCTTCCATTGTATCTTTATTTGAATTTCTAACTAAACTTAATATACTTTCATCTGTTGTATTTGATTGACGAATCATAGCATGTCTTTCTCTATATAAAATATATTTTTTAGCTAGTGTAAATTTTCCAAATTCCATTAATTTACGTTCTATAATATCTTGTATATCTTCTACTGATATTGTTGTTTTTCCTAAATTTTCAATATATTTTGTAATAAATTCTATATCTGCTCTTGACAATTTATCTTTTCCACCAACTTCTTTATTAGCTTGGCTTATTGCAATTACGATTTTGTCGCTATCGTATTCCACTTTTCTTCCGTCTCTTTTTATAACCTTCATTATTGTACCCCCTATATTATAGAACATTAAAATACGTATTTGTTGTTTCTTGAACTTATTGTAACACATGAAAAAGTAATGTCAAACGCTAACAGTTTATGTTTACAATCCCGTTTTTACTTAGAGCTGACATACTTTCATTAATTTGTTTTGTTTTTTTCTGTTTATTTTTTTGTTCGGTTACATTTGAGTTATGACTTTACTCTCTAAGGTTTACGGAAAAATAAAAAAAAAATGTAACTTTTTTATTACATTTTTTAAATTTCAAAATTTTTACTAGCTTTATTGTTGACTTTCAAGACAAATTAGGAATAGTTCTCAATTTACTTTTCGAACTTTTTTCTCTTCTTTATGAGGACTTACGCATTTTAATTTGTCTTAAAAGTCTGGTGTTTCTTTCACATATTTTGTTGTTTTTTATTGTTTATTGTCATTTGGTGCTTGCATACCTTTTTTATCATTCATATCTGTTTTTTCTATAATATAATTTATCAAATTTATAAACATCATTTTAATATTTTTTATTTTCGCTGTCATTCCTCATTTTTTTATATTCCAAAAGACTTGTAATTCAAATTTAAAACAATTTCACCTGCTTTACCTGTATTTATATACTATAATTATTAAGTCTGTTTTTTTGTAATTTAAAGAGAAAATTACTATGTTTGTATAAATTAAAAAAATCAAGTAAAGATTAAATACAAATTATTTACAAAAAAATGTAGACTTTTACATCTACATTTTTCACTCAATTTTTACAATAATAGTTTAAATAAATTTATTATTGTATATATTAAACTTTAGTATTTGTATATTAACAATAACCTAAATTCAGTTTATCTTAATATAATTAAGCATTCATAATGCTTTGGAATTCTTCTCCATCTATTTTTTCTTTTTCTAATAGTACATTTGCCACATCATGTAATTTTCCTATATTTTCTGATAAGATTTGTCTTGCTGCATTATATGCTGTATCTATTATTCTTTTTACTTCTTCATCTATTAAACCTGATGTTTCCTCACTAAAGTTCTTTTGTGTTGCAAAATCTCTTCCTAAGAAAACTTCTTCTTGTCCTGAGCCAAAAGTTATTGTTCCTAATTTTTCGCTCATACCATATTTTGTAACCATATCTCTTGCAATTTTTGAAGCTCTTTCAATATCGTTACTTGCTCCTGTTGAAATATCTCCAAGTACTAATTCTTCTGCTACTCTACCACCTAATAGAGAAATAATATTTTCTTCCATTTCTGATTTACTCATAAATGATCTATCTTCTGATGGTCTATACATTGTATAACCACCTGCCATTCCTCTTGGCACAATTGATATTTGATGAACATCATCTTGTGTTGGTAAGAATTTACTAACAACTGCATGACCAGCTTCATGGAAAGCAACTAATTTTTTCTCTTTTTCACTAATTACTCTTGATTTTTTCTCTGGTCCCATTGTTACTTTTACCATAGCTTCTTCTATTTCTTTCATACTAATTTCTGTTTTATCTCTTCTTGCTGCAAGTAATGCTGCTTCATTTAAAACATTTTCCAAATCAGCACCAGCAAATCCTGCTGTATTTTTAGCAATAATTCCTAAATCAACATCATTTGCTAATTTTTTCTTTCTAGCATGAACTTCTAATATTTGCTCTCTAGCTTTAACATCTGGTGATGAAACTACGATTTGTCTATCAAATCTACCAGCTCTTAATAAAGCTTTATCTAATACATCTGGTCTGTTTGTAGCAGCTAATACAATAACACCTTCATTTGGACTAAATCCATCCATTTCTACTAATAATTGGTTTAATGTTTGCTCTCTTTCATCATGTCCTCCACCAAGACCAGCACCTCTTTGACGACCAACTGCATCAATTTCATCTATAAATATAATACAAGGTGCATTCTTTTTAGCTTGTTCAAATAAATCTCTTACTCTTGAGGCACCAACACCAACAAACATTTCAACAAAGTCTGAACCACTTATAATAAAGAATGGTACACCTGCTTCACCAGCAACAGCTTTAGCAAGTAAAGTTTTACCATTTCCAGGATGTCCTACTAATAAAACACCTTTTGGTATTCTTGCTCCCATATCTGTAAATTTCTTTGGTGATTTTAAGAATTCTACAATTTCTTCTAATTCTTGTTTTTCTTCTTCAACACCTGCTACATCTTTAAATGTAACTTTATTTTTATCTGTTGTATTCATCATTCTAGCTTTGCTTTTTCCAAATGACATTGATGATTTATTTCCATTTTGATTTGGATTCATAAGTAAAATCCAGAATAATAAAAAGATAATTAATATTACAAATGGAGAGAAAATGCTAAGTACTGCCATAAATACAGATTCTTCATCTTGTGATATTGTCATTTCATTGTCTACTAATTTATCTGAAATTTGATCCATAAAATTATCTAGACTTGGAATAGTAACTTCCTTTACTGAATTTGTTGTTTTAGCTGTTGCATCTTCTTTTAATGTAACATACGCTTTTGTTTTGTCTGAAGAAATTTCTATTTTTGATACTTCTCCATTGTTGATTTTTGCCATTAATTCTGAATAATTCATTTTTTTATCTGTATTGTTAAATAATGCAGAAATTAATGCAAAAAAAACAATTGCTAAAATTAGCCATGTTGCTAATGTTTTTATTCCGTTTTTCAAGTTTTATATCCTCCCTTTTCTTTCACTTTGTTTAAAATATAGCATACAGATTTTGCCATTTCAAGTCCTTTTATAAAAAGAAATATCGCTGTAATATTTCGATTTTTATAGGTCTTACGGATTTCTATTCTTTAGCTATTATATATATTTTTTTATTTTTGATTACAATTTTTGTTCTTTTGTTCGGTGTTAAAAATTTATTGCCTATATTTTTGTTACACAATTTTATTATATCATCTATATGTACTTTTTCTATTCCTTGCGTTGTACCAAACAACTCACTTATTGCAATTAAAATAATTCTTTTTTGTAAAACATTTTCTAATTCATTAAATTTCTTTAAATCTAATATAATTGTAGGCAATTCATCTTCGTTATATACATTTTTTTCTGAATTTTGGAATTGCTTATTTGTTAAATTTTGCTTTTTTACTAATATTTCTTTATATTTTTCTTTTGTCACTTTTTTTAAATATTCATTATCTGCTTTTATTATTTCAGATAATCTTGTAATTGTTTCTATTATATTTGGATTAAATTCTTTTTCTACATATGGTATTACTATGTTTCTAATTTTATTTCTTGTATATTCATTTTCAAAATTACTTTCATCTATCCTTGGAATAATATTTTTTTGTTTTAAATAAATTTCAATATCTTCTCTATTTTCACATATTAGTGGTCTAATATATACACCACTAATTGGTTCTATTCCACAAAGTCCTGTTATTCCACTCCCTCTTAGTACATTCATTATAATAGTTTCTACATTATCTTTTTTATTATGTGCTATTGCAATTTTATTTGAATTAGTTTTTTCCATTATTTCATTAAAAAATTCATATCTTACTTTTCTTCCAGTTTCCTCAACTCCTCTTTTTTCATCTTTTGCAAGTTCTAAAACTTTAGAATGTAAAACATAACATTCTATGTTTCTTTCTTTGCAAAAGTCTAAAACAAATTGTTCATCTATTTTTGCATTTTCTCTAATGCCATGATTAATATGAGCAACACATATTTCGAAATCTATTTTATTATTCGTTTTAATCTGATATAAAGATTCTAGCATAGCAATTGAATCTGGTCCTCCAGATACCCCTAGTACAATTTTATCTTTTTCTTGTATTAAATTATATTTGTTTATTACTTTAAGAACTCTTTTTTCAAACTCTTCCATATTTTCCTCACTTTTAATTGTTATTATATCAAATTTGATAAAACAAATTTCTATATAAAGTATTTTTACTTAAGAAATCTTTTTATTAAAGTTGAGCATATTCCTTTATATAATAGGAAGTACAGATTACTTTTCTATTATATAAATTGAGAGATACATATAAAGTAATCTATACTTTAATTTTGTATCCCCCACAAATTAACTATATCTTCTATCTAAATTTGCAAATTTAGTATAACTTGGCATCCAAGCTAATTCAACTGTTCCTGTTGAACCACCTCTATGTTTAGCTAATATAACTTCTGCTACATTTTTCTTTTCTGTATCTTCATTATAGTAATCATCTCTATATAAGAATATAACAATATCAGCATCTTGCTCTATCGCACCAGACTCTCTAAGGTCAGAAAGCATTGGTCTTTTATCATCTCTTCTTTCAGCAGTACGAGACAACTGTGACAAAGCAATTACTGGAACATCTAATTCTTTTGCTAAAATTTTTAAAGAACGACTTATTTCTGAAATTTCTTGCTCACGGCTAGCATTCTTTTTTCCTGTGCCTTGAATAAGCTGTAAATAATCTATTACTATTAACCCTATATTTTTTTCCAATTTCAATTTTCTACATTTAGCTCTAATTTCCATAATAGAAATACCTGGTGTATCATCTATGTATATTGGAGCTTCACTAAGCTCCCCTAGAGTAGTAGCTAATTTCATCCAGTCTTCATCTTCTATTTGACCAGTTCTTATTTTGTTGCTATCTACCATAGCTTCACTACACAAAATTCTGTTACCAACTTGCTCTTTTGACATTTCCAAGTTAAATATAACAGCTGGTACATTTGCTTTTATTGCTGCATTTGTTGCCAAATTTATAGCAAAAGCTGATTTTCCCATAGCAGGTCTAGCAGCAATAATTATTAAGTCTGAATTATGCAATCCTGCTGTTTTATTATCTAAATCAATAAATCCTGTTGTTATACCTGTTACATTTCCTTTTTGATTATACAATTTTTCTAATTCTGCAAATGATCCTACTAAAACATCTTTTAAAGCTGTATACCCTTTTGCTGATTTCTTTTGAGATAAACCAAAAACCTTTTTTTCTGCCATATCCATTATGCTATCAACATCTTCTGATTCATCATATCCCAATGCAATTAATTCGTTTGATGTTTGTATTAAACTTCTAAGAGTTGCTTTTTCATCAACTATTTTAATATATTTTTCTACATTTGCAGTTGTTGGTACTCTTTCTGGTAATTCTGCTAAGTACTCTAAACCTCCAACTCTTTCAAAATTGCCTTGTTCTACTAATTCTGCTTTTACAGTAATAATATCAACAGGTTCATTTCTAGAATATAGACTTAATATTGCAGAATATATTGCTCTATTATCTTCTCTATAAAAACTTTCTTCTTTTAAAACTTCTATTGCACTAATAACGGCATCTTTATCTGTAAGCATACAACCAAGTATTGCTTGCTCTGCCTCTATATCGTGTGGTGGTATTTTTCCTATTTCCATTATTTACTCCTACAAATAAGTTAAATTTATTCTGCAACAATCATAACTGATACTGTTGCCAAAACACCTTCATTTAATTTTAATTCAACTTTTGTAACACCAGCATTTTTTATAGTTTCATTTAATAAAACTTTCTTTTTATCAATATTTATATTGTAATCTTTTTTTAAAGTTTCTGCTATTTCCTTTGCTGTTACTCCACCAAATAGTTTTCCATTTTCTCCTGCTTTAACTTTAAATTTTAAAGTTACTTTTTTTAGTTTTTCTGCGATTTCTTTAGATTCTTTTAAATCTTCACCTTTTCTATAAGCTATTGATTCATTTTTTGCTTTTAAATTATTCATATTTCCTGTATCTGCTGGAACTGCTAAATTCTTAGGGAATAAATAATTTCTAGCATATCCATCTGCAGCATTTACTATTTGATCTTTTTTTCCAACACCTTTTATATCTTGTTTTAATATAACCTTCATAAGTACCTCCTTAATAATTTATTCATTTTCTAATAAATATTCATTTATTCTAATTATTAATTCATGTTTTGCATCTTCAATAGATAATCCTTCTAGTTGTGCTCCTGCTAGGGTGATGTGACCTCCACCACCTAATTTTTCTAATATTATTTGAACATTAACATCTCCAATTGATCTACCACTAATAAATACTTTATCTCCTACTTTGCCTATAACAAATGATGCAGTAATATCACTTATTGTTAAAAGTTCATCTGCTGTTTTTGCACAAATTAAATTTGTATTGATATCGTCTGGATTTTCATATATTCCTATTGCAATTGAATCATTAATTATTTCTGTATTTTTTACAATTTCAGCAATTAAGTTATAACTTTCTAAATCTGCTTGGAACCATTTTTTTACTCTAATTATATCTACACCAAATTTTCTTAGGTAAGCAGCAGCTTCAAAAGTTCTTACACCTGTTTTAAATGTAAAATCTTTTGTATCTACCATTATACCTCCATAAAGACCTTCTGCTTCAATTAAATTTAATTCTATATTATTAGAAGCATATTGTAAAAGCTCTGTTACTAACTCAGCTGTAGATGAAGCATATACTTCATGGAAACTTAATATTGCATCTGCTATATAATCAGTTACTTTTCTATGATGATCTATTATAATTTTCTTTTCTGTTTTATTTAATAATTCTGGAAATTCTACATAATTTACTTTGTGTGTATCTACAATAATTAATAATGTATTTGGTGTAATTAATTCCATTGCTTTGTCTTCAGGAATAATTGTGTTTTCATATTCTGGATATTTTTTTAATTCTTCTAAAAATTTATCTAATGATTTTCCTTTTGGTTCTGAAGCAATATAACACTCTTTTCCTAAACTTTTTGCAAATTTACACATACCAATTGCAGATCCTATTGCATCTATATCTATATTTGTATGTCCCATAACAATTACATTTTCTGATTCTGTTATTAAATTAGAAATTGAATGAGCAATAGTTCTAGCTTTTACTTTTGTTCTTTTTTCCAATTCTAGTGTTGTACCACCATAAAATTTATATTTTCCATCTTTTCTAACAACAGCTTGGTCTCCACCTCTGCCTAATACAATATCCATTGCTGTTAAAGCTGACTTGTATTTTTCGTAATTTGTTTTACCTTCATTTGAAACAGCAATACTTAAAGTAATTTGAATTTTATTATTTAATTTTTTTACTCTATCTAATATATCAAATTTTTCTTTTTCAAATTCTGATAAATATTGTTGTTCAAAAATGTATATAAAGCTATCATTATCTGTTTTTACTATTAGTCCACCTGTACGATTAGCCCAATCAAAAATTTCTTTTTCGATATTTGTAATTAGTTCTAATTTTTCTTCTGGTATTGCTCTTTTTACAATTTCATCATAATTATCTACCATAGCAATTGCGATACAATTTTTAGAATTATTATATAAATCAAAAAGCTCATTATATTTTGTATCATCTATAAAATATAATGTTAATATATATTCTCTTTGATTTCTTTTATCTTTTTTCTTACTTCTTGCTACTCCACCACGAACTTTATATATATTTTTTCCAATATTAAATTGTTTAGATATTTCTTTGTTTTCTTCATTTTTTTCCAAATCTAATTTTATTTCTTTAATTAAAGGCATTAAATATGTGCTTATATCTATTTCCTTAAATTCTTCAATAAATTTTTGACTTTTCCAAATAATATTGCCATCTGTTTCCACAATTATTAAAGGTATTGGGGAATTAATTAAATTTTTCTTTGTAGCAATATTTACATCTGTTGTTATTTCTTGAATATGATTTACAATTTCACTTTTCTTTTTTGTATTTGATCTTATTGTATATATAATTAATAATATATATATAATTATTGATGGCACAAGCCATTTTATATCGTATATACATAAAGAAATCATAAAAAGCAAAATTATAATTAAATAAATTCCACTTTTTAAAATTAAATCATCTAATATTTTACCATTCTTACTCGGCATAAAAACTCCCATAATTTATAATAATACTAGTATAGTATACTACTTTTTAGCTCTTTAGTCAAATTTGTAGTTTTTTTCAAAATTTTATTTAATATTCACTTGACGTTTATTTAATATTTTAAAGCAATTTCTGATTTTTTTCAGAAATTGCTTAATTTTATCTTGCTTCATTTTCTTTATTTTTACTAATTTTTAATATATCTTTATATTTATCACTTCTTAGATATTGCTTAATATCATATTCTATAAAACTTTTTATTTTATCATTTTTAGTAAAAATTTTATCTTTTATTTCGTATAGTTTTTCAAAATATTGTTTCATTTTCAAATCTGTTTTTGTCCCTCTTTTTACCTGACTCATTAATGATTTATAATTTTGATATTCTCCATATTCGTGTATTATAATTCTTCCTGGCTCTGCATCATCAAATTCTGCAACATATTTTTGTGGTGATACCATTTCAACTGATGTCTTAAATTTTTCAATTGCCTCTTTATCATTTTCATCTGGTAATTCAAATGGTTTTATTGATTTTTCATCATTCATATCATAATGTGCTGCATATCCGTAACTTGCTTGCCTATTTTGATTTCTTGTTTGAACTTGAAGCTCAACTTTTCCAAGTGGTGTAACTAAATATATAAAATTAGAAGCAAATCCTCTAGGAGTTCTTGTTTCTTTATAGCTTTTTTCATCTATACTAACTCCTAATCTCTTTAGCAAGGCAGATTTAGATAACACCGATTTTATTTGTTTTGTAAAAATATTTAAATCAATATTATCATATATTTCATTTTTGTAAGATTTATATAATCTTGTGAAATCAATTTCTTTAATTGTACTTTCCGTAATCTTTTCGTTTAATCCATCTTCTCCTAAACTCTCTTTTCTGTTTTCTATAGCAGAAATTATTTTATTGTATTTTTCGATTCTCTTCGTTGCTTTAGGATTTACTTGTTCTTTTATCTTTTTTGCTACGACAATACAGTTATCATAATACTCACCTTTAGTACAATCATATTTATATTTAATTTTATCTGTTCCTGGAAATTCTTCTTCTACTAATTTTAACCTAAAATTTTGCATTTGCCCTATAAAAAAATTACTTTCATTCTTTTTTTGAATTAAATCTTGAATTTCTGGATCTTTTGATGCAAATGTAGGTGGTCTATACCCAAGTACCATTGTTATAGCAAGCATATCATGTATTTCTTCTTTTAATTTAGATGAAAATCCTTCTGCATCATTATAATTAAAATCAGCTTTATCTGGTCTTACCATATATTCCAAAATCTTATCGATTAGGCTTTTGGGTGCCTTAGTTCTGTACAATGTTTTAACATCAGAATCTTCATATACTTTTTCAAAATCAATCATTATTGCAGAAACTAAATTATGAAAATATTCTACTGCTTCTGGTGACTTATATTTTTTCATAGTTTTTTGATATATTCTATTAAAACTTTTTAGTACACCCATTTCTTTGCTATTTTTTACTTTTATATCTATTCCTAATTTTTCAAATATACTTTTATCTGCCATATGTTTCCCCTTTATAAAATTTCGGTTTATTATATCACATTTTGCAGATTATGTAAAGTATTTAGTTTCATCATTTGTGTAGTATATTTGATAAAGATAAATTTTTATTTCTTTCTAAGCATTTTTAATATTTTTTCAATTATTTTTTGATACCACTTTTCTTCATTATATTCAACTATTTGCATATTTTCTTTTGCAATATTAGGGTACACATTTTTCTTAAATATATCATCTGGGTTATATTTTTTTCTTTTTTCTTCTTCTAATTTGTTATTATAATCTATTCTAATATTTTTTATCATCGATTTTTGAGAATCCGTTGCTCCAAATTCTTCAAACAGTCCAAATAATATATATTTTGTATCATCTAGTAAATTCTGTTCTTCTAATGTTTTATTTTTATCATATTTAAAATAATAATTTTGATTAGCATTTTTACCAAAGAAATCTATGTATTTCTTTGGAATTTTATCATAATCTTCCTTCTTTAAATTATTTATTATAACTAAAACCTCTTTGTATGCATCTTCATAATTATTACCTATCACTATAATCTCCTCCCAGATTATGATTTTCTTTTATTTCCTCTTGTTTTTTTACTTCAGCTTTTACTAAATCCATTACTTTTTCTTCTTTTTCTGGATTTTTTCTAAAGTCTTCAAACATTTCTTTTCCTATTTTTTGCAAAGTAAGACTTTGATCTGTTTCATGAGCATTTACTGTTTTTACTTTTTCTAACGGCTTAGATATCAACCTATGAGACTCTGTTCTAAAAGCTTTACTTAGTTCTTTCTCGTCAATAGGAAAAATACTTTCCATAGCATCAAATAGATTTGGATAACTTAACATATAGTATATCCTTTCAAATTCACCTTTTTTCGGTGAATCTTGTATAAAACTAAAAAATTTCTCTTCTGGTAAATCTATACCATCCATTTTAAATTTAACTTCATCAGCAGTTCTACCATATCGAATATCAAATGTTTTACCATTATCATTATATCTTAGATTAATAAATCCTCTATGTTCACTTGGAAGATACCTAGATTGAAAGTCATTTGCATGAACAATATATGATTGCTCTAAATCTTGTGGAGAACAAGTATCCCCATGTGGAGAAAACGTATATCCTTTTTCTTCTCCCAAAGTATCAACTAATCTTGTATATGAAAAATAATCATCTTTTATCTCACCTTCTCCAAATATATTCATTTCTTTTTTAGGATTTTCCATTATTTTAATAAGATATTCTTTAATTCTATCTATATTTTTATTAGTTGCTACACTCTTGCCTCCTTCTTTTTGATAAATTATTTCTCTAGTTTCTTGCTTTTGACTAAGATACGAAAAATACAAAAAATTACATAGATGTTTTGCTGTCTTTCCACCAGTATTTCCGCCATTATCAATTAAGTTTTCTAATATAGTTTGTAATCTTAAATTTGCTAACTTTTCACCTATATCTTTTGTTTGTAAATTATCAAAAAAAGTAGTTATTTCATCTTTATTACCAAGTCCTACCATTTCATATATTTTACTTCCTGATGACAATATTTGTTCATGTGAATTTGGTATTGAAATTCCTTTTTCTTTTAAATATTTAATCATTTCTTGCATATATGGAGTAATCTGCTCTCCTAGTGGTATATGTCCCCACGCGCCACCACTTGGTATTGGTATGTTTCCTAATATTTTTTCAACATCATCAATTGAATTTAATTTATTACTAGCTTTTAAAATTTTTATTCTTTCATTATCAATATTTAAAGAATCTTTATCATTGTCAGTTTGTCCACTAAAAGAATCAGTATGTAACATTTTTAAAGATGAAGTTGGTACACCCTCACTTTCAAGTATATTATAAAAATTATCTTGACTTTCTCTGTCAAAAAGCCATCCATAATTGTTTCCCTCTTTATAATCATATCCTAAATATTGTAATAATATATTTGCATAACCAGAAACGTTTTCTCCTTCATATTCAATAACATTTATTTTTTTATTTTGTTCTTTTATTTTTTCACTTTCTCCCTTAGGACATACATAATATCCACGAAGAACTGTCAAGATTTATTCCACCATCTGTATACAAATCTACAGGTAATCCACCTTTTATTTGCCTACTATCAATATTTTCTAATGGAACTAATATTGCATATTTACTATTACTCCATGTTCCACCATTATTATCCGTTACTTCTCCATTTACACAAAAATGAATAGTATCTCTCTCTTGTTTATATTGAATTTGATATTCTTCTTCATCTATTTTTATACTTGTATCAAATACAACTTCAGACTCTTTTCCTGTTTTAATTCTATCATTTTCTGGTATATAATCAGTTTTATGTACACATACAAAATCTTTTTTATCATTTAATGTTTCTTCACCAATTAAAATGCCCTTTTTATCTTCATCTGTAAGTATTATTGGTATGTTGTGTTCTTGTAATATTTTTATTGCTTTACTTATATCAATTCCTAATGTTGATAACAATTTTGCATTTTCTACCATTCTTATCTCATCTTTTATATCCCAATCATCTTCGTCTTTTCCTTCACTTTTTCCGTCTTCTTTAATCTTTTTTATCATAATTTTCTTAATTTCTTCTATCATACTCTTTCACCTTCTTTTGTTATCAACACTTTACATTATCTAATTTACTATTTTGAATATATTATATATAACTTTAATTATTTTTTCAATCTAAAAAAATGAATCTAACTTATTAAACTTTTAGTTTTACAAGTTAAATTCATTTATATTATTACTATTTTTATTTAATTATTATTTTATTGTAATTGTAACACTTTTTTCTTTATCTGTATATTCATCATGTACTGTTATTGTAACTTTTCCTTTTGATACACCAGTTACAATTCCATTTGAATTTACTGTTGCAATTGATTCATCACTAGATGAATATGTTAATGTTTCTATACTGCTATCAGATGGTGTTGTTGTTAATTTTAATTGTAAATCATTTCCTACTTTTATGCTTTTACTTGTACAAGTTAAATTCATTGTTTTAATTGGTTTTATAACATGTATATCTATTGTATCTGTAAGTTCATCTTTTTTTACTGTAATTGTTGCTGTTCCAACTGCTTTTGGAGTGATTACACCATCTTCATCTACTTTTGCAATATCTTCATCTGATGAGATATATTCTATTCCATCTGTTGTTTCTGCATCATCTATTTTAACTGTTAAATTAGCTTTTTCTTTATCTGTAATTGATAAATAGTTTTTATCTGTTTCTACTTCTATTGTTTGAGTAATTGATTGTGCTGGATTTTCTGATAATTCTACTAAATTTACATTTAATACTTTTCCTTTACTTAATACTATGTATAATGCTATTCCAGCAACTATCAAAAATAAAACTATTGATATTATAAGTGATCTATTTATTTTTTCTGGACTTTTTAACTTTTTTTTCATTTAAAATCTCTCCTCGCTTTTTGTTCTTCATCTATTTTTATATTATACATTATATATTATTTTTCTACAAGTTTTTTTAACAAAAAAACAAGAAGAACTTCAAATTCTTCTTGTTTTTATTTTATTTATCTATACTAATATTACTAATTTATTCAGTTACTGTTGATGATTCTTTTGCAGATTCTTCTGTTTTTTCTTCTTCTTTTTTTGGTGTAAATTTAGTATTTATTTCTAGATTTTGATAATGTTTTAAACCAGTTCCTGTTGGAATTAATTTACCTATAATAACATTTTCTTTTAATCCTATTAAGTTATCAACTTTACCTTTAATTGCAGCTTCTGTTAATACTTTTGTTGTCTCTTGGAATGATGCAGCTGATAAGAAACTTTCTGTAGCTAAAGAAGCTTTTGTAATACCAAGTAAAGCTCTCTTTCCTGTTGCAGGTCTCTTTCCTTCTGCTATCATTTCTGCATTTTTCTCTTCGAAATCTAGTAATTCGACTAATGATGCTGTATAGAATCCTGTATCTCCTGGATCTTCAATTCTAACTTTCTTTAACATTTGTCTTGCTATAACTTCGATATGTTTATCATTGATATCAACACCTTGATTTCTATAAACTTTTTGAACTTCAGAAATGATATATTCATAAACACCTTCTGGTCCTTTAATTGCTAATAATTCATTTGGATTTATAGATCCTTCTGTTAATGGATCTCCGGCTTTAACTTCCATACCATCTTTTACTTTTAGTTTTGAACCAAAGCTTATTACATAAGTTTTTGCATTGTCTTTTCCAACAACAACAACTTCTTTTCTCTTCTTTTCTTCTTTTATTTGTACAGTACCATCTATTTCAGTTATTGTAGCTAAACCTTTTGGATTTCTAGCTTCAAATAACTCTTCAACCCTAGGAAGACCTTGTGTAATATCTCCACCGGCAACACCACCAGTATGGAATGTTCTCATTGTAAGCTGTGTACCAGGTTCACCAATTGATTGAGCAGCAATAATACCAACAGATTCACCAAGATTTACTCTTTGTCTTGTTGCTAATCCCATACCATAGCATTTGCTACAAGCACCATGTTTGCATTTACATCCTAAAATTGAACGTACCCAAACTTTTGTTACTCCTGTTGCTACGATATCTTTAGCCATTTTATCTGTAATCATTGTATCTGAATCAACTATAACTTCACCTGTTTTTGGATCTTTAAAGTCTTCTAGTAAGAATCTACCTACTAATCTTTCTTCTAATCCTTCAATTAATTGATTTCCATCTTTAATATCTTCTAGCATAATTCCTTCATGTGAACCACAATCTTCTTTACGAATTATAATATCTTGTGAAACATCAACTAATCTTCTTGTTAAGTAACCTGAATCGGCAGTTCTTAACGCTGTATCTGTTAAACCTTTTCTAGCACCATGGGCAGATATGAAATATTCAAGTGAATCTAGACCTTCACGGAAACAAGATTTAACTGGGATTTCAACAGCTTTACCAGATGTATCGGCCATAAGACCACGCATACCAGCAATTTGTCTTAATTGGTTCATGTTACCACGGGCACCAGATTGAGCCATCATATAAATTGGGTTTAATTCATCAAAGTTTTTCTTCATTGCTTCTGTAACATCAGCAGTAGCTTTTTCCCAAACTTTAATAACAGCATTGTATCTTTCTTCGTTTGTTATAGCACCACGTTTGTATTGTCTATGAATATTTTCTACATCTTTATCAGCAGCAGCTAATATATCTTTTTTAGCAGCAGGTACGGCAACGTCAGCAACAGACACTGTTATAGCACCTTTTGTTGAGTATTTGTAACCAGTTGCTTTAATATAATCTAATACTTCAGCTGATTCTGATAAACCATGTACATTTATACATTTAGCAACTATTGTTCCTAAATTCTTTTTAATAACTGGAAAATCAATTTCCAAATCAAATTCTTTTTCTGGATCTGTTCTATCAACAAATCCTAAATCTTGAGGAATTCCTTGATTGTAAATTAATCTACCAACTGTTGTTTCTATTGTTTTGCTTCTTACATTTCCATTTTCGTCAGTTTTAAATCTTCTAACTTTTACTTTACAATGTAATCCTACATCACCATTTTGGTATGCCATCATAGCTTCATCTTCATCTTTGAAGTACATACCTTCACCTTTTTCACCATCAATTTGTACAGTTAAGTAATAAGCACCTAAGATCATATCTTGTGTTGGTACTGTAACTGGTTTACCATCTTGTGGTTTCAATAAGTTATTTACAGAAAGCATTAAAAATCTTGCTTCTGCAATAGCTTCTGGTGTAAGTGGTACGTGAACAGCCATTTGGTCACCATCAAAGTCAGCGTTGAAAGCTGTACATACTAATGGGTGTAATTTTATAGCTCTACCTTCTACTAATATTGGTTGGAAAGCTTGAATACCTAATCTGTGAAGTGTTGGAGCACGGTTTAACATAACTGGGTGATCTTTTATAACTTCTTCTAGTATATCCCAAACTTCTGGTCTTAATTTTTCAACCATTCTTTTTGCATTTTTAATATTATGTGCTAGTCCTCTTTTTACCAATTCTTTCATAACAAATGGTTTAAATAATTCTACAGCCATTTCTTTTGGAAGTCCACATTGATAAATTTTTAATTCTGGACCAACAACGATAACTGAACGTCCTGAGTAGTCAACACGTTTACCTAACAAGTTTTGACGGAATCTACCTTGTTTACCTTTAAGCATATCTGATAAAGATTTTAAAGGTCTATTTCCAGCACCTGTAACTGGTCTTCCACGTCTTCCATTATCGATTAAAGCATCTACAGATTCTTGTAACATACGTTTTTCGTTTCTTACAATTATTTCTGGTGCTCCTAATTCTAATAATCTTTTTAAACGATTGTTTCTATTTATAACTCTTCTATATAAATCGTTTAAATCTGATGTAGCAAATCTACCACCATCTAATTGTACCATTGGTCTTAATTCTGGTGGAATTACTGGAACAACATTCATTACCATCCATTCTGGTTTGTTTTTAGACATTCTAAAAGATTCTACTGTATCTAATCTTTTTATTAATTTTGCTTTCTTTTGCTCACTTGCTTTTTCTAATTCTTTCTTTAAGCTTTCAGATAATTTTTCTATATCTATTTCAGCTAAAAGTTTACGAATTGCTTCAGCACCCATTTCAGCTTTAAAAGATCCTCTACCATATTTTTCTTCTGCTTCATGGTATTCTTTCTCATTTAAAATTTGACATTTTAATAATCCAGATGTACCTTTATCTGTAACTATGTATGAAGCAAAATAAATAACTTTTTCTAGACTTCTTGGTGAGATATCTAACATTAAAGCAACTCTACTTGGAATTCCTTTAAAATACCATATATGTGCTATAGGAGCAGCAAGTTCAATGTGTCCCATTCTTTCACGTCTTACTTTTGATGTTGTAACTTCAACACCACAACGATCACATACGATACCTTTATATCTTACTCTTTTATATTTTCCACAATGACATTCCCAGTCTTTTGTAGGTCCAAATATTTTTTCGCAGAATAAACCATCTTTTTCTGGTTTTAAAGTTCTATAGTTTATTGTTTCTGGTTTTTTTACTTCTCCATGAGACCATTCTCTTATTTTCTCATCAGAAGCTAATCCAATTTTAAGCTTATTAAAAACTTCTAATTCTTCCACTTTTTAAGTAGCCCCCTAATTTTAAATTCTTTTGATTACATTTAGTTATAGCAATATACACTGCTGCACATTCTTTAATTAATTGCTATAACTATTTTGTAATCTTTATATTCAATTATTTAATTTTAAATTTTTAATCTTATTCTTCAGAATCTAAATCTTTAAAAATTTTATCATCTGGAATATCATCTTCGTCTAGTATATTAGTAAAGAATTCATCATCATTATCTTCACTATAATCATTATCTAATTCATCTTCATCAACTTCGTTTAAATTACCATCAGCTAAATCTGATTCATCAATTCTTTCATCTACTCCATCTAAAGCTTCTTCTGTGTGTTCTTTTATTTCAAGTTCTTCATCTTGGTCATTATATAATTTTATATCTAATCCTAATGATTGAAGTTCTTTTATTAATACCTTGAATGATTCTGGAACACCTGGTTCTGGAATATTTTCACCTTTTACGATAGCTTCGTAAGTTTTTACTCTACCTACAACATCATCTGATTTTACAGTTAAAATTTCTTGTAATGTATAAGCAGCACCATAAGCTTCCAAAGCCCAAACTTCCATTTCACCAAATCTTTGTCCACCGAATTGAGCTTTACCACCAAGAGGTTGTTGTGTAACTAAAGAGTATGGACCAGTTGAACGAGCATGGATTTTATCATCAACTAAGTGGTGAAGTTTAAGCATGTACATAACACCAACTGTAATTGGTTTATCAAATGGTTCTCCAGTTCTACCATCATATAAAACTGTTTTTCCATTTGTTTCTAATCCTGCAGTTTTTAGCATTTCTTCAATATCTTCTTCTGAAGCACCATCAAATACTGGTGTTGCAACTTTCCATCCTAACATTCTAGCTGCAGCTCCTAAGTGAACTTCAAGAACCTGTCCTAAGTTCATACGAGAAGGTACACCTAATGGGTTTAACACAACATCTACTGGAGTACCATCTGGCATGAATGGCATATCTTCAACTGGTAATATTCTTGAAATAACACCTTTGTTTCCGTGACGACCAGCCATTTTATCACCAACAGATATTTTTCTCTTTTGAGCAATATATACTCTAATTATTTGATTTACACCAGGGCCTAATTCGTCAGAATTTTCTCTAGTATAAACTTTAACATCAACGATTGTTCCAGCTTCACCATGTGGTACACGAAGTGATGTATCACGAACTTCTCTAGCTTTTTCACCAAATATAGCTCTTAATAATCTTTCTTCTGCTGTTAATTCTGTTTCTCCTTTTGGAGTAACTTTACCAACTAATATATCACCTGGTCTAACTTCTGCACCTATACGGATAATACCATTATCATCAAGATCTTTTAATGAATCTTCACCAACATTTGGTATATCTCTTGTTATTTCTTCTGGACCTAATTTTGTATCACGACATTCGCAATCATAATCTTCGATATGTAAAGAAGTTAATACATCTTCTTTTACTAATCTTTCATTTAACAAGATAGCATCTTCGTAGTTATAACCTTCCCAAGTTGTGAAAGCTATAAGTAAGTTTTTACCAAGGGCCATTTCACCTTTATCTGTAGCTGGTCCATCAGCAATAACATCTCCTCTTTTTACTATTTCGCCTTCTTTAACTATTGGTCTTTGATTAATACATGTACTACCATTTGTTCTTTTGAATTTTCTTAATGTGTATGTTTTCTTTTGACCTATTTCATTTTTAATAACAATTTGATCACCAGTAACAGTTTCTACTGTACCATTTTCATCAGCTAAGATCATAACTCCAGAGTCTTTTGCTGCTTTATATTCTATACCTGTACCAACGATTGGTGAATCTGTAATCATAAGTGGTACGGCTTGACGTTGCATGTTAGAACCCATTAAAGCACGGTTAGCATCATCATGCTCTAAGAAAGGTATCATTGCTGCACCAACAGAAACTAATTGTTTTGGTGAAACATCTATATAATCAACTTGTTCTCTATCTACTTCTTTAATTTCAGCACGATCTCTTACACGAATTCTTTTATTTGTTAAGCAACCATTTTCATCAACTGGTTCTGAAGCTTGAGCAATAATGTATTGATCTTCTTCATCAGCTGTCATATATCTAACTTCATCTGTTACTTTTGAGTTAGCTTCTTTATCTACTCTTCTGTATGGTGTTTCAACAAATCCATATTCGTTAATAATAGCAAATGTTGAAAGTGCTGATATAAGTCCAATGTTTGGTCCTTCTGGAGATTCTATTGGACATAATCTACCATAGTGAGTATAGTGAATATCACGAACTTCAAATCCGGCTCTTTCTCTAGATAAACCACCAGGACCTAATGCAGAAATTCTTCTTTTATGTGTTAATTCTGATAATGGGTTACATTGATCCATGAATTGTGATAATTGTGAACTTCCAAAGAATTCACGAATTGATGATGTGATTGGTTTTGTGTTTATTAATGTTTGTGGTGTAACAACATCTAAGTCTTGAATTGTCATTCTTTCACGAACAACTCTTTCTAATCTTGTTAAACCAATTCTAAATTGATTTTGTAATAATTCTCCAACACAACGAATTCTTCTGTTTCCTAAATGATCTATATCATCTGTTGAACCTAATCTTGGTTTTGCTGGATCTGAAATGTAAGTATTGTATTCCAAATTTAACAAATAGTTTATAGAAGATAAGATATCTTCTGTTGTAACATGTTTTGGAACTAATTCATCAATTCTTTCCTCAATTGTTTTAGCTAAATCTTTTTCTGATGTTGTTTCTAATATATTTTGTAATACTGCGTAGTTAACATCAACTTTAATTCCAAGTTCTTCTGCTATTTTTGGAGCAACATATGCTTTAATATCTACTGTTCCATTTCCTATTACTTTAGCTTTTTTATCTTCAATTTTTATATATACAACATTAATACCAGCATCTTGAATTTCTTTTGCAAGTTCTCTTGTAATTAATCCGTCTTTTTCTACTAAAACTTCTCCTGTTTCAGGATTTACTATATCTTCATAAGCAATATGTGTTGCTATTCTTGATGCTAAACTTAATTTTTTGTTGTACTTATATCTACCAACTTTTGATAAATCATATCTTCTGTTGTCAAAGAACAATCCATCAAATAAGTTTCTAGCAGCATCTACAGTAGGAAGTTCTCCTGGTCTTAATTTTTTGTATATTTCGATTAAAGCTTCATCTGCATTTTTTATTGGGTCTTTAGCTATTGTTGCTAATATTTTATCTTCTTCTCCAAAGAAGTCTATAATTTTTTCGTCTGTGTCTAAACCAACAGCTCTTAATAATGAAGTTACAGGTAATTTTCTTGTTCTATCAATTCTTACCCAAAATACATCATTACTATCTGTTTCATATTCTAACCATGCACCACGAATTGGCATTACTGTTGCTGTATATAATTTTTTACCAGCTTTATCATAGCTAGAATCATAGTAACAACCTGGTGAACGAACTAATTGGCTAACTACAACTCTTTCTGCACCATTGATAACGAATGTACCGCTATCTGTCATTACTGGGAAATCACCTAAATAAATTTCTTGTTCTTTGATTTCTCCTGTTTCACGGTTAATTAATCTAACTTTTACATGTAATCTTGTAGAGTATGTTGCATCTCTTGCTTTGGCTTCTTCTAGAGAATATTTTGTTTCTTTCTCCATGTAATAATCAAAAAATTCTAATACTAGATTTCCTGAATAGTCTATGATTGGTGAAATATCTTTTAATACTTCTCCTAAACCTTTTTTAATAAACCAATCATAAGAATCTTTTTGAACTTTAATAAGATTAGGTATTTCTATAAAATCGCCTATCTTAGAAAAAGTTTTACGTGTACATTTCTCATGTACTACATCTTTTACTTTTATCAAAATAAACCACCCTTTTAAATAAATTTAGCAGGCTTTAATATATTAATTTTAAGTAAAGTCCTTCTTGATATAAAAGGTTTTTATTAAAATTTTTGTCCCTGCCAAAAAACAAATTTCTTAATAGTTCCTCTTTTATACAATTCCTCTTTACTCAAATTTATATAGCACTTTCTATAAGCACTTAAGAAATATAATAAAGGTAGTTACTTTCAAAAAATTCAATTTTTTGTCTACCTTTATCTCCCATTTTTTCTTATAAACGTATTCATGCTATATTAATATAACATATTTTTATAGTAATAGTCAAGTATTTAGAGTAAATTTCCTTAGGGAATTTAGACTTTTTTATTATTTTTTCATCATTTTTATTTATATATTTTTAAATATTACATTTTTGTTAAATTTCCTTATCGAAATCAGTTGCGATTTTCATTTTTTTGTATTATTATATATTTGAATTTTAATTAAAAATAGTACAAAATATTATGACTGTATTAATAGCATTGACATCTTTATATGTAAACTATATATTAATTTTAGCGATTTTTATAAGAAACTAATATTTTTATTTCATTTTAAAAATTGCATTTTGTACTATGTTTTTATTATAATCTTACAAATAAGGAGTAAATTACATTATGAAATTTTTTAATCATGATCTTGATTTTAATTTCAGAAATCTTGAACAAAAACAAATAATTCTAATAGTTGGTATTATTGTATCTATAATAATATTAATTACTTTAATTAGCATTTTCGCCATTAATTCACATAAAAAAGCTTTAAGTTTTGGTAAAGATTTAGGTGAAAATAAGCTTTTTACTGGAGAAAACGATTCAGTTGAAGTTACAATTTCTAAAAACTATAAATTAAAGCAATATAATACATATTTGGATTACCTATTAGAATTGAGAAATGATAATAATCTTAATATATTTGTTAAAAAATTAGACAATTCTCTTATTGGAAATAAAACATTAGCAAATTTAATTAGAGGTGACAGAACTACTTATATAAAAGAATTTAATTCTGTTACTAACCTCTCAGAAATAACCGATTTTAATATTAATAACAATTCTGCAGCAACATATAATTTCCAATATACTGATATAAATCAAAATCAAATCTATTATTTACAAGTAGTGTTTTTACAAATTGATAATAATATATATGTTTTTGATTTTGATTTCCCTGCAGAAAATTCTGACTACAATAGCTTAGTAAATGATTTTTTAAATAATTTTCAAAAATTATAATTAACTATATTCTAGCTTATACACAAAAAGTGGATTTTATATAATTACTTAACTTCTGTAATTTTTATAAAATCCACTTTTACTAATTTTACTAATCTTCTGAAATATTTTCTGATTTTTTTAATTTTTTATTTTTGTTTTTCTCTTTTTCTTCATTTTTTTCATTTACAACATCTATAATAATAATTTTTAATAACGCAACTACTGGAACACCTAAAAACATTCCTAGCACTCCAAAATAAGCTCCTCCAACAGTTACTCCAAAAATTACTAGTATTGGACTTAATGATAATGATGTTCCTAATATTTTAGGATTTATAATGTTGGCATCAATTTGTTGAAGAATTATTGTAACAATGGCAAGCCAAATTGCTTGTGAAAACCCTCCTGTAAAAATTGTTATTATAGTTGCTAAACCAACACCAAATATAGCTCCAAAGTATGGAATCAGATTAAATAGTCCAACCATGAATCCTAAAATAACGCCATATTTTATTTTCATAATAGACATTGCAATTGCAACTATTACGCCAACTATCAAAGCATCTAGAATTTGACTTGATACATAGTTATAAAAAATGTTATTTGTTTTTGAATAATATTTTTTTATTTTGTTATACGTATTATCACTTAAACTTGCTTTACATACATTTTTCAAAAAGTTCTTAATATCTTTTCTTTCTAATAATAGATATATTGATACAACTATTGTTACAAACAAATCAAAGATAGCTCCTGTTGCACCCATAATTCCTTTTATGTATGAATTTATTTTTTCTAAACTAATTAAGTTCTTAGCTAATTTTGAAATATCTGCATTCTTTAAACTTTGTACTAAATCAGTAGTACTTAATTTATCTATAATTGATCCTTCTGGTGCATTTTCAAAGAATTCTATTGCTCTATTATAATAATTAGGTATATTGTTTGCTAATTCTGTAATACTTTTTGAAATAGCAGGAACAATAAAATTAATTATTATAAAAATAACTATAAAGCCTATTACATATACTGTTAAGACACTTAAGCCCCTTCTCTTTTTTCTTAAAATTTTTAATTTTGAATCATTAAATGAATTTTCAATTTTTTTGCATGGTATATATAATAAATATGACAATATACCAGCTAATAAAAATGGCTTTAATAAACTTACAAATGATCCTAATGTATTTAAAATATCTGTAAAATTATCTAGCAATTTATAAACTGCTATTGCTGATATTGCAAGTGAAAACCAAAAAATCCATTTTTTCCAATCTTTTTCGTTTTTCATTACTTGTTAAGCATAAATTAACTCTTACGCTTTTCTCCTTATTTTATATATTTAGATTTTTAAGTAATCTATAAACTTTTACATTTTTTATGTATAATCATTAGAAACATTAATGATATATTGCTTTTTATTCTTATAAATCAGTATTTAGATTTATATTATAAATTTTATTTTGCAAATACATAATAATATTACATGTATTATATAATATTATAAATCTATATCTAGTTCAACAGGGCAATGATCACTTCCCATAATTTCTGAATGTATTTTTGCATCTAATATATCAGTTTTTATTTTTTCAGACACAACAAAGTAATCTATTCTCCATCCTACATTTTTTTCTCTTGCTCTTCCCATATATGACCACCAAGAATAGCAATCTGTTTTATCTGGATATAAATATCTAAAACTATCTACAAATCCACTATTTAATAGCAAAGTAAATTTTTCTCTTTCTTCATCAGTAAAGCCTGCATTTCCTCTATTAGTTTTTGGATTTTTCAAATCTATTTCATTATGTGCAACATTTAAGTCACCACATAGAATAACTGGCTTTTGATTATCTAGTTTTACTAAATAATTTTTAAAATCATCTTCCCATTTCATTCTGTAATCTAATCTTGTTAATTCTCTTTGAGCATTCGGTGTATAGCAATTAACTAAATAAAACTTTTCAAATTCTAAAGTTATAACCCTACCTTCGTTATCAAGTTCTTCTATTCCAATCCCTTTTGTAACAGAAATTGGTTTTACTTTACTAAAAATGGCTGTTCCTGAATATCCTTTTCTTTCAGCACTATTGAAAATATTTATATATCCATCAAAATTCACATCTAATTGACCTTCTTGCATTTTTGTTTCTTGTATGCAAAAAATGTCTGCATTTAATTCTTTAAAAATGTCTTCAAATCCTTTATTCCATACTGCCCTTAGTCCATTTACGTTCCAAGATATCAATTTCATTTTTATACATCCTTTATTTAAAATTTTATACTTGTATTATACATACTAATTACTTAAAAATCAACCTTTTACTATTGTTCTTTTTATTCACATTTTATTATATATGTAAAATTTGAAGCAAAATTTATTCTAAAATTCCAAATCATATTTTTAGGCTTTTTATTTTTTTAAAATTTTATAAATTTCAAATTATTTGTTTCACATGATTAATTGAAACTTTTTCATCTTCTACAAAAATTTCAATTGCATCAAACCTTATTTGCAAATTTTCAACATGATTTTGTTGAATAAATAATTTAGCAGTATTTATAATATGTTTCTTTTTATAAAATCCTATAGATTCTATACCTTTTCCAAACTGCTTACTAGTTCTTAATTTAACTTCAACAAATACTATTTCTTTTTTATACATTGCAATTATATCAATTTCGCCTAAATGATTTTTGTAATTTCTTTTTAAAATTATATATTCATTTTTTACTAAATACTTACAAGCTAAGTCTTCACCAATATTACCTTTTTGTTTATTTAATTTTTTGCTATTCAATATACCTCATTTCTCATTCTAAGTTCATTCATTATTTCTTTACGTTGTACAAATTTTTTCAAACAACTTTTTCCGTCTTCAAATTCAAATCCAAATTCATCATATAAAAAATTTTCTGTTTCTTTATCTATTGTTAATATTATATTTTCACCTTTTAAAATATCAACACAATTAATAAATATATAATCAAGACCTTTTTCTTTTTTTATTTCATTTAGTATCTCTTTTAATCTGCTTTCATTCTCTTTCAAAAATTCTTTTACATTCACAATTTCTAATTGACCTAATGTAATTTTCTTATTCTTATATTCCACTACATACTCTGCTTCAATTTCTTTTCTTAAATTTCTAGTATCAATATTAGATTTTTTTGTAAATATTTCTTCTATCTTTTCTTCAGATATTTCTTTATATTTGCTTTTCAACCATTCTGTAATTTCTATGTCTTTTTTACTAGTAACTTTTGATTTTAAATTTATACTATTTGAAATAATACCATAATATAATAAAATTGCTGATTCCCTAGATATTTCAATATTTTCATTTTTAAATTTTTCAGCTACTAAAGTTGCTGCTGCACCTATTAATTCTATTTGTACTTTTGCATTAACACATTTTGCACAATCTTCTGTTTTTACATGATGATCTATTATTTCTGTAACATCTTCTGGTAAAATAAAATCTAATCTTTTTACATTATTCAAATCAACCAATATTACATTGCTATTTTTCTCCCACTGCTTTAATCCATTTAATTTTATATTAAACATTTCACAAACGATTTCAACTTCTTTTCTTGGAATTCCAATTATGTAATAATCACTACAAATATTCTTTTTATTTAAAAATTCAGAATATGCATACATACATGCTATTCCATCTAAATCTGGATTTTTATATGATGTTACTATATTTTTATTCATATTATAATTTAATTCCTCTCTTATATCTAAATAACTATTCAATAATAATATACCATAATGTACCTTTAAATTCTATAACAATTATATTAACTTATATCCGATTCCATTTTCTTGTTTTATCAAGCCTAAATTTTCTAAATTTATTAAAATTTCTAACAGCTCATATTTATCTTTTTTAGTTATCCACAACAATTCATCCATGCTTTTTCCATCTTCTAAATTATCTAAAATTTCTTTATATTCTTTTTTGACTTTTGGAATAGTTTTCTTGTCTTTGGGTAAAACAGTGTTTTTAAATTCTAAATATTCATTAATTATTTCTTCTACGCACGTAACCATTTGAGCTCCTTCTTTAATAAAATTGTTTACCCCAATTCCATTTGTCAAATCTAATCTTCCAGGCAATGCAAAAACTTTTTTTCCTTGTTTTTTTGCATAATTTACAGTAACAGATGTTCCACTTCTATATGCTGCTTCTATCACTAAAACGCACAAAGCTAATCCACTAATAATTCGATTTCGTTTTGCAAATTTTTTAGGGTTAAAATCCACATCTTTTTCACATTCTGTGATAATCAATCCATTTTTTTCTATAATTCTGTGCATAAGTTCTAAATTTTCAACAGGATATATAAAATTAAATCCAGTACCAAGAACAGCTATAGTTGGAGAACCAATTTTAACAGCTTCAATATGTGCAACACTATCAGTTCCTATGGCCATACCACTTACAATAGGTATATTTCTTTTTGCAAATTCTGAAGCAAACTTTTTGCAATTTCTAATACCATAGTCAGATATATTTCTACTGCCTACAATTGCTATACTCGGCAAATTTAATAATTCTAAATTTCCAATTGCATATAACTTTTCAGGTGGTCTTTGTATTGTTAATAAAGACTTCGGATATTTTTTATCTGTTATTTTAACTTCTTTAACATCATAATTTTCTATTTTTATATTTTGATTCATTTATTTTCCTTTACTTTATATTTTTGTAATGAATTGCTTCTAATATATGTTTATGCTTTATATCAATACTTTCTTCTAAATCAGCTATTGTTCTTGCAACTTTAATAATCTTATAAAAACCTCTTATTGTTATTAGATAATTTTGTAGCATATTTAGTAGTAATTCCCTACTCTTTTCTTGAATTTTGCAATATTTCTCAATTTGAGATACAGTTAATTGATTATTAAAATTGATAATTTCATTTTTATATCTAGTTTCTTGGATCTTTCTAGCTTTATTTACTCTTTCTCTAATTATTACAGAACTATCACATTTGTCATTTGAAAATTCATTAATAGCAATATTTTGTACTTCTATATATAAATCAATTCTATCTAAAAATGGTTCACTCAATTTACTTCTATATCTTTCAATTTGTTTTTGAGTACAAGTACATTTTTTTATTTTATGACCATAATAACCACATTTGCACGGATTCATTGCAGATACTAACATAAAATCACATGGATATGTAACTGTTGCATTAGTTCTAGTAATAGTTATCCTTTTTTCTTCCAAAGGTTCTCTTAAACTATCTAAAATTCCCTCTTTAAATTCTGTTAATTCGTCCAGAAATAATACACCTTTATTTGCTAATGTAATTTCTCCTGGTTTTGGATTTCTTCCACCACCAATTAATGCCATTTGAGTTATTGTATGATGTGGGCTTCTAAATGGTCTATGTATATCTATTTTTTCTTTTGATATACCATCTGTTATACTTTTTATTTTCAATATTTCTAAAATTTCATCATAATTCAAATTTGGTAATATACTTGGTATACTCTTGGCTAAAAGTGTTTTTCCACTTCCTGGAGTACCAGTCATAAGTATATTGTGCATTCCTGCTACAGCAATTTCAATTCCTCTTTTGGCATCTGATTGCCCTTTTATATTGGCAAAATCAAACTCATATTCTTGCATTTTATTTTTCAATAAATTTATAGTATTAAATTTTGTATCTATTTCATAATTTATATATTTAAAATCAGATTTCGCAATTTCTATAAGTTCATTTATTGTTGATATATTTATTATTTCTATTCCTTCTACTAAATCTGTTTCTATTTTATTTGCTAATGATACTATAATTCTTTTAAATCCTAGTTTCTTAGCTTCTAAACACATTGCTAAAGCTCCTTTAACTGGTTTAATTGAACCATCTAAAGATAATTCTCCAACAATTATAGTTTCTTTGAGAATATCATTACTAATTTTTATAGTTCCAATTTCTATTAATATTGCAATCGCTATTGGTAAATCCAAACAGCTACCTTCTTTTCTTAAATCTGCTGGTGATAAATTAATTACATACTTTTTACTTTCCAAATTTGAAAGGCTATTTTTAATTGCAGTTTTTATTCTTTCCTTTGACTCTTTTACTGTTGTATCTGGTAATCCAACTATTTCCCAACCGTGGAAATCCATTTGAAACATCTGCTTCTACATTTATAGAAATTCCATTTAGACCAACTAGTGTTATTGTTTTTACAATTGTCAATAAGCAACACTTCTTTCTATTTTTAATTTTAGTTTTTAGTTTTGATTTATTTCGGCGAATGCCAAAGAATTTTTGAAATAATATGAAGTTATTAAACTACTTTTTTTATGCTTTGTCAATATCTAATTTAAAAATTTTTGAAAAAACTTGTTTACAAAATTTGGCGTAAGCATTTCTGTAATAAGAAAGTGCTCTGCACTTCCTATTACATAAAAAGAGAATGAATAAATTCATTCTCTTTTCAGATTTTTATTTAGTTTATATTTTAGTTATATATATAACATTCTAGATTTCTTCTACCAAAGCTTTGGCATTCTCCTAATGTATCCATATAAATATCAATTCTATTATTTGATATTGCTCCACCTCTATCTTGTACTACAAACCATCCACCATTCGCTTGATTTGCAAAATATGGTATGTAAATTATTGTACCCATTGGAATTCCACTTCCAGCTGCAACTGTGTACCATGAGCTTGCCATTGCACCAGAGGCTGTTCTTCCAAAAGAACTATCAGCTGAACTTTTTCCACATGTAGAAGCTGTATAAGCACTTGCATTTAATGTAACTACATTAGGTGTTCTTCCTTCTACTGCTGAAGATAATGATATTCCATTACTTCCTGCTCTTGAACCTGCTCTTGAACTAACTTTTGTAGAAATTTGTATAATTTTATCTACTGGTTCTTTTATTACTGTTTCTGAAATTTGTGTTCTTTCTATTTCAACATCATCTTGATATTTTACTTTATATTTTATTTCTTTTAGTCCATTTTCTCCTTCTTGTAGAACTTTGTCTCTTGTTTCAGTTCCAGAAGCTGAGATATCTTTAGTTATTGTTTCATAAGGTATTTCAATTTGTTCAACAATAATTTTTTCAGTTACTGTTACATATTTTCCTAATATTTCTTCTTTTGAAACACTAGAAACTTCTTCAGCAACAACTGTTTTTTCTTCTGTAGCTTTTTTTATTTTTATTGTTTTAGTAACATCTATATTAGAATCTAAACTTGGTTCTACTACTTCATCATCTAATAAAATTATATGATTTTCTTCTAATATTTCTGATACTTTAACTTTTGATGTCATAACACTTGTTTCACCATCTGCAAAAACGATCTTTACACAGTTTAAATCTGATTTTGCTGCCATAACACCAACTGTTAATAAACAAATTAAGATAATACTTACAAAAACTATCTTTCTAATTATCTTTCCAGATAATTTAAGGTTTGTTTTCATAAAAATATATTCCTCCTTCAAGTTACAAAGTAATTATACTATTAATTTCTATTTTTGTCAAATTTTGTATAATTCAGTTATAGTAAGTGTTTTACAGTTCTCTTATTATAAATATATGTACAAACATTAAAAAAATGCCTATTCACAAGGCATTTTTTTATATTACAATTACTTTAAATTTATTTATCTTTTATTTTAAATTTTCTAATGCTTCTATTCTAGCTGATACTGGTGGATGTGTATCAAATATACTTGTTTTTTCTTTCACTTTTTTATCTCTAAATGGACTAGCTATATACATATGAGCATTTCCATTTGAAGCTACGTCTAACTCATTATCATCTTCTGAAATCTTTTTTAAAGCTGATATTAGTCCATCTGGATTTCTAGTAAATTGTACAGCTGTTGCATCTGCTAGATATTCTCTTCTTCTAGATACTGCTAGTTGTAAAAGTTTTCCTACTAATGGTGAAATAATTAGCAATACAAGACCAATTAACATTAAAATGGCATTAGCATTATTATTGTCATCATTATTTCTTCTAATACGTCTTCGACTAGTCATATCACTAAGCATTACCACAAATCCAACCATTACGCTTATTACAGCAGATAATAAAATATCATAATTTCTTATATGTGCCATTTCGTGTGCAATTACACCTTCTAATTCATAATAATTTAATTTTTCTAGTAATCCTGTTGTTACACAAATTACTGCATTTTCCGGATTTCTTCCTGTTGCAAAAGCATTTGGTTGTTCTGAATTAATTACATATAATCTAGGTTTGTGTTCTAGCCCTGAAGCTACTACTAAAGCTTCTAGTATATTAGTAAGTTTTAAATCTTCTTCTTTTGTAGCTGGTCTTGCATCAACACTAGCTAATACTATTTTATCACAATTATAATATGTAATTATTGTTGATATAATAGAAAAGATTAATGCTACTACAATTGAAAATTCTCCAAAATCTAATGCATTGCATATAAAATATATTATTAATGTTATAACTAATAAAAATCCAAACACAATAAAACCTGTTTTCATTTTATTTTTCTTTATATCTTCGTACATAAAATCACCTCTATTTGTGCAAAATTTTGTATAAGTCTTTATATAATACGGTGTGCAAAGCACTTTTTTATTATATAAAAAAGATACATTTCATATATATTTCTCAAATTAAGACTTAAGAATATAAATTAAAATGTATCCCTTTTAATTTTATTTGCTAAAATCTACTTTAACATTTTGTTTTACTTCATCTGATTCTACCTTAAATAATGACTCCTCAGTAAAGTGAAACATTCCAGCTATAATATTTGTTGGTATTACTTGTAATTTTGTATTATACATTGTAACACTGTCATTATAAAATTGTCTTGCATAGCTGATTTTGTTTTCTGTATTTCTTAATTCTTCTTGTAATTCTGAAAAATTTTGACTAGCTTTTAAGTCTGGATAATTTTCAGATACTGCCATAATTGTTTTTAAAGCACCAGATAATTCATTATCTAATTTTGCTTTTTCAGAAACTGTAGATGCACCAGCCCAAGCTGTTCTAAGCTCTGTAACTTTTGTTAAAGTTCCTTCTTCATGTGCCATATATCCTTTTACTGTTTCAACTAAGTTTGGTATTAAATCAAATCTTCTTTGAAGTTGTACATCGATTTGGCTCCATGCGTTTTTCACTTTATTTCTTGATTGTACTAAACCATTGTAGCACAAAACAAGGGCAACTATAAGAACAACTATTATAATTAAAACTATTGTCATGATATAACCCTCCATTTTATAAATTACTTTCATTATAACATATTTATAAAATTATACAATACTTTTATAAAAGTTTTATATGAACAAAAGTGGACATTATGATAATTGCAAAAGACAAAATTTTATACAAAAAGAGTGGTTATTCACCACTCTTTTAAATGTTAATCTCAATTTTAAATACCTTTATATTTCATATATTTATTATAGCATGCATAAGCTATAGCAATTAGCATTAGTGCTGGTATAATTATTCTTCTAGCACCTGCTGCTGGTAATGTTTTATTTGCTGTTGTTTTATCTTTTGTACTACTATTTATAATATTTTGACTATTTGTTGTATTATTGTTAGCAGTATTGTTTGTTGTATTATTTGTATTTCCTGTATTATTATTTTTGTTATTGTCTGTTAATTTTGCAATTGCTTGTGTTTCTTTTTCACCACATATTGAGCATGTTCTTTCTTTTTGTCCTTCTGAAGTTGTTGTAGCTTCTTTAGTTACTTTCCAATCTCCAAATTTATGTCCTGTTGCTTTTATTGTTTCTGTTTTTGTTTCATTGCATACACTACATACATAATATGTATATCCATCTTCTGTACATGTTGCTGCTTTACTTTTTGCTTTATCTTCAACCCATTTATGTTCATGTGTTGGTTCTTCTGATTTTTCAACTGTTATATCTAAAGATCCAGATGCTGATACTGTTTTTTCTTCACCTGAGTACATTACAAGCATATCATATTTAATTGCTTTACTAATTGTTCCAACTGATGCATTAGATTTTACTTTAAAATTCATTACTAATGTATCTGTATCAGTTTTAATTGGTGTTGGTAAATCGATTATGAATTTTGCATCATTTCCAGATAATGGTTTTGAATTAAATGTTACACCATTTTCTTGAACTGTATCTGATGCTGTTGCATTTGTAATATCTTGTAAGTCTAATTTCATATCTCCGATTTCAACTTTTCCATTTTCATCTGTTTTTATACATTTTGATGTTACAGGTTCGATAATGTTTTCGTCTACATTTATGTATCCTTCTATATTTTCTACTCCTTTATCTGTTCCTGTAATATTTAATACTTTTAATGTTACTGTAATTGTATCTCCAGCTTTTACTTCTTTTTTATTATAAGCTAATTGAAAATCTGCATCAAAAGCTGCATATACAGAACTGCAAAGTAACATAATAATTAATAAACTTAATACTGCTATTGATTTCTTTTTCATAGTATTCTCCTTATTTTGTACATTCTACATAATAAGAATATCATTTTTCAATATAAAATGCAATACTTATTTTTTACATTTTTATTGTAAAATTTATCTTTTGTGCTATTTTTTTCTAATGAGAAGTAAGTTTTTTCTTACTCCTCATTAGTATATTTGTTATAAATTATAGTATGTATCCACTTATTTCTGCTCTATGATATAACAACAATCTTGAATCTATCGCATCTACTTTTCCATCTTGGTTAATATCTGCTGCTTCTTTATATGCACCTGACAAGTCTGTTATTTCAGCTCTATAAGCTTTTATTAAATTAGAGTCTAATGCATTTGCAAGTCCATCACCATTTACATCACCTTTTACTACAATTTCATATGCAGCAACAGGTTTGTCTTCTGAATTATATAGTACAGCAATCATTCCTGTTCCTACATAATTATCAACTACTGTTGTAGTTCCATCATCATTTTCAACTACAACTACTACTTTGAAGTCTTCTGTTAATTTTGTACTAAAGTTTTTAACTGTTGTTTTTGGTGAAACCCCTATTACGCTTTCACCTTTTACAGTATATCCTAAAGTGCTTGGATCAACTGTATTATTTGTAACATTGTTATCTACTGTGTTATTTGTTACATTATTATCCACAGTATTGTTTGTTATATCATTATTTACTGTATTATTTGTTGTATCATTATTTACTGTGTTATTTGTAATATCATTATCAATTGTGTTGTTTGTTACATTGTTGTCTACTGTGTTATTGTTATCATCTGGAATTACTGGTTTTTCTGTAACTGTATATTTAATTGTACAGAATGTACCACTACAAATTCCAGGATTTAAAGCATTTGTATCTACTATAGATACTTGAGCTGTTTGTTCTCCAATTTTACTTGTATCTAATAATGCTTGTTTACCATCATTTGTAACATTTCCAAAAATACTGTTTATACCAAATGATGTTCTAACATTATCTAATTCTTCAGCTTGTCTAAATATCATAGGTAAATCAACATATGTAGCTCTACCCATTTGAACTAAATCTAAGTTCATTGATAATATTTGACCGTAAAATCTTACATCAAATTTTCCTGCATTTAAGTATGATGCTATATCATCAAATCCTTCACCTCTTGCTACGAATGTTAATTGTGTTCTTAAATATTCAATATCATTAATTGCATTGTATGACATATTTAATTTTTTCAATTTTGGCATTCCAGAGATAGTAAAGTTAAATGCACCTGCAATTAAGTTTTTAGATAAATCTAATTCTTCTAATTTTGCTAAAACTTCTAAGCATTTAATTTCGCTTATACTGTTATATGATAAATCTAATTTCTTTAAATTTACCATTTTTGTCCAGTCAACACTTTCAATATTTACAAGTTCATTATTTCCTGCATATAATTCTTGTAATTCATCTAATTCTTCAATTCCATCAATTGATTCAATTAGATTTCTTCTAACATTTAAAACTTTTAACATTGGTATTGTTACATAAGCATTTATTTCTTCTGAAGTTGCTGTACTATATTTTTTAGCTAATGCGTAAATATCATTATTTCCATCATAAGATACAGCTCCTGTACATTGATGTCCATATGTGTCTGCAAAAGTTGATTTAATTGTATTTAAATTTGATTTAATTTTTGTTAAATCACTTGTACTTTCACCATTCCATGTTTTTGTTGCAATTTCACTATTTAAGTATTCTTCTGCATAACATGTTGTTGTTCCATTGTATAATCTTTCAATTGTACAATAATTCATCATTTCTAATACTGTTGACATATATCTTACTTTTAATAAGAATCCTTTTATGTCAGATAATTTCCAATCTTCATGATTTTTTGCATATTCTTTAAAATATGTAGCTATTGGATTTTCAATTGCAACTGTTTTTGTTGATGATGTTCCTTCTGTATCACCATTTACTGTTACATTTGATAGTGTTGGTATATTAAATTCTTTAATAACATATGAAGATTCATAAGCTGCTAAATTATTTTCTATATCAGCTAATCTTGATGTTTGTGCTTCAAAAATACTTTTTGCATTTTCATAAGTTAAATTTTCAAATTCTTCATCTGTTAATGTACTTAATTGTACTGTTGCAAGTCTAGCTAATTTATAAGATTTTTTATATATTTCATATAATCTTGCTAATTTTGCTTTTAAATATTCTCTATGTAAATCAGCTGTATTATTGTTGTTAGCAATTACTTGGTAAGATTCACTAATAGAATTTGATTTTTTAGATAAATCTGTTTTTTTACTATTTAAGTCTTTTGTTTTTGATGTAACTGCTTCTGTGTTTGATTTTATTTTTGCTTCTGTATCAGTTACTTGTTTTTCTGCTGTTGTTACAGCATCTTTTGCTTGATCAACTTCAATTTGTTTTGCTTCTTTTTCTGCTTTTTTAGCTTCAATTTGAGCTTTTATTTTGTCTTTTTCATCAGTTGTTGATGCTTTTGATAAATTATTATTTAATGTTACCAACTCATTATTTAATAATGTTAATTCATTTTGTTTTTGTGCTAAATTATCTTTTGCATTTTCTAATGTTGTTTTGTATGTTGGTAAATTATTATTTAATGTTGTTGTTTCTGCATTTAAAGTATTAATTTCATCTTCTAATTTTGAAATTTCTGTTTTTAAAGTTTGCTCTTCTGTTACTAATGTAGTAACTTTTTTAGTTTCACTTTCCACATTTTTCTTTGCTTCTTCAATAGCATCTACACTTTCTTTAATATATGCTATTTGTTTTTGAACTTTAGCTCTTAATTTTTCTTGTTCTTCAAGTTTCTTTCTCTTTAGTTCAATTATTTTTTCTATATCTTCAATATAGTTTCCTTCTAAGTTTAATTCTTTTTCAAGTCCAACAAACATTTCTAATCCTGTTAGATCTTTAATTTTTCTGTCTACTAATTTTAAACTTGGAATTTTGTTAATTAAATCGTTTATACTAACAACTAATACTAATGGTTCATCATATGCTCTTGCATATAAATTTCCTTTATCAGTATATTTGCTTAAATCTGTATTTACAGTTTGAGCTTTTGTTAATTGTTCTTTAACAGCTTTATAAAGATTTTCATCTTTAAAGATAATTCCTCTTTCATCAGAACTTACTGTTATATAGTATAAATTAATTTTTGAATTGTATAATGTATTTGTAGAATCAGTTACTTCTACTCCTACTTTTGTCATTCCATAATATGGTGTATAATTTGATTCTGATTTTGAACCAGTTGTTATTGTAATTTTTTTACCATCAAATTTTGTCCAATTAACATATGGTGCTGGATTTGAACCATTTTGATATTTTGTTTCTGGTAACCATTCTGGTTTTAATAAACCACCATAGCTTAAAATTTGAGGTAAATCGTATGTTGCTTCTACTAATTGGTCTGATTCAGTTTCTTCATCAATTTCTACAATTTGAATTATATTAAACTTTTGGTTATGTAAGTTTAATGTTTGAATTGTAGAAATGTTTGTTATCATACTAACATCTGAAAGTTTGTTAGATGATAAATCTAGAAATTTTAAATTTAATGAATTTAATACTTCTAGATTGCTGTCTGAATCTAATTCATTAGCTGACAAGTCTAAAGAAGTTACATTCTTAAATGTATCTAATCCTGTTAAATCAGATATACCACTATTAGATAAGTTGAAACTTGTTACACTATCTATAGCAGATTGGCTAATTTTCATAGTACGTTGTGCATCATTATATTCTGAAGCATCTATACCTGCATCAACTAAATTCTTTTTAATTGCTGCATACAAATTGCCATTAAATGTAATTTCTATATCGCTTGTTGCTTCATCATATGCTAATGAAAAAGGTACGACATAGTTCAATAACATAACGAAAATTAATGCTATTGAGATTAACATTTTTTTATTCATAATTTAGTCCCTCCTGATATTTTTCGTTAGATATATGATAGCATCTTTGATTTTTTTTGCAATATGTTATTTTTTCCAGTTTTTCAAAACATCTTCTTTTTCTTTACGGATGCGCTTTTCAGCCGTTTCACTCCTTTTTTATTAAGTTTTAATTACATTTTTACTCATTTTTTGCACTTTTCTTACGAAAATCAAGAGTTTGCCATTTTTTTCAAAATTTTTCTAGTTAAAATTTTTAGTAAATTTGAGTATAAACCTTCTTATTTACAAAGTTAGAGTAAGCCTTTATATAAAAAGAAATAAAAAGCACTTTCTTATTATAGAACAAAAGTAGACATTATGATAATTACAAAATACAAAAGTAAATATTATAATAATTGTAAAAAAAACATATACTGATTTAAAATCAATATATGTTTTCAGTAAATTTCTATATTAAATCTCTATGGTAAATTAAAAATTCTATTAGCATTATCATAAGTAATTTTAGCAACTTCTTCTAGTGATAAATTTTTTACACTTGCAATTTTTTGTGCTACTAATTTTACATTTCTAGAATCATTTCTCGTACCTCTAAGAGGCTCTGGTGCTAAATATGGACTATCTGTTTCTATTAATATTCTATCTAATGGAACTAATCCTATACATGCATCTGATTTTGCATTTTTAAAAGTTATATTTCCACTAAATGATATATAAAAGCCTAACTTTAATCCTTCTTTAATTAATTCTTGATTTAAAGGGCAACAGTGAAATACACCTTTTTTATTACATGGATGATTTTTTAAGATATCTATTGTATCAATAGCAGCATCTCTTGTATGTATCACTATTGGTAAATTATATTTATTTGCTAATTCTATTTGTTTTATAAACATTTCTTTTTGAATATCTTTATTTTCTTTATTCCAGTAATAGTCTAGTCCTATCTCTCCTATAGCAACTATTTTTTTCTCCTTTAATAGTTCATCTAAACTATCAATTTTTGCTAAATCTTCGACATCATTTGGAGAAATACCTATTGTTGTATATATCCAATCATTTTCTTTAGATATTTCAATTGCTGATACACTAGATTGATAATTATATCCTGCACACACTAATCTTGTTATATCTTGATTGTATATTTCTTTTAGCACATTATCTTTATCTTGATTAAATTTTTCATCATTATAATGTGCATGTGAATCAAAAAATTGCATTTTTATTATTATAAATTAATCATATAATATATATGATAATTATGTTCTCCTTCCAATTAGTCTTTATAAATAGCAATTGCATTTGCACAAGCGTATGATCTGCAATGTGAAATACTTATTTCTATACTTTCCAAATTTTCTACTGTTTCTTTTAAATTTACTACGGGTTTACCGTTTTCCAAATTTATAATTTCTATCTTAGTCCAATTTACATTTGTAACTTGATTACTAATAGCTTTAAATATTGCTTCTTTTGCAGCAAATCTTGCTGCATAATGTTCATATTTTTGATTTCCGTGTTTTTCACAATATTCAATCTCTTTTTTAGTAAAAATTTTATTTACAAATTTATCTTGCAAGCGTTCAATCGCTTTTTTTATTCTTTCTATTTCTATAATATCTGTACCACATGTAATTTTCATTTCTATTGTACTACCCCAGCAAATACATTAAAAATAATATATTAATTGTATTAAATATTAATGAAAAAATAAGTAGTATTACTATTACTGAGTAATATACATTATTTTTTTCAATATTTAAGTCTTTGTATATTATTTCGTATTTTGTTTTAATTTCTTCATATAAATCTTCTAATTCTAGTGTTTTTTCTAATGTTTTATAATACAAAGTTCCTGTATCATCTATTGTAATTTCTTTTTCCCAAAGTGCTTTTGTAAAATTAATAAAATTAATTCTCATTTTTCCAATTTTATCGTAATTTTTAAATTGTGCATTGGTTTTTTTCAAAAAAAGTTTTTTATATAAAACTAATATATATGTATAAAAATATTGATTTTCATATTCGAATGGTAACTTAGTATAATTGTAAGTATCTATTCCAGAACACATTACATTACAATTTGTTTTTGTAATCCCTGTTTTGGAATATTTCATTTTTTCTATTATATGCAAATTTTGTTCAATATTTTGTTTATCAAAATCTGAAGCATAATTACTTGGTAACACATTTGCATACTTTAAAAATTCATTTTCAATTCCTGAAAAATCATTTTTTTCATTCCATTTATCACTTTCTATACACATATATGAATAATTGTAAAATTGTGAATCGTCTAATTGCTCTTCTTCAAGTAATGTCTTCTTTTTATTTACGCCTGTAATCATTTGAGTAAATTCTTTTATATCTTTTATATCCTTAAAAGAATTAGTTTGTATTTTTATATTTTCATAATCTTTAAGGTTTGAGAATTCTGAACATAAAGTTTTAAATCTATAATTAAAATCTAATATATCTGAAAAAGATTCTGTACCATCTATATGTGTTTTTAGGGAAAGAAAACAAATTCCAGTTTTAAAGCATATAATTTCTATTTTTTCAACATCAAAAAATATACCATTTTCTTCTCCCATTTTTCCTTGAACATCTTCATCTAAATAATATTCAAAACAAGTCATATTGTGTTTTGATATTATTTTGCTTTTTGTTTCTATAGATAATTCCTTAAAATCCTTTAGTTTTTCATTACGGAATTCAAATGTTGGAAACAAATAATTTCTAATATATGGTAAAAAGAAATTATATATATCTAAATCTTTTTCTTTTTCAAATAGTTTAAATTTACAATTTTTATCTTTCAATAGTTTTAAAATATATTTATCGTATTTAGTTTCATCTACCATATACGGATAAATAAAATTAGTATATTGATATTTTGTCTTTAGTTCCAATTTGAATTACCTTCCTTTTTTCTTCTGTTATTTTGTATATGTATTTAATGTACTATCTTCAAATAAATGCCAGTCATTTATAAAATCTATTTGTAGGTTATTATCTAAATTTACACTTGGTTTTAATACTACAGTTCCATCAGATTTTAAAGATCCCCATACTCCATCTTTTTTTACTGCACAATATCCAAATTCATTTTGTTCTTTCGCATCATCATATATGCAATCTACAACTAATTGACCATTTTTATTTTGATATCCATATTTTCCATTTTGTTTAACTAAAAATAAAGTATTTGCTGTTAATATATCTTGTGCATTTTTCTCTTCAAATTTAAAGTTGTAATATTTGTATTGATCATTTTTTCTAACTCTAACATAACCTTTTTCATTATCAACATCTGAAATAATAACGTCTTCAAGTACTGGTGTACATGTACTATCTATAATATCTGTTTTGTAGTTTTCTTTTTCGGCTTCTACAAAATTTGCTTCTGTTCTATAAGACATTGCTGTATATTTGAATTCTACAACTTGGTTATTATCTAAATTTATCATTCCAAATTTTCCGTCTTTTGAAGCTATATAATTTTTATCAAAAGCTATTGTTAAAGAATCATATTCTGTTGGTATTTTTGTTTCGCCATTTATGTTTATAATGCCACATTTACCATCTTTTTTTATTATTACATTTTCTCCGTTTATTGCTAATACATCATCAAATTTGTTTTCTAATTTTGTGTTATCATCTTTGTCTATTACTTTTAAAGTTCCATTTTCTTTTACAACATATAAATTGTTTCCTGAAACTTGTTTTATTTCATCATATTTAAAATCTAATAATTGTTTTTTAGTGCCATCAATAATACCATATTTATTGTCTGAGTTTTTTACTATATATCCTGCAGAAGAATTACTTTTATTTAAGCTTTTTATTTCTGCATATTCTGGTTCTAAAATCACTTGACCTATACTAACTAAACCAACTTTACCATCTTTTTCTACTATTATGCTTTTTTCTATTCCAGGTAATGCATATATTTTATCGTATATTGCTTCTGTCAATTTTTTTCCAGAAAAATCTATAAGTCCATATTTTTCATTTTCCAAATATGTTAGTACATCATCTTCATACCATACTTGAGAATTTTCTGAATTTTGAATAGCTTCAACTTGATTATAGTTTGTTAAGATTTCTTTTCCTTCTTTATTTAATACTTTTGTTTTATATGTTCCATTTTCATAATTTGTATCTGTTTGACATATAAATATATCTTTTGTTTTATTTGGTATAATAATCATTTCATTGTAGTCTAACGGAATTACATTGTTTCCTTTATTGTTTATAACTCCCCATTTTCCATCTTGCATTGATGAAAAATATGTTTCTACATTAACTACTTCTTTTGGTTTTTCTTCTTTTGTTAATAGATTTTTTAAAGATAATACAAACATAATAAACACAATAATTGCAACAATAGTAGCAATTACTTTTTTTATGTTTAATTTTGGTTCATTGTCATATCTTCTTCCTCTACTTCTGCTCATTAAAAACCTCCATATAATTTGCTAATATTCCATCTATACTATATCACATCATAGTATAAAAATACAACCTATTAGAACAAAAAAGGAAAAGATATTTTAGAAGCTACTAAAAAAGTAACTTCATACTTTTACCTTTTCCATTTTTTCTTTAATTTTATTTCTTTTTCATTATCTTTGCAACAATAACTGTCATGTCATCATTTGCAATGCCATAGCTATTGTCTATTGCTTCTGCTAATATCATATCTGCCATTTTTTGAACATTATTTGTACTTATGTTTCGTAAATATTCTTCAATCCAATCTTTGTTATAGTTTTCTTTAGATTCTAGTACACCATCACTGCACATTAATATAATGTCTCCATCTGAAACGTCCAGTTCCGTTGTTTTTAATTCAACATTTTCTAAAATACCAATTGGATTTTGATTAGATTTTATCACCTGAATATTCTTTTTATTTTTTATATATGTACTACAAGAACCATTTTTCATAAATTCAGCTTTTCCCGTAAATAAGTCTAAAACTGTAATATCCATACTTGTGTATGAATCATTTGCATCTTTTTGATTTAACATACTATTTATTAAAGCAACTGATTCTTGTTTTTCAAATCCTTTTTCTAAAAGTTCTTTTAGTGTATTAATTGCCATTTTGCTTTTTTCCCTAGCAGATTGTCCTGTTCCCATTCCATCACTAATTGCTAGTACATATTTTCCATCATTAATTCTTATTTGTAAATTGCAGTCTCCTGACATTTTGCTATTGTCTTCTGATATTTTAGAAGATCCTACTTGCATTATATATTTATCTTCAGATGAATAAGTTTGTATATATTCTTGTTTTTCTGTACTTTTATAGTCTTTTTGAAAAGCTATTTTACTTTTTAATATTTTAGATAATATATCTGATATATTGTTTATTCTGCCTTTTTCCCTTAAGCTATCAGCCATTTTTATATCTAAATTTAATAGTACTATATATTTACCATTTTTAGGTTGTTTTATCAAAACATCTTTTATTAATAAGTTTTTAGTTTCAAATATTTTTTGAATCTCTTTTTCTAAATCACTAAATTTATTGTTATTGTTTTCTAACATTTCTTTTGCACAATCATCAATTGCTTTTGAAACATTTTTCAAACTTTGTTTCATAACTTTTTGTTGTTTTATTTTTTCTGTCTGTTTTGTTAATTCTAACTGAATCATTTTATATGTACGATTTACAATTTTTATAATTTCTTGTAAATCATGTTTTACTAAATCATCTTGCATGAATATGTAACTATTATGTTCTTCTAAGATAGAAATTAAATCTTTTTCTATTATTATTTCTTTTTCTTGTATTTGTTTATATATTTCTTTTATTATATCTTCATTTTTTGAAAGATCATCATATAAAATATTGTTTTCATATTCTTCCATATTATCTAAAAATGTTTGTACAAATTCTTCTTCAATATTTTGTAATTTTGGTTCTTCTTTTTCTATATTTTCTAGAATAGTATTTGAAAGAGTGTTTAATTTTTCTGCCATTTCTCTATTTTCATTTAATCTATTCTCACCTATGTTTGTTAATAATTTATTTCTACCAATTAAATCTTCAATTGGAATTTTAATATTTCTTGGCACAAATAAAATTAGTATAGCTGAAACTATTAAATTTTGATAATTTAAAATTTCAAAGTATTGACCTTTGCATAAATATGTAACTATAACTGTCCCTAAAACAAAACCTAATATACTTCCTAATTTTCCAAATCTATTTAAGAATCCTGCTAAAAATCCTGCTAATGCAAAAATCCCTAGCAACATCATATTCCCACTATCAACAATTGCAAGAATTAATCCTAAAGAAATTCCAGTTGCCATTCCAGCTAGTGAACCATTTTTTTGTGCTATTAACATAACCATAAATGATGCTACTATATAAGATATATTAAAATCATAAAATTTGAAATTACTTAAAGCCGTAGCAGATATTGTTATTATGATACTAGCTCCAACAACTTCTTCAATTGTAAAAGCATTTTTTATATTAAAGTCTTTTATAGCAATTAATCCATTTACAAAAATTTTATAAAATACATATGTTATACCAGCATATATTCCTGATATAAAAATATTATATATTAAACTTGTTGTATTATAATCTTTTATAATACTTACAAGTAGGTATGCCATATATAATCTTCCACCAGTTTTTAAAACTTCATTTCTTTCATCTATTGCACTTTTAGGTTTAAATACTAAAACAAGAAAAAAGTATAATACTGCTGTTACAAAATAGTTTAAAGCAATGCTTGTACCTTGTCCTACTATAACGCCTAAAATAGATACTATAAATACTCCAATTACTGGAATTGTACTACTTAAACAAGCTGCTAAAATAGCCAGTCCAAATGGTGCAAAATCGTTTTTTATGCTAATTGTTGATAGCAAAAAAGCTAATATATAAACTATAATATTTTGATATTTAAAAATCTCTTTTAAATTTTCTTTTAATTTTATTGTATTTTGCTCGCTACTTTCTTTTTCTTGTACTTCATCTACAATATTTTGAAACATCCTTAACCACCTCTTACTTTTTTATTTAATTATATTAAACATCTAATTTTTTTGATTTTTTGTCATATTTAATAAATAAATAAAAAAAGTTTTCTACATTTTGTGATAATTTTAATTTATTTTATTATACTTTATCTAAAAAGACAAGAGATTATACAAAATTCGCAATAAAAAATTGCTGAAACACCTACACAATATTTAACAAATTTTTTTCATTTTATTCACAAGAACAAAAAAATGGAAGCTTTTACACTTCCATTTTTTTATTATTTTATTGTTTATTTAAGAACTTTTTTCTTAATAACAATTATACCAGCTGATACAATTCCTAATCCTAAAATTGTAACTAATGCAATTTGGATTGCTAAAATTGTTTTTGCATTCATACCAGTTGGTGGAGAGAATGTAATTAATTCTGTTGCACTTGCGTCTCTCTCTTTTAATGATGTTGCAAATTCACCTTCTTTAGGGTTTGCATTACCTGCAATTGTTGTAACATCTCTTCTACCTGCTGTATTGTCTAATTTAACTATTTCTGCCATATTATCAAATGATAAGTCTTCATCATTAACTTCTGCATCAATTGATCTAGTCATATTCATCTTCATTGCTGTTGTATAGTTGTAATCTAAATCACTATTTACATCAAATGCTTTTGTAGCACTATATGGAATTAATTTTACATTGAAGTCTTTATTTGACATTTCTGTTGCAGAACTATCGTTATTTTCTATACTTAAGATGATATTATATCTTTCAGCTGTTTCATAAGTTGCACCTTTTGAATCTTCTATATTCTTTGTTCCATCTTCATAAGTTGTAATTATATTTTTGTCTATTATATCAGAATCATCTGCTGCTAACTCATCAACTGTAATTACTCTCCAACTATTATTTAATCCATTATTTTCTTCTGCCTTAAAGATTGCATTATTATCAACATAATCGATTAAAGTATCTATTCTTGTTGTTACTATATCATCTAATTCTGCTTTTGCATAAGAGCCTTCATAGTAAATACTTCCTAAATATTTACCAAATGAATCTGCATAAACTTTTCCATCTGCATTTGCAGTTTTACTAAATGTCTTTTCTCTTGTATTGTATGAATAATCAGATTCAGATAATTTCTTAACTTCTTCTAATATAGTTTGTGGTTCATCAAATTTACTATTTCCTAATAATCCAATTCTATCAACTTCACCTAAGTTTAATGCTGTAAATCTATAAGTTACATTTAATGTTAATGATTGAGCAATTGAGTTATCGTAGTAAATATATCTAAAGTTTTGTAATCCTGCTGCTTCATCTCTATTTAATGCTTGTAAATTATCTGTTCCAATTGATGTTTCAGGATTTAATTTTGCATCTACTTTTATAGATGTTTTTCCTGTTTTTTCATCAAATTTTGGAGTATAGATTAAATCATAATCTGCTTTTAAAATAACTGCTCCAGTATTGTCTGTTAATGTTATATTTTCAATTTGTTTATCTAATTTAATTTCTGTACTTGCTCTTTCTTCAAGACCAACATCTATGTTATTTACTTTGTAAGTAAAGTCTAATCTATCTAATGATGTATTGCCACCATTTGCTAAGTTTACTTTACCTTTTACATAGTTTACTGTAATTCCACCAACTTGTTTTTCTTCACCAGCTGCTATTTCTTCTACTGCTCCTGTTGTTGGATTTGTAACATTAACTTTTTGTTTCTTTAAGCTTACCATATTTTCAATATTCAAATTGATTTTTGCTGTATCTGCTGTCATATAGTATTCTTCATATAATTTTGTATGGTCTGCATTTCTATCATTTGCTGTATTTAAAATTGTTGTATTTGAGTTTGTTAAAATTCTAGATTTTGATGTAATTTCAAGTCTTCTTGCTTCACTATCTCTAGCATCTGAAACTCTAGCATTTGCTAAATCTTCATTTTCTAAGTTATGCCATTCATTATCTACATATCCGTCTGAGTTTGTATCTGTTATTCCATTAAATCCAGTTTCATAAGCTACTGTCTTGAAATCTTGTCCATTGTAAACTGCTGGAATACCATCTTTATCATAGTTTGCTGGTGCTGAAGTTTCATCACTATCACCATATACAAATCTTACTACATAGTTACCTGTTGGAACTCCTGTAAATCCATATTGTCCTTTATTTCCTTGATCAACACCTGTCTTAGTTGTTGAATCAAATCCTGTTAATTCTTTTAATGTTTTACCAGCTTGGATTTCATAATCTTCTGGCCATAAGAAATCATATTCTGTATATACTAAGTTTCCATTTGCATCTTTAACTTCATTTCCGCTATCGTCAATTTTCTTAACTCTAACTTTCTCCCATAATTCTGTAGTTAAATTTGCTATTAATTCTTCGCCTGGATCATATACTCCATTACCTACTATTTGTCCATATCCATTGTCTATTTTTGTGTCTTCTTTATCTTCCCAAGCAATACCATTTACTTCTCTTGATGTGTCATATAAAGATAATGTGATTACTGGTGCTGAATCTGTATCATCTTCATACCATGTTTTTTCATTAAATTCTTCGATATTAACATTGTTTGGAGCTGAATCTTTATCAACTTTACCTGCTATATCTGATTTATTATTTGAGTTATATGTTGTGTAATTTGAAATTTCAGCCACATTTGCTTTACTTCCTAATCTTACACAATTTAATACTCCATCAGCTGAAGTTTCATCTGTTTTTACTCTAAATGTTAAGTATAAATCAATTCTTTCACCAGATGCTAATATTTCATCTTTTATAGAACTTGTTTTTATTTTATTATAAGTAACTCCATCTGAACCTTTAACTGTTCCTGCATTTTCCCATTTTACTGGGTTTTGATTATCGTTAGTTGTTTCCCAAGCTACATTATCTCCATTTACTTGTTGTCTTAAAACTTTATAGTATGGACTATCAGCAATTTTTGTTACTTGATTTACTGCAACACCATTTGCTTCTTGTAAATATCTGCTCTTTTCAACTTCAACTAATTCATAATCTTCATCAAAGTAATCTGTTATTTCATTTACTGTTGCAAAATATGTTTGTGAATCATTATATACACTTACTTTATATGTTACATAAACATCTAGATCTAATTCTGAATCTAATGCGTTTTCTGCTGTATATCCTAAAGATTTATAAAATCTCTTTAATGCTCCAGCTACTTCTGCATTTTCTTCATATATTTTAGCTCTGTAATAGTAATCTGTTTTATATAAATCTAATGTATATTCTATATCTGCATCTGCTACTTCAACTTGTAAGTTTAAGTAGTCTTGATATTTTACATTTTCAAAATCAATTGCTTGATTATATTGATAATTTAACATTTTTTGATTAATTACTACTGCTGCTGAATATACATCTTTTGTAGTTGCAAGTTCAGCTTCTTTTCTTGTAACTAATCCTAAGTTTATACTTAGTAAGTATGGATATGTTGCTGAATATTTGTAAATATGTGTTGCTCCTAATTCATTAATTTTCTTATCTATACTCTCTAAGTGAATTGCTGTATCAAATGGGAATGTTAATCCACCTGTTGTTGTTTCTGCTTTCATTAAGAAGTCATCTTTAATATAGTGGTCATCTGTTGTTGTAACTAATGTTGATTCTTTTCTTGTTGTTCCCATTGTATTTAATGAATCTGTTGATACATAATCTAATGTTGCTGTTTTATTTCCATTTGCATCTGTACTGTATCCAGTTGTTTCTCCGTTTGAGTTAATTGCTTCATCACCTGTTATATTTGTGAATTTTGCATTAAATTCTTTTCTATCATTTTCATTATCAATTGCCATTGAATCATAGAAGAAGTTTCCTCTATCAACTCTTGATGCTTTTTTGTAGCTATTTGCATCTCCATTACCTGTAACTAAGAATGTAGTTGGTTCATAAGTTTGTCCATCATATCCAAATTCAACTCCATATCTTACTCTTCCTTGTTCTCCATTTTTAGCTACTGTTATTTCAACTTTTGCTACATCCCATGTACCATCTATGTCTGTATAAATTGGCCATGAAATTTCATTTCCATCTTTATCCCAAGCTTTAGCATTTCCTGTACATGAAATTACATTTCCATTGTCATCACATAAGTATCTTTTTATTGTAACTTGTGCTTTTTCAATTCCTTCTTCTACACCTGCATCATATTTTCCATTTGGTTTTGAATTTTCTGTATTTTTGTCATCTGGGTTTAATGCTACATCATGCCATACCATACCACCCATTTGCATTGTTAATTCATATTCTACTGTTATTTTATATTCGTTTGTACAAACTGCTTCAATATTTGTATTATCTTCTACTAATCCAGAAGCATTTGTAATATCAACTAATTTCCAACCATCTGGTAAATTTGTTTCTGTTACTTTATATGTTGGAGCATTTTTGCCTTTCCATTTTATTGTTGGAGTTGTAAAACTTCCACCAGCTTTTACACTTTGTTTTATTGTTCTACTTCCATTTACAACGCTCTCTCCATTCATTTCGAATGTTCCCATTATAGTAACTTCAAAATCGAATGTTCCATCTATTGCTTCATCTTTTACTTTATCATCAATTTGTACTTCTTTTTTTACTGTTATTTGACCTTGATGTTCTTTATCATCATTGTCTCTATTTATTGCCTTTACTATAACTGTTTTATTTTCTTCCATTGTACCTTCGGCATTTTCTACACTTACAATGCTATATCCATCTGGTACTTCAACTTCTTCTACTTTATACTTAGGTGCATTATCTTTTCCAATCCATTTTACATTTTCAGTCCAACTTTCACCATTTGCTAATTCTTTTGTATAAGTTGTATCTCCAATAGTAATTTTAAATTTGAATTTCTTATTTGTATCTGTTGAATTTTCTACTTTTTTAGTAACACGAATTGTTCCAGAATATTCTTTATCATCACCTTTATTTAAAGCTTCTACATATACATCTTTATCAGCTTCTAATGTTCCAGATGCATTTGTAATACTTACTTTTTCATATCCATCTGGAATATCAATTTCTTCTACACTATAAGTTGGAGCTTGTTCTCCTTCTTTCCATTTTACTGTTTGTGACCAACTTGAATCTTTTGTTATTTGTGCATAATAAACTGTTCCATCAATAGTAATTTTAAATTTAAATTGTTTATCTGTTGATGCATTTCCGTCAACCTTTTTAGTAATAACTAATTTTGCTTCATTTTCTTCTGGTTTATCTCCACCATTATTATTTATAGCTGTTACAATAACTTTTTGTCCATTTTTTCCATCTATTAAAGTTCCTGTTGAGTTAACAATATTAACTTGTTTAACACCTGATGGAATTTCAACTTCTTTTACTTCATAGCTTGGTGCTTTATCACCTTTCCATTTGAATGGTCCAACTGTTACTGTATTTGATGTTTGACCTGCTGGAACAGTAATTTGTACTTGGTCTTTTAATTCACCATTTATATAAACATTAAATTTATATATTTCGTCTTCTTTAGCTAATTCTGTAACTTGTTTTGTAATTTCTATTGTTCCTTCATGATCTTTATTATCACTATTATCATTTATTGCTGTTACTGTAACTGGTGTAGCTTCATCTCCTGCAACTAACTTTCCTTTTTCATTTATCATGTTGAATTGTGTTACATTTTCTGGAATTTCTGTTTCTTCTACTCTATATACTGGAGCATCACTTCCATTCCATTCATAAGGTCCTACTGTAACACTATTTCCTGTTTGACCTGCTGGAATTGTTATTGCAATTTGATCTTTTAAAACACTATCTATATAAATATTAAATTTATATGTTTCATCTTGTTCTGCAACTTCTGTTACTTTTTTCTCTATTTTTAAGTATCCTTTATGTGGTTTAACTTTGTTAATAGCTTTTATTTTAACTGTTGCTTCTTCTGCCATTGTACCAGAAGCATTTTCTATTTCTTTTACTGTATATTCATCTGGAAGATTTACTTCTTCAATTCTATATGTTGGAGTTTCTTCTCCATCTTTCCATTTAATTGTTTCTGTAACTGATTCGTTAGCTTTTACTCTAATTGTATCGTATAATTTATCATTTATATAAAGCTTAAATGTGAATTTTGAATCATCTAGTGATGTAAGCTCATTTCCATTTTCATCAACTACGACTTTTTTGATTTCTACTTTTCCTTTATGATCTTTTGGTAAGTCTGTACTGTTGTCTAAATCTAATTGTGCTGGATTGTACCATCTAGCACCAACAATACCATAAGCTAATAATTGTGATTCATCAGATGTTAAGCTTGTTAATTGTAACCAATATGTCCAAGATTTAACATGTCTGCTCATGAATCCATGTGAACATGGATGATCATCACCATCACTATCTGTATATCCACCTGCACAATATTGTGCTTTTGACATTGGTTTCCATGTTGCTTTAAAATATGTTCCTGCTAGTTCATCATATTGTCCACCAGCATTCATATATTTAAAATCGAAATGTAAGTTTTTGAAATATTTTGCATTTTCTATAAAATCCATTTCTATATAAAATACTTCATTTGTATGAGGATATTCTTGTGTATCGTTTGCGTCTCTTTGTCCTTCTAGCCATACAAATTTCCATTTGTCTGCTGGTACTTCACCTAAATCTGTATAGATTTTAGCATCTGTAATACCTGCAAACATTACTTCATCTCTACCTTCATGTTTTACTTTGCTTTCAACATAATTTACAGAGAATGGACCTATTTTATATTTTTCTCCATTCCAAGAAACTGTTATATTATCATATCTGTCTTCTTTACCATCTTGGTTTGCATCTTTGTTATATTTTGGTTCGTAATTTAATTCTGGTGCTTGTACTTGACCAGTATATTTTGTTCCATCTACTTCAAATTCATATTGTTGAGTTGTATATGTGCTTGGATCTGTAGATTTTGCAATTTTTTTAATATATGCTTCAAAATCTTGTGCTTCTAATGTTAATGCTTCTGGAGCAGAAGCTGTTACACCTTTCATACCAGCTTCTGTGTTCCACCAAGCAATTTGAACATTACTATCATGTCCTCTAACTATTTGTTCTTTTGCCATTTCAGCTAAGATATATGCTTCCATTGGTTTTGCTACATAAGTATTATTTACTTTGTAATATCCAAAAGTCTCATTTGTATATGATGCTGACTTAAATGGTGAATTTGCTGAACTACTTGTTGAATCAACAGTATGTTCAAAATTCTTTTTACCAATATCGTTTTGTGTTAAATAAGCTTCTGTAACACTACCTTTTTCTGAATTAAGTACAGTTTGATTTGCACTTGGTAAATGAACTCCGTGTGCACAACATAATATGTCATATCTTGTCCACAAATCACTTACTGTAATATATCCTGGTGCAGGATTTCCATTTCCTTGTGAATAAGATTGTGATTTACTTGTATCAACTTTAGCACTTACATAAGTTGCTAAACCAATTATGGTGCTTAATACAATTATGCATGTTAGTATAAAACATATAACTAATCTACTTTTTTTATTTTTCATATTAAACACCTCTCTTTCTTTTTGAAACTACAATCTTATTATATGAAATAAATATTACTATTGCTCCTAAGATTGCACTTGTTATTATAACTGATACATAGATTAGGCTCTCACCTGTTTTAATTGTTAAGATTGCATCTGCTGAGCTCATATCATTTTCACTTTGAACTCCATTTGCTGGTGTTGAATTTGTATCTGAAATTCCATAAATATTGAAATCTTCATAAATTTCTGCATTGTTATTTACTACACCAGTATTTTCTTCTGTCATTTGTTTTGTAAGAACTAATTTTAATTCTTTTGTTTCCCCTGGTTTTAATTCTACATCTGCTAAGCTTGATGTGTATAGATTTCCATCTGTACCTGTATACCAGTCTTTATTTAAGCTTGAATTAAATGTCATTCCTTCTGGAATATAATCTACTATTTTCTTAGCATATCCTGCTACATCTCCAACATTTGAAACTGAAATGTTGTATTCGATGTAAACTGTTGTACTTGCTATATATTTTCCTGCTATATCTTTCTTAGCAAGTTTTGTTTTATCAAATTCTGATTTACTTGTTCCAACTTTGTTTTGTGCTGTAATTTTTGTTACTGATTTATCTAATTTTAAATCAAATGTATCTGCTAATACAAAACCTATATCTATATTAGATACACTTAAATCTTGTATTGAAATAACATCTGTTACAGCTCCATTTCTTTGTTTTCCATCTTGTTCTATTTTTGTTGTAATTGCATCTGAGTTAACATTTGTTTCAACTCCTGCTTGTCTATAACTTGTTACTGTGTATTTTACTGTATCATAATCAAATATTACTAAATAGTTTCCATTTGATATTCCTGAGAAGCTATATTCACCTCTACTATCTGTAGTAGCTGTTTTTATAATTGTACCTGTATCTGAATTTACAAGTCTTGCTGTAATATTACTCATTTTTGGTTCATCATCATCTCTTTTACCATTTCCGTTTTCATCTAACCAAGCAATACCTGTTAACTTATAAGTTTTTGATAAATTACTGTTTGATGAATGTAATTGAGATGTTGCTGTATTTGCTGTTTCACCAGCTGTATCATATAGTTCAGATTTATCTGTTGCTTCAACTATATGAGTAATAGAATTTGTTTTTACTGTATCTACATTTTGTGCTGAAACTGTAGCTGCATTTGTTACTGTTTTTTCTTGCATACCATTTAAGTCTACTGCTAATGCTTTTACATTAACTGTTAGTTCTTGTCCTGGCATAATAACTGTATTTATTTCTACAGAATCTTTTTCAGAAACTGTTTTTGTTGCATGTACTCCATTTGATACATAATCAATATTTTTTACGATTAATCCATCTGGGATTTGATCATTTAATACTAATTTTTCAGCTGCAACAATTCCTTCATTTTTTACATTAAATACATATTCGATAGTTTCGCCTTCTTTTACATATGTATTTGTTGTTAAAGTTTTTTGTGATACAACCAAACTTGGTTTTGCTATTGTGCAAACAACTTCATTTGATGTATATGTATCTGTTCCATCTGCTGTTGCTTCAAATTTTACTGAAGCATCTTTTTGAGTTGTTCCTTCTGGTAGTTCATTTGCTTTTACAATTAAATTAAATTGATTTGCACCATATTCGCTTATTTTATCTAATTTCCAAGTTATTGTTCTTGCTTGTTCGTCATATACTGCATTGTCTATTTTGTTTTCTGTTATACCATCTGCTTCATATCCTACTGTATAAGCTTCTGTAAATGTAAATGAATCAGGTAATTGAGTTTTTAATATTACATTGTTTTTAGCTTCTGATGTTAAGTTTTCTAATTGTACTTTAAAATAATACTCATCATTTTCTCTATAAATAATTTTCATTCCATCAGCATTATCTTCAACAGTTGAAACTTTTACTGAAAATTCAGCTTGTTTTAAATCTATTGTAACTTCGTTTGTTGATAATTCTTTTTGTAAGTCTTTAACTGTAATACTTGATGTTTCTTTAATCTGTGTTTGTTCTTCTGGAGTATCTAGAACTTGTACTACTATTTCTAAATCTACACTTTCGTTTACTGCTAAACTACTTACATTAAATATTGCTACATTATTTTCTACATTTACGGTAGTGTTATCTTTTGTTGAATTTGATGTAATATATTTTGTGTAACTTGGAATTGGCATTTTTACAACTATATTATTTGCTTCTGATTTTCCAGTATTTTTTACTGTTGTTGTAAATTTCAATTCCTCAAATTCTTTTATTGAATTTGTATCAGATTTTAAAGATATATCAACTTGTGGTCCTTCACCTGTTGTTAAACCAACTTTATCTGCTGTTGATGTTTCTTTAACTGTTGCAATTTCTGTATGATTTGTATAGTATGCTAAAAATGTTCCAAATATATCTGCATTATGTTCTAGATTAGCTGGTATTTCGTATTGATATGTAAATCTTAATGTTTCAGCTTGTTCCATTTCATAATTTTCATCTGTTGGTACTATTAAATATGATTTTACTGTTGATAAATCTTCTATATTTTGTGTCCAACCATTTTCTTGATTTGATAAATCATTAGTTGCTTCTGGATTTGCAGAATAATAAACTGCAAAGCTTCCTCTGTTATTTGCATCTGCAACTAATCCACTTACCATTTTTGTATCTATTGTTGTTCCTAGGTCTTCACCTGTTTGAATATCTTTTACACCTTTAAAAGGTATTCTACCTAAAATTGATAAATTAGAAATTGTATTTTTATTGTTGTTCATAACTACAACTTCCATATTAGCTGTTTTAGCACCTGAATAAATTTCAATTGTATCTTCTTTTGAACCTTGTCTTACAGAAGTTACCATTGTTCCTGCACCATTGTAATCACTTGTTGTATTAACTGTAATTACTCCTGTTGGAGCAGAATAGTAAATATTGCTTGTTGCTAATCCACTACTTTGTTCATTTTCATAATTTGTTGCTTCACTATTTGTATAAGTCAATTTTACTTGTTGTTCCATTGCTGGTGTAAATAAATCAACTTTTATGTTTGCATTAATTACTATGTTACAACCATTTGTTAAAACACCTGAGTTTAGATATTCTTGTTTACCATCTAATGTTATTCTAATAAATATTTTTCCATCTTTTTCGTATGGCTCTACACTTTTAATGTTTAATCCGTCACCATATACTATATTTGTATTTGTTATTTCCATATTTTGAATATATGCTGGCATTTCTACTTCAAATACTGATTCTCCATAAACATCTGATTCATCAGTATTGTTATTTAATTCTACTCTTATTTCAACATCATTGTTCATTGCTATAGTAGATAAGCTATCTCTATCTAAAACAATGTTAGCTTTTGTTTTTGTATCTTTTAAATTTGTTTGAATTGTGTTTGTTGCTATAGATGTTTCACTTGATACATAAGTATATTTTGCTTTTAATTCATTTTCAAAAGCTATTGCAGAGAAGTTTTTGTATTGTTCTTTTGAAAAATCAGATTTTTTAGAAGTTCTTTCTGTATTTACTATTAAGTTTCCTTCTTGAACTGGCTTACTTGTAATTAATGTAATTTTTGTTAGTCCTTTTTCTGATAAATCTATTACAATATTTCCATTTTCATCTGCTTGTGTATCTTTATTAATAGTAGTAATTTCATTTCCGTTTGAATCTACTAATTTAATAACTCCATCTTCACCTAAGATTGAATTAATATTTTCTTTTAAAATAGAAATTTTATTATATTTAATATCGTTTGTTAAATATTTATTTCCATCTTTTGCAATATAATAAACATCTTTATCTTCTATTTTTAATTCTTCTACAATATCTTTGTAAGATACGTTTATTATATTTTTTGAATTGTATTTAATTTCATAGTTTTCTTTATTATTATAATTTAAGTAAGTATATGCTTTTGAGATACTTTCTGTTTCATTGTTAGTTTGTAAAGAAACAATATCACCTTTTTGTCCTGTTAATGTATATTCATAATTTTGCTCAGTTTGACTTGAATATATATTTCCTTCTGCTTCAACACCACTAAAAGTTTCTAAATTTCCTTTTATATTATAAGAAGTTTTTAATTCATCTTGCATTGTTACATTTTCAAATGAATAAGTAACAACATATTCATCTTTTCCAGACAAACTATAATATCTTTCTTCTTCAACATTTTCTTGTTCTGCATTTTTTAATATATCATTTTTGCTATTGTCTATTCTTACTAATTGTTTATCATTTTGCATTTTGATATTTAAAATTCCAGTTTCTTGATCATAAGTCCAATTATCTTCTGTAAAAATAACATTTTCATTATTTTTTCCATTTGTACCTATAGTTGAATTTGCAACTACTGTAATTTTACTAGGCTTAGCATCTCCTATTGTAGGAACAGATATATTTAATTCTGTTTTATTTACTGGTAAAGTTTTATTTGTAGTAGTATTATCTAAATCAACAATAGTTTGCAATATAATACCATTTCCATTTGATGTTGAATATGGAATATATTTTGCAATTTCTGAAGATATTTTTGCTGTTCTTTCATCTTTCCAAGAAAGAGTAAGATCAACTTCTTTTGCAACTTCTATTTCATTTCCTTTTTCATCAACATAAACACCTGTAAATAATATTTTGCTATTACCGACTAATTTACTTAAATTTACAAACTCTTCATTTTTGTATTCAATTGGTAAAGAAATTGAAATATCAGAACCAGCAGTAATTTGTTTTAAAGTAACTACATTATCTTCAATTTTTTCTACCATATCAGGTAAATTTTCTGTTACTTGTTCTGCCTCATTTGCTTCTTCTGAAACTTCTTCACTTTGAACACTTTCTTTTGTTTGATTTTTTAGTTCAAAATTAAGTCCAGCTCCTTCTGTACCTTCTAATATTTGAACTTTTCCGTTTTTTAAGTAACCCTTATTTTTTACATTCACATTTAAGTTAATTGCTAAATTATCATTGTTTACATCAGAAATAGCTGAAAAGCTTTCTGCATTTTCAGCATCAAAACCTGCATTAAATTCAATGTTTTTGTTTCCTGTTCCTGTTTGATTACTTACTTTGTCGAAAATACTTGTTGCAAAAGACTTTGTAACCAAAGCTGGATTAGCAAATGTTAATGTAAAAATTAGAATTCCGGCCAAAATTCTTTTAAACATTTTGCTATGCATAACTTACCTCCATTTACTTAAACTTTTACTAATATTTATTTTACTACAATACTTAAAGTAGTCAATACTTGTATATTGCTATATTTGAAGAATTTTAATAAATATAATTCAATGTATTTACGGATTCACATTTTTTGTATTTTTTTATCAAAAAATATAAAATTTTAATTACAAATGTAAAATCCTCAAATCGTTCAAAATACCCAAATATACACTTCTTATTATATACCGTTATGTAAACTTTTTCAACCTTTTTTTGACTTTTTTTCAAATTTTTTAGGAATTTTTTTCTTTATTTTAAAAGGCTACAAAATTTTTATTGTCCCAAAGAAAAAATCCACAAATTTTATTTTGTGGATTTTTTTATTATTGACTACTTAATTGGTCTATTTTTATACTTCTTGATCAATACAGGTATTGCTCCCGTAGCGCTTACGGCTACTATTATTGCAATTACTGATATAATTATTGTCTTTGAATTTTCTTGTACTGTATTTAAGATTATGTTGTGATATCTTTCTAAACCTGTTGGTGGTGATAATGTAATTACCTCTGTTGCAGATGTATCTTTTTCATTTAATGATTCGATATATTCACCTGTACTTGCTTTTACATTTACATTTCCTATTGTTGTTGCAAAGTTTGTTCTTCTACCTGATGTACATGTATATTGAATTATCTCTGCTATATTTTCAAATCTTAGATTATCAGTATCTGTTTCTGATGAAATTAATTTTTCTGTTGTTAATGCTACATATCCTGAATATTCTTCTGCTGTAGTTTTTACTGTTTTTGGTTCTAAGAATTTTGATAATTGTTTATTTATTACATTATCTGTTTGATCATCATTGTTTCTATCATCCATACTTACAGCTAAGTTACTCATTAAGTCTGAATCAAATGCTACACCTTTTAAGTTTACTAATTTTAAGTCTTCTGTATTATTTGTAGTATCTTTGTTTACATTTACGAATAAGTTACGATCTACTAAGCTTCCATTTATTCCATCACCAGTTCTTAAAGCTTCTGAAGTTGTTGTTTCCCAGAAATGATCTGTATCTTGGTTACTTGATGATTTGAATGATAAGTCTGTATCTATGTAGTCTAAAATCTTATCTATCTTTAAGTCTACTACTGTATCTTTTTCTGTAACATTGCTTGTAAAGTATGTGCTTCCTAAATATCTACCATAATAATTGTCATCTCCTGTTGTCATTGTCTTTTCAATAGTTCTATATTCATCATCTGATGCATATCTATTATCTTTTTCATAAACTATATCGTGTAAATATTTTTCAGCTGTTTCAGATCCTAAATAATTATTCTCTTCAACATATTTTGCTCTATCAGTACTATTACTTGATATTGCATTTTCACTATTTTCTTTGTATCTTAACACATCTAAGTTTTTACTGATTCTATCTACTTCACTAATGTTAGTTACTGTAAATTCATATTCTACACTGATTTTACTTCCTTGTAAAATTTCGTCATCTACATTTATATATGCAAAACCTTGTAGTCTGTTATTGTTGCAAATAAATTGTATATTTTCTAATCCGACTGAATTATCGAAATCAACTTCTCTTTCAATTCTACCTGTTGCATCATTTAATTTCTTCTTTCCGTCTGAATCTACTACATCTTTAAATGCAACTTTCATAATTTTTTCTGAATCTGAAGTAACTAATTCAATTGTCTTAATTTCTTTATTTAAAGAAATTTCTGCTTCTGGTCTATATTCTATACCCATATCTATATTTTTTACATTATATGTTCTTGTCTTAATTTTATCATATGGTATATTTGTACAAGTTGCATAAGTTACATTTGATTCATAAGAATCTAGTTTTTCTGGTTTTACATAGAATGTTACAGTTTCTGCATTCATCTTAGTTTTTTCTGCTAGAGTTTCTTTTCTTGCTTCTTTATCTGTTCCTTCTGGTATACTTATACCTTTTAAAGTATCAGCTTTTTCATTTGTCATTATTTCTGAATATGAAATAGCATTTAGTCTATCAATTTCGTCATCTCTTGCATCAGATTTATTTTCTGCCTCTAATGCTTCCATTATTTTATCATATTCTTTTATTTTTTCTGTATTTAATTCTGTTTCACCAGCTTCTGGTTTATATGTATAATTTTCTACACCTGTTGTATATTTTGTTGTTTTGTAATCTTGTCCGTTAAATGTCATCATTTCATCTGAAGTTGTATCACCATAAGTAAATCTTACTGTATAGTAACCTGGAATAAATCCACTTAATACATATTTACCATTGCTGTTTGTTCTTGTTTCTTGAACTCTTGCCCAATTAGCATCTACTATTTCTTCGTAATATTTTGTTCCTCCACTTGAAGGATCAACTTCATTTTCTGGTATTTTTACAATTTCAATTAATTGTGCTTTTGCGTCTTTTACTACGAAGTCATTTTGTTCTGCTGTTGGACTATTAAATCTATTTACTATATTTTTATAGTCGCTTGATTTATCTAATAATTCTAATACATTTTTATTTGATTTTGCTTCTCCAAGTTTTGTATCACTTGTATTGTATAAACCATTACCAGCATATTGAACATTATCTTCGCTATCATTTATACTTTCTGATCTTGAATCATCCCATACAAATCCTGATAAAACTCTGTATTGTTCAATACTTGGTGGATCACCATTTTCTGGTGGATTTGTTATAGTTTTTACATTCATTTGTATTCCTGTTTTATATGTATCATCTTCATATAATCCTGTATCATCTGCACTCTTATTTCCAGTTGCTGATGTTGAAACTCCATTGTCATCACCGATATTTCCTGGATTTGAATCTTTATCAACTAATCCTGCTGGATAGTTTTCTTCGTATGCTGGATTTTCTTTCTTATATTCTTCAGATACGGCACCATACCATGTTGAGTAAGCATTTATTTCGGCAATTCCTTCAATCCCTAAATTATTTGCTTTTGAATCTGTTATCTTTAAGTTTCTAGTACCTTCTTCTTTATCTAATACATATTTTACAAATACATATCCTGTTTCGCCTTCTTTAATCTTAATATCATCAAAACCTCTAATATATAATGTATTATATCCATCTGCAGTAAAGTTTCTTTCGTTATTGTAATTTGAAGTATTTGACAAAGTTAATTGTCTAGATTCAGTTGAATCTTCACTTGATTTATACCAAGCTTCTGCAATTTTAATATCTTTATCTTTTAAGTAATCACCATCTTTAGTTTTTACTTTTATTGTATTGTTCTCTTCACCAGTATATTTCATAAAGTTTGTATCATAGTAATCTGCAAGTTCATCTATTGTAACATCTACTGGTACATCTTTATTTTCTCTATATGGTTCATTTTCTCTTATGTTTTCATTTGTAATAGCTATCTTAAATGTTACCTCAACATTTAATTCACTTTCTTTTCCTTTGTAATTTTGTACTTTTTCATTTTTGTATTGTTCATATCTGTATTTGTAATCAGATTCATAGAAATCTATTCCATAAGCTTTTTTAATTACATAATCATTTGTATATTCACTATTTGTATTTTCTTGATTGTAATCATATATTACTTCTTCACCATTAATTGTTGTTTTTACTTGATATACATCTTTCTTTAAAGAAATATCTATATCTTCTCTTTCTTCAAGTCCTAAGTTTATATATTTTAAATATTCTGTTTCAGCTAATTTATAATTTGAACTATTTAATGGATATAACCATAATGATTTTGTATTGTTAGCTGTTCCATCTGATTTGTTTTTATCTTTTGAAATTATGAAACTTCTTGCTGTCATTAATCTGTTTCTGTCTTCTAATAATGTACTATTATGATTATCTTTGCTATATTCTAATGTAGTTGTTCCAGAATTTGAATTTTTATCTTCTCCAACTTTGTATCCTACATTATATCCTATTGTTTCATAATTTGTGTTAAATTGTTCTCTTACATCTTTAAATTCGTAAGCATTTGAATCATTAATGTAGTTTCCACTATCTGTTGGTTGTAACCAACTTTCAGATATATGTTTATCATTTGAATAAATTTCTGTTGATTTATACATTAAGCCATCATATTCAAATTCTACATAATAACTATTTAAATCTGTACCTTGTTTATAATTTTTCTTGTTGCCTTCTTCATCTATAGTTCCTATTACAGAACTTCCATCATATTTTGTTGATGCTTTATAAACTCTTCCAAAAGTATATAGTCCATTTTCATTTGTTCTTACTGTATTTACTATTTTGTCTGTTTTTGCATCATATAAATGTACTACAATATCTTTGAATTTTGTTTCATCTTCTGTCATATAACCATCTTGATTTTTATCTAACCAAACCTTACCAGCTATTACTAAATCTTTTTGTTTTACATATTCGCTAGATTTTTTGATTGGATATTTATTTTGCTCAGTTACAACTCTTTGTGGATTTTTTTCAGTATTGTTTATGTTTGTTAAAGTTGTAATTTCTGCTTTATTTTCTAAGTTGTATAAATACATGTTGCTTTCTGTTACTTTTACTTTTACATAGTAAATAATATATTCTCCAGGATTTAATGTTGTATATTCTTCTCCTTGTTTATTACCAATATTTAAGTTATATACATTATTTCCTTTATCTGTAATATTTACTTTTATATTATCTACTCTTACTGAACCATCTGACTTAAATATTTTTGCTGTTACATCATTTTGGAATTCTAAGCCTTGTTGTAATGTTTCAGTAATATCTGTTGTTCTGACTTTTGTTGCTGGTTTTGTAGCATTATTTGTTGATTTATTATCTAATCTAATTGAGTATGTTACAGTTTCTGTTTTTTCAACCTTAAATGGTGAATTTTCTTTTTCTGTATCACTCTTTCCACGTCTTTCAACAGATTCGTCTGTATTGATTGTACTTGTTTCATTTGTTAATTGATTTTGATTATTTTGATTCATTATTAATCCATCATAAGAACTTACATATTTGTCTATATTGATGTAATAATCATTCAATTTATAATAATCTGTTGATGTTAAACGAGAAGCTGTTTCATTATTCTTAATATAACGATTATTTATATTATTTATTTTTCCTACTATTTTAGCAGTATTTCCACAAACAGTATCTGCTTTTACTTCTTCAACAACTAATGATATTTTTATTGTTGCATGTGTATTAGCAGCAATTTGTAGATCACTAATTTTTATTGTTCCACCTGATGTGCTACTTGTACCTGGTTTTGTTATAGAAGGTGAATTCATTGCATTTTCTATTGTTATTTTCAAATCACTATATTTTGCTGGCAATGTATCTTCTACATTTACGTGTATCATATCTGGCTTCCAATATGGTTTAGCCGAATTATTAGTTTGTCTATAATCTTTATTATTTGTATTATATACATCTATTTCATAATAAACCCTATCACCATATTCTACATATACTGGATCACTCTGATTTTGTTCATCTGTTCTATTTACTCTTGTTCCAGCAGTTTGATTTGTTTTTAAGTTACTTTCATTAGGTGCTGTTGAATCATAAGTTTTTTCACTATTTGTTGTATGTTCTACACTCGTAATATGTTTATTAATGTTTACTTGATATTCTTTTATTGTATATGTATCTGAATCACTTAATCTATTGCTTAAATTTACTATTGGTCCAGGACCATGTCCACCATATTTTACATATTCCATATGTGGATTTGTATCATTTCTTGTAATTATTTGAACCGTATTAGTATAACTACTTTCTAAAGCATTTGCTACTACAGTAACATAAAATGTTTTTGTCTTTCTAGCGTTTACTTGTATCCATGCTCCATTTTGATTTCCTCCTGGTTGATTCTCTGTATAGAAAGAGCCTGGTACTGTAACTTGTTCTACATTTGAAGGGAAATAGTCTTTAACTTTTAGTCTAATATCAAATCTTGAACTATTAACAATATCTATTCTATATGTTATTCTATCTCCTCTTTCAACTTTTACTGTATTAGTATTTTTATCTGTCTTTGTTTTTCTACTTGTATCATCTGCATCTTGTCTACCATAAATGTAATCATTATTTTGATGATTTACTTTCACAATATATTTGTAAATTGATACATTTGTTGTAAGTGGCACATTTACATTTATTTTATATATTTTTCTTGTAGATCCTAAACTACCATATGCTTCTAATCCATCTTGGCAATGATCCTCATTTATACTAGTAACTTTCCAAGAAAAAGATCTACAATTTGTGTAACCATGAGAGCATTTAAATGTTGATGTATGTGTTGCAGAATGTCCTGGACAAGAGCAATGACAACCTGATATTGTATATGTATGACCTGGACAATAGCTTTCACTATGTTTTTTTCCTTCAGAATCTGTCCAACTTCTTGTTTTACAACCACCACAATATCTAGTATGACCACCACATCCATGTCCTGAGTAATGATCATAACAAGTCCATGTATATGTACAACTATGGGTACCACCTACAGATGATGAATGGTGTGTTGCATATCCTGGTGTTTGATTTTGACAATAATATGTTGAACATCCTTTATCTACATTTGTTTGACTCCATGTAAGTTCAATTTGTTTTCCTTCATACCAAGTACCATTTCCTGTTGCATAAATTCTTTGATATGTGAATTTTATACTTTTTAATTCGTCTGCACTACCTACTTTTGAAATAGGAATTGATATATTAAATGTTGCTCCTGGATCTGGAACAGGAAATTCTATTTCATTACCATTATTTAATACAGCAACAGCTTTAATAATCGTTCCTTGCATATTAGCAGCTGTTCCAAATTTAGCTTGTAAATTTGTATTTCCTGTATTCCATTTAGGATTATTATTTTTATCTTTTTCATTTTCACTGCCTGAACTTTGTCCACCTGAGTATCCTGTTGGTTCATAGTATTTATAATCTACTGCTCTTACATAATTACTCATCTTGAATGGTCCAACAACATAATTATTACCACTTTTTACTGTACCTACATTTTGGCCTGGTGTTACATTTATATTTGGATTATTCATTGCAGCACTATAATAGTCATCAAATGCTTGCATAGCAGGTGCTAATGGATTACTTTCTCCACTTCCTAATTGTCTCGCATGAGCCCATACAGCATGTTGTAATGGATCATTTGTATAACCAGTACTAGCTCTCTGTGCTGCAGTTTGTTTATATTTTGCTAAAACAAAAGCAAAACCACCACTATAACTTTGACTTACTTTTCTATAATGGAAATTAGAATAGCTAACTCTTGTACCTGGATTTGTTCCTTTTTGCTTATAATCAGTACTTATTTTTGTACCTATGCTTGGCTTCTTTAATGTTAAGTTATTATATACATATGCTAATCCACTTGCATTCATATAATTATAATTTCCTTGAAATCCATCTATATTTGATGAAGTTGCATATGGTGTACCATGTTGATAACAGAAATAATTTGGATTACTATTAAACGTTTTATTTGTTATTGGATTACTTGGATAACTCCATGGAATTCCTGTTAGCATTTGCTGTAATTCTTCGTTTATTTTACTTTCTTGTTCTGCATCTAAACTTGCTATAGCATTATTTTCATCTTCGTTTGATGTTGATTCTTCATTAGTTGGTTCTTCTTGGACGTAATTTTCATCAATATTTTCTTCATCTTCTGCATATACCCATGTATTTCTCAATAGTACAGTACAAAGACTTAATATTATTAAAAATACTATTAATAATTTCAATATTTTTTTATTTTTCATAATTTCACCTCCTTACTTATAAAATTTCTTTCCGTTTATTTTTGGAATTTTTATTTTTCCAATGTATATCATATATACCGCTGTTGCAGTTATTGCTAATATTGTAATTCCACTTAATATTTGAACTGTATTACCTGTTGCTACAGAAATTGCTGTATTTTGAACACTTGAATTATTTTTTGTATTTTCATTTAAGTTTGTGTTACTATAACTACTTACGATTTCTGCTTTATTACTAACAAAACCTGTATTATCTTCTGTCATTTGTTTTGTTAATTTTAATTTTAATTCTCTTTTTTCACCTGGTTTTAAACTTGTATTGTCTAAATTTTTTGTATATAGTTTACCATCATTTCCTAAGTACCAAATTGAATTATCGCTTTCTTCAAAAGCTAAATCATTTCCTAGATAATCAACTAATTTTTCTACATAGCCTTCTATATTTCCTATATTTTCTACAACAATCGTATATTCTAATTCTACTTTAGCTTTCTTTAAATCTTTTGCTTTTATTTCTACTTTGGCAATTTCTTTATTATCAAAATCATAATCTTTTGTTTTATCTTTTACAGATACTTTTGCATGTGTTAAATATTTATTTATTTTTAAATCAAATATTTTACTACTAATTAAACCTATATCTATATTAGTAACATCTGATTCAACTGTTATTTGATCTGTAATTGCAATTTTTGAATTTTTATTCATTGTTACATCTGAATTTACGTTTTCAGCTGCTCCATTTTTTCTATATACTGTTAATTCATATACTTCTTGATCATATTCAAAAGTTATTACATACTTTCCTTTACTTACATTTCTAAATACATAAGCACCATCTTCTGCTGTTTCTATTGTTTGAATAACTTTACTATCTGAAACACTAATTAAATTTGCTTTTACTCCTTTTAATTTAGTTTCATTTTCATCTCTAATACCATCTTTATTTTCATCAATCCAAGCAATTCCTCCAATAGTATACTTTTCGTCTTGTACTGTTGTTGAGTTATTTGAATTATTAGAATTATTATTAGAATTATTTATAATTGCATTATTTGTATTTTGATTTGTATTGCTATTAGAATTATCTGAAGAATTTGATAAATTATTATTATTGCTAGAGTTTGAATTATTATTATTATTATTATTATTGTTTGACATGCTTTCTTTATCTGCATTAGCTTTATCTTCTTGTCTTTGTTTTTCTTGCTCAGCTTCAGATTCTTTTTGTCTTATTTCTTCTTCCTCTTTTTCAGTTAGTTTATCATTTACTACTATAAATTCAGTTTTTTCTAAAGTTATATTATCTTGATTTTCATTTGATAATATTGGTTGTAAAGTTACATTTGTATTTTCACTTCCATCATTATTCTTAGTTACAAAAGTAATATTAATATTTATTGTGTTATTGGCTGGTAATATAGGAAGTTTAGCATCTATAGTATTTGTTCCATTACCATCTTGTAATATTCCACTTAAATCACCATCATATTTTACACTTTGTATTTTTAATACTTCTGGAAATTCTAATTTTAAATTTGCATTCGTTGCAGATATTTTGCCTTCATTTTTTACTTTTATTGTTAATGTAAAACTTTCTTCTTCTTTTATTTGCTTATTTAGAATTGTATTTGATTGAGTTGCTGTTATATATGATTTTACAATTTTTCTTGGTATTGATGTACTCTGTTCTGTATCAATACCATCTGCTTTTAATTCAAAATAACAATCATAATTTTCTTCACCTTTTGGAATATTAAGAGTTGTTAAAATTGTTTTTAAGCTTATACCTTCATCAATTTCTAAAGTACCAATGTTATATATTACAGTATGCTGTTTTTCATCATATGTTATTTGTGTTCCATCTTTTTCACATTCTCCTGAAGAATATGGCATATATTGATTTGTATGTAATATTGCTTTAACATTATGTAATTCCTGTCCTGAAATATTTTCTAATTCTAAACTTAAATCACTTTCATATCCAATTTGTAATTCATTATCATATTTAATAGAAATTGTTGATAAGAAATTAGCTTTTTTAATTTTATTTCTTATCATATTACTTTCAACACTATTTGCAAAAGTTGAGCTTTCTAATGTTGCTTTTGTTTCAATCCATAAATCTGGAACTTTATCAACATAAGTTTTATTACCAGATTCATCTTCATAATAATATCCTGAATCGTCATTTCCAGATGTAACACCTAAATCTGATACGTATTCTTCTAATGTTGGTATAGTTTTTGCTGTTAAATAAAAACTACTATCGAAACTTTCTCCAGCTTTTATTTCTCCTACTGGTATTTCAATTACTCCATTTTTGTTAAAACGGTTTAATTGATCTTTTTCTTCATCTTCTGCATTTTCATAATTTACATAGCTAACAAATCCATAATCTCCATTATTACCTGATGTACTTCTTTGTTCTGTATATTCTGTATATTTAGGTATATTCACTTTTGCTACTGCATCTTTTATATCTATACTTCCTGTATTAGTAATATTTAAATTGTATTTTAATCTTTTACCTTCTAATACTTCTGCTCCATCTCCTAAGTCTACACTTAAATTAGCTTCTACTTTTGGTCCAGATTCTGTAGTTAAACCAACTTTATCTGCTGATGTACTTTCATAAACAACTGCTACATCTGAGTTGTTGTTGTAGTATGCTGAAAATGTACCATAAATTCCTGCTTCATATGGTAAATTCTCTGGAATTTCAAAATCATAAGTATATTTTAATACATCTCCTGCTTTCATAGTTCCATCAACTACAATTAAGTAAGATTTCATTTCGCTAATATTAGTAATTTCTTGTGTCCATCCATTTCCATTATCTGTTAAATTTTTATTTGCATCTGGATTTGTTGAATAATATATTGCAGCATTTAATGTATTTTGTCCATCTGCTTTTATTCTTTCTTTTATTGTTGTATCTGTTGTTGTTCCTAAATCTTCATTTGTTATTACATTTTTGTTTCCTTGGAATGGTATTCTTCCTACTAAAACAATATCTGTACAATCATTTCCTGTATTGTTCAATGCAGTAATTTGCATTTGAGCTATTTGAGAACCTTTTTCTCTATCAATTTGTTTTGTAACAGTTCCTTGTTTTACAGATTTAATTTCACTTGCATTTCCATCATAATTTTTGATTGTATTTACTGCAATTAATCCTGTTGGTGCTTGATATTCTATTACTTCTGCATCAAATCCGTTTGTAGATTTTATTATGCTACTTGGTATTTGTTTTCCAATTGTCCATTTAGTTTGTGATTCATAATTTGTAACTGCTTCATTGCAATAATATAATTTAATTTGATCTTCTTTTCTTGGTGTTGCTTCATCTACATCAATTTTGCAGTTAATTACAACACTTGTACTATTTCCTATGTTTCCTTCTCCAAATCCTTCTTGTGTACCTGTTAATTCAACTCTTAGTTTAACATTTTCTCCTTTAGTTTCTGTTTGGAAATCACTTACTTTCAATCCATTTTCATAAACTAAGTTCATACTCTGAACTTCAACTGATTTTACATATTTAGGAAATACTATTTCAAAATATGGATTTTTATATAAATCACTAGTTTCTTCATTGTTGTTTAATTCTACTTTTAATTCAACATTTTCATTTGATTGTGTTGTTGTTAAGTAATCTTTATTTATACTTAATTTTGCTTTTGTGTAACTCTCTGAAAGAGCTTTTTCTGTTTCGATTTCTTTTAAAGTATATACATCATCTTTTCCAACATATTTAATTTCTGCAACTACTTTACTTTTTATAGATTTAAAAGTACTAAATGCAGTTGGTTCAAAATTACTTTTTTGAATTACTTTTACGAATTCAACTGTTAAGTTTCCATTTGTTTTTACTGAATTAATTCTTATTTGTAAGTTTGATGTGTATTCTGCTAATTCTATTTTTGCTTCTTCATCTGATGTTGTATTTGAACTATTCATTGTATAAATAATGTTTCCATCTTTATCTAATAAATCTATTGTTCCATTATTTTCTAAAATACTTTTTATTTCTGAATAATTAAAATTAACTCCTTTGTATTTAATATCTTCTTCTGCATTAAATACATTTCCATTTACATCAATATAACTGTCATTTGTTCCTTTTAATAAGATCATGTCTAACATATCACTTGTTAGTACATTTACATTTACAATTGTTTTTAATTCTGTTTCATATTGTGTTTCTGAATAATAGTTAGCATTTATTTTTCCTTTATTTATAGGTTCTTCTGTTGTTCCAACTGAATATGTAATTAACTCACCTACATCAATTTCTTTTTCTTGTTCTGTTTTTATTTTTTTCTCTTGAATATTATTCTGTTTTCCACTATATTCTTCTACTTTAACTGTAATGTCTTTTCCAAGTTGTACATTTGCATCACTTATATAATCTTCATATCTATAAGACACTACATATATATCTTCACCTTGTGTATTTATTGCTTTTCCATCATTTTCATTTTTTACAGATATATTTAATGTATGTGTCTTTTCATCATAATTCCAATTATTTTCATCAAAAGTTACAGCTCCAAATTCTTCTCCTTTTGTAGCCATCAACTTATTTGCATTTACACTTACTGTTGTTGGATATTTTCCTTTTAATTCTGGGACTTGTATTTTTATACTTGTTTCTTTGATTGGTAGATAATTTTCATCTGTAATTTCTCTTTTTACAGATATTTCGTTTTTTACTATAGTACCATTTACATCACTGATACTAAATGGAGATACTTTTGTATATTCTGAAGATACTTCAATATCTTTACTATAATTCCATTCTAAAGTTAATTTGCTTTCTTCTGATATTGCTATTTCTTCTAAGTCTGTATTTACAAAAGTTCCTGTTAAATCTAATTTTAGTTTCTTATATAAATTAGATATATCTACAGTATCTCCTTGTTTATATTGAATTGTTATTTTAATTTTTGTTTCTTTTAACATATTTTTTATAGCAATTTCATTTTCAGATGCGATAGAAAACTCGCTATTTGAATTTTCTTTTTTAGCTTCTATTGCTTCTTGTGTTACTTGTTCAATAACTTTTGCTTCATCATTTACTTCTTCAGTTGTAGTATTTTCTGAAGTTGAATTATCTATTGTTCCTTCTGTATTAGTAGTATTTTCATCAGTAGTATTTGTTTCTTTTACTACATTTTCTGTAGCATTATTGGTATTTTCAACTACATTATTTTCTGTTTCATTTTTAGTTGTTTCTGTTGCAGCTGTATTTTCTGTATCTTTTTGTAAATCTACTGTTTTGTTTTCAGTACTTTCTTCTGACTTTTGCAAATCAACTACACCTTTTAATGCTGCACTAATATCATCTACATTTCCTTTGCTATCTATTACTGAATTTGATGTATTAGATGAATTATTTGCTTCGCTATTTTCAGTGTTTTCTTCACCATCTTTAGTTACTGATGTTATTTTGAAATTTACATTATCACTATCTTCTAGATTTAATTTCAAAGTTCCATCTTTCAAAAGTCCATCTACCTTTGGACTTAATACTGTTGTTATAGTAACTTTATCGTTTACATTTGCTTGTTTTTCTTTCGTTTTCTCGTTGTCATCAAAATATGCTTTTAGATCAACATAGCTTTTTTTGAATATTCCTGTTTCAAAAACAGAAGCACTCTCAGTAGCAATAGCTTCAATTGCAAAACCATAATTTGCAACTGTAAGTACGAATAATATTACTAAAACAATGCTTTTTTTCAAAGTTTTCTTCATATTCAAATCCCTTTCCTTTTTCTTTAGTTATCTTTATTAGCACTATTTATAGCACTTTTTTACCTAACTTTATTTAATATATATATTTATACTAAATCAATTTTTTTATTTTGTACATAGCCAAAAATTGCCTTTTTTCAATTATTACAAGCTTTCATTAATTTTTTTATTACGGAACTTTAAGGTTTTGAATAACATTTTTTCAATATTAAATTTTTATTACTTTTTCAAAATTTAGTAATTTTATGAAATTTTATCAATTTATTCAACTTTTTTTATCTTTTGCATATATTATATTAGAATATTAAGGAGGTACTATCTATGAATAATTTAGATATTAATCAATTACTAGCAATGATTTCTAAAATGGATAAAGAAGAATTAGAAAAGAACATAAATAAAGCACAACAAATATTAAATAACAGTAATATTGGAAAGAATAACCAAAACAAATAATAATTAAATATGATTTTATATGTGTTATAGCAAAAATTTATTAAATTATTATATATTGAAGTATTATATAGTTTTAACTATTTAACTACAAATACTGTTTTAACCGTATATGCCAAACATAAAAAAGAAAGGAATGAGAATTAAAGTGAATGAAGATATGTCTAATGTTATGAATCAATTTTCTAATATTTTAAAAGAGAAAAATATAGATATAAATCAAATACTAAACAAAGTTGCAGATTCTCCAACATCTAATAGTAATGCTAATACAACTAATGCTCAAACATCATTCAATACAGTAGATACAGCTTCAAACACTTCAAATGACTTCAATTTAGATATCGAAACTATATTAAAAATTAAAAATATAATGCAACAAATGAACTCAAAAAATGTGCCTAGAAACAACTTATTAAATTCTTTAAAACCTTTTTTGCGTAAAGAAAAACAAGAAAAACTTGATGAATACATCAAATATGCTAATCTACTAAATATATTAGAACTTTTCAATTCAAATGGAGGAGCTTTTTCAAATGACCATAAATCAGATAATTGAAAATTTTACTCATATAAGTAAAGATGTACCACTTATAAACTTAAATGGTACATCTTTGTATATTGATGATATTTTATTAATTGTACTTGCTATTATATTGTTAAACGAAAACTCAACTGACTTTACTATTCCTCTAATTTGTCTATTACTGATTTTCAATTAAACTTATATCTTTAAATATATGATTTTCATTATTTAAATATTAGATATATTATCATCTATCGTTAGTTATTTCTCTATTCTATCACAATATTATTATCTTTAATTTTGCAAACTGGACATTTATCTATTTTTAGTTCAATTTCTCTTACTAGATTAGCAATTCTGACTTGTGTAACATCAATTGAATTTGCAGAAATAACAGCCATTGTATTACCATTAGCACCTGCATGAGCTAATCCCCTTAGAGATCCTAGTATTGCTATATTTCCACCTGCTATTATTTCAGCACCTGCATTAACATCTCCAAATATTACTAAGCTTCCAGAATATTCCTCTTTTTGACCAGAACGAATGCAATTTTGTATATATTTTGTTTCAGATATTTCTGTTTTTGTTTCAAAAGTTTTCTTTATAGCATGAAGTCCTAAAAGGTCTGATACGTCATCAAATTTGACATCTACCTCTATTTCATCATTTATAATTTTTTTAATCATCTCTATTTCAGTTTCAGAAAAAAGTTTTCCTGTAACTCTTATTGGTATTTTTGATGATTGATAAAAATCTCTAAGTTTTGGTATTTTTGTTTGTAATTCTTCCAAAACTTCTTGTATTTCTGCAATTACATTAACATTTAAAATAATTTCTTCTGTAGTTTGACTAATTTTAATATTGTTTAGCATATTGCACATCCTTTCTTTTATCTGAAACTTTCTGTTTCTAATTTTGCACTCATATCTTCTGTTACATTTGCTACATTCATACCAAAATATTCTGACATAATTTCTCTTACAACTTCTGCAGTATAATTTCCATGACCACCATTTTCTACCATAACTACTATAGAGATTTCTGGATCTTCAAATGGTGCAAATCCTGTAAACCATGCATTTACATACTTTCCAGCTTCAGCAGAACCGGTTTTTCCACCAACACTTACATCAAAATCTTTAAACACAGAATATGCTGTTCCTCCATCTTCCGCAACAGATCTCATTCCTTCTAATACTGCATTTAAGTTTTCTTGACTAATTTCTATATTTTCTGAATCATCATCTTGTAAATTTAATTTATTCTTTACAAATTCATCTATTTCTGATTTGGCAACTTGTGTACCATTAGAAAGTACAACATTTTTGATTATTGATAAATCTATTTTTTTACCACCATTTGCAAGCATTGCAATGTATTTCGACATTTGAATTGGTGTATAGTTGTTGTAACTTTGTCCAATAGCAGAAATAATTGTATCTGCTGATGACCAATTTCTTTTTTCATTTTCTTTTACCAATTCTTGGCTTGGTACAGTTCCGCTTACTTCACTTGGTAATTCTATTCCTGTTTTTTGTCCTAATCCAAAATATTTAGCATATTTTTTTATTAAGTCTATTCCTAATCTATTTCCAACTTCATAGAAATAATAGTTACATGATTTTTGAATTGCTGAAATTACATTTACTCTGCCATGTCCATGTCCATAATCTGTAAAAATCCAACACTTATATGGTTTATCTGTTCCATCAACATAGTATTGTCCAACATCATTTATGTAATCATTGATTTTTATTTTTTCTTCTTGTAATCCAGCTATTGCTGTAATCATTTTAAATATAGAACCTGGTGCATAAGCATTCTGAATTGCTCTATTTCTTAAAGGTGTTGTTGTAGAATTGTTATATTCTTGCCATTTATCATTTGAAATTCCATTATAAAAATATTCTGGATTGTAATCTGGATAACTTGCCATAGCAAGTATTTCTCCTGTTTTTACATTTGTTACTACTACACAACCACCATTTGCATCATAAACTTTACCAAATCCACCATTTCTAATTTTCTCAATGTTATTTTTTAAAGCATTTTCCGCAACAGATTGTAAATTAGCATCTATTGTTAATACTATGTTTGCACCTCCAACAGCTTCTTGTGATGTATATTCACCAGTGATTGTACCATCAACAGACATATCAATTTGTTTTGTTCCATCATCTCCTCTAAGATATTCTTCAAAAACTTTTTCTATACCTGTTTGTCCTACTTTGTCATCTGCTTCATATTTATGCGTATCATTTCTACTTTCAAAATCTTTTTTATTATTATCTGTTATTCTACTTACATATCCTATAATATGTGATGCTAGTGTTCCTCTTGTATATTTTCTAATTGGTTGTTGAACTATACTTACACCAGTAAGTTCTGAACTTCTTTCTTGAAGTTGAACTGCACTATTTCTACTGATTTCACTTGAAATTTGAATTGACTTTGTATTTGAATACCCCTGTGTTGTAATTGCATATCTTATAGCTAATATTTTTGCTATTTCAGATATATCTTCTGAATCTATTTGGTATTTATCTCTAAATAAATAGAATGCTTCTTCTGCTGAGGCTGTTTCTGGAATTTTATATTTCTTTTTCCAAGCATTTAGTTCTTCATCAGAATTAAAATTATAGTTAAATGGGTTTATGCTTATTGGAAAAGGATTTATGTATGAATCTCCATTTTGTTCTAATATAGATGTCATTGTTAAAATAGAATGATTTAATACACTATTTTCTACATTTGTCTTATACATTTCCACAGAAAATCCAGAATCTGTGGATGCAAGTACTATACCTGTTCTATCTGAAATATTTCCTCTTGCTGCTTCTATCTTTCCCTCTCTAGATAATTTTGTATTTGATGTTTCCCTATATTCATTACCATTTACAATCTGTAAATTAAATAATTGCATTAATATTATAATTCCTAAAACATATATAATTGTTGTTATTACATTATATCTAAAATTTGATTTTTCAATTTCACTCTTTTGTCTCAGCATCATCACCTTCTTACTTTCTAAAACTCTTTAAGTATTTTATTAATTTTAAAAATACCTTGTAAGTACATTGTTTCTTTTAAAAATTCTATCTACTGCATATCCTGCTTTTTGAATAACAGGATACAACAATATTGAAAGTAATACATTATATACAACTTCAATAATTAATATTTTTGCGAAATAAAACCATTCTGTATCAAATCCTAAAATTATAGAATTTAGTAGATAATATCCTGCTTCGTATATTATAGTTATTCCTACAACCATTAATATAATTGTTATTTTGTTTTCTTTTGAAAAATTTTTATCAAAATATGATCCTAAATATCCAACCACACATAACATAACTGCTGAGATTCCTACGCATTTGCCATAAATCAAGTCTAATATTAGTCCACATATAGCACCAAATAAAATACCATAAGTTGTATTAGCAAATAGACCTATAAAAAGTATAAATATAACAATTAGATTTGGTAAAACACCTTTTATAGTAATTAAAGGAAATAAATTTGCTTCTAAAAAGTATAAAATTAAGAATACTATAAAAAATAAAATTCCTATTCCAATTTTTTTCATTTTTACTTGTATGATTATCTAATTTTGATATTCATACTCTCCTTTCTGCTATTGATTTTTTACTACTAGAACATTTGTAACTTTAGCAAAGTCAACTGCTGGTTCGATAATTGCATATCTATCTATAATATTACTTGTTGTTATAATTTCTTTGATTGTTCCAATATGTATGCCTTGTGGATAAATTCCTCCAAGTCCTGATGTTGTAACATTATCTCCTTGTATTAGTTCTGCTCCTGTTGGTATATAGCTTGCTCTTAATACTTGATTATTTTCTAATGTTCCTTTACATATAATACTTTCTTCTGTTGTTGTAATCTTAGCACTTACTGTACTTGCTGCATCAATAATAACTTGTACTTTTGCAGTTTTCTCTGTAACCGATATTATATGACCTACAAGTCCTTTATCTGCGATTACAGTCATATTAGTTTGAACACCATCATTTGTTCCCACATTTATTACTAAATTGCTACTATAATTACTTACATCTTTGTTTATTACATAAGCTGGTATTGTTTGATATTCTGCATATTTTTGTGTTAAATTCATATATTCTTGTAAAGTAGCATTATCTGCTTTTATAACTTCTAATTCTCTTAGTTTAGTTTCCAATTCACTATTTGTTTTTCTCAATTCTTCATTTTCTGTTTTTAAGGCTTCCATATTTGAAAAATATGATTGATTTCCTTGAGCTTTATTTTTCAAATCAGTAAAAACTCTTTGAACTGGTGTAGTTATTGCACTTACTACACTTTCTAAATAAGATAATTTATTCAATTGAACATTTGAAAGAAATATTAATAATATTAAAATAACAAGAGTAATAATTCCTCCTAAGAATTCAGTTTGTTTATTTCTATTCATTCTAATTCCTTGTATAAAAAATTTATACTTTTCCTTTCATTTTTATCCTAATACTTTTTTCAAGTGTATATCCTCTACAATTTTTTGTGTTCCTTTTACAACACATTCTAGTGGCTCTGTTGCTATATATACAGGTGTTTCTGTTTTTTCAGAAATTAATTCGTCTAAGTTTTTAATTAATGCTCCTCCTCCAGCTACCATTATTCCTTTTATTGCAATATCTGAAAGTAATTCAGGTGGAGTTTGTTCTAAACAATTTCTTATTGCTTCTACAATTTTTAAAAGTGAATCATGTATTGCAAGGCCTACATCTGTTGAGGTTATTTTTTTAATAACTGGCAATCCTGTTACTATATCTCTTCCTCTAATTTCCATACTTTCTTCTGTTACTAGAGGTTTTGCACATGCAAGTTGTTTTTTTATATTTTCTCCTGTAACTTCACCTATAACTATTCCTAAATTCTTTTTAGCATAATTAATTATATCATCTGTTATTTCATCACCAGCAACTTTTAGGGATTCGCTAACTACAATTCCACCTAATGAAATTACTGCTACTTCAGTTGTTCCACCACCTATATCAACTATAATGTTTCCTGTTGGCTCTGATGTATTTAATCCACTACCAATAGCTGCTGCCATTGGTTCATCTACTAAGTAAACGTTTCCAGCCCCACTTGATAATATTGCTTCTTCTACTGCTCTTCTTTCTACTTCTGTAATTCCAGATGGTACACCAACAACTACTCTTGGTTTATATATTTTGTATTTTCTGCATACTTTTGTTACTATAGATCTTAGCATTAATTTTGTTGCTGTAAAATCTGCTATAACTCCATCTTTCATAGGTTTTATTGCTTCGATTTTTTGTGGTGTTCTTCCAAGCATTAATTTTGCTTGATTTCCAAAAGCTAATACTTCTTTTGTTTCTTTATCTAAAGCTACTACTGATGGTTCTCTATATACTATTCCTTTCTTTTTTAAAGCTACTAAAATGTTTGCTGTTCCTAAATCTATTCCTATTTCTCTATTATCTAAATTACTTAAAAAACTCATTTTCATCTCCTAGTTATACTAACATAGTCTCCATCTCCAATAATAATATGGTCTAATAATTCTATTTCAAACATTTTGGCACATTGTTTTAATTTTTCATTTATTTGTATATCTTGCCTACTTGGTGTAGGATCTCCACTCGGATGATTATGTACTAGAATCATTTTTGGTGCTTCCATTTTTATTACTTCTGAAAATATTTGTTTTGGATCTATTAATATTGCATTTATATTTCCTGTTGCTATTGTTTTTATTTTAATAACTATATTTTTAGTGTTTAAAATAATTAGTTTGAGTATTCTCTTTTTTCAAATCTAATTTCACCAACTAAATTTATAACATCTGAAGTTGATATAATTTTTATATTCTTTGATGCTAGTGGTTTATTAATTCTTTTAGCAATTTCTCCAACTGCCTTTAGCTCTATTGCTTTAACTCTGCCAATACCTTTAATTTTTCTTAACTCATTTAAACTAATTTCTTGTAAGAACCTAAAACTACCAATTGATTCAAAATCATTCAGTATTTTCCTTGAAAGTTCAAGCACATTGAATTCTTTTGTACCTGTTCTTAATATTATTGAAAGTAATTCAATTTCACTTAAACTTTCAATTCCATATAATTCACATTTTTCATAAGGTGCATCTATTAATATTTTTTCTTGCATTTAATCCTTTCTGTCTATTTATGCCCCATATTTTTAACTATACTTTTCGATATACAAATATTGAAATTGCAATTCCGATTATACTTGCGACTGTAATTTTAAACATTAAGCTAAAACTAATTTTCATTATGCTTAAATCTAATGTAAATGGCTCTGACATACCAAATTCTTGTCCATAGTTTAACCACCATAGCACATCTACTTTTGATGCTATTTCTCCAAGTAATCCTCCTATTACAATTCCTGATAAAATAAAAATTAATAATATCCATATATTTTTATCTTTTGTTGCCATATTTGTTCCTCCATTTTTTCTTACGGAATTTTGATTTTGTCCTAATTATTATATATTGATAAGGGATTTTTTTCAAGTAAATATATAAAGTTTTTTGCTTTTATACAAAATTTATTCATTAAAAATTTTTCAGAGCATATATTAACTATATATACCATTTTTTTACATTTACTTTTGACACAAAGATAGTATAATTAACTTATATAAACATTGGAGGTATACTTTTTTGAAAATAGAAAAAATTAATGATGATAAAATAAAAATAACCTTTGACTATATTGATTTACAAGAAAACAATATAGATTTTCATTCTTTTATGGCAAATTCAACTCAAACTCAAGCTTTATTTTTAAAAATCTTAGACCAAGCTGAAGAATCTTTGGGTTTTAATACAGACCAATATAAATTAGAAATAAACACTCTTGCTTTATCAAATGGAATCTTTATTTTAATTGTTACAAGATTGCAAAAAGAAACTAAGAAAAAAGTTGTACATGTACATACAAAACGCAAATCCAACATAAATAATCCAACATTTTCTATTTACAAATTTAACTCTTTTGATAACTTTATTAGTTTTTGTCAATTTATAGTACAAAATTCTGATGTTAATTTATTAAAAGTTCTAGAAAATAATAACTCTTTATTTAAATATAATTCTCAATACTTTTTTGCCATTTCAACAACTACTATGAATATTAAACAAAAAGAATTTTTATTTTCTTGTATAACAGAATTTGCAAAATTTATTACAAATTCAAAAACTTTTTTAGCTAAACTTAAAGAAAACACAACTTGTTTTTTAGATAATAATGCTATAAATTCTGTTATTCATTATATTTGAAAGTTTTTATACACTGTTTTTTCACAAAACAAAAGCCTCAATTACTAATAAATTAACAATTGAGGCTTATTATTTTTAATATTAAATTTTAATATAAATAGTTTTGTGGATTTTTTGCGACTCCATTAACTCTAATCTCTAAATGCAAATGAGGTCCTGTTGAATTACCTGTAGAACCAACATAAGCAACTACTTGTCCTTGCGAAACTTTTTCACCAGTAGAAGCAACTAAACTGTTACAATGTCCATAATATGTTTCTACCCCATTTCCATGGTCTATAACAAGTAAATTTCCGTATGAACCTTTTCTACCTGAATAAATAACTGTTCCATCTGCTGCTGCCTTAATTGGTGTTCCTTTAGATGCTGCTATATCCAATCCTGTATGTATACTACTTCTTATGCTACTTCTAGCACCAAATCTAGATGAAATAATACCATTAATTGGTTTTATAAGTGCTACTCCTAAAGCTGTATTACTAAAGTCAACATTTGCTGATGTATTTATTTTTCCATTTGAAGTTTTAATTTTTGGTTTTGTAACAACTTTTGGTTTTTCTACATAAAGTGATGCTACTGCTGTTGTTGTATCTGTAAAAGTTTTTAGTTCTGTATTATATTTTAATGCATATGTAATATTATCTTTATTATTACTATCTTTTTCTTTTAGTTCATTTAACACATTTTCTGCTTCTTCAAATGTCTGTACATAATATTTTTCTTCATTATTGTCTAATATAGCATAATATTTATAGTATGGAATTCCAGAACTAATAACTTTTGAAAATATTTCGTCACTATTAGTTGTTATTCCTTTTTTTAATAAACACATTTTATATTCGGGTAAAGTTTCAATTTCAACAAAAGCTATAAGATTATTATCTCCAGATTTTCGATATTCATATATCTTATCTTGTAACTTTCTTTTATCTTCTGTATAACCAATAAATTCTCCATTTAGAGTTACACTGTAAGTCGGCTTATATACAAAAAAAATCAAAAAGCCTATAATTGCTAAAGCAACCATTATTATTACAGCCAACTTTGTCCATAATTTCAAATGAATGATTACCTTTTTTATCACTATTTATTTACACTCCTTTACCTTTTTCTTTTGCTGATTATATTCTATATATTTTTCTTTTCAATAGCAATTTGTAAAATTTGGATTTTTTCACGCTTTAATTTTGTTTTTCTCGTGTTTTCTCTTTTTTGGAAGTATATCCTTAAATTTTAATTTCCGTAATATTTTTTGTTGTTATGTAAAAAATTTATAGAAAATTTTATATTTAATGTTTGCTAAATTTTTATCAAAAAAAAAATATATATATATAATTCTTAGTAAAATTCTTAGCCACATAAAAAAGCAAGTCTAAGTTTTTCTATCAAATAAAAATTCAAAAAACTTTAAGACTTGCCTATTTACTACACATATTTTATTGTGCAAATTCATTTCTTACTTTCGTCACTTCTTCTAATGTTGCTTTTTCTTCTGGAATCGAATACCCTTTTGACTCAGCCAATTTCAATATTTCGTATTGAAAACTCTCATACGTATTTCTTAAATTCTGTAATAACTGTCTAAGTTCCATATTATTACATTCTAATATATAATTTTGATACTCTTTTAAAAATGATGTACAACTTTCTTGAACATCATTAACCATGTTTTTTTCTTCCATTTTCCACCTCTACTTATTTAAAAAAGAAACTAATTTTGTTTTAGTATTTAAAGCATCTTGAGCAGCTTTATTGAAAACTTGTTTTATTTGTGGATCTACTGCATAATCAGCATAATTAGTTAGCTTTCTATATGCAGTCTCTTCCATGCAAATTAAATGCTTAACATTTCTTAATTCTATTTGTGTTAAATTTGTCATTACTTTCTTCCTTTCATTTATGTTTTTATTATTATTTGCACATTATACATTTTTATACAAAAAAATACTGAGTAAATTTTATTACTCAGCATTCAGTATTTTATCTATCCACGTCTTTTTCTATATTCTTCTATAAAACGTCTTACTTTTTCATTATTTTCTTTTTGAATATCTGATAGATTTTCTGTAATTGCTTTTACGCTTTCAATCTCGTCTCTAATTTCTTTGCTAACATCCAATTCACTTCTTAAATCCATCATTTGCTTCATATTGCTTAATTCAATTTTTATATCTTCAATATCCTTTGGATTTACCTTATCTTCCATCATTGCTTGTATAAATAAATTTTTGATATTAGCTAATTCCATATTAATATTATCTATTTTATATTCTAAATATTTTGTACTTTCTTGATTTATTTCACTTGGTACATTTGATTCATAAACTTCCATACTTTCTTGATAGTTACTTGTAGTTATACTATTTACTCTTGGTTTTTTAGAAGCTTCTTCAATCATTTCAGATACACTTTTTATTTGTTCTTGTTGTTCAATGTTTTTCTCTTTGTTCTTGCTATCATCATAATAGTAGCTTTCTGTATAAGTACTTTTTGAAAATGGATATTTATTTAAAACAACTCCAGTTATTTTTCCACCAACATTTTCAAAACTCTTTTTAACTTTTCCTAATGTTTCTAATTTTGTTGTTTTGTAAGAAGCTACAATTAATACAGTATCAACAAATTTTGAAACAGCAATACTGTCAGAAACAATCGCTGATGGTGTTCCATCAATAATTACAACATCATACATAGAATCTAATAATTCCAATAATTTTGCAATTCTTGCTGCAGATAATAATTCAGCTGGATTTGATGGTCTATCTCCTGATGTAATTATATGTAAATTTGGTACTTTAGTAGTTTTAATATATTTAGCTAATTGATTCAACTCCATTCTTGCTCTTACACCCATATCGATTAAACAATTAGATAAACCTTGAGAATTAGAAACTTTAAATATTTTGTTTTGTCTTCCTTTTCTCATATCAGCATCTACAATTATTACTTTTTTATTTGCTTTTGCAAACATTGTAGCTAAATTAGCAGATACATAACTTTTACCATCTTGTGAATTTGAACTTGAAATTAATATATTTCTTGATGATTCATCACTTTTTCCAAAAACTATATTTGTTCTTAAACTTCTAAAAGCTTCTGTTATTGGCGATTTTGCATTTTCTAAAACAATTAATTCTGATTCTTTTCCTCGTCTTGTTTTTTTGTTTTCAGATTTATTATCTTGTGTCATTTTATTTTCACAATCTTTTTCGTATAGTGGAACAATTCCTGCTACTTGTAAACCTAAACTTTCAATATCTTCTGTTTGTTTTATTGTTGTATCTAGCATATAAAGAACCAATACTAAACCACCTGATATAAATAAACCTAACACAAAGAATATTGCTAAATCTTTAGTATGATGTATATTATATGGTGATGTAGCCATTTCAGCTTCATCTACAATATTTACGTTATTTATTTTATAATATTCTTTTATTTGTTCAGAAAATACTTTAGCTATTTCGTTAGCTAGATTTTTTGCAAGTTCAGCATCTTCATTTGAAACCGATATCTTTAATAAAGATGTTGTTTCACTAGCTGTTACTGTAATAGAATTTATAATTTCATCTTCTGAAATATTTTCTAAGCCAAGATTTTCCTTTACAGCTTTTGCTACTTTTTTACTTTTCACAATATCTCTATATGTATCAATTAAACTCTGATTCATTGTAATATCTGACTGCGTAATTGAATCTTTATTATCTGTACTTTCTGCAGATTCAACTTTTGTTAAAACTATTGTTGTTGCAGACTGATATTTCGGAGTTATCATATAGTATGAATAAATGTATCCCGCAATTACAGATACAATCATTATAGCTATAATAAGCCATTTTTTTTGCCATGCAGTTTTAGCAAATCTTTTTAAATCAAATTCTTCCATAATTTACCACCCAGAATATTATACCTATAAAAAATTTTTTTATCAACATCTTATTTAAATATTTTTTAAAATATCTCTAGGGGTTTCCTCTGTCAAGGATTGGTAGTAATCTTCCTTAATTACTTTTCTAAGTTTTTTCTCTATTTCTGCCATTCTACTATATGTAGATAATGGTTTATGCGCATCTGTTGAAAGTAAATCTATTTTTCTTTGTTTTAATAATTTTTTTATTGTTTTTTGAGCTCCTCTGCCATATTTGCCAATTATACTCTCATAGTTACCTTGTAATAATATTCCCATTTCAATAAAATCATCTAAATAAGACAGATCTTTTTGTACATATTCATATCTTTCTGGGTGTGCTAATATCATTTTTGAATATGGTAAATTTCTTAAAATATCTATCGCATTTGGTAATTTTTGAAATAAAGGAAGTTCAAATAAAATATATTCTGAATCTCCTAAATTACTTACTTTTTCATTATTTACTAATTCCTCAATATTATTAGTTATAAAAATTTCATTTCCTAGTACCAATTCTATATTAATTTCAGAATCAGATAATTCTTTTTGCAATCTTTCTAAAGTTTGTTTATTTTCTTCTTTTGTTTTAATATATCTTGGTTCTAAATAATGTGGTGTACAACATATTGTTGTAAAACCAGCACTTTCTGCTTCTTTTGCCATTTTAACACTTTCTTCAATTGTTTTTGAGCCATCATCTGTTTCAAATAATATATGACTATGTAAATCTATCATTAAATTTTCTTTCCTTTCTAATTCTATTTTTATCTATTGACAAAATAAATTTAATATACTATAATAAATATCGTTCATAAGCACCATTAGCTCAGTTGGTAGAGCAGTTGACTCTTAATCAAATGGTCGGAGGTTCGAATCCTCTATGGTGCACCAAAATAATACCTTAAATGGTATTATTTTTTTTGTGTCATTAACAAATATTGTAAAAATTTGCATAATATTAGTAGTATTGTAAAGTATTTTTTCCTTTAATATCCTACTTCTAAAAATTCATCAATATTTTATAATTAATATGAAAAATAAGCAATATAGAACTTGAAAAATTTTTCCACTTATCTATTTTTAATATATTTTGTCAACATTCTAAAAAATATTGCAATATTTTTTTGTGTATGGTAATATGAAAAAAATAGTAAAAAAAGGGGGAAACCTTATGAAAAAAAATGGCAAAAAAAAAAGAACAACGGTATAACTTTAATTACACTTGTTGTTACAATAATCGTCTTACTAATTTTAGCACGGCATAGTTATATCTATACTTCTAGGAGATAATGGAATATTAAAAAAAGCACAAGAAGCATCTGAAAAGTATGATAATTCGATAGCACAAGAAAAAATATTAATGGGAGATTTATCTGATTTTGAATTAATTCAAGTATCTAACGCAATTAAAGGAAGAGATACATCAGATTTACCTACAAAGGAAGAATATGTAGGTGATTTTATAAAAATAGGTTCAAAAGATTTGAAAAAAATGGGTCTGGATTTTGAAGGACAATATTATGCTAATCCAATTACTGGAGAAGCTTATGATATAGACGGAAAAAAAGTAAATGATATAACATATCATTCTATAGAAGAATTAAAGCAAGCATTATATTCTTCTAAGGAAATTGACACAAAAAGATTATTAAAAATGAAATATAAACAATTGGACTATTTAAAAAATAACCAGCAACATTCAAATGGTGCAATTGCAACATATACAGTTTCAGATAAAGAAAGTTATACAATTATGCCATATTTTGCATCATTAGCTTGTGAAGGAATGTTAGAGGATATTGGGTCATATGATTCAGTAAAAAAATATATTATATGGCACCTAAATCATATAAATGAAACTGAAGATGTAAACGGAACTAAGGGAACAATATATGATTATAATTATATTGGAAATGCAGAGCAAAATAAAAAATCATATGATTCTGTAGATTCCTATGCAGCGGTATTTTTAAGTTTATTAAGAAAGTATGAAGAAAAAACTGGAGATAAGCAATTATTAATTGATAATAAAGAAAAAATCATGTTGATTGCCCAGGCTGTTAATAGTGTGTTTACAGAAAGCCTAGGATTATCTGAGGCAACAGCAACATATCCTATATATTTCTTGATGGATAATTCAGAAGTATATAAGCGGATATAATGACTTATCATATATTTGCAAAAATATATTTGCAGAGACAAACGTTCAGCAATATGATAGAAAAGCAACAGCCATAAAGAATTCAATAGAGAAAAATTTATGGAATTCTGCAAAGACCTCTCAAAAAGAATTTCAACTATATGATTTTGCATACAAAAATTCTTCTTATGAAAAAGTTTTATTAGAGAAAGATTATTATCCACATACATTAGCACAACTGTATGTTGTTTTATATGGATTGGTAGATGTGAATTCAGAAAGAGCTGAACAAGTATATTTTTTGCATTCTAGACATTCGGATCCAAAGTGGTTTTTGTATAAAAGAGAAGGGTCATATCCTCATATGGAGAATTTAAGAACAGCTCTTATGTATGAAAAAGATAAAATAACAGTTAATGGAACAGAGATAAGTATATCATATGAAATAAAAATGGCAATAAGTAAAATTTTACACTGGGAAACAATGGACATCAAGAATTATAGGTGGAATTGCCAAGAAGCTGGAAATACAATTATTGCAATTAATATGTACATAAATAAAAACACTATAACTCCAGTTATTTTGGATTATATGAATTAAATACATTAAATATAAATAATGTTAAGGAAAAATGATTAATCCTTAACATTATTTTTTATTTAATATTTTTACAAATTATATTTTTCCATACATACTTCCTATAAATAATATTATACCACCAGCAATATTAAAAATAAAGTTTCATATCATTTTAGCCATTCAATATTTGTTACATAAACAAGTTCACAGGCACCATTTCCCGTATCTACTCTACTTATACTAGAATTCCATGTAGTATTTCTACCTTTATCATCATAATTTACATTTACTAAATAACCTGTAATTCTAATATAATCTCCTTCTTTTATTTTATTTATTAAATTTTCTATATTTTCATCACATGGTATTAAATGATTATTTGAAACATGAGTATTAAATTCATATTCTCCAATTTCTTCTCTGTACCAATTTCCATCATCGATTTTCCATCTTAAAAATCTATTTCCACTAGAGCTCCACTTTATTTTATTATTATATTCATCTTTGGCTAAAAATCCCCAAGTAAGTCCAACATCCTTTGGTGATAATTTATTTTGTGTATTTACTGGCACATAAGAATATGTATTTACAACTCTTCCATTTATAATATATGAATATATATATTTTATATCTATATTAATGTCATCAATTATCTTTGTCGCAGATCCTTTTGTTTTTTCTTGCAATGGTGATGGTAAATCTTCTAAGTTTGCAGAAATATATTTACTTTTATCTACAAAAATATCTTTATTATACATAATAATAGCACATACAATCATTACTATCAAAATTAATATTTTAAAATTTTTTAATTTTTTATCTTTAGCTTGTTTTTCCGTATTATTTTCATTATGTTGTTCATCAAAATTTGCTCTTTGTTCTATAATTTTCATTTGTCTGTTGTATGTTTCTAAATTTATTTCACCTTTATCTAACAAATTTTGCCAATACGTTTTTTCTTCTTCAAAACTATTCATTTTTACTCCTTGCAATTAAGAATCATTAAATTTACTAAGATTTTTACTTCGTAATAATTTTCCTTAGCAATATTTTTAAATTCAAATTTGGCGTAATTCTTTATATAATAGGACGTGTAAATTACTTTCCTATTATATAACAAAAAGCTATCAAAAGATAGCTTTAATTTGTTGGTCCAACCCTAATTATTGTTTGCATAGCATTATATGTATCATTAGATAGTAATTCATTTGAAACCATAGTACCATTTAACCATAATTGTTTATAAGTTGTTACTTTACATCCAGCATGACCAGATTGTTCTATAACTGTTTCTCCTGGTTGAAGTGATGTATCAGTAATTGTTTGTGTTGTATAAGGTATTGTTCCTGTAGTATATGGAACTATCTTTACTTCATATTCTGTTTCTTCTTTAATTCCATGTATTTTAAATGTTAATATTCCACTTCCAACTGAGCCTTCTATCTTTATTGGATAATTTCTATTATTTTTAAATTGAAAATCTTTAACTCCATAAACAACTGTAGCATCTCTTCCTGCTTTTACATAAGATGTTGTAAATGAATGATTTGTTCTTTCTACAATTTCTAAATTTGCTAATAATACTGCATTATATAAGGTAGATGATACTTGACAAATACCACCTGCTAATCCATCAACAACTTTTCCATTTTCGTATATTTTTGCATCTTTATAACCTGCATCTATTGTTCTTTTTCCTACAACTTGATTATATGAAAATGTTTCACCTGGCATTAAAACTGTACCATTTATTTTTCCTGTTGCTAATGATAAATTTTGTGTTCTATTTATATTTGTTGCATCATATCTTGTTGGAAATTCTGAAATTTTATATGGAAATGCTTCTGTTCCAATATCATTTATAGTTTTTTTTGCAGGTGTTAACTTAAGTGGTATTCTGTATTCAGTTTTATCTTCACTACTTATTTTTTCTTTAGCTTCGTCTACTGATATTGCAAAATCTACACCATCTTCTTCTTTGTAAATTTTGAAAGGATCGGTTTCATAATAAGCATCTTTTGGTTCACAATGTACTTCGCTATATATTTTATCTATATCTATTGCACTAGCTTTTTTCTCGTTTACTGGTATATCTATCTTTCTTGCTGTTGTATCAGCTTGAATTTCATTTGCATTTCTATTTTTTATATCTTCTAATATATCATTTTTTAATTGTTCTGAATTAACTTCTATTCCATCATTACCTTTTTCTATAACAAGTTCTTTATCTTCTCTATAATATGAGGGTTCTTCAACTAGTCCGGGTAATTTTGTTCCTATGTCTTTAACAATATAACTTAGAGATTCTTCGTTATAATTTGAATTTATTTCTAAATTATTTCCAAATAAATTTGCTTTTAATAAATTATAATTATTTTCTATTAAACTTTTATCTCTACCAACTTCATATGCTTCTGTAACTGCATCATCAATCTTATATGAGTATTCTATTTGATTTGTATCAAAAGTTGTTTTAAAATCTTGATAATCTAACTCTAAAGCAACATTTAATTCAATATTTAATGCTTCTGATAATTTGTTTTTGGCTTCTTCTATTGTTAATCCCGATAAATCTATATTTTTTACAGAAACACCTTTTGCAATTTTATTACTACTTATATTTAAAAAAGCAAATATTGTTGAAAAAATCATAATTATTATTGCTATACATATAAATACAATTAATGCTGTCCATCTATTTTTTCTTTTTTTATTTTCATCTACAACATAATCTGGTTTATCTGACTTTTGTTCACTTTTTGTCTTTGCTTTGTTACTTTCTGTTTTTGTAACTTTTTTATTTTTCTCTTCAGACTTTTCTACTTTATCTTGTTTTTTCTCTTTTGATGTTTCTGGTGTTTTTTTATTTTTTTCTTTTTTCTTGTCTTTGGCTTCTTTTTTATCTTCTTTTATTTCAACTTTTTTAACATCATCACTTTGATTATTTTCTACTTTTTTACTTTTTTCAGACTTTTTAGTAATATTCTTTTTTGGTTCTACTTTTTCATTTTTTTGTTTATTTGAAGTCTCTTTTTCAGAATCTTTTACTATTTCATTTTTACTTTCTTGTTTTTGGTCTTTATTTTCTTGATTTTCATTTTTAGATTTAGAACTTTTTTTATTTTTATCTAAATCTTTATTTTCAAAATTTTTATCATCTGATTTTTTTTCAACATTCTCTTTTTTATTACTATTTAAGTCTTTTTTAGAATTTATATTTTCTTTTTTATCTTCTTGTTTTTTAGGCTTACTAATTTCTTCTTTAACATCTACTGTATTTTCTTTTTCGTTATTAGTTTTTTCAACTTTTTTCTTTTTATTCTTAGCCATGTTTCTCTCCTCAAAAATTAATCATTTTAATATTATCATAACTAATTTTATTCTGCAATACAAAAATTAGAAGCTATAAAATATTCTTTTACAACTTCTAATCCTATAGATTATATTTTATTTATTTTTTACTCACTAACTAAAAATTCAAACACATCATTATCATAAGATTTTTTAGCAATTAAGAAATTTCTACAAATTTTCGACTTTATAAAATAAATTCTGAAAAAACTAGACATTATTTTTTTTTATATATATAATGATTTTGACAAAATAAAAAGTGAGGTATAGAAAATGATTGGAAACATGATTCAAAGAATTAGGAAAGAAAAAGGCATTACAAAAACAAAATTATCTTCTTTAACAGATATAAATATCGGTCATTTAACACATATAGAAAAAGGCGAAAGAAATCCTAGTCACAAGACATTAAAAAGCATTTGTTCATCTCTTAATATACCTTACCAAGAATTACTTTATACATATGATAAAAAATTAACTGATGAACAACTAGAATACGATTATCAAAACTATATTTCTTATAATAAAGTTCCTTTAGTTGAGAAACTAGAAGATTTTGTAGACTGTCCTGCTGACTTTGCCAATGCTTCATTTGCTTACAAAATTCCTAGCAATGATATGGAACCTTTATTAAAAAAAGATAGTGTATATTTTATAGAACAAAATGCAGCACTTGAACATAAAGATATCGGTTTATTTTTCTTTAATGGCAGTTACTATGTAAGAAGACTTATGTATAGAAAAGGAAAATTTATATTAAAAGCAGATAACAAAGAGGTTGATGACATAACAGTTACTAATAGTGATCAATTTTATATTGTAGGAAGAATTTACCTATAAAATTACATTTTAGTAACATTCAAATACTTTATTGATAAAAAAGTAAATACATATTATAATATTTACATAAATAGTTTTACTTAAGAGGAGTTTTTAATGGAATTAGTTAAAAATATATTTTTTAATACAGATAGATTGGTACAAAATTCTACAATTAAAATTTCATATATTGGGAAATTTTTTCAAGATAACTCTAAAAAAGTTTTTATACACTATGGATTCAATGAAAATTGGATTGATTCTGTAGAAAAAGAAATGACAAAATCAGAGTTAGGATATCAAATAGAAATTGACTTAAAAAATTACAATACTTTCAATTTCTGTTTTAAAAATGAAGAAAATAAATGGGATAATAATGATGGAAAAAATTATATATTCAATATTGAAATTCCAGAAACATCATTAATCACACTAGAAGAAAATGGATTAGCCAGATCTAACCATTTAAGAAGAAGTTATCTTTGGTCAAAAAAGCTTCGCCTTGCTGTATACAAAATTTTAGTATTTTTACCAAAATTAGTTTCTGGAAATTATAAAAGAAAATCTAAAAAACAAATTGAAAATTAATATTAATAAATAAAAAAAGCGTAAATATCACAGAATATTTGCGTTTTTTTATTTATTATTTGTACATAATATAATAGAATTGATAAGATTCAAATATTATATAACAATTCCACCATTTATTGAAATTACTTGACCTGTTGTAAACTTGTCTTCAACAAGCCATTTCACACATTTAGCAATATCTATTCCTTCACCAATTGTTCCAAGAGGAGTTTCTTCTTTTATTAAATTCCAATCTTGTTCTGTTAAGTATGAATTCATATCTGTGTTTATACAACCTGGTGCAACAGAATTAACTCTAATATTTGATGGTCCTAATTCTTTTGCTAAAGATTTAGTTATTCCATCTATTCCAGCTTTTGTCGCAGAATATGCAGTAGCACATGAGCCTCCATTTATTCCATATATTGATGATATATTTATTATACAACCATTCTTTTTTTCTAGCATATATTTTAATGTTTCTTGTGTTGTACAAAATACAGAATATAAATTTACTTTTATTATATTGTCCCAATCTTCGTCTGTTATATCTTGAAACATTTTTTCTTGATCTATTCCAGCATTATTTACAAGTACATCAATTTTTCCATATTTCTCGATAATATAATCAATCATTTTCTTAACTTCTGCTCTATTTGAAACATCAGCTTTAAATATATCTATATTTTCATTTTGTTCTTGTAATCTTTTTGCAGCTTCTTCTGATTTATTATAATTTGCTATTACAATATTTTCTTTTGAAAGTTCTTCTGCTATAGCTCTTCCTATTCCCCTTGAAGCTCCTGTAACAAGAATTATTTTAGAATTAATATTTTCTTTCATATAATTAATTGCCTTTCTATTTATATAAATTTCTTATAATTGCCTTATTTTAGATTTAAAAATCATTATATTACAGCATTTACTGCAATTAGTTTATTCAATTTCTTGTCTTTCTTCTTGTGCTTTTTCATATTTTTTATATAAATTTTCAAATTTTTCTTTATATGAATTATCATAATTATTTTCTTTTATAAAACTTGTAACTTCTTCATATTGAGTATTAAAATCATTTATTAATTCTGCTTTTAATTCTTCTCTATTAATAGTATTCTTTGCTTTTATCATTTCTAAAAATCTTATAATTGTCTCAAAATATTTTCTATAACATTCCAATACTAGATCGTTTAATTTTATATCTTTAGCTAGATTTTTACAGTATTCAATTCCATCTAACATTAGTAATCTTTCTTTTCCAAAAGGTCTATTTACTGTACTATCCTTTCTTTGAACATATACATATTGTACTTTATGTAATTTAAGATTTTTCTTTGTATTATAATATATTTTATACATTGTTCCCCATTCTTCATATATTCTTACTTCTGGGAAACGCATTGTTTCAAAAACACTTCTTTTATATATTTTGTTTACTTTTACAATTGTTTCTAAATATTCAGCAAAATCTTCTCCAAAAAGTTTTTGTAAACCTCCTATTGAGTCAAAAAATTCTACTTCTTCATTTTCATCTACTTCAAATTCTTCAAGGTAAACTTTTTCTACATCAGCTTCTTCTTTTACTTTTATCATTGAGCATTCTGTTATATCTGTATCATATTTTTTTGCTAAAATATAAAGATTTTTATAGAAGTTTCTATTTATATAATCGTCTGGATCCATAAATCCAATATATTCACCTTTGCAAATACTTAATGCTAAATTTATCGCACTTGCTTGTCCACCATTCTCTTTATAAATTACTTTTATTCTGTTATCGCGTTTTGCATATTCATTGCAGATTTCACCACTAGAATCTGTTGATCCATCATTTATTAACAAAATTTCTAAATTTTCATATGTTTGATTTATTAAAGATTCTATTGCTCTTTTTAAGTATTTTTCCACATTATAAATTGGTACTATAACTGAAATTAATCCTTGTTCCATATATATTTCCTACTTTACTATAAATTAATTTTAATATATAAAATTGTTTTTATAATATATCACATTTTTTTTTATTTTTCAATATCAGTAATTTTAAGTTCATAATTTAAAATCTGCTCCATGCCAATAATAATTATTAAAAAATTGAAAAATTTATCTTGAAATAATAATATTTTCTATAATTATCTATTACTGTTTAATTTTTTTGTACACGAAAAAACAACCAGTATAAACTGATTGTTTGGAAATTAATGGAGCCACTTGTCCGATTTGAACGGACGACCTACTGATTACAAGTCAGTTGCTCTACCAGCTGAGCTAAAGTGGCATTATTAAATTGGTGACCCCTACGGGAATCGAACCCATGTCTCCGCCGTGAAAGGGCGATGTCTTAACCGCTTGACCAAGGGGCCATATAAAGAACTAAATTTACATTTAGTTCTTTTTTTGGTGAGCTATCCGCGACTCGAACGCGGGACAACTTGATTAAAAGTCAAGTGCTCTACCACCTGAGCTAATAGCCCATATTTAATATGGTTTGTCGCTTTTGTTTTGTGTTACTTGCGACTGCTCTTATATATTACACTATATTTTTTAGTTTGTCAACACTTTTTTTAATTTTTTTAAACTTTTTTATTTTTTGTTTAAAAATCACGTTTTTTATAAGTATTTTCAAACCTCATTGTGTAACAACGAGACTTATTATACAATGTTTTTTTTCATTTTGCAATACTTTTTTATATATTTTTTTATTTTTTTCAAAAAAAATTTAAGCGAAGCTTTTTTGAACTTTAAAATTTAATATTTTTAGTTCACTTTATTCACTTCGCTCATTTTTATATTGTTATCTTTTTAAATATCTATTTCATTATTTTTCAGATAATTCTAACATTGCAGATTTTAAATTGTTTAATTTCTTTTCTGCATCTTCCATTGATTTTCCTTTTACTCCCATATAGAATTTAACTTTTGGTTCTGTTCCAGATGGTCTTACACAACACCAACCGTTATCTTCTAAATCATAGTATAATACATTTGAAGTAGGTAATCCTGTTTCACTTTCTTTTTCTGTTTTATAATCTATTATTTTACCTGTTTTGTAATCTCTAAAGCTTAAAACTTTGTAATCTCCTAATTTTTTAGGTGGATTATTTCTAATTCTATTCATTAGTTCTTGAATTTTTTGAGCTCCGTCAGCACCTTTTAAAGTAATAGTTGAAATTCCTTCTTTATAGAATCCATATTTTTCGTATATTTTAATCATTTGATCCCATAATGTTAAACCATGTTTTTTATAGTAAGCTGCTGCTTCACAAAGTATCATTACAGCTGTTATAGCATCTTTATCTCTAGCATGAGTTCCAACTAAGCAACCATAACTTTCTTCAAATCCAAATAAATATTCATGACTTCCTGTAGCTTCAAAGTTTCTAATTTGTTCACCTATATATTTGAAACCTGTTAAAACTTCTATAAAGTCTATTTTATATTCTTTTGAAATTGCTATAGCTAAGTTTGAAGATACTATAGTTGATACTAAAGCTCCGTTCTTTGGCATTAATTTTTTAGCTTTCTTTTGAGAAAGTACATACTCAGCAATTAATAATCCTGACATATTTCCTGTAAAAGATTTATATTCTCCTGTTTTTGAGTCTTTAGCATAAACTCCTAATCTATCTGCATCTGGATCTGTTGCTAAAACAACATCAGCATCAACTTTATTAGCAAGTTTTAAAGCTAAGTCAAATGCTTTAGGATCTTCTGGATTTGGATAATCTACTGTTGGGAAGCTTCCATTTGGTAATTCTTGTTCTGGTACTACATAAACATTTTTAAATCCTAAATCTTCTAATACAGCTTGAACTGGTATATTTCCTGTTCCATGAAGTGGTGTATAAACAATTTTTAAATCGTTTTCTTCTTTAATAATTTCTGGATTTAACACTTGTTTCTTTATTGCTGTTAAGTATAATTTATCCATAGCTTTTCCAATTACATTATACAATCTTAATTTTTTAGCTTCTTCTAAACTTATACTTCTAACTAAAGAATAATCTTTTACTTTATTAACTTCATTTATAATTTCTTTATCTGTTGGGCTAACTATTTGAGCTCCATCATCCCAATATACTTTATATCCATTATATTCTGGTGGATTATGACTTGCAGTAATCATTACACCTGCTGTACATCCTAATTCTCTAACTGCAAATGATAATTCTGGAACTGGTCTTAAAGAATCAAATATAAATGTTTTTATTCCATTTGCATTAAAGCATAATGCTGTTTCTCTTGCAAATTCAGGTGACATATTTCTAGAATCATAAGCAATAGCAACACCTTTATTTTCAGTTCCTTTTTTCAATATATAATTTGCCAAACCTTGAGTTGCTTTTGTAACAGTATATACATTCATTCTATTAGTACCATTACCTATAACACCTCTTAATCCAGCTGTTCCAAATTCTAAGTCTTTATAAAATCTATCTTTTATTTCTTCTTCATCACCAGCTATTGTTAAAAGTTCTTTTCTAGTTTTTTCATCAAATATTGGATTTGTACACCAATCTTGATATTTTTTCATTCTTTCAACTTTGTTAAAGTAGTCTCTATATAATTTTCTAGCTGTTTCTGGGCTATCTGCACCTTCTGCATTTTTTATTGGTGCAAATTCTTCTTCTCTTTTTACTCTTAGAACAACTACATCATCTAACATTTCATAAGAATCAAATATAAACATTTCAAATTTATATGCATTAGGTTTTGTAGCTTCTACAACTTTTCCATTTTCATCTAAATAATTAGCTTTTTTAAATGCTGTATGATATGGTAATTTCAATTTGCAAACTTTTTCTAATCCTTTAATATTATATAAATGGAATATTGCGTTAGCATCACCATATACTAAAGATCTGTCATCATCTCTTAAGCTAGCCATTTCTTCAGAGATTTCAGTATATTCAACTACACCTACTTTTTTATTTTTTCTACAGAAAACACCAACTTTTTCTTTTGGATCTGTTTTTTCAATTGATTTTACAGAACCTAATACTTTATTGTGAATTGACATTCCTATTAGTAATGGATCAATTGGTTTTACTAAAACATTGTCTACACCACTAATGAAAATCCATTCAATTCCATTGTTTTTCATTTCTTCAATAACACCACATTTGTCCATTGATTGTAATGTTCCACCATGTCCATTTGCAGCAAGTTTTACCATTCCGTTTTCTGTTAATAAAATCTTTCCATCTGTTCCAATCATTGGCAATTCACCTTGTTTAAAAAAGTGTATTGCTTCTTTTGAATAACCAAAATAACTATTTTTTTCAAAGAATTCTACTGTTGCATCATTGTTTTCTCTACTTGTCATTATATACCAAGGCACTACTGTGTCATATTTCTTCCAAGCATCTTTAAATGTATCACAGATTGCTTCGAAAATTGATTTATGACTTTCTAATCCGAAATCAAAAGTACCTTTTGGTCCTTTATGTCCAAGTCTTGTTCCTTGACCACCAGCCATTGTTACAACAGCTAATTTATTATATTTTATGGCTTCAATACCCTTTTTTTCATACATTTCCTTTTCGCTTGCTGTTAATTTTGATTTATCAACATGCTCTATAGGTTCAATTAAATCTTTCTTTAAATCTACTGGTTTAGTTGCTTGTTCATACAACTCATTCATTAAGTCAAAATCAATATTTTCGATTTGTCTTAATAACTCCTTTTTTTCTTCTTCAGATTTTTCATCATACTTCATTAATAAATGTTCTTGATGATATTTTTTTAATTTTTCTTTTACTTTTTTTAATTCTTCATTCATTACTTTATAAAAGCTCCTTTCTAAAATTCATAGAACCCTTTAAATTTTAGTATATATTATACCAATTTATACATGAAGTCAATATCGTTTGTTTTTGTTATTACGGATTAATGGGTTATAGAACTTGAAATAATTGATAAGCTCATTTTATTTTAGAATTGTGATTTCTTTGTAACTTTTATTTGGAATTTCTGTAAACATTTTACTAATATCTTGTTCTCCTACTGTACTAAGTATTTTGTCGTTTTCTGACAAAATATTTTCTATATTTTTTGTTGTCTGCATAAAATTATAACAACATATTAATGTTTCTTTATCTTTTAATTTATTACTTTCCATTTTTACAAAATTTTCACTTCCTGCCAATATAACAATATTAGTTGTATCGATTTTCTTTAACACATTCTTTTCATTTAAAATATTATCGATTTTCTTCCAATCTTCTTTAGAAAATTTTAAAAATTTTTTAAAATTTCCTACACTTTTACCAATATTTTTTTCTAATATTGTTACTACATTTTGATTTTCTTTTGTTTTTTCATTTATATATGGTAAAAGAATACTTAATAAATGCTCATCACTCGCATAAAAACAACATATTCTTTCCATTTGCTAACCTCCATATATTTCAATAATAAAATTTTATCACTTTGATTTTTTATGGTCAATTTATTTCGTGTTTCCTTTTTCGACATGCATAAAATTCATTTTTTGGTTCATAATGATTTTTATAGAAATTATTGTTTTTAATAACAAATTTTATAAATAAAGGAAGGAAATAATTTTTATGAAAAAACACATAAAAAATTTTTTTATAATTTGCATTCTATTTATTAGTTTTGTTCTAGTTACCGCTACTTCTTATGCAAATAGCATCTTTAATGATTTAAGTACAAATATTTTTAGGCTTCACATTATCGCTAATAGTGATTCTAGTGAAGACCAATTACTAAAATTAAAAATTCGTGATTCTATAATTAACTATATGAAAATTGCCACTAAAAATGCTAATTCTAAAGAAGAAATTATAAATTTTTGCAAAAATAATTTAGATGAATTAAAAAATATAGCAGTTCAAGTCATTAAAGAAAATGGATACGAATATGATGTAAATATTGAAATTGGAAATTTTTATTTTCCTACAAAAGATTATGCTAATATTTCTTTGCCAGCAGGAAATTATGACGCTTTACGTATAAAAATTGGAAACGCAACTGGTAAAAATTGGTGGTGTAGCCTTTTTCCACCTCTTTGTTTCGTAGATATTTCTTCTGGTGTATTAGAAGATGAAGATAGTAAAGTTTTAAAAGAAAACTTAAATTCAGAAGAATATTCCTTAATTACAAATACATCTGATGAAATGAAATTAAAATTTAAAATTATCGAGATAATAAATGAAAAACTTCAAAAAGCACCAAAGTCCCTTGCTTCTAATCCTTAAATATTAACAATGTTTTATTTGAAAGAAAAATATGTAAAAAGATATATAATTAATATTGTAAAAAATTTTACTTTATGATATAGTTGCAATGAATATAATGACTTTTTATGAGTTTTTTTAATTCATATTAATATAAATGGGGGTATTTATTTTGGAAAAATTAGTAATCACAGGAAAAACTCCGTTAAAAGGTGAAGTCATAATTAGTGGTGCAAAAAATGCCGCAGTAGCAATTATACCAGCTACTTTATTGATAAATGGAATTTGCACAATAGACAACCTTCCTAATATAAGTGATGTAAAACTATATTGTGATATATTAAAAGATTTAGGTGCTAAAGTTACATGGAATACACCAAACGAAGTAACTATAGACACAAGAAATATAAATTGTTGTAATGCTCCATTAGAGGTTACAAGAAAATTTAGAGCTTCTTATTATCTAATAGGAGCTTTGCTTGGTCGTTGCCATAAAGCTCAAGTTGGAATCCCTGGTGGTTGTAACTTAGGTCAAAGACCTATTGATCAACACATAAAAGGATTTGAAGCTTTAGGTGCTTCAGTAGAAGTTTCACAAGGAAATATTACAGCTTCTACAAAAAAATTAACTGGTACATCTATTTACATGGATATCGTTTCTGTTGGAGCAACAATAAATGTTATGCTAGCAAGTGTACTTGCAGAAGGTACTACAATTATAGATAATGCCGCAAAAGAACCACACATTGTTGATGTTGCAAACTTCTTAAATACAATGGGTGCAGATATTCGTGGTGCCGGAACAGATATGATTAAAATAAATGGTGTAAAAGAATTAAAAGGAAATGCTACATATTCTGTTGTTCCAGATCAAATAGAAGCAGGTACTTTTATGCTTGCCGCAATTGCTTCACATGGAGATGTAACTATTAAAAACTGTATTACAAAACATTTGGAATCAATAACTGCTAAAATAGTAGAAATCGGTGGAAAAGTTGATGCTAATGGTGATCATTTACGTGTATGGTATGAAGAAAGACCACACAAAGCAACTATTAAAACTTTACCATATCCTGGATTTCCTACAGATTTACAACCACAAATGGGAGTTGTGTTATCTTTAGCAAATGGAACAAGTATTATAAATGAAAGTATATGGGAATCTCGTTTTCAATATACCGCAGAACTTAACAAAATGGGAGCTAAAATTACAGCTAATGGAAAAACTGCTGTTTTTGAAGGTGTTGAAGAATTATATGGTGCACCAGTGTATGCAACAGATTTAAGAGCTGGAGCAGCTTTAATAATTGCTGGTATTTCTGCAAATGGAACTACTGAAATTTACAACTTAAATCATATAGATAGAGGATATGAGCATATTGAAGAAAAATTCAAAAATTTAGGTGCAAAAATTGAAAGAGTTAAAACTGAAGAGGAAGTAAAATTATGCTAAATTTTTGTAGCTTATATAGTGGCAGTTCTGGGAACTGCCTATTTGTTGAGAATAATTCAACAAAAATATTAGTAGATTGTGGTGTTAGTGGAAAAAAAGTTTGTGAAGGTCTAGAATCAATTGATAAGAAAATTGAAGATATTGATGCAATTATAGTAACACATGAACATTCTGATCATGTACAAAGCTTAGGATTAATTTCCAAAAAATACAATATTCCAGTATATGCAAATACTGAAACATGGCAAGCAATGCCAACACAATCTCAAAAAATACTAGAAAATAATAAAAAAACATTCAATAATGATAATGACTTTGAAATTGGAAATTTACTTATTCATCCATTTTCAACACCTCACGACGCAGCTAACCCTTGTGGTTTTAATATTTATTCTGGAAAAAGAAAAATCAGTATTGCGACAGACTTAGGCCACATGGATAATGTTATTTTGGAAAATTTAAAAGGAAGTTCTTTTATTTTACTAGAGTCTAATTATGATCCTGAAATTCTAAAAGTTTCTAAATATCCATACATATTAAAACAAAGAATTGCTGGTCCAAATGGTCATTTATCAAATTCTACTGCTGGTAAAACAATAGGTTGTCTAATTCAAAATGATTTAAAAACAGTTATGCTAGGACACTTAAGTAAAGAAAACAATTTTCCGGAACTTGCTTATCAAACAGTAGTTGAAGAACTTATTGGTCAAAATATCGATACAAATGAAATATCATTAAGTGTCGCAAATAGAAATAATCCCACAAAAATTATAGAATTGTAATTTTATATTTTCAAGTTAAATAATTTAATAGAATATACTTAAAATTGGGCATAAGCCTTAATGTAATATAAAATACAAAACAGTTTTCTATTATATAAAAAGACATTATTGTAAGTTTAAATTTACAAAATGTCTTTTTTATTTAGCATAATTAACTTTTAATATTCCTTTAAAAAATATGAATAAAATTAAAATAAAAAATTGCAGACATCACACATATTAAATCACCAATTAAACCTAAAATTAAAGGTGGAACTAAGTTTTTGTTTTTTACTTTTGCTCCATATACAGAAATTACATAAATAGTTGTTTCAGTCGAGCCCATTATCAATGAAATTAATATCCCAATATCGCTATCTGTACCAAACTTTTGCATTAAATTTGTTCCTATTGCTGTAGAACTACTCCCTGAAATAGGTCTTAATAAAGCAAAAGGTAAAATATTTTCATATTTTTCTAAAAAGGGTAAAAACTTTACAGTTGTTGATGAAATACTTTTTATTATTCCTGAAGCATCTAACATACCAACTGCAATCAATAGAGCTAATAAAATTGGAAATAAATTTAATACAAGTTTTCCACCATCTAAACAACCTTTAATAAAAATATTAAATACATCTTTCTTTTCAAAAATTCCATATAAAATTGCTGATACTAAAATTATTGGAGTAATTACTTTAGATAAATACATAATAAAATTCATCAAGCATTCTTCCTTTTTCTAAAACATAAATATAACTTAGCCAAAAAAATTATAGTTAAAAATGTAATAATACTACAAAACCATACGCCTAAAATAATTCCACCTGGATTTTTTGAATTTAAACTAACTCTAATTGCAATAACATTAGTTGGTATTAATTGTAAAGATGCTGTGTTTATTGCTAAAAAAATAATCATATCATCAGATAATTCTTTTTTTGATTTATTTTCTTTTTCTAGTTCCTCCATTGCTTGTAACCCAGCAGGTGTTGCAGCATTTCCTATTCCCAATAAATTAGTAACCATATTTACTGAAATAAACCTATAAGCTTTTGATTCTTTATTTAACTTTGGAAATAAAAAATTATTAATTGGTTTAATTAATTTTTTTAATTTATCTTGAATACTGGTATTTGTAATTATGTTTATAACACCATTCCAAAAGCACATAACTCCTAATAATTTTATACAAAGTTCTACTGTTGTTTGTATTGATAAAAAAATTGAATTATTTACATCTACAAAATTTCCATTTATAATGCTAAAAATAACTGAAACAATTATAAAAAAACACCATATAAAATTTAACATCTTTTTACCTCGTTAAATTATATGGTATCTTTTATAAAATATGTATTTATTTATCTATAAAGTACTGATATATCTCATTTTTATTTACATTTCTATCTTTAGCAATTTTCTTTATTATTTCCTTTTTAGAAATTCCTGTATTTTCATAATATTTATAATGTTCTTCTAAAGTTAATTCATTTAAATCTAAAATTTCTTTATCTTTTTTTGAGATAGTATTTCCTTCAACTATAATTACAAATTCACCTTTAGTATCCACAATTTGTTCAATTATTGTGGATATCTTTCCTCTAATAAATTCCTCATGAATTTTAGTAAGTTCTCTTGCTAGTACAATATTTCTGTCTCCTAAAATTTCTAACATAACTTCTAAAGTATTCTCCAATTTATGAGGTGCTTCATAAAAAATCAAAGTTTTAGTTTCATATTTTAATTCTTCTAGTTTATCTTTCTTTTCTTTTTTATTTGCAGATAAGAAACCTATAAATGAAAACTCTCTAGTATTCATACCAGAAGGAATTAATGCATTTACAAAAGCACATGCTCCTGGAATTGGTACTATTTTTATATCATTTTTAATTGCTTCTTTAACGATTTCTTCTCCTGGATCAGAAATTCCTGGTGTGCCAGCATCTGAAACTAAAGCTATATTTTTTCCATTTAATAATTTTTCTACAAGAATTGGACTTTTTATTTTTTCTGTTTCTTTATAGTAACTAATAAGTGGCTTAGATATCTCGAAGTGATTTAATAGTCCAAGCGTATGTCTTGTATCTTCTGCAGCTATCAAATCCACTTCTTTTAATACATTTAATGCTCTTATTGTAATATCTTCCAAATTTCCTATTGGAGTTGCTACTAAATATAATGTTCCCTTCATTTTATCACCTTATCTTTTTTAATATATTTTAGTATAGCATGTTTTATAAAAAAAATAAAGCATTGAAATTTTATCAATGCTCTATTCTTAAATATTAAATTTTATTTTTTCCAAGTTTCTGTAATTTCACTATTATTAAAAGATTTTGTTATCTCATCATATGTTCTACCTCTAAAATTTGTAAATTCAAATAAAACATAATTATCTTTTTTAATCGGATTTATATAACCAAAATCAATATTTGCATTATATATTCTTTCTGGACAATTTTCAATTTTTACAAAGCAACTAGTACATTTATCCTTTTTATTAAAAACGCAATAATATGTTGCAACATAATGTTCTTGTTCAGTATCATTATCATAATTACTTGTATAAATTGCAAAATAATTATTAGAGGATTTAAAAGACTCATCAAATGGATTTTTGTTTGAAATTCTATTAAAAATAACTATACCTATCAATAAAACAGCCCATACTATTAATAAAATAATTAAATATTTAAAGATTTTTTGAAAATTTTTCATAATTAATCTCCTTTTTTATTTTATTGTATAGTAAACATATTGAAAAGTAAATATTTTTATAGTAAAATATTTATGTATTTTTTATTAATAAGAGCTTATTACAATTTTTGCTTTATTTATCACTGTATTAAAAAGGGATTTGACATTAGATAAGGAGTAAAAAATGAGAAAAACACTTTTAGCATTATGTGTAGCTTTATTAATGATAATTAATGTAATGCCTGTTTCTGCAGCAACATTAACAACAAATACCACAAATATCGTTCCATTACAGAGTAAGAACGTTACATTGGCAACATCTGGACATTTTAATAAATATGGTGAATCATCTACATTTTATGTATCAGGTGCGAATGTGAAAGGTTTTTACATAACTTTCTCTGGCGATTCAAATGCTTACGTAGATTTCACTCTCTATAGAAATGGAAAAGCCATATCTAGTGGAACTTATTTAGCTGATGGTCAAATGCATATCAAATCATTTGCTTTTTGGTCTGGTGGTAACTGCCAGTTTAAATTTGCAAGTGGTTCCAGTAATAACATAACATATGCAGTATCTACAAATTAAACTTTTTAATTAATGTAACTTTTTTGTTTTGATTAACCATTCAAATCCCTTTTTAAGATATAAGAGCAGATTCATGTACTTGCAAGAATCTGCTCTTTCTTTATATATTTTAGTATTCTATTTTTTATTATAAATTTTTAAAATTTCATCTGTATAAGTTCCATCATTATTGTATACAACTAACGGTGTATCAATAATTAAATGTTCCCCTGCATCTTTAACAGCCTTAATCAAAACAAGATTTGGCTCTTTTCCTACTTTAGAATGTATAAATCTTATTTCTTTTGGTTCTAATTTATATTTTCGTAAATTGTACAAAATATCTACAATACGTTCTGCCCTATGGACCATATAAAATTCACCTTTACTTTTTAAAAGCTTATAACTAATTTTTATAATATCTTCTAAATTACATTCTACTTCATGTCTAGAAATTAGTTTTTTTATTTCTTCATTTTTTGCACCTGTATTTAATTTCATATATGGTGGATTTGTAACAATTGCATCTATTTTATTCGGTTCTATTTCTTCAAAAATATTTTTTATATTCTTATTTATTATTTGAATTTTATCTTGCAAATCATTTAATTTTACGCTTCTTTTAGCCATATCTGCAACTTCTTCTTGTATTTCAATTCCGTATATTTTTTTAATTTCTGCCTTTTTGCTTAATAATATTGAAATAATTCCAGTTCCTGTTCCTATATCTACTACTACAGAATCTTTTTTTATATTTTTTGCAAAATCTGATAATAAAACACTATCTATTCCAAAGCAAAAACCCTCTTTATTTTGAATTATTTTTAATCCCTTATATTCTAAATCATCTATTCTTTCATTTTCTTTTAATTCTATCTTTTCCATATTAAATTCCTATCTTTAAAACTATTTATATAATACATTATTTTTTTGTATTTGTAAATTAACAATAATAAGCTAATTAAAATTTCTAGTTCTGCAAACATATAATTATTCATATTCAAAATTTAATTTGCATTTTTCTATACAAAATATTTATCTGAATAATATACTAATTCATTCTAACAAATTCATTCTTTAAAGAAATTCCATCTTGTGAAAATCCTTCATTTTCTTCACCTTCTATTATAAATTTTACACTATTTACTTCTGTAAGTTCAGTCATTGTATTTATTATTTGATACAATGAATTACTCTTTTGAATTGCATCTCCGGAATTATTCAAAAATTCTTTTGATAAATTAACTATTAAACAATTTCCATTTAATTCCGTACTTATTACTTTAGTATCTGTTGGTATTGCCGTTTCAAATAAATTATTTTCTGGTCCACTAATTAACATTTCTATTAATGTCTTATATGGCGTTTTTAATAAATTTTTAGAATCTATCAATCTAGTTTCTACCTTCAGACTTTTGGATTCTTTATCTTGAAAATATAAGCTTATTATCGTTTTTCTTAAGTCTGTATTTTCTATTTCATTTTCTGGAACTATTTCACTATTATCTTGATTTAATATAAAAAAAGTTACTCCTATAATTATTAAAGAAATTACAATAGCTATAATTATTAAAAATTTTTTTTGCATAACATTTACCTCCTTGTACACTATATTCTTTTTTATACTGTTTATTACAAATTATATTTATTTACAATCTTAATAACTATTTTGTAATACTTCTAAGCTTTTTGTATATACTCACAAAATATAATCTTGAGTAATAAAAATCTAATTTTATTTAGTTTTTAAAACTAGATGATATCATTTATAAAATTATTGACAAATTTGCTTTTCTAAGTTAAAATATAAAAATAATTCAAGTTTTAGTAATATATTTACTATTTTGTGTTATTCTAAAATATAAGAAAGGAAGGATTTTATGGCAAAAGTTCGAGATTTAGTAAGTGGTCTTACGCATTGTATAGGAGCTGCCTTATCTTTAGTTGGATTAGTTTTATTAATTGTTTTTTCAGCAATTTATGGAAATGCTTATCATGTAGTTTCTTTTACTATATTTGGAGTTGGTCTTTTCTTACTATATTTATTTAGTACTTTGTATCATTGGCTAAATATTAGTGAAAAAGGCATAACTGTGTTTAGAAAGTTTGACCATATTATGATATATATATTAATAGCTGCAAGCTATACACCTATATGTTTAGTACCTCTTAGAGGACCTTGGGGTTGGACAATTTTTGGAATAATTTGGGGATTAGCAGTTTTAGGAACAATTCTTACTGCTGTTTGGATTAAAGCTCCTCGTTTTATAACAACAACAATTTATCTTATAATGGGTTGGGCAGTTGTTATAGCTGCATATCCATTAATTCAAGTATTTAAAGAAGCAAATAACTTTGGATCTCTAATTTGGTTATTAGCAGGAGGAATCTTTTATACAATTGGTGGAATAATTTATGGATTAAAAGTTCCAAAAACAAAATGGAAAGGTTTTGGATTTCACGAAATATTTCATATTTTTGTAATGCTTGGAAGTGCTTGCCACTATTGGTTTATTTTAAGATATGTATTATTTATGTAAAGAGAAGCAAAACTTCTCTTTTTTATATAAAATTTTATTACTTTACATTTAGAAAGGTTATTATTTATGGAAAATATAAAATTAAAAAGTTTAACAAAAGAAAATGCAAAAGATTATTTGGAAATGATTAACGAAGAACCAGAAAATTCAAAAGTAAGAGATTTTGCTATTGGGTTATATGTCACATCAGAAAAAGATTTTAATGACTTATTGGATGAATATGCTTTAAGAAATAATCAATTTTTAGGAATATTTAAAGAAGACAAATTAATTGGTGCTTTATGTTCTCAAAACATGTACTTTGATAATTCTCATGAAGTTGGATTTTTTATTAGAAAATCTGAAAGAGGTCATCATTATGCAAGTCAAGCATTAGCACTATTTCTACAAAAAGCCAAGGAACTTAATATAAAAAATATTATGCTTGCAATAGACAAGCGAAATAACGCTTCTCTTAAAGTTGCAAATTTCGTTGGTGCTAAATATAGTCATGACTATGAAGAAGATGAAGAAATTCATACATTAGAATTATAGTATCTATTAATTTTTACCATTTTTCGACATTGACAAATTGCCTTAAAGGTTATAATATATAGTTGAATTTTTATAAGAAAAAGAGGTTATTTATGAATAAATTATTACATGTAGGACTAGATATTGGTTCAACAACAATTAAAATTGTTGTTTTAGATAAAGACCAAAATATATTATATTCTAGCTATACTCGTCATTTTTCTGATACAAAAAATACATTATTTGACGTACTTACAAAACTTGCAAAAGATTATCCGGAAAATGAATTTACAATGTCTTTAACTGGTTCAGGTGCTTTAGATATTTCAAAAATATTAAAAATACCTTTTATCCAAGAAGTTATTGCTTGTAAAACAGCTGTCGAAACATTAATTCCAAAAACTGATGTAGTTATAGAATTAGGTGGAGAAGATGCAAAAATAATATATTTTGATAAATTTATAGAACAAAGAATGAATGGAACTTGCGCTGGTGGTACAGGAGCATTCCTAGATCAAATGGCATCACTTTTAAATACAGATACAGCAGGATTAAATGAATTATCAAAAAATCACGAAACAATTTATCCTATTGCCTCTCGTTGTGGTGTATTTGCCAAAACAGATATACAACCATTATTAAATGAAGGTGCTAGAAAAGAAGATATCGCAGCATCAATTTTTCAAGCTGTTGTAAATCAAACAATAAGTGGTTTAGCTTGTGGTAGACCAATTAGAGGAAATGTTGCATTTCTAGGAGGTCCATTAAATTACTTATCAGAATTAAGAAAACGTTTTATAGAAACATTGAATTTAAAAGATGATCAAATTATTATTCCTGAAAATGCTCATTTACTTGTAGCAACAGGAGCTGCTATAAATTCAATTGAAACAGAAAGTTTTTCAACAGAAGAATTAAAAAATAAATTAGCAAATTTCAAAAATTCAAAATTTACAGAAAGTAAACCACTTCCTGCACTTTTTGAAACAGAAAAAGATTATAAAGAATTTAAAGAAAGACATGATAAAGATAAAGTAAAAAGAAATAATTTGGAAAACTATAGTGGTGATTGCTATATCGGTATTGACGCTGGATCTACTACAACAAAACTTGTCCTTATAGATGACAATGGAGCTTTATTGTATTCACTTTATGGTAGCAATGGTGGAAATCCTTTAAAAAGTGTTGTTGCTATGTTGAAAAAATTATATAAAGTTTTACCAAAAACAGCAAAATTAAGATTTAGTGGAGTTACAGGTTATGGTGAAAAACTTGTTCAAACAGGATTAAATGTAGATTTAAATGAAATTGAAACAATTGCCCATTATACTGCAGCAAAAGAATTTTTACCATCAGTTACAAGTATTATAGATATTGGTGGCCAAGATATGAAATACATAAAAATGAAAGATAATGCAATTGACAACATAATGTTAAACGAAGCTTGTTCTTCTGGTTGTGGTTCATTTTTGGAAACTTTTGCAAAAAGCTTAGACCTTCCTATCGAAGACTTTGTAAAAGCTGCAATCGAATCTAAAACACCAGTTGATTTAGGATCTCGTTGTACAGTATTTATGAATTCAAAAATAAAACAAGCTCAAAAAGAAGGTTATTCAGTTGGAGATATTTCAAGTGGTTTATCTTATTCTATAATAAAAAATGCAATTCAAAAAGTTATGAAAGTTCGTAATCCAAAAACTTTAGGAAATCATATTGTAGTACAAGGTGGAACTTTCTATAATGATGCTGTTTTAAGAGCCTTTGAACTGATTGTTGGAAAAAACGTAGTTAGACCTGATATTGCTGGTCTAATGGGCGCTTATGGTGTTGCTTTACTTGCCAAAGAACAATATCATAGCAATTTAGATATGGAATATTATTCAACAATTTTAAAAGCTGAAGAATTAGATAAATTAGAAGTAAAAGTAAATCATGTAAGATGTAATGGTTGCGAAAATCATTGTCAATTAACAATAAATACTTTTGCAAATGGAAAGAAATTTATATCTGGTAATCGTTGTGAAAAAGGTGCAGGAAATTTATCAGAAAAGAAAGATTTACCAAATATATATAAGTACAAATTTGAAAGATTATTTGGATATGAGCCACTTTCTGAGGAAAAAGCTACTAGAGGAACTATCGGTATTCCAAGAGTTTTAAATATGTACGAAGATTATCCATTCTGGTTCACATTCTTAACAAAATTAGGATTTAGAGTAATCTTATCTGAAAAAAGTAATAGAAAAACTTATGAAAAAGGTATTGAATCAATGCCTTCTGAATCAGTATGTTATCCAGCAAAGCTTGCTCATGGACATATTGAAAGTTTAATATCACAAGGAATAAAAACTATTTTCTATCCTTGTATACCATACTCAAGAAAAGAAAATACTCAATCAGATAATCACTATAACTGTCCAATAGTAATTTCTTATTCAGAAGTTATTAGAAATAATGTAGAAAATTTAAAGAAAGTTAAATATATAAATCCATTCTTACCTATTGATAATACTAAAAACTTAGTAAAAATCGTACAAGAATTAGATTGTTTTAAAGAATATAATTTCAAAAAATCTGAATTAGTAGAAGCTGCTGAAGCTGCCGAAAAAGAATATCAACAATTTAAACAAGATGTACGAGATAAAGGTGAAGAAGTTTTAAAATACATGGAAGAAAATGATTTAAGAGGAATTGTTTTAGCAGGTCGTCCTTACCATGTAGATCCAGAAATTAATCATGGTATTGATACATTAATTACATCTCTAGGATTATGTGTATTATCAGAAGATAGTATTGCTTGGAAAGGTGAATTAAAAAGACCAATTAGAGTTGTAGATCAATGGACATTCCATTCAAGATTATACGCAGCAGCTGATTATGTTGGAAAAAATGATTCATTAGAACTTATACAACTTAACTCTTTTGGATGTGGTGTAGATGCAGTAACTACAGATCAAGTAGAAGAAATATTAAAGAGCTATGATAATATGTATACTTTAATAAAAATTGATGAAGTTAACAATTTAGGAGCTATAAGAATTCGTATTCGTTCTTTATTAGCAAGTATGAATAAGAGAATTAAAAATAAAAAAGAAGAATTAGAAGCTACTAAAAAAACTGCTGATTCTGGAGAATATGATATTCATAAAATACCATTTACAAAAGAAATGAAAAAAGATTATACAATACTTATTCCTCAAATGATCCCAATTCATTTTGAACTTATTGAAACAGCAGTTCAATCATTGGGATATAATGTACATTTATTAAGGGAATGTACAGAACATACAGTAGATACAGGATTAAGATATGTAAATAATGACGCTTGTTATCCATCAATATTAACAACAGGACAAATGATAGAAGCACTTCAATCTGGTAAATATGATGTAAATAAAACAGCTTTAATTATGTCACAAACTGGTGGTGGTTGTAGAGCTACAAACTACATAGGATTCATAAGAAAAGCATTAAGAGATGCTGGATTCTCACAAGTTCCTGTAGTAAGTTTCAATGTTGTTGGTATGGAAAAAAATGCAGGATTTAAAATAACACCATCAATGGTTGAAAAGCTATTAAAATGTGTTATATATGGTGATTTACTACAAAAATTATTATATAAAAATAGAGCTTATGAAGTACATAAAGGTGAATCACAAGCTTTATACGAAACATGGATGGAAAAATGTAAATCTATGGTTAGAAAATCTAGCCTTTCAGAATTCAAAGCTAGTATTTATGATATAGTAAGTGATTTTGAAAAAATAAAATTAGATACATCTATTGAAAAACCAAGAGTTGGTATTGTTGGTGAAGTTTTAATTAAATATCATCCATTTGGAAATAATTTTGTTGTAAATGTTCTTGAAAATGAAGGTGCTGAAGTTGTAGCTCCAGATTTCATGGGATTTGTAAAATTTATTGCAACACACAAAATAACATTTAATACATTATTAAATACAGACAAAACAAAATCTAAAATATTTAAAATCGCAATTGATTTAATTGACTTATTAGAAAAAGATACAAGAACAGCATTAGCACATTCTAAAAAAGGATATTTACCACCTTGTGATATTTGGGAACTAGAAGACAAAGTAAAAGATATTCTTTCTATTGGAAATCAAACTGGTGAAGGTTGGTTCTTAACAGCAGAAATGATAGAATATATTGAACATGATATACCAAATATAGTTTGTGTTCAACCATTCGCTTGCTTGCCAAATCATGTTGTAGGAAAAGGTGTTATAAAATCAATAAGAGAAAAATATCCTTATGCAAACATTTCACCTATCGATTACGATCCTGGTGCTAGTGAAACAAACCAAACAAATAGAATAAAATTATTAACTACTGTTGCTAAAGATAATTTGAAAAAGAAAAATAAATCAAAAAAAGCAATAGAAATTGAAAATCTTGTAACAGATGATGAACCATCAAAAGAAGATAAAAAAGCAAAATCTAAAAAATAATTAATAATTTTAATTAATAAAATAATATTAATTGTAATTTAATAAATTACTAATTCAATAATCCAATAAATTATTGTTAATCTAAATTAATTAATAAAATATTAAAATTAAAAACAAAAATAAAGGCTTCAAAATCAAATTTGAAGCTTTTTTATTTTTATTTAATAAAATTACTTGTATATAATTAAATCCATTAATTCTTTTTATTTATTAATATAATATTAGTTGTTATTATATATATTTATTTTGTTTTATATTATATTGATATAAATATTTTTTTATTTTATATATTAATATTTTTTCTATATATTATTATTATTTATATTATTTTTAATATTTCTAATATTTTTAATTTTATATTATTTAATTTATTAAAATATTCGTTATTTTATCTTACGATAATGTGCATTATTATTTCTAATTATTATTTCTATAATAATTTATATATATATATTTATTTTTGTTATTGGTGTTTTTCATATAACATTATATTATAACTCAAAACTTATATTATCTTGTCTAAAAAACAATCTTTTTTAACGTTCAAATTTAGATATTTTTTTAATTTTAACCATCAAAAATTTCTTTTTTTCTAAAAAATCTTATAGATTATTTTTATTTTATGTGAACCTTTTGGTTGCTTTTTGTCTAATCCTAAAAAAACTTCAAAGTGTCTTTTTCCCATAGTTTTGACACTTTATTTTTTTCGAAAAAAAGCTTATTTTCATAAAAATTTTTCAAAGTCTTCCTAATTTAAGTAAACTTAATCATGCAAAAAATTTTTATTAACTAAATGAAAGTTTTTACTTATTTTTATACATTTATTTTAAGAACATTTTTTTCTGTTTTTTGAAAAACATTATTTTTTTTAAAATTTGCTATTTATACTAAAAATTCACAAACTTCAGTTGTATCAACGTATACATCATTTTTTGCTTAATAGTGTATTTTTTAGCAAAAAAAATTATATTCATTTATATATAAAAAAATATATTTATTTATGTATTTTATACATTGGCTTGATTTTTGCTTTACCAAAAAAGTAATATTGTTCAAAATTCTATATTATGTATACTATTATCTTGTTGAATTTTTCTATTAGTTCAATTTATCTAAATTTCTTTGAAAGTCTTGAATAAACCATTTGCCTATGTTTCTACTTACCTATCTAAAACGAATGCTTGTGTAAAAGTTAAAAATTATTTTCAAATTCTTCTTCTTTTAACTATTTTTTTATTATTTTCTTTTGCTATTATTTCTTTTGCCTTTTAGTAAAAACTGTTTTTAGCTTTTATATATTTTCTTAAAAATATATTATTTTATATAATTATAAATAAATATACTTTATAAAGAAAATAAATTTCAGTTATTATTTATTGGTTAAATATTTATTGTCTATTATTAATAATTAAATATTTAATATTAAATTATTATTTTTTAATTAATTACTTATTTATATAATTAATTTTAATTCTCAATATAAATTATAAAATTAAGATTATTTTCACATTTAATTTAAATTATTTACTATATAAGAAAAAAATTTTATTTTACTTTTTTCTTATTATTTATATATATTAATTAAAAATATAAATAAATCTATCTGAATATTAAAAATTTAATATTTTAAATTCAATTTTTAATATTTCATTTTTTTAATAGATCATTAATTTATATATTATTTTTAATTAATTTCTTTATATATTTTTATTTACTATTTATTTAAAGTATTAATTAATATTAAATATAAATATTAATATTTAATATTTTCTTTTTTATTATATAATTTTTGGTATATATATTTTTTTATTATTCATTATATCATTTTTATTATTTATTTTTTTTATATTAAATTTAAGTCATATATTTTTTTAATAATAATTGATAAGATTCTTACATTTTCCATAAAGTTGTACTTTCAAAATTAGTCTTATCTTTTTTATTTCTCTTAAACAAATTTCTAATTTTAAAATTGTAAAAAAAGTTTAATACTTTTTTTGAAAAATTCTTTATACTGTAATTGTTATTAGTAAATTACTCTTTTTCTTATAATTATCAAAAACACTTTTTATGTAACCTCTTGTTCGTTTGTCGGAACTATTGCTTAAATACTCTGATTTTTGTTATTTCCCAATTGCTATAAAGTTCTGTACACCTCAAAAATCAAGTTGATTTTTTCATATTTTTGTCTTTTTGTTTTTGAATCAAAATCTCCATACATTACGTTTAAACAATATTTTATTCTTTCAGTATATTAAAATTTGCTTATAACAAAATGACTTTTATAATATTCTTTTTTTAGTGTTAGAAATAAATATATTCCTTTGTAATCTTATTTTGTTTATTTGACAATTTTTTGCTATATTTTATCCATTTTTAATAATTTATATATTTTTTTGATATTAAAAAGTCAAAATTTTTATCTTTTTTTATTCTTTCTGATAATATTTACATTGTCACTAAAACTATTTGCATCATTTAAAATCACTTTAATGTCGATTTGAATTATACGATTTTGTCTTTTTGTTATAGCTATTTTAGGTGTTTTTTACCTTTATTTTTTTCAATTTTCTACTATAAAATTCATTCAAAACTCATCACATTTTTTTAGCATTTTGGCAAAAATAATATATATCAGATAGTTTTTATGTTAATTAACTGGCGTTTATTATTAAATCGTCTATATCTTAGATTTCCTAACGCTTACAGTGATTTTATTTTCATAAAAATATACGCATTTGGAGCTATTTTAGATGCAAAAATATCTCCTTTATGCCTCTTTTAAAATTTAATATCCTTTATATATTATCTAGCTTATTCTTATCATTTTTTTAGAAGACTTTTTTCTTGTTGCATCATCACAATTTTCTATATTTTAAAGTTTAATTTTGAAATCTACATATCTATTTTTCAATTTAAAATTTTCATTATTTTATAAAATAAACTTTTCAGTTTTAATGACTTTTATTTTTTATAAATCTTCTTTGCATATATTTCATATTAAATTATTTAATTATAATATTTTTAAATTAACTGCTACCATAATTATTTTAATTAACTCTATATTAATTATTTAATTAATTATTTAATTAATTATTTTAATTGATTGTTTTATTTAATTATTTATTTAATTATTTATTTAATTGTTTTATTTAATTGTTTTATTTAATTATTTATTTAATTATTTTATTTAATTATTTATTTAATTATTTATTTAATTATTTATTTAATTATTTATTTAATTATTTTATTTAATTATTTTATTTAATATTTATATTAAAATATTTTTCATTATTTATATTTTTGATCCATTTTATTAATCTAAATTTTTCTAAAATTATATATGAATCTAACTCAAAAATTATATATATATCTTTCAATTTTTATTCTTCTCATTTTCAAATTTTACCTTTGTAAAATTTGTTTAATACTTTTATACTTTACCAACCTCTTTTCATATTTTTCTTTTTAACCTCCAACTAAATGTATAATTTTCATTTTTACTGTTTATGTAACCTGTTTGTCTTTTGATTTTGTTTTTGGTTATTTTATTTCAATCTACTTATTTCCCAATCATTTGATCAATTTTCTTTTTATCCAAACTAACTTACTTTTTTCGTATTCTTGTCTTTTTGAATTTCCATTCTAATTACTTATCTAAAAGTATCAAATTCCTTTTCCTTTTATCTAATTTCAAAATTTACATTTTTAATAATGAAAAATTATTTCTTTATTTCTATATATTTTTTTACATAAGAATAACTTATTTTATATAACTTGTTTATTTGACAATTAATTAGCTGTTTTTTATGTTTTTATCTAATTTTATTCAATTTATATATAAAAAATCATCATATTTTCTATTTTTTAAATTTTTTTCTGTTTTATATACTATTATTTTGTAATACCAATCATCATATTTCAAAAGATATTATAACTGCATTTTATTGTTTTTTGTCTTTTTGTTATAGCAACTTTCATAGTAAAATCTAGTATAAATTTGCTCTTTTTTCGCTTACTAATTATATTTATAATCTTCTAAAATAATTAACAATTTATACATTTTATGTATACTTTGTTACTTTTTTTTCTGATTTCTTTCAACCTCCTTATTTCCCAATACTTTCAGCATATTTTTTTAGTCATTTTTTGACCTTTTTTCTTCACAAATTTACATATTTTCGGCTTTAAAATCATTCTAAAAAAAATCTAATTTGTCATTCATTTTTTATAACAAAAACTACTGATTTACTTATCATTTTTTATTATCATATTTGGCATTTTTTATTTAGTAATTCTTCTTCTATATAAATAATTTTATAAACTAAAGTTATCATTATTACTTATTTAAATTATATTTTTTTATATTGGAAATTAATAAAAGAAATAATTTTTTTATTTGATTTAAATAATAAGCAATTAAATGAAAATAATTAAATTATTTTTTATTTAATAATATTTTAATTGAATTTAATAATTAATATTAACTATTTTTTATAAATACGAATTACAATAATTAAATATTTATAATTTATAAAAATAAATATTAAATAAATAGATAATACTTAAATAATAAATAATAAATATTAAATATTAAATAAAATATTATCTAATTAATTTAAAGCAAAAAAAATCACCTAATTTCTTAGATGATTTGGCGGAACAGAGAGGATTTGAACCTCCGCGGCCCTTGCGAACCCTAGCAGTTTAGCAAACTGCCCCCTTCAACCACTTGGGTACTGCTCCTTATAAATATAATGCTAGATATTTCTATCTAGCATATGGCGGAGAGGGTGGGATTCGAACCCACGGTAGGCTACAAACCTACGCCAATTTTCAAGACTGGTGCCATAAACCAACTCGACCACCTCTCCAATTCGTTACTACTATCAGCAACACCTATATATTAGCATATTTTATTACTGATTGTCAATATTTATTTTTAATTTTTTTAAAATTTTTATTATTTGCCCATTAAAAAAATAATAGCAAGGCAAAATCTATATATAATTTAAACGACTATTTTATTTAACCTTTTTGTTTGCTTACACAAATCTAAATATTTTTCATTTTTTTCTTCACGATTTATTTATATTTTTATTTTAAAGATATTTAATATTTAAAATATTCTTATCTCACCTCTTTTTGCTCTTATTTTGTCCATATTTGTATTTTATATACCTCATAATAAAAGATTACCTAATTAAAATAAAATTGTCTTATTTTTTATTTTAATTGGTAATCTTTTTGACCTTTTATTTTTGTTTTCTTTTTGCAACAAAGTTTTTATTTTGTTCAGCAATTTCTATTGCATATCTTTCTTCATCAGATAATTGATATGATGATTCGCCATTTTTTATTGGTTTAGCATAGATATTAGATGATTCTGAACCATAAATACCATTAAATACAATTCCATCATCTTCTCTATCTAATAAGGCTACAGCAAAACTTAAATCACTTCCAACATCTTTAAAAGCATTATATCTTACTAATCCTATTTTTTGGATACTTGAACCTATATCTTTATCTAATTTAGTATAATATGCTTTTATTTCTGAATTATCTTTTTTAACTTCATTTACATCATAAATATAATTCTTTAACATTTCATCTAAATTATTGCCATTTCCAACTTTTTTCATAAATTTTAAGTATTTATTACTCAAATATATAACATATACTATTAAAGCAATAACTAGCACAATTAGAATTACATTAGTTATAAACCAGCCCTTTAAAGCAGGATTTTCATTTAATAACTCTACAAAATTATTCATTTTACCACCTATTTCAATAAATCTAATATACGCTCTAAGTCTTCATTAGAACTATATTGTATAATTATTTTTCCTTTTTTAGCACCTGCATCTAATTTTACTTTTGTACCAAAGAATCCTTGAAAAGTATCTTCTATATCTCTATATATTGCTTCGTATTTTTGATCTTTTTTCTTTAGTTTTTTTCTTACTTGCATCTTCTTTTCAGCTTCTCTAACAGTATCACCTGATTCAATCATGTAAAGAGCCATATCATATTGTTTATCTCCATCTGTGATTGCCATTAAAGCCTTGCAATGTCCTTCTGTTAATTTTCCTTGTAGTGCTAGCTCAATAACTCTTTCATCTAGGTTTAAAATTCTAACAGTATTAGCTATACTACTTCTACTTTTTCCCAATATATCAGCTACTTTTTGTTGAGTTAAATCGTATTCTTCCATTAAAACTTTTATTCCTCTAGCTTTTTCAATAGGATTTAAGTCTTCTCTTTGTATATTTTCGATTAATGATATTTCTTTGTTTCTTCTTTCATCATCTTCTCTAATAATAGCTGGAATTTCTGTTAACCCTGCTCTTTTAGAAGCTCTCCATCTTCTTTCTCCAGCTACTATTTCATAATATTTACCTTTTTTTGTAACTATTATTGGTTGTATTAGTCCGTATTCTTTAATTGAATTTGCAAGTTCATCAATTGCTTCTTCATCAAATATTTTTCTTGCTTGATCTTTATTTGGTTCAATATCTATTATTTTAATATTCTTTACTATTTCACTTGTGTTTTCGCTTTTTTCTTCTTCTTCAATTACTGGTGAACTACTAAATAAGGCATCTAATCCTTTTCCCAAACCTGTCATTTTAGCCATTTTGAACCATCTCCTTCTCTTTTTCTTCTTTTTCAGGCTCATTTGCTTTTAAAACTTCTTTTGCTAATTTTTCATAACAACGAGCACCTTTAGATTTAGCATCATACAATGTAATTGGCATTCCAAAGCTTGGTGCTTCGCTAAGTTTGATGTTTCTAGGTATTACTGTTTTATAAACTTTATCATCAAAATATCTTTTTACTTCTTTTACTACCTGATTTGATAGATTTGTTCTCATATCGTACATTGTAAGAACAGCACCTTCTATTTCTAAATGTTTATTTAAGTGTTTTTTTACTAAATTTATTGTATTAATTAATTGTCCTAAGCCTTCTAACGCATAATATTCGCATTGTACTGGTATTAAAACAGAATCAGCTGCAGTAAAGGCATTTAATGTTATTAATCCTAATGATGGTGGACAATCTATAATGATAAAATCATATTCATCTCTTACTTCATCTAACTTTTCTTTTAATCTTTGCTCTCTTGACATAAGATTTACTAATTCAACTTCGGCGCCAGCTAAGTTCATATTAGAAGGACATACTTTTAGAGTTTTTACACATGTATCTTGTAACGTTGATTTTATGTCAACCTCACCTATAAGTACATCATATAATGAATTTTCTACGTCTTTTTCTATTCCTAATCCACTTGTAGCGTTTCCTTGTGGATCTCCGTCTATTAATATTACTTTTTTTCCTTTTTTAGCTAATATAGTGCTTAAATTAACTGAGGTTGTAGTCTTTCCAACTCCACCTTTTTGATTTGCTACTGCTATAATTTTACTCAAAGTAACTACCTCCTTTTTTACTATACTATCATATAAAAATTTGCTCAATATGTCAATAAAAAAGCACCAAAAAAACTAATTTTTTTGATGCTTTTTTTCTTTATTTTATTGGTTCTTTTAACGGTTTACCTTGACCTCTTGGATATTGCTTAGGAGTAGGCTTTTCTTTTTTTATTATAATAATATTTCTTTCATAATCTGAATCTATATTTATATTTTCTATTTGTTCAATTTTTCCTCCTAATATAGATATCGCTTTTTTACTTTCTGTTAATTCTTCTTCTACATTTGGACCTTTCATACAAATTATTTTTCCACCAACTTTTGCAAATGGTAACATATATTCAACTAATGTAGTTAAATTTGCTACAGCTCTTGAAGTAACTACATCATAGCTTTCTCTATATTTTACATTTTTTGCCAAATCTTCTGCTCTGGTATGTATACATTCAATATCTTCTACTTTAATTTTAGGTATTATATCTCTAATTACATTTAATTTCTTTTTTACCGAATCAACCAAATCTACATGGCTTTTGTTTTTAGTTATTTTTATTGGAATTCCTGGAAATCCTGCTCCAGTACCAATATCTAGAACTTTTTCTCCATTTGCAATATATTTTTCAATTGTTAATGAATCAATAAAATGTTTAACAATAAACTCTTTTTCATCTTTTATTGCTGTAACATTTACTTTTTCATTCCATTCTAAAATTTCTTTCATATATATATATAGTTTTTCTATTTCTTCATTTGAAATCTGAATATTATTTTTTTCACATTCTTCTTTCATAAATTCTAAAAATTCATTATTTTCCATTTTTATTCCTTTACTTTTTTATTTCTATTATATTGTTCTAAGAAAATCAATAAAACTGATATATCAGCTGGTGAAACTCCTGATATTCTAGAAGCTTGGCCTACTGAATATGGTTTAATTTTATTTAATTTTTGTCTTGCTTCTAACCTTAAACCTTTTATTTCTTCATAATTTATATCTTCTGGTAAAAGTTTCTTTTCCATTTTCTTAAAGCTTTCAACTTGTTTCTTTTGCATTTCTATATAACCTTCATATTTTACCATTATTTCTACTTCATTTTGAACTTGTTTATCTAATTCTGGTCTATTTTCGTCAATTTCTTTTAATGTTTTATAGTTTAATTCTGTTCTTTTTAAAAGTTCTGAAAGCTTTACTCCACCTGCAATTGGAGTTGTTCCCCTTTTTTCTAAAAATTCATTTACTTTTTCTGTTGGCTTTATATTAGTTGTTTTTAATCTTTCTATTTCTTTTTCTATTTTTTCTTTTTTGTCTAGAAATCTTGCATATCTTTCATCTGAAATTAAACCAACAGAATGTCCTATTTCTGTTAATCTTAAATCTGCATTATCTTGTCTTAGTAAAAGTCTATATTCTGCTCTAGAAGTCATCATTCTGTAAGGTTCCATTGTTCCTTTTGTAATTATATCATCTATTAAAACTCCTATATATGCTTGTGATCTATCTAGAATTACAGGTTCTTTTCCTTTTATTTTTTGTGCTGCATTTATTCCTGCAATTAAACCTTGTGCTGCAGCTTCTTCATATCCAGATGTTCCATTTACTTGTCCTGCAAAGAACAATCCTGAAATTTCTTTTATTTCTAGTGAACTTTTTAGTTGATCTGGTTCTATACAATCATATTCTATAGCATAAGCAGGTCTAGTAAATTCAGCATTTTCAAGTCCTGGTAAAGTTCTATACATTGCTATTTGTACATCTTCTGGTAAAGATGAACTCATTCCTTGAATATACATTTCATCTGTATCTTTACCTATTGGTTCTACAAATATTTGATGTCTTTCTTTATCTGCAAATCTAACAACTTTATCTTCTATTGATGGACAATATCTAGGCCCTGTACCTTCGATTAATCCTGCATATAGTGGTGATCTATGTAAATTTTTTCTAATAATCTCATGAGTTTTCTCGTTTGTATAAGTAAGCCAACAAGGCTCTTGTTCTACATTTATTTCTTTATCTTCAAAAGAAAATGGTTCTACATCTTCATCACCATTTTGTATTTCCATTTTAGAGAAATCTATGCTATTTTTATTTATTCTTGCTGGAGTTCCTGTTTTAAATCTTTGTATTTTTATACCAAGTTTTTTCAAACATTCAGATAATTGATTAGCAGGAAATACTCCATCTGGACCACTTTCCCAAGAATTTTCTCCTATAAATATTTTTCCTTTTAAATATGTTCCTGTTGCAACAATAACGCTATCAACTTCATATCTAGCTCCTATATTAGTAGTTATAGCTTTTATTTTTTTATTTTCAACCTCTATATCTACTATTTCTGCTTGCTTTATGTATAAATTTTCTTGTCTTTCCAAAGTATGTTTCATTTCTGCTTGATATTTTTTTCTATCAGCTTGTGCTCTTAATGAATGAACAGCTGGTCCTTTTGAAGTGTTTAGCATTCTTAGTTGAATTAATGTTTTATCTATATTCTTCCCCATTTCTCCACCTAAGCTATCTATCTCTCTAACTAGATGTCCTTTTGAAGTTCCTCCAATATGTGGATTACATGGCATATTTGCCACACATTCTAAACTAATTGAAAACAATAAAGTTTTCATACCTAATCTTGCTGCTGCTAATGCTGCTTCACAACCAGCATGGCCTGCACCTATAACAGCAATGTCAAATTTTCCTGCATCGTACCCCATTTTATTTTTTACCTCTTTTATTTTAAATTTTTCTTTATATCATATTTTTTTATATTTTACCAGACAGTATACTAGCGGTTTTTAAATTTTTTTATTTTTGTTTTTCTTATTCCGGTTTTTTATGGAACAGAAAATTTTGTTTTACAAACTTTTGTTTTCTTTATTGCTTATTTTGAATTTTAAGACATTTTTGTCTGTTTTAAACAAGTTATATGCTTTTAAAAATTAAATGTCTTATTTTAAATTCTCGTTTGCTAAAATACTGCCATTTTTTTCATAATTTCTAATTTTATATTTAATCTATTTTTTTATTTACATTTTTTCTACTTTTTTGTTTTTTATTTTTTTGATGTTTTTTTATAATTATTTTTTAATTTTTTATTTTAATATTTTTATTTTTTATAAATAAATTTATTACTTATTAAAATTAATTATTTATTTTTTATAATTTAATTATTATTTTTTTACAATTTTATTTTTATTTTATTAAAATTAATTAAATAATATTTTATTAATTATTAATTTTATTTTTGTAATAATTAAATATTAATAAAATTTAATTATTTATAAATTAATATCAATTTTTATGTTTGTCTTTTTTACAATTATTTACCTAAACAAAACTTAGAAAAAATTTCTTTTATTACATCATCTGTAACCGTTTCCCCCGTTATCTTTCCAAGTTCTTGTAAGGCATTTCTAATATTAGTTGAAATAATTTCAGACGGCATATTATTTTCTATTGCTTCTTGTGCTTGTTTTATTTCTTCATGTGCAGATTTAATTAAATATTTATGCCTATTATTACTAATAATTATTTCTCCATTACTTGCTAATTCATTTAATTTAAAAATTTTAGAAATTTCTTTATATAAATCATCTATACCTTCTCTTGTTTTTGTTGATATTTTAATTATTGGTATATTTTTTTTATTTATTTTTTCTATATTTTTATTATTTTTTATATTATTTTTTAAATCAATTTTATTTAAAACAATTATTGAATTTCTATTTTCAATTAATTTTAATATTTTTTCATCTTCTTCATTTAATTCTCTTGTAATATCGAAAATAGCAATTATAATATCACTATTTTTAGCTATATCAATTGCTTTTTCTACTCCTATTTTTTCTACTGAATCATTTGCATCTCTTATTCCTGCTGTATCTATAATTTTTAAAGGTACTCCTTCTATTTGTACAAATTCTTCAATAGTATCTCTTGTAGTTCCTTCTATATCAGTTACTATTGCTCTATCCTCATTTAAAATTACATTTAATAATGATGACTTTCCTGCATTTGGTCGTCCTATTATTGCTGTTTTTATTCCATCTCTAATTATTTTTCCAGCTGAAAAACTAGCTTCCAATTTATTTAATTTTCCAGATACATCTTGAAGTGTATTAGAAATTCTTTCATTTGTAACTTCTTCAATATCATATTCTGGATAGTCAATATTTGCTTCAATATCAGACATTAGATCTAATAATTCTTTTCTTATATTAGTTATATTTTCAGATAAAAATCCTTGTAATTGTTCTAACGATACTTTAGATTCTTTGTCTGTTTTACTATTTATAACATCAATCACAGCTTCTGCTTGTGTTAAATCCATTCTACCATTAAGAAAAGCTCTTTTTGTAAATTCTCCTGGTTCTGCAAGCACAGCTCCATTTTTTATACATTCTTCTAGAATTTGGTTCATTATTACTATTCCACCATGTGAATTTATTTCACACATATTTTCTGTTGTATAACTTCTTGGAGCTTTAAAATAAGAAACTAATACTTCATCTATTATTTCGTTATTTTTATTTATAATATTTCCATATTTTATTGTATAACCTTTTATTTCTTCTATTTTTTGTGGATTTTTTGCTTTAAAAACTTTATCTAAAATTTCAAAGCATTCATTACCACTCATTCTAACAATTCCAATTCCTCCGACACCTGGTGCTGTAGAAATTGCAACTATAGTACTCATACTCCTCATTCCTTTCTTTAAAAACATTTTTATTATATCATACTTTACATAAAACTGTCAAAATTCACTTTTATTTATTAAAAAAAATAATTTTAAAAGATATTGTTTTGTCCAAATAACAAACATTTTTACTTGTTTATATGCTGTTTCAGCCTTTTTATTTATTTTTTCTTATTATTCGCTATATATTAAAATATTTTATATATAATATATTTCATAATTAAAATTTATATTTTTTTATTTTATTGCATAAAAAAAGTAAAATCCTAGCCAAATTTTAATCCTCACTTTGACTTCAGATTTTACTTTTTTATTTTTTATTTAATTAAATTTTATTTATTATTTTAAATCTATAACAACTTTTCTATGTGGTTCTTCACCAACACTATATGTTTTTATTTTATCATTTTCTTGTAATTTTGTATGAATAATTTTTCTTTCATAAGCAGACATAGGTTCTAATGTAATAGATTTTCCTGTTTTAATTACGCTTTTAGCTATTTTTTCAGCTAATATTTCTAAATCTTTAGTTCTTTTTTCTCTGTAATTTCCTATATTTAATATAACTTTTGTTCTTTCTTTACTATTTTTTGAAACAATGTTATTTAATATATTTTGTAAACTACTTAAAACGTCTCCTCTATATCCAATTAAATATCCTGTATCTTTTCCATTAATATCCACATAATAAATATCTTTTTCTTTTTTTATTGTATATTTTAAATCTTTTGTTGGTAAATTTTTAATAAAATCTTTTATAAATTCTTCTAGTTGTTTAGATATTTCATCTTGTGTCTTAATTTCTTTTTCTGTATGTTTTTTTACATTACTTTTTTCTTCTACATTTGCTTTTAATTTCATTTCAACTTTAACAACTCTTGGAGCTAAAATACTAAAAAAGCTTCTTTTTTCTTCGTTTTCTAATATTTTAATATCAACTTTATTTTTTGAAACTTTTAGTTCTTTAAGTCCTTTTTCAATTGCTTCTGTTGTTGTTTTTCCTTCAAATATATATGTTTTTTCTTCCATACCTATTCCTCCTTAAGATATTTGCTTGTGATAGCTCTTTCTATTATCATAAGTATGTTACTAACAAACCAATATAGTGCTAATCCTAATGGTGCAATCATTGAAATACTAACAGACATTATTGGTGCCATTCTTGCCATAGTTTTATTCATTTCTTCCATTGCAATTTCTTCTTTGCCATCATCTGTCTTTTGTTCTACTTTATTTTCTTCTTTTTTATTCATTCCGTTCATATTGCTTGTAATTTTCATTGAAATAAATGATGTTATTACATATAATACTGGAATAATATAAACTTTCCAATCAGAAAGATTTTCAATTGGAATATCACTTAAATCTAATCCTAAGAAATTCATATTTAAATTTACATTTTCATCTTGTTGTGCTTTTTCTCTTATTATTGCAATTTCCATATAATTTTTTCTTTGATTATCATTATTTTCTGTAATTTCTTGAGTATATTTATTTATAGTATCACTATCTATATGTTTCATAAATGTTAAAGGTCTACTAACTACAAAGAATATTGATATTATAACAATAAATTGAATAATTGAACTTAAGCATCCACTAAATGGACTCATATTTTCTGCTTTGTATAAATCCATTAGTTCTTGATTCATTCTTACTGGATCATTTCCATATTTTTCTTGTATTTCTTTTGATTTAACTTGGATTTTTGCACTTTTTTTCATAGTTTTTTGTTGTTTTAAATTCATTGGTATCATTATCGCTTTTAAAATTATTGTAAAAATTATTATTGCAATTCCATAATTATTAACAATATTATAAATAAAATTTAATGCATAACCAAAAATATTGGCAAAAAACTCAAACATAAATCCTCCTTTATTTTAACGGATCATATCCTCCCTTAGAAAAAGGATTGCATCTTAAAATTCTTTTAAGCCCTAATACAGTGCCTTTTAAAGCTCCATATTTTTCTATTGCTTGTTTTGTATATTCTGAACAAGTGGGTTCAAATTTACAATGAACGCCAATATATCCCATATACCCTGATATGAATTTTTGATAAAAGTTAATAATTTTAATTAAAATTTTTTTCATCATTTACCATTTTAGCCTTTTTTAAAATATTGTTAAAATCTTTTTGTATATCATAATAATTTACTTCTTTTGAATCTATTTTATTATTTACAATTATAACTATATTAAAATTGCCATTAAATTTATCTTCAATTATTTTATAATTTTCTCTTATAAGTCTTTTCAAGCGATTTCTTTCAACTGCTTTACCAACTTTTTTTGATACAGCAATTCCTAATCTGTTTATACCTGAATTATTTTTATGTATATACATACAAATATTTTTTCCTCTATAAACAGTTCCTTTTGAAAAAAATCTTTTAAATTCATAATTTTTTTTTATCATTCTTGTATTTTTCATATCATTCCTCTATTTCCTTCTAATAAAAATTAAAAAGAAACCTTAAAAAAAGGGCGCTATGCGTCCCCTTTTTATTAAGCACATATTTTTTTTCTTCCTTTATTTCTTCTTGCTTTTAAAACTTTTCTTCCTGCTCTTGTTTGCATTCTTTTTCTAAAACCATGTACTTTATTTCTTTGTCTCTTTTTTGGTTGATAAGTTCTTTTCATTTTGTCTACCCACCTCCTATATCTATTCTAAATTTATTATAAACATCATAAGTAATAGGATTATACACCAAAAACACATTAAAAGTCAAGTTTTTGAGGAATTTTATATACATATTTGTTAAAAAATTACAAATTATACTTATTTTTTCTTTTTTAAAATTTTTATAGCTTTTTGCTTGATATTTCTAATATTTTTTGATATTATAAAGCCGAACGAAATTATTACGGAAACATAGTTTTCCACATGTTGATAACTTTTGTAAATATTGATTTTACTACATTTTCAACAAAGCATGTGGAAAAGCTTGTGGATAACTTTACTAGGGAAGGACGGTTTTTAAATGTATTCAGATAAAACGGATTTACTTACAAAAGCAAAAGATCTTTTAAAAGAAGAAATGACAAACATTTCTTACACAACTTGGATTAAAAGTTTAGAAATTCAATCAGTAAATGATAACAAAATCGTTTTAGTAGCTCTTTCTGAAATTCAAAAAGATGCTATTGAATCTAGATTATTTGACCTTGTTGTTAACACTTTTAATTTTATAACAAACAAAACTTGTGAAATTAGTATAGTTGTAAAATCAGAAGAACAAGATAAAGAATACACACAAGAAGAAACTTCTAAAGATTATATGTCTTCAGAAGCTTATAGTAATAGTTTCTTAAATCCAAAATATACATTTGATACATTTGTTATAGGAAATAATAATAAATTTGCACAAGCAGCAGCATACGCAGTTGCAGAAGCCCCAGCTACAGCATATAATCCACTATTTATTTATGGTGGTGTTGGTTTGGGAAAAACTCACTTAATGCATGCTATTGGTAATCAAATTTTAAAAAATAATCCTAATACAAAAATATTATATGTAACATCAGAACAATTTATTAATGAATTAGTAAATTCTATTAAAGATGCAAACTTCAAAAATGAATTGTTTAGAAATAAATATAGAAATATTGATGTTTTATTAATAGACGATATTCAATTTATTGCTGGTAAAAAAATGGGGCAAGAAGAATTTTTCCACACATTTAATACACTTCATCAAAGTGGAAAACAAATTATTATATCTAGTGATAAACCACCACGTGATATTCCTTTATTAGAAGAAAGATTAAAATCAAGATTTGAATGGGGAATACTTGCAGATATTTCAATGCCAGATTATGAAACTCGTCTTGCTATTTTAAGAAAGAAAGTTCAATTGGAAAATATTATTATAGAAGATTACATACTTTCAGTAATTGCTACAAAAATAGATACAAACATTAGAGAGCTAGAAGGAGCTTTAAACAAAATAGTTGCTTATGCTTCTTTAACTCACAGTCCAATCACAATAGAAATGGCTGAAAAAGCAATTAATGATATTGTTCTTCAAAAAGAAAAAATTATTTCTGCAGATTACATACAAGAAATTGTTGCAAAATATTTTAATATAGATAAAAAAGATTTAATTTCTTCTAAAAAATCAAATGATATTGCTTATCCAAGACAAATAGCAATGTACTTGTGCAGAACTATTGGACAAATGTCTTTTCCAAAAATCGGTGGTGAATTTGGCAATAGAGATCATACAACAGTAATGCATGCTTTCAATAAAATTGAAAAAGAAGTCAAAGAAAACACAAACACAAAACTAATTGTGGATAGTGTGAAAAACATCATACGCGAAAGCAAATAATATTAATATAAACAAAATTTAACATTTTTTGAAAAAGATGTTTTATAAAACAAAAATTTTACAAATGAATGTCTATTAACACTTACGGAACAGCTACAAGAGTTATCAACAGGTACCTGTTAATAAAGCTGTTAATAAAGTGTTAATAACTACTTATTCACAAATGATTTTGGATTGTGTGGATAAAATGTGATTTAATCCACAGAGTTATCAACATACTTTTTGTTAGGGAAATAGAGGCTTACAAGAGTTTTCCACGGAATCCACAAGTCCTAATACTAATACTACTATATATATTAAATATTAAAGGAGAAAAAAGAAATGAGATTTATTTGTGAAAAGGACAAAATCCTTAAAGGTATAAATTCTGTTATAAATGGTGTTGCTTCTAAAACAACAATGCCTGTATTAGAAGGAATACTTATTCAAACAAATGATAATGAATTAAAACTTACTACTTATGATTTAGAAATAGGAATAGAATATATTTTAGAAGCTAATGTAGAAGAACAAGGTAATACAGTTGTTAATGCTATAATGTTTAGTGAGATTATTAGAAAATTACCAAATAAAAATATTAAAATAAATATAAATGAAAATAATCTATTAGAAATAGAATGTGAAGGTTCTTTATATAAATTAGCAACAATGAATCCAGATGAATTTCCAGAATTACCAAAAATAAATATTGATAATTCTATAGAGATTGAACAAACAGTTTTAAAAAATATGATTAGAAAAACAATATTTGCTGTTAGTACAGAAGAAAATAGGCCAATATTCACAGGATGTTTATTTGAAGTAAATGATGGCAAATTAAATGTTGTTGCTGTTGATGGATATAGATTAGCTATAAAAAGTAGTAATATAGAAGAAAAAGGAAATGATTTCAGCAGTGTTATTCCAGGAAAAACTTTAAATGAAGTAAATAAAATAATATCAGATTCTTTTGAACCAATAAAAATAGGTATTTCAAAAAATCAAGCTTTATTTGAAATGGAAAACTGTAAAATTGTTACTAGATTATTAGATGGTGAATTTTTAAAATATTCAAATACAATACCATCTTCTTGGGAAACAAGAATTAAAGTAAATAAAAGTAGTATTCAAGAATGTTTTGAAAGAATTATTTTAATTTCAGCATCTTCAATTGAAAAAGAAAAGAAATATCCAGTTAAAATAAATGTTGAAATAGGAAAAGTTACAATTTCTTGTGCAAACCAAACTGGTGATGCTAAAGAAGAAATTTATGTAGAAACAGAAGGAAAAGAATTAGAAATTGGATTTAACCCAAGATTCTTCTTAGATGCATTAAAAGCTATTGATGATGAAGAAGTTTATATAGAGTTTGGAACAAATCGTTCTCCATGTATTATTAAACCAGTTGAAAATGGAGATTACATATATATGATTTTACCAATAAAAATGAAAGATTAGTTATCCACAATTAAAGAACAAAAAGTGGATAACTATACGGGAGGAACAAATGAAAGATATTTTTGATAAAATAACAGATGTTATATATAATATTTCAAAAAAGAATGAAAAATTAACTGATTACATTTTTGAAAAAACAGGAATGAAAATCAATGTTGGTTTAATAGTAGGAGGAATATTTTTAGTAATATTTGTTCTTATGCTAGCTAAATCTGCTTTAGGTTTTCTTTATGGAAAATTAGTATAGGAAAAAATAATGAATATAAAAAAATTAACTCTTCAAAATTTTAGAAATTATAAAAATCAAGAAATAACATTTTGTAAAAATATAAATGTTATTTATGGAGATAATGCACAAGGAAAAACCAATATTATAGAAGCAATCTTTTTATCTAGTATGGGGAAATCTTTTAGAACAAACAAAGACAACGAATTAATATATTTTAATGAAAAAAATTCAAAAATTAAAGTTGACTTTGAAAAAAAAGATAGAACTGGTTCAATAGAAACACAAATAGAAGAAAAGAAAACTTTTTTTGTAAATGGTGTGAAACAAAATAAAATAAGTGATATAATTGGAAAAATAAATGTTGTTATTTTTACACCAGATAATATTGAGATAATTAAAGATGGACCGCAGAAAAGAAGAAAATTTTTAGACATGATGATTAGTTCTTTAAGACCAAATTATTTGCATTTGCTAAATAATTATAATAAAGCACTAGAGCAAAGAAATAATTATTTAAAACAAATAAAATTTGAACATAAAGATCCATCTTTATTAGATATTTGGGATGAGCAACTATCTGTGCTTTCTTCACAAATTTTTGAATATAGAAATAGTTATACACAGAAGATGTCTGATAGAATAGAAGTTATCCACAATCAAATAACAAAAAGTGGAAAACATGAAGAGAAAATCAATCTAAAGTATATTTCTACTGGCAAAGATAAAGATAGCTTTAAAACATCTTTAGAAAAATCACGAAATCTAGATATATCTCGTGGTTATACAGCAACTGGAATACACAGAGATGATTTTATTATATATGTTAATAGCAAGCCTGTTTCTGTATTTGGTTCACAAGGGCAACAAAGAACTGCAATATTATCTTTAAAACTTTGTGAATTAAGTATAGTAAAAGAAGAATTAGGAGAAACACCAATTCTGTTATTAGATGATTTTATGTCAGAGTTAGATGAAAAAAGAAGAACTAGTTTTTTAGAAAATATTCAGGATTGTCAAGTAATTATAACATGTACAGACGATATAAAACTTACAGGAAAAGTTCAATCTTTTTATGTGGAAAGTGGAAATGTGTATAAAAAATAAAGGAGTTAAAAATGTATTTGCATATTGGAAAAGAATATGTTATTAATAATAATGATATTATTGGAATCTTTAATTTAGATTATATAAAAAATACAAAAGAATATAAAAAAATGTATGAGCTATTAGAAAGTGAAAAATCAATTATAAATGTTTCAAAATCTCAGGAAAAAACATTTATTTTAACAGAAAGTAATGGTGTTAAAAAAGGTTATTTAACTAATATTGGAGCTAGTACAATAGGAAAAAGAAAAATGTAATGAGGAGGAAGAAATGGAAAAATTTGAACACGAGTATAAAGCAGAACAAATTCAAGTTTTAGAAGGTTTAGAAGCTGTTAGAAAAAGACCAGGTATGTATATAGGAAGTACATCAGTAAGAGGATTACATCATATGGTGTATGAAATTGTGGATAACTGTGTTGATGAAGCTTTAGCAGGATATTGTAGAAATATACATATACAAATAGAACCAGGAAATGTAATTTCTGTAGAAGATGATGGTAGAGGAATTCCAGTAGATATTCATCCAAAAACAAAAATATCTGCTGCTGAAACTGTTTACACAGTATTACATGCTGGTGGAAAATTCGGTGGAGATAGTGGTTACAAAGTTTCTGGTGGTCTTCATGGTGTTGGTGCATCTGTTGTTAATGCATTATCAAAATGGACAGAAGTTACAATTCAAAGAGATGGTGGAATTTTTCAAATGAAATTTGAAAAAGGAAAAACAACAGAAAAATTAACAAGAATTGGAGATTCTAAAAAAACAGGAACAAAAGTAAGATTCTTAGCTGATGATACTATTTTTGAAACATTAAATTATGATTTTGAAGTTTTAGAAAATAGATTTAGAGAAATGGCTTTCCTAACAAAAGGATTAAGAATTAAAGTTGAAGATTTAAGAGAAGAAACACCTAAAAAAGCAGATTTCTGCTTTGAAGGAGGATTAATTTCTTTTGTTGAATATTTAAACAAAAACAAAGAAAAATTACATCCAAAGCCAATATATATAGAAAAAGCTGGAGAATTTCCTGTTGAAATAGCAATCCAATATACAACAAGTTATTCAGAAAACATATACACATTTGTTAACAATATAAATACAATAGAAGGTGGAACTCACTTAGAAGGATTCAAAAGAGCTCTTACAAAAGTTTTTAATGATTATGCTAAATCTAAAAACTTATTAAAAGAAAAAGATGGAAATCTTACAGGTGATGACATTAGGGAAGGTATTACAGCTGTTGTATCTGTTAAAGTTAAAGAACCTCAATTTGAAGGACAAACAAAAACAAAACTTGGAAATAGCGAAGTTACAGGAATTGTTCAATCAATGGTAAATGAAAGTTTATCAACATTTTTAGAAGAAAATCCTCAAGTTGCTAAAAACATATTAGAAAAAAGTATAAGTGCTGCAAGAGCAAGAGAAGCTGCAAGAAAAGCAAGAGAGCTTGTTAGAAGAAAAACAGCTTTAGAAACAACAACTTTACCAGGAAAATTAGCTGATTGTAGTAGTAAAAATCCAGAAGAATGTGAAGTATACATAGTCGAAGGAGATTCTGCTGGTGGAAGTGCAAAACAAGGAAGAGATAGAAAATTCCAAGCAATACTTCCTCTATGGGGAAAAATGCTTAATGTTGAAAAAGCAAGAGCAGATAAAATTTATGGAAATGATAAATTAAATCCAGTTATATTAGCTGTTGGAGCTGGTATAGGACCAGATTTTGATGTAACAAAAATTAGATATGGAAAAGTAATAATAATGGCAGATGCCGATGTTGATGGTGCACATATTAGAACTTTATTATTAACATTCTTCTTTAGATATATGAGACCATTAATAGAAAATGGAAATGTTTTCTTAGCACAACCACCTTTATATAAATTATCTAAAAAGGGAATGGAAGATGTTTATTGCTATACAGATGAAGATTTAGAAAAACAATATAAAATATTGGAAGAAAAAGGAATTTCGAGAGATCAATTAGGACTTCAAAGATACAAAGGTCTAGGAGAAATGAACCCAGAACAATTATGGGAAACAACAATGAATCCTGAAACAAGAATATTAGTTAAAGTAACAATGGATGATGCTATAAAAGCAGACGAAACATTTACTTTATTAATGGGTGATGATGTAAGTCCTAGAAGAGAATTTATAGAACAAAATGCAAAATATGTTAAAAACTTAGATATCTAGTAAATAAAGTTAATATTAAAAATTTATAAAATAAAAAGAAGTTTCTGAATAAAAGTTATATGATAGAAATTTCAAAAATTATATAAAAATTGATAAGACACAAGGAAATTAACCTTGTGTCTTTATCATTATAAGGCTTATATTAACTTTCAGCTAAAACAAATATACCGAATTTTCAAACCTAATATATATTGCTATATAAATAAGCTTTAAACCCAACATATCCATCAGTTGCTAGACAACAAATGCACTCCTAATAACCAAATTCATCCACAAGGGACTAATATTGACCACTACTAAAATACAAGAGCTATCATGACTTCGAATTAATTTACTATCTTACAACCATTATAACTAATAGCTTTCATACACTAAATTAACTCTTCGCGCCCAACATATTTAGATAATAAGATTACTTACCACCTAAATACATTTTTGCTCGAACTATAAAGAAAATTTAAAATCTTCTTTATAACTCTAAGTTAGGTTGATATAAACTTTATGATAGTATTATGTGAAGATTTATTTTTTTTATACATAAAATTAAAAATTTTTAGTGGAAAAGTTATCAACAAAAATTCACCTGTGGATAAAGTTGTGGATAAAATTAAAAGGAAGAAAGGAATTAAAAAGTAAAGAAAGTACAATCAAATTTGACAATAGGACAAAATGACGAAAGAATAAAAAATAAAGAAAAAAATAATAATAAAAATAAATTTATATTGACAGAGCAAAAAAACTGTTGTATGATTAAACAAATTTTTAAAGAAAGGAGTAAAATGAAAAAACAAGAAAAATCATCACAAGATTGGGTGCTATTTGAAAAAGTGCTAGAAAATGGCATAATTCAGACAAAGAAAAGTTGTCTTAAAGTCATAAAAGTATTTCCTATCAATTATGATTTAAAATCAAATTTAGAAAAAGAAGCTATTTTAAATTCTTATCGTTTATTTCTTAAAAGTTGTGATTTTAATTTCCAGATTTTAGTTCAAAGTAAAAATGAAAATTTATCAAAACATATTTCCAAATTAAAAGAAAAAATTAAAAATGAAAAACAAGTGTCCGTAAATGAAATGGCAAAAAGTTATACACAGTTTATCCACAATATAAATTCAGAAAATAAATCTTCATCAAAAGAGTTTTTTATAATTCTAAAATTTGATTTAGACAAAATTCAAAAAGAGTTTTTTAATCAAAAAGAAAACATGGCAAACAATCAATTACAAGAACAATATTTTAAAATAAAAGAAACTTTATCTAGATGTGGAAATATTGTTCAAGAATTAAATACAAAAAAGGAGGTAGAAGAATTTTTATTAAACAATATTTTTAAAGGAGGATAAATGGAAAATTTTTTAGATGGAAGTATTTCATTTAAAGATAAATTAGCACCATCATATATTAATAATGAAAATCCGAGATTTTTAGAAATTGATAATATGTTTTATTCTGGTATTCTAATAATTGATTATTATAGAGAATATGGAGAAATAATTTTTAAGAACTTAATGAACAATAACATAAATATGACTATATCTATTTTTTATGAAAAACAAGACACTTATAAAACAATTAAAAATTTAACATACTTTATAGGAAATGTTGGTGTTGATTTAAAATTAGGAAATCAAAATAGAGAAGATATAGATATAGCAGCCTTTTCATATAATGATGCAAAATTTATTAGAAAAGAGATGCAAGTTAATAATGAGGATTTATATTTTTTATATACATATATTTTAGTTTATGAAAATTCATTAACAAAATTAGAACAATCAATAAATAAAGTTGAAAGTATTTTACAAGCTTCTGGTATGATAACTAGAAAAGGAAATTTTAGACAAGAGCAAATTTTTTGGGCTTGTTCTCCAATTATGGATAATTCTAAAGATTTAAAAGAAATATCAAGAAGAAATGTTTTAACAAATGGTTTGTTGGGAACGTATCCATTCATATCGTCTAGTATATGTGATCAAGATGGAATTTTTATTGGAACTAATATATATAATCATTCTATAATTTTGATGGATCGATTTAACAAAGAAAAATATAAAAATGCTAATATGTGTATTTTTGGAACAAGTGGTGCTGGCAAATCTTTTTATATAAAGTTGTTGATTTTAAGACATAGACTATTTCAATTAGATCAATACATTATAGATCCGGAGAGAGAATACGATAAAGTTTGTAATTATTTGAATGGAACATTAATAAAAATAGGGCCTACATCGGAAACTTATATTAATATTTTTGATATTAGAGAAGAAAGTATTGAAGAAGGCAAAGGTTATCTAGCTACCAAAATAGGAAAACTTAGAGGTTTTTTCAATTTAATATTTGGAGAAATTGAAGAAGAGAAAATGGCTATAATTGAAGAAAAAGTTATTCAAATATATTTTAAAAAAGGAATAACATTTGAAGACGAATCTTTGTATAAAAAAGATGAAATATCTGGAAAATTTATTTTTAAAGAAAGTAAAGATATGCCAAAATTAGAAGATCTGTATAATAGTTTTGATTCTGTTGAAACAAAACATTTGCGCACAAAATTATATCCATTTGTATATGGCTCTCTAAAATTTTTAAATGAATATACAAATATTGAATTAAAAAACAAATTAATTGTTGCAGACATATATGAACTTGGCGAGGATAATTTGAAATATGGAATGTTTATTTTTATAGATCTATTTTGGGATAAAATAAAAAAAGATAGAGAAAAAAATAAAGCAATATATTTAGATGAAATATGGAGACTTATTGGAGTAACATCAAATAAAGCTGTTGCAAGTTTTATTTACAAAATTTTTAAAACAATTAGAAAATATGGTGGAAGTGCAGTTGCAATTACACAAGATATATCAGATTTATTTAGTTTAGAGAATGGTACTTATGGAAAAAGTATTTTAAATAATTCAAGTATCAAATCATTTTTTTCATTAGAGGAAGAAAATATTTTAGTTCTTAGCAAATTCGCAAATATTTCAGAAAAAGAAAAAATAGAAATTAAATCTTTAAAAAGGGGAGAAAGTTTGATGTTTATTGGAGAAGATCATGTATTAGTGAAAATTGAAGCATCAGAAAAAGAAAAGCAGGTGATATTATAAAAAATAGAAAAAGCGTTATAACATTTTTAGAAGATGACTTATATAGAAACAGTATAGCTGAATTAGAAGAGTTTGATATAGTTGGAAGAGATATATTATATGTTGAAGCAATTGATGAATTTTTAGAAAAGTATTCTGAAATACAGCTAGTATTAATTAATGAAAAAATTTTTAAAAAAAATTCTGAAAAGCTATATGAAATAGCAGAAAGGAATAATGAAATTGCTTTTTATGTGTTATATGAAGGAAAAATTAAAGATGATTATTTAGAAATAGATAATATATGTTTTTTTGAAAAAAATGAATTTATAAAAAGATATGAAAAAGAAGAGAAAATGGAGGAATATCAAATGGAAGAAATTTTAGATATAAAAAATAATGTCGAAATAGAAAATGGTAAAAATACGAATTTATTGGAAAAACAAAATAATTTCCTAGAAAGTAATTTAGGAAAAGTTATTAATTCAGCTTTGGACATAGGAATAAAAGCAGCTTTACCAGATTTAATTGAAAATGAAGTAATAGATATAAAAAATACAATTTTTGAAAGTGGATTAAAAGCTGGTATAAAAAATGTAATAGATTCAAGTTTAAACTTAGGAAAAAGTGCGATAGGAATTTTTACTGGTGAATTTGAAAATATTTCTCAAATTCAAACAGCAGTAAAAAGTGGTGGATTAATAGATGGAATTTCTAACTTGTTAGATTTTTCTATTAAATTTGCAAAAAATAAAGGTTTAATTACAGTAGGAACTTCTAATTTATTAAAGCAAGGAAAAAATACAATATTAAAAACAATTAGTTCTAAAATAGAAGAAGAATTAGTTTCCCAAATAAAATCTGCAGAGAAGTTACAAGATTATTGTAATAAATGGCAAGAAAATTATGAAAAACAAAATTTTAGTGGAATGGAAAGTAATTTTAAAAATATAGAGAAGTATTTAGATAAAATAACTCCATTAGAAAATACTATAAATCAAGCTAGAAAAATCGAGAACTTGCATAATTTAATAAAGAATAATGGTAAAAATTTTAATATAACAGACAATGAAAAAATACTTGCAGAAAAACTAGCAATATAAAGCTGAAATATCTTAGAAAATATACAAAAAAATAGCGAAAAAATGTGCTTTTTTTACCAAAAATTCTTGCTTTTTTGTACTGATTTTTATATAATACATTTGTAGTTTATACTATGTAATTTTTATTAAAAAGTAATAAGAAAAGAGGTTAATAAATGGAGAGACGAGAAGAGACAATAATTGAAAGAGACATCGAGAAAGAAATGAAAACTGCATATATTGATTATGCAATGAGTGTTATTGTATCTCGTGCTTTGCCAGATGCAAGAGATGGACTAAAACCAGTTCATAGAAGAATCTTGTATGCAATGCATGAAGATGGAATTACATCAGACAAGCCTTACAGAAAGTGTGCAAATACAGTAGGTTCTGTTTTGGGAAGATACCATCCACATGGAGATGCTTCTGTTTATGATGCTATGGTAAGAATGGCACAAGATTTTTCAATGAGATATATGTTAGTTGATGGTCATGGAAACTTTGGATCTATAGATGGTGATGGAGCAGCAGCTATGAGGTATACTGAAGCTAGAATGGCTAAAATTTCAGAACAAATGTTAACAGATATAGATAAAAATACAGTTGATTTTATGCCAAACTATGATGATAGACTTCAAGAACCAACTGTACTTCCAACAAGAATACCAACATTATTAATAAATGGTTCATCAGGTATTGCTGTAGGTATGGCAACAAACATTCCACCACATAACCTAACAGAAGTAATAAATGGAATTGTAAGAGTAATAGAAAAACCAGAAACAACAGATGATGAATTAATGCAAATAATAAAAGGTCCTGATTTCCCAACAGGTGCAATGATTATGGGAAGAGAAGGAATTAGACAAGCTTATACAACTGGTAGAGGTAAAATTATTGTTAGAGGTGAATCAGAAATTGAAGAAATGTCTGGCAATAAACAAAGAATAGTTATATCTTCACTTCCATACCAAGTTAATAAAGCTAAATTAATAGAAAATATTGCTAATTTAGTAAAAGAAAAGAAAATAGAAGGAATCTCAGAAATTAGAGATGAATCAGATAGAAAAGATAAAGTTCGTGTAGTAATTGAATTAAAAAGAGACGCAAGACCACAAGTAATATTAAATCAATTATATAAACATACACAACTTCAAGATTCTTTTGGTATTATAATGCTTGCTTTAGTTAATGGACAACCAAAAGTATTAAAACTTAGAGAATGTTTAGATGTATTTATAGATCATAGAAAAGAAGTAATTGTAAGAAGAACAAAATTTGAACTTGCAAAAGCAGAAGCTAGAGCACATATATTAGAAGGTTTAAGAATTGCCATAGACAATATTGATGAAGTTATTAATATTATTCGTTCATCTTATGATGATGCAAAAGAAAGATTAATGAAAAGATTTGGATTATCAGATATTCAAGCACAAGCAATTTTGGATATGCAACTTAAGAGACTATCTGGTTTACAAAGAGAAAAAATCGAAGAAGAATACAATGAATTAATGAAATTAATAGCATATTATAAAGAAGTTTTAAGTAATGAAAGACTTGTATACGATATTATTGAAAAAGAACTACTTGAAATTAAAGAAAAATATGGAGATGAAAGATTAACAAAAATAACAGCAGCAGAAGGTGAATTTGATGTAGAAGATTTAATCAAAGAAGAACAAGTTGTTGTTGCTTTAACACATTTTGGATATATTAAAAGAATGCCAGTAGATACATATAGAAGCCAAAGAAGGGGTGGAAAAGGTATTACAGGAATTTCAACTAGAGAAGATGATTTTGTAAAAGAAATATTTACAGCATCTACTCACGATACAATATTATTCTTTACAAATAAAGGAAAAATGTATAGATTAAGAGGATTTGAAATTCCAGAAGCTGGAAGAACAGCTAGAGGAACAGCTATTGTTAATTTATTAAACTTAGATGCAGGAGAGAAAGTTTCTGCAATTATTCCAATTCAAAACTATGCAGATGGAAAATATATTTTAATGTCTACAAAGAATGGTTTGATTAAGAAAACACCATTAAAAGAATATGATTCAAATAGAACAACTGGATTAATAGGAATTACATTAAAAGAAGATGATGAATTAATAGATGTTCGTTTAACAGATGGACAAGACAATGTTGTTTTAGTTACAAAGAAAGGTCTATGTATTACATTTGATGAAAAAGATGTAAGACCAGTTGGAAGAACAGCACAAGGTGTTATAGGAATTAGATTAGATGTAGAAGATATTGTTATTGGAATGGAACCAATCATTTCAGGAGCAAAATCAACACTACTTGCAATTACAGAAAATGGATTTGGAAAGAGAACAGAAACTGATGAATACAGAGTTCAAAACAGAGGTGGTAGAGGAGTTATTACATACAAAATAACACCAAAAACAGGCGACTTAGTTGGAATTCGTGTAGTAAATGGAACTGAAGATGTAATGTTAATTACAGATACAGGAACAATTATCAGAATGAATGTTGATGAAATTAGTGTATTAGGTAGAGCAACACAAGGTGTTACTTTAATGAGAACTAATGAAGGAAAAGTTGTAAGTATTGAAACAGTTGAACCAGAAGATACAGAAGAATAATACTTAAATAAAAAATAAAAAACTTGATTTTGTATTTCAAATCAAGTTTTTTATTTTTAATCTTTTTTTGTTTTTTTGTATCTTAAATCTTCACCAAAGAATCTTAAGAATTTATAATTTCCAACTAATCTAGAGCCAATTCTTGTTGAATATGTTTCAAATAATTGATTTATAGATAAGTTAGTAGAAATAATCGTTTTAGTAATTTTGTGATTTTGATTTAATAATCTAGTATTTATAATTGTAAAAAGTTCACTAGCTTTAATATGATTTAAAGTTTCTGTTCCTAAATCATCAATTACAAGTAAATCAGCAGTTAAAACATTTTCTATTAAATCAAATTTAGCATTTTCTTTTCCAAATTTTGTATCTATAATATTGTCTAACATTACAGGTGCAGTTTGATATAAAACATTTTTTCCTTGTTTTAACATTTCATTTGCAATACAATTTGTTAAGAATGTTTTTCCACATCCAGTATTTCCAGTAAATAAAAGATTTTTTTCATTTATATCATCAAAGTTTTCTATAAATGTTTCAGCTTTTTCTTTTAGTAATAAAATATTTTCTCTAGGAGATATTTCAGATTTATATAGTTCTTTATTTACTTTGTCGGAAAAAAGTTTTGGGTTAAATGTTGAAAAATTTTCTCTTTCCAAATTACCGATATTTGATTTGTTATATGCAATATCGTAAATTTTTTGTTTTAAACAAGTGCACATTGAAGAAGTACCATCTTTTTCAATAAAACCTGTATCTTTACACAGTTTGCACTCAAAATGTGGATCAAGATATGAAGAATCTTTAGAAATTTGTTTTAAAAAAGCACTTTTTTCTTTTAATAAAGAATTAGTTTGTTTTTTTAAATCTTTTAGTAATTTTTGTTTTTTATCTGGTTCAGAAATAAGAATTGATTTTGCTGCTTGAATAGAAATTGAAGATAACTGTTGCTCAATTTCTGCAAGTTTTGGATTTACATCTAATAATTCTTTTTTTCTTTGCTCAGCTTCTAATATTGCTTTGGTACGTTTTTTATCATATTCATTTAAAATTTGTTTTAAAAAAGAATTGTCCATTAATTTACCTCGTTATTAGTTATCGTAAAGAGATTCTAAGTTATCAAAAGTACTTTGTGTATAGTTATAATTTAAAGTCTTTTGTTCTATTTGTTTTACTCGTTTATCTTTATCTTTTATAGAAGCTTGGTAAGTTTGAATTTCATTTACTGTTGATAATCCTTTTGAATGCCAATCGGAAATAACTTTATCAAAGTAATTGAAACTTATAGTATTCATAGAAGAAGATTTTTTAAGAGCTAGTTCTATAATAGGCATATCATAATTGTATTCTTGTGTCCATTTTATAATATATTCTTCTTCATAAGTTGTAAGATTTCTAGTAATTCCAAGCTTTTGGGCTATAGATTTTTTTAGTTTATTTATTTTGTTTTTCTTTTCTTCATAAGCTTCTAAATCATCAAATGTTCTGATATGATTTTGACTCCAAGCGTCAGCAACAGTTTGAATATATCCTCTATTTAATGCTCTATTATCAAAAGCATAACTAAATAATGCTAACATAACTTGTTCTGTAAAATTGTATTTATTAAACCATAATTCAATATCGCTATACCAAGTAGGAGACATTACACCAGAGAAAAATTGTTCATTTATATTTTCAATAGCTTTTGCTCGTTCTTGATTAATAGCATTTCTTTTTAAGTCTTCAGGTGATGATGTTACTTTTGGAGAATAAAGTTTTGACAACTCTACTTCTTGAATGTTTGAAACACTATAACCTGTAGGCAATTTAATTAAAAGATTTTGCTCTTCTAAATATTTAAGGGCATCTTGAATTGTTGGAAATGGAAGAGCAAGAGTTTTTGATAAGTCATTAATTTTGATATCTTTATTAAATTTAGATAAAAAAAGTATATAAAGATAAACCTTCAAGAAATCACCATTCATTGAAGGTAAATATTCTGTAAAAAATATATCTGGAATCTCTGTACTAGAAAATAAAAGAGATTTGTCGTTTTGCTCTAATTTCATTAAAAAAACCCCTATCTAATTATATTATAATCTTTTGTACAGCAAAAAGATTATATCATTTTAAGTACATAAATACAATATTAAAAATGAATTTTACATATTAACATTTTTTTGATATAATTCCAAAGAAAAGATAGGTGATAATATGAAGAAAAGATATGTAATAATTTTAGGAATTATATTATTGGCAATAATACCAATTTTATTTTTCATAAATATAGAAATTTTAAAAAGTTATTTATTTTGGTTATTTTTAACGGCATTTGTAACTATAAGTTTATTTTTTGTAATAGATATTCAAGCTATTGCACCTAAAGCAGTAAAAGAAAAACATACAGTTATTGAAATGCAATACCATAATAGAAAAGTATTTATTTTAAACCCAAAAAATAAACCAAATATGGGAGATGTGATTTTTTATTTACATGGTGGATCTTATGTGATTGAAGCAACATATAAACATTGGAAGTTTTTGGAAGATTTAGTAGCGGATACTGGAATGACTTTAATATTACCAGATTATCCACTTACTCCTAAATACACTTATAAAGAAGTTTTTGAAATGATAGAACCTTTATATAAAGATGTTTTGGCTAAATTAGGAGATAGAAAATTAATTTTAATGGGAGATTCTGCAGGTGGTGGAATGGCCTTAGCATTATTAGAAAAACTTTCAGAAACAGAATGCAGAAAACCAAATAAAACAATTTTACTATCACCATGGTTAGATGTAACAATGAATAATCCAAAAATTACCAAAGAATTACAAATGCAAGATCCAACATTAATAAAAGATGTACTTAAAATAGCTGGAAAAGCATATAGTGGTCAAGATGGAATGGATAATTATTTAGTTAACCCGATAAAAGGACCAATTAAAAATTTGAAAAATATAACTTTATATACAGGAACTTATGATATATTAAATCCAGATGCTCGTGATTTTTTTGAAAGAGCTAAAAAAGAAAATGTAGAAATTGATTTTAGAGAAACTGAAAAAGCAATACATATTTGGATGACATATAGAGAGAAAAAGCAATATGCTTCTGAAGAAACATATAAAGACATTGTAAATTTATTAAAGGAAGTGAAAAAAAGTGAAGTTTAGAAGGAAAGAAAATTTATCTTGGAGAAAATTAGATAATTATGCTAAATTATTTCCATTAGCTTCAACTAAAAAATATAGTTCTATTTTTAGAATATCAATTACATTAAAAGAAAAAATAAATCCAGAAATTTTAGAAAAAGCTGTAAAATTAAGTTTAATTAAGTTTAAATTGTTTAAAGTTCGTATGAGACAAGGATTTTTTTGGTATTATTTTGAAAGTAATCCTAAAAATGTAGTAATAGAAGAAGAACATGATTATCCATGCAAATATATCGATTTACCGGCAAATAATGATTATCTTTTTAGAATAACATATTTTGATAAAAAAATTAATTTAGATATTTTTCATTGTTTAACTGATGGAAATAGTGCATTACATTTTCTAAAAGAAATTACATATAATTATATTGAAATAGCTCATTTTGATAGTAAAAGAATTTCACAAGCCGAAGAAAGAAAAGTAAATTACGATTCAAAAGATAGCTATATTCAAAATTTTAATAAAAAATTAAAAGGTGAAGGAAAAGGTAAAAAAGCTTATGTTTTAACAGGTAGAGATTTAGTACCTGGAGTAGTTGCAGCAACACATGAATATATAAATGCAACACAATTAAAAGAACAAGCAAAATCTAAAGGAGCAACAATAACACAATATTTAACTGCTGTATTAATATATTCAATTTATCAAGAACAATTGAAAAGCAAATATAAAGAAAGACCAATAAAAATTAGTGTTCCTGTAAATTTAAAAAAATATTTTCCATCTAAAACAATATCAAATTTCTTTTCATATATAGATGTAAATGTATATGCAAACAAGGAAAAAAGTTTTGACAATATTTTAAAAGCAGTTATTGAACAATTTAAAACAAAGTTACAAGAGGAAGAATTATTAAAAACAATAGCAACAAACGTAAAATTAGGAATGAATCCTTTTTTGAGAATAGTGCCGTTATTTATAAAGAAAAAAGTTGTGCAAATAGCATATAAAGAAAGAAGAAAATATAATACAACTACATTATCTAGTATAGGAAGAATAGGCTTTATAGCAGAATACAAACCATATATAGATAAAGTTTATTTTTTAATAGCACCAGAAACTGTTGAAAAAATAAAATGCACAGCATGTTGTGTTGATAATACAATAATTTTTTCAATAGCTTCTGTATTAGAAAAAAGAAATGTAGAAAATAATATGATAAAATTTTTTAAAGAAAACAATATAAATGTAGAAATGGAAGGGAATGGCGTATAAAATGTTATATCCAAATATAAAAAATGTGAAGAAAAGTAGAGCATTAATGAATATAAGTATAATTGTTACTGTATTTATTTCAATAACTTTATTACTTATAAATTATGCATTACAAAGGAGATTTAATTGGTCAATTATAGCAATAATTGGTATAATTTATACATGGAATACAATAATGTTTTCTTTAAAAAAAGGAATTAATCTAGCGTCTAGTGTAGCTTTGCAGACAGTCCAAATATTAATATTATTATTCTTTATAGACTTAATATTTGGATTTAGAAAGTGGTCTTTTTTAATAGGATTTCCAATAGTAACAATTGTTTCAAACTTAATAATGTGTATTCTTACAATTATTAAATATAGAAAATATGTTAAATATGCAATATATGAGATACTAATATTAACTTTAGGAATTTTAAGTAATTTAATAATAATAGGAGTATTTAAAGAACGAGCTATTTTAAACATTATTTCATTAGGTTGTACATTATTAAATTTAATAGTAGTAGTTTGCTTAAATGGAAAAGCAATATGGATAGAATTACAGAAAAAATTTCATATATAAATATAAAACTTTATATTATTTATCTTTTTTAGAATTTTCATCAATGTTAAAATGCTTTTTCTTGTAAAAATATATATTTCGATTTTTAAAAAAATAAAAAGTATATTTTAATACAGATAAGATATTTTCTCTTTGAAAACAAATAATACTAAATAAAAAAATAGGAAAATATAAACAAATAAAGAAATACAATTTGTAGCTTAATCTATTAAAGAATAGATTAGATAAAGCATATATAATTAGTGCTATAATTCCATTACAAATGGCAGTAGAATAGTCAATAAAGCCAAAAAGTTTTGTTTTAAAAGTATAATTTTTAGGAAAAATAAATTTCATTTATACACCTCCGATTATCTAAGTGATGATATGTTAGATTTTATATCAAAAGAAATTCCACCAATTAGCTCTTTCATAAAGTAATTACATCTCGTAATTGCATAGATTGATGCAATATAGAGTAATTTTTGAAGTTCTAAATTACTAATATCAATAAGTGAAAAAGATACTAATAAAACAATTGATAATAAAATTTGTATTAGTAGCAAGGACAAAAAGTTTCTAAACCAAGATTTGAAGAAATGTTTTGTGTTATCAGAAAGCAGTGTTAGAAAAGCAAAAGGACAAAGAATAACAAAAATTTGAATTAATAGATATCTTAATGAATATGTAAAAATTAAAGAAATCATTCCAATAGAAGAAAAGGATTTAACAATTCCATCAAAAGAGAAAATATCTAACTTATAATTATCTTCATATAAAATAAAGTTTAGATGTTTGATAAATTCTGTAAAACTGATATCTATATTAAACAAATCTTGTGAGAGTAAATTAATAGCTTTAGTAATTAACGAAATTATATAAATTATTTCTTTGCAAAACCATAAAGATGAATTCATTAATGCGATAAAAATTATAGCTTTAAATATGAACTGAGAAGGCTTTTGAACTTTTATGTATGTTAAATGTGAAGTTAAATATTGAATACCATAAAATATAAAAAATCCAAGTAATAGCGCATTGCAAATAAGAATAATACCACTAGAACTATTTTCACCAACAATCTTTTTAAAATTTTCTTGTTCTAAAATATTTTCATCTATAAATGTAATATTATCTAAAAGAGAATAAATTGTTTTATCAAGAGATGCAAATAGTTTTGTTAAAATATTATTTATAACTTGAAAAATTAATTCAGATAATGATTCGCTAGTATATTCCATCTATCCTCCTATGTTAATAGAGTTTTTATTAATGAGAGAATTAAATCAATACATAAAATGAAACCATAAGAAAATAAACTACCACGAATTAATTTTTTTGAAGTTCTAATTTTTTCTTCATCACCAAAGCTAAATTTTTTCATTAAAACACCAGTACCAACAGCCACAGCTGCGGCTGGAGTTGATAATCTTAATATATAATTTTCAATTTTTTCAAAAGCGCCATTTAAAGTATTTATTAATTTAGGATCTCCTGCAAAAGAAATATTACTAAAAAAATATAATAAAAAGAATAAGAACATTAAAATATAAAGATAAAAAACATTTTTTGTTTTCATATAAACCTCCTTAAGATAAATCTTTGAAATGAGGTAGCATTTTTAATTTTTGAGGTTCTAAAATAGACATACCATCAGAAAGAAATGCTAAACATTCAAAAGTTTTTAAATTTTGTGAAAAGAAATTGGTATCGTATTTGAAATCATTTTGGGTATATGTGTTATAACTTTCAGAAATATTTGAATCACGCGAAATTAAGCTATTTGTAAATACATTAAAATCTGTTTTTTTAGCATTTTCGGAAATTGTAATTGAAGTCTTTTCTTTTTCTAATTTTCCAATTTGCTTTTGGGCTTCTTCAATAGTAAAAATATCATCAGTTCTAAACCATAATTTATTTATTAAACTTTGTAAAATTACTTTTACACTAGATTCATTTTTTAGGCTGTTAATTAAAGAAGTATAGCTTTGTGTAGCAATAATATTTATACATTTTGCCTCTCTACATTCAGAAAAGAATTCAGCGTCTGTTTCTGAAACATATTCATGGTATTCATCACTAATAAATGCAGACATTCTAACTTTTGAGCCAGATAGTTGTCTCATTACTGCAGTTTGAAAATCAAGTTTTAAATATGTTGCTATAATTTTTGAAAGATTACGATATTCAGATATATTCATTTGCAAAACAACAATTTTTCCATTTTCTAAACAATCCTCAAAACCAGAAAAATTAATACTATCTTTACTTGGACAAAAAGTATTTGAGATTTGATAATCAGATACGAATATGTTTGTTATTCTACTAATTTCAGATCTTAAAATAGATAAAGTACGTGTATCTAAAGAAAAAAATTCTTTTTGGAAAAAATCAATGCAAGAAATTAAATCATATACTTGTTCTTGATTAAAATAAGATTGATTAAAAATTTTTTTCAAATGTACTATTTTTTCTTCAAAATATTCTGGAAACAGAACTAGTTTATGTAGTTCAGTAAATGTTACATAATTATTGTTGTATAATCTACAAAATTTAATTGCTTCAGACAATATCTGTTCTGCTTTGTCTAACCAATATGATTCACTATTGTTTTTACTAAATAATGTTAAAATAGTTTTTAGTCTATTTGCTAAAACAGCAGGCTTTAATTCAGGCTTATCTAAAGGATTATATTTGATTTTTCCAGACAAATTTATTGTAATAACATCATTAGAACGATTATATAAATTTGCATATTTTTGAACTTCTTTTATATAATTTCCTTTTACATCTAGTATCAATATACCAAGTTTTTTCTCACTATTAGTGGAATTGTAAGATATTAATTGTTTTGTAAAAGGATACATTGCAGATGATGTTTTTCCACTTCCAATAGTACCAGTTATTAAAATATTTTGGAAAAGACCTTTTTCAGAAATATAGATTGGTACATTGGAATCTAAACAACCAATTTTTAAACGTAAGATGTTATCTGAATTTGAAATATTTGTTTTTGAAGATAAATTTTTAATTTTTTTTGAAATTTTGTAATCCTTGAAATTAAAAAGCTTTAGATTTTTAATATGCAAAAACTTGGAAAGTTTAATAACAATACTAAAATGAATAATTGTGTAACATATTGCAAATACTATACAATAGGCTTTTTTTATAAAAGACCAAGTTTGTGGATATAAAGAGCAAATATCAAAAGGATATATAGCATAAGGAAAAATAATATGTTCAGAATTAAAAATTTCAGCGAAAAATGAAAAATAGATATTAGAAAATATAAAAAAGCACAACAAATAAACAAAAAGATTTAATAAAACTTTTTTCAAAATACCTCCTATAAATTTTTCTTCTTGATAGATAATTTAGAACCCTGTAAATTTTTAGAGAAAAAAGTATCTAATAAAGAATATAAAAAATAAATGATAATAAAAATATTGATACCAAAACTGATAAAGAATAAATTTACCAGTAAATTCAATTAAGTTCACCACCTTTCTTGAATTTTGTAATATGATACAATAATTTTTGATATTTGTCTATACTTTTTTTAAAATTTATGTTAAAATTAGTTGAAATTGTTTTATAAATTGCTTGATATTTGCATAGATTAATATTAGTTTTGTTATTATAAAACAATAGAAAATTATAATAAAGAAAAATTAAATTCTAAAAAAGGAGGAATTGAAATGATAGAAAAAACAATGACAATTGGAGAATTATTAGAACAATATCCAGATAAAGCTGATATTTTATTAGATGCTGGTATGCACTGTTTAGGATGCCCAGCTTCACAAGCAGAAACTTTAGAAGAAGCATGTGAAGTTCATGGTATAGATGTATCTGATTTAATGGAAAAATTAAATGCTTAATTAAAAAAATTAAGTACAAATAAAATAAATAATTCTTTGAATTTTTAAAATCGCTTAAATAGTTTTATTTAAGCGGAAAATCTCCTCATAGCTCAGCAGGATAGAGCAGTAGCCTCCTAAGCTACCGATTGTGGTTCGAGTCCGCATGGGGAGACCAACTGACAATAAATAAACTAAAGTTATTAGAAATGTAACTAATGATTTTAGTTTATTTTTTTTTATTACTATATGTAATAGCATTGTTGTTATATTACTATTATAGTTATTTTTATAATTATTGAAAAAGTATTAATATTATAAAATTTTATAATTAATAAAAAAAGAGAACAAAAGTTGTTAATAAATTTTTTTTATTAAATGAGGCAAATAACATATAAAGCAAGCATTTTCTTGATTTTATATATTAATTATGTTATAATAACATTGGATAGTTACACATATATAAAAAGCCTTAAAAAAGATACATCGCTTCAATCATATAATGATTGTTGATTTAATGTATACTAAATAAGGCAGCTCGAGAAGTGCACAACAGGAGGGAAACAATATGAGTAAGGTAAAAAAAGCGATGGCAACTATCATTTGTGCAATAGCAATTATGTGTTGCACAACGCAGGCAACAACCGTATCAGCAGCAACAGCAAATATGCCTTATAGTTACAACTGGGTTGATGACAGCAACGGCAATAAGCACATTCAGTTCTATGAATTTGATAAAAATTTAAACAGTTATCGCATTACTAGACGGGTAATGATGAAAAACAAAAATGTATATTCAAATTCAGGAGCACTCCTTTACAGTAGTGTAAAAGAAGCGGGATATTCTTCATCAGGAGACTTATATGTTATTTTATCAACAGGTAATGTTGAAAAATTAACGTACGCAAGTAAAAAGGTTAGTTACAAAGTTAATGCAGTCAAATTAAATTTTGACGCAGAAGATCTTGTAACAAGCATTTTAGTAACAGGTAAGGGTAATGTTAAATTGTCTGATTTAGCTAATATTAATCCGACACCAACACCAAGTCCTAGCCCGTCTCCTACACCGGCGAACCCGACACCAACTCCTGTGAATCCATCTCCAACGCCTACACCAAGCAAGGCAAAGAATAGAGTAGAACGTACGGATTCAAATGGTAATCAGATAGTTAGAGCTTATAAAGATAACAAAAAGAAATTACAGCTTTATATTAGCGGCTCCAAGATTTTAAATGAAACTAATGGAGTTAGACTATCTGACACAGTCAAGGGAGCGAAATTCCTTGGAATTGACACCAGATATAATGTCTATTTATCAGAGATAAATGGAAAATTATATAAGTTTAAATTCGGAAATTGGTATTCAGCAGAGGTTGTTAACATAGATGGTGATGTAAAAAGTGTTATTAATAATAACAATGGATTTATCACAGCTATAAAGACAGATAAAGGCACTGAATACAAAATTAGTGAATTGAATAAGAGAGGAGCATGGGTTGCTAAAAAGACTTATGCAGTCAATAAAGGAAGTTACGTTACCCTTTACACGAAGGGCAGTAGTACATCAAAAACCCTTACGTTGAAAAGTGGCACATTGTATCTTAACGGAAAAAAGGTCACTACTAAAGTCACAAAATTCGGATTTATCAATGCCAAAAAGTTTGTATTGTTGAAATCTGGTAAGGTTTATACCGCTAGCATTTCATCACCGACAAAGATGAAGGTGGTAAATTCGAAGAAAAAAGGAACTATTAAACCTGGTAAACTGGGATTAATTACAACAGCTACCATTGGTGGCAAAGCAGTTAAGTTAAGCTAATTCCAGAAGTAACTCGAAAAATCTACTATCCAAATATTTTATAACAGAATGAGAGGGTGCACTTCTCGGGCAAAAGAGGCAACTGTGCCTCTTTTTTCTTTTTGTATAATAATTAATAAAAGTAAAAGCTTTACTAATGCTAATAAATACTAATATATATATAATTATTAATAATCAGATTAGTGAAATAAAAACTAAATTTGACTTTATTTAGAAAAAAAGCTAAAATAATATATGCAATAATAAAAATATAAAGAAATGTTAGGATATTATGGAAAAAGAAAAATTTATGAAAGAAGCTTTAAAAGAAGCTCAAAAGGCTTTTGATAAAGAAGAAGTACCAGTTGGAGCTGTAATAGTAAAAGATGGTAAAATAATTGCAAGAGCACATAATTTAAAAGAAAGTAAAAAACAACCAACATCTCATGCTGAGATATTAGCAATAGAAAAAGCTTGTAAAAAGTTAGATGCATGGAGATTAGAAGATTGTGAGATGTATGTTACATTAGAACCTTGCTCAATGTGTGCTGGAGCTTTAATTCAAGCAAGAATTAAAAAAATATATATAGGAACAGAAGATCCAAAAACAGGAGCTTGTGGTTCTGTGTTAAATTTGTTGCAAGATTATAAATTTAATCATAAAATAGAAGTAGAAAAATATATATTAAAGGACGAGTGTGAAAAAATATTAAAAGATTTTTTTAAAATGTTAAGAGAGAGGAATAAAAATGAAAAAAAAGAACTTATTTAAGAGATGTATTTTTATAACTTGTTTTGCAATAGTAATATTGTTTGCAGTATTAACAATGCTTAGATATGAAGTTGAAGGTGAAAAAACTTTACCATATAAATTAAGTAAAATTTTAATTATAAGTACAGTAGAAGGCAACAAAATAGATGATGGACAAAACTTATGGAATATTAGTTTAAATCAAGCAAATGATTTTTATATTTATTTAGATCCAGAAAAAGAAGGAGAAACACAAACTATAAAATCAATCACATTTGATAATTTTGTTATAACAAAAAGTGATTTAGGAGAAGCAAAAATATACAGACCAACAGGTGATTTAAACAATTTGTATAGTTTAAGTAAACAAAATTATATAGGAAATAAAATAGTATATTTAGGAGATAAAATAGATGATTTAAAAAGTCTACAAATCGCTAATAACGGTGGTGTAGCAGGTTTTAGATTAGCATTAGAAAATATAGGAAATTATGTTTCAAATGATGATACTGAAATTGTTTATAATGGAAGTTTATTAAATAAAGTTGGAATAACAAATGATAAAATAAAAATGAATTTGTCTTTTGATATAGCAATTCAAACAAACAATAATGTTACATATAAAGGAAATATAAATGTAGATACACCAGCGGGAGATTTGGCAACTGAAGGTTCATCTAATACAGAAATAACAAATTTTGATAATGTTGTATTTAAAAGAGTGAAAACTAATTAAAATTGAAAAATAGAATTGTAAAAACTACTAAAAAAGTATTGCCAAAATAAGAAATTCATTATATAATTGCAATAGTTAATGATGAGGCTTTTCTTAAGGAAGGTATGTTTCAATAAAAAGCTATGAATCTCGTCAGGTTCGGAAGAAAGCAGCGATAAATAGTGTATTATGTGAGTTTGCATACCTTCCTTAAGGGAAGCCTTTAATTTTGGATAATTTGGATAAGAAATAGAGGTGTAGAAAAATGGCATATACAGCTTTGTATAGAAAGTTTAGACCACTTAAATTTTCTGATATGGTTGGACAAGATAGAATTACAAGAACACTAAAAAATCAAATAATGTCTGGTAGAGTAGGACATGCGTATTTGTTTAATGGTGGAAGGGGAACAGGAAAAACTACTTCAGCTAAAATATTAGCAAGAGCAGTAAATTGCTTAAATCCACAAGATGGTGAGCCATGCAATGAATGTGAAATTTGCAAAGAAATATTAGATGGTTCACTAACTGATGTTGTAGAAATGGATGCTGCATCAAACAATAGTGTTGAAGACATTAGAAACATACGAGACGAAGTAAATTTTTTACCAACAAAGGCAAAATATAGAGTTTATATTATAGATGAGGTTCATATGTTATCTGTTGGAGCTTTTAATGCTTTATTAAAAACATTAGAAGAACCACCAGCACATGTTAAATTTATATTAGCAACAACAGAACCACAAAAATTACCAACAACAATTTTATCTAGATGTCAAAGATTTGATTTCAAAAAAATATCTGAAGAAGATATAATAAAAAGATTAAGAGTAATATGCAAAGATGCAGAAATAGAAATAGATGAAGATGCTTTGAAGCTAATCTCAGTTTTGGCAGAAGGAGCTATGAGAGATGCTATAAGTATTTTGGAAAGATGTTATCAAGAAAGTAGTGAAAAAGTAACATCTCAAATCGTAAAAGAACTAGTTGGTATACCAAGTTTAGTTACAATAAATAAAATAACATCTGGAATAATTAATAATGATGAAATTACTAGCTTAGAAGCAATAGATGATGTATTAAAAGATGGAAAAGATTTATATAATTTCTTATGGGAAGTAATAAAATATGTGAAAGATATATTAGTATTTAAAGCAACAAATAAATTAGAACTATATTCTGCTGAAGAAATAGAAGAAATAAAAAAATTAGCAGATAAAGTAACTAAAGAAAGATTATTACAAATAATATATCAATTATCAGAATTAGAAAACAATATAAAATGGTCTGCTCAAAAAACAATAATGTTTCAAACAGGAATAATAAAACTTTGTGCAGGTGAAAACATTATTAACAATGGTAATCAGGCTAATGATTCATCAGTAGCTAGTGGAAATACATCAGCATTAGAAGCAAGAATTGCTAATCTAGAAAATAAATTGGCAAATTTGCAAATTGCACCAAGAACTAGTAATACTAAGACTGTTAGTAGTAATGTACCAAGTTCAAGCAGAACACCAAGTATAGCTCAAGAATCAAAAACAGTTAATAAAGCACCAGTAAATACAAATGGAAAAGAAGCTGAAGTATGGTCTAAAGTAATAACAAATTTAAAGCAAACAGGAAAAATAAGATTGTATACTACTTTAGTAAATACTAAAATAAATCCAGTAAATGATTTAACTTGGGAAGTTATTTTTGTGAATGGATTAACAGATTTTACAAGAAAAATATTAGAAGATTCAGCTAACAGAAATGACCTAAACAAAATTATTTTTATGGAAATAGGAAAAGAAATAAATTTAAAATTTGTTGATGGCAAAGCAAATACATCAACAAATACGAAAGCAACAAATGATTTTGAAAATGATTTTGGAATTGACATTAATGTAATAGAATAGTATATTATGAGTTAGAAAATTTAAAATAGAGAAAGTAATGAAGGAGGATATTATAATGGCAAAAAGAGGAGGATTCCCAGGAGGAATGGGAGGATTTGGTGGAATGAACATTAATCAATTAATGAAAGAAGCCAAAAAAATGCAAGCAGATATGGAAAAATCACAAGAAGAATTATCAAGTCAAGAATTTGAAGCAACAGCAGGTGGAGGAGCAGTAAGTGTAAAAGTTGCTGGAGATAAAACAATTAAAGAAATAAAACTTCAAAAAGATGTTGTTGATCCAGATGATGTTGAAATGCTACAAGACTTAATATTAACTTGTGTAAATGAAGCTTTAAGAAAAGTAGATAGTGCACAAGCAGCACAACTTGGAAAATTTAATATTCCAGGACTTATGTAATAAAGTTTATATAAAAGAGGAAAAAAGAAATGTCAACATATTCACCATCTATAGAAAAACTTATTGAAAGCTTTGAAAAATTACCAAGTATAGGACATAAAACAGCTCAAAGATTAGCTTTTTATATGCTAGACTTAAGTGATGATGAAGTGAAAGAATTTACAGATTCTATTGTAAATGCAAAAAAGAATTTAAAATTTTGTTCAAAATGCTTTAATATAGCAGATACAGATCCATGCTATATATGTGCAGATCCAAAAAGAGATAGTTCAACAATTTGCGTTGTTGAAGATGTAAGAGATGTTATAGCAATGGAAAGAACACATGAATTTAAAGGTGTTTATCATGTTTTGCATGGTTCAATATCGCCAATGAATGGAGTTGGACCAGATGATATAAAAATTAAAGAATTATTAACAAGAATAATGAACGAAAGTGTAAAAGAAATAATATTAGCAACAAATCCTAGAGTAGAAGGTGAAGCTACTTCTATGTATATATCTAAACTTGTAAAACCAATGGGAGTAAAAGTAACTAGAATTGCTAGAGGAATTCCAGTTGGTGGTGATTTAGAGTATACAGATGAAATAACTTTAACAAAAGCGTTAGAGGGTAGAAGCGAAATATAAAATTAATATTAAAATAATAAATAAAAAGTGAACATTTTGCAGAATTTATCTGTATATGTTCACTTTTTTTCTTATTTTAAATTATCCATTAAAATTTTACAAATATTTTCAGTTGAATAAGGTTTTGCTAAATCTATTGCATTAGCACGCATTCTTGCAAGTTTGTCAGTATCTCTATATAAATTTTTTAATGCTCTTGCAATATTGTCACCTTTTTTAATCCAAATAGCAACTTCTTTATCTACAAGAAATTGAGCATTTTCTTCTTCTTGACCAGGGATTGGATTTATAATTATTATAGGAAGATGTGATGTTAAACTTTCTGTAATTGTAAGTCCACCTGCTTTTGTAACAACTATTGATGAAATAGACATAAGTTCAGGAACTTTATCAGTAAACTCTAAAATTTTTATTCTATCTTCTGAACCGGTAGTAGCAACTAATTCTTCAAATTTCTTTTTCATTTTTGGATTTTTTCCAGATATAGCAACAACTTGCATTTTTGAAAATAATCTTTCTAAAGCTTTTAATGTCATAAAAGTTGTGTTTCTTCCAAGACCAAATTCGCCACCAGCAAAGAATAAAACTGTTTCTTTTGTAGGATCTAATCCAAAACTTGTACATATAGCTGTTTTATCAAAATCTTCTAAAAATCTTTTAGAAACAGGGATTCCTGTAACATGTATTTTTTCTTCAGGAATAGAGCATTTTATCATATCTAATTTCATTTGTTCGTTAGAAACAAAAAAATCATCAATATATTCATTGAAAACAAGCCATTGTGCATGAATATGAAAATCAGTAAGTACAGTTGCTATTTTACAATTTATTTTATCCTTTTTTCTTAAAATACCACACATTTGAGTTCCAAATGGATGAGTAGAAATAATTAAGTCTGGTTTAAATTCTTGCAATAAAACATTTAATTTATGAGACATTAGTCTGTTTGATGTAGTACTAATTGTTGCAAGAGGACCTTTTTGAGAATCTTTATAAACGTATTTCCAAAGAAAAGGAGCTTTTTTTGCAAGTTCTTTATAAGCTTCTGTTGTAAGTTTGTTAACATATTTATTTATATATTCGATACAATCGACCATTTTTACTTCAATATTTGCGTAATTTGATTCTAGTTCTTGTTTGATTGCTTTTGCAGCTGAAAGATGCCCACCACCATAAGAACCATAAAATATTAATATTTTTTTCATTTAATTATTACCCTTCAATAAAATCAAGCACATTATAACATTAAACAATTTAAAAGACAAGAATGAAAGAAAGTTTAATTGTTTTATCTATATTTCAAACAATTTATATCTTTATTATAAATTAAATTTTTGCACATAAATTTTCAAAAAAAGGAAAAGATAAGAAAAAATAAAATAGGAGAAATATTTATGAATAAATTAAATAAGAAAGTTTTAATTGCTATATTAGTTGCTTTAGTTTTGATGACAGCAGTAACAGGATATTATGCATACAAATTAAGAGAAGAATTTTTAAATTCAAATTTGAATGAATATAATGAAGCATTTAGTAATGTTGTTGAATATGTAAATAAGATAGAAAAATGCTTAGCAAAAGCAACTATATCAAAATCTGCAAATTATTCAGCAGAAACTTTAACAAAAATATGGGATAATTCAAATTTAGCAATGGCATATTTAAGTAGAATACCTATAAATGATGATGGATTATCACAAACAGCAAAATTTTTAAATCAAGTTAGTGATTATAGTTATACATTATCTAAAAAAGGAATAAATCAAGAAGATTTAACAGACGAGGAATTGAGCAATCTGCAAGATTTGCATAAGTATTGCATTGAATTAGAAAATACTTTAAATCAGATAGAAGAAGATTTATATGCAGGAAATACAAAATGGGAAGAATTAACTAATAAAAATAATTTACAGTTTGCACAAGCTGTTGATAATGTTTCAGTTTTTTCTAGTATTGATAGTAATTTTCAAGAGTATGAAGGACTAATATATGATGGTGCTTTTTCGGATCATATAGAAAAAGCAGAGAAAAAAGGTTTAACAGGAAATGAAATTACAGAAGATGAAGCAGAACAAGTAGTAAAAGAATTTTTTGAATCTTATGATGTTAAAAATATAAACAGAAATGGATTTTTAGAAAATGCCAATATTCCAGAATATGATTTTGCAATAGAATTTAATAATTCGAAAGATATAGCAACTATGAGTATATCTCAAAAAGGTGGACACATAATTTCATTAGATAAAAATAGAGATGTAAATGAAGCTAAAATAAGTAAGGAAGAAGCTAAAGAAAGTGGAAAAGAGTTTTTAAAATCAAAAGGATTTGAAAATATGACACCAACTTATTGTGCTATTTCTGAAAATATTATTACAGTAAACTATGCTTATGAACAAGATGGAATTACAGTTTATCCAGATTTAATAAAAGTGAAGATGGCAATGGATAATGGAGAAATTTTAGGATTAGAAGCTTCTGGATATTTGAATTCACATGAAAAAAGAAAAATTCAAAATCCTAGTATCACTATAGAACAAGCAAAAGACAAATTAAACAAAAATCTTCAAATTCAAAGTGAAGGAAGAGCTATAATACCAACTAAATGGAAAACAGAAATAATGTGCTATGAATTTAAAGGTAAGGTGGAAGATACAGAATTTTTAGTTTATATAAATTGTGATACGGGAAAAGAAGAAGATATATTAGTTGTACTAGATAATGAAAATGGAGAAATAACAATGTAGAGTTATAGAATTTAAAACAAATGTATTGAATTTATTGGAAAATTGGTATAATATGTTATGGAAAAAAGAACATTACTAAAAAATTTGAATAAATTATAGTAATAAGAAAATCCACAATTTGTTAAATAATTGTGGATAATACATAGGTGGTAGAGGAAAATTGCAAATAAAAATAAATAATTGGAATATAAATTACGAAGTTTTAGGAGAAGGTTATCCTGTCGTTTTATTACACGGTTGGCTTGCAAATTTAGAAACAATGAGACCTATAGCTAATCGGTTTGTGTCAAAATTTTAAAGTATATCTAGTAGATGTAGTTGGATTTGGAAAAAGTGATTTGCCAGAACATCCATTAAATTCTAATGATTTTGGAGATTTCTTAAAAGAATTTTTGGAAAAATTAAATATAATAAATCCAGTTTTAATAGGGCATTCAAATGGTGGAAGATGCATAATAAATGCAGTTGGTAGAGGTGTTGTATCAGCTAAAAAAGTTGTACTAATTGATAGTGCTGGTTTAAAACCAAAGAGAAGTTTAGGCTATTATTTAAAAGTTGGATTTTTTAAAACTGGAAAAATTTGTTTAAATATTCTTCCAAATACTAAAAAAATCAAAGAATTCAAAGAAAAACTTAGAAGTAAAGTAGGTTCTAGTGATTATCAAGCATCAGCAAATGTTTTAAAAGAAACAATGAAAACAATAGTAAATGAAGATTGTACAAATTTATTACCAAATATTAAAGTACCAACACTTTTAATTTGGGGAAGTTTAGATACAGCAACACCAATTTCAGATGCTAGAAAAATGGAAAAGTTAATCCCAGATTGTGGATTAGTTGAATATCCAGGTTCTACACATTTTTCTTATTTAGAAAATATTGTAAATTGTAATGCAGTATTAAACGAATTTTTAAAAAATGAAAAAATAGAAAAATAAAATGTTTTATATAAAATTAGCAGTTATTTGGAATAAATATTCTAATTAATAAGAAAGGAATGAAAATTAAATGGAAAAGATATTATTAAACTTAAGTATAATCTTATTTGCTGTGTATTTTTACAAAAAGATTAGACATGGGTTACATATTTTACAATTAGAAAATTATTATAATGATAGATATGCTGTTTGGATGAAGAAAAACATAAAAACAGTATTAAACATAAAAACAATTGGAATGCTTGCTATTCCAATTATCTTATTAGCAATTAATCAAATTAATATTGCTTTTGCACTTGAGATTTTGGCATACTTAGTTTTAATAGTTACAAGTAAAAAGAAAAAAGAAAAAAAGCCTTTTGTTGTAACAGCAAGAATTAGAAGAATGTATATGACATTTTTAGTATTACTTGCAATTGTATTTGGAATCTGTAATTTCTCAAATGTAATTGTTGCAACAATAGTTATAAATGTGTTAGCAAGTATAGCATATACATTTGTATATATTGTAAATTTGATTAATAGACCAATAGAAAAATCAATAAGACATGGATTTTGTAAAAAAGCTCATAAAAAACTAAAAGATGTTCCAGGATTAAAAGTTGTTGGTATTACAGGAAGCTATGGAAAAACAAGTACAAAATATATAGTAAATACAATATTATCTCAAAAATACAATACTTTAATGACACCAGAAAGTTATAATACTACAATGGGTGTTGTTAGAACAATAAATGAAAAACTAAATCCAACACATCAATTATTTATATGTGAAATGGGAGCTAAATATATAGGTGATATTAAAGAAATATGTGATATTGTTGAACCAAATTATGGAATTTTAACAGCAATAGGTCCACAACATTTAGACACATTTAAAAGTATTGACAATGTAAGGAAAACAAAACTAGAATTAGTAGACAGTTTACCAAATGATGGAATTGCATTTGTAAATTGGGAAGATGAAAATATAAGAAATTCAAAAATTAGTAAAAATATGATAAAATTTGGACTAACAAAAGAAGCTGACTATTATGCTAAAAATATTTCAATAACAGAAAAAGGATCAACTTTTGATGTTGTTATACCAAATAAAGAACCAATAACAATAAAAACAAAATTGTTAGGAAAATTAAACATATTAAATATTGTTGGAGCAGTTGCAATTGCAGACAAATTAGGACTATCAGAAGACGAAATTAAAGTTGGTGTAAAATATATAAAAGCTGTACCACATAGATTAGAATTAAAGCAAAATCCAAATGGAAGTATTATTATAGATGATGCGTATAATTCAAACAATAGAGGTGCAAAAATGGCACTAGAAGTATTAAAGAGCTTTGAAGGAAGAAAAAGAATTTTAATAACACCAGGAATCGTAGAACTTGGAGATAAAGCAGATGAAATAAATGGTGAACTTGGAAAAAATGCAGCAGATAGTAGTGACTTTGTAATTTTAGTTGGTGAAAAACAAGCAAAACCAATATTAAAAGGTTTAAAAGATAAAAAATATCCAGATGAAAAAATATTTATAGCAAAAAATTTACAAGAAGCATTAACAAAAATGAATGAAATTATTGATAGTAAAAGTGTTGTTCTTTTAGAAAATGATTTACCAGATAATTATCTATAAAAAATTAAAAGAACAAATAAAGAAAGGATGATATAAATGAAAATTAAAGTAGGAGTATTTTTTGGAGGAAAATCTGTTGAACACGAAATTTCAGTAATAACAATGAGTCAAGCAATTTCAAGCTTAAATCCAGACAAATATGAAATAGTTCCAATATACATATCAAAACAAGGGATAATGTATACAGGAGAAGATTTACTAGATTTATATTCTTTTAAAGATATGGATGTATTATTGAAAAGATGTTATAAAGTTTGCGTTGTAAATGACGGAAAAGGCGTTAAAGTTATGAGATGCCCAGCACCATTTATTGGAAGAAGAGTTTTAAATACAATAGATGTAGCTTTCCCAATAGTACATGGTACAAATGTAGAAGATGGAACAATGGCAGGATTCTTAAACTTATTAGATATACCTTATGTAGGACCAGATATAATGGCTTCAAGTATAGGAATGGATAAAATTCTAATGAAAAAAGTTTTAAAAGAATCTGGATTACCAGTTGTTGATTATGTTTCATTCTTTAGCATGGAATATATAAAAGATGAAGAAAAAATTCAAAAAGAAATAAAAGAAAAATTAAGATTTCCAGTTATAGTAAAACCAGGAAATTTAGGATCAAGTGTAGGAATCAAAAAAGCTAATAATGAAAGCGAATTAATAGAAGCAATTGAATTTGCAATGGAATTTTCAGATAGAATAATAGTTGAAAATGCAGTAGAAAATTTAAAAGAAATAAATTGTTCTGTAATAGGAAATATTGTAGATAGTGAAACATCAGTATGTGAAGAACCATTTTTCTCAGATGAAATATTAAGTTATGCAGATAAATATATGGGTGGTTCAAAAAGCAACAAAGGTGTAGGAATAAAAGGTGGAGCTAAAGGAATCGCAGGAGCAAAAGCTGGAGGAAAAGGAATGGCAGTTTCAGATAAAAAACTTCCAGCAGATATTAGCGATGAAAAAAGAGATGAAATTCAAAAATTAACAAAAGAAACATTTAAAGTTTTAGGCTGCAGTGGTGTTGCAAGAGTAGACTTTTTAATGGATAAGAAAACAGAAAAAGTATATGTAAATGAAATTAATACTATACCAGGAGCTCTTTCTTATTATTTATGGGAAGCAACAGGAAAATCTTTTGAGAAAGAATTAGATGAGCTTATTGATATTGCATTAAAAAGACATAGAGAAAGAGAAAAATTAACATTTTCATATGATCAAAATATTTTAGCTATGCAAGGTGGAACTAAAGGTTCAAAAGGAATGAAAGGAACAAAATAATCAATAGTTATGAAAAGTTTTGAAGAAATATATGAAAAAGTAAAAAATACATTATCAGAAAAAAGATTTTATCATTCTGTTTGTGTAATGAATAGAGCTATAGAATATGCAAAAATCTATGGAGAAAATGAAGAAAAGGCTAAATTAGCAGGTTTAGTGCATGATATAGCAAAAGAAGTTCCAAAAGAAAAAAGAGTAGAAAATGCTGAAAAGTTAGGCGTGAATTTAGACGATATTGAAAAAACTAATACTGGATTAATACATGCTAAAGCAGGTGCTAAAATTGCAGAAACAGAATTTGGATTAGATAAAGAAATATGTGATGCAATAGCATATCATACAACTGGAAAAGAAAATATGACAACATTACAAAAAATAATATATTTAGCAGATTTTACAGGAATAGATAGAAAATTCGATGATGTAGATTATGTATATAAACTATGCAAAGAAGATCTAGATAAAGCAATGTTATATTCTTTAAGAAAAACAATATTAGAAAAAGTTGATGAAGAAAAAATAATGCATTTAGATACTGTAAAAGCATATAATTATTACTTAAAAAATAGTTAAATTTAGTTAATAAAAATATAAAAAATATTTTGAAAAAACTTCACAAAAAAAATGATAGATGATATAATAAACTCGAATTTTAAAAAAGTTCGGAGGATGTTGAAATGATTTTCAAAGATTACTACAAAATATTAGGTTTGGATACTAATAGAGTTAATGATACAGAAATAAAAAATGCTTATAGAGAACAAGCAAAAAAGTATCACCCAGATGTAAACATAGGAAATAAAAATTACGAAGAAAGATTTAAAGACATAAACGAGGCTTACAGAGTTTTATCAAATCCTACATCAAAAAGAAAATATGACAGAATGTGGAATAGAAATGTTGGAAGAAGTAAAAACTCTACTTATGAAGAAAGTAAAAGAAGCAAAGATTCGTTATTTAGTGATTTTTTCCATATATTCTTCGGAAATATAGAAGGAGAAGAAATTCCTAGAAAAACTGGGCCAAGACCTGCAAAAGGAGAAAACGTAGAAACCGAACTTCAAATATCAATAGAAGAAGCTTTTAGAGGAGCTGAAAAGAAAATATCTCTAAGAACAGTTGATGGAACTATGAAAACTCTAAGAATACAAGTTCCAGCAGGTATACAAAATAATGAGAAAATAAGATTATTAGGACAAGGAAAACCTGGAAAAAATGGTGGAAAGAATGGAGATTTATTTATAAGAATAAAAATTAAAGATGATAACAAATTTTATTTACAAGGTTATAATATAAAATCTTATTTAAACTTAACACCATGGGAAGCAGCTTTAAGTACAAAACTTACTTTTAATGGAATTAATGAAGATATAAATGTATATATACCAGCAGGAACACAAAGTGGAGAAAAAATAACTATTCCAAACAAAGGATATAAAGATGGAAAAGGTGGTAGAGGCGATTTAATATTAGAAGCAAAAATAATGTTGCCAAAACATATAACTGAACCAGAAAAAGCTTTATATAAAGAATTGGAAAAAGTTTCAAATTATAATCCAAGAAACATATAAGTATTATTAGAACAATATTATAGTTGAAGTTGACATAAATTTAAAAATGCGTTGACAAATCCTACTTGAGTACGATATAATAGAAAAGAAACATATACAAAGGAAAAAACGCATTGAGAAATGTATGAAGGGGTGTATTAAAATATGGAAGAAGAAAACTTACAAGGTAAATATTTTAGTATTACAGATCCAAAAGGAACTAGTACAGTTATTTACCAGGTAAATCGAACAGAAAAAGAGTATTTAAAAACTTCACCAAAATACACAGTAGAAAGATTAGATTTTACAGAAGAGATAATAGGAGATCGTAAGAAAAAGACTTTTTATGTAGATAATCCCGCACCAGATGGAAATCCACTTGTTATTCTTTCTTTTGGAAAAGAAAGGGTAGTAATAAATATGGGATTTTTGGACTATGATGTAGTTAAGATTTCAAAAAAGCCAATACCAATGAAGTTTAAAACTTTGTATAATGAAGAAGCAACGGAATATAAAGAGTTTGCTTATACACCAAATATGAAAAGGCCAATATCTATTATAGATCCAGAGACTACAGAAGAAGTTAAACCTATTTTGTATTTTGATGAGGAAACAAAAGAAGTAAAAGGAAAATGTAAATTAAAACCTTACAAAAAATATTTTGCGTTTGAGGTAAGGTCAGATAATAAGAAAAAATAAAAGCACGTTTCTTAGCGAAAGGAGAAATGAGTATGAATGAAGATACTACTAAGCCTTCAAATGAAGGAAGTGGAAGAAATACATCTAAAATGAGAGAAGTAGATGTACGTAAAGTAGCAGACTCTGAAATAAGAGAAGCATATAGTATTAGAGGTTTTGGAGATATAAGGGTTCTTTCAACAGATCCATATGTTGTTGATATATCAAGAGAAAATAATAATTCAAGTTCAACAAGTAATGCAAGCAATGGTTCTACAACTGGTTCTGGAATTATAGAAACAGAAAGCAAAGCAGAAAGCAATTTAGATGAAATAATTGCAGGAAATTATATACAAGCACCTTTGAAACAACAAGATGAAAAATCTAAAAATACAAGAAAAGCAAAAGCTGCTGCAAAAGCAAGAGAGAATGCAGATAAAAACAAAGATGAAGGACTAGAAAAATAATTAAACTTACTTAAGAAAAGGTGAAATAAATGAGTTTTTTTGATAAGTTAAAAAGAGCAATAAAAAAAATCAAAGGTAAGCTAATAGTGAGTGCAATTCTTATATTAATAATTATAATATGGGCGATTGCACCTTTTAGCGTTGCTATAAAACAGGGATTTGATGGAATACCTGAAGAATTAAAAGTAGATTTAAACATTGGATTAGAAGAATTACCAGAAAAAACAGGAGATGGATTTTCTTGGGACATATTCTTAACACAATTAGGATATTATATTACAAAACCATTTACAGCATTAGGATTAGCAATTGCAGGAAAATATGGTTATGGTAATGTATTTGGCAATGTTGTACCATACTTTTTAGGATTTTATGGATTGTTTGTACTAGTTGGAATAGCAAAAGCATTTCCAAAACATGAATATGACGATATTGAACATGGTTCAAGTGATTGGAGTGAAAATGGAGAACAATATAAAGTTCTAAGCAAAACAAAAGGAATTGTATTAGCAGAAAAAAATTATTTACCAGTAGATAAACGTGGTAACGTAAACGTTCTAGTTGTCGGTGGTTCTGGTGCTGGTAAATCTGCATCTTATGTTATACCAAATGCACTTCAACTTTTAGGATCTTATGTTTTTACAGATCCAAAAGGAGAACTTTATGATAAAACAGCAGGATACTTTAAAGAAAAAGGTTATGATGTAAAAGTTTTAAACTTAGTACATCCACAAAATAGTGATGGTTACAATCCATTACACCATATTAATAATGAAATTGACGTAGACGTTATTGCAAATACAATTGTAAAAGGCCAAGGAGATGGAAAAAGTTCAGATCCATTCTGGGATGATATGTCTGAAATGTTAATGAAAGCATTAATTTATTATTTAAAAGCAGTAAGACCACCAGAAGAACAAAGTTTAGCAAGTTGCTCAGAACTTGTAAGAACAGCAAATAATAATGGTGGAGATAATTTACTTACAAACTTAATGAACCAATTACCAATAGACCACCCAGCAAGAATGTATTATAAAAACATTGAAATGCTACCAGAAAAAACATTTGGATCTGTATTAGGAACTTTACAATCAAAGCTAGGTAAATTCGATTCTAGAGAAATTGCAGAAGTAACATCAACAGATACAATAGATTTTACAAGTATAGGAAAAACTAAAACAGTAGTATTTGTTATATCATCAGATACACATACAGCTTATGATTTCTTGCTTACAATATTCTTTTCACAGATGATACAACAATTATATGACTTTGCAGACTTAAATGGTGGAGCATTACCAGTGCCAACATATTTTATACTTGATGAGTTTGCAAACATTGGACATATACCAGATTTTGATAAAAAAATATCAACATCAAGAAGTAGAAAAATTTCTTTCAGTGTAATTTTGCAGAACTTAGACCAATTAGAGGCTGTATATAAAGAAGCACATGAAACTATTATGGGTAACTGTGATACTCACTTATTCTTAGGTTCTAACTCACAAAAAACAGTTGAGTATTTCTCTAAAGCATTAGGTGAAAAAACAATTTCTAGAGATAGTGTATCTGTAAATAAAGATAGAGAAGACTGGAAACAAGGAAAAAGTGAATCTGATCAAATCATGGGAAGAGCTTTACTTACACCAGACGAACTTAGAAGATTAGATAATGATGTTTGTATAATTTATGAAAAAGGTATAAAACCAATAAAAGCTAACAAATATTATTATTTTAAATATCCAGAAGGAAAAATTGTAAATAGATTTAAAGCAGATCATAATGATGTACATATAGAAAGAGGTGTATGGAGAAAATACAATCCATATCAACCATATGAAGAAGGACAAGAATCAAGCAATATAGGAAAAGCACAAACATTAGAATCTTTAGATAGTTTATTTGATGATGCTGATAATAATTCTTCAAACAACAATAATAGTAATAACAACAATAAATCATCAGAAACAAAACCACAACCAAACAATATAACATCAGAAGAACAAGCAAGACAAGATGAGTTAGTAGATATTCAAAAAGAATTAGAAGCAAAATTTGATGAATTATTCGGTTCAATAGATGAATAAAATTTGATAAATAGAAAGATAAGTAAAATTACTGAAAAGTAGAAATACACAGTAAAGTTACTTATCTTTTTTTATAAAAATAATTCAAAATAAAGCGAACAAAATTTCAGAAAATATTGACTGAATTTGTAAGGTGTGATAAAATTTATAACGTTAAGTACAAAAGAGTAAAGAATAAAAAGGAAAGAAGTGAAAGAATGAAATTTGTGCATATAGCAGATTTACACTTAGATAGTCCTTTTACGCAATTAAGTGAAAAAGGAAATTTAGGTGAAATTAGAAGAATAGAGCAAAGAAATGCTTTAAAAAAAGTTATTAAATATTGCAAAGAAAATGAAATAGAATATTTATTTATAGCAGGGGATTTATATGAACATGATTATGTGAAAAAAACATCAATAGATTATATAAATTCTTTATTTAATGAAATTCCAAATACAAAAATATTTATTACACCAGGAAATCATGATCCATTTCTTAAAAACTCTATATATAATAACTATTATTTTGCTAAAAACGTATATGTATTTAAAGATAGCAAATTAGAAAAATATGAAGATGAAAAAATTAATTTATATGGAGCAGCTTTTACAGAATTTTATCAAAATGAATCACAATTGGAAGACTTTGTACTACCAGAAAGTAATAAATTAAATATTTTATTACTACATTGTGATTTAAATGGCTCAAAAGATAAAGAAGGACTTTCATATAATCCAATTTTAGAAACAAAAATTAAAAATTTAAAATTTGATTATACAGCATTAGGACATATTCATAAAACAAATTACGAAGCTGGAAAAAACATAATATATCCAGGTTCATTAATATCTTTTGGATTTGATGAATTAGGAAATCATGGAATGGTGGTAGGTGAATTTAAAGATAAAACTTTAACTACTGAATTTATAACAATAGATGAAAGAAAATTTGCAGAATTAGAAATAGATGTGAGCGATTTTAATACAAAAGAAGATATAATAGACAAAATAAATTCAAAAGAATTAGACAATAATACAATGTACAAAGTTGTATTAACAGGAAAAAGAAAGTTTAATATAGATGCAAAAGAAATATTGGATTTAATTTTAGAAGAAAATATATTAAAAGTTAAAGATAATACAGAATTAAGTTATGATTTAGAAAAAATCTCTAAAGAAAATAGCCTAAGAGGAATTTTTGTTAAAAATGTATTAAAAAAATTAGAAAGAAAAGAAATTTCTAATGAAGATGCTGAAAAAGCTATAGAACTTGGATTAGAAGTTATGTAAGGTGGTGATAATTTGAAAATAGATAAACTAAAAGTAAATGGATTTGGAAAATTAAATAAAAGAGAATTTACATTCGAAAAAAATATAAATATAATTCATGGAAATAATGAAGCTGGAAAGTCAAGCTTATTAAAGTTTATAGCTGGTATGTTTTATGGGGCTTCAAAAAACAAAAATGGAAAAGAAATTTCAGATTTTGATAAATATAAACCATGGAATACAGAAGAGTTTTCAGGAAAAATACAATATGAATTAGATAATGGAAATGTTTATGAAGTATATAGAGATTTTAAAAAGAAAAATCCTATAATATACGATAATAATCAACAAGATATATCTAAAGAATTTTCTATGGATAAAACTAAGGGGATAGATTTTTTTACAGAGCAAACAGGTATTGATGAAGATACTTTTTTCAATACAGCAATATCAGAACAAGAAGGACTAAGGCTAAGCAAGAATGGACAAAATGGAATTATTCAAAAAATAAGCAATTTAATTTCTACTGGTGATGATAATATTTCTTACAAAAAATCTTATGATAAATTATCTAGAATGCAAACTGAAAAAATAGGAACAGAAAGAACAAGTCAAAGACCATTAAACAAAGTTACAGAATTAATAAATAAACTAATTTCTAGAAAAAATGAATTAGAAACTAACAGAGAAAAAGTACAATCAAGTATTGAAACAAAAGAACAACTAGAAAAAGAACTAATAGAAGAAAGAGAAAAAGAGAAATTTTTAAAACGAATAAAAACAAGTTTAGAAAATAATAGAATAAGATTTGCAGAAATTAATGTAAATAAAAATTTAGAAAAAGAATATGAAGAAAAAATAGAATTTCTAAATGGAAAAATTGATGAAAATGCAGAATCTAATATAAAAAAGAAAAAAGTAAATTTAAAAGTATATTATATAGTTTTAGCAATTTTTGTAGCAATAAGTGTAGCAATATTTGTACTTATAAAAAATCTTTTAATTGATGTTTTATCTATAGTACCAATTGTAATAATAGCAATATTAATGATTTGCAAAGTATTAAAAAATAAAAAAGATATGCAAAATAAAATTGATGAATTAGCAGAAATTAGATCAAATATAGCAAAAGAAATAAAAGTTTTAACAGAAACAAAAGATAAAAAAGGAAAAGAATATAAAGAAAAATTTGAAAGTTTAACTAAAGAAATAGAAAAAGCAAAAGATGCATTAAAACTTGAATATATGAATATTTTAAGTGCAAATTATGTTTTAACTGTAACAGATTATAGTTATGATGAAATTTTGGAAGAATTAGAAAATGTAGAAAATAGAATACATACTTTAGAATTCAAACTACATACAATAAAAAGTGATGCTGAAAATTTGAATTTACAAATAGAAGAATTAGCTCAAATAGAAGAAAAATTAAACAATGCAGAAGACGAAAAAGAAAATTTGGAAAAATTAAATTCTTCATTTGAAATAGCAAAAGAATGCTTGGAAAGTGCTTATGAGGAAGTAAAGCAAAATATAAGTCCAAAATTTACTCAAAATTTGAGTAATTCAATCCAAAATATATCAAATGGAAAATATACAAATATTAAACTAAATGATGTAGACGGATTAACAGCAGAAATCGAAACAGGGGAATACTTACCTGTAAATAGATTAAGTACAGGAACAATAGATCAAATGTACTTATCACTTAGACTAAGTGCTTTAGATGAAATTTCAAAAGAAAAAATGCCAATTATTTTAGATGAAGCATTTGCTTATTTTGATAATGAAAGATTAAAAAATATATTAGAATATATTTCAAAAGAATATCCGGACAATCAAGTTTTAATATTTACTTGCTCAAATAGAGAAGAAGAAGCTTTAAAAAGTTTAAATATTGAATATAATTTATGTGAAATTTAGTGTGAAAAATACACCTTGTATAAAAAACAATTGTATGATATAATATTCTAGCAAATTAGAGAAAAGGAAGAGTTTTTATGTTTCAAAAATTAGAAGATGTTGAAAAGAGATATGAGGAACTAAATAAGTTAATTAGTGATCCAGATATGATATCTAAACAAGATGAATGGAGAAAACTAATGAAAGAACATAGCAGTATCGAAGATGTTGTTATGAAATACAGAGAATACAAAAAAGTATCAAACGATTTGGAAGAAGCCAAAGAAATGCTTAATGATCCAGATTTAAAAGAACTTGCTGAAGCTGAAATGCTAGAAGCAAAAGAAAAACTTCCAAAAATCGAAGAAGAATTAAAAATTTTGCTTATTCCAAAAGATCCAAATGATGATAATAACGTTATTTGTGAAATAAGAGCAGGTGCTGGTGGAGAAGAAGCAGCTTTATTCGCTGGAACATTATTTAGAATGTATTCAATGTATGCAGAAAGAAAACATTTTAAAATAGATATAATGTATGAAAATACAACAGAACTTGGAGGATATAAAGAAATATCATTTATGATCACTGGTAAAGGAGCTTATAGTAGATTTAAGTTTGAAAGTGGTGTTCATAGAGTTCAAAGAGTTCCAGATACAGAAAGTAGTGGTAGAATTCATACATCAACAGTTACAGTTGCTGTATTACCAGAAGTAGAGGATGTTGAAGTTGAAATAAATCCAGCTGATGTAAAAATGGAAGTATTTAGAGCATCAGGTGCAGGTGGTCAACATGTTAATAAAACATCATCAGCAGTTCGTTTAATTCATGAACCAACAGGATTAGTAGCAGAATGTCAAACAGAAAGATCTCAACTACAAAATAGAGAATATGCTATGAAAATGTTACGTTCAAGACTTTATCAAATAGAAAAAGAAAAACAAGATAAAGAAGTTGCAAATGCTAGGAAAAGTCAAGTAGGTTCAGGAGATAGAAGTGAGAAAATAAGAACATATAACTATCCACAAGGAAGAATTACAGATCATAGAATTGGACTAAGTATATTCCAATTTGAAAACTTTTTAAATGGTGATTTAGACGAAATGATTGACAATTTAATTGCAACAGATCAAGCAGAAAAACTAAAAGGAGACCAAGAAAGCTAATTAGTTTAGCTGATAAAATTAGCTGGGGAGGATTAAAATTGAAAGAATTAATTTCAATATTACAAGAAAAAATAGAAGAAGCTTTTGAGAAAAGTGGATATGAAAAAAAATATGGAAAAGTAATAAATTCAAATAGACCAGATTTATGCGAATTTCAATGTGATGGTGCACTAACAGCTGCTAAGCAATATAAAAAAGCACCATTTATAATAGCAGATGAAGTTGTTGCAAATTGTAAAGATTGTAAAGAATTTGAATCAATAGAAGTTGTTAAACCAGGATTTATAAATATTAATGTTTCAAAAGAATTTCTAACAAATTATTGTAACAATTTATTAGATGACAAAAAATTTGGTTGTGAAATGGAAAATGATAAAACAGTAGTTATAGATTATGGTGGACCTAATGTTGCTAAACCATTGCATGTAGGACATTTAAGACCAGCAATTATTGGAGAAAGTGTAAAAAGAATTCACAAATTTTTTGAAAATAAAACTATTGGAGATGTTCATTTAGGTGATTGGGGACTTCAAATGGGATTAGTAATTGAAGAACTTGAAGTAAGACATCCAGATTGGGATTATTTTAACCCAGATTTTGAAGGTGAATATCCAAAAGAAGCATTATTTACAGTTGCAGACCTAGAAGAAATTTATCCAGCTGCAAGTGCAAAAACAAAAGTTGGAGAAAATGCAACTGAAGAAGAAATTGAAAAAGCAAATGAATATAAAGAAAAAGCTAGACTATATACAGCATATCTACAAGAAAAGAGAAAAGGCTACTATGATTTATGGAAAAAAATAGTAGAAATATCAGTAAATGATTTAAAAGAAAACTATAAAAAATTAGATGTAGATTTTGATTTATGGTTAGGCGAAAGTGATTCACAAATATATGTAAATCCTATGGTAGAAAAAATGAAAGAATTAGGAATTATATATGAAAGTGATGGAGCAATGGTTGTAGATGTAGAAGAACCAGAAGATACAACTAAAATTAATCCTTGTATGGTATTAAAAACAGGAGGAGTGTCTTGTTATCAAACAACTGATTTAGCTACAATAATGCAAAGAGAAAAAGATTTTAAACCAAACGCTATAATTTATGTTGTAGATAAAAGACAAGAATTACATTTTATACAAGTATTTAGATGTGCAAGAAAAGCACAAATTATAAATAAAGATGCAGACCTAATTTTTCTTGGATTTGGTACAATGAATGGAAAAGATGGAAAACCATTTAAAACTAGAAATGGTGGAGTTATGAGACTAGAAAATCTTATAAAAGAAGTTAATGGCAAAGTTTATGAAAAAATGAACGAATCAAAAGATTTATCTGAAGAAGAAAAACAAAAAATTTCTAAAATAGTAGGATTAGCTGCTTTAAAATATGCAGATTTATCAAATCAAATATCAAAAGATTATATTTTCGATATAGACAAATTTACTTCTTTTGATGGAAAAACAGGACCATATATTTTATATACATTAGTAAGAATAAAATCAATTTTAAATAAATTCTACGAAAATAACGAAGTAAAAGAAAATAAAATTTTAGAGCCAGTAGAAGATATTGAAAAACAAATTTTATTAACAATATCAAAATATAATCAAACTTTAAGAGAAAGCTATATAGAAAATGCACCATCAAAAATATGCTCATATTTATATGATTTAGCAAATACATTCAATAGCTATTATCAAAGAGTTAAAATATTACAAGGAGAATCAGATAGATTAGACTCAAATATAACATTATTAAATTTAATGAAAAATGTTTTTGAAAATGGTATTTATCTATTAGGATTTGATGCACCAGAAAGAATGTAATTAGTATAGAAATTTATTAAACTAAAAAAGTAATTAATAATATTAATAGCAATAATATTAATAATACTAGTAGAAAAATTTTAATTTAGAAAATCTTAGAAGTATTATATAAAAGTTATAAAAATTAAAACAAATCATATATTGTAATCAAAGGAGATTGATATGAAGAGTATTAGCGAGATTACAATGTATGGTTTGTTTTTTGGTATGATTGGAACAACTTTACGGTGGAATTTTAGGAGCAATGTTTAAAATAAAATCAAGTAAATTTTTGAGTTTTATTTTAGAGTTTGCAGCAGGATTAATGACGGCTGTAATTTGCTTTGATTTAATACCAGAAGCATTAGAAATAGTACCAATCACTTTATGTATTTTCGGAGTTTTATTAGGTGTTATTTGCATGATTTTGTGTGATAAGGCAGTAAATAAAATATATTCAAAAAAAGAAAGTGACAATAGTTTATTGAAAACAGGAATAATAATATGTATAGGATTAGCTATACATAATTTTCCAGAAGGATTAGCAATAGGATCTGGATTTGATGCATCACAAAAATTAGGTATTTCTCTAGCAATTGCAATAGCATTACATGATATACCAGAGGGAATATCAATATCATTACCAATGAAAAATGGTGGTTATTCAAAAATGAAATCAATAATACTAACTGCTTTTTCTGGGCTTACAACTGGAATAGGAGCTTTTTTTGGAGCAATTATAGGAAATATATCATTAAACTTAATAGGAATATCATTAGCTTTTGCAGCAGGGGCAATGCTATATATAGTTTCATGTGAACTTATACCAGAATCAAATAGAATATATAAGGGAAGAATGGGAAGTTTAGGAAATATATTAGGAATAATAATTGGTATGTTTACTCAATTTATAAAATAAAAAGTTATGATAAATTTAGTTTATCGAACAAAAAAATAGACTTTTGCAAAAAATAAAATTTTATGCAAAAGTCTAGTCTAAGTTTATTTTGGAATTTACGTTATCGCGTTTTTATTTTAATATTTAATTTTCTGAATCTGTTTTTACTCTTTTACCAACATCATTATATAGAGATATCATTTTCTTTTGATAAGGAATTAAAGAAAAGAATGATAAAACTAAAGATAATTCAATAATAACTGCAGATACAAGAGTTTGATTTTTTGTTTCGTTGTAATCAGCTAACATTTCGTTTGTTAAGTTATGTGTAAAATCATCAGAGAAAACTGTAGAATATTGTTCTGAAGCAATATTTATAGATTTTCTTTCGTTTGATAGTTTTAAAATTAATAAGCAATTTGAAACTATTACAGCAATAATTATACAAACTAAAAAGAATAAATTCATTTTTTGTGTTACACTTGATAAATTTTCTGTTTCAGTTTTACATTTTTTAAATAAATCAGCTGTGCTTAGTCTACAAACTGAATGGATTACAAAGTATAAAACAAATGCAAATAAAAGTGGTAATGAGATAGATAATACTTTGTAATTTACATTTGGTAAACTGCTAATTCCAGCAGTAAATAAAATTGCTATAACAAATAATAAAAATCCTAATACTATTCCATAAGATACAAAACCAGTAATTAAACCTTTAACTACAGTTTTTGCGGGAATAACTTTTTTTTCTTCTGTTTGACTCATATATATTCCTCCTAAGTATAAACACTATTAAAATCTAATAAAATCATAACATATACAAAAAAAATAGACAATAGATTTGTAAAAAATATTTCTTTTTCGAGAAATTTATAGTATACTTAAAAAGTATGTAGAAATCTATAAAATAAAATCAAATATTGATTGACTAATCCGTAAAATACATATATAATACATACAAACATAAGTTCTTGAATGATAGGAGATATAAATGGGATTATTAGATGAATTAAATGATAAACAATATGATGCTGTTGTAAATACTGAAGGTCCATGTTTAGTTATAGCTGGTGCAGGAAGTGGAAAAACAAAAGTATTAACACACAAGATAGCATATTTAATAGATGAAAAAAATGTAAAACCTTGGAATATTTTGGCTATTACATTTACAAATAAAGCAGCAAATGAGATGAAAGACAGAGTTGAAAAACTAGTTGGGGATATTGCAAAAGATATGTGGATTGGAACATTTCATGCAATATGTGTTAGAATTCTTAGAAAATTTATAGATAGATTAGGTTTTGATAGTTCTTTTGTTATATTTGATACATCAGATCAAAAAACAATGGTAAAACAAATATTAAAATCACAAGATTTAGACGATAAAATATTTACAGATAAATCTGTTTTATACGAAATAAGTAATGCAAAAAATGAAATGTTAGATCCTGCTGCTTATGCTGTTCGTGCAAATGGAGATTTTAGAAAAGAAAAAATTGCAGATATATATAGAATTTACCAAAAGAGACTAAAAGAAAATAATGCAATAGACTTTGATGATATAATTAATTTTACAATTCAAATATTAATGGATAATCCAGATATATTAGAATATTACACAGAAAAATTTAGATATGTACTTGTAGATGAGTACCAAGATACAAATAAAGCACAATTTACATTAGTAACTTTACTTGCTTCAAAATATGGCAATATAACTGTTGTTGGTGATAACGACCAAGGAATATATTCATTTAGAGGTGCTGATATAAGCAACATTCTAAATTTTGAAAAAGATTTTCCTGGAACACAAATTATTAAATTAGAACAAAATTATAGATGCACACAAAGCATTTTAAATGCTGCTAATGCAGTAATTAAAAATAATGAAACAAAATACGAAAAAAAATTGTGGACTAGAAACGAAGAAGGAAATCTGCCAAAAGTTTATAGAGGTGATAATGAATATGATGAAGCAAATTATATTGTAAATCAAATTGAACATCTAAAATTATCAGAACACTATAATTATTCAGATTTTGCAGTTTTATATCGTATGAACTCACAATCACGTAGTATAGAAGATATTTTACGTAGAGAAGATGTACCATACAAAATTGTTGGTGGTCTAAAGTTCTATGAAAGAAAAGAAATAAAAGATATTATTGCATATTTAAGATTAATTCAAAATACAGCAGACAATTTAAGCTTAACAAGAATAATAAATGAACCTAAAAGAGGTGTTGGAAAAACAAGTTTAGATAATGTAGAATCACTTGCAACTTCAAACGGAGTATCAATGTATGATGTTATAAAAAATGCAGATCAATTTGGATTATCTAGAGTACACTCAAATACTAGAGAATTTATAAGTGCAATAGAAGAACTAAGACAAGAAAAAGAAAATATGAAAGTATCTGAGTTAATAAAGAAAACTTTACAATTAACAGGATATACTGCAGCATTAGAAACAGAAAATACAATTGAAGCAGAAAATAGAATTGAAAACTTAGACGAATTTTTAACAGTTGCTATGGAGTTTGAGGAAGAATCAGCAGAAAGTACATTAAGTGATTTTCTAGAAGGAATCACATTAAGCTCTGATTTAGATGGTGTAGAAGACACAGATAACTCTGTTACATTAATGACTTTACATAGTGCAAAAGGATTAGAGTTCCCAGTAGTATTTTTAGTAGGTATGGAAGAAGGAATTTTTCCAGGATATAAGTCAATAGGAGAACCACAAGAACTAGAAGAAGAAAGAAGACTTTGCTATGTTGGAATCACAAGGGCAAAACAACAATTGTATATGACTTGTGCAAAACAAAGAACAATATTTGGATCAACAAGTTGTAATGGAGTATCTAGATTTTTAAAAGAAATTCCAGCTAATATGCTAGATGGCTATGAAGAAGCAATGCAAACTCAAAATGATTCAAGATTTTCAAGTAATAATAGATATGAGTGGAGTTATGGCAAATCTAATGCAGGAGCAGGATATGGAGGATATACTAAAGATTATAGTAGTGCAGTAACTTCATATAAAGATAATTCTGTTGCTGCAAAATCAAGTGCTGGTTTCAAATTCCGTACAGCAGAAAGTTTCTTAAACAATTTAGGACAAACTAAAAAAGGAAATGATATAGATTTAAGTGGATATAAATCAGGTGTTAAGGTATATCACAAAAAATTCGGAGAAGGAATTATTAACAAAGTAGAAACAGAAGGAGAAGACTTAAAAGTAGATATTAGTTTTGAAAAAGTAGGACATAAAAGATTAATGGCAAAATTTGCAGGATTAGAAATAATGGAATAATAAAAAAAGCAAACCTAAATGGTTTGCTTTTAAAATATATAAGTAAATAAGTACGTTAAAGACTATTTATTCAACAAATTGTTGCTCATCATTATCATCATGTGATTGACCATTAGACTTTGTTTGAGAAATATTTGTAGTATTTGGTGTTTTCTTAGTTGACATTGCAGCTTGTTCAATTTTATTGCCAGCATTATTAACTTTTATGAATTTGTCAAAACTTGCATGTGATTCTCGTGGCTGACTTTTTGCAACAGTTTCAACAGCTTTAGGTTTAATAAAATCTTTTTTTGTATTTGCAGAGCTTGGATTTCCAGAAATATCTAAATTTTGTCCTGAATTATTTTGATAATCCATACTTGCAGGAGTATTTAAAGGTTGTTTATTAGCTTTACTTAAATTAGTAATAGCTTTTGTTGCATTTGTTATTTTATCACCAAAAGATCTAATTGCTGACATAAAGCTTGCTTTTCTATCATAATCATCTAAACTCATGTTAGTATGTTTTGCTTTTGATTCATTTGGGTTTGGCAATGATTTTTGATTTATTCTTTTAAAGAAGTTCGAAACTCCAGATTTTATAGTTTGGAAAAACGATTTCTTTTCATTGACTTCAACTAAATAATTATTATCATTAGTTTCTGAAGATTCTGCAAAATCAGGTTTTTCAGGAGTATTTGAAACTTTTTCTGATTGCTCTAATTCTTCAAGTGCTTTTTGCTCTTGCATTTGTTGTTGAATATATTCAACAGTACCAATTGGAACAGATTGCTGTGGTATATCTTGTTGAGGTTCAGCATTTGAATCGAGAATTTGTTGTAACAATTCAGTTTGTTCATCAAAAGTTCCAATTATATTTATATCAAAACTTTCATCATTTTCGAGCTCATGCTCTTGCTCAATAGAATATGGATCATATGCTTGTTGCATTGCTTCATATATATAAGACTCGATAAAATCTTCTTTAGCTGAAGGATTATAATCTGTTTTAAGTTCTTTAAGCCCATAATTGTCTAAATCATTTGAATATTTAAATGCAATTTCATTTGCTTTATCTAGGTTTTTATTTTTAGAATAATTGGTCTTAATTGAATTAATAGACCTAGATATAAGAGCATCAGCTTCATGTTTGTTTTCAAATTCAATATTTTGAGCATGTTGTTGAAGTAATTCTATGATTTGATTATTATCTAAATCTAAAGGATTTAGATTTAGTTGTGTATATGCAGTAATTGCATATAAATATAATTCAACATATGATGATCGATTTTTTGGAGAAGAAAAAATTGGATCATTTAAATCAAGATCTATACTTTTTAGTTCTTCTTGTTCTTCGTTACTAAATTCTGCATTTGGATCATTAATAAACTTTTTTATAGTAGGTACAACTTTTTTGACTTGGTCTTTAGAAAATATAAAATCAAATGTATTTGATAAAAATTCATTTTGTTTTTCTTCTGATAAATTTGCTATATATTTAATTGGAGACTTTATAAAATCTGAATTTTCAAGAATATTTTGATTGAGTTTTGTTAATTCATCTTCTAATTGCAAATTTTTAATATTTGAATTTTCTTGTTGAAGTTTTTCAAATTTTGCTAAATCATTTTCAACAGATGCAATAATTTGTGTTGGATTTTTTAGAACAGAATCAATAGAAGTTTGAGTTTGTACTTTATTAAAAACACTAGCATAAAATTTATTTTTAACAGCTGGATTTACTTTTGTATGGCGCAAAATATCAACTAATTCAATAGCTTTTTCTTTGCCATGTAATTTTTCAATATTATGTTCAAATTGTTCTAAAGACATCTCTCCAACCAAATCAAAATTATTCATTACTATTTCTCCAATATTATATAATAATATAATTATAGTATATATTTTTAAAATTTGAATTTCAATAACAATAAGATTACAATAAAGATACAATAGAATTACAAAACTATAATTGTTAATAAAAGTTAATTTTTACGGAAGATTGCAAAAATATGTAAAACATGCTATAATAGAATTATATTTTATGTAAAAGGAGTAGTTTATGGAAGAAAAGATAAATATTCCTACAAAAGAAGAAGTTTCAAAATTTTTAGATTTAAATGTAGAAAATGTTAATAAAGTCTTTTTATATGCTACAGTAGATAAAAACGGAAACAAATTAGAATCAAATGATTTTCAAAAATATAAGACTGTTATTAAAGATGCTACACTTTTAAAAGAAGGTTCATCAGATAAAACAGTATATTTTAATTTAGATAGGCTATTAGGTGTTAGAGGTACTATTTCTGGATTCTTTCAACAATTACAAATATCATTTTGGAATAAAGGATTACAAAAAGATGATCCAAGATATACAAAAACGGCAGTAAAAGATTTGATTGGATTGAAAGCTTGTGATGGAAAAACTAATGTAATAAAGCTAAAAAATAAAGCTGGAAAAGAAGAATTTGTTAGTGTTTGGGCTGACCAAGCACATAAAGATTCAATAGACCAACTTTTATACATGGCTAGAGGATTAGAAATGATAGAACCATTAAAAGATTCAGGTGCTAAGGACAAATCTGGAAATCCAGTATTAGTTGTAGACACAACACATAGAATATTTGAAAAAATGATTCCAAGATATAGTGAAGAAACTAAAGCAACATTATCTAAATTAATAATGGCAAAGGCTAAGAAACCAACTGCACCAACAGCTCCTAGTGGACAAGGTGAAGATGGTGGAATGGAAAAATAAATAAAATATTAAAATATTATAAATACCATACAATTTTGTATGGTATTTGTGTTATTATGCAATTTGAATATGGAATTTGCAAGATAAATGCACAATTTACATTTTAAAGAGCATATTAAAAACAATAAAAATGAAATATCTAAATTAATTTTGAATAAAATTTGAAATAATTACCAAAGTATAGTATAATCAAATAGTTATAAAAGGAGGAATCAAAATGTTAAGTGCAAATGGCGTAACACTAAGATTTGGAAAAAGAGTATTATTTGAAGATGTAAATATTAAATTTACAAAAGGAAATTGCTACGGAATTATAGGAGCAAATGGTGCTGGAAAGTCTACTTTCTTAAAAATTTTATCAGGGGAAATTGAGCCAAACAAAGGTGAAGTTATATTAGATAAAGGAGAAAGATTATCTATATTAAAACAAGATCACTTTGCTTTTGAAGGTTATACATTAATAGATACAGTAATGATGGGAAATAGTGAATTGTATCGTATAATGAAAGAAAAAGATGAAATATATAGTAAACCAGATTTTTCAGAAGAAGATGGAATGAGAGCTGCTAAATTAGAAGAAAGATTTGCAGAATTAGATGGTTGGAATGCAGAATCAGATGCAGCAAAAATGCTTAATGATTTAGGAATTGAATCAGATATGCATTATAAATATATGAGCGAAATTGAAGCAAAAGACAAAGTAAAAGTTCTTTTAGCACAAGCTTTATTTGGAAATCCAGATGTTCTTTTATTAGATGAACCAACAAACGATTTAGACTTAAAAACAATAGATTGGTTACAAGATTTCTTAATTGATTTTGAAAATACTGTTATAGTTGTATCACATGATAGATATTTCTTAAACAAAGTATGTACATACATTGCAGATGTTGACTTTGGAAAAATTAAATTATATCCAGGGAACTATGACTTCTGGTACGAATCAAGTCAGTTAGCATTAAAACAAATGAAAGAAGCTAACAAAAAGAAAGAAGAAAGAATTAAAGAATTGCAAGAATTTATTGCAAGATTTAGTGCTAATGCTTCAAAATCAAAACAAGCAACATCTAGAAAAAAATCATTAGAAAAAATTGAACTAGATGAAATTAAACCATCAAATAGAAAATATCCATATATTGACTTTAAACCAGATAGAGAGCAAGGAAAAGAAGTATTAGAGGTAAAAAATCTAACTAAAACAATTAATGGAGAAAAAATATTAGATAATTTAACATTTACAATAAAAAGAGAAGATAAAGTTGCTTTATTATCTGATAATGAAATTGCTAAAACAGTATTATTTCAAATTTTAGCAGGAGAATTAGAACCAGATTCAGGAGAAATTAATTTTGGAACAACAATTTCAAAAGATTATTTCCCAAAAGATAATAATTATCTTTTCCAAGATAAAATGAGCATTGTGGACTGGCTTCGCCAATACTCAAAAGATCCAGATGAGACTTATGTTAGAGGATTTTTAGGAAGAATGTTATTTTCAGGTGAAGAAGCATTAAAAGATGTTACAGTATTATCTGGTGGAGAAAAAGTAAGATGTGTTTTATCAAAACTTATGCTTTCTGGTGCAAACTTTTTAATGTTTGATGAACCAACAAACCATTTAGACATGGAAAGTATCACAGCTTTAAACGAAGGTATGAAAAAATATAAAGGAATCATGATATTTACATCACACGATCATCAATTAATGCAAACAGTAGCAAACAAAATCATAGATATTTCAAATAATAATGTTGTAATAAGAGAATGCACATATGATGAATATTTAGAAGAACAAAAAAATAAATAATTTAAGAATATTAAAAATAATTATAAAAAGATAAAATAGGTGGTAATAAAAATTACCACCTATTTTGTTATATAAAAGACTTTGCCAAGGAATGTGTAGAATTATATAATTAATTTCTACATATTTGTTAAAAGTATTGACAATGACTATAAAAGATAGTATACTAGAGTACGGAAATAGTATAGTAGTATATCTAAGGAGGTGCAATATGAAAGAGAAGCAAATAGTTGATGCTGCAAGAAAGTTATTTTATAAATTTGGATTCAAAAAAGTTTCTATGGATGAAATTGCTAGAGAAGCAGGAGTTACTAAAAAAACAGTATATACTTACTTTTCTAGTAAAGAAGAACTATTTAAATATTTTATTCAAGAAGAATTAGATAATATGAAAAAAATAGTTGAAGACATAGAAAAAGAGGATTTAGATTTTTTTGAAGCAGTTCATCAAATTATATTTCAGTTAATTAAATACAAAAATAAAAGACAATTTTTTAAATTAATGACAAATGAGGCAGAAGTATTAAAAAGCTCTATTGCAAGTAAAACTTTAAATTTAATTGATGAACAAATCCAAAGCTATATATATGATATTGTAAAAAATGCAATGGACAAAGGATATATAAAAAAAGAAAATCCAGAAGTTGTAACTTTTTTAGTTTATAAAATGTATATAGCATTAATGTTTGATTGGAGCGAAACTAGAGAAAAGCTTGACGAAGAAGAAATTGCCAAAACTATTTTAGATATTTTAAAAAATGGATTAGGAGAGAGGGAGATTAATGAAGAAAAAGAATAACATTTTAAAAGTATGCATTTTTATTGTTGTTTTATTAATTCCAATAATTTATAGTTTTTTCTACTTAAAATCTTATTGGGATCCATATGGAAATTTAACAGATATAAAAATTGCTATTGTTAACCTTGATAAAGGTAACACAAAAGAAAATCAAGGAAAAGAATTTGTAGATGAATTAAAAGATGATGGTACTTTTAATATACAAGATGTATCTTTAGAAGATGCCAATAAAGGTCTACAAGATGGAAGTTATTATGCAATGATAATGATTCCAGAAAATTTTACAGAATACTTAAATAGTGCAAAAGAAGAAAACAAACAAGTTGCTACAATTACTTATACACCTAACAAAGCAACAAACTATTTAGCAACACAAATAATTAATAGTGCTATGAAAACAATTGAAACAAATTTACGTTCAAAAGTAAGTTCAAAAGTTGTAGATACATTAGCAGATAATATAAAAGATGTTCCAAATAGTTTACAAGATGTATCTGACGGAACACAAGAATTACTAGATGGAACAACAACTTTAAGTAATGGTTTAAAAGAATTAAGTGATGGAACAACAACTTTAAGCAACAATTACAAACAATTTGATGAAGGTGTAACAAGTGCTTATCAAGGAAGTACATCATTAAATTCTGGTATATCACAAGTAAATAATGGTGTTAATACATTATCAGATGGTGGTAAACAATTAGATGGTGCAATGGAGCAAATAAACAATGGAACAAAATCACTTTTGGAACAAGGTGGTTCAGGAGTTCAACAATTACAAGCAGGAATTAGTACTTTAAATTCAGGAGCAACAAGTTTAAATGAAGGTATTAATACTTATGTAACAGGTACAACAAAATTATCAAATGGAATTTTAAAATATGTTGAAGGAGCTAAAAAAGTAGAAAATGGTTTACCAGCATATGTAAGTCAAGTAAACAATTTAGCTGATTCAACAACTGGTATATTAAAAGGAATATTAGCATATTGTTCAGCTAATCCAACAGCATTATCAGATGCTACAATGCAACAATTATATGGTACAGCAAAAGCTTTACTAGTGAATACAGATGGAACTTTAAAAGAAGATCCATTTGCAACTTTAAAAACAGTAGGAAATCAATTATCTGCTGGTGCAACACAATTAAGTAAATCAAATGATGAGTTAGAAAATGGAGCAAATAGCTTAATTAATTCAGCAAATACTGTTACAACAGGAGCAAATAGCTTAAAAGAAGGAACTGATAAATTAGTTTCAAGTACATCTAATTTATCAACTCTTACAAATGGAATTGCAACTTTACAAAAAGCAACAGAACAAGTTGAGGGTGGAATTGATTCTTTAAATTCAGGAATTAGTTCTTTAAAAAATGGAACAACAACTTTAAAAAACGGTAGTGAAACATTATCTGAAGGTTTAGCTAAATTAGATAGTAGTTCAAAAACAATAGATGGAGCATTAAATACAATTAGTACAGGATCAAATTCAGCATATAATGGAAGTATTGAATTAATAGATGGAATTAATACTTTAAAAACAGGTGTTGATGATGGAATAACTAAAGCAAATGAAGAAATTAAGAAATTAAATGGTTTAAGTGATTTCGTAGAAAATCCAGTAGAATTTAAAGAAGAAAGCTATGGAGAAGTAAGTTCTTATGGTATAGCATTTACACCATTATTCTTATGTATAGGATTATGGGTAGGAGCTTTAATGTGTTATGTAGTATTATATTATGACCAAAAAAATAGATTTGGTGTATTAGATAGTAATGAAAAAAATAAATTTTTACAAAATGCAATTTATTTAGCTATTGGGGTTTTAGATGGATTAGTAACAAGTTTCTTATTAAAACATGGCTTAGGATTAAATATAGAAAATACAGCATTATATTATGGAGCAAGTATTGTTATAGGAATAACATTTATGAGTATAATCCAATTCTTAATTAGAAATTTCGGAGATGTTGGAAAATTATTAGCACTTATTATATTAGTATTACAATTAGCAGCTGCAGGAGGAACATTCCCAGTTGAGACAATTGATAAAGGATTTAGAGCATTAAATCCATTCTTACCAATGACATATACAATTAAATTACTAAAAGAAATTTTAGTACCATCAGCAACAAACTATAAAGGTCAATATTTTGCAATCTTAATAGGAATGTCAGTTGTATGTATAGCAATAACTTATATAGTAGACATTATAAGAAACCATAAAGAGAAAAAATCTGAAGCTGACGAAAAATAAAATTATGCATAAATAAAATTTAAATATAAATGAGTCTAAACTGTTAGAAATAACAAATAGGCTCATTTTTTTGCAAATAAACATTTGACAATAACATAATAAAAATATACAATTTAGTTATTATATCAAATAAAAATTAGCAAGAAAGGAAAACAAAAGTGAATCAAATTTTTAAAAAAATAGCAGAAGAATTAAACATTAGAGAATCACAAGTAGAAGCAACAGTAAAACTTATAGATGATGGCAATACAATTCCATTTATAGCACGTTATAGAAAAGAAGTTACTGGAAATTTAAGTGATGAAATATTACGTGATTTAGGAGAAAGATTAACTTATTTAAGAAATTTAGAAAAAAGAAAAGAAGAAATTATTAGATTAATAGATGAGCAAGGAAAACTTACAGATGAATTAACAGTAAAAATAGCAAGTACAATGGTATTATCTGAATTAGAAGATATTTATAGACCATATAGACCTAAAAAGAGAACAAAAGCAACTATTGCAAAAGAAAAAGGTTTAGAGCCATTAGCCAATATTATGTATTTGCAAAAAGAAAAAAAGGATATTTATGAAATTGCAAAAGAATTTGTGAATGAAGAAAAAGGAATTGAAACACCAGAAATTGCAATTCAAGGTGCACAAGATATAATTGCAGAAAATATTGCTGATAATGCAGATTATAGAAAAAAGATTAAATCTTTTTGTTTTAGAGAAGCTGTAATTACAACAAAAGCTTCAAAAGAAGAAAAATCACCTTATGAAATGTATTATGACTATAAAGAACCAATATTAAAAATTCCAAGTCATAGAATATTAGCAATAAATAGGGGAGAAAAAGAAGAATTTTTAAAAGTTAAAATAGAAAAGCCAGATGAGAAAATATTAGATTATTTGAAAAAACAAATAATAATTGATTATAAAAGTCAATTTAATGAGATATTATCTGTTGCAATAGAAGATTCATATAAACGTCTTATAGAGCCATCAATAGATAGAGAAATTAGAAATGATTTAACAGAAAGATCTGAGGAAAAAGCAATAAAAGTTTTTGGAAAAAATGCTAAACAACTTTTATTACAACCACCAATTAAAGGAATGACTGTAATGGGATTTGATCCTGCATATAGAACAGGATGTAAAATAGCAGTAATAGATCATACAGGAAAATTATTAGCAACAACTACTGTTTATCCAACAGAGCCACAAAACGACGTAAATGGGGCAAAAAAAGAATTAAAACAATTGATAGATAAATTTAACATTAATATGATTGCAATTGGAAATGGGACAGCCTCACGTGAATCAGAGACATTTGTATCAAATATGATAAAAGAAATAGATAAAGAAATATATTATGCTATAGTTAGTGAAGCTGGAGCATCTGTATATTCTGCTTCAAAATTAGCAACAGAAGAATATCCAGATATAAATGTATCTCTTAGAGGAGCAATTTCTATAGCAAGAAGATTACAAGATCCATTATCAGAATTAGTAAAAATAGATCCAAAAGCAATAGGAGTTGGACAATATCAACATGATGTAAATCAAAAGAAATTGTCTGAAAGTTTAACAGGAGTTGTTGAAGATGCAGTTAACTCTGTTGGTGTAGATATAAACACTGCAACACCATCATTATTAAGTTATGTATCTGGTATAAATAATACTATTGCTAAAAACATTGTAAAATATAGAGATGAAAATGGAGAAATAAAGCAAAGAAAAGATCTTTTAAAAGTACCAAAACTTGGACAAGCTGCATTTAAACAATGTGCAGGATTTATTAGAGTGTTTGATGGAAAAAATCCATTAGAAATAACAGCAGTTCACCCAGAAAGTTATAGTGTTGCAGAAAAGTTATTAACAAATTTGGGATTTTCTGTGGAAAACATAAAGGAAAAATCAAAATTAGAAGAAATTAAAACAGCATTATCAAAAGTTAATGTGGAAAAAATGTCAGAAGAATTAGAAGTTGGACCTTTAACTTTGAAGGATATTATAGAAGAACTTTCAAAACCAGGAAGAGATCCAAGAGAAAGCTTACCAAAACCAATTTTAAGAAGTGATGTATTAAAGTTTGATGATTTACAAGAAGGAATGGAACTTACAGGCACAGTAAGAAATGTAATTGATTTTGGAGCATTTGTAGATGTTGGTGTAAAACATGATGGACTAGTACATATTTCAGAAATGGCTGATAGATATATAAAAAATCCATCAGAAGTAGTTTCAGTAGGGGACATCGTAAAAGTAAAAGTTCTTTCAATAGATAGAGAAAAACAAAAAGTAAGTTTAACAATGAAAATATAATTAGAATAAATAATATTATTGTTTATTCAATAAAATGAAAAATCTATTAAATAAGGAATAATATGTTAAGATTAAAAAAATAGATGAATTTATATTATTAATAAAAAAATGACAGTAATCAATTAAATTTGAAACTGTCATTTTTTATAACATAAAACCTAAAAAGTTTTTTTAGTACGAATAATTGCTCTAATATTATTCTTCACTATTTTTATTATCTTTTGTTTCTTTTTTTATTACAACACCATCTGATAGAGAATTTTCGTAGTAAACAATTTGGCTAACTAATATATAAGGAGCTAAGATTACAGTTCCAATATTACCAACAATATCAACAGCAAGTGATATATTTGTAAGTAAAGTTATTAAAACAGCAGCTACTATAATTAATAAGAACCAACCAAAGAAAGATAAGCAAAGTGTAAAATATTCTAATTTTCTATTTTTCATAAGTTCAGTACTTTTTTCAATAATTTCTTTTGATGTTTTATCTGGATTATCTGCTAAAATTATAAAAGATAATGCATAAGGTAAGAATTTTATAAATAAAACAATCATTAATATAATATAAGCTGTAGCTAATATATATTGATAAGTACTTTGATTTTGGTCTGTTATTCCAAAAATATTAACACAAACTAAAAGGAAGATTGCAACAGCAATAGTGCAAATAATTAAAGGAATAATCATTTTTACTAATATTCTAAGAGCAACACCCCAAACTTTAGAAAAGTTTAAAATACCTTTATTTATTAAGTCTGTATATCCGACTTTTTTATCTCTTGATAAATCTATAAATGTAGATGTAACACCATAAGATAAAGGAAGTGTTATTCCTATAGTTACAAGATATAGTAATAATTTGATAATTGGTGCATTTGTAGCTAAAGCAATAACATAAGATGAAAAATAAGTTATAGCTAAAGATATAGCTAAATAAATTAGTGTGATAATTAATGCTTGTGGCCATTTTCCACTTAAACGCATGCGAGCATCTTGTTTTGTTTCTTTTAAATTCATTTTTTGTTTTCCTTTCATAATTTCATTTTTAATATAAAAGAATTGCTAATATGTGTAATAAGCAATTCTTTATTAGACATTGTGCAGAAAATTTACTGAAAAATCAAAAATTTTTTAGCAAATTCTTGAATTAATTATATTTATTTTGTATTTCCAAAATTTGATCATAATGGTTATCTAAAATATCTAAAAATACTTTAGCAATCTTTGGATCAAATTGAGTACCAGAACATTTTTCTATTTCTGTACGAACATATTCAAGAGGAATTGCATTTCTATAAGAACGTTTTGATGTCATTGCATCAAATGTATCTGCAACTGCTGCAATTCTTGCTAATAATGGAATATCTTCTCCTGCTAATTGTTCTGGATAACCAGTTCCATTATATTTTTCATGATGATGATAAACAATAGGGATAATATCTGAAAAAATACTAGCATTTGATAAAATATGTTTACCAATACTTGGATGATTTTTTATTTCAGAATATTCATCATCATTTAATTTTCCTTCTTTAAGAAGAATAGCATCAGGAATACCAATTTTTCCTATATCATGGAATAATCCACCAATTTTAAGATTTTTAATTTCTTGTTCAGATAATCCCATATATTTTCCGATAAGTACAGAATATTCAGATACTCTATCTGAATGACCTCTTGTATATCGGTCTTTAGCTTCAACTGTGTAACGTAAGGTCTGAATACTTTCTAGATAAGCCTTTTCTAGATTTTCTTGTGATTCTTTTAATTCATTATTTATTTTTTTAATAAGATTCATTTGCTCAATAGATTTCAAAGCAGACTCTATTAAAAGTAGTAATTGATCAAATTTATCGCTTTTTTCACAATATCCTTGAATAGAAAGTCTTTTAATTGTTTCTAAAGGTGGAGCTAAATCTTTGTGACCTGTTAGTAATAAAATATATAATTCTTGATTAAATTTTCTAATTTCTTCAACAACTTTATCGCCATGAATAGGAGTCATTATAAAATCTAGTAGCATTAAATCAAAATGCTCATTTCTAACAAGTTCAATTGCTTCCAAAGGGTTGGTACACCCAGTTAGTTGATAACCAGAACGTTTTAGAAATACAGATAATGAATCTATAATTCCACCTTCATCATCAACCGCAATAATTTTGTATGGGCTAATATTGCCTGGATTTTCTGAATGTCTCATTTTGTTCTCCTTTATTTTTTAATTGGTATAATTAAGTTAAATGTAGTTCCTTTTCCTTCTTCTGAAGTAAATTTCAAGTCCCCATCAAACTGTGCTTTAATATTAGAATAAGACATAAATAAACCTAGTCCTGTTCCATTTTTTCCTTTTGTAGTAATCATTTCTTTAAATAATTTTTCTTGTACTTCTTCGCTCATGCCACAACCATAGTCTGTAATTGTAATTATTATTTTTCTATTTTCTTTAAATACTGTAAAATCAATATTTTGATCAGGTTTTCCATTGTAAGATTGTATTGCATTAGAAATAATATTGTTGATAACTTGTACTAAACTATTAATATTTCCACGCATTTCAAATGTTTTGTCTGTTTGAACAGAGATATTTAAATTAACTAAAGCTGATTTTAATTCATGTTTCATTAAAATATCAACTCTTTTTACAAGTTCTTCGATAGTAAATGTTTCATCTACATCATTTGTAAGTGCAACAGCTTGACCACGAACTGCAGTTATAACATCTGACATATAAGCTGTGTAACTTTTTATTTTTTCAATCCAATCTTCCATATCTTTTGCAATAGCATAATGATCTTGAATTGTAACAGTAGGATCTGTTATAGAAGATCTATATTCGTTAATTAAATCTGTCAAACCTTCTGAAGCACCTGATATAGAGAAAATGGGAGTTTTTAAGTTATGTGCTATACCACCAATCATTTGGCCAAGAGAAGCTAGTCTTTCTTTTTCTATCAACATATTTTGACTAGATTTTATAGCTTCTAAGTCTTTATGATGTTGTGTTAAATCTTTAAATAAAATTAATGCTCCAATAAATACACCATCAGATTTTACACTATTAATTTCAATTCTTAGATATTTTTCTATATTTGGAAATTCTTGCTCAAATATTAAAGTTTCGTTAGAATCAACAACAGCTTTTAAAGCTTTTATTATTGTTGTTTCATCTAAACCATTGAATTCTTCCATTGCAAGTAAATCAAAAATGTGTATTTGCTTTATATCTAAATTGTCAATATTGAATATATGTTTAAATGGTGTATTAAAATCAGTAACAATATTTTTATCATTTAAAACAATATAACCATCTGAAATTCTATTAACAATCTTAGTAAGTGCAATTGGTAAAGCACTTAAAAGTTGAAATTTAAACAATGCAATTGCAAAACAAATTAATGAAATTGCAAGAGCAATTGGTGTAATATAAACTGTTAATTTTATAATTCCTAAAGTTCCAAGTAAATTTACAACAAATGGAAATACTGTTCCAGTTACAATTAAGTTTATTTGTTGACTAAATATTCCTGAATTCTTTTTAAAATAATTTACTAAATGTAATATAGATAGACTATATAAAAAATAAGTATAAACTTGATGTACATAGAACCATGGACCAAATACACAGTCAGAAAGTTCAATTGAATATTCTTTAAAGAATAAATGGTGTAAATTGTTTGTCCATAGTAATATTAATGATAGTAATGGTATTATAAAAAATAGTAAATGTTTTGCTCTGAATCGTATTTTTGTATTTGTAAATATCAATGAAGTAAAGTATATAGATACAGGTAAAAACACAATTCCAATATAGGAATAATAATCAAAATAAATCGGATCTATATCTAATTTTCCACTAAATTGTATTTGCAGAAACATAAATAAAAATGCAACAATTAATAAAATCAAATTTACAGCAAAAATCTGTTGCAATTGTGTTTTGGTAATAGCCTTGAGTAGATAAATTAAAAAGAGTACGATTATTGCCAAAAACACTGCTACTGTAAATGAATAAAATAATACATTCATTTGTATGTCCTCCGAAATTTTTCTTATGTATATATAATAATCTACAATATATTATTACCTTTATTTAAAAATAAGTCAATAAAATTTATTGATTTTGAATAGGAATTTCTATGTAAAAAGTAGATCCTTTTCCTTTTGTGGATTCAAAGTATAAATCACCATTATAATGAGCTTTTATATTAGAATAAGACATAAATAAACCAAGTCCAGTTCCATTTTTTCCTTTTGTAGTAATCATTTCTTTGAATAATTTTTCCTTAACTTCATCATCTAATCCAGGACCAAAATCTTGAATAGAAATTATAATTTTATTTTCAGATAAAGAAGCTTTTAAATTTATAATTTTATTTTTTTCATCTGTATATGCTTCAATGGAATTAGATATAATATTATTTATAACTTGTACTAAACCATTGATATTACCAACAATATTAACTGAATTATCAACATCATTTTCTATATTTAAATCTGTTAGTGAATTTTTTAATTCATGTTTCATTAAGATATCAACATATTTAAATAATTCATCAATATTGAAAGTATCTGAATTGTTTTCAGAAAGTGCAACAGCTTGACCTTTTACAGCTGTAATTACATCTGACATATAAGATACATGTTCTTTTAATTTAATAATCCAATCTTCCATGTCATTTGCAATATCATGCATATCTTTATCATTAACAGTTGGATCTTCAATAGAAGAATCAAATTCTTTTATTAAATCAGATAATCCTTCTAATCCACCAGAAATAGAGAAGATAGGAGTTTTTAAGTTATGTGCAATACCACCAATCATTTGACCAAGAGAAGCTAAACGCTCTTTTTCTATTAACATATCTTGATTATTTTTTGTTAATTCTTCGATTTCGTTGTAAGCTTTGCAAAGGTCACCAATTTCGTCGTTAGATGTTGCTACTAACTTATTATTTTCTTCATCATTCAAAGTTTTAGATATATTTGTAAATTTTTCAGAAATAACAGTTATATCATATTTGAATGAATTTGAGAATAAAAGTAGAATAATAACATCTATAATAACTAAAACAATAAATGCTAGTAAAAAATATTCTAATACATCAATAGATAAAATATTAAAATATACACCAATTGTATAAGTTTCGTTATTTATATGTACTTTATAAGTAGCACTTTGAGAATCTATACCGTAATATTCATAAACTCTACCAAAATTTTTTTCAGATAGCTCATTTAAATATTTTATAAAGAAATTACTAAAATTAATTTGTTGATAATCTCTATTTATAAAATTTCCATCTGGTAAACGAATAAAGAATATGTCGTTTTGATTCAATAATTCAAAATCTACTTTACTTTTCTGAATTAAATCATCTATACTATCAAAATTACTTTCACTATATTCACAAAAATACTTTAAACTCTTACTGTATGCTTCAAAAGAAGAATTCCCTTTTTCGATTGCTGTTTTTGAATATCCAAGTAATGTAATAAATAGAAGAGAAGCAACGATAATAGGAAAAATGTGAAATATTAATCTTTTCTTTATAGAGCTTCTTTTTACATCTGTAAGGTCAGTTACAGGAAGATTAATTAAAATCTTTTTAAATAAACTATTAATATAAACAAATACTGCTGTTACATATAATGTGATAAATGAAACAACAAGCATGAATAATTTTAATGTTGTAATTCCTAATTGGTGAATAGTAAAAGAGTGAATTACTGTTAATGCAATACTAGGAATAATAATATTTAGTATTAAAATACTATATGGAGTATTAAATAATTTTTCTTTTACATAATTTATTTGTTTTTCTGAATATTTTTCAGGTTCATCTAATAAATCTTTATTATCAACTAAAAATTTCGTTTTTGCAAAAATTATTACAACAAATATCAGAAATATAGCAAGAGAAATTAATGAGACTTGCTGCAAATATACTGTATTTTCAACTTCTGTTTGAAAATTAGTTCCATAAGTTCCATCTGGATAATTTAATATCATTGGAATTAAGAAGTATAAAGCTGATGTTAAAACAAGCAACCCTATAGTTAAAGCTAACAAAAGTTTTAATTGGATTTTATATTTTTCAATAAATTTTTTCATAGAGAGTACCTCCAATTAGATGTATTTATTTTTCTTCATATAATTTATAATTTTTTCTATATAATTTTTATCTATATTTGGCCAAGCAAAGTTTAGTTTATCAAGATAAAAATTGGTTTCTTGATTTTGTTGCTGGACAGTTGAATTAAAAGTTAAACCAACTGTATCATCTAAATCATTAACAATTCCTTTTAAAATATTTTCTTCTGGATATTCTTTACTTAAATTTAAAATTTGATTTTTAAATTCATTACCAGAAAGAACAGAAATATCTATTTCATTATTTTTTAGGATTGTTATTAAATTTTGTGCAGATAAATAATTTTGATTAAATAAATGAAAAACATATCTGCTACAATTTACATTATGTATTAATAGACAAATTGCTTTTGCGCATAAATCAATAGGAGTAAATTCTAAGAATTGATTTAGCATAGTATTTGGCAAGATTTTATATTTTAAAATCATTCTAAGTATGTTGTAAAAAGCATTTTCTTCTATATTTTTTTGAAAATGTCCGTCTTCAAATCTACCAGTTAAATTTCCGACTCTTATAATACTAACATCTAGACCTTTTGAAGCTTTTTTATAAAGTAACATTTCAGCTTCAAATTTTGTTTGAATATAAACATTTTCAGTATATTTTTGACCAATAAAGAAATCATCTTCTTTAAAAGTATTATAATTTTTTTCTAAATTAATTAAATAATTACCAGAAACACCTAAAGTAGAAATATGTATAAATTTTATATGATTTTCTAAACAAAAATCTGATAAATGATCTGGCAAATCAACATTTATCTTTTTGAAATCATCATAATTTCCGTAATAACGCACATTAGCGGCTGTGTTTACAACTAAATCAACATTATTTACTAATTCATTATATTTAGACTTTAAAAGACCAAAGTATCTTCTAGTTATGTCTGAATCAATGATTTCAATTCTTTCTAAAGGTAATTTTTTCTTAAAATAAAACTTATAAAGATCTTGCAATCTTTGTTCAGCTGATATTTCTCTTTTATTTCTAATAATACAAATTATTTTAGAACTGGTTGTATTTATTAATTCATATAATAAGTGCATTCCTAAATATCCAGTAGAACCAATAAGTAAAATATTTTTGAAATATTTTTTCTCAAAAGTAGCAGAATTAGTATGTTTGTTAAAACTATTGTTAATATTTTTTAAATATACTTCATCTAAAATTTTTTCTTCTGTTACACCATTAGAATCTATAAAACTTGCTAAAGCTTGGATTGTTCTATATTTATAGAAATCTTGTGTGTTTAATTTAATATTTTTTTCTAATAGAACTGTTTGAATACGAATTATATCTAATGAATCTATATTAAAATTAAATAAATCAATATTTGTTCCAAGTTTAGAAAGTTCTAATTCTTTTTTTATTGTTGTATACAATATTTTTTCTGTTTCAGTAATTGGCATTATAAATTCATTAGTCAATTTATCAGTCTTCTGTGGTTCTGGTAAAGCTTTTCTATCAACTTTGTGGTTTAAAGTTAAAGGGATAGAATCTAACTTTATAAAATATGAAGGAATCATATAATTAGGTAATAAATCGACTAAATATTGTCGCAAGTCATTTGTATTAATTTCCTTTTTTGAAACAAAATATGCTACAAGATATTTTTTACTTTTTTTATCAGTTTTATCTATAACAACACATTTTTCTATACCTTCAAAAGTCATTATATTGTTACTTATATCATCTAATTCAATACGATAACCTCTAATTTTAATTTGATGATCTTTTCTGCCTAAACAAACGATTTCGTTTTGATTATTAATATAACCTAAGTCACCAGTTTTGTAAGTAATATTATTTGTATATGGATTATTAATAAAATTTAATTTTGTTTTTTCTGGGTTAGTATAATAACCTGCTCCAACACCATCACCAGATATACATATTTCACCGACTTTTCCGATAGGAAGAAGTTTATTATTATCATTAAAAATATATATTTGAGTATTATCTATAGGTGTTCCAATAGTAATATCATTCGAATTTGTTAAATCTTTAAAAGCAGAATAAACAGTAGTTTCTGTAGGACCATATAAATTTAATAATCTGGCTTTAGTAATACTTTTTAATTTATTAAGTAAAATTTCAGGAAAAGGTTCTCCGCCTAAAATAATCTCTTTTAAAGAAGATAAACAATTTGTATATTTTTCTTTATTGAAAAGTAATTGGACTCTTGAAGGTGTTGTTAAAAGTTTAGTAATCTTATTATTAGTAATAATTTCGTTCAATAATTTTGGGCTATTTGCCTCTAATTCATTAGCAATAAAAATTTGTAATCCAGATAAAAGTGTTGGAAATGTTTCAAAAACAAAAATATCAAAGCAAACAGTAGTAACTGATAAAACAATTTCATTACTTTCAGGATTGTAATTTAATTTTTTAAACATAGAATTAGCAAAATTTAAAACATTATAATGTTTTATAGCAACTGCTTTTGGAATGCCTGTTGAACCAGAAGTATACATTATATAGGCAAGGTGTGTAGGTTCAATTGGTATGTTTAAATTTTTTTCATTTTTAATACTAAAATCTATTTTGTTAATATCTATAAATGTTTCAGAAAATTCTATATTATTTAAAAAGTTTTCAGTAGATATTAATATTTTAGTTTTGCTATTTTCAAGCATAAAATTAATACGATCGATAGGGTAATCTGGATCAATTGGCATGTAAGTATGACCAGATTTTAAAATAGCTAAAATTGCTATATATATAGAAATATTTCTTTTTAATGCAAATGCAATTATATCTGTTTTTATATTTGATTTTATAATTTGATTAGCTAAAATATTTGCTTTGTTGTTTAGCTCAGAATAGGTTAAAGATTCTGAGTTGCTAGCAACTGCTATATTATTAGGATATTTTCTTACAATTTTTTCAAATTCCTTAACAATATTAGAATTATTAGGATATGAAGATTTTGTTTTATTAAAATCATATAATAAAAATTTCATTTCAGATTTATCTACAATTTCAAAATCAGAAATTAAAATATTCTCATTTGTTAATGCTTGAGAAATCATATTTGAAATTCGAGAATGCATATTTTCGATATCTTCTTCAGAAAAAATATCAGTTAAATAATCATAATGCACAGAAAGTGATTTTTTTTCTTCGTTTAGATTTTTAACATGTATTTGTAGAGATTCTGCTTGTGCATAGTTAGGTAACCATTTGCAGAAATTTGGAATGTTGGCATTTTGATAAGAGAATACTATATCGTATAGATTTCCAGTAAAGTCGTGTTCTGAACGGATTTGATTTAAAATTTCATGATAAGGGTATTTTAGATGACGATACATTTTTTTTTGGTCAAAAGATAAATCCTCTGTGAACTTAACAAAGGTTTTAGTGTCATCAATATTGAATAAAAAAGGCATAATAGATACAAACATACCGTGTAGTATGTTTTTCTTTAAATCCTGAACGGTTTAATACAGGATTACCGATTATAAAGCGATTTGTATTGAAAATATTTCTAAAATAAATTCCGTATATTGCAAGTAAAAAGATGTATACAGATATTTTATTTTGAGTGCAAAAATCCTCTATCTTTTCTATTAAAGATTCGCTGAAGTTGAAAACCTTTCTGTTAGAAGAGATAGATGTTGAAAATTCTTTGAAAGATACAATATTTGGAAGGTCTTTAAAGTTTTCGTCCCAATATTCTTTATCTTTCTTGAATTTATCGCTATTTAAATAATTTGTATTAGATTTAATAAAGTCTAAATAAGATGGATTTTTAGAACTCGTTATATCAGTATTAGATATAATATTTAAATAATTTTCGTATATTTCATTTAGAGCTATTGACATAGTCCAAGCATCTGATATTAGGTGATGAGTACTTAATACTAAAATACCAACTGAATTTGGCATTCTTAAAAGTAAAGGATGAAATAGCAGAGAATTATTTAAGGTGAAAGGTCGTTTTGGAAAACTCTTTTCAAATTCTTCTAATTGTATTTCATCATTAACATCAAGTATTTCGATTTTTTGGTAAATAAAGTCACTAAAATATTGTTTTGGTTCATTTTGATCCATTACAAATTTTAGTTTAAAAGAGTCATTACTCATTATAAAAATATTAAATGCTTTTTCCAAAGCATCAAAGTTTGCATTTTTTTCTATTTTTAAATAACCAACAATATTGTTGATACTACTGTTTTGATAAAACTGCTCAGTAAACCAAATTGATTTTTGAGGGTTAGTTAAATCATATAAAATTTTTTCCATAATTTCTACATCCTTGCAATACTCAAATATTCCTTATCATTATATAATAAACAAAATAAAAATCAATTGTTTATTTAGAAAATTAATCAAAATGTTACAAAAAAAGGAATATTTGTGCTATTTTTTGGCAAAATTGAATATAAAGAAACTTTATTATGAGTGTGGAGAGAAAAGATAAATGTATTATGAAAATCAAAAAAGAAAAAAAACAAGTATTGTATTAGGAATATTTTTACTATTAATAATATTGTTATTAATAGCACTTAATTTAAAATTTGAAAAATTTGATTTTCAAACACAAAGTAATTATAAAACTCAAAATCTTTCATATGAAGCTAATACAATAGAAAAAGAGGAAAAATATAATAAAATTGAAAAAGCAAGTGAAAGTATAGTTGGAATATCTAAATTAAAACAAAATGGAACTACTGTGTTTTTAAATAATGCAGAAACAAGTTTGGGATTGGGGAGTGGAGTGATTGTAACAGAAGATGGATATATAGTTACAAATCAACACGTAGCAGGAAATAAATATAGTAATTGTTATGTTACTCTAAAAAATGGAGAAAGTTATAGTGGAAATGTGGTGTGGGCAGATACAAATATAGATATTGCAATAATAAAAATAACAAGTGCAAAGTTAAAATATTTACCATTAGGAGATTCAGATTCTTTGCATTTAGCAGAAGATGTATATGCTATTGGAAATCCAATTGGATTTGAATTTCAGAGAACAGTTACAAAAGGAATTATAAGTGGTTTAAACAGAACTATAAAAATAGAGAGTGAAACAGAAAATTCATATATGGAAGATTTAATACAAACTGATGCAACAATAAATGAAGGAAATAGTGGAGGAGGATTAATATCAGAAAATGGTGAATTGATAGGAATAAACTCAATAAAAATTTCTTCTGCTGAAGGAATGGGATTTGCCGTGCCGATAAATATAATTAAACCAATAATAGAAAAATTAGAGAGTAGTGGTAAATTTGAAGAAGCTTATTTAGGAATTTATGGGTATGATAAAGAAGTAATACCATACTTGAATTCGACTTTGAAAATTGATAGTGGAATTTATGTAGCACAAATTTTAGCTGATGGACCTTTATATAGATCAGGGTTACAAGTAGGAGATATTATTACAAAAATAGATGAAACACAAATTGATAAAATGAATGATTTAAGAAGATATATATATACTAAAAATCCAGGAGATAGTGTAAGTTTAGAAGTACAAAGAAATGGAAGGAATTTTCTGATATCTGTAAAACTTGGAAATAAGATGTAAGATAATAAAAGTTAGAAAAAATGATATATTTTTTGCCATACTAAATTAAATAAAATAGAAAATAAAAGAAATATATAAATAGTGTACTTAAAAATATTTGATTGTGTACTAAAATGATAAATATATTATAGATAATAGGAGGAATAAAGATGGAAAAATTAAAAATATCAGGAAACAAAAAGAATAATGATACAATTACAAGAACAATTAGAATGAGTGGAAAGAATTTTGACAAAATAAATGAGCTAGCAGAGAAAAATGAAATAAGCTTTAATAGTGTTATGAATCAAATTATAGAATATGGTTTAAATAATTTAGAAGAATAGAAAAAAATGTCGAAAAGTGATATAATAAAAGTATGCTATACAAGTAAATACTTATTTGAGAAAGGAGGACTATTTATGACTCGGAGAACAATTGAGATAAGTTATAAAATAGTCGTAATCTTTTCTTTATGCTTAGGTATTTTTTTGAACTTAATTAATACTTCTTCAAGAAAAGCTTTGATGTCGTACTACACATTACAAAGTAACTTAATTTGTTTAATTGCATTTGTCATTATTGTGGTATTAAAACTTCGGAAGAAGAACTACAAGAATGAGATATACTTTTTAGTAAAAGGTGCAGTTACAATTGCAATAATTATAACAGCAGTTGTGTACCATGTGGCACTAGCTCCCAATAATTTTGTGATGGACTCTTTGCAAAATAGCATTGCAAATAAAGTATTGGCTGATGCTTTTGTACATACGATATCACCGATATTGGTTGTGATTGATTATTTTCTTTTTGATGAAAAGGGGAATATGAAATATTATTATCCGGTTATTTGGTTAATAATTCCACTGAATTATGTTGTGTATGTTTATACATATAGTAATTTTGGTGGACGCTTTTACAGCATTGGTGGGTCAAAGAAGTTTGCATACTTCTTTCTAGATTATACCAAAATTGGCTGTAAAGGTGTGGTGACATGGATATTGTTTATTGCTTTGGCAATACTTGCAATATCTGAAGTATTTGTATTAATTGACAGGAAGCTGAAAGGAAAAAAAGTTAAGTTTAAGTTTAAAAAATGAAAAGCATATTGAAAAGTAGAATTAGCCTGGTTTGCCAGGCTTTTTTCTTTTATAAAAAAGAAGCTCAAAATGTAAGAATTGTAAAAAAAGTTGAAAAGTGATATAATAAAAGTAGATTATTCTGCTTTATAAAAAAGAATAATGTTCTTGGAATATAGTAAATAATTTATTCTAAGATTTCTCAAAAAAACAGAAAGAACAAAAGAAGGAGAAAAAAGTATGTTTAAAGAGAAAACATTTTTATCATCAGACAAAGTAACAACAGTATATGTAAAACAATGGTATATTGAATATCCAAAAGCAACTTTGATTGTAGCACATGGTATTGGAGAACACAGTGGAAGATATGAAGAGTTTGCTGAATATATGGCTAAAAAAGAGATTGAAGTATATGCAATTGATTTTATTGGTCATGGTAAATCAATATCTGAAACTAAAGTACCAATGTATTTTGGAGGAGTTGGAAGTTTTAAATATCTTGTAAAAGACTTAATAATGTTAAACGAAATTGTAAGGCAAGAAAACAAAAATATTCCATGTTTCATGTTAGGATTTTCAATGGGTAGTTTCGTGCTAAGAGAAGCTATTGTAACAGGAAACTTGACTGAAGATAAAATCGATGGTGCTATTTTAGTTGGAACCGGAAATTTATCACATTCAATTGCAAAACTAATGAATGTACTTATAAGCCAAGAGGTTAAAAAAATAGGAGGAGATGATAAAGTTAGTGAAAAAATAAATTCACTAGCATTTGAAAATTACAATAAATTTTTTAAACCAACGAAGACAGCATTCGATTGGCTTTGCGAAAGCGAAGACGGCTTGAGAGACTATATGGAAGACAAAATGGCGAGAAAATATATAACGCCAGGAATGTTTAGAGAATTGTTAAATTCTATGGCTTATGTTAGTAAAAAAATAGCCCAGACACTTCAAATTCCAATATTGTTCTTATCTGGGGAAAATGATCCAGTAGGAGGATTTACTAAAAATGTCAATAAAACAGTAAAAGAATTTAAAAAGCATAATTCAAATGTGGAGAGTAAGTTCTATTCACATACGAGACATGATGTTTTCCATGATACAGAAAAGCAAAAAGCTATGGAAGATGTTTATGCTTGGATTATGCAAAATATTGATAATTAAAAATACTCTTAAATTAAAAATACGCTTATAACAATATCAATGAATTATTTTTAGTAGGCCATACGAGTCATAGTTTTGAGAGAAGCACTTTGGATTTCCAGAGTGCTTTTTGCATGTTTCTATAATAGGAAAGTGCTTTGCACTTTCTATTATATAAAGGCTTACGCCAAACTTTGCACACAAGTTTTTGAAAAAAACTTGGCGCAACGAACAAAGACGTGGACATTTGCATAAAATTTTGTCTTTTACAATTATCATAATGTCCACTTTTGTTCTTAATGGTTTAATAAATATTATTAGTTAATTTACTTTTGATAAAATAAGTTTGGACATAGTTCGAATATATTTGAGTATTAGCTATATATTTTTTATTTTTTAGATATTAGCTAACTAAAATTGCTATAAATAAAAATCTTTATGATATAATTTGAAAAATATTATATAATAATTATACAAAAATTATACGAAAACATAAAAAATGCAGAAAAGAGGAATTTATGTATTATACATATATGATAAGATGTGAAGATAATTCAATTTATACAGGAATGACAAATAATTTAGAAAAAAGAATAAATGAGCATATAGAAAAAGATAAAAATTGTGCTAAATATACCAAAACACATAATGCTGTAAAATTAGAAAGTGCATGGAAGAGTAAAGATAAATCATTAGCATGTAAATTAGAATATCAAATAAAACAATTAACTAAAAAACAAAAAGAAGATTTAATAAATGGAGAAAAAATAAGTAAATATTTGAAAGGAAAAATAGACGCAAGAAGATATCGAAGAATATAATACTTGAAAATTTTAAAAAATCTAGATATAATCTATATGAAAACTGTAGAGAGAAACCAACCAATAAATAGAGGAGGTAAAGAATATGGCTATAGTTGTGGCTATTTTGTTTGTTGCAGGATTGTTCATTTTTAGAGATCACGTTCGGTATTGGAGAAGAATAGATGATTTTGAAAGAAGAGCTATGGAATTTTCTACAATGTATAAAATAATGTTGCCAAAAGCTTTAGGTGAAGGCGAGAAAGATGTAGAAGAGTTTTCCTTTGAGGGAGAGTGCTATAGAATGTGTATAAAGAATGGGGATAAAGCAGCATTTTATTCTCAACTTGAGTTCGCAATAGCAGATGTTTTAGATTCTTATGATCGAATTGGAGAACGCTATATTTCCTTAATGGATGATATTACAGCAAAAGAAATATCGACTTTGTATGATGCAATTTTAAAAATCAATCATATTATTCGGTACAATAATTGGATACTAAATGGTATTAAAAGCAACAAAAGAGACTACGGGTGATCCGTAGTCTTTATATATAATATAAAATTTTGTCTTTTGCAATTATCATCATGTACATTTTTGTTCTATATAATATTGTTATTTTAAAGTAAGTAAATGAATATGGAGATATCTGAAATTTAATATTAACTAACGTTCATCTAGCTCAGACTTATTATTATGAATTGAAGATGTATTTAAATCACTTTGTAAACTTTCTATATTTTTTTGTATACCAATAAGCATTGCTTTATGTATTAGAAAATTTAAATGTTCTGGTTCTGGAGAATATTCTTTAGGTAAAGCTGCTAATACAAATTTATCGCGGATACTATATTGTGTAACATTGTCATTTGCATCAAACTTTCTTGGTAATTGGTCAAGTAAAGAGGCAAGATCAAGAGGAAAACCATGTTCTTTAGCAAATTGGTTTGCAAAAGTTAAAGTTGTTCTAGTATTTCCATCTCGAAAAGGGTGAATTCCCCAAAGTTCAGCAAGGTCTTGTGTAAATAATAAAGATTTTTCATCTAGTGATTGTATATTTTTCCAATCGGTATTATTCATTTTTTCTAATATGATGTTAAGGCGAGGTTCAATTTCTTTAACTGGTGCATAGTCTAGACTAAGTCTTGGTATTACAATTTCTTCTTTTTCAATAGGAACAGTCCTAAATTCACCAGCCCAGTCAAAGATATCTCCAAAAATATGTTTATGAATTGATTTTAAATAATTGATATCAAATTTTGTTTTATAAGTTTTATCTATATTTAAAAATTTAGTAAAAGTGATATTTTTTTCAGCTTCATTTAATTTTTGATAATCTGTAATTCCAAATTTATTTTTTAATGTTCCATTGTTTTGTATATAAGGATCCTTCATTAATTATCCTCCTTTTGATAAAGTGCTATTACTTTTTTTTGCACATCTTCAATTTCTGTTTTTCCATCAACATATTCTTTTGCTATATTTAAAACATTTATGTCCGGAATATCTGTACCAGAAATAGATATTGCAAGAGCTTCTTTTACAATTTTTTTTCGTTGTTCGCGAGTAGTATTTTTTATAGATAAATCCATATTTAATCTCCTTTAAATATTATTAACTAAATATAATTATAATGTATATTTGTAAGAGAATCAAGGAAAAGTTGACATAAATGAGTGAAAATGGTATAATTATGTTTGTAAGGGAGTAATTACCATAACAAATGGAATAAAATCAACAGCCGGAAACAGAACCTGGTTTTATTTTAAAAGATGAGACTTATAATGTTTATGTACAAAGTAAGTTAAGTAGAAGATGGAGGTATATTTTGTACATATCAAAATATATCTTTTTTGTTAAACAAAAAGATATAATTATTTTAGGAGGTAAAAAAATGAATTTAAAAGAAATGTTAGTTACAGAAGAAAAAATGAATAATTATATTGAAAGGATGAACAGTGTAAGAGGAAATGAAAGTGCAATAAAAGAATTATTAGCTGATAGAGAAACTTATGCTGAATATTTAAAATATATAGGTGTAAGTCAAGAATTATATGAAAATCCAGCTGTAATAGAAGGTTCAATAGAAGTATTAGAAGAAAAATTAATGTCTGGAATTGCAGAGGCAACTAGAGTAGGTGTAGATTGCCAAAAATATATATTTGGAGATAAGGATGGAGATTTTTATATAGGTTCAGATGAATATTTTAGAGAAGCAGATGGAAAAGTTAATAAAATTGCAGATTCAACTTATTTATATGAAAGAACTGAATATAATAAATTTGGACTAGCTTTGGAATATCATGAAAGAGGAATGGATCATGATTATATAGATTATGTTAGAGGAAAAGGAAGCTATTCGTATGATACATATGATGGAATTGCGACTGAAGATACTGGAATAAGCAAGGATTCTGGAAATCCATTTAAATTTAGAAAAATGTCAGAAGAAGAAAATCCAGTAAAATATTATGAATTATATGCAAGTATGTATCCTAAACTAGGAAAATGGATGAGAACATTTTTTCCAGAATGTCAAGTTGAATTTGATAAAATTGATATGAATGAAGTTGTAAGACCAAAATTTGAGTATAAAAGTACTTTAGAAGGAAAATCAGATGAAGAGATTATGGCAATAGCAGTTGAACATGCAGGAAAAGTAGAAGAAGAAAATTCTGAAAGAAATGATGAAAATAATTCAAAAGGTCAAAAAATTGCTGAAATGGTAAATGAAGCAAAAAGATTAACAGAGAAAGTTAAAGTTAATACTTTTGATGAGATTACAATAGGAACTTCTACTACAACAGCAACAACTATGAATATGCCAAATAATATAAATACTTTTTCAGAAGAAGAACTTATGCAATTATTAGAAAATTTAAAAATGGAAAGTAGACAAATTTTAGATAGAAGTATAGAGCAAGAATCAGTAAAAGGAAAAATACATTCAAGAATAAATAGTTTAACTAGACAAAAAGATTATGAAGAAAAATTAAAAGAAGCAGAAGAAGCTAAAAGAATGAAAAATCCATTATATAGAGTAAAGAAAACAGTAAAAGATTTTATGAATAATAAGAAGCCAGAAGATGACGGAAGTCATGAATCAAGATAGTATATAAATTAAAATATAAAGTACCCAAGTATTGTGTTAAATCAAAGTTATTAGGCAAATTTGTTTAATAATTAATTTACAAATACTTGGGATATTTTTTGTAACTTTTTGTTATTTAATTGACACTATATAGATGTAAGATATCTTATAAAAGGAGTTTGAAAATTGGAAAAAGCAAAGAATTTAGATAATTATTATAAAAATAATGAAATTGATTTAGATGCTATTATAGATGATTTTACACCATATATAACTAAAATTATAAATAATGGAACAGATAGTAAATTAACTTTTGAAGACAAAGAAGAAATATTTACTGATACTTTTTTTATATTATGGAAAAATTCTAAAAAAATTAATATTGAAATATCATTAGATTCATATTTGGCAGGAATAACTAAAAATTTAATTAAAGAAAAGTATAGAAAAATGAAATTAACATATGAAATATCCGATTATGAAAATGATATAAAGCTCTCAGTAAATACTAATTTTTATGAAAATGAAAGAGAAAGTTTGTATGATATTGAAGAAAAAATTATGAACTTAAAAGAAACTGACAGAGAAATAATTAAATTATTCTATTATTCTTCTAAATCAATTAAAGATATAGCTAAAACATTAAATATTTCAGAAATAAATGTAAAAACAAAACTACACAGAATACGAAGAAAAATAAAAAAAGAGTTAGATAAAGGAGGTATTTAATTATGGAATTTAATAAAGACAAAATTAAATATAAAATTGCTATATCAAAAATTAAAGAGGAGAATGATATAGTTATGGAAAATAAAACAAAAAAAGTTTTAAAAACAATAGTAACAACATTAGCAACATTAATAGTTGGCACAGGGGTTGCATTTGCAAGTTCGATTGTATATGAAAAAATTTGGAAAGAACCAGTAAGAATTGATACTACAGATGATGAAATAACAGATGAAATAATTAGTAAAAATATATCAGAAGATGAAGCAAGAAAAATAGCTAAAGATAAATTACTAGAATTAAACATTGAAAATGAAGAAATTAAAGGAACTGATAATTATAGATTAAGTGGAACAGAGACAATTTGTTACAGATTTCTGACAGATAATTGGGAGATTACTATAGAAGGTGATACAGGAGAATTTTTTGAATTGAATGCAACAGATTATGATAAAAATTTTGAAAAATATACAATGACAAGAGAAGAAGCAATTCAAGTTGGAAAAGAATTTTATAATAAATTTGGTTATAAAGATGGAGAATATGAATTTGCAGAAATAGTACCATTATGGGTTAATGGTGGTAGTTATGATGCTAGGTTTTACAAAAAATACGGAGATTTATATAATGTTGAGGAAAGCGTATCAATAAGTTTTTATGCAAAAGATCATAAATTAAGCAATTATAGAGTAGAAAATCATAAATGCGATAATAATCCAATTGAAATTACAGAAGAAGATGCTATAAAAATTGCAGAAAATGAAGACAGAAAAGTAGAAAATAATCCGATAATAAAAACTACTGCTGAGTTAAAAATAAAAAGTATGAATGGAGATGCTTATGCCAGATTACATAATACAGAAGAATATTATAAGCCATTAATTACAACAGATGTAAAAGAAGAAGAAAGAGTTGCATACAAAACAGAAGATAAAAGAAGAATAGTATGGGTTGTAGTATTTGAATACGGAGACGATGATGCAGATATAGTTAATAGAGTTGCAAAAGGAAAATATAGTTATTATGTTGATGCAACAACAGGAGAAATTATAGGTGGTAGTACAAGTGATGAGATTTATTGGGAAGATTATTGGTATGAACAAAATAAGGTTGAAAGATAACTAGTGAGTTACTAAGTTGTATCAAATATATATGTACAGAATGAGCTAATTGAATTTTTGAAAATTTCAATTAGCCAACTTTTTTATATAACAAAAATATTTTGCGATTTTTGTGTATTTAATGTTATTATATAATTATAATTTAGAATTATGAAAGATAATATAAAAATTATTAATAAAATAAAAATTAAATGGTGGGATATGGAAGAAAATAGAGTAGGATACAGTAAATATTTTGATGAAAAAATTATAGTTGGCATTAAAGATAAAAATCAAAAATTAAGATTTGTAAATTCATATATGTGGATATTTCCATTTTTTATATATTTGTATATTTTTATACAAATATGTTTAGGAGATTCAAAGTATTCAGCTATAAATATATTTTTGGCAATATTATTTGGAATTGCTACAATTTTAACTTTTTTATGTTTAATTGGTCAACTTACAGTTATATATTTTGAAGATGATAAATTAATTTTAAAGAATAAATTAAACAAAAAACAGGAAATAGATATTGATAAATATCCAAGAATTTCTGTTAAAGACACGAATGAATGGAAATATGATAAATTGAAAAAGAAATTTGAATTTGTTTATGCTTCATATGTGTATATAAGTCAAGGTGAAAATGATATAATATTGGATACTAGCAAAATTAGAAACAAAAAAATATTGAAATTTTTAAATAATTTTGAAATAAGAGAAAAAAATGAAATAAGTGATGAAAAATTAAAATTATCAGAAGATTTAAAAGAAAAAAGAATATTAGATTTGATTGATTTTTTAATTGATAAAAAGAAAATTGTTGGTGTTAAGAAAAAAGAAAAAATGAAAATAGCAATGTTACCAAGTAGTGTGTTAAATTTTTTGAGATTAGTACTTGTGAGTTTAACAATCTTATCAATTTTTTTAACTTTAAGGCAGGAATGGAAAGTTCTTACATTTGCTATGCCTTTTTTATTGCTTATGGTTGGAGTTTTTATAGAAATGTATGATTATGTATATATAAGAATTTCATATCCATATAAAGATTGCATTAAAATAAATAGGTATGTTTTAAATTATTCTAAAAATGATCTTATGATACATTTAATAAGAATACAACAATTTAATTCGTATAAGAAACTTAGTTATTTATTAAGATTATCAGGAAATAAAAATAAATATATTATTGATTTGCAAGATGCTGATTTAGATAAAATAGAGAAATTTTTAAATAATATAAATTTTGAATAGAGAAAGTTGGAAATTATGAAAGAAAGAAGTTTTTTTACAACATTAATTATGTATGTTATTGGCTGGGTATTTATTATAGCAGCTATTGGAATAATGATTTATTGTTTAAGACTTACTGCTGGAAAAAGTTATATAAGAAAAAAAGGAATTCAAATTGAAGCAACAGTAGTGGCAGAATACAAAAAGTATATTTCTGCAGGTGGATTTGATGAATATCCATATGGATATAAAATTAGATATACAGTTCAAGATAAGGGATATACATATTATTTTAGCACTGACAATAATTATTATGATGAGAACGAAATTATTAATGTATATTGTTTGCCGAATCATCCAGAAGAAGCATCTGTGGAATCTGAAAAATTTTCACGGTATATCTAACATATACATAGCATCTTTTATACTTATAGCATTAGGAATTCCTTGCGTAAAATACTATAATATATTCAAGTTTAAAGATGAAATTGAAGTTGAATAAATTGATATTTAATACTTTTTAATTTTGAACAAGTAAAAATATTTTAGAAATTAATTATTATTTTTTATATTTTAAATTAGTTTTCTAAAATAAAAATCACGTAAAATATAAAAAAAGAAAGGGAACAATAAGCGTTCCCAAACCGATATGTAACTATTTACATATCATCATCATCATTTTTAATTGGATTGGAGTAAATGGCGTTTACTTCAATCTTTTCGTTTTCGCCAGTAATACCTATATAGTTGATATTTTAATATTGAGAAATAATTATTGCAAAAATAGTGATTTTGTTTGAAATATATAGTGTTTCAAGAGTTGAGTTTTTTCTCAAAGATTTGTTACTGTTTTGAGAAATAATTGAGAAATAATTCTTAAAATGCATATATAAATGAATAATAACAAAAAATGATAAAAAAAGATGAATAGCTAAAAGTCTTATTTTTAGCGACTTGTATGCGATAGAAATAAAAATGAGTAAAAATAAAAAGTGTTGAAAAATAACATTTTCAACACTTTGATGGTCGAGGTGACAGGGATCGAACCTGCGACCTCATGGTCCCAAACCACGCGCTCTACCAACTGAGCCACACCTCGATAAAATTAAACTCTTCATGTAGAAGAGTTTATGGTGAACCAGAGACGACTCGAACGTCCGACCCACGGCTTAGAAGGCCGTTGCTCTATCCAGCTGAGCTACTGGTCCATACGCAATTAATATATTAGCATACTGATTGATGAATGTCAATACTTTTTCAAAAAGTTTTTAAAATTATTTCTAATTATTTCAGATTTTGAAAATTTTGCTAATAGTTATAATATAAAATTTGTTGTATTTTAGTTAGTGTATGTAAAATGCTAAAGTCAACGAAATAATATTAAAATAAACAAAAAATTATATTATGGTGCACCAGGAGGGATTCGAACCCCCGACCTTCCGGTTCGTAGCCGAACACTCTATCCAACTAAGCTACTGGTGCAACTACTAAAATATTATACTAGTTTTAATAGGTAAAGTCAATTGTTTGAAAGAAAAAAGTTTGGATTTGTAACTAAAATAGTCGAAAAACATATCATATATTGGGTGATATATATGAAAAAAGGTTTGTGCTTAGCAGGTGGAGGGATAAAAGGTGCTGCACATATAGGTGCATTAAAAGTTTTTGAAGAAGAAAATATAAAATTTGATTGCTTTGCAGGAACATCTTCAGGTAGTATAGTAGCAACATTAATTGCATTAGGATATAGTGCAGATGAGATGTATCAATTATTTAAAAAATATGCAAAATCAATAAAATATATAGAATGGAAAAATATTTTTAAAATAATATATGGATTAATAGTAAAAAGAAAATTAATTGTAAATGGATTAAATACTGGAAAAATAATTGAAAGAAGTATGAAAAAAGCTTGTGAAATTAAAAATATAGAAAATATACAAGAAATAAAGAAAGAATTGTTAATTCCAGCAGTAGATGCTGATAGTGGAAAAGTTTATATTTTTAATTCATGCAATATAGATAAAAAAACAAAAGAAGAAATATATGTTTCTAAAGCTCCAATTCCAAAAGCCGTTAGAGCTAGTTGCAGTTATCCAGTAGTATTTTCACCATGTGAATTTGGAGATACTGAACTACTAGATGGAGGAATAAAAGAAAACATACCTTGGAGAGAGCTTAAAGAAATTGGTTGTGATAAAGTAGTAAGTATAAATTTTCAAAATAAATATAAGAAAAAATGTTGTGAGAATATTATCGAAGTAGCAGAAAGATCATTAGAACTAATGTGTGATGAATTGTATAAATATGAAATTGATAAAATTGATTATTTGCATACAATTAAATCAGATAATGTCAGTTTGCTTGAAGTTGAAAAAATGGATGAATTGTATAAGCAAGGTTATATTCAAACAAAAGATAAAATTGAAGAAATAAAAAAATATTTAGCATAGAGCAAATTTATAGTTTATAATAAATATAAGAATTAATGTAAAAAGGAAGTAGTAAAATATGAAAATAGCAATTATTTCAGATATTCACAGTAATTTGCAAGCATTGCAAGCAACGTTAAAAGATATAGAAAAAAGGAATGTTGATAAAATTTTTTGTTTGGGAGATATAATTGCAAAAGGAGTACATCCAGAAGAATGTGTTAAATTAATTAAAGAAAAATGTGATGTTGTAGTTCATGGAAATTGCGACAGAAATTTTTCAAAAGATCATAGTCAAGATATGGCAGAACAATCAATTGTTGAACAAAAAAGAATTAAATGGAATCAAAGTTTAATAAGTATGGAAACTAGAGATTATCTTTCAAAGTTACCATTTGCTTATGAATTTTATATGAGTGGAAGTTTAATAAGACTTTTTCATGCGAGTCCAGAAAGTGATGAAAAAGTTGTTACAAACTATGCAAGTATACAAGAAAAGTTAAAATTGTTTTATCCGACAGATAAGATTGGATCAGATAAAATCGCAGATGTTGTAATATATGGTCATCTTCATCAACAATTTATGGATAAATTGTATAATAAAACTTTGATAAATGTAGGAAGTGTGGGTAACTCTTTTGATGTTGTTAGAAATAAAGAAAAAGACAGTAATGTAATGGAAACAACTAGAAGTAATTATTTGATTTTAGAAGGTGAATATGGAAAAAAAGAATATGCAGATGATATATCTTTTCAATTTATTAGGGTTCCTTATGATATTAATGAAGAGTTGAAAGATGAATACTTAAATTTGGAAAAAGAAAATTATAGATATGAACTTACTGAAGGAAAATATAGAGACATGACAAAGATTGAAGACGGATTTAGAAAAATTGGAATTGATGTAGACAGTATATAGTTTATACTGTCTTTTGCAATTATTATAATGTTCATTTTAACTTAAAGATCTTCTGAAAATCTTAATAAATAGCCATCAGGATCTTGAACAAGAAATTCTCTATTTCCAAGTAATTTATCATTTTGTCTGTACCAATTTTCCTCTATTGGAAAAGCAATATGATAATTATTTTTTACTAAATTGTTGTAAATATTATCAATATTTGAAACTTCAAGTTGAAAATTTATTCCATTACCAAATGGATATGAAAGCTCGGCAATTTCCCATTTATTTTGATCAGATAATTCCTGTAACATAAATTGAATATTATTTAAAGAGATAAAAGCAAATTTATTTTCTGGTCTTTCATAATTAATATGGAATCCAATAGTTTTGTAAAAAGACAAACTTTTAGCTAAATTTGTGACAGATAATTCGGGGATATTTTCATTCCAGTCAATATAATCAGAAGGGCGAATTATTTCGCTCTCAAAAAACTTTTCCTGAAAATCTGTTAATACACGAATTTCTGAATCTGTAAAATTTTTATCTTCTGAAGTTATTATAAGTTTGTCATCATCATCGTTTAATCTATGAATAATAGCAATGCATTTTCCAGTAAATGTATCAATTGAATCGTGAATTCCTAGAACATAGCAATCAATTTCTTCATTATCACCACTAATAGTGTTTGGAACGAATCCATAGTTTAATGGGTATATATAATTGTGTTTTGGATGCTTGCTACCAAGTGGTCTATCAATTTTTACTGTAATTATTTTATTTAAAAATTCTTTTGAATCCATACAAATTTCTCCTTGATTTGTTTATTTGCTATTTAGTTATATATTAATATTTTATTTTTCTAATAAAGATTTGTAATCAATATATAGTTTTAATTATAAGTTAAGCAATTAGATAGTCAGTTTATTTTTTATATTTATTATAAATTGTCTTAAGTTTTGTAAAGTAATGCATTTTAAAAGCATTTAACAAATCAATTTATTAAATAAATATGACTTGTATTATACAATAAAAAGCAAAGTTGAGCAATATTTGAGAATAAAGTGAAAGAATTTCAAATTCGTAAATTAGGAAATTTGTATAGTAAAATTTTATAAAAGTATATGTGCTAGTTATGTTGCTAAGAAATTTTAAAGAATTTAATATATACAAATTGCGAAATATAAATTAAGTATATATTTTTGAAAAATTTTGTGATATAGTATAGAAAAATTTATTATATTAAGTGAAATAAAAAAGGAGATTGTATATGGAAAAATATGTTAAAGTTGGAATTGGTGTAATGATTTTAGATGGAAATAAAATTTTATTAGGTCATAGATCAAAAAACAAAAAAGATACTGGTGGAATATATGAAGTAGATTGCTGGACTATACCAGGTGGAAAACAAGAATATGACGAAACTTTCTGGGAAGGTGCAAAAAGAGAAGTAAAAGAAGAAACAAATTTAGATGTTGATGATTTAGAATTATATAGTGTTTCAGATGATATTCAACCTGACAGACATTACATAACTCTTCATATTATTGCTAAAAAACATAGTGGTGAATTAAAAGTGATGGAACCTACAAAAGAAGATGAATGGCAATGGTTTGATTTAGATAATTTGCCAGAAAAATTGTATACTCCATCTAAAAAGTTTATTGAAGAATATGTTGGGAAGATGAAGAAATAATGTTGAATATTTTATATTTTGTGTTTATTGAAAAATAGATAAAGTTGTAAAAGAAAAATATAGAAGTCAAAATGGGTTGGATGAAAAGAAATAATGAATATGATGTAGTTGAATTGACAAGTTATTTAGATCATGTAAACCTTGATAGATTTTATGAAAAAATTCTCATAACCCAAAGGTCACAAGTTCGAGTCTTGTCCCCGCAACCAAGAATTTAACTAGAGTCGCAAGAGATTGTGGCTCTTTAATTTTTTTGCTAAAAATCTATTTTTATAAAAGTGGGGACAATTTGGGGACAGTCCCTACATTTTTATGCATTAAATAGCACATTTTAGCCTTACTAATTTATATTAAACTTAGAAAATCAAAAAAGTAATTTTCGAGAAATTTTGAAAAGAGTTTTTATGCGAGCACTTTCTCTAAAACATTACCAGCTTCCTTATTATTAGCCTCAACTGGATGCACATAGAAGTTTAAGGTAGTTGTTATTTGAGCATGCCCTAATCTTGATGCTATAACTGCTACATCCACGTTTTGTGAAACGAGCAGAGTAGCATTTGTGTGTCGCAAACCATGGAAAGTAATTTTCGGTAAATTGTTCTTTTCAATAAAAGAACGAAACCAATCTGTAACAGTATCAGGATGCATTGGCTTACCATTCCAAGTAACGAATAGTCTATTTGAGTTAACCCATAAGTTGCCACAATTTTCTTTTTCTTGTTCATACCAAGCTTTGTACTTATTAAGCATATTTATTACAATATCAGGTATTCCGACTTTCCTAATTGAATTACGAGTCTTTGGGTCTTTTACGAAAATGCCTTTATCTGCAATATACTGACTTGACTTAGTAATATTAACAAAACCTTCTTTAAAATCGATATCTGACCATTCTAAGCCCAATACTTCGCCTCTACGCATACCAGTAAACAATGTTAATATAACAATAGTTTGAAATTTAATTTCTTCATTTTCTAATGCCTCTAGTAATTGTTTACATTGAACATCATCATAGTATTTAATTTGAGGTCTTTCATGCTTAGGTGGTTTTACTCTATCTGCGGGATTATAAGGTAGTATTTGCCAATATACTGCATTTTGTAACATAGCATGTAGTAAACGATGATGTTCTAATATTGTTTTAGAAGATAAGCCTTTCATCACAGTCTTTCCATTATGATTTTTACATCTTTTTAGTTGATGATCTGTTGAAAGATAATCGTAAAAACTCATAATGTGAGTTGGCTTTATATTGCATAACTTATAATGACCGAAGTAGGGGATAATTCGTGATTTTAGCATTCCTTTATATCTTTCATAAGTTTTAGGTGCTAATTCTTTTTCACCATAATTTTTAGCCCATAAATCTGTAAATTCTTTAAAGGTCATTGAAGAGTTTTGCAAAACAATACCATTTTCTATCTCGTAAACAAAGTTTACAAGTTCTTTGTCTGCCTCACGCCTACTATTTGCTTTAATGCTTTTGGTATATCTAATTCTGTTACCATAGCTGTCAAAACCATGTGATACTATTAATCTCCAAGAGCGTTTGCCTCTCTTTTCAAGATACCCTGCCATTACTTTTTCACCTCCTTTCAGCATACCTATGGCAAGGATTTTATATATTAAATTATTTTTTTCTAACTTTAGTACTATTAATCCAGTCTTGAAATTCTTTTGCTGTAATTTCTCCATCAATAAATTTTTTCCTAATTGTAGGACCTTCTTTTTTAAAATATTCATACATTTCATGTTTTTCTCTTTCAGATGCTTGTTTTGAAAGAGTTTGATATCTACTTCTATAAGCTTTAAGAATAGGCTTCTGCGCTAAACTTTCTTTATAGGCTAGTTCTCTACCAAATTCTTTACATGTTTTATTATCTTTAAATATTTCATCGCAATATTTAGTATCATGCATAGTTTTTGGAATAAAGTATTTACCACAATTAGCACATTTTTTTATCTTAATATTACTATCTAAAGACAATAACTGTTTATATGAGATAAACAACACATTAAGATAATCATCTGTTCTAAAAGAATATGGAATACTTTTAGGCAGATTAAGTTCTTTATGAAAATAGTAAAAGTCATCCATAGTAAAATCTAATGTTAAATCATTTATCCTATAACTTAAGTTTATTAAATCAAAATTAGCAGATTCATCTTCAAATAAATCAGAAAATTCTGCTCTAAAATCAGCCTCGATTTTATCGAATTCTTTAGGGCTTATATTTTCTTTTTCACTTGTTATAAGATTAATAAATATATCTTGATAAAATTCAAAGTCATCTTCATATTCAGATTGTAAGGTAAAGAATAAGTCTGATAATGCCTGTTCTGTTATGTAAAAGTTATCATTTTTATAATATTTAGATATATTTAATTTGGACTTTTTAGCCAATTTGAATAATAAATCCTCTAGACAGTAATTAGCTATAAAGTTAACCATATCTTCACCGTTTTCAATATCTATATTGAGAAAATCTAAAAGAATGCTACCAATAGGTCTTATTTCACAACGATTTACAGATTCGAATATAAATCCTTTCTTTTTCTCAATAGAAAAGTGATTTAAACATTCTGTTTTATTATTAGTATCAAAAGCAATATTATATAGCGACATCTTTACCTCCTAATATCTACAAATTAAAAATTTTTGAACTTTTTTCAATTGTAAGGTTACATATATCAGAAAAATATTATATAAAAAAACCATACAATCAAAAACAAAAACAATAATTGTATGACAAAATAATACCATAATAATTTATATATGTCAACTACAATTATAAAAATATTAGGAGGTGAAAGAAATGGCACTAGATAACATTAAAAGAACAACTCTAACTGCAAAAGAAGCAGCAGAATATTTAGGAATTTCATATTGGTTAATTACGCAATTAGTTAAAAGAAAACAAATTCCTTGCTCTAGAGTTGGGAAAAGAATTTTATTCAGAAAAGAAGCCTTAGATATTTATCTAAGCAAAAAAGAAAATGATTCTATTGAAGAATCTTGCTAGAAAGAAGGGAGGATATGGGACAAGTTGGATGGATAAAAGTAAATACAAGTATATTTTCAAATAGAAAAATTAAAATCCTACTAAAAGAAAGGGAAGGGGACACCTATTTTAGAATATGGATTCAGATTTTAACTATTGCTGGAGAATGTAACAGAGATGGTGGACTATATATTAGCGATAATACACCATTTAAAATCAAAGATTTTACAAATATTATTGGAAAATCTTCGAAAACATTTACGAAAATTTTACAAAAATTTATCGATTTAGGAATGCTAATTTATAAAAACGATACATACTTCGTAAAGAATTGGAGCAAGTATCAAAGTGCTGAAAAGCTAAAGAAAATTGGAAAATCAAATAAAGTAGTTGAAGAAAATTTAATTGAAAAAAGTTTGAATAAAGTTACAGAAGAAAAGACAAGAAAAGAAGAAAATAGAAAGGAGAGCAGAATAGATGAATCAAATTTTGAAACCCTCGATTAACAAAAGGGATTCCATTGAATGTGAATATTGCAAAAATACATTATATAGAAAAACAATAGAATGGGAACTATATGGTACTAAGAGAATAATAACTTTAGACTATGAAAGATGCAAATGTAAGGATGCCCAGAAATATTGGAATGAATATGATCTGAAAAAATTAAGAATAATTGAAGAAGAAAAAAAGCTAGAATTAATGCAAGAGTTTTCGAGAAAAGTTGAAAAAATTATAAAAAACAGTAAGATGGGTAAAAGAAACTTGAGCTATAAATTTGACAATTTTGAAATTAATAATAGCAATAAGAAAGCATTTAATAATTTAAAAAATTATAGTGAAAAATTAGTAAATAACATAGAGAAAAAAGGACTCATTTTAGTTGGAAATAATGGAGTGGGTAAAACACATTTAGCATGTAGTATTGCAAATAAATTTATAGAAAATGGAATACCAGTAATATACGGAACATTAATTAATTTATTAGCAGAATTACGAAATTCATATGAAATAGATAATAGTATTTCTGAGATGGAAATTATCAAATTATATGAAAATGTTGATCTATTAATTATAGATGATTTAGGAAAAGAAAAGCCAAGTGAATGGGGATTAGAAAAATTATTTACTATCATAAATAGTAGATATGAAAATAGTTTACCAGTAATTATTACAACAAATTATAATCAAAATTCTTTAGTAAAAAGGCTAAGCATTAATGAAGAAATTGAAACAGCAAAGTCAATTATTTCTCGACTATATGAGATGTGCTATTTAGTAAAAATTGATGATATAGATCATAGAATTCAAAAGAAAAAAGTTAGTAATTGCGGTAACAATAACTAACTAAAAAGATAACTTTTTGAAATGTTTTATATAAAAATTATAATTGATTCTTTAAAAAAAGTAAATAGAAATTGATGAAAAAATTAGGACAAGAAAGTATAAATTTTTGTACATATTTGTCCTAATTTTTATAATAAAAATATCCCTCGGAGAGCAAAAAGGGTATTAGGGCATTTTGCCCTAAACAGCAAAAAGGGTGTCAAGACACCAGGCTGGCGAATATTAGGTACTAAAAAATACTACCTAAAATTCGAGCAAAATAAATTTTGCTAATTATTAATGCTTCGTAAACTAGCATTAATAAATTCTTATAGTAAGGAAGTGATGAAAAAATGAGAAGAGATTCAGAGCAAGTTTTAGATAGTATTTTCTTATCATATAATAAAATTTTAAATAGATTACATTCATTAGGAATAACAACTAAACATGGAAAAGAAATTACGCATATGGATTTAAGAAAAGCTGTAGATATTATGCTAAAAAAACATCCAACCTGTAGATGGAGAAGTGAGAAAATTAGAAGCAGAAAATATTTTGTTTTAGTAGAAGGATATGAATGGTTAAAGAATGTATATTTTCAAAAAGATAAAACATTAACTGATGCTGATGTGGATTTTTTTGAAATCAGAATTAAATTGTATGAGGATTTTTTGAAAGTAGAACACAATGAAAATTGGTGGAATGAAGATAAGAATATAAGACAGTTATGTAATTATTTTAATAGAGAAGATATTATTGTTAGAAAAGCAATTAAGAAAATGTGTGATAACGGATTAGAAGAATATAAATTTTTAATAAATAATAAAGTGGTTATTTCAAAAGAAGGTGTGGAATGGATTTGTAAAAATGTGTTTAAACAAAAGTATTTGGAACTATTAGAAAAACAAAAAATGAAATTGACAGAATTATATATTAAATCCGGTTATCCATATGATCATTTTTTTCATAGGAATTAATTGTAAATATTTAGAAGTATCTGTTGAGAAAAATGTCGTTTTGTGATAGAATACATCATGTAATAATGTAACTATTGGAGGAAAAGATGGAACAAGAAACAAAAAGTATTATAGATAGAATTTGGACAAACTTTTGGGAAGGTGGTGTAACCAACCCATTAACAGTAATTGAGCAAATAACATACCTTTTATTTATAAAAGGATTAGATGATATAGATATAGCACATGAAAAAAGTGACCACATGTTAGGAATAAAAACAAAAAGAATCTTTGATGAAAAGCATCAGGAATGCAGATGGAGTATATTTAAAAATTATCCAGCTGAAAAAATGTATAGAATAGTTGGAGAAGATGTATTTCCATTTATAAAGTCACTAAGTAATAACAAAAATTCTGGATATGCAAAATATATGGATGATGCTATATTTATTATACCAACACCTATTATGTTACAAAGAGTTGTAACAGCAATAGACAAGCTTAAAATGAAAGACAGAGATACAAAAGGAGATGTATATGAATATCTTCTTTCAAAACTATCAACAGCAGGAACAAATGGACAATTTAGAACACCAAGACACATCATTAGGATGATGGTAGAACTAATGAAGCCTACTCCAGAGGATATAATTGTTGATCCAGCTGCTGGAAGTGCAGGATTTTTAGTAGAAGCAGGAGAATATCTAAGAAATAATAGAAATGATTTATTTTTAACAGAAAATCTAAAGGAACATTTTAATAATACAATGTTTTATGGATTTGATATGGATAGGACAATGCTTAGAATTGGTGCAATGAACTTAATGCAACATGGTATTGAAAATCCAAATATATCATATAAAGATTCCTTGTCAGAAGATAATGAAGATAATAGCAAATATACATTAGTTCTTGCAAATCCACCTTTTAAAGGTTCTATTGATAGTGAAAGAACTTCAAAGGATTTATTGAATGTTACAAAAACAAAGAAAACAGAATTATTATTTTTAGCATTATTCTTAAGAATTTTGAGAACAGGTGGACGAGCTGCTTCAATAGTTCCAGATGGTGTGCTATTTGGAAGTTCAAATGCTCACAAAGCTATTAGAAAAGAAATAATAGAAAAGCATAAACTAGAAGCAATAATTTCAATGCCAAGTGGTGTTTTTAAACCTTATGCTGGAGTTTCAACTGCTATTATGATATTTACTAAAACAGGTGATGGTGGAACAGATAAAATATGGTTTTATGATATGACAGCAGATGGATTTAGTCTAGACGATCAAAGACAACCTGTAAAAGAAAATGATATACCAGATATTATAAAAAGATTTAACAATAGAAATTCTAAAGAAGAACAAGAAAGAAAAAGAACAGAAAAATCTTTCTTTGTATATAAAGAAGAGATTGTAGAAAATGATTATGATTTATCTATTAATAAATATAAAGAAATAGTTGTAGAAAAGAAAGAATATGAAGATCCAAAAGTTATTCTTAAAAGAGTAATTGATATGGAGAATGAACTTCAACAAAAACTAAAAGAGTTGGAGGAAATATTATAATGAAACTAACAGATATATGTGATTTTCAAGGGGGAAGCCAACCACCTAAAAATCAATGGAGCAGTGAACCTAAAGAAGGGTATATTAGAATGTTACAAATAAGGGATTTTACTCAAGATAGTTCTAAAGTTGAATATGTAAAAATAACTAATTCTATAAAAAAATGTAATGGCAAAGATATATTAATTGCAAGATATGGGGCATCTATAGGGAAAATCCTCACGGGATTATCTGGTGCATATAATGTTGCAATGATGAAAGTTGTAATAGATGAAAATATAGTTGATAGAAATTTTATATATAATTTTTTGAAATCAGATATGTTTCAAAATTATATAAAAAATGTTGGACAAAGAGCTGCACAGGCAGGATTTAATAAAGAAGAATTATCAAAAATAAACATTAATTTACCAACATTGGAAGAACAAAAAAATATTGCACAAGAATTAAATAAAGTTCAAGAAATAATAGATATAAGAAAAAAACAAATAGATCAACTATATGAGTTAATCAAATCTCAGTTTGTCGAGATGTTTGGAGATCCATATTTTAATCGATACAATTGGAAAATAGGTACTATAAGAGAATTGGTTAGTGATGTGAGATATGGTACGAGTAAACCTTCAACTGAAGGTGGAAAATATAAGTATTTAAGGATGAATAATATTACATATAATGGAAAGCTGGATGTTACTGATATAAAATATATTGATATTCCTGATAATGAAATTGAAAAATGTTCTACGAAAAAAGGAGATATATTATTTAATAGAACTAACAGTAGAGAATTAGTTGGAAAAACTTGTGTATTTGATTTAGATGAAAAAATGGTAATTGCAGGTTTTGTAATCAGGGTAAGAGTGAATGAATTGTCAAATCCATATTTTTTATCAGAATACTTAAATACAAAATATATGAAGAAAAATTTATATAATATGTGTAAAAATGCTAGTGGACAATCTAATATTAATGCTCAAGAGTTACAAAATATAAAGATTTATATACCACCAATAGAACTTCAAAACCAATTTGCAGACATAGTTAAACAAATCGATAAACAGAAATTTAAAGTTCAAGAAAGTTTAAATAAAATGCAGAATTTATATGAAGCATTAATGGATCAATATTTCGGATAGGAGAATTAAATGATAATAGATGATAATTTAAAAGAGATAATAGAAAGTGATATACAAAGATGTAAAGATGCAGAAAAAAGTGCTGAAGGAACACATAAACTATTTCAAGCATTAATATCAAAATATAATGGAATATTTGAAAACTTTAAAAAAGAAATAGAAGTTACAGGAAAAATTTCTGTTAGTGGACCATTTGATTATAGACCAGAATTAAATGCGATAAGAGAAAAATTAGAAGTTTTACTTGCTGTAAATGAAAGTAAGAAAAGAGAAAAAGACCCTTTATGTGATTTTAAAAAACAATTTTTGGAAGATATTAAAGAGTTAGATAGAATTATAAAATCAGAAAATGAAACAGAAATGAAGGAAGAATATAACAAACTAATTGCCAGATATAGCAAAGTAATCCCAGATTTCTCTAATAGTATGGAGGGCTATGATATTAAACATGAGTACTTTTTTGATGTGAGTGGAGAATCTTTAAAAAAGAATTTAAAAAGCATATATGAAAAGATGAGTATATGTAGTAACCTTAATTTTATTAATATTAATTTGAAAGATGATAAAGAAGGACCTTTATTTCAAATCACTAATAATAATCAAAATTCTATGGAAGTTAATTTGACATTTGAACAATTAAAACAAAAAGCAGAAAGTATTACATCTGTAAGTGATAAAGAAATAGATGAAATAATAGAAAAAATTAATGAAATAGAGAGTATATGTAAATCTAATGAAAGAAAAACAAAAAAATGGGAGAAGGTCAAAAAAATAATTATTTGGTTAATGGATAAAGGAGTTGATGTGGCAATTCAACTTATACCAAGTATTATTAATAATTTCAAATAGTTGGGGGAAATAATATGTCAAACTTTGATTTTTTAAAGCAAACAGGAATATTTAGAAGTTTTGCAGATGCTTCAATAGAAGCAGAAAATGGAATAGTATTAAATACAGTAACATGTAGTATATTAAGTAGGCGAGCATTAGAACTTGCAGTAAAATGGTTATATGCTAATGATATGGATTTAAAAATGCCATATCAAGATAACATATCAACATTAATACATGAAATTTCATTTAGAAATATATTAGATGCAAAACTATTTCCACAAATTAAATATATTATAAAACTTGGCAATTTTGCTGTCCATAACAACAGGAAAATAACAAGACAAGAGGCAGTAATGTCTTTAAGATATTTATTTAATTTTATGCAATGGATATCTTATTGTTACGGACAAGATTATCAAGAATTAAAGTTTGACGAAAGTATTTTACCAAAAGAGAATGCTAATATTTTAGCTGTTAAAGAAAAAGAAAACTTATACGAAGAATTAAGCAAAAGAGATAAAAAATTAGAAGAAGCAATAAGAGAAAACAATGAATTAAGAAAACTAATAACTGAAAATAGAGAAAACAAGAAAAAGGTTTATGATTTTAAAGTAGAAAACATATCAGAGGCAGAAACAAGAAAGAGATATATAGATTTAGAATTAAAGCTTGCTGGATGGGATTTTGATACAAACATGACAGCAGAACTACCTGTATCAGGAATGCCAAATAATGAAGGAACAGGATATGTCGATTATGTATTATTTGGAGAAAATGGATTACCACTTGCAGTAGTAGAGGCAAAGAAAACAAGTGTAGATGCAAGAGTTGGACAAAATCAAGCTAAACTATATGCAGATTGTATTGAAGCAGAGCACCATCAAAGACCAGTTATATATTATACCAATGGATATGAAATATATATGTGGGATGATAAAGAATATGCACCAAGAAGAGTTAGTGGTTTCTATACACAAGATGAATTACAGTTGCTTATAGATAGAAGAAAAAACAAACAAAGTTTAGAGCATGTTTATATAGATCCAAATATTGCAGGAAGAGAGTATCAATTAGAAGCTATAAAAAGTGTATGTGAAACTTTTGAAGAAGGTCATAGAAAAGCACTTCTTGTTATGGCTACTGGTACAGGAAAAACAAGAACAGCAATATCAATAGCTAAAATATTAACAGAGCAAAATTGGGCTAAAAATATATTATTTTTAGCAGATAGAACAGTGCTTGTAAAACAAGCAAAAAATAACTTTAATAAATTATTACCTAATATGTCAGGCTGTAATTTATTAAGTTCAAAGGATAATCCAGAAGAATCAAGAATTGTATTTTCAACATATCAAACTATGATGAATGCAATTGATGATATAAAATCTAAAACTGGAAATAAATTATTTACTCCTGGACATTTCGATTTGATAATTGTTGATGAAGCACATAGAAGTATATATAACAGATATCAAGCAATATTTGAATACTTTGATGGCTTAGTTGTAGGACTTACAGCAACTCCTAGAAGTGACGTCGATAGAAATACATACAGATTTTTTGAAATAGAAAATAATGTTCCTACGTATGCTTATGAATATGAACAAGCTGTAAAAGATGGATATTTAGTAGAATACCATTCTATATCTACAAGCACAGATTTTATGGATAGAGGAATTAAATATAATGAATTATCAGATGAGGAAAAAGAAGAATATGAGAACTTATTTGAAGAAGATGAAGCACCTGATGAAATAAATGCAGCTGCAATAAATAGTTGGTTATTCAATAGAGATACTATTAAGAAACTTATAGAATTACTAATGGAAAAAGGAATAAAAGTTGAAGGTGGAGATAAGTTAGGAAAAACAATTATATTTGCAAAAAACCATAGACATGCACAAAAAATAGAAGATGTATTTAATGAATTATATCCATCGTACAAAGGTGAATTTGCAAAGTTAATAGATAATCAAGTAAAATATAATGACACTATAATAGACGATTTTTCAAAGAAAGATGATTTTCCTCAAATAGCAATATCAGTTGATATGCTAGATACAGGAGTAGATGTTCCAGAAGTAGTAAATTTAGTGTTCTTTAAACCAGTAAAATCTAAAATTAAGTTTTGGCAAATGATAGGAAGAGGAACAAGACTTTGCAAAGATTTATTTGGAATAGGACAAGATAAAAAAGAGTTTTACATTTTTGATTATTGCAAGAATTTTGAGTTCTTTTCTGTAAATGCAAAGGGAATAGAAACGTCATCTCAAATTAGCCTTACAGAAAAAATATTTAATTATAAACTTGACTTGATTGTTGAATTACAGCATATGAAATATCAATCACAAGAAGACTTTAAACAATATAGAGAATCTTTAATTAATGAATTTATTGAAGAAATATCTAAACTAAATAAAGATAGTTTTATGGTAAAAGCAAAACTATATTATATTGATCAATTTTCTAAGAAAGAAAATTGGAATTACTTATCTATATTAGACGCGACAAATATAAAAGAAAATATTACACCTATTTTATTTGCATCAGATGAAAATGAAGATGCAAAGAAGTTTGATAATTTATTATATAGTTTACAAGTAAAAAGGATAAATAATCAAAAAACGAAGAGAATAGAAGAAAATATATCTAGTTTAGTAACAGAACTTGAAAAATTAGGAACAGTACCAAAGGTAGTAGAAAAACAAGAATTAATTATAAAGGTAGCTGAAACAGATTATTTAAGTAGAGCAAGTTTTTTTGAAATTGAAAGAGTTAGAGAAGAATTAAGAAATTTAATTCAATACATAGACCCATATATGAGACCACCAGTTTATTCTGATTTTGAAGATACATTAATGGAAGTAAGCGAAGAATACGTATATTTGAGCAGTGGAAACGACTTTACTAATTATAAGAAAAAGATAAGTAAGTATTTCAATAGTAATTTAGATAATATAATTGTTTGGAAAATAAGACATAATGAAAAAATTAATGAAATAGAAAAGAAAGATTTAGAAAGAATATTATTTGAGGAGCTAGGCACTAATAAAGAATTTGAAAACGCCTATGGAGATAAAAATGTAGTAGAAGTCGTAAGAAATATTGTTGGATTAGATCCAGCGACAGCAAGTGAAATTTTTTCAAAATATATAAATGAGAATCAATTAAACATGAGACAAATTCAATTTGTTAAATTATTAATTGATTATGTTATAAAGAATGGAACAATTGATATGATTGCATTAACAGAAGATCCGTTTAGAGCTGTAGGGGAAGTTGGAGAACTATTTGAAGATAAATATAATACATTTATGGAAATAAGAAAAGATATAGAAAGTATAAATGAGAATGCTAAAGAATTAGCATAATATGATGGCAGTTATTATTGATATATTGTAGGTGAAAAATATGAAAATAAAATGTTTATCGTGTAATGATATAATTGAATCATGAATCAAAACATAGACATAATTTAGTAAACTGTAAATATGGAAATTGTTATATAGATGGAGGACAAGATTATTTGCATTTTGGAGGGAAAGATTTTGATAAAATTTTAATTTTATTTGATGATGGAACTGAAGTATTAGCAAGTGATGATACAAATTATAGAAGAAAATATGAAGAATGGGAGGAAAATAAAAAAATAATTAAATGATACTTGACAAACAAGAAAATAGATGCTAAAATAGTATCAATTGATACCATATAAATGGAAGGAGATAATATGTAGGAAAACACGAAAGGGGCATAATATGCAGAGAAGAACTAATATATATACAAATCATACGGAAGAAGAAATAAAGGAATACTTAAAGAACCTTAAGGAAATAATAGAAAAGGGGGATTTTTATATTCCTAATACGAGTAAAAAGCAAAAGAATAAAAATTTTATTGAGACATATAAGTTAAACAGTAAAAAACAAAAGGAAATGCTTTTAAGTATTGAATATACAGATTTTTGTTACTCGATAGATGATGATGATAATCCAAATGAGCGTTTGTATATTTTTGCTAAAGATTATGATTTGGACTGTTGGGGAATTCAAAATAATGTATTAGTTTATATAAAAGTTGTGATAAAAAGTAATGATTATGCTGTAATAGTATCTTTTCATGAGCCGGAGAGAAATATTAAAAAATTATTTATATAAGGATGGTGAGAAGTATGAAAAAAGGGTATTGTGAAAATTGTAATAAATTAGTTGAATATCACACAAAAGAGAAAGAAGATACCTTTTCAATAAGAGGAAAAGAATATACGTACAATAAATTAATAGGATATTGTGATAATTGTAACGAAGAGATAACAGCAAATTTATTAACAGATGAAAATTTAAAAAGAATGGATGATAAATATAGAGAAATAGAAAACATTATTAAAATAGAAGAAATTACTCAAATTCTTAGAAAATATAAAATCGGGAAAAAACCTCTATCTAAGTTATTGGGTTGGGGAGAAGTAACCTTAACCAGATATATTAATGGTGATGTTCCTACAAAGCCTTACTCTGATGAATTATATAAAATATTAGATGATGCAAATTATATGGAGAAAATATTAGATAAGAATAAAGATAATATAACAGAAAAAGCTTATAATTGTGCTAAAGAAGCAATTGCAAATTTAAAAGCAAATTCTTTAAAAAATAATATAGAAAATGAAATTGAATTAATAGCAAGATATATTATTCTTATCGGAAAGGAAATAACACCGCTTGCTTTACAAAAGATATTATATTATGCACAAGGATTTTATTATGCATTCTTTGGAGATTATTTGTTTAAAGAAGATTGTGAAGCATGGGTACATGGACCAGTTTATACTAGTATATATTATAAATATTGTGATTACGGATCATCAAATATTCCAATTGATGATGATTATTATATAGAAGATATAATAGATGAAGATAAAAAAGAATTATTAAATGTAGTTATAAAATATTTTGGATATTATAATGGAAAAGCATTAGAGAAAATGACACATTATGAATCTCCATGGATTAAAGCAAGAAGAGGATTACCAATTGATGAGAAATCTAATAATATTATTGAAAAAACTGATATATCAGAATATTTTAATAAAGTAAAAGAAAAATATAATATGCTAAATTTACTAGAAATAAAAAAATATAGTGACGAGCAATTTAATAGAGTAATAAGTTTATATATATAGCATGTTATACAATAACATAAATAAAAAAAGTTGGGTTTTGGCGAACCCAACAAATAGAAAAGGTTTCATTTTACTCCGCTAAAAGTTATTATGAAACCATCGATTACATATATAATAACATTTAATGATTAAAATGTAAAGACCTTTTCTAAATTTTTTGTGGGAGGAGGTCTTTTTATTTGCCAATAAAAACTAAAGATAAAGAAGATTTGTTGGTCAGTATTCTAAAAAATATAACGAAATTAGAAAGGAAGAGATTTAATGCAAAATTTTAATGAAGAAGAAAAATTGGAAAAAAAGGTTCATAAAGTAACCATTATAGTAAATGGCGAAGAAAAAGAGGTAAAAAAAGAAAAAATTTCTTATGAAGAAGTTATCATATTAGCCTTTGGAAGTTATAATGACTCGGATGATGTTGCATATACAATAATGTATTTTAGAGGAAATAACGAAAAACCGAATGGTTTTTTATTAAAAGGACAAGAAGTAAATGTAAAAAAGGAGATGAAGTTCAATGTCTCAAAAACAAATAGATCTTAGTCCAGATTTAAAAAGATTACAAAACGAAGGGTACGAATTTGAAGTGAGAGATGGATATGGGATAATGTCCCATATTCCATACTTAACCAGTAATGGGAAAACACAATATGCAAGTCTTATTTCAAATATAGGATTTCAAGGTGACATTGCAAAATATGATGGACAACATATAATTTATTTTACTGGAGAATATCCATGTGATTTAAATGGAAATGAGATAAATCCTATAAGAAATTCTCCAAATAATTCTGTATTTGCAGGTATTAGTGTAAAATATATGTTTTCGAATAAGCCGGATGAAAATTATAAAGATTATTATGATAAATTTACTAGTTATGCAAATATTATTTCTGCTCCAGCTATTACAAAAGATCCCTCACAGACTGCAAAAACATTTAATAAAATTATAACTAATGATGAAAGTGTTTTTGAGTATGTTGATACCAATTCATCAAGGTCTGGAATTGATAATTGCAATTTGAAATTAGCTGATAAAAAAATAGCAATTGTTGGTTTAGGTGGAACAGGTTCATATATATTAGATTTAGTTGCAAAAACGCCTGTTAAAGAAATACATTTATTTGATGGCGACATTTTTAATCAGCACAATGCATTTAGAGCTCCAGGAGCTACAAAAAAAGAGATATTTTCAAAAAATGTAACTAAGACATCATATCTAAAAGATATTTATAGTAATATGCACAAAGGTGTAATTGAACATGTAGAGTATATAAGTAATTCTAATAAAGAAGTATTAAAACAATTTGATTTTGCATTTATTAGTATAGATTCTGGTAAAGCCAAAAAAATAATTGTCGATGAATTAATTAAAAATAATATACCATTTATAGATACAGGAATAGGTATTAGAAAAATGGATGATATTTTGGCAGGAGAAATCAGAATAAGTTTATTTGATAAAAGCAATTACGGCGAAGTCTCTAACTATATTGATTTTGAACAAGATAACGATGATGTTTATAGCAGTAACATACAAATCGCTGAATGTAATTGTTTAAATGCTACGCTATCAGTAATCAAATGGAAAAAATACTTCGAAGTTTATGCAGATGTGGTAAATAAATTTCAAGATGGTTATTCAATAGAAATGGGAGAAATTGTTCATGAAAATTAAAAAATATAAAACGAAATTTGTGTATAGAATTCCTAAAGAACTAGAGGATGGTATATTATATGTATGTATAGACTGTAATGTAATTGTACATAAGTGTGCTTGCGGATGTGGAGAAAAAACAGTAACACCTATCGATAAAATTAACGGATGGATTATGAAATATGATGGACAAGCAGTAACATTAAGACCTTCTATTGGTAATTTTAGTATTCCGTGTAATTCCCATTATTATATTACTGAAAATAAAGTAGAATGGTTAGATGACTATAGGGATAATTATATAAAACTAGGTTTATGGAATAAAATTAAAAATTTTTTTAAAAAATTGGTGTAAAGCTAGGTAATCTTACAAATAGTACCGAATTATATAAAAGGGGGATGCTAATGTATAAAATATTTTTTTTAATAAGTACTATAATAAGAGAATTTTATTTACCAAATCCATTTGAAAAATACTTTCAAAATGATTTATGGTATTTGAATGCAAATTCTATAGCAGAAATATTTAATCTAGTTATAGGAGGAACAATATTATATTACTCATCATTTTTTTTGGCATCAAGTATTTATAAAAAAGGAGAAATGCCATATATAATAGGAAGTATATGTTACTTAATAAGCTTTATTCTTAATAATATTTTAATGGAACATTTATGTTCATTGTTTACTGATTTTAAACTGGAATTTATAATATTAATTTATTTTATAATTGATTTAACAGTGTATTTAGGAATAATAAAACTAAAACGGATTATTTAGAAAAACTGTTTTTGGATATTAATTATATATTTTGTGTGTATTAAAATGACCTCGAATATTATGAAAGTATTCGAAGTCATTTATTTTTTACAATTATAGTTTCAATCCACTTAAAATCAACTTAATAGCATCACTAAAACCACTCATATAATATTTGTTATTCCAATATGAACAATAATCAATAAAATCATCGTACATTAATTCTAATTTCTTAGAAACATAATTATAACTTTCTCCAGTAACATTATTTAAAATCTTTTCAGAATATTCGTCAAAATTAATTAAATGCTTTTTATCATTTTCATCCATATTAGATAATTCTTCCTCTCTAAAATCTAACCATTCCTTTAAAATATTTTCACCTTCATTATTATTTAAAATATCACAAAATTTCATTGTTAAAACCTCCATTTTTATTAAAAATTATTGGGGACAAATTGGGGACAATCGTTGAAAAAAATGACCAAATTTAACCTATTTCATAATCTCACCAATTTACTATAACCCTATTTAAACTAATAAAAACTCAAGTTAACAAAATTCCTCAAAAATTACAATCAAATTCTCATAACCCGAAGTTCACAAAATTTCAATGTATTAGAACAAACTTCCAAATATTTATTTTAAAATTGAACTTATATAATATTTAGTTTTTTCGAAAATAGTGATATAATGTTAAAAATCTAAATATTATGAGAAATGTAAAAATAAATTTTATTAAGTACAATACTTTATCAGAAATGGAATTAATAAGTAGTTTAATTTAAAATTTAAATCCAATATATACATTATGTATTAGTTAGAATGATAAATTTATTAATATCTAAGTATGTATTGTAAATTATATAAATAATAAACATTTTATAATATATTAATAAAAAATATGGAAAATTTTTAAAAGAGGTAATAACCATGAAAGAATTAGAAGAAAAAATAGTAAAATTTGCAGAAGACAGAGATTGGTTGCAATATAATACACCAGAAAATCTAGCAAAATCAATATCAATAGAAGCAGGAGAATTGCTAGAATGTTTTCAATGGAATAATAATTATAATAAAGACGAACTAAAATATGAAATAGCAGATGTAATGGATTATTGCATATTGCTATGTCATCAAATTGGAGTTGATCCAAAAGAAATAATATTAGAAAAAATGCAAATATCAGCAAAAAAATATCCAATAGAAAAATGAAAAGGCAAGAGTACAAAATACGATAAACTGTAATTTGCCTTTAATTAAGCATTAAAAAAATTATAAAACAAAAGTAAAAATAAACAAAAACAAAAGATTTAAGAGAAAGGATTAATCAATTATTTAATTTAAAATAGATTAAACGATAAGACCCAATTAACCAACATCCTAATAATTGCCTAGTAATTTAATTCTAATCTATTAAGCAAATTTTTAATTATCTAATTGATTTTTGGAAAAGAAAATGTGTACAGCAGCAACATATAAAACAAAAGATTTTTATTTTGGAAGAACATTAGATTATGAATTTTCGTATGGCGACGAAGTGACAATAACACCAAGAAATTATGTGTTTAATTTTAGAGAAAAAGAAAAAATTGAAACACATTATGCAATAATAGGAATGGCGTATGTTACAGAAAACTATCCACTATATTATGATGCAATAAATGAAAAAGGATTGGGAATGGCAGGCTTAAATTTTGTTGGAAATGCATATTATCGTGAAAAAGTAGAAGGAAAAGATAATATAGCACAATTTGAATTTATTCCATGGATATTAAGTCAATGCGCAAGTGTGGCAGAAGCTAAAAAATTAATAGAAAAAATTAATTTAACTAATGTACAATTTAATGAAAAATTACCATTAGCGCAATTGCATTGGATAATTTCAGATAGTAATGAATCTATAACAGTAGAATCTGTAAAAGAAGGAATAAAAGTATATCCAAATCCAGTAGGAGTATTAACAAATAATCCACCATTTAATCAACAAATGTTTGAATTAAATAAATATATGCAACTTTCAAGTAAATCTCCTGAAAATAGATTCTCAGAAGAATTAAACCTAGAAAAATATAGCAGAGGAATGGGTGCAATAGGACTACCAGGAGATTTATCTTCACAATCTAGATTTGTAAGAGTAGCATTTGTAAAAATGAATTCAAAATCATCTGATACTGAAGAAGAAAGTGTAAGTCAATTTTTTCATATATTAAATTCTGTTGATCAACAAAGAGGATGCTGTGAATTAGATGATGGAAAATATGAAATTACAATATACACATCTTGTTGCAATGTTAGTAAAGGAATTTATTACTATACAACATATAATAATCACCAAATTACAGCAATAGATATGAACAAAGAAGAACTTGAAAGTGAAAATTTAATAAGATATCCAATAATATTAAATGAGCAAATAAAATTTCAAAATTAAGTGGAATCAAATAAAATTATAAAATAAAATTCTACAACAAAATTCGATGTTGCAAAAAAATTGAATTATTGATATAGTAAAAAGGAAAAAATAAATCAAATAGGTGATTTAGATAAATGAAAAAAAGAAAAAATAAAAATTCAAGAGTGCAAGCAGAAAATGATAAATTTGAAATCAAGCTTTTAAACAATAACAAAGATGAAGAAGATGAAGATAAAAATTCTCAAAAATTAGCTAGAAAAAAGATGCCATCATTTGGAAAAGCTTGTACAGTATTGTTAGTCATAATTTTAGTATCAATTGTGCTTGCTAGATATGTAACAGATGAAGATTTTAGAAATTATGTAGATACAAAAATAATAAAAAAAGAAGTGTCGAGTGATGATTTAAAATATATAGACATAGATTCCGAAAACAATCCAAATGTATATGCTTTTGATAAATATATAACAGTATTATCTAAAAGTCAGCTAAAAATGTATACAGGAAATGGTAAACAAGAAGCTAGTTTGGAAGTAAATATAGCATCACCAGTAATGGATGCAGATGGTAAGTATTTAATAATTGGTGAAAAAAATGGCTCAAAATTATTTCTAGTTTGTGGAACTAATGTAGTATGGCAGACAACTGTAGAAGGAGAAATTTCAAGAGTAAGTGTAAATAAAAATGGATATGTAAGTATTATTGTAAAAAATACTACATACAAATCTGTAATAATCACATTTAATACAGATGGAAGAGAAATTTTTAAATATTATTTATCTTCTACATATGCAATTTGCTCAGATATTTCTGCTGATAATAAATACTTAGCAATTGGAGATGTAGACTATTCTGGAACTATTGTAAAATCTAATATAAAAATTTTATCAATGCAATTAGCTACTACAAGTCCAACAGAAGCTATAGTACATAAATACGAATCAGATGCTGATGAAATAGTTACTAATATTGATTATTCAAACAAAGAATATGCTGTTTGTATGTTCAATTCATACATTCAAAAAGTATCTGAAACTAGCGAAGAAAAAGTATTAGAATTTGGAAATGATACAATATTTTGTGATATAACTTTAAAAGATAATATAGGACTAGTTGAAAAACAATCTTCAGGATCTTTTTCGTATGATTATCAATTAAGAATAAAATCAACAATAAGTAAAGCAGAAAGCTTATATATTTTAAATAATAGTATGCCAAAATCAATTATTTGCTATGGAAATAATATAGGTATAAATTTTGGAAATGAAATTCAATTAGTAAGAGCAAATGGTTGGCTAATAAAGAAATATACATCAGAAAAAGAAATAAAAAGTTTAGTTTTAGGTAGTAAAATAGCAGGAATAGTTTATAAAGATAAAATAGAAATTATTAACTTTTAAAATATCTAAAATTAGAAAGGAGTATATATGAGTGCAATTAATTGGGTAGCTTTTGGAGGAATTCTTGTAGATTTAGTTCTTATCTCAATTGTTATTTCAAATGCTTTTTGGGGTTATAGAAGGGGCTTGGTCAATGTGATTTTTCAAGTCTTAGCATTTATAGTTTCATTATTAATTATGTTTGTTTTGTACAAACCTGTTGCAAATACTATAATGAAAAACACATCTCTGGATGAAAGATTAACGGCAGCAATCGCATCAAATTTATCTGGAACAACATTAGCAGATGGAAATTTAATTGATGCTGAACAAAGCAATATTTCAACATCAGTAGTTAATTTGATTAATTCATTTGTTACTGAAGCTTTACACAAAGCAGAAGCAAATGTTGTAGGATATGTTTCAGGCCAATTAGCTAGAATGATGATTTATACTGGAACAATGTTGGCTTTATTTATAATTTCAAGAACATTGTTAGTAATTGTTAGATTTGTTGCAGAACTGATAGGAAATTTACCAATCATAAAAATGTTTAACAAATCAGGTGGATTAATTTTTGGGGTAATAAAAGGTTTTATAATTGCGTATGCTATATTAGCTGTACTTTCAGTAATTTCACCTTTGATAAGTCAAATTGGAATTATTAGTGCAATACAAGATTCAACTTTTGGAAGTGCAATGTATAACAACAATATTTTATTAAAATTATTTTTTAAATAGATTATTAATTTTAATTTGTGCATCTTAATTTTGTGGTAATATAGCTACTTAAATTAAGATGCATTTTTATATAATAAGAAAATGCTTCACATTATTTATTATATAAAGGCTTATGCCAACTTTGCACACAAGTTTTTTTCAAAAACTTGGCACGACCAAAAAAGACGTGGACATGTGCATAATATTTTAATTTTTGCAATTATAATAATGTCCACTTTTGTTATAATTTCTTAAAATTCAAGAATAAAATTGTTAAATTTAGGAAAAATATATAAAAATTAGATATTAAGGAAGATTAGATAGTGAGTAAAAAGAATAGAAAAAAGAATAAAAAATCGCCTAATTTTAAAGTTTTTATTACTATATTTATATTAGCAATTATAATTACTTCAGGAGTTTTTACAGGTGTAAAAATATTTGAAAATGGTGGAGGATTAAAAGGTGTAGTTGCAACTGTTTTGGGAGAAAATACTTCTGAACTAAGCAATTTAAAAACAATTAATGTATTGTTACTTGGAATTAGTGAAGACTTAAATTCAAAACTAACAGATACAATAATGGTATGTTCATATAATTCAAAAACGCAAAGAGCATCAATTCTTTCAATACCAAGAGATACGTATATTGGAAAAAACAAAAATTCTGTTAAAGCTAATGATAAATTAAATACAGTATATTCAAAATCTGGAATAGATACTTGTATGGAAAAAGTTGAACAAATAACAGGTATAGAATTGGATTATTATGCTGTAGTAAATACAAAAGCTTTAATAAAAATTGTAGATATAATTGGTGGAGTGAATTTTGATGTTCCAATTAAAATGGATTATGATGATCCAACACAAAATTTGCATATTCATTTAAACAAAGGTATGCAAAAAATAGATGGAGAAAAAGCAGAGCAGTTACTAAGATTTAGACACAACAACAATGGATCTACATATTCACAGGAGTATGGAGATAATGATTATGGTAGAATGAAAACACAAAGAGAATTTATTAAAGAAACAATGAAACAAACTTTACAGTTAAAAAATATAACAAAAGCTAAAAAAATCATTTCAGCTGTATTTGAAAATGTAAACACAAATGTAGAAGAAGGCTTAATAAAACAATATTTGCCTTATGCAATAGAATTTAATACTGATAGTATTTTAATGGAGCAATTGCCAGGTGAATCAACAAAATATAATGATGTATGGGTATACGAATACAATAAAAAAGAAACTACTTCTTTAGTAAAAGAAATTCAAAATCATTTAGATAATATTGAAGAAAAAGAAGATTAAATTATGTAAATTCCTTGAAAAATCAACATAAATAGTATAAAATATTGGAAATAATAAAAAGGTGGAATTTATGAAAAAGAATGAGGAATATGAAGTAGAAATTATAGATACAGGATTTAAAGGTGAAGGTATTGCAAAAATAGATGGAATAGCAGTTTTTGTTCCTAATGTATTAAAAGGCGAAAAAGCAAAAATTAAAATTTTAAAAGTTACTTCTAAATGTGCATACGGAAAATTAATAGAACTTATAAAATGTTCTAAAAATAGACAGGAATGCGATTGTGAGACATATTCAAAATGTGGTGGTTGCAGTTTAAGACACATAAAATATGAAGAAACTTTAAAAATGAAAAAGCAAGCTGTTGAAACAACTTTGTATAAAATGTTAAAAAAAGAAATAAATGTGAAAGATACAATAGGTATGGAAAATCCATACTATTATAGAAATAAATTACAATATCCAGTAGGAATTTCACAAAATGGAGATTGGGTAATGGGAGTTTTTTCAGAAAGAACTCATACTATAATTCCTACAAAAGAGTGTAAGATTCAAAATGAAATTTCACAAAAAATAGCAAATGAAATATTTGAAAATGCTAAAACACTTAATATTGCACCATATAACGAAAAAGATTTTTCAGGTATATTAAGACATATAATAATTAGAATCGGTTTAAAAACAGACGAAATAATGGTGACTTTGGTAGTTAATAAAAATGAAATACCAAATCAAGAAATATTAATAAAAAATATAACTGAAAAATATCCTCAAATAAAAACAATAGCAAAAAATATTAATAAAAAGAATACTAATGTTATTTTAGGAGAAGAAACAGAAATTATATATGGAGAAGGATATATATATGATTATTTAGGAGAATTTAAATTTAAAATTTCACCAATGTCGTTTTATCAAGTAAATCCATTACAAACTTATAAATTGTATTCTAAAGCTATAGAATATGCTAATTTAACTGGAAAAGAAACAATATTTGATTTATATTGTGGAATTGGAACAATTGGCATTTTCGCATCTAAAAATGTAAAAAAACTTTATGGAATAGAAACAATTGAGCAAGCTATAGAAGATGCTAAAGAAAATGCTAAAATAAATAATGTGCAAAATGCAGAATTTTTTGCAGGTGATGTAGAAAAAATTCTACCAGAATTAATAAAAACAAGAAATCTAAAAGCAGATGTTATTTTTATAGATCCACCTAGAAAAGGTTGTGATGAAGTAGCAATAAAAACAATTTTAGAAGTAGAGCCAGAAAGAATAGTTTATATAAGTTGCAATCCAGCAACTTTAGCTAGAGATTTAAAAGAATTAGAAGAAAAATATGATATTATTGAAGCAACACCAGTAGACATGTTTGGATTCACACGGTCATGTTGAAGTTGTCACTTCTTTAAAACTAAAAAAATAGTAAAACAAGTAAAGTTTAATATTGTGTTTGAATTATTCTAAAAATAAATAATAAACAATAGACTTCTATTATTAGTAAATAAAATACTAATAATAGAAGTTTTTTTGAAGAATATACCAAAATATCGAATTCGGGAATTGCGAAAATACCAATATTATGTTAAAATATTTAGAATTGAAGAGTAGGAAGCACAGAAATAACTTTGACAACAATATTTTAATAAAAGAAATAGGAAGAAATAATGGAAGAACTGTTAGATCTAGCGAAAAGTGGAAATGAAGAGGCTTTTACAAAAATTATTATAAGTATGAAAAGTGAATTGTATGGTGTAGCAAGAACTAGATTAGATAATGAAGATGACATTGAGGATGCTATCCAAGAAACAATGATTATAGCATTTAGAAGGTTGAAAACGCTTCGAAAGAATAAGTTTTATAGAACCTGGTTTGTAAAAATATTAATTAACGAATGTAATCATATTTATAGGAAAAGAAAAATAAAAAATATATTTGGATTTGGGGATGTAGAGCCAGAAGAACTCTCAGAAGAAATTACTAATATTGATAAGTTTATAAATGATATGAGTTTTGAAAAGTTAATTGAGAAGTTATCTTATGAAGAAAAATTAATATTTAAATTATTTTATCAAAATAATTATACTGTTAAAGAAGTTGCTTATGTATTAGATAAAAAAGAAAATACTGTAAAAACAATAATGAAGCGTTCCAAGGAAAAAATAAAGCAAAATTATATAGGAGGTGATAAGAAATGAAACCAAATGAAAAATCTTTTATAAAATCATTTGGAAATAAAGCTAATTCGGATTCAAATAAAACAGAAGAACTAATAGAAAAAAAGCTTAAAGAATATTATAGTAATCAAACTGTAGAAGTTCCATATAATTTTGAAAATGCAATTCAAACAGCTTTCACAAGTAAACACAATAAAAAATTCTTATCATTTACTGCACATAAACAAAATTTATTAGAAAAATTTAAAAATTTTAGAAAAATAGTACAAAGACAATCTATGAGAATATTGCAGTCTGCAACAGTATTAATATGCATATTTGGAATAACATATTTTGTTCATGCTACATCTTTTTTAGATTATTTAATGAATGTATTTAATTTAAGTGACATAAATTTTGACAATAAAGGTATAGAAGATGCAATTGAAAACGGAGAACTACAAAACATTAATATGGACTATATTAAACAAAATGGAGTAGGAATAAAAATTTCGTATGTTTTAATGAATGATTTAAGTTTATATATAGTTTTTGATATAGAAACAGATTTTAGTTTGTATGAAAAAGATGTAAATAATGTTACTTTTGGAGATATAAAGATTACAAATGAAGAAGGAACATTTATTTATCAACAAGATATTGAAGATAGTTTTTATGGTAATAAAGCAATTGTACAAGATGAACATCATATGAAAAATGTATTTTTTGTTATGGCAAAAGAAATTCCAAAATTTAAAGAGTTAAATATTTATGCAAACAAAATTAGATTTTATAAAGATGACACAGGAGATAAAAATGATACCGACTTAAATAAATATAGTGTAGATTTTAAATTAGAATATAGTATAAAGTTAGAAAATAATTTAGAAACAGCAGATTTATCGTATAATATAATTGAAAAAAATATTCAAAATAATGACATAAAAATAAGAAAAGCAATATGTGATGAAACAGGATTAAATTTATTAATAGAAGCTAATGATATAGATTTTAAAGTTATTGAAAAAGGAATATTAAAAAAAGATGAAGCTAGTACATATTATATTGAAAATTTAGAACAAGGAAAGAAATTGTTTGTTGTAAATATGTATGAAGAAAAAGATAAACAAAAAATAAATATAGAAATTGAATATAATGGAAAAACAAATGAATATCAAATAACAAAAAAATAATAGATAGGTGATGAGCCTATCTATTTTCGTGTATGTTGAATAATTTAATATTAATGCCAACTATAAAAAACTAAATTGAATGATATTTTTACATTTTCATTACATCTTAAAGTAAAACTAGAAGAAGCACCACCATATAGTTTAATTCCATCATATTTTCTCTTATACCCATCAGAATGAACAGGATAAGTTACAGTTGTATTTGTAGATGTTCTATAAAGATCTACATATACTCTATGATCTTGGTTATCATCAGCAATACATGTGATTTCAAATGCCATATATTCTCCATCCATATATTTAACACCAGTACGATATTCACCAATGAATGCCTTACTATAATAAGTTTCATAAGCAGCGGTTGATATTCCATCATCACCAGATGCAAATGCTGGTATTGAAGCAAATGAAGAAAGTAGCACAGATAAAATTGCAAAAACAATTAAAATTTTTGTTACTTTTAAACTTTTCATAAACAACCTCCTAAAAATAAAAATTAAATATGTATCTATTTCTAAATACATATTTAATATATACTAAAATTGCTTATAAAAACCAAAAAGCTGAAAAAAGTGTAAAAAAAGTTAATTTTGAGCAATATTACTAATAACTGTATATATGATCATTTTAGTAGTTGGTCTGAAATCTGTGCTAAAGTGAAAATAACTTTGTAATTTGCTAAGTTCACATTCTGCATACATAGAATTAATAGATTTTATAATATCAGATTTTACATTTGTTGTAGTTGTATTATATTTTGCAGCAACCATAGGATAAATATTTTTTTCAAAATTATCACATAAATGAGCATCTTTTTGATATACCATATAAATACTTTCTGCCATAAAACCTGTTCCTTTATGATATGGTTTAAAACCTATGTAATAAAGTTCATGAATAATTCTAGCTTTGATATTTTTGTTATACGCATATTTTTCTTCAATTACATTAGAAATTTGTTTAGCAAGAGTTTGAGGGTTAGTATTTTTGTTGAAACTTTTTGCTAAAAAACGACTTTTTCTTAAAATTTTTTTAAGTTCTGCATTACCAGAAACAACAATTATTGAATTTAAATGATTTTCAATATTAAACTTATTTAAATAATCAAAAATATGAGAATTTTCCTCTTTTTCAGTTACTAAAATTAAAAAATCAAAATGAGATTTTTGAAGAAAAGTTATTAAATCTGCTTCTTCAGATAAAACATGTAAAATACGAAAATGTTTGTTTTGTTCTAACAAATAACTTGAAATTAATTGAGACAATTCTGTGTCTTCACTATACAATAAGATATCTAACATTTTTTTCCTCCCAAAAGTGTATTTTCTTTTTATAACTATTAGAGGAACTAAATTACAAAAAAAGTTTCAAAAATTTAAAAATTTTTCATATTTTTTTCAAATTTTTTATAAAAAGTGTAAAATTAGTAGAATTAATGTATTTTTTTACTATTTTTTCTTCTTTTTAAAAAAAACAAAAAAAATAATGATACAATGCAAGCATTACACAAGAAAAAATTTTATAAGGGGAGTGAAATTATATGAAAAATAATATCATTTTAAGAAAATTAAGAAAACTTTCAAAATTATTCGAGTCAAAATCCAAAAAAAGGTTAAAAAACTGTATTGCTAAGTTAAGAAAAAGCAATCAAATGTTAAGAAGAGAAAATGATACGGTGAGAGCTTTTAAGCATGATTTTAACAACATTATGCAAGTTATTGGTGGATTTATTAGAACTGATGATATGGAGAAGTTAAGAGAATATTATTTTAAAATTATGAATGAATGTGAAGATACAAAAATGTCTGAAATTTTTAGAAGGATTTTAAAAGAAAATTGTGCTATATTTACTTTATTAGCTAATAAATACAAAACAGCAAAAGAAAAGAATATAACTATGAATATAGAAATTATGTGTAATTTAAAAGAAATAAAAGAAGATATTTATGAAATAACTAGAATTTTAGGTATATTATTTGATAATGCTATTGAAGCAGCAGATGAATGTAAGGAACAAAGAAATGTATATATTCAGATTGTAAAAAATTATCAATATAATCAACATGTAATTGTTATTGAAAATAATTATGTGAATAAAAATGTAAGTATAAGAGAAATTTATCAAAAAAATTTTTCAACAAAATCAACTGAACATAATAGTGGTTTAGGATTATGGAAAGTAAAAAATATTATAAGCAAAACTAAAAGTTTAAAATTAAATACTTCAAAAAGCAATGACTATTTTAAACAAACTTTAACAATAAATCATTAAATGGAATCTCTAAATACAAAATGAAAATAATACATTATACAAGCCATTAACTATATAATTGAAACAATGATACACAGATTATATAGTTAATGACTTTTATTTTTCTAATTACATTATAAATATTTTTTTTATTTTACTTTATTTCTTTTATTTCATATGATATAATACATTTACATACGAAAATATGTTTGCATATAAATGGAGGAAATAGTATGGAAAATAAAAATTTTACCACAGAGATTTTAATAGATGAAAAAGAATGTATATTGAAGTATTTAGGAATGGAATTAAGTAAAATTAGAAAAAATAAAAAGATAAGCGTAGAAAAAATAGCTGATAAAACATTCCTTTCAGAAAGTTATATAAGAGCTATTGAAAAAGGTCTATATTCATGTTCTATTATAAATTTCTTGAAAATCTGTTTAGCTTTAAATGTAAATCCAACGATGTTACTAAACAAATATACAAACTTTAAAAATGAAGATATGCAAGACTTAATATTTAATGGTGATAAAAATATTGGAAAAAATATAGTAGAATATTTGAAAAAATAAGTTTGAAAAATTTTATAAAGTAATTAAACAAAAAGACTTGCTTTTTATCAAGCAAGTCTCTATAATAATTATATTAAGATCAATTTAATGTTTATTTCTAGAATGTTTTGAATGTTTTTTCTTAGGCATCAATATTATTGCAAATAATAATATTGCTAAACCAGCGACAACTAAATAAATACTAATATCAGTTTTAGCATATACTGTACTACCAGCTAATAAATCTGATTTATATTCAATACCATCTATCGAATAAGAAATAGTGCCAACTGTATCATCTGTTATTATTGGTGCAACTAAATTATTATTTAAAGTTATAGTTGGATTTATATCTTCAATTTTAAAATCATTTTTAACAAAAGCCTCTATATTGTCTTTTAACACTAAATTTAAGTTTTTAGTTTCTTTTGTACCATTTTTTATTTCAATAGTTTCGATAGTATTACCTTTTTCTTTTATAATTTTTTTAGAATAGTTATCATAACCATAATTAAATAAATTTATTGTATCAATATATCTTTCACTTAATCCACTTTCTGTAGTTCCAGCTCCTAATACAACTGAAATAAATTCTAAACCATCTCGATTACTTGCTGATATTAAACAATTTTTAGCTTCCTTAGTATAGCCAGTTTTTATTCCAATTGCATCTTTATAGTAGTAATTATCAGCACGATTACTTTTATTTACACGAATTAAATCATTAGTATTTGGAAAAGAACGATTAGCTTCTGGATATTTATTAGTAGCTGGTAAAGTATAACTTGTTGTTGTAACAATTTTTCTAAAAGTTTCATTTTTCATAGCTTCTTGTGCAATTAGGTATAAATCATATGCTGTGGTATAGTGATTTTCATTATGAATTCCATTTGGATTAACAAAATGTGTGTTTTCACAACCTAATTCTTTAGCTCTTTGATTCATCATATCGGCAAATTTATCAACACTCCCAGCAATATGCTCTGCTAAGACTGTTGCTGCTTCATTTGCAGATTTTACAAGTAAAGCATAAAGTAAATTTTCTATAGATAATTCTTCACCAACTTGTAAATTTGCATTAGCATAACCACTTGGAAGAATTATGGCATCTGCACTTACTGTAGCTATATCAGAAAGTTTACAATTTTCTAGTGTTAAAAGTGCAGTCATAACCTTTGTTGTACTAGCAGGATAGCGTTTTTCCTTTGCATTTTTCTGATATAAGATTTTTCCTGTAGAATTTTCTACGATAATTGCAGCTTCTGAATAAATATTTAGCTTGTTTTCTTCAACTGCAAAACAATAATTTGTACAAAATGGTATTAAAATACTAAAAATTAATACTAAATAGATAAATTTTTTCTTTAGATTCATTTAATTTCTCCTATAAAATAAACTGTTTTTTGACTAACGTTATAATAATATATTAAATAAAAATAAAATTCAACCATTTTAAAAAGAATAGCAAGAATAATGTTAGATTAAGATTTTTAGATAATAAAATAGAAGAATTAGAGGAGTATAAATTGAGATATGTAAATGTAAGAATTGCTAAGCTAAATAACAAAATTTAACATAGAAAAGAGGTAGATAAATATTAATAAATTTAAAAAATATGAAAAAATAATATGTATAATTTTTGTGATTTTGGGAATTATACTTATAAAAAGTATTAGAAATAAGGAAAATAATGATAATTTTATAATAGAGAATATAGATAATATAAGCACTACTAAAGAAGATTCAATAAAAGAGGAGGAAAAAACAATGATAAAAGTTCATATAGATGGAGAAATAAAAAATAGAGGAGTAATAGAATTAGAAGAAGGAAGTAGGTTAGTTGATGCAATTGAAAAAGCTGGAGGATTTACAGAAGAATCAGATACTAGTAATTTAAATTTGGCTTATGTTTTACAAGATGGAGAAAAAATATATATTTATAGTAAAGAAGAAATGAAAAAAATAATGGAATTACGGAGAAGATGAAGATATTGAAGAATTTAATATAAAAACTTCATCAGGAAATAAAAGCTATGAAAAAAGTGGAAAAATTAATATAAATACAGCAACACAAGCTGATTTAGAAACAATAGATGGAATAGGACCAGCATTAGCAGAGAGAATTATAGAATATAGAAAACAAAATGGAAAATTTAAAAACATAGAAGAACTAAAAAGTGTAAAAGGAATAGGTGATAAAAAGTTTGAGAGCATAAAAGAAAAAATTACTGTTTAAAAGGAATAAGATGAAAATTTTTAAAAGATTTATGTTTGTATTAAGTATTATTTTATTTACTTTTCTAATAATGTTAAGTATATTAGGAAATTTTTTATATAATTATGCAATAAGCGCAAAAACATCTAAAAAGGATATATTTAACAAGAATTCAGAAACTGAAGAAATTGGAAAAGATAATTTAACAGAAGAAAAAATATTGGAAAAATGGTTAACTGAAAATACTCAAAGTGTATATATTACTACAAATGATGGCTTAAAATTACATAGTTATGAAGGTATGCATGTAGATACCGATAAATGGGTAATAATTGTTCATGGATATGCTAGTCAAGGACTAGAAATGGGAGATTTTGCAGAAATATTTTTTAACAAAGGTTACAACATATTAGTTGTAGATTTAAGAGGAGTAGGCTTAAGTGGTGGAGATTACATAGGAATGGGTTGGAAAGATAGATTAGATATATTAAATTGGATAAATTATATAGTAGATAAATCAAAAGAAAGTCAAATAATTTTATTTGGTGTTTCAATGGGAGCATCAACTGTAATGATGACAACTGGAGAAACTTTGCCAAGTAATGTAAAGCTTGCAATTGAAGATAGTGGATATACTTCAGTTTGTGAAGAATTTGAATATCAATTGGATAAAATATTTAAACTTAAAGCATTTCCATTTTTAAATGTAGCAAGTATTACTACAAAAGTGAGAGCAGGATATTTTCTAGAAGAAGCTTCAGCAGTTAAACAATTGAAAAATGCAAAAGTCCCAATTTTATTTATACATGGTAGTTTAGACAACTTTGTACCATTTTATATGTTGGAAAAAAATTTTAATTCTACAAATGCACCAAAAGAAAAGTTGGTAATTGAAAATGCAGGACATATTCGAGCATCCAAAGTAGATCCTGAAAAATATTGGAAAACAGTAGAAGATTTTATAGAAAAATATATAAATTTATAAAAAAAGAGGCAGGCACTTATTCGTAGCCGAAATAAGTGCCTGTAGGTCATCGGTCAAAAACTTCCACATTGTGAAGTACAATAGCTGATACTTTGTTTATTTTATGCCGTTTTGCATAGTACAAAATATGTTTGCCATAAAAAAGCCAGTCGTTTCCAGAAACAATAAGTGGATGCGGGAAAGAACGGTAAGCTTTGTAGTACTGATCAATTTCATTAATTCTTTCTTGAGAAATGTTTTTAAATGTGAAATGACTGGTAATTTTTGATATATCATACATTTCAATCCATTTCGAATTTAGAATAAAGTGACCAGATTGCAATCGAGTAGTGTTCTTATTAAAACATCTAGTATAAAAAATTTTGCGGTCTGCTGGGGTTTTGAGCGATTGATAGGTTTTATATTGCTCAAAAGTCATATCCATCTTTTCCTGGTTACAATGCTTACAGGCTGGTAGAAGATTGTTTGGAACACTAATTCCACCAAAAGCTCTAGGATACATATGATCTAGAGTTCTAATTTTTCTGTTTAGCTTTGCTCCACAATAACGACAAGTATCATCTCCATAGATTTCGTAAGTTAACTTATACATTAGAGATTCAAAATTAACTGGACCGATGATAATTAGCTTATGCTTCTTCACATAAGCATATCCATTTCCTCTTTTTTCTTTGTAAAGAAATTGTTTGGGTAACCGTATATTCATAGGCATTCCCTCCATTTTATGTGTATGTACGTGTTTCATAAATATGATATAAAAATTATATTCAGATGTCAATTAAATTGCACTAAAAATCGACAAAATTTACTAAATAGCTAACAATTGCATGACTGTCTAAATTATCGTGAATTACAGTGTTTTCAATAACAAGATTATATTCTTTATTAAAATTATTTCTGTTTAGTAAAACAATTGCAATACTGTTGTCTGGATTTTTAAAAGCAGTAACTTCAATATCAGTAGAAAATTTAGAAAAAGCAATGCGTTTACTATTTTGGTGTATAAATTTACTAAATTGACCAATATAATAAAAACTTAAATTTTTTATATAGTTTGATTTGAATTTATTAATCATTATAGGAGCATTACAGAAATTATTTTTATGATTTGGACCTCCTTTATAGTCTAAAGCTAAATTCCAATCAATATAAGCATTTATACCGGCATTTAGATCTCCTAAAATATCATGAGCATAAATCTCTGCATTTTTAACTTCATCTTGTACTCTAAATTTTGAGTAACCAGTACATCCTTCAGTATGAAAAATAAGTTTATTTGGAAATAATTGCTTTAATAGTTCAATGTTCTCAAAATGATCACCAGTATAATAGTGCAATGCAATCCCTGAAATAGAATTTAAAGCTGATATATTAGATAATTCAGCAATACTGCGTGACAATAATTTATCTTTGTTGTGATCCCATATTAATAGCTGAGTATCTATATTAAATCTTTTGAATGTAGGATAAATATATTGAGTAGCAAGCAAAATTTCTTCTTCAGGAGAGTATAAACAAGACTCCCATGATTGTCTTGCATTCGGTTCATTTTGTATAGTCATAAATGAGATATTTATATTTTGTTGAGCGTAAGCTTTAATATAATAAGCTAAATAATTTGCATAGGTTTGATAAAAATTTTTTTGTAATTTTCCACCAGAATATAAACTATTATTATCTTTCATATAAGCTGGAGGACTCCAAGGAGAAGAAAGAAATTTTAAAGTTGGATTTAATTTTTGAGCTCTGTGAATAATTGGTATAATAGTATTCAAATCACGTGATATAGAGAAATCATTTAAATCATTTTTATAACTATAAGAACATGATGAAGCAGAAAAATCTGAACTACCAATTGGTAAACGACAAAATTGATAATTAAGACCACTAGTTGAAAAGTATTCATTTAATAAATTCTCAGATAATTCATTAGGTAGACTATTAATAGCAATTGAGGCTGATTCTGTACAAGCTCCGCCAAATCCAAAAAATGTTTGATATTCAATATTGGGGTATATTTGAATAATTTGATTTTCTAATTTTTCAGAATATGTAAAAGTTTTAATATTATTATCTGTATATGAAAATAGATTTCTTTTAAAATTAGTTTCCATCTTTATTATTTTCATAAAATAACATTCCTCACATTATATATTTATAGTATTTTAAGTCTACTACATAAGACTTATGAAATTAATTTATTATGGATCTTTTAGATGATTGCAAAATTAATATATATTGATATTATATGAGTAAAAATTGTTTTTGACTATATGTTAATAAAAAGTTTCGTATTGAAAATGTATTGATAAGAAAAATATTATTTGCTAAAATTATTAAAAAGGAGGGAATTGTATGAAATTAAAAATATATATTGATTTTTTTAAAACTTAATAATATTATCGTGTTAATAAAATAATTAGGAGGATATAAATGAAAAAGCTAAATTTAAAAATAGTAATTGCTTGTTGTATTTTATTGATTATCTTAATCGTCATTTTAGTAAGCAAATATATGAGTGGATTTATATTTGGTGGAGATTCTGATAAAGCATATAATTTAAAAAATTATACACATATTATATCAAATATTAATAATACTGAAGAAAATATAAAAATAACAAACATTTACACTTTTGAAAATGATAATTGTATTTCAATTAGGACTGTATATACATTTGATTCTGAAGAAAAAGCAAAAGAAGAATACGATAAATTAAGTAGTGTAGAGAATCTTTCTATAAAAGAAAATACAGTTTCTTATAATAGAGCTGAAACTTATAATAAAACAAAGGAAAGTATTATTTCAGAATTAGAAAATTATGATAAAAATAGTACAAATTATATTATATACTAAAAGGAGTAATTTTATATAAAAAGAAATTAAAAGGTACGATTTTGTACCTTTTAATTATTGTTTATAATTAAAATAATAAAAGTTATTTAAGTATTCTAACATAAAGAATAGAGTCATCACTATATGTTGGTGGATAAGAAGAAGTTGTATTACCAAACATGCTAAATGTTATACTTATTCTATTTCCAACTTTAAGTGGAATATGAGAAACAAATATAAGAGTATGTCCATTTTTCTCTTTATCAAACCAACAATTTTTACATAAAAAAGTTGTTGAATATGTTTCTTCATTAAATGATATTACAGTACTAATCATAGTCATACGAATACCAAAATAAAATATAATTAAAATAATAAAAATTAGTAATAATTCTATAACAAAAGGTATAAATTTTTTCATATAATTATATATAAATACGATTTTGTATTTATTATTCCTTTCAAATATTGTAAATAAAGCAATAAACAAATTGTTTTTTATTAACAGAGTGTTTTTGCATTATATTAAAAGCCATCAAAAATAAATTTTTATCAAATAAACGGTCAAATTTTTAAATAAGAGGAAAACATTGTTTCACATCTAAATTATTGATATATAGTAAGATTTATATATAAAAAGCAGGTATTTCTACCTGCTACTTTTCTAGTCAGGAAAAGTTTAGGCAGGGTGACCTTCCTGCATCTCCTAACAAGGGTGGCGGCTGCCTGTTCCGCCCTCTGAAACTTTTCCATTTCTATTATATGCTAAAATTATTATAACATACATTATTCTTGAATTTCAAGTTTTTATTCATATTTTTTTGCATAACCTTTATTTAAATATATATTTTTCTTTCTATCTGTCATTGTAAATAATGTTCTTGCAAATAAATTCCCACTATTACTAATTCTAACTGCAACTAAAACATATTCATTATTAACTTTATATTCTTTTATATATTCATTTTTCAACCTTTCCTGACTGAATCAATTTTATTACAAAATAATATAAAAAGCAACAATAGTTTAAAAGATATGATAAGAATTTTTCATATTTTTTGACCTGTTACTTAAACAATCCCTAAACAAAAAAATAAATTTAAAAATTTGTTTAAGTAGATGTTTAAGTAAACTAAAAATTAAAAATAATTAAAATTAGTGAAAAGCTTAATATTAAAGGGAATGAGAGCTTTTATATAAAAGTTGAAATGAAAATGAACTGAAATAAGTAAAATAGCTTGTATCCGTTGATACAAGCTATTTTAAACGATTTTTTCTATGGTTGCGGGGGCAAGACTCGAACTTGCGACCTTTGGGTTATGAGCCCAACGAGCTGCCAACTGCTCCACCCCGCGATGTCTTATTTATTATAGTATGATTATATGCAAATGTCAATACTTTATACTAAATTTTTAGAAAAAAGTGTGAAAATTTTGAAAATACTGGAAAAAAGCAAAGAAGTGTGCTAAAATAATAATGTATGTTACATAAAAACATAACAATAATTTTAAATTATACTTTTAATACCAATAATATAGAAAATAAAAGTAAAAGATTAGAGATGTAAAATGTAATAAAAAATATCACAAAAAATTTAAAATAAGATTAGAGGTAAAAAATATGAAATATATATTAATAGAATATCCTAAATGTAGCACATGCCAAAAGGCAAAAAAATTTTTAACAGAAAATAATATAGATTTTGAAACAAGAAATATCGTCACAGAAACACCAACTATTGAAGAATTAAAAGAATGGATAAAAATAAGTGGTATTCCTATAAATAAATTTTTTAATACAAGTGGTTTGTTATATAGAAGTATGAATCTAAAAGAGGAATTAAAAAGTTTATCAGATGAAGAAAAAATTGCAATGCTTGCTTCAAATGGAATGCTAATAAAAAGACCTTTATTAGTATTGCCAAAGAAAAATATTGTATTACTAGGATTTAAAATAGATGAATGGGAAAAAATAAAATAGATTGAATATAAAATTCTAGTATTATATAAAAAAATGTGATACGTAGTAAATTCATACACCAAAATATAAACATTAATTTGTTGAATAAATACTGTAATGTTCAATATTTCCTTTAAACTTTAAGTTATTTATAATAAAATTACGAATTTCAGTTGAATCTTGATAGCATAAATCATCAGGATTAGTAAAAATTAAAAATTCTGTATTTCTTTTATTTAAAATATCTTTTTTAATTTTTTCAGTACCATTGTACCCTAAATTACCATTAAAAACTAAATCATATACACCATGACTTTGCTTTAATTCAATCATAGGAAAAGCAGAATCAAAAGCAACGATAATTACATCAATATTTTTATTATTTTGCTCTATAATATAATTTTTTAAAATTTCATTACTTGAAACTCTTTCATCATTCATCATTGTTAAGTAATAAGGACTTTGTGAATCTCGTATAATTGAATAATCAGTTGTTAGTAAATAATAATGTATAATAATTCTTAATGTCAAAGGAATAAAAAGTAAGATACATAAAAAGTAAATTAAAATAATAGAATTTTTAGAAGTGAAAAAATCTTCTAAGATCAACACATCAAAGGTATAAAATATAAAAATAAAATGCATAGGTAGTACAATAAGCAAATGTGCTGTATTTATTATAGGATATAGAATAAATGATGCAAAGAATGTAAATACAATAATTATTGTTAAATTATTAAAAATTTCTTTTGTTAAAACATTTTTAAATAATTTATCTTTTTGAAATACAATAAATATATATTCAATAAAAGGAAAAACTGCAATTAAGGCTAAAGATAAAGATAAATCTATATTAATATTTTTATTCTTAAATTCAAAAATTCCACCAAATGCAAAATTAATAAAATCTTTTAAATTTCCACTAAAATAAAAAGCAAAGATAGCAATTAATGTGAAAATAGTAAAAATAAATAGTTTTTTAATAACATTATAAATTGATTTTTTTGATAAACCATTTAAGTATAAATCACATATCACAACTGTTGCAATATAAGTAATTCCTATATTTTGTTTTGTGAAAAATACTAGAAACATAATTACAGCATGCAAAAATATATTAGTATTCTTTGATATATATAAATATAATCCAATTAAAACAAATAAAATTGACAAAGTATTGTAAGAAGCACCAGAAGTGATTATAGATGCAACTTCAATTAACATTATTATAATAGACATACAAGCTATATGCTTTGAAAATTTTAATTTTATTAAAATTTTGTACACTATAAAGAAAAATAAGAGATATATAATGATGTTATAAATTCTAAAAATAATCATTTTAGCACCAAAAATTTTAAAAAACAAAGCTCCAATATAAAAAAAGATAGGAGTAATAATAACATTAGCATTTTTATAGATTTGAAACCCATTTACAATTTTTGCAACATTTTGAAAATTCCATAATTCGTCAGATGATTTTAATTCTGGTACGAAAATAAAAAGTATTGATGTAGTAATAGCTAAAATTAGTAACATCATTTTTAAAATATTAATAATAAGTTTATTCTTGTTTTTCATATATTTTTATTCAACAAATAATATATTTGTTATTCTCCTTATAAAATTTTAGAAATTTGCTTGTTAAACTGATTTAATCGGTATTTATTAGCAATTATTACAATTATATAAGTAAAATTAGGCATTTACAAGAATTTTGTAAAAATATATTTACAAAAAAAAAGATATATGCTAAGATTAAAATATCAAAAAATTTATGCTTATATTGAAATTTGAAGAAAAAAGTTATATAATAAGTATAAGTGTAGAATAAAGGAGGATTAAACTATGGCAAAGAAAATTATGAAAATGATGGCTATTATGTTAGTTGCTTTAATGGTAGTAGCAGTATCTTCACAAGTTGTTTTTGCTGCAGATGATGGAACAAGTTTAACACAATTCCAAGGTAAAACTGATAGTTCAGGTGCTTCATCAAGTGCTCAAAACATTATAGGTGCATTAATTAGTATTGTTCAAATTATTGGTACTGGTGTTGCAATTATCATGTTAATAGTTTTAGCTATTAAATATATTTCTGCAGCTCCTGGAGATAAAGCTGATATCAAAAAACACGCTGTTGTTTATGTTGTAGGTGCAATTGTTTTATTTGCTGCTACAGGTATTTTACAAATTATCAAAAGCTTCTCAACAAATATCAGTGCTACAGAAAGCTAATAAGAGAAAAAGAAAAAAGGTTCCTATGTGGAATCTTTTTTTTTGCGATAAACTAAAATTATAGTTGTATATAGATAGTTAAAATAATATCTTTAAAAGAAATTATGATATTTCTTTTATATTACAAATATTAATAATAAGTTGACAAAAAATGTTTCCAAAGGCTAAAATAATATTGATAAACAGTAAAATTTAAATATATTGAAAAAAAATGTAAAATATTATATAATTAATATAGTATAACCAAATTTGGAAAGGAGATTGTTATGTGCAAGAAAATAGTACTTATGTTTCTTATAATAGCAATGATCAGTTGTACTTTTTTTAGTATAAATAGTTTTAGTGCTGGTGGCGGAACAAGCGATAATTATAATCCAGATAATTTCGAAGGTGGAAAGAGTGGAGATGCTGGTACTTCAATAGAAAATGTAGCTGGTGCATTATTATATATTATAAAAGTAATTGCGGTAGGTATTGGATTAATTATGCTTACAGTTCTAGCAATGAAATATATGCTTTCATCTGCACAAGAAAGAGCTTCAATAAAACAAAGTGCAGTAGTATATATAGTTGGTGCATGTGTACTATTTGGAGCAGCAGGAATTTTAAATATCATTCAAAATTTTGCGACAAAGAATTTAAAATAATAGAAATTAGTATTGTGTTTTAAGGAGGGGAAGAATATGAAAATAAACTTTTTAAAAAAGTCTATGGTTGTAATATTGTTAGCAAGTATGATTTTTTCAGTTTTACTTACATTCCAAAATTATGCAGAAGCAAGTATGCCAGATATTTCTACAATTGAAGGCGCAGGTGATGCTAGTACTGCAAATAGTGTAGAAAAGATTGTTGGAGCAATTTTATATATTACTAAGGTAATTGCAGTAGGTATTGGATTAATTATGCTTACAGCTGTTGCAATAAAATATATGAGTTCAGCACCAGGAGAAAGAGCAACTATAAAGAAACATGCAGTAGTGTATGTAGTAGGTGCATGTGTATTATTTGGATCAGCTGGTATTTTAAATATTATTCAAAAATTTGCAACAAATATAAAATCAACGTAATTGTAATTTTATTAAGAAGGAGGTATAAAAATGATGAAAAAAATGAATTTAATAATAATAGCATTACTAATTTTTGTTACAATTATAAGTGCGTGTGCTATTGAAGTTAATGCAGATTATAACTTTAGTAGTAAAATAAGTTCAATAGATAGTAAAACAGATTCAAGTTCTGCAACAAAATCTGCTCAAAATGTTGTTGGTGCGGCTCTTCAAGTTGCAAGAATTGTTGCTGTTGGTATTGCTTTAATAATGTTAGCCGTATTAGCTATGAAATATATGAGTTCAGCACCAGGAGATAAAGCAGAAATAAAAAAATATGCAGTGGTATATGTAGTAGGAGCAGTGGTATTATTTGCTGCATCTGCAATATTAGGAATTATTAAAGATTTTGCTGAAAAGAATATAAAAGCTTAATATTAATATAATATAAAAAATAAAAAGTTTCCTATTGGAGACTTTTTATTTTTTTGCAAATATTCTTGCGTAATTTCTTATTAAAGTGTAACATATTGATAGCACAAGAAAAAGAGAAAATATTGAAAAATTTTGAATAATAATGTATAATAAAATTAGAATTATAAACGGAGGAAAAAAATGAAAGTTAATTTTAGAAAAATATTTGTTATAAGTATAGTATTCTTAATTGTGTTAGCAATGATGTTACCTGTTTTTGCAGCAGTAACTTCTGCTGATATTACTGGAAAGTATAGTGGATCTTCTGGTGATGCATTACAAGGATCAAAAAGTGTAAAAAATACAATTGCAGGAATATTAGATGCTGTTAGAATAGCATCTGCTGGTGTTGCAATAATTATGCTAACAATCTTGGGAGCTAAATACATGTTATCATCACCAAATGATAGAGCAGAAATAAAGAAAGGTGCAATAGTGTATGTTGTGGGTGCTGTTGTTATGATGTCAGCAAGCTTTTTAGCAAAAGTTATTAAAGAATTTACTACAACAAATATAAAAGCTTCATAATAAAAAAGAAAGAGAGAATTGAAATGAAAAATAAAAAAATATTTATAAGTATAATTACTTTGTTTTTAATATTAGCATTATCTATAAATATATATGCAATTACTTTGGGTGATGCTAAAAAACAAATGAAAGATGCAAATAAGCTAGATGCGCAAGGTGAATCAACAGGTGTAATGGCAGTTATTAATGATGTTATAGGTTTATTACAATTGGCAGGTACTGGTATATCTGTTGTAACAATAACATTATTAGGTGCTAAATATATGCTATCTAGTGTAGAGCAAAAAGCAGAAATAAAAAATAGAGCTATGCCAGTAGTGATAGGTTGTGTAATATTATTTGGAGCAGTAAATTTAGTTGCAATTGTTGCAAACTTTACAAATGCAGTATTAAAAGAATAAAAAATAAAACGAGCTAAGTTAATTTTAACTTAGCTCATTTTATATAATAGAAAAGTAATTTACACTTTTTATTATATAAAATATTTTGCTGAACAATTACGGAGATAAATAGTTGTAGACTTCTCTGATTTCAATAATATGTTACATTTTGATTAAATATGATTAAACTTTTATAATTTTGTTGAAAAAAAAGATTTTATTTTATATAATTATTTATAATAGACTAAATATATGTGTTGGAGGTAAAGATGAAAACAATAAAAAGAATTTTTTCAATTTTATGTTTAATTCTTATAATTATAAATATTTTTAATATTAATTTATATAAAGTTGAAGCACTTACTTTAAGTGAGATGCAAACAGAAACTGATGAATTTATGAAAAAAGGGCAAACAGGTTCAAAAAGTATAAAGGGAGACGGAATCTTTAAAGATTTAGCTGATATGGGTTCTATTTTAACAACTATTGGTGCAGGTGTTTTAGTTGCTGCAACTTTATATATGGGAATTAAATACATGACAGCATCACCTGAAGCACAAGCAAAATTAAAACAACAATTAATAGGATTAGTTGTATCAGGATTTGTAATTTTCGGATCATATGCTATTTGGAAAATAGTAGTAACAATAGTAGAGAAGTTTTAAAACAAAGGAGAAAGTTTATGGGAACATATTATATACCTCGTAATTATAAAGGCGAAACAAGATTTTTATATATTTTTACGGTAAAGTCATTAATAACAACAGCGATAGGAGCAGTTGCAGGTTCTGTATTTTTACTAATATTTATGGCATTAAAAATGCAGGCAGTAGGAATGATAATAATGGCTTTTTGTGCGCTTATTGGATATATAATAGGTGCTGTAAAAATTCCAACTATAGTGAGTATACCAATTACAAAAAAAATAGGTGGTGAACCACTTAGTGAAATAATAGTAAGATATGTAAAATTTAAGAAAAATAGAAAAATGTACAGTTATACAAAGGAGGAAAAATAAATGGATAGTATGATTCCTATATTACAAATATTAATTTTCATTATATTTTTAATAATGTTTGCTCTAATAGGTTTGTATATATATTTATTAAAACCAAAGGCTAAAAAAGAGCAAGAAATGGTTTCTGTAAATGAAGCAGAAGAAAATGAAAAAGATAAAGATAAAAAATCAGAAAATTATGGAAGATTTCAAGGAGAACTAACTCAGGAATCTATTTATCAATTTATGGAATTTGATGAAATAGTAGATAACATGATTGTTAGAAAAAAAGGAACACAGTATGTTATGATTCTTCAATGTAATGGAGTTAATTACGATTTGATGAGTGAACAAGAAAAAATATCTGTTGAAGAAGGATTTGTTCAATTCTTAAATACATTAAGATTTCCAATTCAATTATACATACAAAGTAGAACTTTAAATTTAAGAGATATAATTGCAACATACAAAAGCAGAGTTGATAGTTTAGCAACTGAAATAGATAAATTAGATTCAAAAATAGCACAAGCAAAAGTTCAAGGTAACAGAGCCTTAATGGAAAAACTTCAATTTGAAAGAAAAAGAAAAGTTAATGTATTAGAATATGGAATTAATATTACAGACTATGTAGAAAAATTAAGTTCAAATAAAAATGTATTACAACAAAAAACTTATGTAGTAGTTTCTTATTATTCAGCAGAAATTGGTGGTGGATTGGAAAACTACTCAAAAGAAGAAATATACAATATGTGTTTCTCAGAATTATATACAAGATGTCAAAATATAGCAAGTGCACTTGCTACATCACAGATAACAAGTAATATATTAGATTCAGAGGAATTAGCTGAATTATTATATATTGCTTACAATAGAGATGAAGCAGAAATATTGCAATTCTCTAAAGCACTGGATTCACAATACGATTCTTTATATAGTACAGGAAAAGATGTACTACAAAAGAAACAAGAAAAATTAGATAAAGAAATAAATATTGATGCAATTGATATTGCAACAGATAGTATTTTAAAAGCAGATAAAATGAAACAACAAGAAGATTTGACAAGACAATTAAATAAAGACCAAAAAGTAAAAGAAAGAGCTTTAGAGCTATTAGATACATATGAAGATCAACTTGATCCAAGAGTTTATAAATTAGCTAAAAAAGAAGTTGAAAAAACAATTGATGAAAGACAAAAAGAAAATGCTCCTACAAATAAAGTTGAAGAACAGAAAAAAATAGAAGCTCCAAGAAAGAAAATAGTTAGAAGAAAAACTTCTGAGAACTAAAGATGAAGGAGGATAAAAAATGTTTGGAAGTAAGAAACAAACTAGTTCAAATGAGCTAGAAACACCAGTAGCTGAGAGCAAAGGCGTTTTTAAGAAAAACGAGAATAATATTAAAAGTTTAATAGCTCCAGGTGGGATAGATGCAAGTTATACAAATCATATTGAAATTGCTTCTACAAGAACAAGGTACGCAAGAAGCATGATTGTTGCAAATTTACCTAGAATGTGTACTTTCCCGGAATTTTTAAGAGGAATGTATACATTTGGAGATTTGAATGTATCGGTATTTATAAATCCTGTTAGTGAAGCTAGTTCACAAACAGACTTAAACAGAACAATTAATGAAATTGAATCAGAAAGAATTGTTGCTTTAGATAGAGGTGATATCAACAGAGAAAGAGTTTTAGCACAAAAAAGAGAAGAAGCTGAGCAATTAAGAGATGCTATTGCAGCAGGTTTCAACAAATTGTTTGATTCTTCAATAATAGCAACAATATTTGCATATAGTATGGACGAATTAGAAAGATATACAGAATTGCTTTCTAGTGAAATGTCTAAAAACTTAATAGACATAAAACCAGCTTGGGCAATGCAAGATGAAGCTTTTCGTTCAAATATGCCATTTTGTGATAACAAAATATCAAAATCACATACATTTGATAGACGTGCCATGTCAACAGTATTCCCATTTTTTACATCAGATGTTGGACATGAAAATGGTATACCATTAGGATTTAATAAACAAACAGGATTACCAATATTATACGATAACTTTAGTTCTAAATTAACAAACTACAATATGGTTATATTTGGTAAGTCTGGTGCTGGTAAATCTGTTACAATAAAAACTATAACAGCACGTTCATCAATATTAATGGGTATTGATAGTTTAGCACTAGATGCTGAAGGTGAATATGGAGCTGTTGCAGAAGCTTTAGGTGGAGTTAATGTTGTATTAAGTCCTACATCTAAAACAGTTATAAATTTATTTGATATTGAACCTGAAAATGTAAAAGATGAGATTACAGGAAAAGAAAGAACAATATTAAGTGTTGAAAATAAAGTAGAAGACGTAACACAAGGTTTACTTACCATGGCTAGAGGTAGTACAAGAAGTCAAGAAGTTAACGAACTTACAAAACAAATTATTTCAGAATCTGTTTTGGAAGAATATGCTGCACTTGGTATTACAGACAATGTAGAAAGTTTATATTCAAAAGAAGATAATAAAAGATTTGATATGAATTCTAATTATCTTGGTAGAACAAAAAAAGAAATGCCAACTATAGGTTCTTGGTATAGAAGAATTTGTAGAAAAGCAGAAGAAAACACAAACCCTGATTATCGTTTCCATTACAGTTATTTAGTAAAAGTTATGAAACAATATACAAGGGAACATCAAGGTCAAATGGCTTATTTTGATGGACAATCTACTTTTGAATTATTAGAAGGAGTACCTTTTATAAATATAGATATTTCACAACTAGAAGAAAGATTTGCTAGACCATTGGCACAACAAATAATGCTTTCTTGGGTTTGGGAAAAATATGTAAAGAAAAACAGTGAAGACAAAACAAAAGCTGCTAAAAAGAGAGTACTTGTCGATGAAGCATGGATGTTACTTCCATACCCAGAGGCTGTAGATTTCTTAAATACAATGGCAAGACGTGCTAGAAAAAGAAATGTATCATTAGCAGTTATTTCACAGAAATTCCAAGATTTCTATGAGAAAAAAGAAGTTCAAGCAGTTTTAACTTCTTCAGAAACTAAGTTATTCTTAGCACAAGATAAATCAGAAATAGAGTACTTAAGAGAAGTATTCAAATTAAGTGAGGGTGAAGCTAGCTTCTTAATTACATGTAGTAGAGGTGAAGGTTTACTTAGGGTTGGTGGAGATTCAGCTATTTTAGCAATTCAACCAACTAAGAAAGAATTTGAATTTATGGAAACAAACTTAAGCAAACAAGCTGCATTAGAAAAAGCTAGAAGAGAAGCAGAAGAACAATAATAAATAATATAAAGAGGAAGCTATGAAACGAATAATATCAACATTATTATGTATGATTATACTAATTAATTTCATATTTACTAGTTGCAGTTATGCAGAAACACCTGAATCCAAAATTGATGGTAGTGCAATGCCAAGTATTGGTACAGAAACAATGAATTATAGCAACAATGTTATTAATGATTTAACATATGAAGGTAAAACTTCAGATCCAATAACAGGAAAATCATCAAATTACAATATATTTACAGCCGCAGGCAATAAAATTGTTGGAACATTAGTAGGAATTGTTTGTATGGTAATAAATATTGTTCCACTAACTGCAGAAGTTATATTAACAATAGTTACAGCAACTGGAACAGATGCGATAAATAGTATAACAAGTAAAACAAATACATTTGCCTTTTCTATAGAAAAAACAGTTTTTAATGAAATTGGTTTATTTAATGTAGACTTCTTCAATTTTAAAGAAAAAGTACAAAAATTTAATTTCTTTGGGCTTTTTGGTTCAACTACAGAAGATGATACAGTAGAAGTCCCTGAATATGCAATTCAAATAAAAGAAAGTATTGCAAAATGGTTTTATATATGTAGAATAATTGCAACTGCTATTTCAGTTTTAGTATTAATATATGTTGGTATTATGATGGCTGTATCTACAGTAGCATCAGATAGAGCAAAATACAAAAAAATGTTAATTTCTTGGGTAGAAGCAATGATAATATTATTTTTATTACAATATGTTATTCAAATATTAATGCTTCTTGGAAAAGTTTTAACAGATATTACATATAAGATAAAATTAAGTTTAGTAGATGCCGGAAAAGAAAGTTTTGAACAAAATTTAATTAATAATTTAATTATTAAACTATTTTGGACTTCTGGTGCATCATCTATGGTTACTACAATTATGTTTTGTTGCTTAGCTTTTACACATCTTAGATTTTTCTTATTATATATAAAAAGATCAATAACATTAGGATTTTTAATAATTATTTCACCATTTATTACAGTAACTTATCCAATAGATAAAATGGGAGATAACAAAGCACAAGCTTTTGAAGCATGGTTACAAGAAATGCTTATACATATTTTTATACAACCATTACATGCAATTATTTATACAATATTTGCATTTAGTGCAGGAGAAATTGTAAATTATGCACCAATACTTGGATTATTATTCTTTATGGCAATACCGTCAGCAGAAAAAATGGTAAGAAATATATTTGATATGCATGGTAGTAAAGTACTTGGAGACTTACATGCTTATGGAATGCCAAAAGGTAAAAAATAGTTAGGAGGAAATAAATAATATGAAAAATACAAAAATGATTAAAACAATTATTATTTTATGTTTTATTGTATTATTTATTTTAACTGCTATATTAACTGGAATTGTAAGAAAAGAGAAAAAAAAATCATTAAATGAACAAGCACAAAATCAAGTTGTAATGCAAGATTTAGAAAATGCTGTTTATGATGATAGTGTAAAATATAACAATATAAAAAGTGTTTTAGAATCTTATGGTTGTACTTTTATAAGTGAAACTAAAAAGCCAAAGGAAATAATTTATTTAGAATTTGGTAAAAACTTATATGAATCAAATGGAACAAGCAATCAAAACTATTTTGAAAGTTTAATTAATGCTTGTGCAAAAAAATTATCAAAAACAATATTTTACTTATATGATGAACAAAAATCTATACAAATTACAGTTGAATGTGATTTGGTAAATAGTGAAATAACATACAAAATAAACAATATAGCGAATTATTTTAGCAATTCAGACAGTGATTTATTTAAAGAAGCAGAAACTACTGAAATAGTTAAATATCAATCAATAGAAAAAACATACAATATATTATATAATTTAATAGATAATAATATGTTTTTAACAAACGAATTTGGAGATGAAGAAGGAAAAACAGAAGATGGAAAATATGGATATTATTTAAATAAAACAGTAAAAGCATATATATCTGCTGGAAAAGTAAGAAATCTAATTTTTACTTCAGCTTATGAGGGAGATGTTTTTAATAACATATCAGTAGGGACTCCACTAAAGCAAGTAGCTGAACAATTACCAGATTATGCTTTTGGCAGTGTAAATGATGAATTTTTAGGATATAGAACTAAAGATGTATATGTATTTATTTATGAAGATGAAATTTCTGTGTATGGATATAGTTATAGTGAGCATCCGGAATTTGAGGAATACGTAAAAACATATTTAACAAATTTTGATTTAGAAAAGTTTGTTAGTAATGTTACTTCTTTATGGCAAAGCTATGACGAATTTGAATATGATAAAGAAAATCAATCTTTACATTTAACTTATCCATACATTGGAGTTATGATAGATATAGAAAATAATGTTGCTTCTGGAATTACTTTATATTCAAATTACTGCTTTACAGATATATCAAAAAGACTTGTTGCACAAGGAGATGTGTCAATAAATTCTAAAGAAGATGCTATCTATAAAGTAGAAATGAAACGTAAATTTAGTGAAAACAATTAAGGAGTAAATCTGTGCAGAAATATAAAAATCAAAAGAATAATCCAAATAGAGATATAAAGATGTTAGTATTTTTAGCTATTGCAGTTGCAGTATTAGCTATTCTTTCTAATGCTATCTCTAATTTGGATTTTTCTAATGAGAAAGATACAGATGAAATAAATATTGCAAATTTTCAAAATATACAAGAAGTTTTGGAATATTATAATTGTACCTACATAAAAGAAGAAAATAGCAAAGAAAATGGCTATGAAACAGATGTATATGCAAAACTATCTAAAAAATTATATGAAGATGATGAGACAAGTAATGAAAATTTTTATAATAGACTAATAAAACTTTCAGCTAGTGTGTTAAATTTTAAAAGCTTTAGAATAATTGATACAGAAAATGATATAACAATTGCCGTACAATGTGATGGACAAAGCATAAAAAAGACTTTTATAAATGGAATTGAAGATTATTTTACATATATGAATTCACAAAAAAGTTTAAAAGAATACAAAGAAATTAAAACAACTGATTTTGGAATAGATTCAGAAGAATTAAATAATTTAATTCAAAATTCTTGGAGTGTAAATTCTTTAAACTTAGGAAAAACAGATGGGATTTTTCAGGAGTATGAACAATATCTTACAAAAGGTATCAAAATTAGAAAAATTAACGGAAAAATCTACAACATAGTTTTCACTAAGGGATACACAAATAGCGTAATTAGTGGTATAATGGTAAGAGAGGGCTTTGAAGTTGCAAAATCAAAATTTGGAACACCTTCTTTTGAAGATACAGAAAATAATGTTTATGGATATAAAGGAAATGAATGTTATGTGTTCTTTTCTGAAAATGAAATTTCAGTATATAGAAGAACAAAAGAAAATGATTATTCAGATTTTGTGGATTTAACGAATAAACTATCAAATAATGAATTAGATTTATACCAATTTATGAATGAATTAACATATTTGTGGCCAGATTATAGCAAATATGTAGTAAATCAAGATAGCTTTTATATAACATATCCTCTAAAGGGAATTGCAGTAAAATGTAATTATGACAATACAAGTGCAATTATTATTTACAATAATTGTGGTATGACAACTTCTCAAATTTCACAATGTTTAAACATGCCAGAAGTATTAGCTCAAATGCAAGTAGATAATGTTTTTGAAGCAGAAAAAGACAGAGTATCTAATACTAAAAGTTTATTAACAAATTGTGAAAAATTTGTGGAAGAAAATAAAACAGAAAATAATCCATTAATAAATAGTGAGTATAGCTTCTATGCTGAAAAAGATGAAAATGGAAATATAAATAAAGTTTATTTTGTTTCAAAAGATGGAACGAAAGTAAATAGAGAAATGATAGAATACATAGATACTTATGCTTGGTTATCAGATACACTATTTTTATATAGCATACCTCAAAAAGGAATATATTGCTTTAACCTAGAAAATAACCAAAAAATGAATATAATATCAGGAAAAGAGGATTTTAAAATTCAAAGTTGTAATAATGACTTATTAAAATATGATGATAAAGAAATACAAATCAACTTTTAGAAAGGAGATGTGAAAAATGAAAAAAACAAAATTTATAAAATTATTAGTAATAGCAATTATAATTACTACATTTTCAACCTTTCTAGGAACAATGCCAGTATATGCGGCAGGTAATGTTGGAGATTTTTATTACAAAGGAACAACATCAGCATCTTATACGATTGGAAAAGATTTCGTAACAAAAGTAATTGAAACAATATCTGGGCTAGCAGATTGGATTTTAGGACTTAGATTTATGGGATACAGAATAGTTTTTGTTGGCTGGGTAGAACTTTTCGAATGGATTTTAGTTAGAACAATTGATGCAATTTGCAAAACAGATATGTCTACAAAAGATGCAGATGGAGTATATGATTTTAATATTTTTGAAAGTATTATGGATGTGTCAAATAGGGTAACTATAGAAAAAATAGTTTTTAACAAATTACCAATATTTAATGTAAATGTATTTGATTTTTCAGATGAAGCATTAGGAATAAAAAAAGAAACAAACGAATAGAAGTTGATAAATAGAAATAAAGGAGGTAAAATAATGAAACTAAAAAGAAACAATAAATTAATTTTAATCGCGATAATAATATTAGCAACTATTATTTTACCGAATTTTGCTTTTGCTAAAGAAGAAGGAATAAATGTTGTTTTAATATTAAAAGAGGCTATAGCAACTTGGTATTACATAATTAGAGTAATATCTATGGCTGTAATGCTAATAGTATTAATTTTTATTGGAATAAAAATGGCGATATCTTCAATAGCATCAGATAGAGCTTTTTACAAAAGAATGCTTATGGATTGGGTTGCTGGAATGGTTTTAGTATTTGGAATTCATTATGTAATGATTTTTATACTAGAATTAAATGAAACTTTAATAAGTATGGTTTCAAAAACAGCAGAAGCTATATATGAAGCAGAACCTTCAGAGTATGGTGGTCTAGAGCAAAAGAGCAAAACAAATGAAGATATAGAAGTTAGTATATTTGAGACAGTAAGAACAAGAGCTTATGATATAAAATTAATAAATGGTACAACTGGTATGATTATGTATGCATATCTTGTATATTATGCATATAAATTCACTTTTATATATTTTAAAAGATATTTAACAGTTGGCGTACTAACAATGATGGCACCTGCTGTTTCAGTATCTTATGCATTAAATAAAGTTTTGTCAGGTAAAACAAAAATATTTTCTACTTGGTTAAAAGAATATTTCTTTAATGTAATTTTACAAACAATTCATGCTATTATTTATGTAACTTTTGTATTAAATGCATTAAAATTATCTTTAAATTCAATATCTGGTATGTTATTAGCTTTCTTATTGTTAAATTTCATGAGCAAAGCAGATAAAATCTTTAGAAAGATATTTGCTATTGGTGGAAATGGAAGCTTAGTTGATGATATTGCAGATAAAGATGTAGGTAGAGAACTTTATAATAGTGTAAGATCTGTTTCAAAAGCTTATTTAGGAAGTAAAGTTGTAAAAGGAGCAATGAAATGGACTACGAAACAAGCAGCAAAACCTGTTCAAAAGGCTTTTGGTGGCGTTATGGCTATGAAAATGAACCATTCTAAACCTAAAAAATATTATACTGATGATGATGGTAATACAACAGAATATACGCAAGAAGAATTTGATGAATTTAATAATAATGAGCAAGTAAAAGATTTACAATATAGAGAAGCTTTAATAGATGAAAAAAATGATGATTTGAAAATGCTAAAAGAAGTGAAAGAAAAAGTAAGAACACAACAGGTATTAGAAAAAGCAGAAACAGATTTATTAGAAGAATATAATTTAAGTGAAAATGAAGATGAAATTGAAGAAGGAATTGAAAATTTAGAGTTAGATATAGATAGAGAAGAAAAAGAATTAGATGTTGCATTAGCAAAATTTGCAACTTCAAGAGAAGCTATAACATTTGCTATGAAAAAGAAAGTATCAGAAGCATTTGATCCTAGAAAATATACAGAATATGATGCTAAAAAAGGAAAATATGTTGGTGTTAGAAAGAAATATAAAGCAAAATATGATGGAAAAGGCAATTTAATTGAAGGAAAACGTAAGTTATCTTTAGCAGAAAGATTATTTGAAGAAGATCAAATAGTTACTGATAGCATAGGAAAAAGAATTAAGGAAAATATAAATTCAAAAACAATTTTAGGTATGACAGATAAGGATAAAGAAGTTTTATCTGAAAATATGGGAGAAATCAAAAATATTACTGTAGGATTTTTTAGTGGATTTGCTAGTTTAGCCTTATTTATAGAAAATCCGGTTGTAGCAAGTGGTTTAGGGATTACTGCTTTAATGTCTAGAAGAGAACTTAAAGCATCTTATAATAAAAAGAATAGAGCTCAATATATAGTTGATGGAATGGAAGATGCAGTAAATTCTGATAAAGGTCTTACAACAGGTGATGTAAAATTAGTAAGAAAACAAATGAGCAAACAGTTAAATACAGCAAGAGATGAATACATAGTAGAAAGTATAACTAAAAAAAGATTTAAGTTTGTTAAATTACTTGCTAAAGGTGCTATAACTGCAACCGGAAATATAGGTGGAATCCAAGACATTAGATCAGTACAATCTAGAAAAGATGCACCAAAAGGAGCAAGATTTACTAGAACAGGTGGATTTGGATATACAGAAAGAGAACATATATTAAATCAATTTAAAGAACAAGATAGATTAAACCAAGAGGTTGAAGTAAGAGTTTTAAGCAATACTGCTAAACATGAACTAGATAAGAACGCAACTGAAGAGTTAAAAAGATATTCTGAATCTCTAAAAGATAAAGAAAGATTAATACAAGAAGCTGCAGTTGCATCTGGAAGTGCAATATTAGTAAATGGTGTTTTAATTCCAGTGAGCCAAAATTCAACTACTGAAGCTGAAGAAATGTCTCAAATATTAAATGCTAAAGCAAATGTTCAAAATAATAAAATAGTATTAGCAGCCACTGCTGGTGCAACAATAGAAAGTTTTGCAGATGAATTACTTAAAGCAAGAGAACAAGATGAAAATATAGTTGGTGTTTTCAATAATCAAGAGTTTAATATAGATCCATCAGCAACAAGAGAAGAAATTATCAAGACTTTAGATGAAAGATTAGATGAAAAAACAGCTGATGGTAATTCAGAAAAAGCAACAGCTGTAATGGTAAAAGTAGATGATAAACAAGTTTTAGTTACAGATGCTATGATTGAAAAAGCTATAGTTGATGCTGCTGCAAAAAATAAACAAAAAGTAGGAGATTTTGCAAAAGATGCTTCAAGTATTGATGAAATTGAAGAACAATTAGAACTTGATATATTTAAAAAAGGTGAAGAAAAACCAGATAATGCTACTAATGAAATTAAAAATGCAATAAAAACAAGAGTTCAAAATGTAAGAGCAAAATTAGTAATTACAGAAGCAACAACTGATGCATATAAAGAAGTAATTTCAAATAATGAAATTGATTCAATTGGTGATATATCAATAAATGAAGTACAGAAAAAAGTATCTAAAAAATTAGAAGATTTTGTTAGAGCAAATCCTAATGCAACTACAAATGTTTTGGAAAATATAAGTCAACAAAGACAGGCTTTAACAGGAAGTGAAGATAATAGTAATATTACAAGAATAACTCAAGAAGCATTAGGTGGAAAGTCAATAGAAGAAGTTGCTACAAGTTCAGTACAAGCAAGACATAGAGCTTTAATTGGAATAAATGGAAGTAAAAGTAATGTTTCTACTGAAACTCAAGCAAATTTGAAAAAAGTATTAGAAGAAAAACATAGAGATGAAATACAACAATTATTAGTTGCTGTAACACAAGAAAAAGACGAAGAAAAATTAGAAAAATTATTAGAAACAGTGCCACAACAACAAAGAGAAATGGCATATGCAACTTTAGAAGTAAAACATTATAATGAAAAAGCAAAACGATTAAAAATGGAAGATAATAAACAAGCAAAATATTTGACTTTTGATACTGGTGCAACAGAAAGTGTAGTAAGCAAATTAAATCAAATTAAAGATGCATCAAGCGAAAATGAAAATTCTACAAGTAGAGTGATAGATAATTATGATAATTCATATAAAGGACAAGATACAAGTGTACCTGATAATATTGCTTCACCAATTAATAGATTATATTCGACAGAAATAGTGACATCTAATAGAAAAAATGTTAAAATAAATAGTAAGGATATAAATTCTGGAATAGATAAACCACTTGTAGATTTGGCAGAATTAATAGATAAAATAGGAAAAAATAGTTAAGGTTAGGAGAAAATGGTGATTATTATGAAGAAAACGTGGTCTAAAATATTAATTGGCTTTTTAATATTTTTAATACTATTTAATTTCACATTAACATCAGATGCTTATAATAATAATCCTGTAGAAGGTAGCATTGGTGCTGAAACAACTACTGCTGAAAATGCTTTTAATACAATGTATAATTTATTGGTAAATACATTAGGAGCATTTGTAGGATTTATGACATGGGGTATAAGAGTTGGTGTTTTTGCTGTATGTGCAGCTGCACAAATGCTAATATCAGGTGTTGTAAGTTTAGGTGGTGTTACCAAAAGTGGAGTACTAGTTACACCATTTACAATTTTCTTTAATCAAGTACCATTATTAGATGTAGATTTTATGGACTTCAAACCAGCTAGTAATGAAGTAAAAGAATTTAGAACACAAGTTGCTACATGGTACTATGTAATGAGAATAATAGCAACAGCAATATTATTACTAATTTTAGTATATATAGGTATTAGAATGGCAATATCAACAATAGCATCAGATAAAGCAGTATATCAAAAAATGTTAACTGATTGGGCAGCGAGTTTAGCGTTACTGTACTTATTACATTACTTCATTTTGTTTGTAATAAAATTAAATGGAACTTTTATAGAAATATTAAAAGGTGTTGGTGGTGCAGAAGAGCATTTAACTAATTTCACACAATACATATCAACAATTGCTTTGCAATCAGTTTCTGGTGCAAGTGGATTTAACGGTATTGTAAGTACAATAGTGTATGCATTAATAGTTTTCCAAACTTTAAAGTTTTTAGTCATATATTTAAAACGTATGATAACAGTAGGATTTTTAATAATAATTTCTCCTTTAATTACTATTACATATTCAATAGATAAAATAGGAGACCAAAAAGCACAAGCTTTAAATACATGGATGAAAGAATTTTGCTACAATATTTTAATACAACCATTTCATTGTATAATGTATTTAGCATTTGTTGATGTAGCATTTACTTTAATTCAACCAAGCAAATTAGATATGATGTTTGATTTTGCAAGTTTTATACCAGGAGTAGGAATTTTGGCGAGTGCAGCTTCAGCAGCTACGAATACTTTTAAGGAGGGTTCAAATACTTTAGCTGCTGGTATTTTGGCAATAGTTTGTATACAATTTATTAGTGAAGGTGAAAAAATAATAAGAAAAATTTTCGGATTTGATAAAGCTTCATCTTTGGGAGACATTGCAGCTGCAACAGCTATGGTAGGAACTTTTGCTAATAAAGCAGGAAGTATAGGAAAAACTTTATCAAAAGCTGGTGTGTCTAGTAAAAATATGTTTAAAGGTACAATGACTAAAGTAAGTAAAGATGTATCTAATTTAGGTAAAATTACTAAAGGTCTTGGAAATGCAGTTGCAGGTTCTAAAGTAGGAAAGGCAGTAAGTAACAGTGGTGTAGGCAAAATGGCTGGAGCTATTGGTAGTGGAGTAAGTAGTACTGTAACTGAGGGTGTAAATAATGTAAAAAATAAAGCAAGTAGTGTAAAGAAAAAGGCTACTGCTAAATTTGGCACAGCAAAAACTTTTGAAGAGAGAAGAAATGAATATGTAAATGGCAAAAATGGCAAAAAGGGTGCAGCTCAAAAGATGGCAGAAAAAGATGGCAGAGATTGGAGTACAATGAGTGATCCAGAAAAACAAATGTATAAAAATAATGCAGAAGCTAAATTTGGAAATAGAGAGAGAACAAAAAATAATGCCAAAAATGCTGCAAAAGGTGCACCAAAGAAAGTTATTAATGGTGTAAAAGGAAGCATAAATGATAAAATACATGATACTGGATATTTATCTTCTGTTGCTGCAGCAAGTGCAGGATTAGCAACATATGCTATAAGTGGAGGTGCTTTAGCATCAATATTAACGGCAACAGGAGCTTATAGTGTATCAAAAGAATTCTTAAAAAATACTAAAGGTCAATTAGGAAAAGATGTATCAGAAGCTTTACAAACAACAAGCAGTGTTACATCACAAGAATATAAGTCAGACGAAACAAAATTGGCACATTTAAAATCTGTAAAAATTGCAGGTGATAATGGTAGATTTGATACAAAAGAATTAACAGCAGAATTTAAACGATTAACAGCTGAACTTCAAACTAGAATTCAAGGTTTATCTCAACAACAAGCTGAATTAATTACAGCTAACTTACAAAATAAATTATCTACAAATCCAACTGAATTTAATTTTGAAACAGATTTAAAAGAGTCAATAGACTCTGTTGTAGGACAAGGTAGATTTGAAAATATGAGTCAAGATTCACAAGATACAATTTCAAATAAAGCAAAAGATTACTTAACAACATATTCAAATGCAAATTTATATAATAGCTTAAAAACAGCAGAAACAGCAGGATTCCAACCTGAAGATTTGGTTTCTAAAGTAAGCAGTACAAAAGTAATACACAGAGTTGAACATACAGAGACAACAGAAAAAGTGGAAGCGGCAGATATAGACTCAGCAATACAAAAAGCAAGTAATGATATTGATAAAGTAGTAAATACAGCTGCTACCGATATTAATAATGCTGTAAACAATGTTAATGAACAAATAAGTAGATTAGAAAATTCAAGTGGAAATACAACTCTTCAACAACAAATGCAAATTGAAGGTTTAAGAAGTCAATTAGATGCAAAAATTGCTGAATTTGAACATAAAAATAATACAACTTTTAGATAATACAGATAAAATAATGTATAAAGGAAGATGGAAATGAAAGAAGAAAGAAAGAAATTACTTACATCAATAATAGTTTTACTTATAATAATGATTCTACTTGTTAGTTATGTAGTACATCTAAAGAAAAAAAATGCTGAAGAAAAACCAACTGCAAATATAACAATAGATAATGGTGTTATTCAAACAGATGCTAATTATGAAGAAAAAAAGAAAGATGATATGAAAGAAAAGTTAATGACAATGGGAGAAAGAGACAGAATGGAATATTATGTTTCAAATTTCATTACTTTAGTAGAAAGTAAAAAATATGAAGAAGCATATAATCTATTATATGATGAATTTAAGAAAAATTATTTTCCTACAGCAGGACAATTCCAAAGTTATGCAGAAAAATATTTTCCATCAATGGCAAGTTTAGATTTTACTAATATAGAAAGAAATGGCGATACATATGTTCTTTGGGTTACTATTACAGATGTAATAAATGGTAGCAAAAATGATGCAGGTAAAGAAATGAATTTTGTTGTTAGAGAAAATGAAGTTAATAATATAGATTTATCTTTCAATGTTACTAAAGAAGAATAAAAATAAATGATTTCCAGAAAGGAATAAAATAATATGAATTTTACAGATGTTAGATTAAGAATAAAACACTTTTTTAGAAAATATAAAAAAATAATTTATGTTGCTATTATAATTTGGCTTGTAATATTTTTAGTTAATCAACTTTTAAAACTATATAATCCAACAAAAGAATTAGAAAAAACATACGAACCACATACATCTGTAATGGATACATCTAGTAAAGTGCCAACTAAATATCAAACATCAATAGAAGATATGATAGAAGAATATGTAAATTATTGTAATAACAATGATTTCGATAAAGCCTACAATATGTTATCAGATGATTGCAAAAAATATGCTTATCCAACATTTGATAGTTATCTTAATCATTTAAAAATAGTTATGTATACACCAAAAAAATATAGCATTCAAGACTATTCAAATATAAATAATATGTATATATATTCTGTAAAATATACAGATGATATATTAGCAACTGGATTAACAAATTCAGAATATTCATACACAGAAGAAAAAATGGCTTTTCAAAAAAATGACAAAGATGAATTTGAAATGTCTGTTGGTAATTTTATAAAACATGAAGATATGAAACTTTCAACTGAAAACGAGTATTTAAAAATTGATGTTAGAGAAAAAAATGTAAATTATGCTACAGAAAAATATACTATAAGATTAACAAATAGATCAGATTATACTATCGTAATTTCTGATTATAAAGAATCAAATGAAATATTTCTAACATTATCAAAAGAAACAAGAGAAGCTGGTCAACACGATCCAATAGTTTTAAATCCTAATGAAACAAAAGATGTTGAATTAACTTTTGACAAATTTGTAGATGATAATGATAATTCATATTCAATAACTTTTGGAGAAATTAGAGTATTAGATAAATATTATGGTGCTGATGCAGATGAAAATACAATACAAGATGCATTAACAAATTCAGTTGCAAAATTTTCAATGAATGTATCTGTAAATAAATAATTTAAGAGAAAGAGGTGAGGCCATGTTTTATTTAGATAATGAACCTACAGATGATAATGATAATGATAATGTTGATGGCGGAGGCAATGTACCAGAAGATAATGGAAATAGTGAAAGTGAAAGTGGCTCATCAAATGAAGATGTAAAACAAAGTACGAGTAATACAAGTGATGTAGCTAGAGAAGCTATTAAAGATAGAGTTCAAAAGAGACTGACAAAAGAAGGTGCTCAAAAAGTACTTACAAAAATGGGTTCAACCAAGTTGATGTCTTTATTAGCACCAATATTACCATATTTAGCCATTGCAGCTTTAATAATACTATTTATTATAGTAATGATAGGTATAATAATGTTTTTGTTAATGCTTCCAGGAGTTATGATGGGACAAATAAAACAATTTTTTGGAGCTGCAGCACAAAAATTAAATGAAATTTGGAATGGTGCAGCAGAAGCTAGAGTAACAGATGCAGATATAGTAAGTGTAGCAAATTACTTAGAAAATATGGGATACGATTTACGAAATTATGGATTTGTAACTGAGCCTGTAACAAGTGCAACATATGATGGTTATGAAGGTGAAGCAAAAAATGCTTTTATAGATAGTAATGGTATAGGAAGAACTGCAAAGGAAGTTACAAATATAAATAGTGAAGTTCTTAGAACATATTTAATTTCAGATAATTATGTATATTTATGTAGAAATTTTACACATAATGTAAAAGATGCTTTTTCATCAATAACAAATTTTATATCAGGGTTATTTGGTAATAGGAATAATTGGGGCGAAGGCTTAATAGGTATTTATAAAGAAAGTCAAACTGGAATATTATGGTGGAAAGATTCTATAGCAGGAGAACAAGGTAAAGATTGGAGAAATGGTGTATTAAAAAGTTATGATATATCTGTAGATCCAGATGCAAAAAAATTAGATATAACAACTAAATCTGGATTTTTATGGCTAGGTCAAAGTAAGACTTTTACATATCAATTAGATGGTTGGACAGCAAGATATGGTATGCCACTAGAATTTTTATTAGCAGTACATTTAACAAGTATGTCACCAGATTTAACAATGGATTTAGCAACAGCCTTTGATACAGAAGTTGTAATTCTATTACATGAAAGTGCAACAGAAATTGTTGCAGGATATAAAACTTCAACAGGAGACTTCATTGAATCTGGTACAATTAGTGGAATGAGTGCAAAAAAAGCATTTGAAGAGACAAGTTTGACAAGTCCATCTTCTTGTACAAGAGGAGAAGTAAATTGTAGTACAGCTGCTAAAAATGGTGATTTAGATTCTGCATGTGATGAATGTGAGGCTTTTGTAAACGCAATAAAATCTAATTTAGATAAAGTTGATACAGGAGAATTTAATACATTCGTACCATATATTTCTAGAGTAAAAGATCACTGGTTTAGAGATGTATATTTTGTAGCAGATAATAGTACAAAATTTGTACAAAATGATGAAGCATATGAAGAAAAAACAAAAGAACGTTGGACAGATTATGAAGCAGAAAAAGATGCAGATGGAAATGTTATTTCATATAAATTATATAGAATAAATGATGATGGTAGTTATGGAGAGCTTTGGACTGGAACTAAAGAAGAAGCAGACAAGCAAGGAATTAAAGTTGCAAAAAAACCAGTAACTAAAACTGCCACAGAATTAGAAGAAGAAGGAAAATTAGAAGATGGCACTTTTGATGGCAACATTTGGATGGCGTATGAATTTGGCTCAACTTCAGGAAGTTGGCAACAATATAGTTCACAAGCACAAGATGGTGGCGAAGGTGCAGACTTAGATGAAAGTGTAGCTGACAATATTTATTTTAAAATAAATACACAAGATAATGTAACTCAAGTACAAGATGCTCAAAGAGGAGAAACAAATGCTAGAATAAAACAAATATTCTCAACAAATAAATATTATATGTATGATGGAACAAAACAAAGAGCTGAATTAATAGAAGCAGACAGAAAGAAAACAGAAGGTCAAAGAGATGATGATAATACAGAAAATGATGCAAGAGATCCAAATTTAATAGGAACATTTTCTGTAACAAGAGACTCTTTAACAGCATTTAATATATTAACTAATATGAATACTTTTGATGCTGATTCAATATATAGAGATTTTAAAGAATTAATAGTAGAATTAAATTATTTTGATAAAGAAGATTTAACAGCAGAACCAACAGATACATGGGAATGGCCAATACCAGAAACAGGATCAGGAGGATGGCCAGTAAGAAGATTTGAAAAATCAGAAGATGTATATGGAACTCTAATAGATTCAAAAGTAAACTTAGACAATTTAAAAGAATCAACTAAAGCAAAAATGGATTTAAAAGGTAGTGGTAAGTCAAATTCTGAAGGTGGAAAAGCAAGTTCAACAGAAGATCAAAATAAAAAAGATGATAAAAAGAATGACAAGAAAAAAGACAACGACAAGAAAAAAGACAACGACAAGAAAAAAGACAACGATAAGAAAAAAGACAACGACAAGAAAAAAGACAACGACAAGAAAAAAGACAACGATAAGAAAAATGACAATAAGAAGACTGATGATAAAAAGACTGATGACAAGAAAAATGATGATAAGAAAGATGATGATACAAAAAAAGGTAAAGCAGAATCTTATGTTGAAACAGAAAAATCAAAAGATTTACAAAATATTAAAGGAACTTTAGGAAATAGTGAAATATCTATAAAAAATCAATTAGAAGCAACAGGCACTTTAGGTGCAGGAACAACAGGACCAACAGGAAGTGGAAGTAGTGAACAATTCCATAAAGGATCTTTAATAGAAACAGCAACAGCTTGTTGGGAATACATAGTAAATGATGGTGGATATTCATATGCTGGTGCAAGTATTCCAATAACAGGAGGTAAAACAGTAGATTGTAGTTCATATGTATCTTGGGTATTATACGAATATGGATATGAAGATTTTAAAGGTGGACAACATTGTACACAAGATTTCTATAATACAAATTGGAATGAAGCATATGGATGGCAAGAAATAGCAGTTGGTGCAGGAGAAGATTGTAGTTCACAACTTCAACCAGGAGATTTATTTGTAAGAGATGATGGTGCAAACAATGGACATATTCAATTTATTTTATCAATTGAACCAGACGGAACAGTAATGACTTATGACTGTGGTGCTTCAAGCCACTGGGTAAAAGATAATATAAAAGGATATGCAAGTGGATTTTCAAAAAGTGATTCAAGACCAGGAAAAATAATTAGAATCGAAGATCCTCAAACAACAGGAGAAACATACGAAGGATATGAGCCATATCAAGATGTGGTAAGTCCAATTACAGGAGAAATAATAGAAGCAGGAAAAACAAAAATAAAGAATGTACAAACTGGTGTAGATGAAGAAGTAGGTTATATAAAAATAAGAGCTTTAGAAAAAGCAGATTTAGATTCTTACTTTAATACAGATCAAGAAGGTTATGAAGGATATCAATATTTTTATGATGAATACGATAGAGCTGGAGTAACAGGATATATATTATATATTGAAGGATTTGATTTAAGAATTGTAGATAAATCTTTAAATTTACAAACTGGAGACGAAGCAATCTGGGATGATGGTGAAGACAATGTAAGAAATAGTTATACAAAAAATGAATATGATGATGTACTTTCACCAGATATAAAAGCAGAACTAGAAGAAAAAGAAAAAATGAGAGAGGAAGCTTTAGCAACAATAAAAACATCTGATGGTAAATTATTTGTAAAAGAAGGTACAGTACTTGGAAAAACATATACAGATGGTGATACAGAAGATGCTACAGAAAGTGGAAGTTCAACTCATAAAACAAACGATGATTCTAAAAAAGAAGATATACCAGATGATGCAGTAGAAAGACCAGGAATAAAAGATATACCAGAAGATAAGAAAACAGTAAAAAATCAAGATGGAGAAGATGTTCCAGCACCAAATGGAAACTACATAAGATTAATATTAAGATCAAATGAAGATGGAGCAACAGCAACACAAAATAAAGATTCAATTATAGAAAATGTTGAAGACTATTTAGAGATTACAGATGGTGAGAAAAAAGTAGAAGTAGATTGGGAATTCTACTATTGGTTACCTTATGAATCAGGAGGAATTGGAGAAAAAGGTGTTGCATCACACGAAGGTGCTGGTGCTTGTGGTACAGTATCTGGACCAAGTGAAGTAGCTTGTGGATTTGCACAATGGACATCATATGGAAGTAGTTGTAATAATATACCAGAACTATGTAAATGGTTAGTTGAAGAAGATCCAACATTCTGTTCAGCATTAAGTGCATTTACATCATATTCATCAGGAGATATAGCAGCACATCTTTCAGAATTACAACAAGCTTGGTGGGGTGTAAATCAGCAAGATACAGATAAATTCTTAGAGTTACAAATGAAATATTTCTACGAAGTTGAATACAAGGGTTGGATTGAAAGCGACGGTCTAGATTGGTTAACAGATAAATCATTAGTAGCACAAGGAACATATGCTTCATTAAAGAACTGGGGACCAAATAAAGGTTGGAAAAATGTTATTAACCAATCAATGGATGATGAAGCAATAATAAAAGCTTTATTATCTAAAGCAATGACAATTGGTTCTTCATGTGGTTCATTAGCACCAAGATGGGAATCACAATATGTATTAGGTAAAGATATAATTACAGGAGCTTTTACAGAAGTAGAGAGTTGGATTAGAACAAAACAACCAGCAAAATATGGTGAAGGAGCAAATGTAGGAGCTTTAGCATTACTAGAATACAATATGAATAATAATAAACATATATATGCAGACATAAGAAAATTATTTAGAATTGGAGATGCTTAACCACCAAATGTAATTTTTAATAATTACATTTGGTAGGATGAGCAAAAGAAAGGAATAAATTTTATATGAAGAAAAAAATAAAAATCTTAATTTTAATTTTATTGCTTTTATTAATTTTGATGATAGTTATATTATTTAATAATTCTGCATATAAAGCAATGGATAAACTAAAAGACATTAATGTTGAAGATAACATGGGAGATGGAACACAAATTCCAAACGATATGTATAAATTAATTAAAGAATATAAAGGAAATTTAGATACAGAAATAATATCAAAAACATATTACAATTTTGCTAATAATTTACTTCCAAAATATTATAAGGAATGTAAAGAATTAGATGCAAAAGAATTAAATAAGTATTATAAAAAATATAAAAATACTATATATATAGAATTAGGATATGAATCATTTGAAGATTTTGAAGTATTTATAAACTATATTAAAAAATTATCTGGAACAGATTTAGTTTTAGATACATATGGAGTTATGGGGACAACAATAAAATCTTCAAAAGAATATGTTTCAGTATATTTAACAATAACATATAAAGATAATGATGAAATAATTTTTAATACAAATGTATTAAAAGAAAAATCAGAAAATAAAACTTCAATTAGTTATGATACGGCTGTAAGCTCAGACTTAATAGAAAAAGAAAAATCTGAAAAGACTAAGGAACAAGAAGAAATTCAAAAATTCCAAGAAGAAGAACAAAATCTAATTCCAAAAAGTGGAAAAGTATATACTTCAGAAGAATAGAAAAATAATTAACGAATAAAAAAAGAACTTAGATGAAAAATACATCTTAGTTCTTTTTTTTCCTCATTTTGCTATTGCTATAAAATGATAAATAAGGTACAATAAATATGTTAAAATAGGTAGAATTATAAATGAATTTGCAAAAAAGGGGGAGAATGTATGAATAAAAATGAAAATAAAAAAGTAAATATAAATAATAATATACAAAATAATATGTCAAATAAAGCTCTTCCAGAGGTTTTTAAGGAATTAGAAAAAATTAAAAATCAGCAAATTCAAGAACAAATAAATGAAAAACAACATCTAAAAGGCAAGAAAAAAAAGACAAATAATACCACAAAAAGTAAAAATATTTTAGATAAAAATATAAAACAAAGAAATACGAAAAATACACCTAGATTTAGAATAAAAGATGTTTTTTTAGAAAGAGATCCATTAAGTATAGTAATGTGTACAGCTGTAGCTTTGCTTGGAATAACAATGTTTTCAAGTAATTATATATTTGCAAAAGAAGATGAAAGTAATATAGAAAATGCACCAAAGCAAATTGTTGGTACATATGAAAAAAATAATGATGCTATAAATTTACAACAAGTTCTTACAGATAACATAAATACAACAGAAACAAAAGAATTACTTACAATGCAGAGACAAGTTGATTTTCAAACAGAGTATTATGAAAATGCAAAATTGCCAAAAGATGAACAAGTAGTAACACAAGCTGGTGTTTTAGGAACAGAAGAAGTTTCATATATAAGAACATATGCAAATTCATCAGTAATGAATGATACTATTATAGGAATACAAACAATAGAAAATCCAATAACACAAAAAATTGATGTTGGAACAAATGAATTTTTGGCTGAACAAAAAATACATATTGATGATTTAATTTATGCAAAAGATCAAACAACTTTATATAAAGAAATGAACGAAAGTTCAGAAGTAATAGGAATTATAGTAAAATATTATGATGTAAAATTACTGGATATAGAAGGAGATTGGTGTAAAGTTCAAATTTTTGACTATATTGGATATGCCAAAAAAGATAATTTCGTTTCTGCAAATACATCACCAGATATTGAGAACAAATGTAGAAGACAAAAAGTTGTAATAAATGTTAATGAAAATATGAATATGAACGAAAAAACAGGATTAACATTAGATGATTATAAAGAAATTTTTTCAAATAATTCAAGAGATACAAGAAAAATTTTTGAGCAAAATGCTGAAACATTTTACAATGTTGAACAAAAATATAATATAAATGGATTGTTTGTTGCAGCAATAGGAATACATGAAAGTGCATGGGGAAATTCAACAATAGCACAAAATAAAAATAATTTATTTGGGTATGGTTCATATGATTCTGATCCATATAATATGTCATTTTCTTTTGATACATATTCAAAAGGTATAGAAACAGTGGCACAAGTTTTAGTTAAATATTATTTAAATCCATTTGGAACAAGTATTTATGATGGACAAAAGGCAATTGGAAGTTATTATAATGGGAATACCATAAAAGCAGTAAATACTAGATATGCTAGTGATCCAGATTGGAATGTTAAAGTATTTAATACAATGAAAAGCTTATATAATAAAATTGCACCATAGATAAAATCGAAACAATAGAGGAGTAAAATATGTATTACTTAGATGAAGAAAATGAGGACAATGCAAATGATGTAATGCCGGAAGAGGCAAATTCTAGTGAAGAGGAAAATCAAGACGAAAGTGCACTTCAAAGTAGTAAGCAGAGTGGTTCCAAAAGCAATGTTGTTAAAGATCAAGCAAGAGAGCAAATAAATAAAAGAGTCGCGGAAAGAGTGAAAAAAGAAGGTGCTCAGAAAGTACTTACAAAAATGGGCTCGACCAAATTAATGTCTTTACTTGCTCCGATTTTACCATATTTAGCAATTGCAGCTTTAATAATATTATTTATAATAGCAATGATAGGCATAATAATGTTTTTATTAATGCTCCCAGGAGTGATGATGGGACAAATAAATGAATTTCTAGATAAAGCAGGAGCTGCACTTGCAAAGTTCTGGGAAGGTGATGCAGAAGCAATGGTCGAAACTGAAGATATAGTAAGTGTTGCAAACTATCTAGAAAATATGGGATATGACTTAAAAAATTATGGATTTGTAACATCACCAGTAACAAATGCAACTTATAATGGCTATGGAGGAGATAAAAACAAAGCTTTTATTGATAGTAATGGAATTGGAAGAACATCAAAAGAAATAACAAATATAAATAGTGAAGTAATAAGAACATATTTGATTTCCGATAATTATGTATATTGTTGTAAGAATTTTGAAAAAAATGTTAAAACAGCTTTTTCATCATTAGGAACATTTTTATATGGATTGTTCGGAGACGATATAGGTTGGGGAAATGGATTAATAGGAATATATAGAGAAAATGATTCTATATTAAGTAAACTACTTGGTTATGATGGAGTAGGACAAGCAGGAGCAAGTTATGGTAGAGGACCAAGAAATTTAATCGATTTTGTGTTAAAAATAAAAAATGATTTATCATATGATATAGATGTTGATGCTGAACAAAAAACATTGACAATAGAATCAAAATCAATGCTTGGATTTGGTAGAAGTAGATCCTTTACATACAATTTAGATGGTTGGACAGCAAGATATGGAATGCCAATAGAATTTTTATTAGCAGTACACTTAACAAGTATGTCACCAGATTTAGCTGTTGATTTGGCAACAGCATTTGATACTGATGTATCAATATTATTACACGAAACAAAAGCATCAATAGATGCAGCATATAAAACTGAATCTGGAAGTTTTGTAGAACAAGATTCAATAAAAGGATTAAGTGCAAAAGAAATATTTGAAACAACTGGAATTACAAGTCCATCTTCTTGCACAAGAGAAAATGAAAATTGTAGTACAGCAGCTAAAGATGGTACATTAGATTCTGTATGTGATGAATGTAAATCATATATAGATAGCATAAAATCGGATTTAAATACTGTAGCAACAAATAAAGATGTAAGCACATTTGTACCATATATTGCTAGTGTTACAGATCATTGGTTTAGAGATGTATATTTTGTAGCAGAAAAAGGAACAGATGTAATATTAAATGATTCACAATATGAAGAAAAAACAAAAGAACGTTGGACAGATTATGAATCAGAAAAAGATGAAAATGGGAATGTAATTTCATATACTTTATATAGATTAAATGATGATGGAACATATGGAGATAAGTGGAATGGTACAAAAGAAGAAGCAGATAAACAAGGAATAAAAGTTGCCAAAAAAGCTAAGACAAATAAAATAGAAGATATAGCAGAAGATGGCACAATGCAAGATGGAGGATTCTTAAAATCAGATTATTGGGCAGCATATAAATATCAAGAAACACAAGATAGTTGGACACAATATGCTGGACAAGCAGAAGATGGTGGAGATGCAGCAGGATTATCTAATCCAGATAATATTTATTATAAATTAGGTGTATCAAGTAATGTAACACAAATTCAAGATGCTCAAAGAGGAGTAACAAACACAAAAATAAAACAAATTTTTTCAACAAATAAATATTATATGTATGATGGTACAAAACAAAGAGCAGAATTAATTGAAAAAGATAGAGAAAAAACAAAAAATAAGAGAAAAAATGATAATACAGAAAATGATGCAAGAGATCCAAACTTAATAGGAACATTTTCTGTAACAAGAGATTCTTTAACAGCATTTAATATATTAAAAAATATGAATACTTTTGATTCAGATTCAATATATAGAGACTTTAAAGAATTAATAGTAGAATTAAATTATTTTGATAAAGAGGATTTAACAGCAGAACCAACAGATACATGGGAATGGCCAATACCAGAAGCAGGTTCAGGAGGATGGCCAGTAAGAAGATTTGAAAAATCAGAAGATGTATATGGAACTTTAATAGATTCAAAGGTAAACTTAGATAATTTAAAAGCAACAGCTGAAGCAAGTGTTAATGTAAAAGGAAGTGGACGAGCTAATGCACCAATAACTGATAATAAACCAACAAAAAATAATGCTAATTCACAACAATCTTTGGTAGAAGAAAAAAATGTTGAATTACAAAGTATAGATGGTACATTAGGAAACACAACTTCAATAGCAAAACAATTAGAAGCAACTGGAAGCATAGGCAGTGGAGCAACAGGACCAACAGGAAGTGGAAGTGATACAAAATATCATAAAGGAACTTTACTAGAAACAGGAACAGCTTGTTGGCAAGAAATTGTAAATGGCGGATATGTATATTGGAAAGAAGGAACACCAATACCACCAGTAGGAACAGGTCATATAGATTGTAGTTCATTTGTTTCATGGATTTTATATGAATATGGTTATGATGATTTCGGTGGTGGTCAACATTGTACAGGTGATTTTATGACACAAGATTATAAAACCGCTTATGGTTGGGAAATAATTGATGTTGCTGCTGGCGAAAATTGCAAAGATAAATTACAAGCAGGAGATATTTTAGTTAGAGATGATGGTGGCGGTGAAGGTGCACATGGGCATGTTCAATTTATATATTCTATAGAGCCAGATGGAACTGTATTAACATATGATTGTGGAGATACATCACATTGGGTTAAAGAAAATGAGAATGGTTATGCAAGTGATTTTTATGCAGATTCTAGACCAGGTAGAATTATTAGAATAGAAAATCCTCAAAATAATGGTGAAACATATGAAGGATATGAACCATATCAAGATGTGGTAAGTCCAATTACTGGTGAAATAATAGAAGCAGGAAAAACAAATATTAAAAATATACAAACTGGTGTAGATGAAGAAGTTGGATATGTAAAAATAAGAGCTTTAGAAAAAGCTGACATGGAATCTTATTTCAATATAGATAAAGAAGGATACGAAGGTTATAAATATTTCTATGAAGAATATGAACAGGCAGGAGTAAAGGGATATATTTTATATATAGAAGGATTTGATTTAAGAACAGTAGATGAATCATTAACATTACAAAAAAACGATGAAACAATATGGGAAAATGGTGAAGATAATGTTCGAAATAGCTATACAAAAAATAAATATGATGATGTACTATCAGCTGATATAAAAGAAGCTTTAGAAGAAAAAGAAAAGAAAAGAGAAGAGGCCTTAGCAACTGTACTAACTTCAGATGGAAAATTATTTGTAAAAGAAGGAACTGTGCTTGGAAAAACATATACAGATGGAGATGTAGAAAAAGCAGATAATAGTAATGGAAATGATGGTACAAATGATATTCCAGACGATGCAGTAGAAAGACCAGGAATAAAAGATATACCAGAAGAAAAAAGAAAAGTGAAAAATGTAAACAATGGTGAAGAAGTTGATGCACCAAATGGAAATTACATTAGATTAATATTAAGATCAAATGAAGATGGAGCAGAAGCAACACAAAATAAAGATTCAATTATAGAAAATGTTGAAGATTATTTAGAACTTGATGATGGTAGTGAAAACATGCAAGAATTAGATATGGAAAAATTCCTATATTGGTTAGGTGTTTACATAGAAGGAGGAGATTTAGACTCAACAGGTACTAAATCAATAGCTAAAGTTCTTGGACAAGGAGATAACCATATTACACATTTTTTCGGACTTACAGAATGCGAAGATGATTTAGATAGAAAATTAGGATATGCAGGCTGGTCTACGGCAGCAGGACAAGAAAAAGATTTAACAGAATTAGTTGATGTATTTTTAGCATTAATAGAAGAACAAAAAGCATCTATAAAAAAGGAATTAGGAGAAGATATTTCTGATGGATATCTGCAGGCTTTCATTAGCGTATTACACAACTATGGTAATTTAACAAATCGAGGAACAACTTATAAAGCAAACAAGCAAGTAAGTGAAGGTGAATGGACAGCTTATAGTGGTAGATTTGCAGAGGCTCTAATAAAAAGAAGAAAATCAGAATGGAAAATAATAACAGAAGGTAGATATACAAAAGCTTATGACAATCCAGATGAAGACTTAGAATTTACATCTGAGACACCGTTTACAGACTGGTGTAAAGAACATGGTGTAACAAATATACAAGTCAAAACAGTTGAATAGGAGTTTTTATATGAAAAATAAGTTGAAGAAAATAATTCTAATTTTTATTATCTTAAGTATTGTTGCAATAATAATATTATTTATATTAAAAAATAAATTTGCTAATGATAATAAACAACTAAATATAGTTGATAAAAAATATTTTGAAAAATTTCAATCTGAATATGAAGAAAATACTGTATTACCTAGAAATATTTCAGAACTATATAATTATAATGGTGAATATGATAGAGATGTGCTATATAAAAATATGAAGCAGTTTGTAGATTATATGGATTATTTAAATTTCAATGTAAAAGAAGATGATGCATCAGAATTTTATAAAAAAAATTCAAGCGAGATATTACAAATATTAGGTATTAGATATGAAGAAAAATTTATAGAATTTTTTAAACAAGTTAAATCAAAAAAATTAACTAAAGATGAATTTAAATATGCAGAAGTAGAATTGAATAGTTCTTATAATCAATCTAAATACTATTATTTTAATTTAAATTTATATTATGGTGAAAATTTAGATGTAAATAAATTTAAAGTTGGGTTTGCAAGAAGTAAAAATAATTCTTTTGTAGTATGTTATCAATTTATAAAGTAAAAAATAAATTATTAAATGTTAAAAATAATAATATAAAAGTGGTCTGATCTATTATTCAGACTACTTTTTTCTATTTATTCTTAACTTTACTATTGCTATAAAATTGCAAATAAGATAAAATAAGTAAAAAGTAATTATAAAAGGATAGTGAGAAAAGTGCAAAAAAAGAGTAAATCTAAAGATTTGTTTAAAATAATAATAGTGATAGTGGTAACTATACTTTTAATAATTGGATACACATATATATTTGAGAAACAGAATATGATAAATAAATTTTCAAAACAAATAGTATCTGTCTTTGATGAAAATAAAAATTCAAAATTTAGTATAAATCAAATTTTGTTGTATAGCAGTGCAAATGCAAAAGATAACAGCGAAAACAATGATTTACAAAATATGTCTATTTCTCAATATACAGATATAGCAATATATATAAGAAATAATGACAATAGTAGTGAGTTAACCGAAGAAAATACAATAAATAAATTATATATAGATAATATAAAAATAGAAACAAATCAACAGAATCCAAATTTTAAATTTGGGTATAAAAATTCGAAAATGTTTGGAAAATATGCAGATATAAAAAGCATAAATTTTTCAGAAGAAAGTGATACAGAAAGTAACACAAAGAAAGCGTCAGATTTAGTAGAATTTAATGTTATTCATTCAAATAGTGAGAATACAACTAATTTTGAAAACGCAGAATTTTTCACAGATTGCTCAAATCCAATAACATTGGGATTTGTTAATTCTGATATAGTAAAAAACTTTAAGGTAAATGAAGAAAATAGAAAATTATCTTTTAATGGTAGTATTTTAAAAGATGCAAATGTGGATTTGAAAAAAATTACACCAAAAATAAGTTTTGAAATTCATATTGTAAATAATCTAAATGAAGAATATTTTTGTAAAGTATTCTTAGATATACCATTAGAAAATGAGCAAGGAAGTATAACTTCAGGATATATTATCTTGCTAAACAATTATAGTGCAGAATATAGTTTTATAAAGAAAAAATAGTATCGAGTAATAAAAAATAAAATATCGAATATAGAATATAAAATTAAAGCTGGTAGATTGATTGTAAAGATTACAAAAATTAATTAAAATAAAAATATATAACTTTATAAAATAAGAAAGGAAATTTATAATGCAAATAGCAATTTTAATAATATTAATATTTGTAAATGCATTTTTTGCGGCAGCAGAAATAGCATTTATTTCACTAAATGATGCCAAAATAGAAAAAATGGCGAAAGAAGGAAATAAAAAAGCAAAATCAATAGAAAAGATGATAAAAAATCCAAGTAAATTTTTAGCAACAATTCAAATAGGAATAACTTTAGCAGGATTTTTGTCAAGTGCTTTTGCAGCAGATACATTTGTTGATAAATTAGCACCAGTACTAAATAGTTGGATACCAACTGTTGGAGTTTCAGCTTGGAGAGCAATTTCACTTGTAATAATTACAATTATACTTTCATATTTTACTTTAATATTTGGAGAATTAGTACCAAAAAGATTAGCAATGAAACACTATGAAAAAATTGCTTTTGCTTCGATAGGTATTATAAAAGTAATTTCAGTAATAACAGCGCCATTTGTTAAGTTTTTAACATTTTCTACAAATATCGTTTCAAAAATATTTGGAGTTACAGAAAATGAAGAAAGCATTGTAACTGAAGAAGAAATTAGAATGATGGTTGATGCTGGTCAAGAAAAAGGAACAATTCAAAAAGATGAAAAAGAAATGATAAATAATGTATTTGAATTTAATGATAGAACTGTTTCTGAAATAATGACTGATAGAACAAGTATGTTTGCTGTTGATGAAAACACAAGTATAGGAGATGTAATTGAAGAATTATCAGAAGAGAGAGGATATAGTAGAATACCAATTTATGATGAGACAATTGATGAAATAACAGGTGTTGTGTATTTAAAAGATATTCTTTTAACAAATAAAAATAAAAACACTAAAATTAAAAATTTAAAGAAAGTTGCTTATTTAGTTCCAGAAACTAAAAAAGTAAATGAATTGTTTAAAGAATTTCAAAAAAATAAAAAACAAATAGCAATTGTTGTAGACGAATATGGTGGAACTGCTGGAATTGTTACAATGGAAGATATTTTAGAAGAAATAGTTGGTGAAATATATGATGAATATGATATTCCGACAACTAAATATGAAAAAATTGATGAAAATACTTTCTTGGTAGATGGTACTGTATCAATTTATGAATTAGAAAAAATATTGGATATTGAAATACCTGAGGGAGACTATGATACATTATCTGGCTACATCTTAGAAGAATTAGGAAGAATACCAAACCCTAAAGAAAAGCCAGTTGTAGAAACTGATAAAGCAATTTATAAAGTTGAAAAATTTGCAGAAAATAGAGTTGTAAGTGTAAAAATATGCAAAGTGCTAAATGAAGAAGCAGAAGATTCTGAAGACGAAAATAATGAAAAAAAGTAAAAAGTAAAATCTAAAAATTAAAAATATGAAATTAAAAGTACCAAATTTTAAAATATATTTGGTACTTTTACAATATTAGTAATTTTTATTCTGTATTAAGCATAATATTAAGTATAACTATCTAGTTAATGAAACTAAGATATATTGAAAGTTTAAAATAAAAAAATAATGAAATTGCAAAAAAAGTAAATTAGGGTATTGACTTTTAGGGATATATTTGGTATTATAGTTATGCTTTCAAAAGCAGATATGCGGGAATAGCTCAGTTGATAGAGCGTCGCCTTGCCAAGGCGAAGGTCGCGGGTTTGAGCCCCGTTTCCCGCTCCATTTTTTTATAAAACTAAATATGGCGCCTTAGCCAAGCGGTAAGGCACGAGTCTGCAAAACTCTGATGATCGGTCCGACTCCGATAGGCGCCTCCAAACAAAAAAAGATAAAATGTTGATATAACAACGTTTTATCTTTTTTATATGTTTTTCTGTTGCCCATTGTCTAAATTTTGTTGCTTTTTTTGAATTTGTCCTATATCCGAACAGCGATTATCATATCTAAATTGTAATAATCAATATTTCTATTAACTTTATGATTTCCTTCAATTTGAACTGTTGGGAAATTTGCAACAGTTGAATTTTTTGCTTGATTTCATCATTAATATAGTGTACAATAAGTGACATAGGAAATGAGAATAAGCAGATGTGGTTTGCCACCGTACATAACAGAGTACAACTCTGGGAAAGTGAGGTGGTGTTTATGTTAAAGTTTTTATTAATCTTAATAATAGGATTTATGATTTCTATAACTATAAACGTAGCCTTATTGACAGTTATATTTATAATGTGGACAAATAAGGAATAAAATAAATAAACACATCTGTAAAACTTTGACGAGTTAGATGTGTTTAATCTACCGGCAAGCCACGTTTGTGGTTTCCATTTCCTATATATATTATATACAGAATTTTAATGTTTGTCAAATTAAACTTTATACAAAATATTGATTATAAATGGCAATAATAAAAATTTATATTTACTATATTTTAAACAAAATTATTATATTGAGAAATAACTAAATAATCATATATTAATAAAATCGAGTAAAATTTATTTAAACAAATAAATTTTACTTGATTTTTATGTTTTTCATAATATACTTTTAAATAGAGATATGATATAATCAAACTGTAAATTAAATAAAGGAGAAAAGTATATGAAAAACAAATTTTTTAAAAAGGTATTTGCTTTAATTATATTTTTAGTAGTTTTATTTATAACAATATTCGGAAATATAGCATATGCTGACACAAAACAATATTACATAAAAGTAAACTATGAAGCTAATGTAGTGACAGTTTATGAAAGAAATGGAAATAGTTTAAATCCAATAAAAGCAATGGTATGCTCATGTGGTAGTGCGACTCCACGAGGTGGAAGTTATCGACTTAATTATAAATATCGTTGGTTAGCTTTATTTGGTGGTGTATATGGACAATATTGTTCTAGAATAGTAGGAAATATTTTATTCCATTCTGTTCCATATACAAGAAATGGAGATGAAAGTTCTCTAGAATTTTGGGAATATGACAAACTTGGAACTTCTGCCTCAATGGGCTGTATTAGATTAAAAATAGAAGATGCAAAATGGATATATGATAATTGTGATAATAGAACAATTGTTGAATTTTACGCAAGTAGTGATCCAGGACCACTTGGAAAGCCAGACTTCTTTAAAATATCAGATATGTTTGAAGATTTAAGAGGTTGGGATCCAACAGATCCATCTGGAAATAATCCTTGGAATAATTTTTATGATATTGCATTTGATGCAAAATATTATGCAGATAATAATATAGATTTAAAAAATGCATTTGGATATGATGAAAATAAATTAAAAATTCATTGGTATAATAATGGAATAAAAGAAGGTAGACAGGCATCTAGTAATTTTAATGTTAGATATTATTTAGAAAATAATGATGATTTGAGAAACAGTTTAGGCAATAATTATATGGCTGCATATAAACATTATATAAAATCAGGTTGCTATGAATCTAGAAAGGCGACAGCTAATTTAGATTTGGAAATATATAGAGCTTTTAATAATGATTTAAAAAATATGAGTAATTATGACTTGACAAATCATTATAAAAATTGTGGATATAAAGAAGGAAGAATTTCAAATATATCTAAAGATAAAATACAATTAATATTCAATTATAAAGATTATGCTGAATTAAATCCTGATTTAAAAAATGCTTTTGGATACAATGAAACTGCATTATATTCACATTGGTTAAATTGTGGAATAAAAGAGGGAAGACAAGCAACAAAAATATTTGATGTTAAATATTATTTAAATAATAATACAGATTTAAAACGTGCATTTGGAAATGATTATAAAAGAGCGTATTTGCATTTTGTACAAAACGGAATTAATGAAGAAAGAAGAGCAACAAAAAATTTTGATGTGAATGTTTATAGAATAAATGAAGACTTAAAAAACATGAGTAATTATGATCTAAACTTACATTATGAAAATTTTGGAAAAAATGAAGGTAGAATTGCAAGTATTGATGAGAAAATAGAGAATATTATTTTTGATAGTAAATTTTACGCAGATAAATATCCAGATTTAAAACAAGCATTTGGATATGATTATAATAGACTAAAAAAACATTTTTATCAATGTGGAATTAAAGAAGGTAGACAAGCATCTAGGGTATTTGATGTAAATTATTATTTAAATACAAACGAAGATTTAAAAAGATGTTTTGGAAATGATAAAGTAAATGCTTTAGTGCATTTTATGAACTCTGGCATAAAAGAAGGAAGAAATACATCAAATGAATTTAACATAAAAGTATATAAAGAAAACAATGAAGATTTAAACAGAGCTTTTGGAAACAATTATGAAAAATATTATTTGCACTATATAGATATTGGCTACAAAGAAGGAAGAAAAAGTATATAAAAGAATAATCTTTTTTGCATGGGAAATAATAAATACAAATAAAACAGGAGATAAATAATGAACGATAACAAAAAAGAATTGAAACAAGGAATAAATTTACATTTTATTAAAACAGATTTTTTTAAAACAAACTTAATGTGTGTGCTACTTACTACTCCTTTAGAAAAAGAAAATGTTACAAGTAATGCATTACTACCATTTTTATTAAAAAGAGGGTGCAATGAGTATAAAACACAAGAAGAAATTAGCAAAAAATTAGATGACTTGTATGGAGCATCTTTTGACTGTGGAGTAGATAAAATAGGAGATAATCAGGTTTTAAAATTTTATATTGAAACAATTAGAGATGAATACGCAAATTCTAACGAGAACCTTATGGAAAATGCTATAAATTTATTATTAGAAATAGTATTTAATCCTATTTTAGAAAACAATACTTTTAAAGAAGAGTTTTTAAAAACTGAAAAAGAAAAACTTAGAAAAATTATACAAAGTAAAATTGATGACAAAGATTCTTATGCTTTAGAAAATTGTATAAATACAATGTATGGTGATGAAGGATTTGGATTATTCAAATTTGGAAATTTACAAGATATAGACAAAATTACAAAAGAAAGTATAACAGAGCATTATGAAAAACTGATACAATCAGCTAAAATTGATATATTCATTTCTGGAAATATTAATGAAGAAAATTTAACTAGCATATTACAAAAAAATGAAAATATACAAAAATTAATACCAAGAGCTGAAAATTATAAACTAAACAATGAATACACAGAAATTAAACAAAAAGTGGATAAAGTTAAAGAAATTACAGAAAATTTAAATATAACTCAGGGAAAATTAGTGATAGGACTTGATGTTTTAAGTAGACAAGAAAATTTACAATGTGTTGCATTAGTTTATAATGCTATACTTGGAGATGGTGCTAATTCAATGCTATTTCAAAATGTTAGAGAAAAAGCAAGTCTTGCATATAGTACAAAATCTAATTTTGTAAAACAAAAATTAAATATATTTATTAGATGTGGAATAGAAATTGAAAATTATGAAAAGGCATTAAATATTATAAAAGAACAATTGTCAAATATAGAAAATGGTCAATTTTCAGATATAGATATAGAAAATGCAAAAAAATATTTAATATCAGGAATAAAAGCTGTACCAGAAGAACAAGATTCAGAAGTTGTATATTATATAGGTCAAGAAATAGCAAAAACTAATACTGATTTACAAACATACGAAAAAAATATAGAATCTGTTACAAAGGAAGAAATAATTAATTTTGCTAAACAAGTTCAAATTAATACAATATATTTTTTAAGAGGAGAATAATATCAGGAGGAAAATGTTGTGCAAATAATAGAAAACAATAAAATACAAGAGAAAGTATTTATAGAAAAAATGAAAAATGGATTAACTGTTATGGTTTTTCCAAGGAAAAATATTCAAAAAAAATATATAATATGGGGAACAAGATTTGGTTCTATAGATAATAATTTTATTGCACCAGGAGATAACGAACCTACTAAAGTACCTGATGGAATAGCACATTATTTAGAGCATAAATTATTTGAACAAGAAAATGGAAAAAATAGTTTAGATGTTTTATCTAGTTTAGGTGTAGATGCTAATGCATATACAAGTAATAGCATGACAGCTTATTTATATGAGTGTTCAGATAATTTTTACGAAGCATTAGATGAATTTATGAATTATGTTCAAAATCCATATTTTACAGACGAAAATGTAGAAAAAGAACGTGGAATAATTGGACAAGAAATAATGATGTACAATGACTATCCTGATTGGAGACTATATATGAATGCAATAAAATGTATGTATTCTAAAAATCCGATCAGAATAGATGTTGCAGGAACTAAAGAAACAATAGCAGAAATTAATAAAGAAAAATTGTACAAAATATACAATACTTTTTATAGATTAGATAATATGGTATTAATTGTTTGTGGAGATTTTAAAGTAGAAGAAATCTTGCAAGAAATAGAAAAAAGAATAACTTTAACAAGAAATAATACTGAAATAAAAAGAATCTATGAAGAAGAGCCTGAAGAAATATCACAAAAATCAGTAGAAGAAAAAATGGAAATAAGTTTACCTTGTTTTATATTAGGATATAAAGATAAAGTTGAAAAAGAAAAATTTGCTAAAAAAGATTTAGCAATGGATATTATTTTTTATTTGATTTTAGGTAGAAGTTCAAAATTATACCAAAATTTGTATAATGAAGGATTAATATACTCAGAACTTGGTTATGATTACGAATTTTCTAAAACGTATTCTCATTTTTTAATTCAAGGACAATCAACACAGCCAGAAAAAGTAATAGAAAGAATAAAAGAAGAAATTGAAAAATTTAAACAAACTGGATTTGAAGAAGAGGAATTTTTAAGAATTAAGAAAAAATTATATGGTGAATATGTAAAAGAATATAATGACATATCAGTTATTGCAAATAATTTGTTAGGAGATTACATGAAAGATTTAACACCTTTTATATATTTTGAAGAATTTGATACATTAACAAAATCAGAAGTAGAAGAAATATTAAAAGAAGTGTTGGTTGAAGAAAAAAGTGTTACTTCAATAATAAAACCATTAAATTAATTTAGTTGAAATATAATAAAAATTGAAAATGAAAAATAGTAAAGTAATATAAAGAATTTTTAATAGAGAGGAGAGCTGATTCAATTATTGATTATAGTTTAAATAATTGAATTAACAAATAACAATATGATTGATGTCGTCAAATTTCCTGGATTAGGAATAACATTAGATGTACCCCAAATAGCATTTTCTATCTTTGGCGTAAATGTAAGATGGTATGCAGTTTGTATAGTATTAGGAATTGTTGTAGCTTTGGTACTTAGTAAAATTAGCAAAGAAAAATTTTATATTGATTTTGATCAATTATTAGAAATTATGATAATTACATTATTGTTTGGTGTAATTGGTGCAAGAATATATTACGTAATATTTAATTTTTCTTATTATTTAGAAAATCCATTAGAAATAATAAATATTAAAAATGGTGGTTTAGCGATTTATGGTGGTATTATTGCAGGAGCAATTGTAATAATTAAAATGTGTGAAAAATATGGGATAAATAAATTAGATTTTTTTGATTACATAGTGCCATTTGTTAGTATTGCACAAGCAATAGGAAGATGGGGGAATTTTTTTAATATTGAAGCTTTTGGAACAGAAACTACTAGTATATTTAGAATGGGAATTAATACAGCACAAGGATATATAGAAGTACATCCAACATTTTTATATGAATGTGTAGCTTGTGTTTGTATATATTTTATTTTAAGAAAAATGCAAAAAAATCGTAAATTTGCTGGCGAAATTTGTTTTAGTTATTTAGCATTATATTCATTGGCCAGATTCTTTATAGAAGGTTTAAGACAAGATAGTCTAATGTTTATAGATATAAAAGTGTCACAATTAGTATCTGCTATAATTTTTATCTATTCTTGTTACTATTTGTTGAAAGGTCTTATAAAAAGTAGAAATAGATAAGAATTGGCGAGTTTTGTCGAACGAAAAAATCATCAAAAGATGTGATATTATTGACTTTCCTGATGCAATATGTTATTTTTAATGTGTACTAAGGAAAAAATGTAATTAAGGAGAGTGATTGTATGTTGAATGATGAGATTTGTGAATTAAGAGACCGTCTTAATGCAAGCATTGCAGAAGGAAAAGATTATGCAATCATATACGAACTTAGTGTTGAACTAGATGGCTTGATTGCAAAATTTTATGAAGAAAACTATATAAAATCGACTAGTAAGACATAGCTTAAAACGAAGTAAAAATTTTAGAGATATATAGAATTTATGTTACATATTTATAAGTTTAGCAATACATAAAGTTGATGATATATTATTATGAATTGTAATATTAATACAATAAAATTTAAATAAAAAATGCAAAAAGTAATATACTTTTTGCATTTTTTAATATATAATATAACAAAATTATATAATGGAAAGTAATGTTATAAAACATAAGAAAAAAGCATATAAAAAATATGCTATAAATGGAGGATTTATGGAAGCTCTAAAAGCGAAATTAGTTAGTATAGATATAAAAAATTTAATAGCTATTTTTGATATTCAAATAGCTATAGCAATAGTAATTATATTTTTCTTAACAAGAAGTTTATTTGCAAAAATTGTTTTAAAGGTAGTAAATAAAATAAGAAAAGAAAAAGAAGATATAAAAGAAGATGTAATGTATAAACCTTTAAAAACATTTTTTGCGTTATTAGGTTTATATTTAGCAATAAGAATATTACCTGTAAATTCGCAAGTAATGGTTATATCAAACGATATATTTAAAATAATAGTGATGATATTTATTACAAAATGTATTACTTCAGCAATTAATCCAAAATCAGTAATTTTTAAATCACTTACTAATTATTCTAGCAACAAAATGGTAAACAATTTTATTTGTAAAATAGCAAGAGGATTCATCTGGATTGTTTCATTTTTCATAATCTTATATATGAATAAAATTAACTTAAATGGATTAGCTGCTGGTTTAGGAATAGGAAGTGCTGTAATTGCTTTAGCTGCACAAGATTTAGTAAAAAGTTTATTAAGTGGTATTGCGATACTTACAGATAAACCGTTTAATATAGGAGATTGGATTGAAGTTGGAACTTTTTCAGGATCTGTTACAGATATTACATTTAGAAGTACTCGTATAAAAACAGCTAATAATTCAATTATTAATATACCAAATGCAACAATAGCTACATCTTATGTTACAAACTGGAATAAACTTGCTACTAGAAGATTTGATTTAACTTTAGGACTTAGTATGCAAACAAATGCAGAAAAAATTAAAAAAATAGTAAGAGAAATTAGATTTGTATTAGAAAATAATCCAAATGTTGTACCAGATAGTGTAGTTGTAAATTTTAACGATATTTCAGCATATAGCAATGATATAAAAATTTATTTATATCTAAAAGAAAAAGATTATGTAAGATATTTACAATTAAGAGAAGAATTATTATGTGATTTGTTGGAGCTAATAGAAAAAGAAAATATAGATTTAGCATATCCAACACAAACATTATTAATAAATAATCAGGAGGGACAAATTTAATGAGCTTAGGTTTAGCTTTAGCAGGTGGTGGCTTAAAAGGTATTGCACATATTGGAGCACTAAAGGCATTAAAAGATTTAGATATAAAAATAGATTATTTATCAGGAACAAGTTCAGGTGCTTTAATAGGAACAATATATGCATTAGGATATGATACAGATGAAATATTAAAAAGATTTCTAAGCTACTACAAAGAAATGACAAAAATACCGAAAAAACCATTAGTTAAAGCAGGAGTTACATATCTAAGTAGTGGTATTGCTAAAATAGAAGGACTTATTCCAGGTGAAAATATAGGAAATATAATTAAGGAATGTGCTAGGGAAAAAAACATAAAAAATATGAATGAAATTAGTATTCCTTATGCGATTGCAACAGTAGATACAATCTCAACTAAAGAATGTATATTTTTATCTAGAAAATATGATTTGAAAAATGAAAATATAGATTATTTATATGATGTCCCAGTAGACATTGCAACAAGAGCTAGTATAGCTTTTCCAGCTGTTTTTACACCATGTGAATATAAGGGATATAATTTTATAGATGGTGGAACAAAAGATAATTTACCAATCCATGTTTTAAAAGATATGGGTGCAACAAAAACATTAGGATTAAGTTTTAAAATAGATGAATACAAACCAGAACCAAATTTATTTGCCATATTACTTAGAGCTGTTGATATATTTTCATTAAAAGATGTAAGAAAAGCACAAGCAGAAGCAGATTTAGCAATTGAAATTGATGCAGCAGGAACAAGTCTTTTAGAAGTTGATGATGTTGATAAAGTTTTCAAAATTGGTTATGATACAATTATGAATAATAAAGAAGAAATATTAAAACTTATAGAAGAATAATATAGTAGTAATATTAGAAAGGATTTTATGAGAGCTTTAATTACAGGAGCTTCTTCTGGAATTGGAAGAGATATTGCTAGATATTTATCAAAATTAGGATATGATTTAGTAATAGTTGCTAGAAGAAAAGAAAATTTAGAAATTTTAAAAAAAGAATTAAATACAAATGTAGAAATAGTATGCTTAGATGTGAGTAAAAAAGAAAATTGTATTAAACTTTTTGAGGAACATAAAGATATAGATATACTAGTAAATAATGCAGGATTTGGACTTTTTGGACATTTTGACTCAACAGATTTACAAAAAGAATTAAGCATGATTGATACAAATATAGTAGCAGTTCATATTTTAACTAAATTGTATGTTCAAGAAATGGAAAAAAGAGATAGCGGATATATATTAAATGTAGCTTCTATTGCTGGTTTTATGTCAGGACCACTAATGGCTACTTACTATGCTACAAAAAATTATGTAGTTTCTTTAAGTAGAGCGATTAGAAAAGAATTAAAAAAAGAAAAATCAAATGTAAAAATTTCTGTTCTTTGTCCAGGACCTGTAAAAACAGAATTTAATGATGTTGCTGGAGTTCGTTTTTGTATAAGAGGAGTAACAAGTAAATATGTTGCTAAATATGCAATAGATAAAATGCTTAAAGGCAAAGAAATTATTCTGCCAAGTTTTACAATCAAATGTGTAAAATTTTTATCTAAAATATCACCAGATAATTTAGTAACAGAAATTTCTTATCATACACAAAAATCAAAAGATAAAAAAGAGAAATAAATTTGCAAATTAATAAATATAGTGAGATAATTATAGAAGAAAAAAATTAGGAGTGATAGATTTGACTAGTAACAATACAATGATGCAGTATTTTGAGTGGTATCTGCCTAGTGATTCTACACTTTGGAATAAAGTTACAAATGATGCGAAACACCTAAATAGTATTGGAATAACAGATATTTGGCTTCCACCAGCTTATAAAGCTGCAAGTGGAAAAAATGATGTTGGATATGGTGTATATGATTTATATGATTTAGGAGAATTTGACCAAAAAGGCTCTATTCCTACGAAGTATGGAACAAAAGATGAATACTTAAATGCAGTAAAAACATTAAAAGAAAATAATATAAGAGTATTAGCAGATATTGTTTTAAATCATAAATTGGGTGCTGATGAAACAGAAGAAGTTTTGGCAGTTCAAGATGATGCAAAAGATAGAAATATTAGCTTAAGTGATGCTAAACCAATAAAGGCTTGGACTAAATATGTATTTCCAGGTAGAGGAAATACATATTCAGATTTTAAATGGAATTGGACACATTTTCATGGAGTAGATTGGGATGAAGCAACATCTACAACTTCAATTTATAAATTTTATGGTAAACATTGGGACGATAATGTAGATAAAGAAAATGGCAACTTTGATTACTTAATGGGAGCTGATATAGATCTTAATAATTTTGATGTAGTAGCAGAATTAAAAAAATGGGGAAGATGGTATCTAAACTTTACAGGAATTGATGGATTTAGATTAGATGCTGTTAAACATATAAGAGCAGAATTTTTTCCAGAATGGCTTGGAACACTTAGACAAGATAGTGGAAAAGAATTATTTGCAGTTGGAGAATATTGGAGTGCTAATATAAATACAATGATTGAATATTTAGACAAAACAGATAACTGTATGTCTTTATTTGATGTGCCTCTTCACTACAATTTTTACAGAGCTTCTGTAAGTAATGGTGAATTTAATATGGCTGAGATTTTTGAAGGAACACTTGTTAAAACAAGACCAGACAAAGCAGTTACATTTGTAGATAATCATGATACAGAACCAGGACAAGCTTTGGAATCATTTATATTAGATTGGTTTAAGCCATTGGCATATAGTCTAATTTTACTTAGAAAAGATGGATTACCATGTGTATTTTATGGAGATTATTTTGGAATTCCAGACAAAGCAGTTATAAGCAAAAATGAAATGTTAGATAAAATATTAAAAGTAAGAAAAGATTATGCTTATGGTGAACAATATGATTATTTTGATGATAAAAATATAGTTGGTTTTACTAGAACAGGAGATAATGAACATATAAATTCCGGAATTGCTGTTTTAATGACAGATTCTTTAGGTGGAACTAAAATGATGAATGTTGGAAAAAAATTGGCAGGTTGCACATTTTATGATTGCACAGGAAATATTGATTCAACAGTTAGTGTAGATGCAAATGGAAATGGTGTTTTCAGTTGCAAAGATGGTAGTGTTTCTATATGGATAAAAGAACAAAAGTGAACATTATGATAATTGCAGAAGACAAAATTTTATGCAAATGTCCACGTCTTTGTTCGTTGCGCCAAGTTTTTTTTAAAAACTTGTGTGCAAAGTTGGGCGTAAGCCTTTTTATAATAGGAAGTGCAGAGCACTTTCCTATTATAAAATAAAAGAAATTCCTTTGAAAATTCAAGGGAATTTTTTTCACAAAGAATTCATAAACTTTTAATAAAGTTTTAATATATTATAAATAAAATTGTAATATATTAAAACAAAGGAGGAATTAATATAGATAAAGTAAATATAAAAATGGAAAATCAAATAACAACAGTAAATCAAAATATAGATATAAAAGACAGTCTTTTTGAAAAAGTAATGTCAATATATAATGAGGCAATGGATAAAGTAGAAAATATTATAAATTCTATTAATGAAGATTTGAAAAAAATTTATAATTATTCTACAGTTGATCATACAATGAAAAGAATAAAAAGTCCTCAAAGTATATTAGATAAAATGAAAAAGAAAAACTATAATTTGAACTATAAAGAACTAATAGAAAATATTAATGATATAGCAGGAGTAAGAGTAATATGTCCACTTAGAAAAGATGTATATGATATAGTAGGAATTTTACAAGAGTCACAAGAAATAAGAATAATTAGTGAAAAGGATTATATAAAAAGACCTAAAAAAAGTGGATATTCAAGTTACCACATAATTGTGGAAGTTCCTGTTGAATTTGAAGGAATCGAAATGTATGTAAAAGTAGAAATTCAAATTAGAACAATGGCAATGGATTTTTGGGCAACAATAGAACATCATGCAAAATATAAAACTAAAAACAAATTGTCTAAAAGAGATTCTAGAAAATTAGTTACATATGCTAAAATAATAAATAAACTAGATGAAAAAATGATGGAAATATTAGACGAATAGGCTTTGAAATTTAAATATATTTGCTCTAATTACAAATATGTTTGAAAAATTATTATATACTCTTTACAAATGTGTATTATTTTTGATAAAATAAGAAAAATTGTAAAGGAGTAAAAAATGGAACATTTAATTGATATTAAAGATTTATCAGTAGAAGAAATTGATAATTTGATTAAAGTAGCTAAAGATATTATCGCAAATCCAGAGAAATATTCTCATAAATGTGATGGTAAAAAATTAGCTACTTTATTTTTTGAACCAAGTACAAGAACAAGATTAAGTTTTGAATCAGCAATGTTAAGTTTAGGAGGAAATGTTTTAGGATTTTCTGAAGCATCTTCAAGTTCTGTTTCTAAAGGTGAAACAGTAGCAGATACTATAAGAGTAGTTGCTTGTTATAGTGATATTATTGCAATGAGACACCCAAAAGAAGGTGCACCATTAGTTGCAAGTCTTAAATCACCAGTTCCAATTATAAATGCTGGAGATGGTGGTCATAATCACCCAACACAAACTTTAACAGATTTATTAACAATTCAATCAGAAAAAGGAAGATTAGAAAACTTAACAATAGGACTTTGTGGAGACTTAAAATTTGGTAGAACAGTTCATTCTTTAATAACAGCAATGTCTAGATATAAAAATATTAAATTTGTTTTAATTGCACCAGATGAATTAAAACTTCCAGAATATGTAAAAAAAGATGTATTAGAAAAAAATAATATTGAATATTGTGAAACAAATGACATAGAAGAATATATGGATAAACTAGATATTCTTTATATGACAAGAGTTCAAAAAGAAAGATTTTTTAATGAAGCAGATTACATTAGATTAAAAGATTATTATATTTTAAATAAAGAAAAATTAAAAACAGCAAAAGAAGATTTATGTATAATGCACCCATTACCAAGAGTAAATGAAATTTCTACAGATGTAGATGAAGATCCTAGAGCATGTTATTTTAAACAAGCTAATTATGGAAAATATATTAGAATGGCTCTAATACTAAAAATGTTGGGGGTGAACTAAATGAATATAGATAGTATAAAAAATGGTTATGTAATAGATCATATTCAAGCAGGAAAAGGAATGGAAATATATGAATTATTGCATTTAAATGAATTAGATTGCCAAGTTGCAATTATAACAAATGCCAAAAGTCAAAAATCAGGAAGAAAAGATATTATAAAAATTGATAAAGAAATTCCAATTGATTTAGAAACTTTAGGATTTATAGATCACAATATAACTGTAAATGTTGTGAAAGATGATAAAATTGTAGAAAAAAGAAAATTAAGTTTGCCAGACAAAATCGTAAATGTAGCAAAATGTAAAAATCCAAGATGCATCACATCAATTGAAAAAGATTTAGATCAAATATTTATATTAACAGATAAAGAAAAAGAAGTTTATAGATGCAAATATTGTGAAATGAGTTTGAAAAAGTAATGTTTAACAAATTTTAATTGCATATAATTATAAAATAAGAAAAAATAAAAATCTCCTTGCTAGATAAATACCTAGTGAGGAGATTTTTATTAGAAAATTTATTGCAAAAGAGCTGTAACGAGTATTCCAATATTATCATTATAAATTTTATCAAATTGAGATATTGGAAGTGGATTTTCACCTAGACCAACTTCTATTGTAAATCCGGGTTGCCTATAATAATAAATAAACCAATCTCGATATCCTGCAAAGCTAGAATTATATGGGACATCATCAACCGTATAACCAGAAATTTCTGAAAATAGATTAGCTATTTTAAAAGAGTTTTCTGGAGTATAATTTTGATATTGCCAATAAATAACTTCACCCTGGGAATGATAGGTTAAAATAAGTTTAAATCTATGAAGTAAAGTAAATTGATATATTGCTCGTGCTTCTACAGAAGATAAAGGTTTGAATCCTACAAAATCTCTTGGAGCAGGTTTATTAAAACCTTGTGAATATTTTATTTTTCGTGCTTCTTGCCAATCAGCTGGAAATTGTAAGTTAAGATCAGTACCGAACGATATTTGCTTTCCAGCCACTAGGAAATGGAATATCTGGAAAATTGTTGCTAATTGATAAAGCATTAAAATAAGCAGAAGAATTTTTGTCAATACTGTCAGTTACCAAATCTACACCATCAGGATTTAACATAGGTGCGATAAACAAAGTGACTGAATTAAATAAATCTGTAGCTTTGTTTTCAAAAATAGTACTATTAGTAGAATAAGCAAAACAAAGTTCTTCTAAAAATTTTAAAAGAACAAGAGACGTAATCCATTCATTTCCGGTGAATAGCAGCATTATAAAAAATTTCTTTTGGACCATTTCCAAAAGTTAAGCAGTAAATCGGTTTTCCTAAAGTAGAATAGCCAATATAATAACTTTTAAGAAATGGATATGTTTTTTTAAATTCTTTAACAATGTTTTGTAAAATATTTGAATTTATGTATTCAATATTATCTATATTTAAAATTTTCATAAAAAAATCGTCCTTTCAAATTAATTGTGTAATATAAATATATGAAATTTTACATCAAATGGTGTTATTGTTAGAAATACTTGATAAATAAAATGAAATAATGTATAATTTAACTGGAAAATTATATGAATTTATTTCAAAAACGAACACAAAAAAGAGGTAAAAATGTTAGTAGAAAGAGAAATAAAAGAATTAGCAAATAAAAAAGAATATACAAAAGTGTTTAATTATTTTCATGATGAATATACAGAAATGTTAAAAGATTTTTTAGTTAGACACGAAGTACAAGTAAATGAAGATGATTGCTTAATAGATTATATAGTAAAAACTAGAGTTTTTATGCCAAAATACAGAGACTATACAATTCCTATAACAACAAGTATGTACAATGAAGAAGTTTCGGAAGAAATGAAATATGATCTTTTAATGAGTAGTTATCCAACTGTAAAAGATGCATTTAGTAAATAAATAAAAAATTATATAATATGTATTAATTTGAAAATACAAACAAAAGAAATAGAAATTTAAAATATATAAAGTTTTATAGGTTTGCATTATTAAACCTAAAATATTATGAAAAGGAGAGACTAGTTTAGCTAGTAGAAAAAAATGGACGAAGTAAAAAAATATTTAGCATGTGATGGTAGAGTAAGTGTAATTATAGCAAATACAACAAATATGATTGAAGAATATAGAAAATTAAAAAATTTAACACCTACAACAACAGCAGTAATGGGAAGATTTTTAACAATTGCTGGAATGATGGGACATACAGATATGAAAAGCGAAAAAGAAACTATGACTTTACAAATTAAAGGAGGAGGACCGGTAGGAACTCTAATTACTACAATAAAAAAAGAACAAGATATAGTTAAATTAAAATCTTATATTCAAAACCCAACAGTAGAACTTGATGTTAAAGAAAATGGAAAAATAGATGTAGGTGGAGCTGTAGGCAATACAGGATTTTTAAATATTATAAAAGAAAGCGAATTTTCGGAGCAAGGATATAATGGAGTTGTTCCTCTAGTTTCAGGAGAAATCGCAGAAGATTTTGCTTCTTATTTTGCTAATTCTCAACAAGTTCCAACTGTTTTAGCATTAGGAGTTTTAGTAAATAAAGATGGAGTTGTTGCAAGTGGTGGTTACAAAATAGAATTAATGCCAGATGCGACAGAAGAAGATATTACTCAAATAGAAAATGCTGTTAATAAAGCAGAAAATATTAGTGAAATGTTAAAATCAGGAAAAACTTTAAATGAAATAGTAGAAATTATTACTGGTGATGAAAATACAATGGTTTTAACAAATAAATTAGAAATAAAATATGAATGTGATTGCAATAAAGAAAAATTTGAAAGTGGTTTAGTTTCACTAGGTAAAAAAGAATTAAAAAACATTATAGAAGAAGATGGACAAGCAGAAATAAAATGTCAATTTTGTGATAAAATTTATAAATTTAGTAAAGAAGATTTAGAAAATATTTTAGAAAATATAAAATAAAAATTGTAATATAACATATAAATAGTATTTAATTATATAAAATATATTATAAAATTAGAAATATAAATTAACTAAAGATAAGGAGAATTAAATGAAAAAATTTGAAAGTGTTGCTACAACTGAAAAATCTCCAAAATGGGAAAATGCAATAAAAAGAGAAAGTGAATTATATACTCCTAGCTATGGAGATAATACAATGAGAACAGAATTTGACAGAGACTACACAAGAGTAATTAATTCCAGAGCATATAGAAGACTAAGAAACAAAACTCAAGTGTTTTTTGCACCAAGAAATGATCATATATGTACTAGAATAGAACATGTTACTTTGGTAGAGTCAATTGCACACACAATATCAGAATATTTAGGATTAAATTGTGAATTAACAAAGGCAATAGCAACTGCACATGATATTGGCCATAGTCCATTTGGACACCAAGGAGAATATATACTTTCAGAAATTTCTCAAAGAGAATTTGGAAAAAAGTTTTGGCATGAAAAAAATGGAGTAAGATTAGTAGACAATTTAGAATTATTACCAGATTACGATGGAAATTTAAGAAATATGAATTTAACTTATGCGGTTCGTGATGGTATTATATCTCATTGTGGTGAAGTTACAGAAAAGGGATTAAAACCTAGAGAAGAAGCAATAGATTTAGAACAATACAATAGAGCAAATGAGTATGCACCATATACTTGGGAAGGTTGTGTAGTCAAAATTGCAGATACAATAGCATACATAGGTAGAGACATAGAAGATGCTAAAATAATGAATTTATTATCTGAAAGAGAAATTGCACAATTTGATAAAATTATAGAAGATGTAAAAATACAAAATTCAAATTTAATAAATTATTTTGTAGTTGATTTATGCAATAACAGTAATTTAGAAAAGGGATTAACTTTTTCTAATAAAGTTTATGAAACAATGAAATTAATATTAGAATTTAATTATAAAAAAATATATAAAAATGCTAAAATTGCACCTTCAATCAGATATTTTAAAGTTGTAATCAATGAATTATATTATACTCTAAAAAATGAATTTGATGGAACTAACACTTTAAAAAGATTAAAGAAAATGAAAAGATATTATCCAAATTTATCTTTAGAATTTACAGATTGGCTTTCAAACTACATAGAAACAGAAGATAGAGAAAATCACAAAAATAAAATAGTATACGATTTAAATAAAATAGAAGATTATGAAAATGCTATAATCGATTATATTTCTGGAATGACAGATCAATATATTATTAGTGTGTACAATGAAATTGTTAGTTTTTAAAAGTTAAAAGTACATTATCAATGGAAGTAGAAAAATATAATAATTAATAAAAAAATACAAATACTATAAAATAAGTAAAAGAAAAGGAGAAAAGAATATGGAATATAGATATGAACCAAAAGGTGTTTGTTCAATGGAAATGATAATTAATGTTGAAGGAAACATAATAAAATCAGTTGAAATCGTTGGTGGTTGTCCAGGAAATACAATAGGTGTTTCTAATTTAGTAAAAGGAATGAACATAGATGAAGCTATTGCGAGATTAAAAGGAATACTTTGTGGAGGTAAAGGTACATCTTGCCCAGATCAATTAGCAATTGCCTTAGAAAAAATAAAAGAGGAAAATATATAGGAAATAAAAATGAATTTATTTGATGAAACAAAATTTATAATGAAAAAATACAATATTACTGCAAGTAAAAGTTTGGGACAAAATTTTTTAATTAATGAAAATATTGTTGATGGAATTGTAGAAAATGCAGAAGTATCAAAAGAAGATTTAATTATAGAAATTGGACCAGGACTTGGAACATTAACAAGTAGATTGTTAGAAAAAGCTGGAAGAGTTATTTGTATTGAATTAGATAAAAGAATGGTAAATATTATTACTGAAAGATTTTCATTATACGAAAATTTTGAAGTATTATTTCAAGATGTTTTAAAAGTGGATTTGCAAAAACTAATTTTAGAAAATTTAGAAAAATACAATTTAAAACAAGCTAAAGTTGTTGCAAATTTACCATATTATATTACAACTCCTATAATAATGAAACTTTTGGAAGAAAAGCTTAATTTAAAAAATATTACTGTAATGGTACAAAAAGAAGTTGCCATTAGATTAACGCAAATTCCAGGAGAAAAAGAAAGTGGAGCAATAACTTATGGCATTTATTATTATACAGATTCAAGTATAGTATTAGATGTTCCAAGAGATAGCTTTATACCAAGTCCAGAGGTTGATTCAGCTGTTATAAAACTTGAAATTTTAAGAGAACCAAGAGTTAATGTTGTTGATGAAGAATTGTTTTTTAAAGTAATAAAAACAAGCTTTATGCAAAAAAGAAAAACATTAGTAAATGGCTTAAGTAATTTGGGTTGTTTCAATTCAAAACAGGAAATAGTCGAAATGTTAGAAAAATTAGGAATAGATACAAAAATCAGAGGAGAAAAATTAAAAATAGAAGATTTTGCTAAAATAACAGAATATATAAAAAATCAAAAATAGCAATTCACAAAAGAAAGTGGTGAGTAAGTATTAAAACAAAAAAGAAATCAGATGATAGAAAAGGTATGAACAGAAGACTTGTAATTACAGGAATAGTTGCGACAATTGGATTTACAGTTGTTACAGGCAGTCTTTTATTTATAAATATTGTAAAAGGTGAAGAATATAGTAAAAAAGCATATAGCCAACAAATGAAAAATCAAATCATTAGTCCAAAAAGAGGAGCTATATTAGATACCAATGGTTCAGTTTTAGCTCAAAGTATATCAGTTGATACTGTTTCTATAAACCCGTCAAGTGTAAAATATACTAATAATAAAACTGTTGAACCAGAAAAATTAGCACAAATTTTTAGTGAAATTTTTGATATTACATATGAAGATGCTTTAGCAAAAGCTCAAAGTAAAAAAACAGTAGAAATAATTGCTAAAAAAGTAGAAAAAGAGAAAGTGACAAAATTACAAGACTGGATAAAAGAAAATAATATATCAACTGGAATTAATATTGATGAAGATACAAAAAGATCTTATCCAAACAATAATTTAGCATCTAATTTAATAGGATTTTGTGGAGATGATAATACAGGACTTGCAGGACTAGAAGAAAAATGGAACGATACATTAACAGGTACATCTGGTAAAATTGTTACTGCAAAGGCCAATGGTGGTGAAGCAATTTCAGATGAAAATGAACAATATGTTGCAGCAGAAAATGGAAGCAATATATATTTAACAATAGATATTAATATTCAAAAAATAGCAGAAAAATATTTAGCCCAAGCTGTTACAGAAAATCAATGTGAAAAAGGTGGAACTGTAATTATAATGAATCCACAATCTGGAGATATATTAGCAATGGCATCAAATCCAGACTATAATTTGAATCAACCGAGAGATTCTGTTGCAACAGGATTACAAAGTACATGGGATACTTTATCATCAGAAGATAAATCAAATGCTTTATATAAATTATGGAGAAATAAAGCTGTATCAGATTTGTATGAACCTGGATCTACATTTAAGTTAATAACTTCTTCAATAGGATTAGAAGAAGGAAAAGTATCAACAGATACAAATGGAGATTTTAATTGTAATATTGTATACTATCCAGCACCAGATCAACCAATTAGTTGCTGGAGGACATACGCAGCACATGGTGCACAATCTTTAAGAGAAGCTTTACAAAATTCATGTAACCCAGCTTTTATGCAATTAGGTGCAAGAATAGGAGCTAGAACATCATACAAATATTATGAAGCTTTTGAATTATTTAGTACAAGAATAGGTAATACAATAGCATCAGTTTCAAAACCGCAATTTACAGAATTAAATAAAGTTGGTGCAGTAGAACTTGCTACAATGTCATTTGGTCAAAGATTTTCAATTTCACCACTTCAATTAATTACAGCTGTATCAGCAATATGCAATGATGGTGTTTTAGTTGAACCAAGAATTGTAAAAAAAGTTGAAAATACAGATACAAATAGTGCAGAAAATTTAGAAACAAAAGAAATAAGACAAGTTATATCAAAAGATACAGCAGATAAAGTAAAAGATATGATGCTTTCAGTTGTAGAAAAAGGTACAGGTAAATGGGCAAAAGTTGATGGATATACAATTGGTGGAAAAAGTGGTACATCTGAACCAATAGAATCAAAAAAAGAAGAGGAAGGTTACACAGCATCTTTTATAGCAATATCACCAATAGAGAATACACAAGTTGTATGTTTAGTTGTTTTGTATAAACCAGAAGGTGCAGCAGGACATCAAGGTGGACAAACAGCAGGACCAGTAGCTTCACAAATTATGTCAGAAGTTTTACCATATTTAGGAATCCCAACAAATGATACAAAAGTAGAAACAACAACTACTAATACATCAATTGCAGTACAAGATGTTACTAATAAAACAATAGCAGAAGCAAAAAAAGTTCTTAAAGAATCGGGATTTAATGTAAGTGTATCATCATCAGGTGATGAAAATAATACATTAGTTTCAGAACAAGTTCCAAAATCTGGTATATATCTAGAAGAAGGTTCAACAATATATTTATATACATCAGAAAGTTCTAACAAAAAAACGACAAAAGTACCAAATATAAAAGGAAAAACAGTAGCAGAAGCTACCAAAATTTTAAAAGATAAAAACTTAAATATAAAAGTTGATGGAGATAAAGGAATAATAGTTTCACAAGATCCTACATTTGATGTAGAAGTTGAAGAAGGAACTGTTATAAATGTAGTAATAAAAGAACAATTAAAAGATGGACAATAAAAGAATTATTTGAGATTTAAATCATATACTTAAACCAAGAGGTGAAAGTATATGATTTTTTTTACGAAAATGCAAGGAACAGGAAATGACTTTATTGTTATAGATACTGTGAAACAGGAATTTGCATATACATATTCAAAATTAACTGAATACTTGTGCAACAGAAAATTTGGAGTGGGAGCAGATGGGGTTATATTTATAGAAAATAGTAAAGTAGCAGATAGTAAAATGAGAATTTTTAATCAAGATGGTACAGAAGCTGAAATGTGTGGAAATGGAATAAGATGTATGTCAAAGTATTTATATGAAAAAGACATAGTAAAAAAAGATAAAATGCAAATTGAAACTTTAGCAGGAATAAAAGATATTGAATTAATAATTGAAAATAAAACAGTTATTGGAACAAAAGTAGATATGGGAACTCCAATATTTGAATACAACAAAATTCCTGTGATTTTTCCAAATATAATAAAAAAAGATTTGGAAAGTTTGGAATTAAATATTAACAATTATAAAATATATGTTTATCCGATATCAATGGGAAATCCTCATGCAATTTGCTTTACAAATAATGTAGATGAAATAAATATAGAAGATATAGGAGAAAAAATAGAAAATTATAAGTATTTTCCAAATAAAACAAATGTAGAATTTGTACAGATTATAAATAAAGGAAATATAAAAATGCGTGTATGGGAAAGAGGTGTTGGTGAAACTTTAGGATGTGGTACAGGAGCTTGTGCAGCAGGGATAGTTTCTTACTGGAAAAAATCCACAAATAGAGATGTAATTGTGGATTTGCCAGGAGGAAAGCTGAAAATAGTTTATTTTGAAAAAGAAAATAAAGTAAAACTTATAGGTGATAGCAAGTTTATTTTTGAAGGAAAAATAGATGTATAGATTTATTATAGGAATAAATATATATAAATTTATTATAAAATTAGAATTGTAAGTGATATAAAAAAGATTTACAAATCAACAAAATAGATATATAATTTGTAGCATAGAAATCTTACGATTGGAGGGATGACTATGCTATTAAAAAATTTAATTCTTGGAGTTGAAGTAATAAAAAGTGTTGGAGATCTAAATTTAGATATAACAAATATACATTCAGATTCAAGAAAAATTAAAGAAGGAGGACTTTTTGTAGCAATAAATGGATTCACAAAAAATGGAATTGAATTTATAGATAGTGCTATTGAAAATGGTGCAAAGGCATTAATTGTTGAACCAGATGTTGAAGTAGAAAGTTTATTTGAAAAATATAATATGCCAGTTATTTCTGTAAAAAATACAAGAAAAGCATTGGCAGAAGTTGCGTGTAACTTTTATGATAATCCTTCAAAAAAACTAAAATTAATAGGAGTTACAGGAACAAAAGGAAAAACAACATCAACATTTATGATTAAATCAATTTTAGAAGCACATGGATTAAATGTTGGTTTGATAGGAAGTATAGCTGTATATATTAATGAAGAAAAAATAGAAGATACAGATAGAACAACACCAGAAAGTATTGAAATACAAAAACATTTAAGAACAATGGTAGATAGAAATGTTGATGTAGCAATAATAGAAGTTTCATCACAAGCAATGAAATTGAATAGAGTTACAGGTTGTGAATTTGATGTTGGATTATTTACAAATCTTTCAGAAGATCATATTAGTCCAAAAGAGCATCCAAGCATGGAAGACTATTTTAACTGCAAATTACAATTAATAAAATTAGCAAAACATGGTGTTATTAATAATGATGACGAAAAAGTAAAAACAATAAAAAATCTTTTACCAGAAAAAGATATAGAAACTTTTGCTATGGAAAACGAAGCTGATTTTAAAGTTAATCCAAATAATGTAGAAATAACAGATTCTTATATTGATTTTTCAATTATGTACAAAGGAAAAGAAGAAAGAATAGAAGCTTGTATACCAGGAAAATTTAGTGTATATAATGCTGCAGGAGCAATTGCAGTTGCATCTTATTTTGATGTTACAGCAGATGAAATTAGAACAGCTTTAAAAGATTTAAGAGTTTTAGGAAGAAGTGAATTAGTACCAAACAAATTAGGATTAACAATTATGATTGATTATGCACATACACCATCTAGTTTGGAGAGCATTTTAACAGCAGTAAAATCTTATGCAAAAGGTAAAATTATTTGTGCATGGGGTGTTGGTGGAGATAGAGATGCTGCAAAAAGACCAGTAATGGGAGAAATCTCAGGTAGGTTAGCAGATTTTACAGTATTAATGTCTGACCAAGTTCGTACAGAAGATCCACTAAAAATTTTAAAAGAAATCGAAGTTGGAATTATACCAACAGGAAAACCATACAAAATAATTGTAGATAGAACAGAGGGAATTAGATATGCAATTTCAATCGCAAAACCTGGAGATATAATAGTAATTCCTGGATTAGGTCATGATTTATATCTAGAAAGAAATGGAGTAAAATATCCATACAACGAAAGAGTTGTAATACATGATTTAATAGAAGAAATGATTGCTTCTGGTGAGAGAAAACCAGTTAATGAAGAGAATAAAGATTAATAATATAAAATTATAGTATAAAAAATAATAATTTATTTTTTAGCTAAAATCTAATTATTTAGAGGAAAAATATGATTAATATAAATGAAAATTTTTTAAATTTACAAGATAGCTATTTATTTTCAACAATAGCAAAGAAAGTAGCTGAGTTTAGCAAAGCTAACCCAGACAAAAAAATAATAAAATTAGGAATAGGAGATGTTACTAGACCAATAGTTCCAGCTGTTATAGAAGCTATGCATAAAGCAGTAGATGAAATGGCTGAACAAAATTCTTTTAAAGGATATGGACCAGAACAAGGATATGAATTTTTAAGAGAAAAAATATCAGAAAACGATTACAAAAAAAGAGGAATTGATATAGCAATAGATGAAATTTTTGTATCAGATGGTGCAAAATGTGATTGTGGTAATATAGTAGATATATTTGGAATCAATAACAAAATTGCTATAACAGATCCAGTTTATCCAGTGTACTTAGATACAAATGTAATGTCTGGAAGAAGTGGAAAATATGATGAAAAAACAGGAAAATATGAAAATATTGTTTATATGCCAGCAACAGCAGAAAACAATTTTATTCCAGAATTACCAAAAGAAAAAGTAGATATAATTTATTTATGCTTTCCAAATAATCCAACAGGAACAACATTACCAAAAGAAGAATTAAAAAAATGGGTAGAATATGCAAAAGAAAATTCTGCTATAATTTTATATGATTCAGCTTATGAAGCTTTTATTTCAGATGAAAATGTACCACATTCAATATATGAAATCGAAGGTGCAAAAGATGTTGCAATAGAGTTTAGAAGCTTTTCAAAAACAGCTGGATTTACAGGAGTTAGATGTGCTTATGCAGTTGTTCCTAAAAATTTATATGGATTTACAAAAGATGGAGAAAAAGTATCTATAAATAAATTATGGAATAGAAGACAATGCACTAAATTTAATGGTGTATCTTATGTAGTACAAAAAGGAGCAGAAGCAGTATATAGCAAAGAGGGACAAGAACAAATAAAAGAAAATATTAGCTATTATATGGAAAATGCAAGAATTATTAGAGAAGGACTAGAAAAGGCCGGATTTACAGTATTTGGTGGAAAAAATGCACCATATATATGGTTAAAAGTTCCAGAGGGACTAAATTCATGGGAATTCTTTGATAAATTATTAACAGAAGCTAATGTTGTTGGAACACCAGGTGTAGGATTTGGCCCAAGTGGAGAAGGATATTTCAGATTAACAGCATTTGGAACAAAAGAAAATACAATAGAAGCTATGGATAGAATAAAAAATATGAAATAGTAAAATGCAAAAGTAATAGTATAAAAAGCTAAAAGAAATATTTTGTAATTATTAAAATAATTATAAGAAAAGCTTTTAGCTTTTTTTGTTCGCTAAAAACTTTCCAAAAAATTAATTATATGATATTATAATATGTATCTAAAATAAAGGAGAAATTTAATGATTTTTGTAAATCCAGAATATGTAATTCTTTTACACCAAGTAAATCAAAAAAAAGATGAATTAACAGATAAAATAGTTGAAAAAGATAGATTACTAGCATTTGTTTGTAGAGAATTAAAAATGAATTATATGTTGAAAATTGGTTCATTAGAATATAAAAAAATGCTTATAGAAAATGATATAAAAAAGACTGAAAGAAAGATTGAAATAGTAAAAAAATTAAAAATTGTTACTGAAAAAACAGAAGTGAGAGTAGAGGAAAAAATTAGAAAAGAATTTTCAGAAGAAACAAAAAGAGAACAAGAATTATTTGCAGATATTAATCAAGCAATAGAGTATAGCTTAAAAGATCCAATAACAGATGATGAATTAAATGATGTAGAAGCAAGCTTTGCTGTATTAGTTCGTAGCTGGAATCCGTACATAAATATGGATTTGCCAGAACAAAGAAGAATTATGTATGGACAAGCTGAAAAGGCTTACGAAGAGGGAAATATAGATTTACTTGAAAGATATATCAATTTAGTTGAAGAAGATGAAATAGTAGAACAAGGTGAAATTGGAGAAATGCTTTTTAAATATGAGAGATATAAAAGACTAATAAGAGATGTTAATAATGTAATTACAGAAATTAAAAGTAAATTTCCATATACAGAAAAAGAAATGTTAGAAAGTGAAAATTTAACACGAAGAAGAAAAAATGAAATAAACCAAGAAACTATGTTATTACAAGAAGAACTAAAAGAACAAGAAAAAATATTAGATGATTTAATTGCCAAAAGAAGAAAATTGTAAAAAAATAGTGTTGCACAAAAATATGGATAATGGTATAATAATTACAGTATTATGTAAAAGGAAAGGAAAAATATGAATCAAATTTTAGTTGCAGAAAAATTATATATAACACCAGAACTAAAAAAGAAAAAAAGAATGTATAAAATTGATTTCTTTATTTCTGTTTTTTTGGTATGCATATTATTTTCTTATTACATATATGCTGAATATGATAAAAATAAAAATGAAGAAAAATCCCAAGAAATCTTAGAAAGTTTAACTTTTAAAGATAAAGTTGCAGATGATACAACAATTAAATTTTCAGATAGTTCAACAGTTGTTATCTTAAACTCAGAAGATCCATTTGAAGTTGTATATAGTGAACCTGTTGAAGAAACAGAAACACATAATAATGAGGTAATTCCTAGAGATACAAGAGTAACAGATAGTGGTCAAGTATATTGGACTATCGCTAAAATAGAAATACCAAAAATAGATGTGAAATATGCAATATTAAATGAATCAACAGATGAATTATTAAAAATATCTCCATGTTATTTTTGGGGTTCAAATCCAAATGAAGTTGGAAACTTTTGTGTAGTTGGACATAATTACAGAAATAATAAATTTTTTAGTAAAGTTCCAAATTTAGTAGATGGTGATGAAATATATATTACAGATTTAACAGGAAGAAAACTTACATATGAAGTATATGACAAATATGTTGTAAATCCAAATAATCTAGAATCTACTAGCCAATTAACAAATGGATTAAAAGAAGTAACATTAATAACTTGTACAAACGATAGTTCACAAAGAGTTATAGTAAAAGCTAGAGAAAAAACGAATTAATTTAATAAAATATAAATAATAAAAAGATTTCATATTTAACATGAAATCTTTTTTTGCGTATGTACTAGACAAAATATAATGTTATTTATATAATAAAACATATACAAAAGAGAGGTGATATATTTGAATTTTGAGGAACTTTTGAATACCACTACAGATGTTGATATACTAACAACACTAATTCTTTCATTGGAGAGTTTAAATGATAAATCTTCAAAAAATGATTTGAAATATAATGTTAAAGAAAAACCAATACATGAAATATATAATGAAGGAATCGAGAAATATATAGAAGCGCCATGTGTAAATGCTTGTAAAAAATTGTGGGATAAAAACATGTTTACAAAAGCATCTGTTATAGACAATAACAAAATAAGTATAGTATTTGATAAACTAAGTAAAGAAAATGAAAATATATTTTCAAAACTTGTACAAGAAGATAATAAACATTATTGTTATAGTATAAAAAATGAGCCTAGAATTCAAATAGATTTTAATAATAATGCAAAAGAAAATAGCGTATATTTAGAAAATTTAGTAGAACCATTTAAATTGCAAGATGTTACATCTGGATATATGGAAAAAGAAGAATTTTTAATGAAAGTTTGCAATTGTGAAAGAGTCGAAGGAATAAAAGAACATACAAAAGAATGGAATGCAGAATTTGTTTTTGCACCAGAAAAAGTAGAAAAAACATTTAATGAATATTTAAAAGAATATTTATATGAAGACTTGTTTGTACCAGAAGAAGGTAGAATTTATAAAGATAAGTTTTATTTAGATGCTCATAAAAAATACTTAAATTCTATAAGAGAAAAAAATGAAGAAAAATCTAAAAAAGAAATAGAGAATAAATTTGATAAAAAATTTGAAGAAAAAATTGAAGATAAGATAGAAAACAAATCTGATGAACAAATTGAAAATAAAATAGAAATCAAATTGGAAGAGCAAATTACAAATAAAGTAGAAGTAAAAAGTATAAATAAATATGAACACAAAAATAGACGTAAAGAGAAGAGAAAAAACAAAAATAAGAATAGAAAAAATAAATATTATATGGTATAATATTTTATATTATATAATCGGAGAGCGAAAATGAATGGAAAATTATTCTAAACAAAGAGAAGAAATAATAGAAGTTTTAGAAAATGCATATGATCATCCAACTGCTGAAGAGATATATTCTAGATTAAAACAAAATTTGTCATCTTCAAGTAGAAGTACGGTTTATAGAAATTTATCATTATTAGTAAAAAAGAAACAAGTTTTAAAAATATCTATGCCAGTTGGACCAGACAGATATGATTTAATTAGAAAACAACATAATCATGCAATATGTATAAAATGTGGAAAAGTTTTAGATTTTACATATGATTTTGATTTTGAAAATTTGAAAAATAGTGTATATAACCAAACTAAAATAGAATGCAGTTTAGAAAATTTCACAATAACAGGAATTTGTAATGACTGTAAAGCAAAAAATTAATCTAAGGTTAGGAAAAAATGAAGGAAAATTTACAAAAAGATATAAAAAGAATAGCAATTATAGGAGCACCTGGAACAGGAAAAACTACATTAGCAAAAAATTTAGGAAATATATATGAATTACCAGTAAAACATTTAGATACAATTCATTATATGGATAATTGGATTTTGAGAGATACAAAACAAAGAGATAAAATGATTATAGAAGAAGGAAAAAAAGAAAATTGGATTTTAGATGGTACTTTTATAGATACATTAGAACAAAGAACAGATAGAGCAGATTTGATAATTTTTTTGGATTATCCAAAAAGAACACAATTAAAAGGAATATTTAAAAGAAGGTTAACTCATTTAGGAAATAAAAAACATGAAATACCAAAATTAGATATGAGCTTTATATTATATGTATTTACATACAATAAAGAAAGAAGAAAATACATAATGGATATACTAAAAAAATATGATTCAAAAAAATTATTAGTTTTTCAAAAACAAAAAGATTTAGAAAAATGGCTTAGAAAACAATATATAGACAAAAATGTTGAATGTGATAAAATACAAAAATAAATTAGCAGTCTGATATTGACTTTGCTAAAACAAAGAGTTATAATACACCTTGTAAGAAAGAGGTGTATTTTTTATGAAACAATTTAAAGCAGAATCTAAAAGATTATTAGATTTAATGATTAATTCAATCTATACAAATAAAGAAATTTTTTTAAGAGAGTTAGTATCAAATGCAAGTGATGCTATTGATAAATTATATTATGAATCATTAACAAATAAAGATTTAGATGTAAAAAAAGAAGATTTAAAAATCAATATAGAGTTAGATAAAGAAAAAAGAACTATCACAATTTCAGACAATGGTTGTGGAATGGACGAAAATGAATTAGAAAATAATTTAGGAACAATAGCTAAAAGTGGTTCTTTAAATTTCAAAAAAGAAAATGAGAAAAAAGAAGATATAGAAATTATAGGACAATTTGGTGTAGGATTTTATTCTGCATTTATGGTTAGTGATGAAGTTACTGTATATTCAAAAAAATATAATTCAGATCAAGCATATATGTGGAAGTCAAAAGGAGCTGAAGGATATACAATAGAAAAATGTGATAAAGCAGATGTTGGTACAAAAATAGTATTAAATATAAAACCAGATACTGAAGAAGAAAAATATAGTGAATTTTTAGAAGAATATAAAATTAAAGATATGATAAAAAAATATTCAGATTATATAAGATATCCAATTCAAATGTTATGTTCTGAAGAAAAATTAAAAGAAGGTAGTAAAACTGAATATGAAACAGTAAAAGAATTAAAAACTCTAAATAGTATGGTTCCAATTTGGAAAAAGCCTAAAACAAAAGTTACTCAAGAAGAATATGAAAGTTTCTATCGTGAAAAATTTAATGACTATGAAAAACCAGTTAAAGTAATACATTCATCAGTAGAAGGTACATGCAGTTACAATACATTACTTTATATACCATCACACGAACCATACGATTATTACACACCAAATTTCAAAAAAGGATTACAATTATACTCAAATGGTGTATTAATAATGGAAAAATGTGAAGAACTATTACCAGATTATTATTGTTTTGTTAATGGTTTAGTAGATAGTCCAGATTTATCATTAAATATATCTAGAGAGATTTTACAACATGATAGACAATTAAAAATAATAGCAAAAAGCTTAGAAAAGAAAATTAATACAGAATTAAAAAATTTATTAAAAGAAGATAGAGAAAATTATGAAAAATTCTTTACAGCATTTGGAAGACAATTAAAATATGGAACATATAGTGATTTTGGAATGAATAAAGAAAATTTACAAGATTTACTATTATTTTATTCATCTTTAACAAAAAAACAATCAACATTAGATGAATATGTACAAAGAATGAAAGAAGAACAAAAAGCAATATACTATGCATGTGGAGAAACAGTAGAAAAGATTGATATGTTACCACAAGTAGAAAAAGTTAAAGAAAAAGGTTATGAAATTTTCTATGCTACAGATTCTATAGATGAATTTGTATTCCAAACAATGATAGAATACAATGGAAAATCATTTAAAAATGTTTCTTCAGATGATTTAGACCTAGATACAGCAGAAGAAAAAGAAGCAATTCAAAAAGAAAATGAAGAAAATAAAGACTTATTAAATATAATGAAAGAAACTTTAAAAGATGAAGTACAAGAAGTAAAATTCACAAATAGATTAAAAAATCATCCAGTTTGTTTAACAACTGAAGGTGGAATCTCTATTGAAATGGAAAAAGTAATAAATAGTATGCCAGCAGATCAAAAGGTTAAAGCTAAAATCGTACTTGAAATTAATGATTCACACCCAATTTCAAATAAACTAAAAGAATTGTACAATACAGATAAAGAAGAATTAAAAAATTATACAAAAATATTATTTGCAACATCAAAATTAATAGAAGGCTTATCAGTAGAAAATCCTACAGAAATAAGTAATTTAATATGTGATGCAATTTCAAAATAAGAAAGTTAAAATATGGAAGATTTAGACTATCAAATAGATAGAGGAAAAAGAAAGAATGTTTATATATCAATTCAAGATGGTAAAGTAGTAGTAAAAATACCAAAAAGATTTCCGGAATATAAAATAAAAGAAATTTTAAAGGAAAAAGAAGATTGGATATATAAAAAATTAAAAGAGTACAACAATAGCAAAAATAAAAAAGATTATAAAGATGGTCAGACGATATATATTTTTGGAGAAAAATATACATTAAAAATAAATCAAACTGTCAAAAAAAGAAACTATGTTCAAATAGAAGAAAAGAATGTTATTATTTATATTTCGAAAGATTTATATTTGGAAGACAAAGATATTGATGAAAAGATTATAGAAGATATAATGGAAAAATTTTATTTACAAATTGCTAAAAAAGAATTACCAGTAGTTTTTAAAGAAATGGAACAATATGTTGGTTTGCATCCAAGTAAACTAAAAATTCAAAACATGAAACGAGCTTGGGGAAATTGTAATAGCAAAAAAGAAATACATTTGAACAAAAATTTGATAAAGTATTCAAAAAGAGAAATATCTTATGTATGTATACATGAATTGTGCCATCTAAAATATATGAATCATTCAAAAGATTTTTGGAATATGGTTGCATATTATATGCCAGAGTATAAAATGGCTGAAAAAGAGCTTAAATAATAGAAAAAAGACATTTGCTTATTAATTTTGGCAAGTGTCTTTTTTCTATAAACATTAGTATAAAAAATTTATTTCTTCGCATTTTTTTACATTGTAGTATTAATTATAAGATTTATTTGAAAAATCTATAATAGAATATTCTAAAAATTTTAATTAACAAATTGGTGTATTAATTAATCTTTAGATTCTATATTTTTATCATCTATTTTATTTGAATCTTCTGTTTTTGAAAAGAATTTATTATAAAGAGCTGCTATTGTAAATGAAACTAAATAAGTAATTGCATATACTATAACTATTGTAAAAATATCTCCAGAAAGAATTTTGCTACCAACAATAGTAGAAGAAATTAGTGCTGGAAATCTAGCAAATAGTGATACACATAAAAATTTAGTTATTGGTATAGGTAATAAGTTTCCAATGTAAGTTAAAAAATCTTTTGGCATTGCAGGTAAAAAATATAAAACAAAAAGAGTAATTTCTGTTTTTTTAGGATTGTTGTCAATTAAATTTTTTACTTTTTCGATTTTATCTTTTGGCACTATATCTGCAACTAAATTTGTTCCAAACTTTTTAACAGCTAAAGCTATAAGTACACTACTAATTGTATATCCGATATAAAGTATAATTAAGCCCCAAAAAGGACCATAGCACATACCAGCTAATAATTCAATTGGTTCACCTGGTAAAAATATAACAATAGCTTTGCAAGCAGCCATTCCAATTATAGTTAAAGGACCTAGTAAGCCCAGTTCGCTAATCTTTGTAGAAAAAGAAGCTCTACCTTCTGGTGTAAGTAAATCCTTGAAAATTGGAAATAATTTTATAATAATTAATAAAAAAATTATCAAAATACAAAAGAAAATTATTTGTCTAAATATTTTTAATTTTTTTTGTTCCAAACTTTTCCTCTTTTCTAAATATGAATATTAGTATAAACAATCTATTTTTTCTTAGTGTTATTATTTTCTTCCATTTTTAAAATTGTTTCTGATACATATCGGCAATGAGATGAAGCAACAGCTAAGAAAAAAGATGTATCAAAAATTGAATTTTCATTTTTATCTAAAAATGTATTGCTAGTTTCTAAAACATCATTAAGTGTTTTTTGGTATAAATCACTATAATTATTTAGTAAATCCTCAATTTTACAAGACTGTAATTTTAAATCTATAAGTTCTTTTATTTTGGGAATTGGCATAACTTGTTTTAAACTACAAATAATAACTAAGTATGCAATATGCTCTCTAGAATATTTTTTCTTTGTTGGAGCTGGAATTATATTTAATTTTACATAGTTATTTATCATAGATGGAGTTATTAGTTTGCTATCATCTTGGGTTGTTAAATCAGATAAATATTTTTCCATTAAAGCAATAACCTGATCCATGTATAAATCAATTTCTGGTAAATCTTCCCAATGTGGTAACTTATGTTTTTTCATTTTAGAAGAAAATTCTTGAAAAATTTCGTTTAAATTACTATTCATATAAAGTCCTCAATATTATATTTAGATTTTATGGTAATCTATAAACCATTAAATATAATAACATAATTTGCTGAAAAATTCAAATTTTAAAGGAAAAATTAAGAATTGTTTAATATAATAACTTTAATATATGATTTGAATGAATGACGAATGTGCATGGAAAAATTTTAGAAATTCTTATGCAATTTTATGGAAAGAGTTCGTGTTAAACGGAAGGGTGCCATAAAATAAGTTAGAATTTCTTAAATTTTGTAGTAAGCCGAGGAAGTAATGAAAATCATATATTTAAAGTTATAAAATAAAATTTATTAGATAATTTTGTCGAAAAATCATTTAACAAAGCAATTGACTTTGTTTTAAAATACATATATAATAGTTTTGAAAACTAGATGGAGGCGTGTGGAAAATGAAAAAAGATGAAACTTTTTTTGAATATCCAGAATTTACAAATGTAAAAGATATAATATATTATTCTGTAGATAAATTTAAAGATAATAGAGCTTTTATATTAAAAGAAAAAGATGAAAATGGAAAAATAAAATATACAAATATTACATATAAAAAATTCTTAGATGATGTAAATGAATATGGTACAGGTTTATATCGATTAGGATTAAAAGGTAAAAAATTAGGAATTATTGCAAAAAATAGATATGAATGGGTACTAACTTATGTTGCTTGTCTACTTGGTGGAATTATTGCAGTTCCTTTAGATAAAGGATTAACAGATATAGAAATAGAAAATTCTATATTAAGAAGCAAAATTGATGCAATAGTATTTGAAGATAAAAATGAAAAAGTTATTGAAGAAATTAGAGCAAAAGGTAATAGCAATATAAAAGAATATATCTGTATGGATAAAACATCAGAATTTAAGTATTTGTATGATATAAAAGAAAATGGTAAGAATAGAATAGATGATGGAGATGAATCTTTTAAAGATTGTAAAATAGAAGATAAAGAATTAGCAGTATTAGTATTTACATCTGGAACATCAGCAACATCAAAAATTGTTATGCTATCACAATTCAATATAGCTCAAAATATTTATGCAATGCAATTAGTAGAAGATTTTAGACCAACAGATGTTAATTTAGCATTTTTGCCATTTCATCATACATTTGGTTCAACTGGACAATTAATTATGCTAAGTTCTGGAATTGCAACAGCATTTCCAGATGGATTAAGATACATTGCACAAAATTTAAAGGAATACAAAGTTACTTTTTTTGTTGGAGTACCAGTACTTGTTGAAGCAATTTATAAAAATTTAAATAAAGAGATAAAAAAACAAAATAAAACTAAACAAATTAAAGTAGCAAAAGCAATAACAAATTTTTTACTAAAATTTCATATAGATATTAGAAGAAAAGTTTTTGCACCAATTATTAATCAATTAGGTGGATTACGTTTTGTAATAAGTGGAGCAGCTGGACTAGACAAAGAAGTAGAAAAAGGATTTAATGATTTAGGAATATTAACAATACAAGGATATGGACTTACAGAAGCATCACCAGTTATTGCAGCTGAAAACTACAAATATAGAAAATATGGTTCAATAGGATTTCCAATGCCAAATGTTGAAGCAAAAATAGAAGATAAGAATGAGCAAGAAATTGGAGAACTAGTTGTAAAAGGTCCTAATGTAATGCTTGGATATTATGAAAATGAAGAAGAAACAAAAGAAGTGTTAAAAGATGGGTGGCTATATACAGGAGATTTAGCATATATAGATAAAGAGGGATATATCTATATTTCAGGAAGAAAGAAAAACTTAATTGTTTTAAAAAATGGAAAGAAAATTTTTCCAGAAGAATTAGAAGAATTAGTAAACAAATTAGAACTAGTAAGTGAATGCATGGTATTTGGATTACCAAAAGATGATGATGTAAGTTTATCTGTAAAAGTAAAATTAGATAATGAAATTGTAAAAGAAAAATATTCTGATTTGTCAGAAGAAGAACTAGAAAAAGTATTGTGGGAAGAAATAAAAGAAATAAATAAAAAAATGCCAACATATAAATATATGAAACATTTATTTATAGAAAAAGGCGAATTTATTAAAACAACAACAAACAAAATTAAAAGAAATGAAGAAATGAAAAAAATAATGGCAGAAATTAAAAAGTCATAAAAAATTCACTTTTCTTTTAGAATTATATAGTATAATATTAGAAAAGGAAGGTTTTTAATATGAAAATACTAAAAAAGATTCTAATTTTAATATTAATTATAATTATAGCAATAGGAAGTGTCTTTGGAGTAAAAGGATACAATATGTATAAAGAAGCTATTACCAAACAAAGCATAGAAGGTATGGTAAATGAAATTCGTTCCAAAGAACACTATACGAAAATAGAAGATTTACCACAAACATATCTAGATGCAGTTATAGCAGTAGAAGATAGAAGATTTTATAGACATTGTGGAATAGATTTAATTTCAATTGGACGAGCTATTTTTAATGATATAAGATCAATGAAATTGGTTGAAGGTGGAAGTACGATCACACAACAATTAGCAAAAAATACTTATTTTACACAGTCAAAACATTTAACGAGAAAATGTGCAGAAATTTTTATGGCTAGAGAATATGAAAATTATTGTACAAAAGACGAAATATTGGAACTATATGTAAATACTAGTTATTTTGGAGATGGATATTATTGTGTGAAAGATGCTGCAAATGGATATTTTGATAAAGATCCCAAAGATATGAATTCTTATGAAAGTACACTTTTAGCTGGAATACCAAATGCACCATCAGTATATGCCCCAACAAAGAACCCAGACTTAGCAAGACAAAGACAAATGCAAGTAATAAATAAAATGATAAAATATAAATATTTAACTCAAGAAGAGGCTAACAACATTACTGAAGAAAATGGAGAATACTGGCCAATAACAGAGTAAAAATAGATTAAAAATTTAATTAATATATAAATAAAAAAATCCTTTTAATTAATTTGGATATATTCTAAAATAAGAATGATCTGATTAATAAAAGGATTTTTTGTATTAAAATTGTATATTTAACATATCATCTGTTACAGTATTTAAAGTAATATTAAAGAAAGTAGAACTATCTTCTTTTTTATAAAAAATTTCTTTAATTAGTAAAGAATTAGTATCAAATTTATATATATTGTCATTATATTTTATATTATATAAATTATCTTTTTTTGAGAAAATTGAAAATACACACAATTTTATTCTTTGCATAGTTGTTAAATTTGAAAAAGGATTTAATAAAATTTTATCCTGATTTAACATTGGGTCTGTATCTAAATATTCGGAAAAATCAACTAATTCCAAATTTGAATTTTGCATATAAGCTTTTTTCGTTGCTCTGTTAATAAAGTAAGTCATAGTGTTTGATTCGTTATTGATTTTTATTGAAAGCTTTTCTTTATCTTTTAAAATAGTTAAATAATTACCAGAATGATAATTGTCTGAAACATCGCATTTGTAGTTAGAATAATTATTTTTTTCACTATCTAAGATTTTAGAAAAGATACTATAATTTCTAAAAAAATTGAATAATAGCAAAAGCAATATAGTTAATAATAAAATTATAGAATATTTTAAAATTTTTTTAGACATAAATAAACCTCCTTGTTAATTTTATATTAGTATATATCAAGATAAAATATAATAAAAGACTTGAATTGAAATAAAATTAATTTCTAGAATCTCCATCTAAGCATACACTTAATTTATTAATATTATTTTGAGTTCCATCACTAGTTAAATAAATTGTACCATCTGTATCAGTTCTATAGACTGTTGAATTATATTTTTTTAGTCTGTTGATTATTGTTTCTTTAGGTAAATTATATGAATTGTTTGGTCCAACAGAAATTATTGAAATATCTGGTAAAACTTGTTTAATAAATTTATCAGAACTGCTTGTGCTAGAACCATGATGACCAACTTTCAAAACATTAACTTTTTCCCAGTCTCGAGATTTTTCTGTTTTAGTTTCGGCATCTCCCATAAATAAATATTTTTCATTACCATAGTTCATTTGCAAAACAATTGAAGAATCATTTTTTTCTTTTGGTTCTGTATTATCTACAAACATAACTTCTAATTCTGCGTTTCCTAAAGATATTTTATCACCAATAGATGGATTTGTAATAGATAAATCTTTATCTATTATTGCATTTTCAACATCTTCATAAGTTTTAGTATTTGCATTAGATACAAAAGGCATATATATTTTTCCAATATCTAATGTTTTAATTACATCATCTAATCCACCGATATGATCTTCATGTGCATGAGTACCTACTACATAATCAAGTTTAGAAATTTTTAAATCATTTTTTAAGTAGTTCGAAATTAATTTTCCATCAGCATTATTTCCTGCATCAATTAACATATTCTGATTATTATTTCTAATTAAAATACTATCAGCTTGACCAACATCAAAAAAATAAATTTCTAAAGAAGAACTGCTACTATCAGTAGCAGTTTCATTAGATGTGTTTGATGAAGCTTTTGAAACTTCTTGAACAGTTGTAGTAGTTGAGTTATTTATCAAAAAGTTTGGTTGTTCAATTTCTTCTTCGGTATTATTTGTAACTACAGTATAAATAATTGCTAGAATAGCTAAAATAAGTAATACTACATATTTTCTATCTTTTTTGTTGAGTTTTTTTCGTTGTTTTTTTGGCATATTATCCTCCGTATATTAGTATAAGTTTTGTACATATTTTTCAAATTAATTATATCAAAACATAGAAAAAAAGCAATTATTTTATAAAAATATAAGTAAATGTTAAAAAGTGATATAGAAAAATATTCAAAAAAATAATTTATTATTTTGCCAAGATACGATATAATGTTTAAAAAAGTAAAGAGTAAAAAATAAATTTATTATTTATACCTTAGATAGTTGGCAAGAAGTTTAGAAACTAATAGTATAGCTATACTTAAAAATAAAATTATAAAAGGAGAGTATATAAAATGCAAGAATACGAAGAATACTTAGAATTTGCTAAAGAAATAGCTAATGAAGCAGGAAAAATAATGAAAAAATATTTTTCAAGAAAAGATATTTCATCATATAAAGGAGACAAAACAATAGTAACTCTAGCAGATAGAGAAATAAACTCTTATTTAATAAAAAGAGTTAAAGAAAAATATCCAACACATTCTGTTGATGGTGAAGAAGAACAATTTGGAGAAAGTAAATATGTATGGGTTTGTGATCCAGTTGATGGAACAGCAATGTATGCAAGAAGTATACCAGTAGCAGTTTTTTCATTAGCTTTAGTAATAGATGGAATATCAACTGTTGGTGTAATTTATGATCCTTTTACAGACAATTTATATACAGCAATTAAAGGAAAAGGAGCATATCAAAATAATGAAAAAATATGTGTTAATGATTATGAATTAGAAGATATGAGAAGTGTAGCACATTTTGATACATGGCCAAAAGCGGAATATAATATTATAGATGTTATAAAAGAATTAGGAAACAAAACATATTTTATTGGATTAGGCAGTATAATTAGAGCTTGTACTTGTATTGCAAGTGGAGAATTTACTTTAGCAATTTTTCCTGGTACATTACATAAAAATTGTGATATAGCAGCAGCTAAAGTAATTGTAGAAGAAGCAGGAGGCAAAGTTACAGATTTATTTGGAAAAGAGCAAAGATATGATAAAAGTATAAATGGAGCAGTAATAAGCAATGGTAGAGTACATGATGAAGCGATAAATACAATAAAGAAATATGTAAAAGAAAAAAACAAAGAAAATTAAGTATTATTTAGTTTAATCTTGCATAAAACTTCCAAAATAATTATAATAGTTATTAGAAATTCAATTATATTTTCTTTTTGTATTAATTAGAAAGAAGGAATATGGATTTAGAAATTCTAATTGGAAATATAGGGAAAAATTTAAAAGAAAATATAGTTACTAATTTTTTGAAGGAATTAAATAAGCAAATGGAAGAAAAATATATTGTAGACAGATTTGAAGGAAATTATGCTATTTGTGAAAACCAACAAACAGGAAACATGGAAAATATTTTAAAAAGTGAATTACCATTAGAAATACAAGAAGGAATGAACTTAAAAAAAGAAAATGGAATTTTTAAAATAGATGTTTTAAATTGTCCAGTTACTAGAGAAAAAGCTTTAGAAGAGTTAAAATCGAATTGGAAAGATATTGATGATTTATATGTTGTTAATAACAAATTAAACAAAGCATTGAAATGTACAAATTTATCTAGAAAAGAAAATATCTATGTAAAAGATGAAAATTTAATTTCAAAATCAGATGTAGGAACGATATTAAAGCAAGAATCAGACAATGAGTTTCTTATTGATGAGGAGAAAACATTAGAATTACGCGAAAAATTATTAGAAATGCAATAAAAATTTGTATTTTAAAATTATAAAATTGTTTACTAAAGTGTAAAATAATTATAAAAAATAATAATAGAAAGGATTCGATCTTAATTATTTGAGATTGTTATATAAGGTGAAATGAAGAAAAAAGATATTGGTTTATTAGTATTTGCAATAATATTTTTAATAGGAGCAATAATATTCTTTTTTGTATCAAGTAATATACAAATAAATAAAAAAAGTTCTACTCCAAAAGCTAATAATGAAGCAAAAGAAAATTTAGAGAATAATATTACAAATTCTGTTAATAATGTAACATCAAATACATTAAATGAAACAGATTATCAAAAAGCAGCAGAAACTGGAATTTTAAATCCAGTTGCAGAATATAAAGATTTTTCTGTTTATGATGAGAATGGAAATGTAGTTTCGTTAGATAGCTTTTCAGGAAAACCAGTATTTATACTATTTTGGAAAGTTAGTGAATTAGATTCTGTAGAAATGCTAAAAGTATTAAATGATGTTTACACAAAATATAGTGAAAAAGTTACTTTCTTAAGTGTAACTGATTTAGCAAGTAAAGTAGATGCTCAAAAAATAGTCCAAGACAATAATATACAAGTTCCAATATACTATGAAGAAAACTCTACAGGAAGTACAGCATACAATGTAACTAATTATCCAACAGCAATTATAAAAGATAAAAACAACAATATAGTAAATCAAAAAGTAGGACAAATGGAAGAAGATACAATATTAGCAAATTTAGATATTTTATCTGAAAATTATTAATGTAAGTAAAACTGAGATTTAAGTTTATTTTATAACTTGAATCTCAGTTTTTTATATAATATGAAAGTGCTCTGCACTTTCTATTATATAAAGGCTTACGCCTAACTTTGTACACAAGTTTTTTAAAAAACTTGGCGCAATGAACAAAGACGTGGACTTTTTCATAAAATTTTGTATTTTGCAATTATCATAATGTCTACTTTTGTTCTTTAAAATAATAACGATTTTAAATATAAAATTCAGAATAAATTGCAATTAATTGAACAAAAAAGACAATAAATTTTATGAAAAACAACAATAGCAAGAAAAAAATTAAAAAAATTTTGAAAAAGTACTTGAAAATAAAAAAATTATATATTACAATTTAATTGAAGTGGAGAAAAGTGGTAGAAAGTGGTAGATAAAGAAAAGAGGTGAACCACATATGCTAATAGGCGAATATGAGCATTCTCTAGATGCTAAAGGCAGATTAATAATGCCAGCAAAACTTAGAGAAGACATAGGTGAAAAGTTCATACTAACCAAAGGCTTAGATGGATGTTTATTTGCTTTTTCATTAGCTGAGTGGACAAACTTCGAACAAAAACTAAGAACTTTGCCAATTTCAAATAAAGATGCGAGAGCATTTTCAAGATTTTTCTTTGCTGGAGCAATTGAATGTGAAATAGATAAACAAGGAAGATTTCTTATTTCAAGTAATTTAAGAGAATTTGCTGAACTTATAAAAGATGTTGTAATAGTAGGAATGGATTCTAGACTTGAAATATGGAGTAAAGAAAAATGGCAAAAATGTGATGAAGACATTTCAGCAGATGAAATTGCAGAAAAGATGGAAATGCTAGGAATATAAGACAAAATAAATTAAGTATATAACTTGCTAAAGTTTATATAAATACAAAAGATTTTTAAAATACGAAAGAAAAAATTAAAAAACACAAAAGAATTTAAAATGTACAAAAGATAAAATTTGAAGTATATTCAAAAGATAAATAAAAAAATAACAAAAGACTAAGATTAACAAAAGATTTTAATTAACTAATGAATTTTTATTTACAAAAGAATAAAAGTTACAATTACTAAAGTCAAAATTTTGTTAAACTAAAGATAAGATACATTTACAATATTGTAAATATATATACAAAAGATTTTAAGATACAAAAGATAAAATTTTAAGAATGAATACAAAAGAAATAAAAAAATACAAAAGATAAAAAAACAAATTGAGTTGAGACAGTTGGTATATATCTTACCAACTGTTTATGTTTATATAATAGGAAAGTGCTTTGCACTTCATATTATATAAATATGTCATGCATAAAACTAGTTTTAAAATTTTGTGCATAAATAAATTTATTATATTATCAATTTGTTTTATATCAAAAACTATTATGGTAAAGAGGTACAAAATTGGAATTTAATCATACACCAGTCTTGTTAAATGAATGTATTCAAGGATTAAAAATAAATCCTAAAGGAATATATGTAGATGGAACAATGGGAGGTGCTGGACACAGCTCTGAAATTGTAAAAAAATTGGATTCTACAGGAATTCTTATAGGAATAGATAGAGATACTGATGCTTTAAAAGTAGCAAAAGAAAGACTAAAAGAATTTGAAAATGTCAGATTTGTACATGATAACCATGACAATATTCGTAATATATTAGAAAATTTAGAAATAGAAAAAGTAGATGGTATATTATTAGATTTGGGAGTTTCATCATATCAACTAGATGAAAGAAATAGGGGATTTAGTTATATGGGAGAAGCTAAGCTTGACATGAGAATGGATAGAACACAAGAATTAGATGCGAAAACAGTAGTAAATACATACTCAGAAGAAAAGTTAGCAAATCTTATATATGAATATGGTGAAGAAAGATTTTCCAGACAAATTGCAAAAAAAATTTGTGAAATTCGAAAAGAAAAGGAAATAGAAACTACATTAGAATTAGTTAAAATTATAGAATCTGTAGTTCCAAGAAGACCAAATGAAGGACATCCAGCCAAAAGAACTTTTCAAGCAATTCGTATTGAAGTAAATAATGAATTAAAACCATTATATCAAACAACAATGGATTGCATAAAATGTTTAAAACCAAATGGTAGATTATGTATAATTACATTTCATTCTTTAGAAGATAAAATGGTAAAAAAAGCTATGGTAGATGCTGCTGGAAAATGCACTTGTCCACCAGGGTTGCCATATTGTGTTTGTGGTGCAAAATCATTCGGAAAAGTAATTACTAAAAAGCCAATATTACCATCAGAGCAAGAAATGAATTCTAATGCAAGAAGCAAAAGTGCAAAATTAAGAATTTTTGAAAGAAATGATAAATAAAAGTCGAATATAGTAGTTTTGATGAAAGGAGGATTTAATTTGTCTGCATATCAATATGAAACAAGTCCAAGAAAACTAAAGCCAGAATATAAAGTAGCAACAAAAAAACGTAAAAAAACAGTAAATAAAAAAGTTGAAAAAAAGAAGCCTAAGTTGCAAAATAATAGAAAATTAAAATTTCAGATAACTGTAAATGCTATTTTTATATTTGCTATATTATTTGGAATGATATATCAAAATGCACAAATTAGCCAAACTTTTTCTCAAATACAAGATTTGAAATCACAAACTACAGAAATACAAAAAGAAAATGATCAATTGGAAATAAGTATACAAAATGAATTAAATTTAAGCAGTATAGAAGAAAATGCAAAAAATATGTTAGGAATGCAAAAACTAACAAGTAGTCAAACTAGATATGTAAATTTATCTAAAAGAGATTATGTAGAACCAAGTACAGAAGAAGTTATAATGAATACAGATAAAAATATTTTTTCTACAATTTTAGAAAAAATTAAAAATTTATTTTAAAACTGATATGTTGAATTAATTTCACAATAAGTGTAATTAAATCGATTTATCAGTTTTTTTATTATACGAGGAAAGTACTTTGCACTTCCTATGATATAAAGGCTTATGTTCAACTTTGCACACAAGTTTTTTAAAAATCCTTTGTAATAAAAAATAATTTATCTAATAAAATAGATTAGATAAGTTCTTTTTAGATTGGAGGAATTTTTGTGCAGACTAATATATTAAGTTTAAGAAAAAGAATGCTATTTGGTTTAATATTGTGCATATTTGCGATTGTTGTATTAATTGCAAGAGTGGGATATATTCAGTTAATAGCACCAGATGAATTAAAAGCAAAAGCAGAAGAGCAACAAAATTCAAGTAGAAATATTCAATCAAAAAGAGGCACAATTTATGATTCTACTGGAAAAAATATATTAGCTGTTAGTAGTTCAGTTGAAACTGTTACAGTTAATCCAGTTAACATCTCAAATGAAAATAAAGAAAAAGTAGCTCAAAAACTTTCAGAAATATTTGAATTAGATTATGAAAAAGTTTTAAAAAAAGTAAAGAAAAATAGTTCAATAGAAACAATCGCAAAAAGAGTTGAAAAAGAAAAAACAAATATTTTAAGGGAATGGATGAAAAAAAATAATATATTAACAGGAATAAATATAGATGAAGATTCTAAAAGATATTATCCATATTCTAGTTTAGCATCACATATAATAGGATTTTGTGGTAGTGATAATCAAGGGCTAGATGGAATTGAAGCTAAATATAATGATATACTAAAAGGAGAAACTGGAAAGATAAATAAACTAATAGATGCAAAGGGAAATGAATTTGGAAAAGAAGGTGAAAGTTATGTTTCACCTAAGCAAGGTAAAAATTTAATATTAGGAATAGATATGAATATTCAAGCAATTGTAGAAAAATATTTAGAAGAAGCTTGTATCGACAATGTGTGCACAGATGGTGGAAACATAATTATTATGAATCCTAAAACAGGTGATATTTTGGCAATGGCAACATATCCATATTATGATTTGAATAATCCATTTACAATTAATAATGAAGAAACAAAAAATAATTGGGAATTATTAGAACAAAGTGATAAGTCTAAGTTATTACAAGGAATGTGGAGAAATAAAGCAATTGCAGATACTTATGAACCTGGTTCTACTTTTAAATTAGTAACAGCTTCAGCATCATTAGAAGAAAAAATAGCAGAAGTTGATAAAGCAGGAGCTTTTAATTGTAGTGGTTCAATAGAGATAGCAGGTAGAAGAATCAAATGCTGGAGATATTATAGACCTCATGGTTCACAAAGTCTAAGGCAAGCATTAATGAATTCTTGTAATCCAGTATTTATTGGACTTGGACAAAAAATAGGTGTTTCAAAATATTATGAATATTTGAATCGATTTGGATTTTTAAGAAAAACAGGAATTGATTTACCAGGGGAGGCTGGAAGTATATTTTTAAAAGAAGAAAAAGTAGGACCAGTAGAGCTTGCAACAATATCATTTGGTCAAAGATTTGAAGTTACTCCAATACAAATGATCACAATGGTTTCAACTATAGCAAATAATGGAAAATATGTTTATCCAAGAATAGTAAAAGCAATGCAAGATCCAGAAACAGGAGAAGTTGAAGAAATAGTTCCAAAATATGGAGAACAAGTAATATCAGAAGAAACTGCAAAAAATGTTTTGAGCATGATGACATCTGTTGTATCAGAAGGAACAGGAAAAAACGCAAAAGTTCAAGGTTACAATGTAGGAGGAAAAACTGGAACATCAGAAGATGGTGTAAATACAGGAAAATATGTTACATCATTTATAGGAGTTGCTCCAACAGATGATCCACAACTTACTATTTTAGTAACTTTGTATAATCCTACAGGTGAAGGAGGACACCATCTAGGTGTATGCTTATGGAAGTTAATAAAAAACGAGGTGTATATATTTGATGAAATACAGTTGTACCATAGGTTATACGGAATAGAATATAGTGAAAAAGTATTGAAAGAAATAACAATGAAGTGTCTGCTTATTGCAGTTTTATGCACAATAAATAACCAAAAGTGGATAAATATTCTTAAAGTGAGTTGCATTAGGCAATTCACTTTTTTTATGGAAAAATTAAGGAGGAATGAAAATGGAAAAAGAAGATGCAATTAAATTTTTAGAAAATTTACAACAAGGAGAATTTTTAACTGTAAATATTCCAATAATTGCAAACCAAAAAATACAAGTTACTGCAATGTATGTTGGAAAAGATAAAGCGGGAAGATATAACTTTTTAGATAGTGGAAACTTTATATTATCAAAGGAATTTTTAGAAAAAGGCAGTGTAACATTAGATAAGGAATATAATGGAGATGTTGCAATAGATATTTATGCTAAATTTAAAATGGAACAGGAAAGAAAAAATAAACAGAAAAAACATAATAGAGATGTTAGATAAAAATTAAATATTAAGACAAGTCGAGAAAAATAAGTAATTGACTTGTCTTTTTTTTATTTAAAACAATTTACATAGCCATTATAAAATTTATAATGGCGAACTTAAAAGAAAGGAGGAAGTCCAAATGTCAGAATGCAAAGTAATAGCAATAGCAAATCAAAAAGGAGGAGTAGGAAAAACCACAACAACCTTTAGTTTAGGAGTAGCATTGGCTAAAGAGGGAAAGAAAGTTTTATTGGTAGATGCAGATCCACAACGGAGATTTAACAACTTATATGGGATATTATGACCAAGATAATTTACCAGTTACAATATCTACCCTCATAGAAAGACAGATAAATGACAGAGAAGTGAAACCAGAACAAGCAATATTGAAACATAAAGAAGGAATAGATTTAATTCCATCAAACTTAAATTTGTCAATGACAGAAGTTAATATGTTTAGTGCAATGAATAGAGAGTATGCAATGAGAAATAGTTTGAAAGAATTGAAAATAAATTATGATTATATTCTAATTGATTGTATGCCATCTTTGAGTATGCTAACAACAAATGCACTAGCAATGGCTAATGAGGTTATCATTCCAGTTCAAAGTCAATATCTATCTGCTAAAGGTATGGGGAATTTATTGAAAACTATTTCAAAAATAAAAAGGCAGTTGAATAATGACCTAAAGGTTGGAGGAATTTTGCTAACATTGGTTGATAAAAGAACTAATTTGCCAAGAAGAATACAAGAAGAATTGGAAGAAAATTATGGTAGTATTGTAAAAATTTATAATAACCAGATACCAATAGCAATAAAAACTGCCGAATCGACTGCAACAGGAAAAAGTATATTTGCTTATGACAAAAATAGCAGGGTAGCAACGGCTTATTCATTTTTTGCAAAGGAGGTGTTAAAAGAAGATGAAAGAGAAAGAAGAAAAAATGCACTTGCCAAAGGTTACGATAGATGATTTTTTTACTAATCAAGAAGAAAGAGATGCACAAAAATTAGAAAGAGTACAGAAAATTCGTATTACACAAATTTCAAGTTTTCCAAATCATCCATTCAAGGTTAAAGATGATGAAAAAATGTTTGAAACAGTAGAAAGCGTAAAACAGCACGGTGTATTAGTACCTGCAATAGTTAGACCAAAGGAAGATGGAACTTATGAAATGGTATCTGGTCATAGAAGAAAAAGGGCTTGTGAACTTGCACAAATAGAAGAAATACCTTGTATAGTTAGAAATTTAACAAATGATGAGGCTACTATTATTATGGTAGATAGTAACTTGCAAAGGGAACAAATAATGCCAAGTGAACGAGCATTTGCTTATAAAATGAAGTTAGATGCAATGAAAAGACAAGGACAAAGAAATGATTTAACTTGTAACCAAGTTGGGTACAAGTTAGACGGAAAAAAATCTGTTGAAGTTTTAGCGGAAGAAATTGGAGAAAGCAAATCTCAAATTCAAAGATATATAAGGCTGACATATCTTATACCAGAATTACTAAAGTTTGTAGATAACCACTATCTGAAAGATAAGGAAAATATGACAATGGCTTTAGCACCTGCAATAGAAATATCTTATTTAAGTAATAATGAACAAGATATGTTATTGGAGGCAATGGAAACATCATTAGCAACTCCATCAACTCCACAGGCTAAAAGATTAAGGGAAGAAAGCGAGAAAGGAACTTTGAATGAAGAAACAATACAAAATATTTTGTATGAAGAAAAACCTAATCAGAGAGAGCAAGTTAAATTCACTTACGATAGAGTGAAAAAGTATTTCCCTAAAGGCTATACAATACAACAGATGGAGGGGGTAATTGAAAAATTATTACAAAAATACCAAATACAATGGCAAAATAAACAATTTGAAAGGTAATACGGAAAATTTAAGAATGTATATACAATTTTATTTTCCCCCTCCTTACAATCCACCCCCTTTACTTGCTATATACTAACTGAAAAAGATATATATATAATTAAAATATATAAAAATATATAAAGCCAAAATCGAAAGGAGTGATGCCTATGTGCAAAAAATGTTTATAAGTTTAATTTGTACAATTGTTTTTAAGTTCCGAAGAAAGTAAAATATGAGCAAAGGAGAGTGATAGATATGAAAAAAATATTTATTGTGGCTATAATAATTGCAACTGGAGTATTTGTAAGTTATTTTGCAGGAATTGGAACAAGAAACACAGAAAATAATACAAATGAAAAGACAGAAGAAAGTTCAAACCAAATGGAAGAAATTGCAGAATTGGAAAATGAACAGACTCAAGAGAATGAAGAAATAGTACAAGAAAAAATAAATGAAAGTCAAGCAGAAAATTCTCAAGTTGTAGAGGAAAAAAACGAAATAAAAAATAATCAAGTGATACAACAAAATGAAGTTGTAGAAAGCAAAAAAAGTAATAAGCAATTAAATCAAACAAAAAAGCAAGAAAGCAATAAAAGTACACAACCAAGTATTAAGAATGATAGTGAAAATACATCAACCAAGAAAAATACAGATCCACCAAAGCAAGAAACACCAAAAAATGAAACGGTAACACAACAGGAAAAAATTTATTGTACTGACGGTGGTAAAACACATATAGCAGGAGATGGTGCAAACGAACACGGATACTATAAAACTTGGGATGAAGCATTTAATGCTTATGAAAAATATACAGAAGGTTGGGAATCAAGCCATTTTAAAATAAACCAATGTTTCTGTGGACTTTATTATTTCTATGTAACAAAATAGAAAAAAGCAAAATTAAGAGCGATAGGCTCTTTTTTTTATTATTAAAAGAAAGGATATGATAAAAATGAAAATGAAGAAAGTTATGGCAATAATTATGCTAATACTAATGTTAATAAATGCTATACCAATCAATGCTTTTGCAACATTTATAACAGATATGAATAGTAATGCAAAATTTGGAGTTATAAATGGAAGTTTAAATGAATTTGGACACGAATTACATTATGCTAATTATGATGGCTCAACATATATAGCATTTTGTACGCAATATGGAAAAACATCACCAACTGGAAAAGAATATATTTTTAATAATGAATTTTTTACAGAATATAAAGCAAATAGACCAGAATATGAAAAAGTAGCAGAAATGATATATTTTGGATATACAATGAATTATGGGTTAGGAATACCAACAAGTGCAGATGCGAAAAAAGCAGCGTGTGCAACACAACAGTTTGTATGGGAATATATACACAATAACATTGATGGAAGTGGTAAGGCAGCACCATCAAGGGATTCTTGGAAAGGTGGATATATGTCATCATCAATATATTCAAATTGGATATCAAATACAGAAAATTTGTATAACCAGTATCATAAAGATGTTTCATTTAACGGTGGAACAAACAAAATTGATATTGGAAATACAATAACTTTATCAGATAGTAATGGAGTTTTACAACATTATGAAAGTTTTAATAAAACTATAAATGGAGTTAACTTTGTTCACGATAATGGTAGTAATGAATTGAGAGTAACTGCAACAAATGATAGCAATAATGGAAAAACAACATTTAATTCAAGGGACTTTGGTTTATATGAACTAATGCCAAATGGAAGTAGATATTCTAGTAGCAGTATGTCAAACTATGTGTATTTTAGATTTACATCTGGAGCAGTACAAAATTTAATGTTTTCAAACTATGTAGATCCATCACATTTTAGTGTATCAGTAGAAGTGCAAAGTGGAAAGATATTAGTTAAAAAAATAAATAACATTGGGAATCCAGTAGCAGATTGTAATTTTGAGTTATATAAAGATGAGGCTTGTACTCAAAAAGTAGCAAGTGGAAAATCAGCAAACAATGGAGAGATTATATTTGAAAAACTAAAAGTTGGAACATATTTTGTAAAAGAAACATCTGTACCAACAGGGTATTTATTAGATACAAGTATTAAAAGAATCGAAGTAAGAAATGGAGAAACATCAACAGTAGAATTTAAAAATAATGAGCCAACGGGAAAATTGTTAATTCATAAAATAAGTGAAAATAATGATAAAGTTGGCGGAGCAGTATTTTCTGTAATTGCAGAACAAGATATAAAAAATGTAGCAGGAACAAAAATATTTTATAAAAAATGGCAAGAAGTTGCTAAAATAACATCCGCTAATGGAACAGGAATTGCAGAAATTGCAGAATTGCCATTAGGAAAATATTCTGTAAGGGAAATACAAGCACCAAAAGGATATTTATTAAATGACCAAGTTTTTCAAGTTAATTTGGAATATAAAAATTCGACTACACCTGTTATTGAATTAGAAATAAAAGGTGTTGTTAATCAAGAGCCAACAGGAACAATATCAGTAGTAAAAAGAGATAGTAAAACTGGAAGTGTAGCACAAGGAGATGCAACACTTGAAAATGCAGTTTATAAAATATATGCAAATGAAGATATTTACAATGTAGCAAAGTCTAAAAAGTTTTATAGCAAGGGAGATTTAGTTGCTACAAGAAATACAGACAAAAATGGAAATACAACAGATGTAACAGGACTTCCATTGGGAAAATATATAGTTAAAGAAGAAACAGCACCAAAAGGATATTTATTGGATACAACTATATATGAAGTAAATCTTGAATATAAAGACCAATATGAAAAAATTATTTCTGGTAGAGCAGATAGTAAAGACAAAGTAAAAGAAATGGGAGTACACATTTTTAAAAGTGGTATAAAGATAAATTCTGGAAAGACACCAGGACTTGCTGGAGTGAAATTTACAATAAAACTAAATAGTGCAGTAGAAAAGGCTTATGAAAAAGGTTACAGTTATGCGGAAGTTTGGAACGGAATTGACGAATATGGAAATAAGGTTGCAGTAGATTCAAATAGAGTAGCAAAAGCACAAGAAATTGCTCCTACTTATGAGGCAATAGTAACAAATGAAAGCGGAGATGCTTATACTAAAAATAAATTGCCATACGGCACTTATATAGTAAAAGAAACAATAACACCAAAAGATTATGAAACTGCATCTGATTTTACATTTTCAATTACAGATGATGAAACAGAAATAAAAGATGTTGCAAAAAAAGTTAAAAATATAGTAGTAAACAATGAACAACTAGAAACTTATATAAAATTAGTAAAAAAAGATTTAAAAACAGGAAAGACAGTAACACTAACAAATGCGACATTTCAAATAAAGGCAACCAAGGATGTTTATGATCGTGCAACAAATAAAATTTTATATAAAAAGGGAGAAGCAGTATCACAAAAAATTGGAAGTACAACATATAATTCTTTTACAACAAATGCTGATAATCTAATTGTACCAGATAAGAGTTACACAAATAATAAAGAAGATAAAGGGACAGTTATAACTCCTTTAAAACTTGAAGTAGGAAGTTATGAAGTAACAGAAATAAAAGTTCCAGATGGATTTTTACAATTAGATAGTCCTGTGAAGTTTGATGTAAGCGGAATTAGAGATTATGATAAAGATGTTGACGGAGATTTTATAAAGGAAATTATAATAAGTAATGAACAACCTACTGGAACAATTGTTATTGATAAAAGTGTAGCATTAAGAGATAATGTTAATACTTCTATTGTAGATATATCTGACTTGAGTTCTATACAATTTAAACTAATTGCAAAGGATAATGTAATAGATAAAGCGGATGGAAGTATAATTTATAAAAAAAATCAAGAAATTAGAACACTTAATTTAGATAAAAATGGCAACTTAAAGGTTGAAAATTTACCTATGGGAGTATATGAGTTACAAGAAATAAAGACACTAGATGGGTTAGTTTTAAACAATACAAAATATGAATTTAAGTTTGAAAAGGAATACAATACAACAAAAGTATATACACAAACAAGAGAAATTGTGAATGAAACAACATTAGTGGAAGTTTCAAAACAAGATATAACTGGAGAAAAAGAACTAGAGGGAGCAAAACTTACAGTTTTAGATGGTAATGATGTAATTGATACTTGGGTATCAACAGACAAAACACATAAAATTGAGGGATTAGTTGTTGGAAAAGAATATACATTGAGAGAAGAAATTGCTCCAGACGGTTTTGTTAGAGCAACAGACGTTAATTTTAAAATTGAAAATACTAATAAAATTCAAAAAATAAAAATGATAGATAAAATAGTAACAATGACAAAAGAGGATCTAGGCGGTAAAGAAATTGAAGGAGCAAAAATCCAAGTAAAAGATAAAGACGGAAAAATTATTGATGAATGGATATCAGAAAAAGAAAGCCATAATATAAAAGGTCTTGAAGAAAATAAGGAGTATATTTTACACGAAGAATACGCACCAGATGGATTTGTAATAGCAACAGATATAAAATTTAAAGTGACCCCTGATAAAGAAACTCAAAAAATCGTAATGAAAGATAAAACTGTTGAAGTAATAAAAACTGATTTAGTAACAGGAAAAGAATTAGAGGGAGCAAAGTTAAAAGTAGTTGATGAAAATAATAAAATCGTTGACGAATGGGAAAGCACAAAAGAGCCACACAAAGTTAAAGGGCTTGAGGAAAATAAAACTTATAAATTAATAGAAATAACTGCTCCTTATGGTTATGAAATTACAGAAGAAAAGACATTTACGGTAACGGAAAATAAAGAAATACAAAAAATAGAAATGAAAGATATGCCTATTTTAAAAAATATAAAAGTAATAAAAATAGATAGTAAAACAAGAGAAGTGATTAAAGCAAAATTTACATTTGGAATTTATGAGGATAAAGAATGTACAAAGTTAATACAACAAATAGATTCTAATAAAAATGATGGAAGTATTACTTTTGAAAAATTAAGATATGGAACTTATTATATTAAAGAAATAAATGCACCAAAGGGATACAATATGTCAGATGAAATTGTAAAAGTAGAAATAAATGATAATGGAGTTTTTGTAAATGGAAACTTAATAGAAGAAAAAGATTTTGCTTATAGTTTTGAATTTGAAAATACACCAATAGAAATACCAAATACGAGTGATGGTAGAAATACAATATTACTTGGTGGACTTGCAGGAATGTCTACATTGACTTTAATATCAATAGGAATATATGAAGTTATTAAAAAAAGAAAAAATAAATAAAACAGAAAAGTGAAAAGGTGGTTAATAAAAAAAGCCACCTTTTACTTATGAAAGTAGGTGTAAAATGGCTGAATATAGTTCAATGCAGAAAAACAAATTAGTACAGAAATTAAAAAGCATAAATATAACTAATGAAAAAGATATTTTGAATTTAAAAGTATCAGAATTGAGAAATATAAATAAAATAGAAGAAATACCAAAACTAACGATAAAAGATATAGAAATAATATGGCTTATGCAGGAGGCAATAGAAAAAAAGAATTTATTAGAATTTTTTACAGATACTAAATAGTAAGGAGGTGGCATATTGGGACAAATAGCAGATACAAGAAGATTATATAAAGAAAAAATAAATAGTATAACAAAAACAGAAGAAAATTGGTGTTCATTTTTGGATAGTTGTAGTTGGCATTTTAAATATAACTTTGTGGACAAAATTTTAATTTATGCACAAAGACCAGATGCTACCGCTTGTGCAGAAATGGAAAAAGAATGGAATAGAAAATGTCACAGATGGGTAAATAAAGATGCAAAAGGAATATTCGTATTATCAAAAGACGAAAATAGTCCATATCCTTTTAGATTAGTTTTTGATGTGTCAGATACACATAATAGTAGAGGAACAGAATATAAACTATGGAATGTAAAACCAGAGTATGAAGAAAAAGTAATAGAAACATTAGAAACTACTTTTGGAGGGCAAACAGAAAGCAATGAACTGGCTGAAAATATTATATCAAGTGCTTATAGTATGGTAACAGATAATATCCAAGATTATCTATCAAGTATTCATAAAAATAAAGGTGGAACAATTTTAGAAAATTTATCAGATGATGAAATTAAAAATATAACAATACTAACTGTTTGGGCAAGTGTTGCATATATGATAATGACAAGATGTGGAATAAATGCTAGAGAAAAAATAAATGGTCGTGAATTTACATTTATAAAAGAATTTAATAATGATAAAATAATAACAACACTAGGTACTGCAATAAGTGATATTGCAGAAATGGGGTTGAGAGAAATTGCAAAAACAGTTATAAATTTACAAAATGAAGAAAAAAATATAAATCACACATTTGTAAAAGATAATAAACAAGAGTATTCTAATAATAAAGAAATTGATGAGGGAGGAATTGAAAATGGAGAAAATAGAATACAGGAAAGTTGGAGAATATCAAATACCAAATCTCGTAATGGAGAAAGAAAAAATACCAAATGGCAAATACGCAAGAATGAGATTACAATACCTAAAGAAAAACAGGAGAGCAGATTATTTGATATTATTGATGGACAAAAACTTGAACAAAGAATTGACACAGATCCAGGAGAACGCAACGAAGATGGTCAAGGAAATAATAGAAAAATTAGCAATACAAGATGGGACAACAGAAGAATTGAAAGCACAAGACCAGTTGAAGTGGGCAGGACTAATGCAGAATTACAAGTTGATAGCGGAAGAACAAGTAACAAGGGAACTAATTTACATTTAGAAGAAAATAATCGTAATGTATGGAATGATAAAAATGATAAACCAAAATTTGATGATTATGAAACAATAGATCAAATATTAAGCAATGCACCGAATATATTAAAAAATCAAGGAACATTAGAAACATATTTGAAATTTAATACTGATGCAGAAAGACAAAAATATATTGCAAATATTTTAGGAAATGCTTATACGGAATATATTATAAATGAAACTCAAAGAGTTGGTTATAAAAGTTATGATAATGGCTTATATTTATGGAAAGGCGATTATTTAAACAGAACGGAAGAATGCTTTAGAAATTGGAATGAAATAACAGAATATTTTGTTGCAAAAAATTTAAACAAAGAAAATGAAAATATAGTAAATGAATTACAAACTGAAAATGAACAAATACAGAATATAACAGAAGTAGAAAACACTTCTGTTTTTTCTTTTTCTCAAGAGGAAAACAATACATTAGGAAATGATACTAAGATATTAGATGAAAAACAAGAAATAAATGAAGATTATAAACTTGCTGAAAGATTAAATGATTATATGATGAATTATGATATTATTGCATATCATAATAATTTTTCATTAGATAATACACGAGAACAAAATATTGAATTACTACAAGCAGATATAAACGATGAAATGAATATACAGGATTATATTAATTTTCTAAAAACAAGTTATGATGATTTAGATTATGATGATGAAACATCAGTAGAGGCAAGAGCATTAATTGTAGAATTAGAAAAAAGACTTCCATATTATGAATTTCATAATGGAGATATTGTTTATATTGGAGCAGATGAGTTTGAAATTAGAGCAATAGATAATGATAGAACAGTTTTAGTAGATACTTCATTTCCACTATATACAAAAGAAATGCCTAGAGAAGAATTTGATAAAAAAGTAAAGGAAAATCCTGCAAATGATAAATTAAGAATAGGAATAAGAATACAAGATAAAATAGAAAATACTAAAGTAGATAAAATAATTGATGAACAAGAAGATACATCATTTAATCAATGGCTAGACACATTTATTCGAGAAAAAGAAATTGATTTGGATTACACTTTTACAATAGAAGATGAAGGTATAACTCATATATTTGAATTAGGTAATGTTATAGAAAATATTAAAACAACATCTAAAGAAGAACAAAATGCAATCAAAGATATGATAGTAAAAATTGATTTTTATAATGGAGATGTTGTCGATTATTTTAAGCATTTAGCAAAAGCATTAGTTAAGAATTATTATCAAATAGAAGAACAAGAGATTATACCAGAAAAGCAAGAAAATAAAACAGAATTAGAAGATTTAAAACCACAAGTTAAAAGAAAAAGAAGAAATAAAATTGAATATTTTGACTTACACCCAGAAATACCAATTGCAGAAAGAAACAATTTCAAAATTGATAATAACGATTTAGGTATTGGTGGTAAAAAAGAGAAATATAAAAATAATATAGAGGCTATAAAAGTATTAAAACTATGTGAAGAACAAAATAGATATGCAACAAAAGAAGAACAAGAGATATTATCAAAATATGTAGGTTGGGGAGGAATACCAGAAGCATTTGATAGTAGAATTGATAATTGGCATAATGAATATGAAGAATTAAAAAGTTTACTAACTGAAAAAGAATATAAAGAGGCTAAAAAATCAACACTAACAGCATTTTATACTCCTCCAATAGTAATTAGGTCAATATACAGAGCATTGGAAAATATGGGACTTGAAAGAGGAAATATATTAGAGCCAAGTTGTCGGTGTTGGTAATTTTATGGGAATGTTACCAGACACTTTAGATGAGTGCAAAATGTATGGAATTGAAATTGATACTATTTCTGGAGGAATAGCAAGACAGTTATATCAAAAAAATACAATAGCAGTAAAAGGCTTTGAAGATGTAGAACTTCCAGACTCTTTTTTTGATGTAGCAGTAGGAAATGTTCCTTTTGGAGATTTCAAACCTTATGATAAAAGGTATGATAAAAACAATTTTCTAATTCACGATTATTTTTTCGGAAAGACATTAGATAAAATAAGACCAAATGGAGTAATTGCTTTTATATCAAGTAAAGGAACTTTAGATAAAGAAAGTGAAGATGTAAGAAGATATATTTCACAAAGGGCAGAACTAATAGGAGCAATACGACTTCCAAATGATACTTTTAAGAAAAATGCAGGTACAGAGGTTACAACAGATATTATATTTTTAAAGAAAAGAGATAAAGTAACAGATATTGAGGACGAATGGGTACATCTTGATACAACAGAAGATGGAATAAGAATGAATAAATATTTTATAGAGCATCCAGAAATGATTTTAGGAAATATGGAAGAAATTACTACTCAATATGGTAAAGATTATGCTTGTAAACCGTATGAAAATGCTAATTTAGAAGATTTGTTGAATATAGCAATACAAAACTTGAGTGCAGAAATAGAAGATTATCAAATTGATATTATTGATGAAGAAGAAAAATCTATTCCAGCAGATCCGAGTGTGAGAAATTTCTCATATACAATAGTTGCTGAACAAGTTTATTATAGAGAAAATAGCCAAATGTATTTACAGGACTTGCCTATAACATCTATAAACAGAATAAAAGGTATGATAGCAATAAGAGATTGTGTGAGAAATTTAATAGAATTACAAATTGATGATAGTTCTGATGAAGAAATAAAAATAGAACAGGCAAATTTGAATAGATTATATGATAGATTTATAAAAGAGTATGGACTTATAAATAGCAAAGCAAATGAGAGAGTATTTTCCGAAGATAGTAGTTATTATTTATTATGTTCGTTAGAAATTTTGGATGAAAATAAGCAATTTATAAAAAAAGCGGATATGTTTACTAAAAGAACAATTAAGCCTCATAAAGTTGTTTCAAAAGTAAACAATAGTGTAGATGCTTTAATTTTATCAATATCAGAAAAAGCAAGAGTTGATATTGAATATATGAAAAAACTAACAGGAAAAAGTGAAGAACTGCTTGTAAAAGAATTAGAGGGCAGTATATATAAAGATCCAATAAGTGAGGAATATTTAACTGCAGATGAATATCTTTCTGGAAATGTCAGAGAAAAACTAAAAACTGCTCAAAGATTTGCGGAAAGTAATCCAGAGTATGAAACTAATATAAAAGCATTAGAACAAGTAAAGATAAAAGATTTATCTGCTAGTGAAATAAATGTAAGGTTGGGTGCAACTTGGATTCCTACATCAGATATACAACAGTTTATATTTGAATTATTAGAAACTCCAGAAAATAGAAAAAATAGAATAGAAGTACATTATTCTGATTATACATCACAATGGAATATAAGTGGAAAGAGTGAAGATGCAGGAAATGTAAGAGCATATAACACTTATGGAACTAAAAGAGCAAATGCTTATAAGATTATAGAAACAACTTTGAATTTAAAAGATGTAAGAATTACAGATAAAGTAGTAGATATAGATGGAAAAGAACAAAGTGTTTTGAATGCAAAAGAAACTGCAATAGCACAAGCAAAACAAGAATTGATAAAAAACAAATTTGAAGAATGGATATGGAAAGATCAAGCAAGACGAGAAAGATTAGTAAAACTATATAACGAAAAATTTAATAGTATAAGACCTCGTGAATATGACGGACAATATATAACTTTTGGAGGTATGAATCCAGAAATTACTTTAAGAAAACATCAAATAAATGCAATTGCACATATTTTGTATGGAGGAAATACTTTACTTGCTCACGAAGTACGGAGCAGGAAAAACTTTTGAAATGGTAGCAGCGGCTATGGAGAGTAAAAGACTTGGGCTATGTAACAAGTCTTTATTTGTTGTTCCAAATCATATTATAGAACAATTTGCATCAGAATTTTTACAATTATATCCGTCAGCCAATGTTTTGGTAGCCACAAAAAAGGATTTTGCAACTAATAATCGTAAGAAATTTTGTAGCAAGATAGCAACAGGAGAATACGATGCAATAATAATAGGACATAGTCAATTTGAAAAGATACCAATGTCAAAAGAAAGACAGGAAAAAATATTACAAAGACAAATAAACGATTTAACATTAGGAATAGATGATTTAAGAAATAATAACGGAGAATATTATTCGATAAAACAATTAGAAAAAAGTCAAACAAAATTAGAGGAAAAATTAAAAAGACTTAATGACCAGAGTAGAAAAGATGATGTTATAACATTTGAACAACTAGGTTGTGATAGAATTTTTGTAGATGAGGCACATTATTTTAAGAATCTGTTTTTATTTACAAAAATGCGTAATGTAGGAGGAATTGCACAAACAGAGGCTCAAAAAAGTTCTGATTTATTTATGAAATGTCAATACCTAGATGAACTAACTGGAGGAAAAGGTATTGTATTTGCAACAGGAACACCTATTAGTAATTCAATGGTAGAGATGTACACAATGCAACGATATTTGCAGTATAAAGAATTAGAGGATAGAGATTTATTACAATTTGATTCGTGGGCAAGTACATTTGGAGAAACAGTAACAGCCATAGAACTTGCACCAGAACGGAACAGGTTATAGAGCAAAGACTAGATTTGCAAAATTTTATAATTTACCAGAATTGATGAGTATGTTCAAAGAAGTTGCCGATATACAAACGGCAGAAACTTTAAAACTTCCAGTACCAAAGGCTAATTTTAAAACAATTGCAGTAAAACCAAGTGAAATACAAAGAGAAATGGTGGCGGATTTAGGGAAAAGAGCAGATGCAATAAGAAAAAAAGAAGTCGATAGTAAAACAGATAATATGCTTAAAATAACAAATGAAGGAAGAAAATTAGCACTAGACCAACGATTATTGAATGATATGTTGGGAGATTTTGAGGGTAGCAAAGTTAATATTTGTGCTAATAATGTATATGAAATATGGGAGAGAACGGCAGAAAAGAAATCGACTCAATTAGTATTTTGTGATTTATCGACTCCAAATAATGAAGGAAAATTCAATGTATATGATGATTTAAAAGAAAAGTTAATAAATAAGGGAATACCAGAAAATGAAATATCTTTTATACACGAGGCAAATACAGAAACAAGAAAAAAAGAATTATTTGCAAAAGTGCGAAAAGGAGATGTAAGAGTTCTTATAGGATCAACTGCAAAAATGGGAGCAGGTACAAATGTGCAAAATAAAATTATTGCATTACATCATTTGGACTGTCCTTGGCGACCTGCAGATTTAACACAAAGAAATCGGTAGACGGAATTAGGCAAGGAAATGAAAATGATGAAATAGATGTATTCACTTATGTAACAGAGGGAACTTTTGATGCATATCTTTATCAGTTAGTAGAAAATAAGCAAAAATTTATATCTCAAATAATGACATCAAAAGCAATTGTTCGTTCTGCAGAAGATATAGATGAAAAAGCATTATCTTATGCAGAGATAAAGGCACTTGCAGCAGGAAATCCTTTAATTATAGAAAAAACGGAACTAGACGCACAAGTATCAAAATTGAAATTATTAAAACAAAGTTATCTGAGTCAAATTTATGCTTTAGAAGATGCTATTGTTAAATACTATCCTGTTGAAATAAAACATACTAATAATTTGATTTCTAATATTCAAAAAGATATAGAAATTGTTAAACAAAGCACTAAAATAGATAATGAAGAAAAATTTTCTCCTCTGATTTTAAAAGATAAAACATTTATAAAAAAAGAAGATGCAGGAAAAATGTTACTTGAAATATGTAAAAACAAAGAAAGTAAAGATCCAGAAGATATAGGAGAGTATAGAGGCTTGAAAATGCAATTAGAAATTGTTGGACAAAACTTTATATTGGAATTAAAAAATAATTCTTCATATATTGTAAGACTGGGTAGTGATATATACGGAAATATAACAAGAATTGATAATGTTATTGCAGATATGGAGAAAAAATTAGAAGAAAATAAATTAGGTCTTAATAATTTAGAACAACAATTTGAAAATGCTAAAATAGATGTAAAAGTTCCATTTGATAGAGAAAGTGAACTTGAAGAAAAAATAAAAAGGCTTAATAAACTGAATAAAGAGTTAGAAATAAATGAAAAGGAAAATGAAATTATAGATGATCCAGAAAATGAAATAGAAAGAAATCAAAAAGAGCAAAAGAGTCAAGGCTACGAAAAAGATGAAATTAGATAAATTACACATTTTTATTATATGAGTTTTTGTTGTATTATGATAACAAAAGGAGGAGATAAAAAATGTATAACAAATTTAGTGATGGAGTTTTAAATGGACTTTATGAAGTAAGGAGTGAAGATTTTGAAAGATTTTTTCATAAAGAATTAACGGAAAGACTAAATAAAATAGGAGTTACAGAAAAAGTTGAAGAATTAAAAGAATTTATGAAGAAACAGTTTGGAGAAGATAGTGAAACTATTGAAGAATTTGAAAAAATTTCTAGTAAAATAGAAGATGCAGTCCTTGCAGAAATGAGTTTTTGGTTTAAGAAGTATTATAAACTTGGATTTTGTGATGCAAAGACTTTGAAAAATGAAACAAAAGAATTTTCTGAAAAAAATACTATATCAAAAGATAAATCTTTTTTTAATGAATATTTTGATGTTTTTAGCGGATATTTTGAAGATTATAAATTTAATTATCTAAGGAATAAACCAGAATACAGAAAAATTACGAATGAAATAAAGAAAATAAAAGACGAAAACCCAAAAGTTACAGAATTAGTGGAAGATGGAAATATAGAAAGTCTTAATACTGAAGAACTAAAAGCAGTTCAAAAACTTTTTTTATTAGGAGAACAATTAGACTCATTTGAACAAAAGGAAATATATCGACTTGGAATGAAAGAAATGCTTGTGAATTTAGCAGAAATGGATATTATAAATTTGCCCCCAAATAAAACGAATATATAATAGTTATATTTCTATAATTATTGAAAAAGATGCTTTTTTATGGTATAAAGAAGATAGAAAAAAATTTATATTTTATATAATATATAAAAGAAAGAGAGAAAAAAATGGATTTTGAAAATTTTAAACAAATAATAAATGATAATAAAAAAGATATGACATATATATACATTTATTATATTTTAACTGTTGAAGAAGAATTGAAAGCAGATATAGTAAATGATGAGCAAAAAATGAAGTTCCTAATACTTTTAATAGAGAACACTTATTTATATGGAGAAAAACGATTTGATTTGGCTTTTGTATGTGGAGTTGCATCAGACTATGTTGATGAAATCTTTAACGAAAATATGGATGCAGAAGAACTGGATAATTTATGTGACGAAACTTTTTTAAATATGACACACGAAATAGATAATGAAGAATGGTAATAAAATATAATAGAATTTGCAGGATTTAAAAAGTGAAAACGAAAAACATTATAATTAAATAAAAAGATATTAGAGATATTAAGAATAACAAAACTTAATATCTTTTTTTGTTTATAAAAATTTAAATTTAAGGAGGAATATCAAAATGAATAATGAACAATTAAAAGACATTTTAATTGCTAAAATTGAACAAGAATTTAACATATATAAACAAAATTTAATAAAAAATTGTACTAAAGAAGAAATTATAGATAAATCTTATGAAATAAATTTTAAAGAAGAAACATTATCTATTTTAGAGGGAGCAACATTAAGTTTTAAAGAAATAAAAGCACTATTAAGTACCGAAAAAATACTAGAAAAAATGTATGATAAATATATGAATATTGAAACAAGTAACCTCGATAATATGAGAGATATTGTTCAAGAAATTGTTGAAGATATAGATAAAGAATTTACTAAAAAAAGAGAGAAAGTGAGATGAAAATATGAAAAAAAACTATGAAATTGAAATAGAAGAAATACTGCAAAAGGTTGTAAAAGTAAAAGCAGATTCTTTAGAAGATGCAATAAATATTACTAGAGAAAAATATTCAAATGAAGAATATATTTTAGATTATCAAGACCACAAAAGTACAGAATTTAGAGAATATAAAGATGAAGTTTTAAAGAAAAGAAAAAACAAAATTCGAGAAAGTAGGTAGTAAATTATGGGAAAATATATTCCACCAGAAGTGTTAAAAGAAGTAAAAAGAGTTGATCTGGTAACCTTTTTTAAAACATATATGCCTTATGAATTAGTGAAAGCAAGTAGTAATGAATATACCACTCGTTCTCACGATAGTTTAAGAATGTCGAATGGGTTATGGAACTGGTGTTCAAGGGGATTTGGTGGAAAAAATGCAATTGATTTTATCCAGAAAACTGAAAATATGAGTTTCAATGATGCAGCAAATTATGTTTTAGAAAAAATGAAAATGCAAACTCCAAAATTTGTAATTCAAGAGAAAAAATCAAGTAATAAGCATTTAATTTTACCAGAAAAAAATATAACTTCTAATAAAGCAATAGAATATTTACAAAGTAGAGGAATTGATAAAGAAATTATACAAAAGTGTATAAAAAAATATTTGATTTATGAAGAAAAGTATTATCATAATGTTGTATTTGTTGGATATGATGAAAATGGGAATGCAAAATATGCAGGGTGCAGAGCAACCAATAATACTAATGTAAAAATGGATGCAACAGGTAGTGATAAAATGTATTCTTTTAGATTAGAGAGCAACGAAAAAATAGATAAAATTTTTATATTTGAGGGGGCAATAGATTTACTATCTTATGCTACCCTTTTTAAATTATATGGGCAAAAATGGGAAGATAAAACAATGATTTCTTTGGCAGGAGTATATCAACCGTCAAAGAAATTGGAAGAAAGCAAAATCCCTATTACCATTGAAAATTATCTAAAAAAGCATCCAGAAATTAAAAAAATATATTTGTGTTTAGATAATGATACTGCAGGAAGAAATGCAACTAAAGCATTAAAAAGTGTTATGTCAGATAAGTATGAAATTATAGATAGACCACCAAAGAAACGGTAAAGATTATAATGAATATTTGTGTGATTTATTAGGAATTAAACCTATAAAAAAAACTAAAAATTTTAATATAGAAAGGACAAGATAAAATATGAAAAAGTATGTATTTTTAATTAAAAGAGCAACAAAAAATGAAGTGGAAATTGAGGCAGAAAATAAAAATGAGGCATTTAAAAAGGTTATGCAATTTATTACAGAAGATGGAGAAAATAATGTGAATAATATTGACATTGATAAAGAAATAATTAGATTTAGACTAACTAAAATTATAGAAAAAAATGAAGATGGGAAACTAGAAACAAAACCATATAAAAGGGATAAAGAATTAGTTGGAATATTAGAAGAAATGGAAGAAAACGATAGTGATTTTAGAGAAAATTATAGAAGATTTTTTCAAGACTAGAAGTTTTTTATGTCCTAACAAGCAACACATTTGTATATACACAAATGTTATATATGGGGACACCCCAATCCCCGTAATGAAACAGAAAGGAGCAAAAAATTGAAAGAAGATCCTAGAGATTTTATTGTCCCAATTAGAATGAATTTAAGTGAAAAAGAAAAAATAAAAAAGAGAGCAGATAAAACAGGAAAAAATCTTTCAACATTCATAAGAGATTCATCATTGGGGTGTGAAATAAAAGAAAAACCAGATAAGGAATTTTATGATTTAGTGATAAAAAATATGGGTAAGTTTATAAGAACTTTAGATGAATTAGAAAGATTACTATATCATAGAAATTTTATAGATGAAAGAATTTTAAGCAATGAAATTACAGAATGGAGAAATTTTAGAATGATGATAAAAGAAAAATTTTTGTGAGGTAAAGGAAAATGGCAACAACAAGTTTATGGAAAGTGGAGGCTAGATTAGATAAAGTAATAAAATATACAACGAATGAAGAAAAAACTACTAATGTAGATTTTGAGAACAAGTTATATCAAAGTTTACACAATACAATAGAATATACAAAAATAAATTTCAAAACGGAAAAACAATTATATGTTACTGGAATAAATTGTACACCACAAAATGCTTTACAAGAAATGATTTTAACAAAAAAACATTTTGGAAAAGAAAAAGGCATTTTAGCATTTCACGGTTTTCAATCATTTGCAGAGGGGGAAGTTACAAAAGAACAAGCACACGAAATTGGAATAAAACTTGCTGAAGAATTGTGGGGAGATAAATATGAAGTTTTAGTATCTACGCATCTTAATACTAAACACTATCATAATCATTTTGTAGTAAATTCGGTATCTTTTACAGATGGAAAAAAATATAGAAATACCGTAGAAAATTATGCAATGATGAGAGCAGTATCAGATGACTTATGTAGAGAGTACGGCTTAAGTGTTTTAGAAGAAAAAAAGTGTGGAAAAATAGATTATACAAGATATAGAAATTCATATATCCAAAAATCTGACTATTATACAACTACAAAAGAAGATGTAGACTTTGCAATAAAACAAGCCTATTCTTATAAAAATTTTAAATCAATTTTAGAAAAAATGGGTTACACAGTAACAATAAGAGCAAATAAAATAAGTTTATGCAGATCTCCATATAAAAGAAATATAAGAATTGAAAGAAGTTTTGGAATTGAATATAGTATTAAGAATATTAGTGAAAGAATAATGAATACAGATATGGTAAAAATTCCTTTTCCAGAAGAACAAAGAAAGTACAGAAGATATAAAGTAAAAAGACAAACATTTCAAAATCAATTTGATAGAGGTGGTTTATATAGATTATATCTTCATTATTGTTATATATTGAAAGTATTTCCTAATAGTAAAAAAAACAGAATGAAAATTACTCCAGAAATGCGAAAAGAAATAAAAAAAATGGAAGAAATATCAGATGAAATCAAGTTCCTTTGTAGAAATAAAATAAAAACTACAAAGGAACTTTTTTCATATAAAGAACTTGTTACTGATGAACTAAAAAATAAAATGAAAGAAAGAAATACATTAAGAAGAAAACGACAAAAAGAAAAAGTGCCAGAAGAAAGACAAAAATTATGTGATGATATTTTAGATTTATCAGACAAGATTAAGTATTTAAAACAGGAGGTGGTTTATTGTGTAAAAATAGAGGAACAAAATCAAAAGATAAAGAAAAACATAAAAGATATGGAAGAAAATGAAAAAAATCAAGAAATTAGTAAAAAGAAAGGAGAAATTGAAAAATGAACTCATCAGATTCAGCAGAAGAAGTAGTTAGAATAAGTTTAGAGGGAATGGAAGTAGCACTAAAAATTGCAGGGGCAGGAGCAAAAAACATTGCAGTTATGGTTTATACAATTATGAAAGATAAACAACAGACAAAAGGAAAAACAAGACTTACAAATATGTTAAAGACAGGAAAACCGCTAAAAATATTTACAATTAGAGCAGAAGATTTAAAAAAATTTTCCCAAGAGGCTAAAAAGTATGGAGTTTTATATTGTGCTTTAGCAGATAAAAAAAATTCCAAAATTGATGGTATGGTAGATATTATGGTTAGAGAAGAAGATGCGTCAAAAATGAATAGGATAGCAGAAAGATTTAACTTTAGAGATGTTGCATCTATTAAAAGAGAATTAGAACAAGAAAAAAATAAAGTTTCTTCTACAAAAGTAGAAGAAGTTGTAAAAAGTGAGGAGGATCAATTTATAGATGATATTATGCCAAAAGAAGATTTGCAACAGGAAATTCCCAGTAATGATACAAAAGAAACGGAGGAAAAGAATCCGTTAGAGATTTCCTCAAATATCAAAGTCGAAGACAAAACGGAGAATACTAAAAAAGAAAAGAAATCAGTAAAAAAAGAACTAAAAGATATAGAAAAAGAAATAAATGCTAAAGAATTAGAACAAAAAGAACAAGAAAAACAAGATATTCCAATAGAAACAGTAATAAAAAAAGAAAGTGAAAAAGAAAATAAAAATAAAAATAAGAAACAAGAAAAGGAAAAATACAAGGGAAAGCATTTTAAAGAGCCAAAACATTTGTATAATACGCCAAGAAAAAAGAAAAGAAAAATGAAAAAGGAAAGGAGTAAATAAAATGATGGTAGATGACGAAGTGAATGAAATACTAGGAACAGGAAAAAACAACAACTTTAGTACAAATTATAATACTAAAAGACAAAATAACTGGCAAGAACAACAAAGAAAAGATAGACAAGATATATATGATACAATGGACAGAATGGCAATGATAGTCGGAAATGACGGAAATAAGTTCAAAGAATATTTAGATGTTCAAAGTAGATTTTCAAAATATTCAGTAGGAAACAGTTTGGTTATATTGGAAAAAGCACCAAATAGTACACACATAAAAGATAAAAATGCGTGGCTAGAAAAAGGGATAGAATTAAATAATAGTGCTAAAGGTATAAAGATACTTGAGCCAGTCAAGAATAAAGGAGCAACATATTATAATCCAAAAGTGGTATATGATATTTCTCAAACTAATGCACCAAAACAAGATAATGTTATAAATTATGGAGATAGAGTTTTATTAAAAGCACTTTTGCATAATTGTGATGTACCTAGAGAGGCAGTAGAAAAACTACCAAGTGGGGAAATAGGTGCAGAGTACGATAAAGAAAATAACAAATTATATGTTTGCAAGGGAATGGATAGAGAAACCTTGTTTCAGTCATTATCACAAGAAATGGGAAATATAGAACTAAAAGACGAGGAAAAAAGCAATATGAATTATTTTATTAGTTATTGTACTTCATATATGATTTGTAAAAGATATGGAATTGATGTATCAAATTATGTTTTTAAAGAATTACCTAATGAAATAACTAACCAAAAAGATGGAAAAGGAATAAGAATGGAACTAGACAAGATTAGAGATAATTTTGAAAAAGTAAATACAAGAATGTTAGACTATTTTGATATGAGCAGTAGGGAAAAGAATAAAACAGTTCCAGAAAGGTAGGCAATAGAAATGAGTGAGGAAAAAAGAGTTTTAGAACTTGACCAATATGAGCATAGAGCAATAGTCAACATTATAAATGATCAAAGAACAAAAATTATACAAGAACAGAAAGATGATGAATTTATAACAGAAATATTGCAAAAAATTATAAATGCCCCAACAAAGAAAAAATCATTGTTTAAAAAGGATAAAGATAGAGATGAAAGATAAAACAAATATTTTTTTAATTTGTTTTGGAGGAATTGTAATAATATGGTTGGCATTACTAATTGCACCATATATAAGTGGTGGAATAGTAGAAATTATTTCAAAATTACCAGAGAAAATGAATAAACCATATAGTATAGAATTTTGTAAGGATAGTTTAAAAACTGTCTTTATTTTTTTATGTGCGTATGCTTTGGGAATAGGAATATATATATCAACTAGAAGAAATTACAGGCGAGGAGAAGAATACGGTTCTGCAGTATGGGGCAATGCAAAACAAGTAAATAAAAAATATATGCAACAACCAGAAAATCAAAACAAATTATTAACCCAAAATGTAAAAATAGGACTAAAAGCACAAAAACATAGAAGAAACTTAAATACTGTTGTTTGTGGTGGTAGTCGGAGCAGGGAAAACAAGATTTTTTGTAAAACCTAATATTATGCAATGTAATTGCTCATTTGTTGTACTAGACCCTAAAGGCGAAATTTTAAGGGATACAGGAAATTTATTGGAAAAAGAAGGATATAAGGTAAAAGTATTAGATTTAGTTACACCTAGATTAAGTCATTGCTATAACCCTTTTAAATATATACAAGATGATAATGATGTGCAAAAATTAGTATCCAATTTATTTAAAAGTACAACACCGAAAGGAAGTAGTTCGTCAGATCCGTTTTGGGATATTGCTGCACAAATGTTATTGTCGGCATTGATATTTTATCTAAAATATGAAGCACCAGAAGAAGAACAAAACTTTGCAATGGTTGGAGAAATGTTAAGAGCAGGAAAACCAAAAGAAGATGATGAAGATTATGAAAGTCCACTTGATATTTTGTTCAAAAGGTTAGAATTTAGAAATCCAGACCATATAGCAGTAAAGTATTATAAAGACTATCATAGTGGAGCAGGAAGAACTTTAAAATCAATACAAGTAACATTATCTTCAAAATTGGAGAAATTTAATATTGATGAAATAGCAAGTTTAACAATGACAGACGAATTGGAACTAGATAAATTAGGAGAAGAAAAAATTTGTGTATTTGCAGTTATACCAGATAGTAATACATCTTATAACTTTTTAGTTAGTATATTATATACACAAATATTTCAAAACGCATTTTATAGAGCAGATAACAAATATAAGGGAGCATTGCCAATACCAGTACATTTTTTGATGGATGAATTTGCAAATGTAGCATTACCAGATGATTTTGACAAGATTTTATCTGTTATGAGGTCAAGAAATGTATTTGTTTCTATAATTTTACAAAACTTATCACAATTAAAAGCACTATTTGAAAAACAATGGGAATCAATAGTGCGGAAACTGTGATGAGTTTTTATATTTACGGACGGAAATGAACAAAGTACACACAAATATGTAACGGAATTGCTACGGAAAAGAAACAATAGATACAAATACATTTGGAAAATCAACAGGTCATAGTGGTAATTATTCCACAAATTATCAACAAACAGGTAGAGAACTTTTAACTGCTGATGAAGTTAGAATGTTGCCAAATGAGAAAGCAATTCTTCTAATAAGAGGAGAAAAACCAGTTATAGATTTTAAATATGATATTTTGAAACATCCGAATGTAAAATATACCGCAGATGGTAATGGACAATTTTATGAACACGGAGTAGTGGATAGAGCAACAGGTACAATAGCACCATTGACATTAGAAGATTTAGAAAAATTGAAAAATACAAAAGATGAAATGGAAGAAATTAAAAATATAACATACGAACTTCTTTCAGAAGAAGATATTGAAAATTATATAAAAATGGAGGATTTTGAAAATGAAAGAAAAAGAGAAAATGAACAAAATTAGTAAAATTTTAAAAAGAGTAGCCTTAATAGGTGGATATGTAGTTGTTTTAAATATAGCACAAGCAAGTAATGTTTTTGCAGCAGATGATCCATTAAGTGTTATAAATAATTTATCAACATTTATTTTTGGAGTTATAAGAGCAATAGGAATGATACTTTTAGGTTGGGGTATAGTTCAAGTAGGATTAGCATTAAAAAGTCACGATGCAAGTCAAAGAGCAAATGGATTTCTTACTGTTGCAGGAGGTGTAATAATAACATTTGCAAAAGAAATATTAGACCTAATTACTGGAGGGTAAAAATAAGAGAATAGGCAAGTTCTAAAGAGTAGGACTTGCCTAAAAATATATAAGGAGGCGATAAAGGAATGTCGGATAATTGGGTAGTAGGAAATTTACAAAACGCACTTGATACTTGGAATGGAAAATTAAATGAAATATGGACACTTATAACACAAAGTCCAGACCAATTTAAAGGTGGAACTATTTGGAATGTTATTGTAAATATAAATGGAGCAGTACAAGCAATAGGATTAGCATTACTTGTGATATTCTTTTTAGTAGGAGTTGTAAAAACTTGTGGTAGTTTTGCAGAAGTAAAAAAACCAGAACAAGTTGTAAAATTGTTTATTAGGTTTGCTTTAGCAAAAGCAGTAATAACTTATGGTCTGGAACTGATGCTTGGAATATTTAAGATAGTACAAGGAGTTATGCAGACTATAATGCAAACGGCAGGACTGGGAAATGCAGCACAAACAACATTACCACAAGAAATGATAAATGCTATTGAATCTTGTGGATTTTTTGAGAGCATTCCATTATGGGCAGTTACTTTGATTCGGAGGACTTTTAATTACAATTTTATCATTTATTATGATTTTAACTGTATATGGTAGATTTTTTAAAATGTATTTATATACGGCACTAGCACCAATACCACTATCTACTTTTGGACGGAGAGCCTACACAACAAGTTGGAAAAAGTTTTTTGAAAGGTTATTGTGCAGTATGTTTAGAGGGAGCAATTATAGTGTTAGCGTGTATTATATTTTCACTATTTGCAAGTTCTCCACCATCTGTTGATACTTCGGCACAAGCAGTAAATCAAGTATGGAGTTATATTGGAGAATTAGTATTTAATATGCTAGTTTTAGTTGGTACTGTGAAAGCATCTGATCGAGTTGTGCGTGAAATGATGGGATTATAGGAAAGGGAGTGAAAATATGGATTTTATAGATGATGAAGAAAAAATGAGAGATTTTTATAAATTAAGTAAAGAAGAATTTTTAAATTCTTATAGTTATTTAACAGAAAATGATTACGAGAAAACAATTAAGGTATTAAATGATACAAATGAAACTTTAAAATTTAAAAATAAAGAATATACTTTAAAAGTATGCACTTATAATAAAACAAAACTTTTAAAAGTTTTAATGATAGATAAAGAAACAAAAGAAGTAAAAGAGATAACAAAAAATGGTGTAGAATTAGTAATCCCATCTGTACCAACACCAGATTGTGTTCTTGTTGATAGCAAAAATGACAAAGAGATTATTGATAAACTAATAGAGGATGAAATATTGGATTATTGTAATCTTATGTTTGCAAAATTTAAAATGGAAGAACTATATAAATATGACAAGATTGGCACAATGAAATATTTGAAAATTCACGCTCATTTTGTTGAGTATGAAGAAAATAAAGGCAACTCATTAGAAGAAGTAAAAGAAAATATATTAAAGGATGTGAATGAAATATTGCAACAAAAAGAAACAAAAAATTTTCTGTGGGATAAATATTTAATAAGTGATACGAAGACAATGGAAGAAGCGTATATATTGATAAATAACAAAAATCCAAAAAATTCAGTAGTAGTAATGGCTGATATGGATTCAGAAACGTTTTGTTTTATAAATCCATATATTAAAAGATTAGATGATAAAATAAAAACTTTAGAAAAATGGCAATTTGATTACGAAACACATTTATTTGATTATTTAGAAAATAATTACCAAATGTATAATTCTAATAATTTATATCTTCATTGTGATATATGGAATTATATAGAGGATAGGTATCCAGAAAGAATTGATAGCAAAAAGGGAATGCAGAAATATTTGAAATATTGTAAGGAAAACAATATTTCAAAAGAAGTAATTGAAAAAGCAACAAAATTTGATGATGTATATGATGCAATGAAACATTATAAAAAAGATAGAATAAAGGGAAAGGATGATAGGTAAGGATATGATAGAAAAAAACGAAATAGAAAGTGTATGGTTTATAGAAAATAATAAACTTCATAACAAAAATAGAGTTGTTTCCAAAATAATGTATGATGGGGTTGAAATTGCAGTAACAAAATCAAGAAAAAATTGGGTATATCCGGATTTGCTAATAAAAGATAAAGATAATAAATATTGGGAATTTGGAACGCTACCAATAAGATTTGATATATTAAAAAGAGCAGATAGTTATAAAACAATACCAGAAGTAAAAGAATATTGCGATAACGTAAAGAATGTTTATAAAAATTTAGAAAAATTATTTGAAAATAAGATAGCAAATAATAAATATTTTAATATATGTGAACTTGCATATATTTCAAAATATCATACAAATCTATATGAAAAAGCAAAATTAAGTAGGACAAATTTTTTACAGGAATGTGAAAAGGAAAAGCAAAAAGAAAAAATGCGAATTGAGAAAGCGGAAAATGAAGAAATGGACATAGTAAATGAAATATTTGAAAACAAAATCACAGAAATGAAAACAAAAATTCATCTAGGAGATGTAGTTGTTTCAGAAGATTATGATTATTATAAAGAATGCAATTATTATGGGGGAAAGGTAACTCAAAATAACTTTTTATATTTAGCAAAACAATATGGTATTGATATACCACTTGCAACAAAAGGATTTATAAATAATAAGTTAGAGAGTTATAATTTTGGAAATGGTGATTATATAACCAGAAACTATACAAGAGGAAGTACAAAAATTAGTGAATGCTTTGAAAAAATAAAAGATAAAGTAGATGAAGAATACCAAAAAAATAAAAAACATACAAAAGAAAAAATCAAAAATAAAGATGTATTAGGAGGAGATAAATAGTGGAAATTAAAGTTAATAAAGAGATAGGTAATTATACCGAATCTGTATTTTTTGGACTGTCATTAAGGCAGTTCATTTTTTCTGCTCTGGCTTGTGGTGTAGCAGTAGTATTATATTTTTTATTGCGAGAACATTTTGGAATAGAAACATTATCGTGGGTATGTATTTTAGGTGCAGCACCTTTTGGACTACTGGGTTTTGTAAAATATAATGGAATGAATGCAGAAGAATTTGTAATAGCGTGGATTAAATCAGAAATATTGATGCCAAGAGTTCTTTTTTTTAAACCATATAACTTTTATGAGGAACTTTTAAAGCAAGAAATTAAAGATGAAGAAATGGAGGAGAAGAAAAGTGTTATTTTTAAAAGGAAGAAAAAAAGAAAGAGTAAAAATTCCTAAAAGTGTGCAACAAGCAATACCTATTAGGGCTGTGTATGAAGATGGAACATTTGAAATAGGAAAAAAACAGTATTCAAAAACATTTAGGTTTACAGATGTGAATTATGCAGTTGCAGGACAAGAAGATAAAGAAACAATGTTTTTAGGATATGGGAGTATATTAAATTTATTGGATTGTGGCTCTGATCCAAAACTAACAATTATAAATAGAAAATTAAATAAAGTAGACTTTGATAATAAAATGAAATTAGATGTTGGAAATGATAATTTGTCAGAATATAGAAAAGAATATAATGAAATACTTGCAAGTAATTCTATGGATTCAAACGGAATTATACAAGAAAAATTATTGACAATTTCAATAGATAAGAAAAATATAGAAGAATCAAGAAATTATTTTTCAAGAACAGGTACAGAACTAGCAAACAATTTCTCAAAATTAGGGTCAAAACTTACAGAACTAGATATAAATGAGAGATTAAGAATTTTTTATGATTTTTATAGAGTGGGAGAAGAAGATTTATATAAATTTGATATAAAACAATGTATGAAAAAAGGACATAGTTTTAAAGACTATATTTGTCCGAATACTTTTGAGTTTAAATCAGATTATTTCAAAATGGGAGATAGATACGGTAGAGTATTATATCTCAAAGAGTATGCTACTTTTATAAGAGATAATATTATATCAGAACTAACAGACTTAAATAAAAATATGATGTTAAGTATTGATATAAAACCAGTACCAATGGAAGAAGCCATAAAAAAAGCAGAAAGAGTAAGATTAGGAGTAGAAACTAATATAGCAAATTGGCAAAGGCGACAAAATGAGAATAATAATTATTCTGCAGTTCTACCTTTTGATATGGAAAAACAGAGAGAAGAAAGTAGAGAGATGCTAGATGATTTAATTTCAAGAGATCAAAGAATGTTTTATGGAACACTAACGATAGTTCATACTGCTGATAGCAAAGAAGAATTGGATAATGATACAGAAAGTTTGATTTCGACAGCAAGTAAACACATGTGTCAATTGGTAACTTTAAAATATCAACAATATGATGGATTAAGTACAGTAATGCCCTCTGGAGTAAAAAGAATAAATGCAAAAAGAACATTAACAACAGAAAGTTTAGCAGTATTTATGCCATTTAAAGTGCAAGAAATTCAAGATACACAAGGCATTTATTATGGAAAAAATGTTATTTCAAAAAATATGATTTTAATTGATAGAAAACAATTACAAAATGGAAACTCATTTATTTTAGGAGTTAGTGGTAGTGGAAAATCTTTTACTGCAAAACAAGAAATAACATCAATAGCATTGAGAGAAAAAGATGCAGATATTATTGTCATAGATCCAGAAGCGGAATACAAACCACTTATTAAAGAATTAGGTGGGGAAGTTATAAAAATATCAGCAACAAGTGATAATCATATAAATGCTTTAGATATGAATAAGAATTATGATGATAAGAAACCATTAGTTGCAAAATCTGAATTTATACTTTCTTTGTGTGAGCAAATTTTAAAGAATATAACACCAAGTCAAGAGGCTATAATAGACAGATGTACCACAGAAGTTTATAAGTATTATGAACAGGGCAATTTTCAAGGAACACCACCAACACTTAACGATTTTAGAGATGTGTTATTAAGACAAGAAGAAAAAGAGGCAAAAGATATTGCTTTAGGATTAGAATTGTTTACAAAAGGAAGTTTAAATACATTTGCAAAACAAACAAATGTAGAAACAAACAATAGAATTATTTGTTATGATATTATGGATTTAGGAGAACAACTATTACCAATAGGAATGTTAGTTATTCTCGATAGTATTATAAATAGAATTTCAAAAAATAGACAAGAGGGAAAAAGAACATATATTTTTATAGATGAAATATATTTATTATTCAAATATGATTATACTGCAAATTTCATATCAACCTTATGGAAAAGAATAAGAAAATATGGAGGATGTGCAACAGGTATAACTCAAAATATAGAAGAAATTTTGAAAAGAGAAAAATCAAGTACAATGTTTTCAAATAGTGAATTGATAATAATGCTTAATCAATCTGCAACTGATAGAGAAAAATTAGTAGAATGTTTGAAAATATCAGAAATGGAAAAAGGATTTATAACAAATGTTGGAAGTGGCGAGGGACTAATTAAAATTAGAAACTCGCTTATTCCATTTAAAAATAAATTTCCAAAAGATACTAAATTGTATAAGTTGATGACAACCAAAATTGAGGAAACAACAGGAGAGGTGTAATATTTATGAAAAAGATAGTATATGTAACTGTTGTAATACTACTAATATGCATAATGCTTATTAGTAGTTATTTTATTTTAAAGAATAAAAAAGAGAATCAAAAACAAGAAAATACTTTTGAAGAATTGGCAGAAATTTTAGAAGATAAAGAAGAAACCAAACAAGAAAATACGGATATTACTATAAATATTGATAAGTTGTATGAAATAAATAGTGATATTGTAGGGTGGCTAAAAATAGAAGATACAAATATAAATTATCCAGTAATGCAAACAAAAGATAGACCACAATTCTATTTAAGAAAAGATTTTTATAAAAAATATTCTCAATGGGGAACACCATTTTTAGCAGAAAATTGTGATATAAAAACAAGTGATAATTTAATAATTTATGGACACCACATAAATAATTCAAAAATGTTTGGAGAATTAGAAAAATATAAAAAAAGAGAATTTTATGAAAAACATAGATTTATAAATTTTTATGGAAAAGAACAATTTTCACAATATGAAATTATATCGGTATTTAAAACAGTAGTGAATAGTGAATTTAAGTTTTATGAATTTATAAAAAGTGATGATCCGAAAGAGTCTGAAGAATTTATAAAGAAATGTAAGGAATATTCACTTTATGATATGGAAAGTAATACAGAGTTTGAAAATAAATTTATTACATTAGTTACTTGTGATTATAGTATGAAGAATGGAAGATTAGTTGTTGTTGCAAGAAAAGTATTATAGGAGGTGGTATTTTTGAATGACATAAAGAAAAAACAAAAAAGTAATGTAAAAATTAAAGCAATTGATAAAACAAAAATATATACCCAAAAATTAAAAGATAATATTATTACGATAAAAGAGAAAGTAAATGATATAAACAACCAAGAAGATAATACAACCAATGAATACGGAGCAAATAAAATTAAAGGAACGGTAAGAACAGTATCTAATAAGGGTATAAATGAATTTAATAGATATGGTCAAAAGTCAGTGAATGAAACTAAAAAAAATATTGTATTTGCAAAGGATACAATAAAAAGAAAAATAAAGAATACAGACATAAAGAAAAAAGTAGAAGAAGTAAAAGGAATAGCCAAAAACGAAAAGAAGATAATAAAATCATTAGGACAAAAAAATACAAGAAAAATTATAAAGAATGCTCCTAAAACGGTAAAAAATGTAAAGAAAACAGAAAAAAATATTGAACGAACTATAAAAGGTTTTAAGAAAACATATCAAGTTGCAAAGGTAACGACAAAAAATGTTGTACAGTTTGGAAAAGTTGGAGTGAAAGCAACGGCAAAAACAATAAAAGGAATAATAGCAAGTTTAAAAGCAATTATTTCTGCAATAATTGCAGGTGGGTGGTTGGCATTAGTCATTATTGTTATAATTTGCGTAATAGGACTTATATGTAGTTCTGTTTTTGGAATTTTCTTTTCAAATGAAAAAAATTCAAACAATAAAACAATGAGTTCGGTTGTAACAGAAATAAATACAGAATTTACTAATAAGATAGCAGAGATACAAAGAAATAATTTACACGACGATTATGAAATAAAATCAGATAGGGCAGAATGGAAAGATATAATATCAATATATGCAGTTCTGGTAACCAATGGAGAAGAACAAAGTGATGTTGTTACTTTAGATGACAAAAAAGTGCAAAAGTTAAAAGATATATTCTGGGAAATGAATGAAATTTCTTCAAGAGTAGAAGAAGTAGAAAAAGACATTGAAACAACAGATGAAAACGGAAATGTGAAAAGTGAAAAAATAACAAGAAAAGTTTTGTATATAGAAATAAAAACGAAAACTGTTGAAGAAATGATAGAAAAATACAATATGAATGAAAAACAAAAGGAACAACTGGCTGAAATAAGAAAAGAAGAATATTTGTCAATGTGGTCAAATGTTTTGTACGGATCATCTGCAGGAAGTAATGATATAGTACAAGTAGCATTTTCACAAATAGGAAATGTGGGAGGACAACCATACTGGAGTTGGTATGGTTTTTCTTCTAGGGTTGAATGGTGTGCTTGTTTTGTCAGTTGGTGTGCAAATCAATGTGGATATATAGATAGTGGTATTATCCCAAAATTTGCAAGTTGTGAAGTCGAGGGTGTAACTTGGTTTAAAACTTGCGGTTTATGGCAAGAAAAAGGATATAGTCCAAAAGCAGGGGACATCATTTTTTTTGACTGGGCTGATAAAAGAGATGGAAAAGCAGATCACGTTGGAATTGTTTCAAAATGCGAAAATGGAAAAGTTTATACTATTGAGGGAAATACCAGAGGGGATATATGCAAACAGAAAGAATATTCAATAGACAGTAGTGATATTTTAGGTTATGGAACACCAATGTATTAGTTTAAATAAAATGTGAAAGGAATAAAACAAATGAAATATAAAATTTTTGATGTAGTAAGATTAAAGAATAAAAACAGAGCAACTATTTTAAATGTAATAGATAAAAAGAAATATTTTGTTGAAATAGTAAATGAATTTGGAAAAACAATAGATAAAAAAGAAATTTCTGAAAATGAAATAGATAGTCAAATAATTTAATTTATAAAAATATGATGGTTACTGATTATAAATTTAGTAACCATTATTTTTTTTATTAAAAACTAGAAAGGAATAATAGATATGGAAGAAAGTATAAGAAAAATTAGAGTGATTATTGCTATTATTTTTTTGATAGCAGTAGTTATAGTTGGAACTTTAAAAGTAAAAAATCAAATGAAAGAAAAAAATACGCAAGTGAGTCAGAATGTTGAGAGTGCAGAAATAAATGCAGTAACAGAACAAAATACAATAGAACAAACAAAAGAGGAAGATAATGAAAGTAATAATAATTTCACAATGAAAAATACGGATGCAGAAATTACAGAAAATGAAGTAGAAATTAATTCAAAATCAAAAGTGAAGAATGAGATTACAAAATCTACTTTTGACGAAAAGGCTTTTGAAAATGGTCATTTAAAACATTATCCTAATTTTGCAGAACAATATGCAAAAATGAAAATAAAGAAAATAGGGGTGGATGCTCCAATTTACTTTGGGGTAACTGATGAAATTATATTAAAAGGAATTGGACACGATAGCGGATCATATTTTGCAGGAGAAAATGGGACAATAATTATGTGTGAACACGATTATATGAACAACTTTAAAAGATTGGGAGAATTAAAAAATGGAGATATTATAGAAATTCAAACTAATTATGGAGATTTTTATTATGAATTATATGATGAACAAATAGTGCTAGAAACAGAAACTGATAAACTACCAATACAAAAAAACGAGGAAATATTGATGCTTTATACTTGCTATAATATGAATGGGTCAGATAAAACACAATATAGATATGTTGTTTATGCAAAAAAAGTTTAAAATATTGATAAATATATACTTTTGTGATATAAAGTATTTAACATATTAAGTTGTGGAGGAAAAATGATTAAGAAAAAAATTTTACTATTAATTATAATTATTTTTATTTCTTTTTTAGTAGGTGCAATTATTTTTATGATAAATAATGATTGGCATTTTAGGATATTTAAGAGTACAAAAATAAAAGAAATTGATGGAAAACAATATTTAGGGATAGAATCATATAGCAATAGATCAAGAAAGACAGTTATTTATTATGAATTTTATAATACTTTTGCTTATAAAAAAACGAAAGAATATATAGAAGAATTTTATGATTATAATGATTATGGACAACCATTATATAGAGAATATCATAAAAATCCACAAACTAATTCTGTAATATACTATTATGACAATAGTGGAAATGTTATAGAAACTAAAACTTATGATGAAAAAGGTGCAATAGTTGATGTACAAGAAAGTAGCAATAAATAGGCTATAACTCTCATAATTTTGAGAATAGAAAAGTAATATTGACTAAAATTGTAAGGAGAAAAGAATGAAAAAGAAAATAATATTAACAATTTTGATATTAATATTTTTGATAATAAATTTATATACGAGTTTTTTAACTTTTTTAGACTATATTGCAGAATATAAAACAATAAGAATTGAAAATCAAAATGAATATATTGCAAAGGAAATTAAAGAACATTTTGATATTAATTATGATATTAAAAAAGTTACATTCTGGGGTGGGATTCCAGATGGGTATTATTTAAAAATTTATAATATGAATGATCAAGTTCAAGAAGAATTTGAAGATAATCACGAAGATAGTGAAATCTTTGACTATTTTAGAAATATAAAAGCAGATATACCAATACATTTATTTTATTTGATTATAGAAATAATAATTGAAATTATTATTGTATATAAAATAAAAAAGATTCCGTTACAAAATAATAAGAACACATTTGTTAAGTAGATGGTAAATTTGAAAATTTTTACAAAATATGTTATAATGTAAGTAATTAAGTAAAAAAGCAAAATAAACGAAAGTTTATGACGCAAAGTCAAGGGTCTAAAAGTTGTTGAAACTCAAGATGGCTAGGCTACACAAATGAAAAGGAGAGTGATTATTATGAAAAAGAAAAAAATAATAAAAATCATAGGAATAATCTTAATAATTATATTAATTTTTATAGCAATTCATACTATAAGGAATACAATAATTATAAGTGATTTGCAAAATAAAGCAGAAAAATATACCAAGAGTAATAATTATCATATAAAATCAATTAATCATATCAATGAAAATACAACTTTAATTATTAATCAATATCAAAAGAATGAAAAACAATTATTAACTTTAGAAAGAACAGTAGATGATGAAACTGTAAAAATATCTTATTATAATACAGGATCTAGGATAGATATGTTTACTGAATCAAAAGATGAAAAAATAGTAGAATTAAATGCTACAAATGAAATACTGGGCATAACTTCAATGACACCATTGCAAACAGATAATTTATGGCAAACTATATTATATGCATTACCTACAAGAATAACATCAATAAAAGTAAATAATTATAAATGTTATAGTATAAATGATTTTTTATCACCATACAATTTGATAGGAGAGCATAAAAATGAATACGATATAGAAAAAGAAACAGGATTAGTAAGAAAGGCAGTATTAGATGAACAAAATGTTACAAGAGAATATGAATTTGAGAATGTTGATGATTCTATTTTTATAGAGCCAGATATAAGTCAATATACTTTAAAAGAAAATAATTAAGTTTTGTCAGAGAACAGATATTATCTGTTCTCTGATTATTTAACAGGCATTTATAACTGAAAATTAAAAATATTTATTTGTGGGAGAGGTTTATATGGAGTTTGGAGGACTTGTAATAGAGGTATTAATTATTTTTGGCATACCAATATTAATACCAATTCTTATAATTTTATGTGCTGGAAAGTTATCATATAGCGAAAAAATAAAAAAAGTAGTATTGTTTATTTTTTCAATAATATATAATGGCATTGTTGGGTTTATAAGTTCAATGTTATTTGTTTAACATTTTTAATTGGGGATATTTTTAATATGAAAATAACATTAATAATTATATTTTTATATTTGCAGTTATTTTAATTCCACTAAATATATACATAATGAGAAAAGGAAAAATAAATCCAATAATATACATTATTTTAAATGTTATAATATTTGCATCAAGTTTTATAAGTAGTATAATAGGGATGAGAGGTAATGTGGATTTATAAATCCTAATAAAATATATTCAATTATGTTATAAATATAATTACTGGAGAGGACTATTAATATGGAAAAAATAAATGTAAGAGAATTAAAAGAATTATTTATAGAAATTAAATACGGAAATAAGATAGCATTTGAAAAATTATATAATAACTATAATAAATTGATATATAGCATTGCATATAGTATATTAAAAAATAAACAAGATGCAGAAGATGTAGTTCAAATAGTATTTGAAAAATTATACTTAATAGATAAAGAAAAATTGCCTAATAGAAATGAAAGTAGTTGGTTATATTCTATAACAAAAAATGAAACAATTAATTATCTGAAGCGTAATAAAAATAATATTGATTTAGATAGTATATATAATATTGAAGATGATAATAATGAAATAAATAAAATAATAGATCAAGACAATTACAATAGATTAATTAGTAAATTAAATAATAAAGAAAAAGAAATTATTTCACTAAAAATAATATCAAATTTATCGTTTGAAGAAATCGGAAAACTCTTAAAAGAGCCAACGGGAACTATTAAATGGAGATATTATAAAGCAGTAAATACTTTAAAAATATTATTAAGCAATTTAGGAATGTTTATTATTACATTTGTAATAGGAATAAAAACATTATTTAATAAAAAAGTATCTGACAAAGTGGAGCAAGATAAAACAATAGGAAATAATACTACCGAACAAACTGGAGAAAATACAAATGCTGAAACAAAAAAAGGACAAGAAAATTTAAAAGATGAAGTAAAAAGTGATGCTAGTGAATCACAGGATAAGGAAACAAGGAATGAAATAAATATTGTAAGTCAACCAACAAATACTGAAATAATAAATAATTCTGGTGTTTGTATTTTAAGTATTTCATTTATTTTTTTAATTATAACTATAATTTTTTCAATTATTTTGGCAAAATACCAACTAAAATTAAGAAAAAAATTGTCTAAATAATAGAAAGGTTATAGGTGGTATATATGAGAAAAACTATATTCAAATTAGTGATTATAATTGCAGTTACAATATTAATATTAATTGGAATTATGTATTTAATTGATTGGAATAGAATGAAAAAAGGCAAAGAAGTTGTGTTTGGCACATGGGGAGAAAAATATGCACCAGTACAAAATAAAGATGAAAATGAAGAAAAGAATAGTATAAAATATTCTAAATATATAGATGACATAAAATTAGAATTAAATATTCCAAATGAGTGGAAATATGAAGAATTACTAAAAAATGAAGGCAATGATTTTTTTAAATATGCTTTAAAACTATACAAAAACAATAAAGAAAAATATGCAATGTTGTATTTTTATAATAATCAATTTGGAGTTTGTGGTACAGGAAGAACAACAGAAAAACTTATATTAAACAATAGTCAAGAGGCAATTATAGGATACTATGACAATAGTAAAGTATTGCAAGATATTTCATTTAGTATAAATAAAAATATAGCATTAGTGAACAATGGATTAAATTATGATGATGCTGAAGAATTGTTAGAAATTATTAAGACTGTAAATATTACTTATAATTCTATTCCAGATTTTGAGATACTTTTTTATGACAAAGATCCAACAGAGAGTTATAAAGTCTATACAATATTAGATAAATCAGAAACAGATAAATATGACTATAATATATATGGATACAATGGAATTGTAAATATAAAAATTGATGGCAATGAATATTCTTTGAAAGAGGCATTGTTAGAAAATAAAATAACAATGGAAGAAATTATTGGAAAAGCAGATAAAGATGAAAAAGATGGGAAAATAACTGCTGAAATGTATAAAGATGGTGGAAGTATGGAATATTACTATGATAATTATACAATAATAAAATTTGCTACCTTGTCTGGAAATAGAGATGTATATATAGGAACTAAAGATTTAAGATTAACAGATATACCATAAATATTTTTAGTAATAAAAGGCTGATAAGTATTTGAAATTATCAGCCTTTTATTATATAATAAGAACATAAAAAGAGAAAAGAGAATTTTTATGATAAAGAAAATATTTTTGAATTTTATAAAAATAATATTGATAATTTCTCCTATTATTATTTTTTGCATTGACTTTTGTGTTACATTTTGGGGAGTAAATTACGAATTAAATGTTGATCAGACCAATATAACTGTTATTGAAGAAAATTTACAAAAAGATAATATAAAAATTGAAAAATTAAATGATGTGAATAAAATTGAAATTAGTGGTGCAGGTTTAAATGATTATTCAGTTCTTTCTTTTCATTATAAAGATAACTCAATTAAATCTGTAAATTTATACTTAAATAAAAAGTATTATACAGAGCAATATTTAAGCAAACATCATAAATTTAATTATAATGATATGTTTGAATTTTCTATATTTATAAGTTTGACAACAATGGTTGTTACCTATATATGTGGAAAGAAAAAAATGGCGGACAATAAAAAATAGTAATTTTTTGTTATGATTGGAGGAATTTAAAATGAGAAAAATATGGAAGGAAATAACAATATTATTGATACAGTTATTTATGTTTTACATTTTTCCTTTATTTGCAGGACCAACAGATATAATGGGAATGGTATTCTTAATTTTGGTATCAACTTTTATACTTGCTATAATATTTGCTAGTATTTCAAAGGAAAAATGGAAATATATCTATCCAATAATTATATCTATATTGTTTATACCATCAGTGTTTATTTATTATAATAGTTCAGCTTTAATTCACGCAGTTTGGTATTTGGTTGATTCTGGTATTGGCTTTTTAATAGGTTTAATTATTTATAAAATAACTAATAAAGAGTAATATAAATTACAATTTAGTGATTTGTTAAATAAATAGTAATTTGCCGATAATCATTTTTTGAACAAAAGTTGTAACT